>NZ_JBWDNU010000004.1:0-868837 GCF_056269365.1 Paenibacillus sp. JT22N12 | reverse complement strand
TTTCTCTCGCTTCACATAAATCGCTTGGATGCGCGCTTTCAGTCCCTTGTCGCGGTCTTCGCTTTGCCTCTTCAAATATTGATAATAGCCGCTCCGTGAAAGCTGTAGATAATCACACAACTGCTTGACCGTATACGGCCCCTTTAAAGCCTCGACGACCTGCCGCTTCTCTTGCACACCTCCTGATTCAAGATGGCTAACCACTTTTTTAGCACAGTAATCTCCATCTCCAACCGCTTCACATACCGATATTCTTCGGTTGTCTCCCGAAATGGATTACCTCTGCGATCCTCAAAAAGACGCTCGCCTTCCTCACGATACTTCCTCATCCATTTTTTTATTCGATCCTTATCATGAATTCCCAAGTGTTCCGTGATCTCTCGGTACGACCACTTTTCCTCCACATGCAATCGAATCGCTTCACGCTTCACCGATTCTGGATAGTATTGATACTTTTGTCCTTTAATCGCCATAAAAATGCACCCCTTAGAATTCATCGGAATAACCAGGGGGTTTTTCCAATGTCTATTCTAAGGGGTGCACTTCATATTGTCCCTGACGGTCTTTTTTTCTTATGCCATGTGCGGCAATGGGCGGATTCAGAGACAATTTATTAACAAATTGATGAAAAAATGGACATATCTTTGCTTTACATTTAATGGGTCAACGCTTATAGGGCGGCAATTCAATGCAGGAAAACAAATGAGAAAAGGTGGCTTATCATGAAGAAAACCGGATTTACGATCGTAGTTTGTCTGATACTGCTCTGTCTTTCCGCCTGTACCGGAAACAGCGGCAGCGGCGGGAATAATGCGGGGAGCAAAGTGACCGCGTCCGTTCAAAACCAGGGAAAGGCGGATGCGGACGGCAATTCTGCGTCGGGAACGAACGGTCAGGCAGAGGGCGGGGACGAAGCGCCGGCCGGCCCTGTAAAGCTTGTGTTTGCGACGTTCACCCCAAGCGAGCAGCTGCAGTCGGCCAAGAAGAAGTATGAGGCGGCCCATCCCAATGTTGAGATCGAGCTGCAGACCGCGCAAGCCGAATTTACGGATCTGGATACGCAGTTGGCCAATATCGAGAAATTTGTCACGACCACGAATACGGCAATGCTGGCCGGCAAGGGACCCGACCTGATGGAATTGGATATGCTGCCGGCCGGCCAATATGCAAGCCGGCATCTGCTCGCCGATTTCAACGATCTGATGAAGCAGGATGCGGCCTTCAGGAAGGAGGATTATTTCACCAATATTTTGGACAATACGCAAATTGGCGGAGGACTCTACAGTTTACCGCTGTCATTTTTCCTTGACGGCTTGGTCGGCGACAAAGATGCCATAGCAAAGGCCGGCGTCCAAGTGGATGACACAAATTGGACGTGGAATGATTTTGTCGAAACGGCGAAGCAGCTGGCACAGAAGGGCGAGTACCCGAACGCGCTGGTCAGCGACCCTGCCTATCTGCTGACCGAGATGGTCAGCGACAATTATGCCCTGTTCGTCGACGAGGCCAGCCGCAAGGCAAAGTTCGATTCGGCATCCTTTACCAGCCTGATGGAGCAAGTCAAAAAGATGTTCGACGACGGAGTTGTTTTCGACGCTGTGGCCGGCGGCAAACGGACAAAAACACATACTTATTTTCAGGAAATGCAAATCCAGTCGCCTATGGAGTTTTTGTTGACACTGGGCAGTTATGGCGGGGAGGGGGAGCTGTATACGAAACCGCATGCGCAGGAACTGGGAGCGGGCGGCTATTTCACCCCCAATGGAACGATCGGAATAAATGCCGCCTCGCCCGTCAAGCAGCAGGCCTGGGATTTCGTCAAGTTTATTCTGTCGGAGCAAGGCGAGGCCGAGCCGAATCTTTCACTCGGCAACACCGGCTTTTCGATCAACCGAATCGCCTTCGACAAGCAGATCAAGGAGCTGCGCGCCAAAGGAGAGGTGCCTGCCTACAAGAACGGCCCTGCGGAAACCGACGCGTTCAAGTTCGACCCCGCTCTGCTTGACGGGCTGGAAGGCAGCGTGACGGAAGCGGTTCATGCCGTCGGCGGAAATTCGAAGATAACCGATATCATTACGGAGGAAGGCGAGGCATTCTTTAAGGGCCAGAAATCGGCGGCTGACGTTGCAAAGCTCATTCAGAGCAAAGCGGAGCTGTTCCTCAACGAATAAGCCGCAGATACTCTTATCCGGTGTCATGATATGATGACGGTCATAATTGCCTGACGTTATTTTGGTAGTCAAAAGAACCTCCGACCCCACTTAAGCAGTGGACCCGGAGGTTCTTTTGTATAAAATTCAGATGACTGATTCATAGGACCGCTGTTGGAACAACCCCAAGTCCGGACATACTTATTCAGAAATGCCTTGCTTCTTCTCGACCTGATCCTGCCACTGCTCCGGATGGCGATACTTGACCGTTTGCAGATGCTCGCAATACAGCGCAAGCTCACCCTCGTTCTTATAGATTTCATAGCTCACGCGGATAAGTCCCATTTCCTTATACTTCGGTCTTTTGTCCATATGAGTTCTGACTGTATAGATGGTATCGCCTATGAAGACGGGCTTGATAAATCTAAGCTTGTCGTAGCCGTAGCTGAAAGTATGGATATTATTGTGTGCCATTAACCCCAAGCCATAGCTGAAGACCATCGCGCCCGCAACCAGCCTTTTCTGGAAAAGCCCCTCTTCCCTGGCAAATATCTCGTCCCCCACATAAGGATGCATATCAAGAACAAGCGAATTGAACAGCATGCTCTCGCCTTCGGAAATCGTTCTGCGTATCGATCTTACCTGCTTTCCGGTCTCGAATTCCTCGTACATCCAATCCTCGGTATTATAAACGGGAAGATGATGATGGGGTCTGGTTTGTGAAAGAATAGCATGATTCCTTCCGGCCGGCAACTTTTGTTTCCGGATTCGATTGTTGGCATAGACGCAATCCGCCTGCCTTCCGTACAATTTCTACTATATTCCACCGCCTTCATCTTCTCTTCATCTTCCAGGCCTATAATGACTCTATCCACTCCCTAGCGAAAGCCGGTATGTCTGATGATTAATGGCTCGCAGCCATTCCCGCTGCTGCAGACCAAACGTTTGCATTTAAGACAGATAAGAATCTCGGACGATCATGATTTGTACAGCGTATACGCCGATGCGCAGGTTACGAGATTTCTGGATTGGTACGGTCCCGGCTCGGTAGAAGAAGCACGGGAGCTGATTCAATCCTGGAACGAGCATTATGAGATGAAGTCGCTCCTGCCGTGGGGGATTGCCAGAAAGACGGATGATGCTCTGATCGGCACGATTATGTACATGCCCCTTAGAGGAACATTCGAGACGGAACCGCTGTTCCCGATTACGATCGGTTTTGAGCTGGCACGGCCTTACTGGAATCAGGGGCTGATGACCGAGGCGCTGGAGCAAGTAACGGCTTACGGTGCCCATCATATCGGGGCGCACCGGATTCAGGCCGATGTGCGGCCAGAGAATGAAGCTTCTATCCGTTTATTGAAAAAATGCGGGTTCAAGGTCGAAGGATTGCTGAAAAAATATCTCAAGCACGAGGTCACGCAGATCTTCCTCGACGTGATTGTGCTTGCCCTCATTACGAGCTGAGCCGGTCTCGGCCCGGTGGACGCAGCCTCCATCATGCCTTCCTGTACGTAAGAAGAACAGCTCGGCTCTTGCCGTCCTCTAGAAGCGCAGCATGCTTCTTCACAACGTATGGATCCATACTTTTACATTTAGAAAGGGACTGCTCCTCAGGTTTTTCAAAACCCTCGGGCAGTCCCTTTTTATCCGCCTGCTTTACAAGCACAGAGGCACAGAGATGATTAAGCCTTCGCACGGGCACTGCTTTTCTCCTCATGTTTGATCAATCGCGAAGCGGTGATGAACCACACGAGGAAAGCAAAGCATAGTAGCCCGATGAAGCCATAACCGCCGAATACGTCGTACCGGGACGAGAAATAGCCGAAGCCAAGACCTGCCAGGATGTGAATCAGATTCAGTCCCAGTGACTGGAATGAATCGATCGTCGCCCTCGTGGAGGAATCGATCCGATGATGCAGACAGCCGCTGACAAGAGGCTCCATCACGCCGGAGAACAGACAGACAAGCAGCAGAGCGGCAAGACCGCCGTAGTCCCGGCTCGCAGCCGCAAAGGCAAAGCCGACAGCGAATATAGCGGTCACGGTTATAAGCAGAATCCTGTAGCTGAAACGCCCGATCAGCAGATGGGCCAGAAGGTTGCCGGGAAGCCGCAGGAGCATGAGCGCGGTAGATAGAACGCCAAAATAGACAACCGGCATCTCCAGTCGTTCTGCATACAGCTGCCAGAATTCATCGATGAAGCCTACCGCTGTTCCTGTCACCATTCCCGAAACCACGACAAGGCTGACCCCGGGGTTTGACCGGAAGAAGCGAAGAGACACTGCGACATACTGTTTGAAAGGTATCGTTTCTTCTTCCGGAGCATCGTCCGCTGCCGCTGCCGGTTCCACCAGGAGGAACGAGATGAACAGAGCAATCAGCGCGCTCCCGAGCGAAATCCAGTAGTTCAGCTCCAGGCCAAACCGGCTGGCTAGAAAGCTTCCGCATAATGCGGCCAGGATGGCGCCAATGAAGTCGCAGGCATTGAGGAAGCCCAGTTGTTTTTCGAACGAAGCCGCCTTTCCCTGCAGCACCAGCGAATCGTAGAGCAGGGCATTCTCCGTGCCGCTGCCGGCCGAACGGCTGATGCCAGCCAGGAAGACGACCAGGGCAAAATGCCAGAATTCATCCGCAAGCAGCAGAATCACAAACTCGCTGCAGCCGAGCACGGCACTTAGTACCAGCATCCTTTTGCGTCCCCATTTGTCGGCCATCACGCCTGTAGGAATCTCCAGAAGAACAATCGTCAAGGCGTAAATAATTTCCGTATACACGACCATCTGAATGGTCATGCCCCGCTCCTCCCAGTACAGCCGTTCGATGACGTAGGCCGGGATGAGGCTGGAAAAGAAGCGAAATGCGTACAGCATCCGCAGATTGGTTGTATAGTCCATCAGGAGCTCCCTTCATGATATCGGATTGGGCTGTTAAAAAGCTCAATCGGAATCAGGAGGTGCACGTGGAGGACTGGTGTTTAAGGCTTAGCAGGGAGGTCTTGCGATAGCTGCCATGGACCCATCTCCTTCAAAACGAATTGTTATCCTCATCATAATTCTCCGAGGCATAGCGGGTCAATGGGAGTTAGCAGCGGTTGAAGCAGGCTGGAACCGGAACATAGCGGCAGCCCCGATAAGTCCGACATCGTCGTGCAGGCCGGCAGGAACGATTTCGTATGAACCTTGGTAAGGCTTCATTACGAGCTTCTCCGTCTCCTCGCGCAGCAGCGGGAACAGCTGGCCGGCCGCCTTGCTCACGCCTCCGCCAATAACAATCCGGTCCGGATTGAAAGTATGAACCGCATTGGCGAGACCGAGCGCCATATAGTGAATGGCCCGCTCGATTACTTCAAGAGCGACAGCATCCCCCTGCTCACGGGCTTCGAATACCGTCCTGGACGAAACCTCTTCCCCCTTTGCAGCCGCAAGCTCCGCAATCAGCGACGGTCTTTCCTGCATCAGGACCAGAGCCGCATTCCGGATGGCCGTGCCCGAAGCGAATGTCTCCCAGCAGCCATTGCGCCCGCAGCTGCAGACAGGACCCCCCGGATCGATAATGTTATGTCCCAGTTCTCCGGCGAAGGAGTTCGTGCCCAGAAGCAGTTCGCCGTCCAGCACGATGCCGGCTCCAATACCGGTGCTGAAGGTCACATACACCATATTTGCAGAACCCCGGCCGGCTCCTCTTGCATATTCGCCCCAAGCGGCGGCGTTCGCATCGTTGACGACCTGCACAGGGGCTCCAAGCTCCGCCTCCATCCACTTCTTCAAGGGGATATTCGTCCATTCCGGAAGATTCGTGCCATGGAGCACGATGCCGTCCCGGCTGTTGACCGCACCGGGCGATGCCAGCCCCACACCGGTGAGCGTGCGCCCTTCAGCGACGGATTGAACCATGCCGGTAATGCGCTTGACAACCTCTCTCGCCGTTGCTGCACCCGCCGTTTCCGTACGTTCACGCTTCAGCATTTTACCGCTCGAGTCGAAAAGCGCAGCTGCTATTTTCGTCCCTCCCAGATCCACTCCAACTACATATTTATCTATATTATGCAAATCAAATTCACCTATTTTCAGCTTCTTGTAGTAAATCAGTTGGCTGCTCCCTCATGCAGAGTATCCGCCAGCGCCCGGAGCGCGGCAGGATCGATCGGCGCAAGAGTTGACCGCCCAAGACGGACTGCCGTGCCAAAATGCACCTCCGTCACTTCGGTTTGGCGGACAAAATCCGCAATTCCTTCCGCCGCCATTCCGCCGCCGGCAAGAATCCGCAGTCTGCTGCCGCTTGCTTCCTCAACCAGCCTGCGGATGACGTGCGCCGCGTCCATTCCGGTGGGAAAACCGCCGGAAGTTAATACCCGCGAGATTTGCGGATAACGCATCAACGTCCGCAATCCGGCTGATTGATCAGACAGCTCGTCGAAGGCGCGGTGATACGTCACGTCCAGTCTGCCTGCCGCTGCCAGAACGCGTTCCAGTCCGTGCTCGTCAATCTTTCCTTCCCCGGTAAGGCTTCCGAATACAATGCCTGCAGCGCGTGTCGAGGCAATGGCTTTAATCTCTGCGACGATGGCATCCATGTCGTAAGTATCGTAGTTGAAGGAGCGGCTGTGCGGCCGGACCATGACATTGACCGGAATGCTCACAGTATCCGCCACCTGCTCAATCATGCCGATCCCCGGCGTTAAGCCGCCCTCGGTAATGGCTGTAATCAATTCAATCCGGTCCGCCCCGCTTTGCTTGGCCAATATGGCGTCCTGCACACATGTAGCGATAACCTCCAGAATCATAACAATGCCTCCTTGTTTTCTCTATTCTCTTTCACTTGAACGCATCACGGCATAATCCGCGAGCAGCCTGGCGCCGTAACCGGTCGCCCCCGCTTCGGAATAGCCGGCATCCTGCTTGTATTGAACCGTACCAGCCATATCGATATGCACCCAGCTCATAGCCTCGTCAACAAAACGCCTAATGAACAGCGCCGCCGTAATGGCCCCGGCGAGCGTTGAAGTACCGACATTGCGCAAGTCCGCGTAATCGCTGCGAAGCTCGGCCTCATACTCATCCACCAAGGGCATCGGCCACAGCCGCTCCCCATTGCGCTCACCGATCCCGACAAGGCGGCTGGTCATTTCGGAGTCGCCCCATATGCCTGCGAGTTCAAGACCAAGAGCAGCCCCTACATTGCCTGTCAGCGTCGCAATGTCGATCGCTTCCGCGGCGCCAAGCTTCGCCGCGTGCAGCAGCGCATCCGCCAGCACAAGCCGGCCTTCCCCGTCCGTATTGGCAACCTGAACGGTCAGCCCGTTCGGATAACGGATGACAGACGAAGGCAGCATAGCCCTCGCGTCCGGCAGGTTGTCCGCCACCGCAATAAGGGCGGTGACATTGACATCCGCTTGCTGCCGGACCAGTATATCCAAGGCTCCGATGACGGCGGCAGCTCCGCCCATATCCATCCGGGCGTCGCTGATATCGCGGCCCGTCTTCACGTTCATGCCGCCCATATCAAACGTTATGCCTTTGCCGATCAGCGCAAGCATAGGAAGCCCGGCATTGCCTTCGTATTTCAGCTCAATCAAAGCGGGAGGATGCTTGCTGCCTGCTCCAACCGCAAGCAGCCCGTTCATTTGACGGTCAATGAGCTCCTGCCCGCGATAAACATGAATGTGAACAGGCGTACCGGCAAAACGCGCCAGTACCGCTTCAACAAAACCGCCCGGGTTCAACGTTTCCGGCGTTTCATTGACAAGATCCCGCGCCGCCATCGCACCTTCTGCCCGGATGCGCGCCTTCGCCACTACCGCATCCAGATCGGATGGCGACAGCTCCGTCCACTCGCTCGGGTCTATGTTTAAAGCAGCCGTCCCTTCTTTACGGGTCGAGCCCCGATATTTATCGAACCGGTACAAGCCCAGCAGCCAGCCTTCCAGCCAGGCCTGCAGCCATTCGTCTGCTGCCGGGCCAGCTTCGCTGCTGACCGCAGCCGCAAGGCCCCGGACAAGCGCCGCCGAAGCGCGGCCCTCGCGCAGCACAGCGCGGGCGCTGGTTCCACCGGCGCGGCGTATATGCTCCAGCGTTACCTTCTTGCGTGCACCCATGCCTATGGAGAGCATATCTGTTTCGTCTTCGGACCTGCCGTACAGCCAGGTTACAACCCCCGCCTGCTTGCGGTCTTCGCGCAGCTTGAGGGGATAAGGCTCCTCCACATATGCCGGCTGAATGCGGACATCCGCCGTCAGGGCGGGTTCGATCGTCAATTTCATGGCTGCTCCCTCTATTCCATTCATATTCGGGGTCTCTTATCTACTATAATAGTCAAAAACCGTCCATAATAGCTATTGCCGCCCTGCTCAATGCGCCGACTTCATTACTTCTTCGTCATACAAATGGCAGGCTACCTGATGTCCCGGCTCGATTTCCTGGAAAACAGGCGCTATCTGCTTGCATACCTCCATACAGGCAGGACAGCGTGTGTGGAAACGGCAGCCTGACGGAGGATCTACGGGGCTGGGGATATCTCCCTTCAGAATGATCCTCTCCCTCTTCGCGCTTGGATCGGGAACAGGCACAGATGACAGGAGCGCCTGCGTATACGGGTGCAGAGGACGATCATACAGACTGTCCTTACCCGCCGTTTCTACCAGAGAACCCAGATACATGACCCCGATTCGGTCGCTGATATGCTCCACTACGCTCAGGTCATGGGAAATAAATAAATACGTGAGCCCATACTGCTCCTGGAGGTCCTGCAGCAGATTAAGCACCTGGGATTGGATCGACACATCCAGCGCGGAGACCGGCTCATCCGCCACAATCAGGCTTGGACGGACGGACAGCGCGCGCGCAATTCCGATCCGCTGCCGCTGACCGCCGCTGAATTCATGGGCGAAGCGCTCGGCATGCAGGCCGCTCAGACCCACCGTTTCCAGCAGCTCGCGAGCCAGCTTGTCCCGCTCCTTCGGGCTGAGCTTCGTATGAATGAGCAGCGGCTCGGCTACAATATCCTTCACTTTCATCCGCGGGTTGAGCGAGGCATACGGATCCTGGAACACCATCTGCATTTCCTTGCGGATCGGCCGCATCTGATTATCGTTCAAATCCGTAATATCCTGGCCGTTGAAGTATACTTCGCCGCCTCCCGGCTTAAGCAGCCGCGTCACGAGCCGGCCTGTCGTCGACTTGCCGCAGCCGCTCTCCCCGACAAGGCTGAACGTCTCTCCTTTGCGGATCGCAAAGGAAATGCCGTCGACCGCATTCAAATATTTTTTGGCGCCCAGCCACCCCTTCTGGACCGCAAACGACTTCCGGAGTCCTTTGACTTCAATAAGCGGAGTCTCCTTCATGCGCTCTCGCCTCCTTCCTGATCCGTCTGCTGCGACAGCCAGCAGCGGCTTTTACGACCTTGGAGTCCCTCGACCGGCAGCAGGTCCGGCTCCTGCGTCAGGCAGCGCTCCATCACATACGGGCAGCGCGGCGCAAATTTGCAGCCTGCCGGCATATGCGACAGATCCGGAACATTGCCCGGGATCGAATCGAGCCGTCGCACCTTCTGGCGAAGCTTCGGCACCGAATGAATAAGCCCCTTCGTATAGGGATGCTGCGGATTATCGAACAAATCTTTCACAGATGCCTCTTCAACTACACGCCCGGCATACATAACTACAACCCTGTCGCACATCTCGGCAACAACGCCAAGATCATGCGTGATGAGCAGCATGCCCATGTTTTGTTCTTCCTTCAGCCGCTTCATCAGATCAAGAATTTGCGCCTGAATGGTCACATCCAGCGCAGTCGTCGGTTCGTCTGCAATAAGCAGCTTCGGATTGCAGGACATCGCCATCGCAATCATGACCCGCTGCCGCATCCCGCCGGAGAGCTGATGCTGATAATCGTTCATCACTTCCTCCGCACGGGGAATGCCTACAAGCTTCAGAGTATGAACCGCATGCTCGCGGGCCTGTTTCCGGCCATAGCCCATATGCAGCATAATCGGCTCCATCAGCTGCTTCCCGATTTTGAGGACCGGATTCAATGACGTCATCGGCTCCTGAAAAATCATAGCCAGATCCTGACCGCGAATGCGGCGCATCTCCGCCTCCTTGATTTGGGTCAGGTCATTCCCCTCGAAACGGACAGACCCGCCGGCGATACGTCCGGACGTATCCTTGAGCAGTCTCATGATCGACAGCGAGGTCACGCTCTTGCCGCAGCCGGATTCGCCTACGAGCCCGAGCACTTCCCCTTTATTGATATGAAAATCAACGCCGGCCACCGCCATTACACTTCCGCTGCCGCGTTTAAATTCCGTTTTCAAGCCTTGCACTTCCAGCAATTTTTGCGTCACAGCTTATCCCCCCTTAGTTTTTCGTCTTGGGATCAAGAGCGTCGCGCAGGCCGTCCCCTACCAGGTTAAAAGCCAGCACAGTCAAAAAGATCGCAATGCCGGGAAAATAAACGACATGCGGAGCAATGCTCAAATAATCGCGCCCCATGCTGAGCATGGCGCCCCAATCCGGCTCGGTCGCCTTCGCTCCCATACCGAGAAAGCTCAGGGAAGACGCCGCAAGAATGGCCGTTCCGATCTTCATGGTCAAATTCACAATAACGCTTGGCAGCGTCTCGGGAAAAATATGCCGCCAAATGATACGGCCGTTCTTCGCCCCCATCGAGCGGGCCGCTTCCACAAACAGCGTTTCCTTGGCCGACAGCGTAACGCTGCGGATAATACGGGCAAAGGATGGAATACCGAATACGGCTACCGCAATCACGACATTGGACAAGCCCGGACCGAGGATTGCAACGATCCCGATGGCGAGCAATAAATCAGGGAATGAGAACATAACGTCGCTGCCGCGCATGATGAGCTTATCCGTCCACCCGCCGTAATAACCGCTAAGCAGACCGAGGAACGTCCCGGCAACAGCCGCAATCAGCACCGCGCTGAGGCTGACCGCGAGCGACAGTCTTGTTCCATCGATAAGGCGGCTCATAATATCCCGGCCATATTCATCCGTCCCTGCCCAATGCTTCGCTGAAGGCCCCGACAGCAGTTCATCGTAGTTCGGCAGATCGGGATTATAAGGCGTCAAATAAGGGCCAAAGATGCCAACCATCACAAGCAGGATAATAAAAATCCCGGCCGCCAGCGACAAACGCTGTTTGCTGAATTTGCGGAAAAACTCCGCGATGCGGCTTGCGGAGGGTTCCGGCGCAAGCACTTGTACCGGCGCGGAAGACCCGGCTCCATTAACCGTCGGAGTATGGTTCATAATTGTACCTCCTAAAAGTTTTGTTTTAGCGATGCTGCCCTGAGTCACTTCAAAACAAAACCTACAAGCTTAGTTTTGTCGAGCATTTGCTTCAACGAATCACTTCAAAACAAATAACTTCTTAGTTTTACTTAGTATTAATCCGGAGATTAACCGGCGGAGCAGGCGGAAATAGTCTGGAGAAGCGTAAGCGTTCGCCTTTGTACTCCGAATTTAACAGATAAAGGTATCCAAAATAAAAAAATTCAGGGGTACAACAGCGATCGGAAGACGTTTCCGCATGCGCAGCTTAGTTCGACGAATAACGGATTTTCGGATTCAATACGCCGTACAGCAAATCAACAATCAGATTGATCAGAATAAATTCGGTGGCGAACAGCAGCAGCTCCGCCTGAATAACCGTATAATCGCGGAATGAAATGGAGTCGACGAGCAGCCTCCCAAGGCCGGGAATGCTGAATACCGTCTCCACCATAACCGATCCGCCGAGCAGGAAGCCGAACTGGAGTCCCGCAACGGTAACGACCTGAATCAGCGAGTTGCGCAGCGCATGCCGCCCGACGACAATGAATTCGTGCAAGCCTTTAGCCCGGCCTGTCCGGATATAATCCTCCCGCATCGTCTCCAGCATGGAAGAACGGGAAAAACGCGCGAGCATGGACATAATGCCCGCTCCGAGTGTAATGGATGGCAGCACATAGCTTTTCCAGGAATCAATACCGCCTGTAGGGAACCAGCCCAGCTCAACCGAAAATAATTGAATCAGAACGAGACCGAGCCAGAAGCCCGGAACCGAGATACCGGAGATCGCTGCCAGCATCCCGCTGTAATCCGGCCATTTGTTGCGGTTAATGGCAGAAACAATTCCGATCAGCACGCCGGCGACCAGTGCCCAGCCCATACTGACAAGCGTCAGCCAAATCGTCGGCATGAAGCGGCTTTGCAGCGTTTCCGTCACCGGCAGACCTGTCTTGAGCGAGGTTCCGAGATTCCCTTGCAATAAATCGCCCATATAGTGGATATACTGCTGCCATAAGGGAAGATCCAGACCAAGCGTGGCACGGATGGCGTTGATCTCTTCAAGCGTAGCGTCTTTTCCCGCCACGAGCCGTGCCGGGTCGCCGGGGATGAGATGAATAAACATAAACACCAGCACGGATACGACAAACAGCAGCGGAATGACTCCGATAATTCTCTGCAATGTATATCTTCCCAAATCGCGAGCCTCCTTCAAAATAGGAAGGGGCGCTATCTGAATATGGATTCAGAAGCAGCCCCAAGCCATTCTTCGATCATTTAAAGACATATTAGATTACTTTTTGATTTCGGCATTTTTCACGTTAATGGAGCCGTCCGGATATACCTTAACGCCGTCCACATAGGATTTCTTGCCGGTAATCGTTTGATCGACGCCCAGGAACGCCCAAGGCGCATCTTCCCAGATCGTTTTTTGGATGTCGCCGTAGATGGCTTTCGCCTTCTCCGGATCTGTCGCCTTATTGGCTTCCTCAATCCATTTATCTACGTTGTCGTTTTTGTAGTAAGCCGTGTTCGAGCCTGCAGGAGGGAACATATCACTGCTGAACAAACCTCTTGTCGCGCCATCCGCATCGCCGGAGGATGGCGACCAGCTTACGTACCACATTTGAATTTTGGCGTCCTCAGGTGTTGCAGCCGAGTTGATTTGGTCGGACAGTGTCGCGCCTTCCATCGACTTCACTTCCAGCTTGATTCCTACCAGCGCCAGCTGCTGTTGAATGAACTGCATGCCTTTTACGGATTCGGAATCATTCTCGCCCCAGATTTCCGCTTCGAAGCCGTCCGGATAACCCGCATCCGCAAGCAGCGACTTCGCTTTTTCGATATCGTAGTCATAGCCCATTTGCTGTGCATAATATTGCGTTTTGGATGACATGGTGGAATCCAGCTTTGTGGCAAGACCCGATTTGACGACTTTAATATAAGCATCCTTATCGATCGCATAGTTAATGGCTTGACGTATCTTCACGTCATCATAGGGAGCTTTCAACGTGTTTAATGTAATATAGCGGACAATCGTGGAATCGGCTTTATCCACTACGATGCCATCTTTGCCTTCAACCTCGGCGACCTGCTCCGTCGGCATCGGGTAGATGAAATCGGCCTCACCCGTTTTGAGCATCGCGATACGCGAACCGTTCTCCGGTACGGGCTTGAAGGTAATGCTGTCTACCTTAGGAAGTCCTTCCTGCCAGTAGTCGGCATTCTTTTCTACGACCAGGCGGTCGCCCTGCACCCATTCTTTCATTTTGAATGGACCTGTGCCAACCGGATTTTGGCCGATTTTATCGCCGAACTTCTCCAGCGCGGCAGGGCTGATCATCAGCGCCATCGCCATTTTATTCAAGAAGGCATTGTACGGCTCGCTCAGTGTAATGACCACTGTTTTTGCATCAGGCGTTTCAACTTTGGCAACCTTCGTGAAGCTTTTGCGCATTCTCAGGTTGTTCTTCTCATCCAGAATGCGTTCAATATTAATCTTGACCGCATCCGCGTTGAAGTCCGTTCCATCCTGGAACTTCACATTCTCATGCAGCGTGAAGGTGTAAGTAAGACCGTCATCGCTTATTTTGTAGCTGTCAGCCAAGGCCGGGACCAGGGCCATATTCTCGTCAAAGCCCATCAAGCCTTCATAAATCGATCTCGAGCCGCTGATAGACAGCGTATCGCTCGTATTATGGGGATCGAGTGTAATAAAGTTGGCGTTAACCGCTATGACAATATCATTGCCGTCTTTCGTGGCTGCCGGCTGTTCTGCTGTATCCGTAGCCGTGTTTCCCGTATTCGCGGCATTCCCTGTATTCTCTGTACCGCCGTTATTGCTGTTATTGCCTCCACAAGCCGACACGACAACTGCGACGATCATAAGCAGCATGATCAAAGACCAACTTTTACCTTTAAACCTCATGTTTATCCAACTCCCCAAAGAAATATTTGATCTATAGAATCGCTTCACACCTTGCATCGCCAAGGGAACTGCAGGTCTGAAGAATATTCTTAATTGAAGCAGGCAAAATGACGTGTTTCTGCTAATCAAGCTTGAAGAACCTCATCTGCGAGAGCAATCCGGAGCCAATCATGACACCCCGTTCATTCAGCTCGGAGCGGAAGATGCGAAATGATCCACGAAGCGGTTCCCATATGATCTCCTTCGTGCACAGCTCCTCCACCTCTTCGTAAATGGCGGGAAACTTGTCCACCAGCTCGCCGCTCAGGATGACGCTATCCGGGTTATACATGCAGACGACGTTGTTAACTGTAATGGCGATGTACTGCAAAGCACGCTCAATCAAATATTTCGCCCATCCCTCGCCCGCCTGCCTTGCTGCGAACAGCTCCTCAATCGTCGCAATCGGTCTGATTTTGTTGGCCTCGGATAGAAGCGAGCTGATATTAATGTAGGTTTGCAGGCAGCCCGCTTTGCCGCACTCGCACATCATGCCGCTCGGGTCAATGGTCGTATGGCCGATTTCACCCGCGCTGTTTGTTTCCCCGCGGTATATCTCGCCCTCAAGAATAAGCGCAGAGCCAACGCCATTGCCAAAACCAAGCAGCGCCGTGCGCCTGGAGCCGATGGCGGCTCCTTTCAGATGCTCGGCCAGCGCCTTGACCTTCAGTTCGTTATCCACCGCAACTTCGTAGCCGGTGAGCTCCTTCAAGCGCTCTGCCAGCTGCACGTTCTTCCAGCCGAGCTGAACCGAGAAAACAACGATGCCTGTCTGGTTGTTGACAATGCCGGGAAGTCCCATCCCGACTCCGACTGCGCGGGTTTTATCAATCCCGTGTTGTTCCATAAGATCATGGATGGCCTCACTGATCCGCATGAGCGTAACATCCGGCTTCTCGTCGCTAGTGCGGGCGTATTTGCTGCTGCATACGATATTCCCTTGAATATCGACAATGCCGATATTCATCTGATGGCTGTCCAGCTCAACGCCGACCGACAGGACCGAGGTGTCTGCGATGCCGAGAAGCGTTGATTTGCGGCCCAGGCCAACCGATACCTGATCGGATTCCAGTATATAGCCCTGATCAGCCAGTTCTCCGACAATGCGGCTTACCGTTGTTGCGCTCATTCCGGTTTGTTTGGCAATGGCAGCCCGTGAGATGGGAGCCTGGTTTTTGATAATTTCAAAAACCGTCAGCCGATTCTGCCGCTTCATGAAGTCCTGATCATGTTTCTTCAAGGCTGGATCCCCTCTTTATTTTCTCCATTGGATTAAATAGAAAGAAAATTACTGTAATTTGGGTATAACAAGAAAATTTTATGATGTAATCAAGAAAATTGGCTCTATCAATCTTTTATATTCTCCAGTGATATTAATAATATAAAAGAATATCTTAATGATGTCAACATAGATGACATAAAATTGTTTGAGTTTATCCCTGTTTTGGTGGGAGAGCAGATTATTCAACTCATACTTAAATCAAAAATCTCATTGGTTAATTGAGGTACAACGCTTTCATATATATCACATGAATATGACGCAAATGACCATCTGAGCTGACGCAAAAAAACCTGCCAGGGCAGACAGGCTTTCCTTAAAGCTTTATTAACTGGAACAGGTTCCCTAATCGAACATGATTTCCCCGCTGTCCGTACGGCACAATTCGAACAGCCTGCGGATTTGCTTCTCCGTATTGCGGTCCGTGGATAACTCCGGCAGCTCATGCTCCCCAAAGAATCCAACATCCAGAGTCTCCATGCTTGCCTGCGCTTCGCCGCCAATAATCTCGCACTGTATAAAAATCTTATATACATGCGAAGGTGACGGCGGATGATCGTGAAATTTCTTGTCCACGATTCCCAGCAGCCGCACGGGCAGCACGTCATAGCCGGATTCTTCCTTCGCTTCTTTGACAGCCACCTCCTTCGGCGACAAGCCGATATCCGCCCATCCGCCCGGCAATGCCCATGCCCCGTCTATGCGCTCTTTTACGAATAGCAGCTTGTCATCCTGAAAAATCACGCCGCGTATATCAACCTTCGGAGTGGCGTATCCCGTCTCGCTTGCGAACAGCTCTCTTATCTTCCCTGTCTCCACGCCGGTATACGAATTGAGAATTTCGATGCTTAATGTCCGCAACTGCTCAAACCGGTCCAGATCATAAATATCCTTGGAATAAGCAAGTCCAGCCTGGCTTATCGCCTGGATCTGCTTGGCCCATTCCAGCCACTTCAATTGCATTGGCATTCCCTTCTTTCGGGTAAGGTATGATGGCATTATTCCACATCAAAATCAAAATACTTCTTCGGATAAGGCTCTTTCTTCAGCGTGTAATGCCACCACTCCTTACTGTAGGGCTCGAAGCCCCCCTTGATCATCGCATTCTTCAGCACATTGCGGTTGTGGGTCTGCGCAGCCGTGATCTTCTTCGTCCCATGCGTGGAGACAGGTCCCAGGAAATCAAACCCGCTTCCCATGTCGATTTCCTTTCCCGTCTTCGCGTTGACGACCGTCAAATCAACGGTGCTGCCCCGGGAATGGCCCGATTTTTTTGCCAGATAGCCATTGAACAGATCCTTTTTCTACACATCCGGGTAGAAAATCTTCTTCATCTTGACGTCCTTGGTGTCTTTGGACCAGCTCGCAAAATAATTCACGGCCTTCTGCGGCCGGTAGGCATCGAAGATTTTGAGCAAATAGCCCTGGGCAGCCAAATCCTTGCCGACCGCCTTCAGCGCATTGGCCGCCTCGGCCGACATGATCGCAAACGGTGCATTATAGCCGTCAATTCGTTTCCCGATAAAATTATAATCTCCATAATAGCGGATATCGAATTGTGCGGAGGGGATCGCCTCATCCAGATAGACAAAACCTTTGGGCAAATTCCGTTTCTTCGCAATCGCCAGTGGCTGCTGCATGTCCGCATCCTTTTTGTCCGCCGCTTGCGTCTCTTGGGCAACAGGTTGGATGGCTGCTTCGCTTGCGGGACTCTTCTCCGGTTCTGCCTCGTGAACCGGAAGGGCAGATTTTGCAGGATTCTTCTGATCGGGCGGCGGTACTTCCGCCTTCTGCTCTATCTGCATCCCGGGATCCGGCTTCGCCGCCTGCTGCCCGGTCCCGGCCGTATTAACCGCGCATGCGGATAACAGCAGCATCATGAGACATATGATCATGATCCCTGTCATCCGCATTCTTTTCCCAGGAAATCTGTTCAATTCCTAATCCTCCTTCGTATAACTTCTGCTCAAATCGTTATCAAGCATGCTACAATTATACTATATTCCGGTTAATATAATCGGGTATAATCATAGGTATCAAATGATGCGGAGGAGTGTTGTCGATGCTTCAAACGGTAACCGGTTCCATCGATGAACAAGCTGCAGGTCGCATTCTCGTGCATGAGCATGTGATGGTCGGATTTGTCGGGGACGGGAAGCTCAAGCCGTCCGATTATGATAATGAGGAGGTCATTGCAAGCATCCTCCCCCTCCTCGTGAAGCTCAAAGAAAGCGGCTGCTCCACTTTTGTGGACTGCGCGCCTCAATATCTGGGGCGGGATCCTTACATACTGAAGGCACTCGCGGAACAATCGGGACTGCACATCATAACGAATACCGGTTTATACAAAAGCCCCTATTTGCCGGCTTACGCTTATGAAGCGGACGAAGGGGAATTGGCCGCTCTCTGGATACGGGAGGCCAAGGACGGCATCGGAGACAGCGGCGTTTATCCCGGCTTTATCAAGATTGCGCTCAATGACGGAACAGCCATAAATGACACGCAGGAGAAGATCCTGCGCGCAGCCATTCGCGCTTCGCAGGAGACCGGCCTGCCCATTCAATGCCATACCATTGGCGGAGACACCGCCCTCCATGCGGACGAAATCATGAAGCAGGCCGATTTTGAGCGGGAACGGTTCATCTGGGTGCATGCCCAAACCTGCACCGATTTGACCATCCATCGGAAGCTTGCGGAAGCAGGCATGTGGATCTCCATCGACTCGATCCTGCCGGGCACGTATGAGAAGCATGCCGTGCTTCTGCGGCAGTTGATCGAACATGGCGCCGGAGATCGTATTTTGTTGTCTCAGGATACGGGCTGGTACACGGTGGGAGAGGAGGGCGGCGGGACGTTAAATTCTTATCACCGCTTGTTCACGGAATTTATCCCCTTTGCGGCAGCAAACGGCCTGGATGCGAAGTGGCTGGAGCAATGCGTCACCCGCCATCCGTTTCAAGCCATGAGCCGACGGGACTGACAACAAAGCGGCGTATTGCCGCCCATCGCATGCATATATAATGATGAGGATGAAATATTTAAAAGGGCTGTCCCAATAATTTCACAAAAAAGAACCTCCGAATCCACTGCTTAGTGGGGGCGGAGGTTCTTTTTGCAAATATGTGCAGCTCAAGGGAGGACTGAAAAATCAAAAATTGTTTACTAAGACGGCCCCCTTTTAGGAAAACTTTCCCGCATTGCTGTCTGGACACGACGGAAGTCTATTTTTCTTCAATTCGCTTTAATCTGCTGCGCTCTGCCTTCCCTTAACAGCGAAGCGGCCAGCGCAAGTATTGTAGCGACCGCCAAAGCTATGAGCGCCCATTGATAGCCGCGGATAATGAGCTGCAGATCCGTCCGGTTCAGAACGGCATCGGAGCCGGCATACAGCACATCCTTCAGTCTTGGCGGCAATGCCAGACCAACAATCATCAAGGATACGGCAGTGCTCAGCACCTGTCCCATATTATTGAGCATCGAGCGGAGCCCGTTGGCGACGCCCCGCCTGTTGTCGGGAACAGAGGACATAATCACCGTCGTATTGGGCGTCATGAACAAACCGGTCCCCATTCCAATAAGCAGCATGCCGCATGCCAGCACCGGGTAAGACTGCTCAGCCTCCAGAACCCCAAACAGCAGCATCAGCCCGATCAGCGATAAAATGATGCCCGACGAAGCCAGCACACGGACGCTGACTCTGCGGGTCAGCATTCCGGCAACCGGGGAAATGAGGAACATCCCCACCGTTACCGGCAGCACTCTCAAGCCCGCTTCGAAAGCGTTAAACCTATAGGCGAATTGAAAGAACAGCGCAAATAACAGAACAACAGCCGAACGGGAAAAGGAATTGAGGAATGTCGCCACATTCGCCATTGCGAAACCGCGGTTTTTAAACAATCCCAGATCTAGGACGGGCCAGGCAGTACGCCTCTCATGCCAGACGAATAAGGGGGTAAATATAACAAACAGAATGATGCCTCCGAGCACGATTCCGCTTCCCCAGCCTAATTCGGAGCTTTCCGACAAAGCGATGACCAAACCGCCCAGCGCCACAAAAACCAGGGCTCCGCCCCACAAATCAATCTTTTCCTGCGACCGCTCCACCGGGGTGCGGCGTAAAACAAAAGCCCCCCAAACCAGCGCCACCAGCCCGATCGGCACATTGAACCAGAATACCCACTGCCACCCCCACGTTGCGGCAACCACTCCGCCCAGCACCGGTCCTAACAACTGCGCCGAAGAGGCTATCAATATATTGATACTGAGACCCGTTCCAAGCTTGGCTTTGGGAAATACATCCGTAATCAGCGCTGTCGTGTTGGTAATCACGATGGCTCCGCCTACAGCTTGAATCACTCTGAACATAATTAATATGCCTGCGTTGGGAGAGAACCCTATCGCAAAGCTGGATATGGTAAATATGGTCATACCGGTCAGATACAGCTTCGTTCGCCCGAAAATATCCGATATTTGCCCGAAGATCAAGATCAAAATCGTATTGACCAGCATATAGGACAGCAGAATCCAACTGGAGGTGAAGGCGTCCGCATGAAAATGCCTGCTTACTTCCGGTAACGCGACGTTAAGCGTGCCGATGTTGATAATGACAAGAAATACGCCAAGACTGGTTACCGTCAATACCAGCCAGGGATAATAGTCATCGGAGCGAAAGCTCTCAAATATTTTCATAAACCATTGTCTCCTTCGTAAAAAGGCCAGGAAGAAACGGCTGTCGCCGTCCCTTTGGCTGCGCAGCCAAGTTTCTTCCCACAGAAATATAAGCAAAGTATGGAGGTGTTTTATACTTGCTTATATTTCAAAAAAGCCCGGAAGGTTCAGGCGCCTTCGGGGCATTCGTGTTTTCATCTATTGGCGGATTGCAAAATTTCTTCCGTTGTCCGAATCCGTCCGATGCGCGGAAAGATCGCACTCATGACATAATCATGCTCGTTCTGGGTAAGACCGGATATCGCATCGCTGGCAAAAATAAGCTGGTAGCCATGCTGAAATGCTTCCCGGGCAGTCGTATCCACCCCGATGCCGGAGGCAATGCCGCATAATACGATTGTATCCAGCCTGCGGCGGCGCAGCTGCAAATCAAGATCCGTGCCATAAAATGCGCCCCACTGTTTCTTCGAAATCACATGGTCAGTATCGGTTACACCAATCTCGGGGATGATTTCATCCCAATCCTCCGCACGGACTCTTTGAGGCGGTGCCGCATCCACCTTCGGGCTCAGCATGTCTTTCCCATCCTGGCTGGATACCCGCACCAGACCGACGAACGATCCTTTTTCCCGAAAAACGTCGACCAGCGCTTTGGCCTTTTCAGTTACCTGCTCCCCGGAGTAGGGGGCATAATTGCCGCTTACAACACCCTTCTGCAGATCGATAACGATCAGCGCGGTTGATTCCCAATTGAATAATGGTTCCATTCCCGCTCACTCCTTACGATAATAATTATGATTCATAGACCGTGTTGACTCGATGTTCATTATTTTGTACTATTGGTCATACAGTTGTCAAGTGAGGGGACATGGTAATTATGATTGTAACCAAGCATGAAATTATCAGCTCGGCTTCAAGGCTTTTCTCGGAGCGCGGGTTTCCTTCGACCTCCATTCAGGACATTGCGGATGATTGCCAAATTGCCAAAGGCTCCGTCTATAAGTATTTCCCTTCCAAGGAGGATCTATTTAATGATGTATTCGATCAATGCCAGCAGGTCTTTTTTGAACAGGTAGAGGAGCTCAAGCTTGTTTACGGACATTCTCCGAAAGAACTGATGCTGCGCCAGACCATTTTTCAACTCCAATATTTTATGAAGCACAAGTTTGTGCTCGTTGATTTTAAAGAGCTGCCCATCCAGCAAAACGCCAAATTCGTCCCGCTGCGTCTTCGTGTACGAGTGAGATTGCTGAATTGGCATAAAGAACGCATGTTGAATACGTACGGACAGTTTATTGAACCTCATATTTGGGATCTGGTCACCTTGTACAAGGCCATTCTGAAGGAATATTTGAACTGGATTATTCAGAGCGGGATACCGATTTCCGTCGAGGAAACAGCCTCACTGATCATCGATCGATTGGATGCTTTGGTCGAACATATCGTGCTTGCCCAGCCAAAGCCGGTGCTAAAAGAAACGATGATTGTGAAATATATGAACCGCGGGATGGATGGCCAGATCGAGGATAAAGAGCAGATGATTGCAAAAATTTGTGAAAATATCAGCCTGCTGATCAATGAGCTGCCATCCGGAAACGCATATCGGCAGGAGCTTCAGGAGATTCTGGGCTTGTTCAGAGCGGAGATGGAGAAGCATAGTCCCAACGCTCCGCTCATTCAAGCGCTGCTGGCTTATCTGGAGAAGGAATACGAGCTCAAGAGCCTCGTCATCCAATTAAGGAATGTCCTTTTATTTGAGAGATAAGGAGACATGCTTGTTAAACAAATCTGCATATTGAAAAAGAAATCCATGCCCGGAATCCGGATAGACGATAAGCTGGGCATTCGGATTCCGTTGAGACAAAATAAAGAAATGGAGGGTTTTTGAACGAAAATCCCTGCTCCTGCTGCACCGATCCGATTCCGCCATGCTCTAACGGCTGCCCCGGGACTCCTGCAAGGAAAAACCGGCTTACACCCCATTCAGCCTCCGTTTCGGTCTTCTAAGCCGGAAAATCCTTACTTCAGCGTCGATCCGGCTGCCCTCACACTCTATCTGCTGCCCCTGCAAGGAAAAACCGGCTTACACCTCATTCAGCCTCCGTTTCGGCCTTCTAAGCCGGAAAATCGTTGCTCCAGTTCCGATCCGGCTAGCCCGCTGCCGATGCCGCTGGCTCCTTCGTGCTGCGCGCAGGCTTCTCCACAAAAACAGCAAGCAGCAGCTGTGCCGCCATAATGAACACGACGACGGCCGACAAACGGAAGCCGCTCAGATCGTCAGCGATCAGCACCATCAGCATCACGGCGCAGGCACGCCCGATATTCCAGCATACCTCGCGCAGCACCAGCGCTTCGATCCGCATCTCTCCCCGCAGGGGAAGCCCCCCGATCAGCTTGTAGTTATAGCCGTCCAGAGAAGACTGGATGACCGGATTGCCGATTGCGCCCGCCAGCATAAAACCGACCACCGTAACAGGAGACAAGCCAGTCATCAGCAGGCAGGCCCCCGCCGTCGTCAGTACAGCCCCGCCTGCCAGACAGGTGCGGATATGGGCTTCTTTGGCAAACCGGGAGAACAGATAGCTTGCGAGAATCGAGAAGAAGGAGAGCACCGCGTTCAGCAGGCCGATCCGATCCTCCTCCCCGAACGTCTGATAAAGCAGCAGAACAGGCAGCAGCAGCTGCACGCCCTGGCGGGCGCCAAACAGCAGATTGCCGAATACGGCCTTGCGCCATGCTTTATTCCGTCGGAATACGATGGTCATATGACGGATGTAATACCGTTTCTCCCTCGTGCTGGGCACCTTATGGCGGATCCGGTGGCTGATTAATGCCGTAGCCAGATAGAACAGAAAGGCAAGCGCAAAAATGACCAGATAACCATGCAAGCCGGGCATGACAAGGAAGATTCCGGCAGAGACAAGCGGTGCTGTCAGATTGGCGGCAGTGGAAACAACGGAATTAAGGCCGATGAACCGCAGCCTGTTCCCGTCGTTCGACACTTCATACGTCAGCGTCCAGAAGCCGATCCAGTACAAGCCGCTGGCGATTCCGAAAAAAACCGCAAACAGCTCGTAATAGGTGACAACCTGGGTGCCGGCAGCAACAACGAACAGGTAGAATACGGTATAAAGACCGATTCCGATTCGGAACACGGGCATTTTCCCGAACCGCTTGGCGAAGCCGCCGCTGATCAGGAAGCTGATCGCCGTCGAGATGAAGACGATAAAATTATAAAAGCCGTTCACCCAAAGGTCTTCCGTCAGCCGCCACAGGTATAGATTCAGGAACGTTCCTGACATGACATAGGCAAAGGTGAACAAGCCCTGCAGCAGCAGCGTCAGCCGTGCGTCTGCGGATAGTTTGCCGGTTGGCGGGGTTGGTCTGTTTCTGTCGGTATCCATCACGGCGCAAGTCCTTTCTATTCCTGAAATCCCGCATACAATAAACCGGTTTGCATAGAGTGAAGCCTATAGATGCTTAAAGTCAAAAAGCAGACGGCCCATCCGAACCGGCCGCCTGCTTTCTTGATTTATTATCCCATCCGGCGCGCCTTCAGCATACCGTCTGCTACAAGGACGGCGAAAGGTTCCGCCTCCGGATGAAGCCATTGAAAAGACGTTCCAGCACCGCTCCGCCGCGCAAGCAGCGCCCTTGGACAAGTGCGGGGCAGAAGCCGGTAACGGCTCCGTTCCCAGATCAGGTAGTAAGGATAACCCTCAACCTCGATATTAGCCGGCAGCGCCGCGAACTCTTCGGGCTGGCCGAGAACGATATCGCTCATGGTACGTCGCTCTCCTCGCATCGTTCTCCCTGGTATCGGCAGCTATTACCCCTTGATGTGGTACAAGCCGTATACATTGTCCATCGGCGTGTATTCTTCCGCAATGTCTTCCATGCGGAACAGCTGCTGAACGCGGGGAGTCATGGAATCATAGACATCCTTAGGAATCGGCATTCTTCCGCTGGTGGAATCCCAGGCGCGCTGATAGATGAAGGTGAACAGGCCCCGCGGTTGATCCGACCGGTTCGGGCAGCCGCGATGCCATACTTTTTTGTCCCGGATCAGGAAGGAGCCCTTGGGCATGATCGCCTGCTCGAAATGCATCACTTCGCCGAGCTTCTGGATGAGCTTCGGATTCTTGAATATATGATCGGGATTCAGATGAGTGCCTCCCGGATAAAATTCCGTTGCTCCGTTCAGCTCCGTGAAATTGCACATCGGAATGTGAAGCACCAGACTGTGCGTCGGCGTAGTGAAATTATACGTCTCCGGGAAAAGCGGCCCCGTATCGGAATGCACCGGCTGCTTCTTCGTGCCGCCAGGCATCGAATTGTTCGACGCCAGATAGCGAAGCGTCAGATCCTCGCCCAGAATCTGCTCGGCAATGTCCAGGAAGAAGGGATTGGCAACCACGTCCTCCTCAATAAAAGGAGCCATAAACGGCAGGTCCATGCGCATGTTTTTCGTTTGTCCCTGCGCGTTGAACTCGCCGTCGCCGTAGCTGTAATTCTTCTCGAATTCGGCCAGAATCTGGCTGAATTTCTCGTTGATCACATCCGTCCGTTCGGGTCCCAGCACATTCTCGACAATGATGGCGCCATTCGCCCGCAGCAGCGCTGTCGCGAATTCCAGCTTGTCGGGATCAAACCGACCATTCTTGCGTTCTTCTTCTGACAATTGGATTTTCATCTTGAATCTCCTTCCGGTTGCGGGATGGGGCTGCCCTTAGGAGCCCATTTCGGCTTTCTTGCGGACTGGCAGCGCTTCAAAGCGGAACAAGCGTTTCAATCTTGCCGATGCCCCGCTGTAGAGGGCTTCGGATATTACAAGCCGCGGACTGGTAATATCCCACCACCGCTGATAAGTCAAAGTCAGGCTGACCTGTTCTTCCGCACTTTCGTTCGCGCACTCCCTGTGCCACAGCTTGCTGTCGCAGATCAGTACCGCACCCGCAGGCACATTGACCTTCACGGACGGGGATCCCTCCGCCAGCTTCCGGATAACAGCCTCCGAGTAATGCTTCGCAATATGCTCCGGCTGCGCATGACTTCCCGGCCAAAGCTCAGGAGCGCCGCTGCCTTCGTTTAGATCCGTGAGCGGAATCGTGACATGGAGCTTATGTGCCGGCAGGCGGACATGCTCCGTCTCGGGAAACAGCGGTTTTGACTCGATAGCAAGCTCGGAAGATACAGCCGCCCCGGGCTTGCGGATATCCGCTCCGATAACGCGCAGCACGCAGTCTGCGCCGATTATCTGGTCAATTACACCAAGCATCAATGGATTCTCCGCAATATCCGGATCAATGAACGGTGCCGCCGCCGGCAGAGAAAGCGGATTGCCGTCATTATTGCCGCCGGTTTGTTTCCTTGCCTGCCCGACAGCTTCCTGCAGCGTCTGAAGGCGGTCGGGTTGAAACATATTGTCCAACACGACATAGCCCCGGATGTGGAGAAGAGCGGCGGCAAGCTCGAGCTTGTCTTCGCCGATGGATTGTGCTTGTCTTTCTTCGTCCGATAGCCGGATGGTCATTCGAATTTCCCCTTTCGACTGGAAGGATTTCGATTACAGCTTGCTTACAGCTATATTGTATAGCGTAAGTAGAGATAGTTAAGAGCAATTCTGTCGCAATAGAAGGCGACAATCATCCTGCCATGCCTCTGGTCTGCATCCTGCATGACGGATGATTTTCCACATTGTTCCGGTTATTCCTTAACGGAACCGATCATGATGCCATGGATGAAATAACGCTGGATGAACGGATAAACCGCAATAATCGGCAGCATGGAGATAATGATTTTCGCCGCATTCAGCGTCTTGTCGGAAACAGTCGCAATACGGACGGCTTCCTCGGCGGACATGTTCTCCAGATTCACCTGCACGACGAGCTGCTGAATATAAGTCTGGAGCGGGTAATTCTCCGTCTTGCTCATGAAGATCAGACCGTCCAGGAAGCTGTTCCAATGCATCACGAGACTAAACAGCGTGATCGTGGCCAGCGCCGGCACCGACAGCGGGATATAAATGCTGTACAACGTATACCAGGGACCCGCCCCATCCATCTTCGCCGCCTGATCCAGCTCCCTCGGTATGCTCCGGAAGAAATTCATGAGCAGAATAACGTTGAACACAGGAACGGCAACCGGAAGCACCAGCGACCAGATGGAGTTGACAAGGCCCAGACTCTGCACCGTCAGATAAATGGGAATCAGACCGCTCTTGAACAGCATCGTAAAGACCAGAAACCACATGAACACATTGCGGAGCTTGAATTCCGCTTTTGGACGAGACAAGGGATAGGCGATCAGGATCGTCATGATGAAATTTACGGCTCCGCCGAGAAACACCCGCTTCAGGGATACCCAGAAGGCGAGAAAAAAGGCTTTGTCATCGACAACCGTCGAATAGGAGCTCAGATTGAAATCAACCGGCCATAATCCGACCAGGCCGGCGTTCGATGCGGCGCTGCTGCTGAACGACAGGGCAAGCGCATGCCAGATTGGCGCAATACTCAGCAGGGAGACAACGGCCAGCACCGCAATGATGATACCGTCGCCCAGCCGTCCGCTGAAGGACCGGTCGCGTACCATTCCCTCACGGACCAGAGCGGAACTCAAAGCTTTTTCATTTGACACATCTACACCTCCGCTCCGTCAGAAAATCCGGTAATCGCTGAATTTGTTGGCCAATGTGTACGCGATGACGATCAGGATGAAGCTGAGCGCCGATTTGAGCAGACCGATCGCCGTTGCCAACGAATACTGCATCTCAAGAAGTCCTGCCCTGTACACATAGGTATCGATGATATCGCCCGTCTGATAGACGGCCGGATTATACAAATTGAATACTTGGTCGAATCCGGCATTCAGCACATTGCCGATGCCCAGAGTCGCCAGCAGAATGACCGTAGTTGAAACGCCCGGCACTGTAATATTCCAGATCTTCTGCATCCGGGTTGCCCCGTCCACCTCGGCCGCTTCGTAAAGCGCCGGATTAATGCCCGTCAGCGCAGCCAGATAGATGACCAGATTGAAGCCGAGCTCCTTCCAGACGTCGCTGCCGACTACAATGACCGGAAACCAGGTATTGCTGCCCAGAAACAGGACCGGATCGATGCCAAACCACTGAAGAACGACGTTAATGCTGCCGTTCAAGGATAAAATTTCACTCAGAATGCCTGCCAGGATAACCCAGGACAGGAAATGGGGCATATAGACGATCGTCTGCACCCAACGCTTGAACAGAATATTTTTCACTTCATTGAGCAAAAGTGCAAACACAAGAGGCACAACAAGATTGAAGATGATTTTCAAACTGGCCAGAATAATGGTGTTGCGGAAAATGATGAGACTGTCGTTCATTTGAAACATATAGCGGAAATTTTCCAGTCCGACCCATTCCTGATCCTTGAAGGGCACGCCGGGAAAATAGTTCATAAACGCCACAACAGATCCCAGAAGCGGCGTTGTCTCGAAAATCAGCAGCAGCGCAATGCCGGGGAGCAGCATGAGCAGATAATGCGTTTGCGGCTTCAGAGCGCGCATAATCGATCAACTCCAATCCTGTAAAATCGGCCCCTGGTGCCGGAGGCTGTACCCGCCTCCGGCGCCGCCTTCGCCAATTCCGCTATTCTTTGATTGCTTCTTCTACTTCCTTGATGATCTTGTCGCCGCCCTGGCTTTTCCACTGCTTCACGAAGGTATCGAAGGAATCCAGCGGAGCTCCGCCAATGATGATCTTCAGGAAGGTTTCGTCCTCCAGCTTCGTGAGATTGGCCCATCGCGTCTTCATGGTTTCCGTTGGCGAATAAAGCAGGCTGCTTACTTCCTCATAATCGCTGTCAAGCGGGGCGCCGCCCACCACATAAGCCTGGAAGCTACCCGTTTGGGTCAGCGTCAGCCCATCCTTGACCGCCTGCGGATAATTCTTCACTACGGTCGGATCATCCATGTATTTCTTGGCCAGCTCATAAGCATCCTTGACTTCAGGCTCCAGCGTGGATGGATCGATCTTGCCGTCCACCGCATCAAGGATCGCATGTCTGCGGTTCGAGACAGCTCCGATATCATCCGCGTTGACGCGGAACACATCCAGCGTATCGCTGATTTCGGTCGTGGCGACTTCCTTCGTCCAGCGGTCGAAGAGATCTTTTGGAACATCAGCCGCCTGACGGTTCATGCCGATCCTCATGTTGACGCCCTTCATCACCAGCTCAGGGTGCTCATAGCCTTTGCGGACAACGAGATAATCGAGTGAAACCGGCTGCAAATGCGTCAGCAGCTTGCCGTCTTTATCGGTCGGCGCCGCATAAGCTTTCCACTGGGCATCCGGATTTTTCTCGAAGGATTGGGTCAGATCGCCCCAGCCCATCCACCACGGACCGAAGAACAACCCGTTTTGTCCGCTCAGGAACAGCTCATTGGGATTTTCACGCAGGAAGAACTCCTTATCGATCAGACCCTTGGCATACCAGTCGCGGAGCTGGCCCAGCGCTTCTTTCGTCTCCGGTGTAATGGAGCCATAGGTTACATTGCCGTCCTTATCCTTGATCCAGTTGCGCGGGAAGGAGTGGAAGGAGCTGAAGATGGCGTCAAAGCCATGCGCCCGGTTCCCCTTGTCGCTGGAAAGCTCGGATTTGTTGGGCCCTGTGAGGCCGACCGTCTTGTCGCCGCCCATCTTGTTGTCTATAAACGCTTTGGCTGTTGCTTCAATATCGGCGATCGTCTTGGGCTCCGGCAGCTTCAGCTTATCCAGCCAGTCCTTGCGCACCCACAGCACCGTGTAAGCGTCACCCTTGATCTGAATGCTGGGAATGGCATACAGCTTGCCGTCGAAAGTCGCGGATTCCAGCGCCTGGCCCTTGGCAAGATCGACCTGCAGCTCCTTGACCTTCGGTGAAGCATATTGATCGAAGACGTTCGTCAAGTCCTCAAGCAGTCCGGCTTTCACCATCATGCGGAGCTGCTCTTCATTGACCTGCATCGCATCGGGAATTTCTCGGCTGGCAATGGCCAGCATAACCTTTTGATCATACGGATCGCCATCAACGGCGCTCCACTCGCGATGGATCTTCATGTTGAGCGTGTCTTCATAAAACTTCGTCAGCACATTGTTATCGACGGTTTGCCCTGCAGGCAGACCTGCGTCGCCCGGAGGCAGCACCTGTGCGATATTAAGCGTGACAAGCTCTTTCTCCGGCCCGTACGGATCTGCAGCCTCTCCCGCTGCGGGGGTTGCGCCTTCTCCCTCGTTCACAGCGTTCCCTGTGTTTGCGGGCGCATTTGATGGCGAATTCGCATCATTGCCGCCTGTATTGCTGCTGCAAGCGGTTGCAAAAAGAAGAAAGAATAAAGCCGTTCCGACAAACCACTTCTTTCTCATGGTAAACCTCCCTGTTATCGATTCATGATTTGGTGAAGATAGGAACATTATACGGTGGAAATCGGCAGCCCAAGTAGTACCATCCATCGTCCGTTTGGGAGATAAACATCTTCCGCTTGACCGCCTTCCCGGGGGAAGGAAGGGGGAAGTTCCCCCTTTTTCCGTGCCGGATTACTCCCTGTCCTCATCTCTCCTGGTTTATGGAGCCAGGACGATATCCCATTCATGAATCTCATAGCTGCGCGCCCCGTTCACGATGTACGGATCCTGCTTCACCCACTGCTCCACTTCTTCAAAATTCCCTGCGCGGTAGATGACAAGTCCCCCTGCCCCATCGACAAACCGCCCGTTGGCATGCAGTTTCCCGGCTGCCCGGCAATCATCCAGAAATTGCAGATGATCCGGGCGGTACTGTACGCTTTTATCCGCATCCAGCATAGGCAGAAATACGGCAAAATACTTCCTGCTCCCGGCTTCCCGCTGCTTGTCGTCGCCAGCCATCTGGTAGGAATACAGCGCCGCCATATCAAGACTCCCGAAGCCATCTCCAACCGCCTGATTGATAATGGCCTGAACCCGCTTGCCGGCATTCAGCTGAACACCGGACTGCTCGCCCATATCAGCCGCCAGATTCATATCCTTGGCCAGCAGCTTCAGCGCAAAGCCCGGCTGGAATGAAGACTTGGCAATAAATTGGGTATAGTGGCGCTCCATGATCCTGCTTTGGGCGAAGCTGTGATTCAGAATATCAAACAGCAGATCCGGATCGAGACCGGCTTTGCAGCCCAGCGCGTAGGCTTCGCTGACCGCCTGCGAGTGAATACCCACCATCAGCTGATTGATCAGCTTCACCGTTGAGCCGCTTCCCGATGCGCCAACATAGCTGATTCGGCTGCCGACCGCTTCGAACAGGCTGTGCACACGGTTATAAGTCTCTTCTTGTCCTCCGACCATCACGCTCAGCGTTCCGGCGATGGCTCCGGTCTCGCCGCCGCTTACGGGAGCGTCAAGGAATTCCACGCCGGCTGCTTCGGACTGGGCATAGAGCTTGCGGTTCAGTTCCGGCGATACTGTACTGCAATCAATCAGAACGAGTCCTTCCCGGGCATGCTGAATCAGACCGCTATCACCCGAATATACCTCTTCAACATCCGCCGGCAGCGGAAGGCAGGTGATAATGACATCCATCTGAGCAGCCAGCTCGGCAAGAGCCAATCCCGTACTGCCCCCCTGCGAGGCAAACTGCTGCTCCCGGCCGGAGCTTCTGTTCTTCCCGTAAACCTCAAAGCCTGCCTTCAGCAGGTTGACTGCCATTGGCAAGCCCATTGTTCCCAGTCCGACAAATCCAATTTTCATTTTCACTTCATACCCCTCCATATTTTCTTGTTTTATGGTCTTTCCTGCACGCTGGCTCCTTGCCCGCGCTTGCGGAATTCGCTTGGCAGAGCGCCGACCTTCTTGCGGAACACCTTGCTGAAATATTTCTCGTCGGGATACCCGCATTTCTCGGAAATCCGGTAAATCGGCTCGTTCGTCTGGCTGAGCAGCGACTTGGCATAGTCGACTCGCGCATCCCTTATATACTCGTTGAAGGTTTTCCCCGTTATGTTCTTGAAGCATTCGCTGAAATAGCTGCGGCTGATGTGGACCTCCTCCGCTACCTCCGTCAGCTTCAGATCCAGGCTGATATTGCGGTTGATATAATCGACAGCCTTGATCACACTAGCCATCATGTCATCGGAATAGTGGGTTTCCACGAAGGAGCTGCGGATATCCTTGCGCATCTTCTCCAGCCACAGCAGCCAATCCGCCCAGCATCGCAGCTCCGCCCTGTCAAATACAGATGTCAGATCGAGGGGCACGTATCTCTCCCACTGCACCAATATCCAATAGAACATGCTCTCCAGCTTGTCGGCCGAGGGACGGATCTTCTCCAGCTCCGATACAAGCGCGAGATAGCGCTCCTCGTCGTACACCAGTTCAAGCGACGACCATTCCTCGCGCAGCTGGTACAGCACCTTCTCGGAAATCTGCCGGTCCTCTCTTTCAAAAGAGTCCAGATCCACATCATAAACGCTGCGGCCAGGCTCATATTCATAGAAAAAGTCATGCGAAGCATAATCGACCAGAAGCTTGCAGATCTGCTTCCGGTTATGGTCCCGGATCCCGACCGTGCGAATCACCGCCCACTTGCCCGAAAGTTCCTCACACTCCCTGATTCTCCCGACGATCTCATCCTCGCGCGCCGGAGAGAGCTCCGGCAGCAGCCACACATCCCGGTTGATCTCGCTTACACCATGCTGCTCCGTCGGCAGCAGCTCATCGAGAAAATCCGGCCTTTCCGACGAGAGTGCGGCGAGCAGCAGCACCCTCTCCGCGCTTTCGCCGACTGTGCCGCCGACTGTGCGGACGACGACAGACGGAGCTTCAGGCAGTTTCTGCTCACGGGTCCGCCGGAGAATCCGGGTGAGAATGTCGCGCATATTGTCCTTCTCCAGCTCCACCTTGGCGATATAATCGATGGCTCCGAGCCGGAGAGCCTCCTGAACATGCTCGAACTCCTGATAAAAGGTCAGCATCACGATCCAGATGCCGGGATAATGCTGCCGGACCTCCCGCAGCAGGTCAAGCCCCGACATGGACGGCATGGCGATGTCTGTGATCATCAGATCAACGGGATGGCTTTCCAGAAATTGAAGCGCTTTCTTTCCGTTCTCCGCTTCGCCTACAACCTGAAGCCCGAATTCGCTCCAGGGCATGAGGGAAACAATTCCCTTGCGCACCAGATGGTCGTCATCCACGATCAGCACGTTCATTGTCATCCCGCTCCTTTGCATTCATGGGAATCCGAATAAGGATTGTCGTTCCCTGCTCTGCTGCGCTCTGGATTCCGAATTCGGCCCTCTCGCCGAATTGAAATTCAATCATCCGCCGCACATAATTGACGCCGATGCCCATTCCTGTCTTGTGGTTAGAGCCCTTCGCCGAATCCGGGGCATGATCCTGCTCCAGCAGCCGGCTGACTGCTTCCTCATCCATGCCGATGCCGTTATCAATAACCCGGATGCCGATCCTCTCGTCTTCCTCCTCGGCAATGATCACGCGGATAATCCCGTCATCCGCCATCCCGCCGTGGTACAGCGCATTTTCAACTAGAGGCTGAAGAATAAAGCGCGGAATCAGCGTATCCTCGATCGCCGGATCGGTATCGATCCGCACGTCGAACTGAAAATTATAACGGATCTGCTGCAGGGCCACATAATGCCGGAGCGCGCCGATTTCGTCGGCAATCGTAGCCGTCTTGCCTTTTCCGAGATTGTAGTAAAGCAGCTTGTTCAGCGTCGACACAAGACGGTCGATCTCGTCATGACCCTGCAGCCGGGCCAGCCAGCGGATCGTATCCAGCGTATTATGGGTAAAATGCGGATTGATCTGATGCATCAGCTTCTCCACCTCCAGCGCCGCTTTGCGCTCCTCCTTCTCCTTCACCTCATGCAGCAGCTCCCTTATCCGGATACGCATATCCTGAAAGCGCAGGAGCAGAAAATCGAACTCCTTCACATCCGTGAATGTAACGGCGGACTTGAAATTGCTCTTGGATATCAGCATAATTTCCCGGTTGAGACTTCGCAGCGGACGATAGACCGTCCGCCAGACAGCCCAGGCAAACAGCAGGCTGAGCCCGATCGATGAAACGCCAAGCACGAAGAACCGCAGCAGCCACCCGTTAATCTCCCGGTCGTACTCCTTCTTCGGGATAACGCTTACAATCATCCAGCCCTGCTGGCTTGCGGCCTGGAACAGGTAGGCGTCCTGCTGCCCGCTGTTTGCGGCGTAGCTGGTGCCGGCCTGGAACGACGCGGAGCTGCTGTAGGCTATGCGGCCGCTGTGATCCACAATCAGCAAACTCGCCCCGTTCTTGGGATCGCCCCCGTCGAAAATATCCTCCACTTCGGTCTCGATATAAATGTAAATCGGTTCGCCCTCCATCAGAACACTGCGGGCGACTGAAACGACCATTCTTCTGTTCTGATAGTTCTGTGAATCATAAGGCCCGTAATAGGTGAAGCCCCTGTCCGCACTGTAATCCTCAAACATGGGAAGACTATGGATATCCAGATTGGATGCCGGGCAATAATTGGAGAACAGGATTTTTTTGGGGCCGGGCATATAATAACAGACCATGCTGAGATTCGGGTTGGAAAAGCTGATCAGATTGATTTCATTAATGACTTCGTCCCGCATCAGTTTTTTTTCATACAGGTCGGAGGTCGTCAGGTAAACCGACAAATTCTGGCCGACGCTGCCATCGAGCGAGAGCTGCTGGGACACATATTGGAGATGATGAAGCGAGGTTTCGAGCGATTGCTTCTTTTGGCTTAAAGTGCTCCGGACCCCGTCTTCAATTTTATGGTCCAGTATGGAATAGATCGTGTAGTAGGAAATCGCGCCGATAAGGGCAAGCGGAATCAGCGTGCTGGACAGCAGCACGGCAATCAGCTTTCTTTTGAGTGAACGAGGACCTTTCAGCATCTGTAGAAGCGATTTCACATGTGTGTCCCCTTCCTGCCGGGTAGTAGAGACATTTTCCGTTCGAGCCTCAGCGGGAAATCATAAAGCACGAAAGGAGGCTGACCCTAAAAGCGCAGATGCGCTTAGGTCAAGCCTCCCGCTGGCAGCTGTGTCAGGTGACGGATTTGCCTCTGGACGATGTATAGAGCGCATACCATTCCTCACGCGTCATGAGCCCGGCCTGCTTCACGGCATCACGGCAGTTCAGAATGCGCTCCGGATTGGCTGACCCGATCACAGGCTGGATCAGCGCCGGATGACGCATCAGCCAGCCCAGAACAATCGACTCGCCTGTCGTTTCTTTGCGCCGGGCCATCTCGGCAACCAGCTCGCGGGTACGGACAACCTCTTCCGGAGCATTATCCATGCTGCGTCCGGTATAGATGCCTTTCGCAAGCGAAGACCATGCCTGAATTTGGATGTTCTCCAGCATGCAGTGCTCCAGGAGCCCTTCCGGAAAAACAACATGGACGGACTCGCGCTGATTGACCAGTACGCCCCGGTCGACCCAGCTTGAATCCAGCAGGCTCATCTCCAGCTGGTTGGCCACCAGTGGATCGGGCAGCTGGGCCTGCAGAAGCTTGATCTGTCCCGCATTCATATTGGAAACGCCAAAGTGTCTGACTTTTCCTGCCTGCTTGAGCGTCTGAAACGCTTCGGCGACTTCCTGAGCCTGGACCAGCGGATCAGGACGGTGCAGGAGGAGAATATCCAGATAATCTGTACCCAGCCGCTTCAAGCTGCCGTCAACGGCGCGTAATATATGCTCCCGGGAAAAATCATACCGCTGCGGTGAATGCTCGTCCGCGAACCGGGTGCCGCATTTGGACTGAATCACAATGGATTCGCGCAAGCCCGGCCTCTTCCCGAGAACGCTTCCAAAAACAGCCTCGGCCTTGCCTCCCGAATAGATATCGGCGTGGTCAAACATCGTAATGCCGGCCTCAAGCGCAGCATCGACCGCACGCTCCGCCTTCAACAGGTCCGCATCGGTAAGGGGATCATGGTTGTTGCTTCCCCCAAGACCAGTCGTGCCGTAAACGATTCTGCTGCTGGTGATATTCCGCTGCTGCAATGGAAAAACGTTCATAGGATACCTCCAAGTTAAACCGAATTGTTTTTATTATAACCCCTTTGACTATCCCGCGTGATACACTTTTGTCTTCTGTTTGCTCTTGAAACCGCTTTTTTATCATAGCAAATATTCCCATATCGGACGAATATCCCCTAACTTAGAAGACGTTATTCCACCCTGGAGGACAAATGTGGAATGCAGGACATAATAAGGAGGACCCGCCATCTCCGTGTCAAAGCCCGGAGCGATCCAGGCATCGGTCCCGTTATCCAGTTCCAGATAATACATCAGGGAATAAGCCGAATCCGTATAGGACGATGGTATCACGGCGCGATACAGGTCGCCGTCCCTCTCCATCTCCGCTACCGCGAACCGTTCGGCCTGATTGACATGGCGGTAATGCAGGTAAATCCGCAGCTCCGGCGGGGCCGATGGAGCAGTTGCGGCAATTTGGACTGGCATTCCCGGACTGTAGGACTCAGGCTGAATATGCTCATAGGCCGGAGACGGCCCCCGCAGCGGTCTGACATATTCCCCGATTTCCATCTCATTCGGTCCCTCAGCTCCGGCACCGGCCGGCCACTGCCTGTATATCCGGTGCATCTCTTCCAGATCCTCCGTTATCGCCGGGAGGCGGTCAGCCCAATGCCCACGCATATAAGGCTTATGGCCAAATGCGATATCGCTGCGGTAAACGCCATCAGCTGCCGCTATAATCTGCTCCCAGGCTTCCTTCGCCAGATGGTACTCCTTCAAGGCGTAATACAAAAACCGCACATCGTTGGAGCGCTCGAACAAGGCATAAGCGGTTCCCGCCTGGAATTTCCGTGCGAAGAACCGGCCCAGGCCCGCCAGAATCCGCACATCCGCCGCCAACCGTCGGAAGGCTGCATTCTGAGGCTTGTCCGCCAAGGCTTCGGCTTCCATCAAGCTGCTCATGGCTCCTCCCGCCCATTCGTCAAGGCGGAAGCTTACCTCCTGGGGAGTTGCCTTGCCGCTGCGGGTTCCGCTTATTACAGCGTCCGCGAAGGCATTGATGGAATAAAACATTTCGGGATCAAGGGGACTTGCTGCTCCGAACGTCTTCGGCTCCGGCAGGTCGTAGTCGTATTGGGATGGCTTGGTCTTGATGATCGCAAGATTCGTATACATCTCCGGCCAATAATCCACATTCGCGGAGGATGGATGATGCGCGACAGTAATCAGAGGAAGAATCCGGCTGGCAAAGGCCAGCGCCTTCTCGGCAGCCCCTGCGGATGCCCCGTATTCATGGCGCAAATATCTTCTCCATACGTCAGGATCCGTATCCGGATTATACATCAACCTTCCCCACAGCCGGTAGGTGTAACCGTATTTGATCCAGTCTTTGCCTTCCAGACGAAGCGGCTCATCGGCATACAGCTCCCTGCCGCCTGCGATGCCCGATGTCTTGCGGCCCTTGAAGGACAGCGGCTCGAACAGCTCCAGGCCGGCAGCCCCGCCGAACGACGCCGCCCGGCTGCTTCCCGCCGCCATGACGGGATCGCCCCACAGAAGAACGCGCTGCGTCCCCGGCCATACCCGGTACAGGATATCGTAATCGCGGCTGCGCGTCAGAAAATCCGCATATCCATAGCGGGTCACCTTGCGGGAGCCCGCAGTCACAGCTGCATATTTGGAGCCCTTGAAATCAGCCTCCGGCATTTCCCTCTCCCGGTTATGAGCGGGATGATAGGGAAGTCCCATATGCTCTGCCCAGAACTTGGGCGAGACCGTTACCTGCCTGCCTGTACTCTCCCGCACCATTTCTATCATGGACGCCTCCACCCCTTTGGAATGGATATCGACGCTGACAGGCCGGTCGATGGCAGCAATCCCGGACAACGCCGCTCTCCAGAATTCCTGAGCCGGCTCCGGAATGCCGCTTTCGTAATGAACCCGCAGGGTCAGGCCGGCAATAGAGGTGCAGGACTGCAGCAGCAGGGTGAGCGCATCACGGCAGTAAGCGGCGTGATTGTCCTTCGTCAATCCCGTGATCCGGTAATGGGGATGGGGACTGTCCGGCAAATCGTAGGCATTGGTCCAGATGCCGACATGAAAATCGAGACCGCGGCGGCTTACCTGCTCCCCGATATAGCGGAGCATGTCCAGGTTGCGGGCCGCTTCTCCCCCGGGCAATCCCTCAACCCTTACGTCATATCCGGGGACATCCAGCAGAAAGGGATAAGCAAAATACATATAATTGTCCCGGATATCCGGATCATGACCGTAATCATAGCCCATCCCGAGGGCAAGATTGAAGCGGTTGAAGCGATGCCGGGCGATTTCGTTCAAATATTCATTCCAGAAAGCCTTATCGTAATACCAGGGCTTGTCCTCCGCCTCGCTGACAAACATCCTGCTGAGGCTCCTGACTTTGTTCGCCGGCTTCTCTTCCGTTCGCTTCCAATCATGCAGCTCCGCCATAGGATCGGAGGCATATTGAATCCGGTCCGCAAGCTCCAGCAGCGCATAGATGAAGCCTCTGTCACCGGATGAGCAGATCACAATTGTTGTGCGGGCCGGTCCCGTCCGCCGATCGATGATGAACGCTTCCGCAGCAGCGGGAACATTTCCGGCTTCTCCTCCGGCATCACTGGCTTTAACAAGTCTGATAGCTGCTTCCGCACCGGATGAATTCGCGTCGCTTTGCGGAATGAGCGTTATGGAACGTCCCTTCAAGGCTGCAGACAGCTGTTCGACTGCCCACCCGATTGGCGTCCCGCTGCCCTCCTGTTCCATATGATCCCTCATAAGGACCACCTTCTTAAGATCAGCCGTTCTCTGATCTGCTTCCATGTTCCGCAGCCTCCTTATCCAATCTGTTGAGCAAGCTGGCCTTGGGCTGGCCGGTCCGTCCGCTCGCTTCTGCTTGCCCTGAGTTCTGCCGCTTGCGGTCTACCAGTCCCGGACAGAACCGTCAAGCGCATTCAGCTTGGGAACAATGCCGAGCCGCTTCGCAGGACGGGCCTCCGCCGCTTCCTCCGAGAAGGTCACGCCAAGTCCCGGACCATTCAGCGGAAAAGCATACCCGTTCTCCACGACCGGATAGGGCGAGGCTACAGTCGTATCCAAATCCCCGGCGTTGCTGGCCGATGCGGGAAGCTCCAGCAGCGCCACATTGGAGAACGCCAGCGACACATGCATGCTGGCCGCCGTTCCAATCGGTCCCCAGTTGTTATGCGGCACCAGGTTAACATAATACATCTCGGCAATCGCTGCGATTTTGCGCATTTCGGTAATGCCTCCGCACCAGCAAATATCCGGACGCAAATAATCGACAAGACCGCCTTCGATCAATTCGCGGTAATCCCATTTATTGTGTCCCCGTTCCCCGGTAGCCAGCGGGATGCTGGTATACGGTCTGAGCCGGCGGTAAGCCTGCGGATTCTCGTGGCGGATGGGATCCTCAATGTACAGCGGGCGGAATTTCTCCACATTCTTCGCCAGCATCACTGCATAATCGGGATCATAACGGCCATGGCATTCGATAATCAGATCCACCTCGTCGCCCACTGCCGCACGGATAGCCTCTGTGTACTCAATCTGCTGCATGACGGCGCGTTTATGATCATGCAAATTGAGATCGTCCCAATCGTGGAAGGCGCGGTAACGGATCGCCGTAACGCCCCGGTCTGCCAGCAGCTTGGCCTTGCGGGCAATTTCTTCAGCCGATTTGCCGGCAACCGGTCCGTATACCCTCACCTTGTCGCGGGCCAACCCGCCCAGCAGCTGATATATGGGAACGCCAAGCGCTTTTCCTTTAATATCCCACAGGGCAATATCAATGGCAGCAATCGCAGAACCCGTTACAGGCCCGCCACGGGCAAACAGGCGGCGAAAGCATGACTGCCACAAATGCTCGATCCGCTGCGGATCCTCTCCGATGAGATAGGGCTTCAATTCTTCAATCATGCCGATAACCGCCCTCGGCGTGAAGTTCGTGCCTTCTCCATAACCGGTAATGCCTTCGTCCGTCTCCACCTTGACAAATACGCCGTCGCTGGACAGATAGCTTGTTACCTCTGTAATCTTCATCTGCTTCATCTCACCCTTCTACTGTTCAATATGCAAAGATGTTCTCCACTTATGTGCAATTCCGGGCAATCCCTTACAAGTGTACCTCAGAGGTAAGCGATTCCATGGGTAAATAAGTCTGCTGTAACGTATGGCAATCATCCAGTGACATACCCGGATCAAAAATGCTGCGGCAGCACAAATAGATCTCTGAAAGATTCAGAGATCTACTTCATGCCATCCATGGTTTATATGGATTTTGAAAACCAACTAGTTACATTTTATTACCATTTTTTATGCTTTTTAACGGGCTTGCAGTATTTTTTAATGATTTTAGGGTCATAGCGCACCTTGTATACCCAAATTACTTTTTGCGTTTTACAAAAGGGTTTGGGATCGTAACAACAATGTTTTGATTTCTTGTGTCTTGCCATTTTTTATCCTCTCCTTAAGTTAGCGTTAGTTGCATAAACAATATATGGATTTATCTATGAACCGTAACGGCTAACGTCCTGACGGGACAATAACACGGCAGTTGTCACAGTCCGCAGCTGATTTTCGATGGGAACAAACAAAAAAGACCTCTGATCGCCTCAGGGGTCTGCAAGGTATTGCTTTTAAATTGTCTTTTCATAGAAAAAAGGCTGCACCGGCAGCCTTTTCCCAAGGAGAAGCATCACAAAAAAAACCAAGCGCTAGCCGCTTGTCGGAATAAACCGTTTGATCCAGCTGCCGAAGCCGGCCGCATTGCGGCTTTGGATGAGTACAACGCCCTCGCCCCGAAAACGGCAGACAATGGCTTCCCCGCTCGTAAAGCTGGAGAACCAGCCCTTGGAGGCCTTCTCGATCTTGTACTCCATATAATCCGGCCAAGCGACCAGATGTCCGTTATCGATGATCATTTCCTCGCCGGGAGCGAGGTTAATGGCATGAATGGCCCCGAAGGAGGACAGGAAAACCGTACCTCTTCCGCTGATCTCAATGATGAAGAAGCCTTCGCCGGACAGGAAGCCGCGCGCCAGATTTTGCATTTTGGTGTTGACTTCAATGCCGGATGTACCGGCGAGAAAGCCGTCCTTTTGGACCAACAGCTTATATGTACCGTCCAGCTCGATCGATTGAATATCCCCCATGGAGGAAGGAGCCAGCAGCGCCTCTGCCCGCCCGCGTGCTGCGACGAGTTCCTGGAAGAAGAATTTCTCCCCGCTGAGCATCCGCCCGAGTCCCCTCATAATTCCACCGTCGACGGTTCCCTTCAAGTCAATCGTTGGCGACATGGAAACCATTGCGCCCATCTCCGCCTTCACACTTTCTCCCTGCTCCATCTCCACCTGAAGAAGCGCGAATGCGCCTTCATATAAAACTCTATGCTTCATGATCTCTACCTCCAAGTCTGGATACAACCACCATGCTGCCAGTATTGCCCGTTCAAAAGTCAGCGATTCTTATGTCAAATGATTCTTGGCTGCCCGTGACCTCGCGGGATATTACTGCAACCGCTGGATGCAGGCTTACCGCAGCCCGGTTGTCAGTAACTGAACATCTGCTGCTGTTATTATTATAGATGAGTTCAATCCCATTAACAGTATATCAAGCTAAAATTCTTGTAAAATCCTTGCCATCCTTGCGTAAGAAAAAAGAAGAATGCCCCCGGTAACGCCCAGGTTGCATTCTTCCTCATTCGTTCAAATTCTTACCGGCCTGCCTGCCATGCTTCCGCCAAGTCAAACACCATCAAATCCCTGCCCATGGTAATCGGGCCGCTGTAGATCTCTTTCATTCCCGCCATATAAGCTTCTTCCGCAGCCGCGTCGGGCGTTGGAGCCGGGATATGATGCGTCAGCACGAGATGCCTGGCTCCCGCTTGACGGGCGATTTCCGCCGCTTCCAGCGTTGTCGTATGATACTTGGCCGGATTGGACAGCGCCCGGGCCTGCTCCGGATAGGTCACGATCAGCGAATCAAGCCATTCCTTGTTGTAGGCTTCATGGACGAGCAGGTCAACGCCATCGCTGTATTTGACCATATTGGGCACCGGAATCGTATCTCCGGAGATGACAACCGACTTCCCGTTGTACTCGAATTTGTAGGCTACGGCAGGATAGACGGGTCGATGGTCCACTTCAAAAGCGGTAATGCGGATGCCATCCCTGTCATAGATAATGCCCTCATTGCGTTCAATATACTGAATTTGCGAGCCGGCTTCGTCCGACAGATTGTAGCTGACACGCAGCTTGACGTCGAATTCGAAGGACTCGCGCATTTTGCCGATAATTTCCCGGGTCGTGTCCGGACCATACACCTGCATCGGCGTCGAGCGCCCCTCGAATACCCGCTCCGGAGTCACATGCGTTCTCCAGCTGGTAATGAATACATCGAAGAATCCGCCATTATGATCGTAGTGATGATGGGTGAAAAGCACATCCGACACCCGCTGCGGCATTACGCCCGCCTTGATCATCTGATCGACCGCCGCACCGCCGCAGTCGACCAGGAATGTCTTATCCCCCGCCAGCACAACTACGCCGGCCTTGGCCCTGCCATAGAAGGCCCGGGGCGATCCTGTCCCGAGCAGAACCACCTTCAGATGCTCGTGATAATCGGGAAGCACATTCAGCTGAGGTTGAATAAAGGTCATGATTTCACTTCCTCCAATATCGACAGATCCAGCAGGCCGCTCAAGTCCGGCTTGCCTTCCACATCCTTGATATAACCCGCGTCGACGGCAACCTGGGCCATCTGCTCCAGCACATCCAGATCGATGTCCGTCGTCAAGGTCAAATGCTGCAGCGCCGCCTTGATCAGGTTAAGCTCAAGTCCTTTGCCCGACAGCTCTTTTAATTCGTCGCTGACAAGCGAGTAGGCGTCATCAGGGTTCGATTTGATATAGTCGATCGCCTCTATATTGGCCTGGATGGCCTCTTTCACCGTACCGCGGTATTTTTTCAGAAAATCATTGTTAGCGACCAGGATCGTAAGCGGATAATTCCCGTCATTTGGCGGAATTTTGTCCCAATCGACCAAAATATCTCCGATTCCCTGCTCGACGATTTGCGTGCCCCACGGCTCCGGCAGCAGCGCGGCATCGACCTGATTCTGCTTCATGGCCACAAGCGTATCGGCCGGCGCCATCGTGATCAGCTGCACGCCGGAGGCGTCCTTGGTTACACTGAGTCCGTTCTGCTGCAGCAGCAGACGCAAGGAAATTTCATTCGTGCTGCCTGTGGTCGGAATAGCAGCGGTCTTGCCTGCAAGGCCCTTCACGCCGGCAATATTCGCGCCTTTCCGCGTTACCAGCACACCACCGCCGTTATTGGCGCCGGAGACGATCGTAATATTTTTGCTGCGCACATATTGATTCGTAACCGGGCCCGGTCCGACATAGCCGATATCGATCTGCCCGGTCGCCATCGCCGTCGAGAAATCGGAGCCGTTATCGAAAGCCTGCACCTCGATTTTCACATCGTCGCCGAATGCCTTTTGAAAATAGCCGTTCTTGAGGGCGATAAACGCCGGCGCGTGGGTGACATTCTTCAGCAGCCCGATCTTGACGGTGGCCGGCTTGGCCGCCTCGCCGTCCGAGCCGGCGCTGCCTTCATTATTGGAGCCGCAGGCGCTCAGCAGCCCCGCGAGCACCAGGATAAGCACCATGGACAGCAACCATTGTTTTTTCATTCAAACTTTCCCCTCTCTATTATAAAAAACAAGTGATGAGCGCTTAACTTGCTGGTAACACTTACAAGGTTCGAAAGGACGTTTTACTCATGGCAGCAGCCCAATCCTTGCTGCGGACTAGGATTTGGCCGAATGGAGGCCGTAGCGCACCATGATCCGGTCCTCAATCCGTTTGAACACGAGATGATCGGAGATCGTTCCGATTACTGCAATGAGCAGAACGACGCACAGCATAATGGACGTATCGCCGATGTTTCGACCTTCCTCCAGCATCTGCCCAAGCCCGACACCTCGGGCGATCAGCTCGCCGGAGACAAGCGCGCGCCAGGCGAACGCCCAGGCCATCCGCATGCCGGTGATGAGATGGGGAACAGCGGCCGGCACCATGATTTGAAAAAACAGCTTGACGCCCCTTCCGGTTCCGAACATCTCCGCCGCCTTCAGATACAGGGAGGGAATGTTCCGGAAGCCGCTGCGGCTGGAAATCGCCATCGTCCAGGTCGCGCCGATGGTCGTGATGAATACAACCGAGAAATCATTTAATCCAAACCAGATGATGGCAAAAGGAAGCCAAGCGATACTTGGAACCGTCTGCAGCGCGACGACCAGAAAGCCGAACGTCTCGTCCACGAACCGGTTGCGGGCAAACAGCACGCCGAGGGACACTCCGATCACGCAGGATAATGCGAAAGCTATAATAATCCGGCGCAGACTGCTGTATACCGCTTCGAGCAGCTGGCCGTTGACCAGTCCGTCGCAAAAGGTATGAAAGGTTTGCAACGCGGAAGGAAACCGCCAGCCCCAGCCAAATATTCTATAGGCTGCCTCCCAGATAAGAATCAGAAGAATTAGAAAACCTGCCTTTTTGAAAATCGTAATCATCGCCGTATTCCTCCTTCACCACCTTCTCCAGTTCATCTGCCAGCGCGTCCAGAATACGGCTTTCAATATGATGGATCACGGAATCTCCCGAATTTCGCGGTCTTGCCGCCTGTACGGCAAATTCTTTCTTGATCTTGCCCGGCCTGGTGGACATGACCAGCACCCGATCGGATAACAGCACCGCTTCGCGGATATTATGGGTAATGAACAGAACCGTCTTGCGCGTCTTCATCCAGATTGATTCCAGCTCCTGATGGAGCAGCAGCCTCGTCTGTTCGTCCAATGCGGCGAATGGTTCGTCCATCAGCAGGATTTCCGGGTCCATGACGAGTGCCCGGGCAATGGCTACCCGCTGCTTCATGCCTCCCGACAGCTCATGCGGGTAACGGTCGGCAAATTTGCCGAGATGCACCATGCGGATCTGCTCCATGGCCAGATCGTACCGCTCTTGCTTCGAAAGTCCCCGCTGCTTCAGCCCGAAGGCTACATTGTCCAGCACCGTCAGCCATGGAAACAAGGCATGCTCCTGAAATACGACGATCCGGTCGGGACCCGGAGCGGTTACCTTGCGGCCAATCGCCTCGATCGAGCCGGTCTCCGCTTTTTCCAGCCCCGCCACCAGATTAAGCAGCGTCGTTTTGCCGCAGCCCGACGGGCCGACGATCGATACGAATTCGCCTTTCTCCACCGTGAACGATACGTTCTCAATCGCGGTAAAAATAGCGGCGTCCCTCTGCTTGAATGTCTTGCCTACACCTTCAACCTTGATCATGGCTTACCTCCAAGTCTCCACTAGACACCGGACAGAAACTGTGCGGAATCATGGATGAACACGCTCTTCTTCTCGTAGCTTATCAGTCCCTGCTCCCGCCATTTGTTGAGTGTTTCCGTAACGGTCTGCCGGCTGCACCCGACTATAAAGGATATTTCCTCATGGCTCAGCTGCAGCGCGATCTGAAGCGTGCTGCCTTTGCGTCTGCCCAGCTGCAGCAGAAAATGCGCCAGTCTCCAGGCGGCAGGACGCGAAATCAGCATCTCGACGTACCGCTGCGTTTGCAGCAGCCGCCTCGCGTTCGACAAGGTCAGCGCGTACAGGACATCGGTGCGGCTTTGCAGCAGATTTTTGAATACCGGCGCCGCAATCGTCAGCACCTCGCTGCTTACGATGCATCTGGCATCCCGCTGCCGTTTCTCCCCGATCAATACCTCCGCAGCTCCAAAAACCTCTCCGATATGGCGCAGAAACAAAGTGATGCTTTGCCCTTCCTGCGCCGATTGGGAAATCTTCACAAGCCCGCTGCGGACATAATAAATTTCATCGCTGTTGTCCTCTTCCCGGAAAATATACTCGTTCTTCTTGCAGCTCCGGAGCTGCCCATGCTCCTCAAACAGCTGCGCCAGCAGCGCACTTTCCCGCTGGGCCTCGGCGGATTGAAAGTCTTCCAACCGTATTCACCTCATTTATATGCTATATCCATTTTTAATTCATAGTTATCGGATGAGTATTATGTACATTATAATGAATAAAGCCTGTCGAAAACATTCGCTTAGCCGACAAAATTTTAAATTTCATATCCGGATCTCAAATGAAAGCCTTTGAATAACCCATCTTATACGGTTCGGAATCGGGATGCGCAGTATACATAGCCGTAAGAGTAGACAAAAGAAGCATGCCGCGATTCGCGCATGCTTCTTCCCCTAAGGTTACTCCCAAGCTTGCCTCAGTGCGGCTCGAAACAACTCATCCAGCTGACCGTTCGTCGCTCCCTCCGAGACAGGCGTACTTGACGCCAATCCCTCATAATAAGCGATACGCTCTTCCAGATACGCATTGAGAGGATCAATCCGGGCCTCAATATCCAGCTCGTCGCCTGCTTTCTTCCGGACAAGCAGCCGGTCAATGGCCATCTTCAGCCCGCTGCCTCCCGGCACAAGCGTTTCCACCAGCGCTTCGAATTGAATAGGGGGCATCGTATTTCTCCGCTCAATCCACTCGCAGGCCAGAATCGGGCGAAGCACATAGAAGTATTTTTTGATCTTCACCTGTTCGCCCTGCAGATAATCCCTGTAGTTGCCTTTGGCCATATGAAGATAATGGTGCATGCAGGATCGCGGCGAGAAGGTCAGCGGAGACAAGCGGCGGATCTGCTCCGCAGCCGCTCCGTTCTCCATATAAGTGATTGGCGATTGCAGCCATTCCAGCAGCGGCGGGTTGGATTTGCGGAAAAGATTCAGTGCTTTCTTCATATCCCAACCGTTAATATCCAGCATCCCGCTGATCGGACGCTCAATCACATCTCTTCTGTCGAATATGGACAAATAATCATCTATAGGACGAACATAGATGAACCTAACATCATAATCGCTGTCTTTGGATGCAAATCCCCATGCCCGGCTGCCTGATTCGCATGCATAGAGGATTCTCACGTCTTCTTCCTGCTCGATCAGCCTCAGCTGATCCATAATTTGTACCTGGTATCCGGTCATGCCGCATTCCTCCTTCTTCCTTGGAACATCTTCTCTTATTTCCCGGCCAGTGAACATGGCGAAAGTATAGCGAGCGTCCTTGGAATTTTTCCATATCCCACCCTGCACTCCCCTGTTACAATAAAGAATATGACTTGAATGTAAGCGGGGAGAGCGCATTGGCGAAGGAAAGCTTTGATAAGGAAATCCAGTTTCTGCGGATGCTCGTCCTGACGAGCGGGGCATACAGCCGCCAGCAGTTCGCCGACCGGCTCGGGATCTCTGTACATACGTTTGACAAAACCATCCGCAAATTAAAGGAAATCGTCGGCGCCGTGCAGCAGCAGCTGCCCGAGGAACAAGGCCGGGAGCTGGCGGAGACCATCCGCTTCCAATACTATGATTCCGCAGATCCCATGCTGCTGTTTCTGTTCCGCGCCAAGTCTCTCAAGGAGTCCGAGAGCCAGCGGATCTCCCTGCTGCTGGCCGCTCTTCACGGGCAGCCGCTGACGGCCATGGAGCTGCTGGAAGTGTGCGGCGGCGGCCTCGCGGACGACCTGCCCTTCCCGGACGAGAAGACCATCCGCTCGGACCTCAAATATCTGGAGGAGGTTGGCGTCATCCGCCGCGAGCCCGGAGCGCGCCCTTTCCGCTACCGGATGCAAAACGATCTGGTGCAGCAGCTGTCGGACGACGAGCTGATGGATCTGTTCGACTTTGTCGATGTGATGGCCAATACCCGGGTTCCTTCGGTGCAGGGCTATCTTCTCCGCGACGGTCTGAAGAAAATCCTTGCCCGCAGCCATGACGGCAGAGATGCCGTCGAGCCTTTCTTATATAAATATCATTATTACTCGCGTATTCTTGACGAGGCGCATCTGTTCACGCTGCTCCACGCGATCGGGAACCGGCGCAGGGTGCGTTTTCTCTATTTCTCCCCGAAATCGGACAAAAGCTATGCCTCCCGCAATACGAATCCGCTGTTCGAGCGGGATACGGAGGGAAGACAGGAGCGCACGCTCCCGCTTAAGGTGGTCTACGATCACCAATATGGGAGGTGGTACCTTCTCGCCCATAACCGCAGGGAAGGCATTCGCAAATACCGTCTGGAGGGCATCACCCAATTCGAAGAGGATGAGCAGGTCACCGAAGACTTCTTCCAGGGGAAAAGAGAGGAGCTGGAGCATAAAACGGCGCACAGCTGGCTCATCGATACGGGAGCCCCCGCAGCCGTCCGGGTACGGTTTTATAATCCCGAAGCATCGCAGCCGAATTTCATCAAGGAACGCGTACGGCTCCAGGGGCAATGGGGCAGCATCACGGATGAGGACGAGCAGTCCTTTATCTATGAGATCCTCGTGAACGGCATAACGGAGATCAAGCCATGGCTGCGCAGCTTCGGCTCCAGCTGCGAGGTGCTTGCGCCGAACCGGCTGCGGCGTGAAATGATTGCGGAATGGAAGGAGATAGCGGCCTATTATGAACCTGTTCGAGAAGATCTTTAATTATCAGATTATCTCCCGGCTGGATGACTCGGGCACCTTCATGGCCACTTCGCATGAGCGCTCTTGGCTGAAGAGCATGCTCCAGCATCCTTCAGCCAGGGATGCCTTCCGGGAGGAGACATTCGCGAAGCTGCAAGCGATTCTGGAGCCGGATGAAGCGATGGATCTGCAGGAGCATTTTCTGGAGAAGGCCCAAAGCCTGCAGCGGCAGGTCATTCATCCTCTGCTGCGCCCGCTGCGCCGTTATATTTTGCAGAAAAAGGGGATTCGCATCGTTTACAGCCTCAAAGACGGGCGCGTATGTCCGGAGCAAACGGGGTTTCCGTACAAATTGGAATATTCCATGGTGAAGCGGGAGTGGTATTTGCTCTGGTACCATTTTCGGCACCGTACCTTCATGAGCACCAGGCTGGAAAAAATCACTGCCGTAACCGGCTATGAACTAATGCCCGGACACAAGGAGCATGCCCTTAAGCAGGTGGAGCGCATGCTCGCATTACCCAAAGAAACAGCCGTCGTGGAGGTTGTGCCGACGTATAACCGGGAGCTCTCCCGTATTCTGTATGCCTTCTCCTGCTTCGAGAAAGACGTGACCTATGACGCAGACAATCAGCTTTATCGGATCTGCTTGAGCTTTGCCCAGGACGAGCGCGAATACATGCTTTCAAAGCTGCGTTTTCTCGGCAAGCGAGTGCGGATCGTTGAGGGGGAGCATATGAAGCGGCGAATGCTGGAAACATCCCGAAAAGCGCTTGAACGCTATGGGGCGATGAGTGAAAATGATGCTCGTTTAGCGTCAGATGATGGCCCTTCTATACCATAAACTCCATCCAGAACTTATAATGGCCTTCGTGGTGCTCCAGCCATATCCGTCCGCCATGCAGCTCCACGATATTACGGGCGATCGACAGTCCCAGTCCGGAGCCTGCCGGCATGTTCTCGTCACTGCGGGAAGGCTCCATCTTGTAGAACCGTTCGAACAACCGCTCCTCCTGCTCCGGCGTAACCGGTTTGCCGCGGTTGGCGATAGACAAGACCGCATGGTCTTCCCGCTGCAGCAATTCGATCCGGATCTCTCCCGGCCTCTCAGAGAATTTCAGCGCGTTCGTCAGCAGGTTATCGATGGCCCGCACGATTTTCTCCACATCCATCCGCACCCGGACAGGTCCCGGATTTTGTTCTTTGACCACCATAATTCCCTGCTCCCTGGCAACCGGTTCGAACTCGGTGATGATTTGTTCCAGCAGGCTGTTCAGATCCACCTCCTGCATGGATAACCGGACGTCGCCGCCGGTCAGCCGGGTATATTCGAACAAATCGTCAATCAGCTTCTTGAGCTGCTGCGTCTTGTTATAGGCATTATCAATAAAACGTTCCTGCTCCTGCTCATTCTGATACTTCCGCGTCTTGAGCAGATCCAGATAGCCTATGATGCTGGTGAGCGGCGTTCTCAAATCATGGGATACGTACGTAATCAGCTCCATCTTGGATTTCTCGAGCTGCCGTTCCCGTTCCATCTGCTGCTGAAGCTGCTCAGCCATCTGATTGATGTTCCGGCCCACAATCCCCAGCTCATCCTTCCGGGTCGCAGGCACCCTGCAGCTCAAATTCCCGCTTGCGATCAGCTTCAGACCATCCGTAATGGCCCTGAAGGTCCGCACAATTCGGCGGGTAAACAGAAAAAAGAAGATAAAAAAGCAGAGAAAAAAAGAGAGGGGATTCAGAAAAAGGGTAAGAGTGCCAGCAGATTCCGGCGTAAAAAAATTGGCCAGCAAATTACCGAGCACAGCAAGCAGCAGGCTTAAGACAAACGTCCAGAGCATTTGGCCGCGGATACTGTTGCGGCCTCCCAGTATGGCCCAGATTTTATTTATCAATCTTATATCCCACTCCCCAGACGGTCTTGATATACTGCGGCTCCCGCGGCTTCAGCTCGATTTTCTCCCGGAGATTCCGGATGTGGACCATCACCGTGTTTTCCGAGAAGAATCCGGTCTGATCCTTCCAGACCCGCTGATAGATATGATCGACATTAAACACATGCCCGCGGCTCCCCGCCAATAATTCCAGAATGGAGAATTCGATGGGAGTAAGAGATACCGGTGCGCCGCGAACCGTGACGGTGTGTTCATCCTTATTGATGACAAGCTCATCGATGCGGATCTCCCCCTCATCGGCGTCCTGGTTTGCGGAGGAGGAGTAGCCCTGTCTTCTAAGCTGCGCTTTCACGCGGGCCATAAGCTCCAGCGGATTGAAGGGCTTGGTCACATAATCATCCGCTCCGGTCGACAAGCCCATGATTTTATCGAGATATTCCTCTTTGGCCGACAGCATAATGATGGGGATTTGCGATTCCTCGCGGATTTGGAGACAGGCTTTGATCCCGTCCAGATTAGGCATCATAATATCCAGTATGATCAGATGGATCTGACCGCTCTTCAGAGTATCCAGAGCCTGCACCCCGTCTTCCGCTTCCAGCACATGATAGCCTTCATTGCGCAGGTAGATATGAAGAACATCGCGGATTTCCGGATCATCGTCAACGACAAGAATCGTACTCATCGGCCCAGCGTTCCCTTCCTCTCATTGCGCAGGCGGGCAGACCATTTGATAATGCCCAGAACAACGAGCAGTACGATCGGCAGCCACAGCAGTTTCATGCCATAATTATAAATCACATAACCCACCTCCTGCACGTGGTTCCCGACAAGACGGCCGAGGAAAAAATAAATCAGCGTCCACACTAAGCCTGCCGCATAGGAAAAAAATGCAAACAGCTTGAAGCTCATCCGATTTAGCCCTGCAAGATAGGGCATAATATGGCGAACAAGGGGAAAGAAATAGCTCACACACAAGGCTGATTTTCCGTATTTGGATATGAGCTTCTCCGCAAATTTCATAGCTTTCCCGATCCGTGCCTTCCGCTCCCATCTGTTCAGAATCGGTCTGCCGTACCTGCGTCCCATCGTATACCCGAACGTTAGCCCCGACAGGACGCCCAGATACGTACACAGAAACGCCGGCAAAGGAAGCAGGCTCCCGCTCACCGTCACCGCTCCTGCTGTCATAACAATGACCTCATTGGGAACCGGAATGCTGATAAGGCCCAGACATAAGACGAAAAACATCGCAGCATAGCCAAAATGCTGAATCAGCCCCAGCATCGTATCCGCGTTCATTCAACCTGCCTCCTCTGAACCGCAGTCCGCGGAAGAAGCCATGTCCCTGCCGCATAATACATCATCTCCGCCAGCAAAATGGCACCGGCCATATCCAGCCACACATGCTGCTTCACAAATACGGTCGAAACGATGATTGACCAGCCCATGACAACAACAAACCATCGTGTCGCTCTGGAAAGATTCGTGCAGCTCGATACGCCTTTGAGCATCAGGTAGCTGGTCAGAACATGAATGCTCGGAAAGCAGTTATACGGACCATCCGAATGATAAATCATATTTACGAGCGAATAGAAAAGCCCATGCTCCGTAATCGTCGGACGGGATATTGTCGTTTGATAAAAATAATACGTCAGATAGCATCCAATCAAGCCGAGGCTCAAGGCCAGCAGCGTCCGGTAATAGACCGTTCTGCTCTTCATGAACAATACGATCAGCATGATCATAATGAAGGGATACCAGATCAGATACGGGATAATAAAGGCTGGCAGAAAAGGAGTCCGTTCATCCAGTCCCGTCGCCAAACTGCTGACATGGGCCCCTGCGCGGTTCAATATCTCATAAAATACATTCAACACTGGTATGGCCAGCATCCACAGCAGCGGCAGATACCGTTTTGCTCCCGCGATCATCATGGCAGTCTCACCCTTTTTTGCGGCATATATAGACGAATGCCGGAGGAATATTAAGCGGAACGAATTTGATTTGCTCAATCTCAAAATGCTCGCTCAGCTGCTTTTTCATCTGCTGTGAATATTGAAAAGCAATAAACAAGCCGCCGGGCCTCAAGGAGGCCACGATTTGACCGACCAGCCTGTCCCGCACCTCCTGGGGGAAGTTGAAGAAGGGCAGGCCGCTGAGGATACAGTCGAGCTGCTTGATGTTTTCACTGCGCAAAGCAGCTTCGAGCTCGCGGCAGTCTTCATAGCAGGAGCAGCCTGCGTATTGGGTTTGCAGCTTATGGCGCAGACGCGTGTCCTGCTCGAACAGCATCACTTTCGTATCCTTCCGCCGGGCCTCCTGAATGTATTTGGTGATCGCGCCGGTCCCGGCTCCAAGCTCCGCGACATGGTATACCTGATTCCATGGGACAGCATTTATCATTTGTTTGGCCAGAAATTTCGAGCTTGGGGTCACGCTCCCGATGATTCCGGGCGAGCTTAGAAACCTCGACAGAAACAGAAAGTTATCCTGAATACGTGTTCTTATATTAACCTGCATGTTATCGCCCTCCTTTATCCAACAGTTATTATCCTAACCAAAAATTCTGCGGATAAAGTGGGGGAAATTCTGAATATTTTCTGAAGAAGATGGGGACAAACAAGAATTTGTTCCCATAAACAAAAATAGCCGCGATTTACGCGGCTACCGCAACTTATAAAGAAAAACAAAAACACCTTCAGAATTGAATCGGAATCATACAAATAGCTCCCATTCAACTTCCAAGAGGTGCTCCTGGTTAAAGCAGGACTCTTCACTTTAATGCTGCGGCTAATGCGTTAACATACTCGTTTCTGGCATGTTGGCTTACTTTCGCATTAGGAACGACACTCTCAAAGCCATGGAAACATCCCGGGTACAACTGGAACTCCACGTCAACTCCCGATTGGGCAAGCCGCGCAACATATTCAATGGTTTCATCACGAAACGGATCTAATTGACCCACACAAGTGTATGTGGGGGGCAAGCCAGCCAAATTATGCGCGCGGGCAGGAGCTGCATATTGGGATATCTCCCCGTTTGCATGTTCTCCTAAATACATGCTCCACGCAGCTGTATTTTTAGATCGATTCCAGGTTGCTCTTTCTTCCGTTATTTCGTAGCTTGATGGAGTCGTATTACGATCATCGATCATTGGATATAGCGGCATTTGAAAAACGATCGACGGTCCGCCTTTATCGCGAGCCATTAAAGCCAAAGCAGCCGTCAAGCCTCCGCCAGCGCTCGCACCGGCAATCGCTATACGGGTCACATCGATATTCAGCTCGTCAGAATTGTCAGACATCCACTTTAATGCCTCGTAACAATCCTCAATCGCCGCCGGATATGGATGCTCCGGTGCCAACCGGTAATCGACCGACACGACGATACAATTAGCCGTTATAGCGAAGGTTTGGCATAAACCGTCATCCATGTTAGGGTGTCCAATAACATAACCCCCTCCATGGATCCATAACAAAACAGGAAGCGCAGCTTGATTTCGATTCCTCGGCTCATAAATCTTTACCAGCATTTCCTGGCCGGCTGCTCCGGAAATATGGCGGGAAATCGTAATAACATCTTCGGATTCCTGGGCGGGAGGTATAGGGGCTTGTCTTATCATGGCTAAATCCCCAGGCAGATGTATAGGCGGCAATAACGATAAAATCGGTCTTAACTCCGGTACGACTCTGCTAATGAAATCCATACAACTTAAACCTCCTCAAGATCATTCAATTGGCCTGCAATTTAATTGTGAATTATTAATCACAATTAAAAATTATCATGAACCGATAATAGATGTCAACTCAGAGAAAATGATATAGTAAGATATAATACCGCGATACTGGAGGAGAACATGCAATTACTAATTCAATCCGGGGAACTGGGCCCGACATGGTTTCATGTCGCTCTGCGCGCCCTTGTTCTTCTTTCTAGAACGGATAAATTGTTGAAGAGTCAAAATATAGCCAACGAATTAGGTGCGGAGCCAAGCTATGTGCGAAAGATCCTGGCGGCACTATCGAAAGCTGAAATTGTATCCGCCCATGGAGGTCGCGAAGGCGGTTATGCATTGGCGAAATCACCGCGGGAAATTACAGTTGGCGAAGTCTACCGGGTGCTTGGGAAATCGCAAAGCACGCCTTATTGGTCTGTGCCAAGCACAGGCACTGAACAGTTTATTTCTTTGCTGATTGATAAAGCAGAGCAGCAGTTTCAAAGTACTCTGGATGTTTATTCGATCGAGGAAATTGTCAGACAGGGAGCATTATTTACAACATTCCAGAAATAAATGAATAGATGACGATAAGAAAATGGAAGCCTCTTGGACAGCGGCTTCCATTCTCGAATGAATATAAGGTTTGAACAGGGGACTGCTGTTGGCTCCAGCAATCAGAGAATCAGATCATTTTCAGAAACTCTACGATGGTCAGCAATCCTTTATCGAAATTCTCCAGATGGAAATGCTCGTTGGGCGCATGGAGATTCTCGTCGGGAAGTCCGAAGCCCATGAGCACGACCGGCACGGACAACTCCCGGGCCAGCGCTTCGACAATTGGAATGGAGCCGCCGTCTTTGGTGAATACGGGACGTACGCCGTACACGCGCTCGTAGGCGTCGGCCGCCTTTTGCAGCACGGGAACGGACGGATCGATGGTAAACGGATTGCCTTTCTCCCGCTGCACGACAGTTACTCTCGCTCCTGCAGGCGTATGGCTGCGGATGTGGCGTTCGATTTTGTCCAGAATATCCTGGGGATCCTGCTTGCCTACCAGGCGGCAGGTGATTTTCGCGTGAGCCTCGCAAGGAATGACCGTCTTCGTGCCTTCACCCTGGAAGCCGCCGTACATGCCGTTGATCTCCAGCGTGGGCCGCGCTCCGGTCCTCTCAACGTAGGAGTAGCCTTCCTCGCCGTATAGCGCATCAAGATCGAGGGTGATCTTTTGCTGCTCATCGTCGAACTCTTTCCTGGCAAGCTCGGCTCTCATTTCCGGCGTAAGGTCAGGCACATCGTCATAAAATCCATCGACTGCAATGCGTCCCTTATCGTCATGAAGCGAAGCGAGCAAGGAAACCAGGGCATGGAGCGCATTGGGAACGCCCCCTCCGAAGGTTCCGGAGTGCAGGTCGGTCTTGGCTGTTCGTACGGACACATCAAGCGAGCAGAGACCGCGAAGGCCCGTGCTGATCGCCGGCTTGCCCGGAGCAAGCAGCTCGGTATCGGAGATGAGCACCACATCCGCCGCAAGCTTGTCCTTGTATGTATGGATGAAAGGATGGAGATTGGTGCTCGTTACTTCCTCTTCGCCTTCAATAACCAGCTTGATATTAACCGGGAGCGGCTCTTCCGACTGGATAAGGGCTTCGATGGCCTTAATATGCAGGAACAGCTGGCCTTTGTCGTCCGTCGCTCCTCTGGCATACAGCTTGTTGTCCCGGATGTCGGGCTCGAAGGGAGGCGTCTCCCATAAATGCAGAGGGTCAACCGGCTGCACATCATAGTGTCCATAGACGAGAACCGTAGGCCTTCCGGGAGCATGCAGATGATCCGCATAAAGGATCGGATGCCCTTTTGTTTGATGAATCTCGACATTGTCCAGACCTGCCCTCTTCAGGGTGTCCGACAGCCAGCTGGCCGCCCTGTTCACATCTTCCTTATGCTCGGACAGCGCCGAAATACTGGGAATGGAGATCCATTCCTTGAGCTCGTTCAGATGCTGTTCTCTCCGCTGCTCGAAATAAGCTTTATAATCCATGGGTAGGCCTCCTTATATAACCAAATCCGTTCTCCCCCGCTTGAGTATCCTTGCAGGATACGGCGGTGATCCGGGCTGGTCCATCTTTTGCCATTATAACCCGAGTTGGGAAAAAACCAAAAAGACTTTGTATCCTAAACCTCTCCTTGTGTGGAATTGGCTCCGCTTCCGGAGCTGGACTGCTGACTTTTACGTATGGCGGCAAAATTCTCCTCCCCCATGGCGTTCGCCAAATAGGCTGCCAAACTCCCTTGATAAGACTGCGATTCCATCCATAAAAAAGCCCCAACCCGCATATATAGGTGTTATCTGCGCGAATCTGGTGGGGGAGGATATCATGAAACCGATGTTACCTGTTGAACATTATTTCGGTAAATTAGAACTTGTTTATTCATTTTATGGGGCTATGCCGACAGGTGTTAGTGTTTCAGAAACCGGGCGTATTTTCATTTGCTTTCCGAGATGGGGAGACGACGTTACCTTTACGGTGGCGGAAATTGTTGAGGATAGATTGCAGCCTTATCCCAGTATAGAAACCAATTTGGCAAACCAATGGAATATCAAAATGTCTTTCATCAGTGTCCAAAGTGTGCTTGCTGATGGTAGGGGTACACTTTGGGTATTAGATACAGCAGCACCAAATTCTACTGAACCTATTAAAGGCGGGGCAAAATTAGTCGCTGTAGATTTAAAAACAAACACAATAAGCAAAGTATATACATTTACAGAAGATGTTGTCCTGCCAACAACTTATCTGAATGATGTCCGATTTGATTTTCGTGTTGGTCAAGCAGGTTTTGCCTATATAACGGATTCATCCTCCAAAGGACCTGGAGCGATTATTGTCGTAGATTTAGCAAACGGAAATGCGTTTAGACGGTTGAATGGAGCAAATTCAACTTCACCCGATCCCCATTTTATACCGAAAGTAGAAGGTAAAATTTTGATGAACCGAAACAAGGACGGCTCGACTTCTCCCTTTAGAGTAGCCTCTGATGGTATAGCGATTTCCCCTGACGGTAAGCTATTATTTTTTTGTCCACTGTCCAGTCGTCATCTGTACTCGATCTCGACAGAACGTATAAGAGACAGAACGATATCGGATATGGATTTACGTTATCATGTGAAATACTGGGGAGAAAAAGGTGCGTCAGACGGAATGGTCACCGATGCAAGGGGAATCGTTTATGCCGGAGACTATGAAAACAACAGCATTCGAAAGATATTCCCGAATGGCTCAATGGAGACTATCGCACATGAACCGGGAATTTTATGGCCGGATACTTTTTCGATTGGTCCGGATCAATACTTATATGTTATTGTGAACCAATTACATCGGCAGGCAAGCTATCATTATGGAAAAGACCTGCGACAAAACCTTATAGTTTACTCCGTATGAAGATTGATGAATTGCCTGCTCCTACCTTTTCATAAAAAATAACAGTTGATAACAAATTCTACACCAAGCAACGTGTGGAATTCGCGATGCCCGCAGAAGAGCCAGGAATGATAAGGCGGTAATTGGGGGAATTTAGAGCGGTAGCACTGTGTCTCTCCGTGCATATGAAACAAGCTTTCCATCGGAGATCTCTGAGGAGGAACGTCTAACTTGACAATGCTTAAAAACAAACCGGATAAAATGCAGACGCCCATGCCGACTTCTTCGCCCACACTGGGCCAGTATCTTTTCGATTGTCTGAAAGCGGAAGGCATTACTGAAATTTTCGGCATTCCTGGCGATTATAATTTCAGCCTTCTGGATACATTGGAGGGCTATGAAGGAATCCGATTCATCAATGGACGCAACGAGCTGGGGGCTGGATATGCGTCTGACGGCTACGGACGGCTCCGAGGCTTGTCGGCGCTAATTACAACCTTCGGCGTTGGGGAGATGAGTGCCTGCAATACGGTAGCGGGAGCGAACAGCGAATACGTGCCGTTAGTGCATATCGTCGGAGCTCCGAAATCAATGGATCAAGAGGCGCATAAGCTGATGCACCATACGCTGCTGAACGGCGATTTCGACGTATTCCGGCAAATATACACGCACCTATGCGCCTATACGGCGATTTTGACACCGGAGAACGCCGAGCAGGAGATCCCGGCGGCCATACGCATAGCCAAGCGAACCCGCAAGCCGGTCTATCTCATGGTTGCGATCGATTTGGTTACAAAGCCCATCGTCCGTCGAACTATTCCGGAGGAGATGCAAAGCGCGACAAGCAAGCCTGCTCTTGAAGCAGCGATTCAGCATATTCGCGGGCTGTTGAACGGAACAAACAACGTGGTGCTGCTTTCGGACATGCTGACGCTCCGCTACGGATTCAGAGATGCCGTTCAGCAGTTGGCGCTGCGCTTAAACTTGCCAGCCGCATCTCTCCTGCTTGGCAAGAGCAGCTTTGACGAACGGCATCCCAATTATATCGGGGTATACGGCGGAGCTTTCGGCAGCGAACAGGTAAGGAATATCGTTGAAAGCGCAGACTGCATGATTGCGGTCGGAATGATCTGGACCGACATCAATTCGGCGAATAATACGGCGAAGCTCGATCGCCTTCGCCTCGTCGACATCCAGCCGGAGTTTGTACGGGTCGGAGAATCAATGTACGAGCCGGTTATGGCGGCGGATCTCATCGCTGCCTTGAATGCATGCGGCTGGACCCGAAGCGGACCTTTGCCTCAGATCTCCTTCCCGTATGATGAAATAATTGGCGAGCCTGATCAATTAATCCGGGCGGCAACGTATTATCCCCGCTTACAGAGTATGATGAAGGACAAAGATATTGTCGTGGTTGAGACTGGAACCTTTGCGTATGGAATGTCACAGGTGCGGCTTCCGGCGGGAGCCGATTATATTTGCCAACAGGGCTGGCAAAGCATCGGCTATGCAACCCCTGCCGCGTTAGGAGCATGTATCGCGGCACCGGACAGGCGTGTACTGCTGTTTACGGGAGACGGCTCTCTGCAGCTGACGGTTCAAGAAATCAGCACGATGCTGAGCAACGGCTGCCGGCCGATTCTATTTATCCTCAACAACAGCGGCTACACGATCGAAAAATATTTGAACGTTAAGACTTCCAATCAGAGATACAATCAAATTCCCGCCTGGCATTATACGCAGCTGGCAGAAGCCTTTGGCGGAAAGGCGTTCACTGCTCAAGTGCGCACCAACCGTGAACTGGACGAGGTGATTGCTGCGGCAGAGCAAGCGCAAATAAATCAACTGTGCATCATTGAGCTGATTACCACTGACCAACTGGATGCACCGGATTATCTCATCCGCCTCCGCAAGTATTTGGAGGAGCAGGAACGTGGAGGACGCTGAGCAGAAGTTTCGAGTTAGTCGAAAACAAACAATTACGTGCCTATGTTGATCGATATGTGTCAGACTGAACAGTATAAATCAATAAGAGTTAAAATACCTAAAAAACCATCGCCAATCCTTGGCGATGGTTTTTTACGATTATGCACCGTCCGCTCTTACAAATGAGCCAGCAGGTTCGCCCGGATATCGGCAATGGTGTGATCAACAAGCAGCTTCCCGTCCTCGAAGACGACTTCAAGAATATCATCCGCCTGCTTCGCCGCATATTCCGCCACGCTCAGATTGTCGGTGAACGTCAGATTGCCGTCCTTCTCTTCCACAAGCACCAGACCCGTTTGCGATTTCTTGACTCCGCTGTCGGTCTTCGGATCCTTGTAAATCTTCCGTTCTTCGCCATTCACAATGGTGAAGGTGGATTTCAGCGCGAACCCGAACGTATCCCGCGTATTGTACTGATACGTGTATGATCCGATTCCGAATACCATGTTGGTTGAAGCGAAGCCTTTGGCCGCAAGCTTCCCGCATATCTCTCGGCAGCGCGCGATCGTGATGGCATCGCCATAGATGGCGCCGATGTGGCTGTCGAGCTGCTTGTAGCCTTTCTCCGTCACCGTACCGCCGAAAATATCCCAGAGTATCTCGATCACACCCTTGCGCTCGAACTCATGCGTGGAATCGTGATCGCCGCAGATGATTTTAACAGGATCCCCGCTGTCCGGGCGGATGACCACACGGCCGTCCCGGCTCAGAATATCCTCCTTCAAGCCGCGAATGACCACATCCAGCACGCTCCACAAATCCCAGGTATCCGATACGATGGAAACAAACCCGCTCGGATATACTTCTTTGATCAGGTAGCGGTAGGAAGCCATTTCGTCCGTGCCATGTGCGCACATTACGCTGTGCTCGGTCGCCGGAATCGAGGTGCCGACCAGTTCTTTCTCAATATTGGCATTATAGTAATCCTCCAGGAACAGGATCGACGGAATCGTATCGGTCCCCGTGAAGGAAATCAGATGGCCTGCGCCGCTGCCCTTGGCCGCCTCCAGCGAGCCCATGCCCCGCATCGAGAAGTCATGGCCCTGGAAGGGAACACCCGACGTGTCGCCATTCGTTTCCTTAGCGAACTGCTCCAGAATTTTGCGGTACTCGAAGGCAAGCGTCGCGCTTGTCGTCGGCATCCACAGCTGGCAGGACATCAGGGTTTCCAAATAATTCGTCAGCCAGAAAAATGCCGGTTTCGTGTTCTCGATCGTCAGCATCGGCACCTTGACCGGCACAAGCGTCCCTTCCTTGACCGCTTTGATCCTGATCGGCAAATAGCCCAGATCGTGCAGCTCTTCAATATGCGACGCATCGGGCTCCACTGTGCCCAGTGCATATTGAATGACTCTTTTATATTCATTCGTCACTTCCTCTTTGGTACGGGCGAAGAAATGCTCATTGAAATAGTGAATCAGATATTCCTTGATGAAGGCCTGGAAACCGAAGGCCACAACCCGGTCGATCGTCTCCAGGCGGCTGGTGCGAGCGGTCCAGGTAGAGTAGACCAGCTCCGTTCCTTTGGGATATTGATTCTTGTGACTGACCTTATAGAAATCGCAAAGCAGGGTAGCTGGATAGACGAATGGCTGTGTCATGTTAGAAGCCTCCGATTTCAAATAGCTGAATTTTGTCATGACCGGCTTGATCGAGTATCGTGTTGGTGGTGAATACTTTATCTATCAGATCGGTTGTCAGGATTGTACCCTGGTGGATCGACTTCTCGCAGTGGCCGACCAGCAGATAGACAGGGGATGCGCCGATCTCCCTCAGCTTCTCCGCGCTTCTGATGAATGTCCCGCCGTAGGAGCAGAGATCGTCCACGATAATAACCTTGAACGGCTCCGCCGGGACTGTCCCGACGATATCCAGGCTCTGAATTTCCCCCGTCAGGAAATCGCGCGACTTGAAGCCGACCAGCTGCTTGTAGCCCTTCACCTTGCTGTAGCGCTTCTGCGCGCCTGCATCGGGGAAGAACAGATAATCCGTATCCCGGTCGAAGCCCACCTCAGCCGCCACCTGTTCCAGCAGCTCGACCGTCGGATACTTCGCCTTGCTCCGGTTCAACAGGGCCAGCGTCACATCCGAATGGGGCTCGATTACGGTAACGTCCTTAAATTGAAGCGAGTTGATCAGATTGGCTGCATATTTCAACGTAAAAACCGATGCGCCCTCCACACGGTCCATACGGCTGTAGGGCATGTAATAAATCAGCAGGGAAGCCGGCTTATCCCGTTCATCCAGCACACTCTTTACAAACATCAGCTTGATCAGATCGCTGTCATTCTCGTATTTGAACGATATGGCGTTAAGATCCTGAATATTGGCGCTGATCGATTCGCCATCCACCAGCGTTTCACCGTTGGGGAAGGTTCTGAACGCCAGTTCCACTCCGTTTAACTGAATCATCTTGGGTCACGCTCCTTGATTCATAATCGCCGGCGCCGCCTGCAAATTCATCTATTAGCCATATATCGACAGCCTCGGCTCAAGATCTGTGAACCGGTACAGCTGTGCGGCGCGCTGGGAATACAGATTGGACTGCTTCAGCCCGCCATTCCCATCCCGGACTTCCTCAATAATGCCTTGGCGGCTCTGGGTGGATGTGATCTTGCGGATAAAGTTCTGCTCCTGAAATTCCGGCACGACGGTCTGGATGACCTGGTAAAGCTCGCTGATCGTAAATTCCTCCGGCAGCAGCTCCCGGGCAATCGTCGTCGTGAGCATCTGCTGGCGAATCTCGCCCAAGGCGTCCTCCAAAATCTGCCGGTGGTCAAAAGCCAGATCCATCTTCAGCGCTTCCTCTACCGGAAACAATTGGACATCGGCGGCATCGACTGAGGCTCTGCGCCTTTGCAGCACCCGCTCATTGACCAGCGCCAGAAAAGCATGCGAGATGATCCAGCCTCTCGGGTCGCGGCCCGGCTCGCTGTAAACATTGAAGTATTCGATATGTACATCGTCCACGCCGGTTTCTTCCTTGAGCTCGCGCCTCGCGCAGTCGTATACGGTTTCCGTATCCAGCGTGAAGCCTCCCGGAAGGGCCCAGGCCCCCTCATAAGGCCAGATCTTGCGCTGGATCAGCAGCACCTGCAAATCCCGCTTCGGCAATGATTTCTTGAGCGTACCCCTTTCGGTGGAAACAATAGTGAAAATAACAATGTCCGTGGGCGCACCGTCCGGTGTCCGATAGCGGCTTGCTTCGTAATTGGATTCATTTTCTGCCATAGAGACCCTCTTCACCGCCATTCTGTATTTTCAATTCGATAATGTCATTATGACATAATTAAAGGAGATGTCAAGGAATAATTTTAAAATAACGATCCCTCATTCCATAATTCGAAAAGACAAGAAGAAATAACCCCGAACGCGCTCGCGTTGAGGTTTATTTCTTCTTTCGGACCTATTCCGTCAGTTCCTGCACATCCGAATTTCTAAGGTTGTTTAGCGGTTGAAATTTTTTATATCTCTGCTTTTCGATTGAATTAGCTATTCTAGCCATAATCATACAGAACGTGACTGCGAATATAACAAGACTATAAAAACCGGCGCCAATGCCTATGCCCACTCCGCCAACGAATAGGATCATGGCGGCCGAGGTAAGTCCTTTGACCTTCAAGCCGTCTTTAAGGATAACGCCCGCACCTAAAAATCCAAGCCCCGACACGATTTGAGCAGCCAGACGCATCGGATCCATCATCGTGCGCTCAAACGATGCGCTGAACTTCCCTACGCTGTATATGGAAATCATTGTAATCAATGCGCTTGCAACACATACATACATATTGGTTTTCAGGCCGGCAGGCTTGCTTTTGGATTCCCGATCCCATCCGATAATGAATCCGAGAAAAGCGCTGAGAATGATTCGAATGTAGGTTTCGTATTGTTGAGTAAAATGAAGAATTATATATTCTTCGGCCCCATGGTATATATTGTCCAACCACATCGTCTCCCTCGTCCGAAATGATGGCTTCCCGTTACGGTTGATCCACCACTACCAGCAGGGAAGAAAACACGTCTCTTGGAACTCCAGGTGTATTGACTCCATCCACCTTGTTGATTGGCGTATTCTTGATTTCGTATTCGCCCTCATTCAACGTCACTGCCGTAGATGAGCCTCCCCCATCCATATTCAAAGCCTGATAGGCACCCAGCTCCTTCATATAAAGCCCCAGCTCCTCGATGTAAAATCCGGTGGAGCCGTTGGCGCCACGGCCATCGACCACCGCGAAGAATACGCTGCCGTCGCTGCGGATGCCTGCCGCCGTTCTCGGATGGCGGTCGGAGTGCCGGTAGTACGTCTGCTCGTCATAGTTCGGATCGCCCGGGTCCGAAATGACAAGTCCGTTAAAGTCCTGAGCTTCGCCGTTCTTCACCATCCAGTATTGTCCTCCGGACGCTTCGTACAAATCATCCTTGTTGTTCTCCCAATCAGCTCCGTAGTTTCCAATCATCGCGGCTCCGTCATCTTTGATTCCGAAAAATCCGTGGAACGGATAATCTTTACCGTCGGCCCCGGGGACGCGGATCCCGTTGATAATGGAAGAACCGTCCTTGATCATATAGCCTTCCGGTCCTTGTTCCGTGTAGAACTCACCGTTGATGCCAGCAACGACCTCTGCCCCCGGTATGACGGTCGTTGACGCTTGTACGGCGACATTTGCTTTGATGATATCGTGGCCTTCGGCGTCCACCGTGCGGATGTAGTTGCCACTGGCGTCCGTCGGTGGAATCTGATTATTTTTCACGCCGACGATAATATGATTTTGCGGCAAGCTGATATCGACATCGATAATATTCGCTTTCTGTACGTTCCCATTGACATCGACAAAGTCCATCTGTCTATGCTCTACGCCAGTTGAGAGCTCAACCGTTTCGTCTCTCAGCACCCTGTAAATGATCGGGTTCTGTTCCGGTGAGGGAAGCGCGCCGAAAAATTGCAAAACAGGGCGGTCCGACACCGGGTCCATTTCCCATATCCGCTCAAAATTCCAGCCTAACGTCGTTTCATACGTAGCCTGCAAGCCAAGCGCCGCGTCGGTCACAGATAATCCTTTGTTGTTGCTGGAGGTTCCGCCGGTCACAACCGCGCCCTGGACGAGCGCATTGGACGAGGCGATATTGTTCTGGAATACCGGGCTTCCGTTCACACGCCCCGCAATTCTTGAAATCGTGCTGCCGCTGCCATTGTTGATCGTACCCGCCAGCAGCGCATTGTTCCGGATGACCGCGCCCGTGTATGCGTAAGCCGATATGCCTCCGGTATTGTTCACTTCGGAGTATACGCTCGGCTTCGCGTAAGACGATTCCAATGTCGAGCCGCTTTCCGACACCGCCACCAGAGCTCCGCTTTCCACCTTCGCTTTTGCAATGATATCGGTGTAGCAGTTCTTGACGATACCGTAATTATGTGCGGTTATGCCTGCGCTCCGGTAACCGCCGGCAACGACGCCGGTAACGAAGCTTTCCTGGATCGTCCCATGGTTCTCGGCGGCTATTCCGCCCGCCCAATGGCTGGCATCCTCACTGCTGCCGACGACGGCCGCATCAAGAAGCCCAAACCTTTCGATGATGCCGTTATTGACCAAAATAAACGCCGCTTTCGGATGACTTGCATCCGCCGCGACAGTCAGACCGGAAATGATATGTCCATTGCCGTCCAACGTCCCGCTGAAAGAGGAGATCGGAACGAAATTACCAGTCAGCTTTATATCATCTGTCAGCCTGTAATCTCCATCCGGGTTGCTGCGGAGAAGGTTCAGGTCAGCTGCCGTCGCAATCCCGACATCCCTGCTCTCCTGCACCTCTCTTAATATTGGCCGGTCAAGGACGGAACTCATTTCCCATACGGAGTAGAAATCCCAGCCCAAGGTAGCTTCATAAGTGTTCTGCAATCCAAGCGCCGCGTCGGTCACGGACGCTCCCTGATTATTGCTTAAGGTACCGCCTGTCACAGCCGTACCCTGAACAAGCGCGCTGGACGAGGCGATATTGTTTTGAAGGGTGGGGGTCCCGTTCAGCCGTCCGGCAATCCGCGCAATATTACTGTTGCTGCCATTGTCAATCGTTCCCGCCAGCAGCGCATTGTTTCGGATGACCGCGCCCGTATAGGCGTAGGCGGCTATGCCGCCCGTGTTGTTCGTATCGGAATGGACATCGGGTACCGCATAAGAGGATTCCAGCATCGAGCCGCTTTCCGACACCGCTACCAGTGCTCCGCTTTCCACGTTGGCGCTGACGGTGGCTGCGGAATAAACATTCCTGACGATATGATGGTTCGTGATTGCGATGCCCGCGCTGCGATAGCCGCCAATAATAGAACCGGTAACGAAGCTTTCCTGGATCGTTCCGTTATTCGTCCCGACGATGCCGCTGGCCCAATAGGCGGAATTCGTATCAAGACCGGTAATGTCCACATTGGTGAACCCGATCCTCTCGACAACCCCCTCATTGTCGACAATGAAGGCCGCCTTGGGCTGACTGGCATTCGCTGTTATGGTCAGGTCTGAAATGATATGGCCGCTGCCGTCCAATGTACCGCTGAACGAAGCGATCGGAAGGAACTCCCCAGTTAAATCGATGTCGGCCGTCAGCTGAAAATCGCCGGACGGATTGCTGCGGATTTGCTCCAGGTCTGCCTGGCTATCGATAGAGATGACGGCATCCGCGGTTGCTGCTTGCGGAAATTGAAGGGCTGAAATCATAAACATGATCAAAATAAAGGATAAGAGCAAATGAGCTATTCTCTTTGAACCTTTCATCCTATCTCCTCCTGGTCTTCTATAGAACCCGATTCAATCCATATCCAGCCATACCGGTGAGGTAGCCGCGAATTCGCCGTCCTCCTGATAAATCTTCGCAAAATAATAACGATCCTTGCATGGCAGCGAAACCTTGCATGCCAGCGACTTGCCGTTATGCTCGATCGTATGGAGCACCTGTCCATGCTCGCCGATGATCTCCGCCCTGACGATGCGGCTGCCCGTATCGACGCCGAATAGCGCCTTGATATCGATATCAATCGTCTCGCTGCGCGGGATGCGTGATCCCATAATAGCGCCGTTCACCTTGAACCACACCTTCAAATGAAGAGCTGACGTAAAATAAACGCGTTGATGCCGGACGGCGTCGTAGAAATGCTCTCTCGTCAACCGGTCGACCAGAACCGCCGTTCGCAGCGTATTTTCCGTTCCCCATTGCCCGTGATGGTTATCCTGATTGCCTGCCGGAGCCACATGCCATCCCTTGTCCAGCGCCATCACATAATAATAGAGTCCGCCAAGCTCTTTCGATTCGATCGTGTTGATTTCGAGCAAATGCAGCACTTCATCCAGCTTCGGATCGTAGGGGGCAAATCCGTCCAGATGGCGGTTGCCGCAGGACCAGGGATGATTCCATTGCTGGATCGAATCGGGATATTGCTTCACTGTTTCGTAGTAGGTCGGAATGTCGTTGTAGTCCGTTTCATAGGCGTTTATAAAAAAGTCCATATTGTACGTGTTCATATGGCCGAACTGGTTGTACCAGGTCGTTTCCGCGCCGAACAGGGCGAGGAAAGCGCCGTCTTCGGTTTTCTTGTCGGCCATCCGCTGAATATCCACCCATTTGCGGCTTTTTTCCCAGTCCAGATAATGATCGTAGAGATTGCTGTGCTCCGTTACAGCCAGAAAATCAAGACCGGCCGTATACCGCGCATAATCGTAAGCATGCTCCGGAACCCCAATCCCGTCCGAAAATCCGGTATGGCTGTGCAAATTGCCAAAATAGATTTCATATTCAGCGTCGGCGGGGGCGGGCAAAGCGCCCGGACAGGGCTTCGGCGCAGGCAATGGCGACTTCTTGACGAACGCCAGCCAATCGATCATCAATTGCTGACCCGGCGCTGCATCTGTAATGACAAGATAAATGTCGTGTACGCCCGTAAGCAGCAGCGGATTGACATGCTCCAGGCGGCAGGCCAGGATGGACCATCGTTTCCATTGCTTAAACAGGACGATTTCACCTATTTTGGGGCCGTTAAGATCGTCCACTCTTGCTTCCAGAGTGATTTGCTTCGATTTATCCAGATCCGTAAAGCCGAATTGTCCGCGCAGCTGATCCACTCCGGCTTCCGTAAAGTCCACGCTGCGGTAAACCAGATAGCTGGCGATTTCCCCGCCGGCCAGCACACGGTCCCGCTGCCCGGGTTCGATATCGTCAACCTCCGTTTCGGCGAATCCGTATGCATTGTCGAAGGCAAGCGCGGAAAACTTCCCGGGCGAGACTTTATTCGGCGCAGCTTGCCGTATATCCGACTCGTGGCCGTACAATTCAAAATGGCGGATCCTCGCGGTCTCCCCTGTCGAGCAATATGTAACGGTGACCCTGACATAACGGGCCGTTATGGATACGTCGTACCGCTCGCCTCTATCATCGGATACCGTACCGTCTTCCTTCTCGATTACGGTTTGCCAGTTCAGATTGTCCTGGCTGCACTCGACAAAATAATGCGTATAGCCATCCGGACCGGCAGCTGTGCAAATTGCGATCCGTTCGATGTCGCAGCAGTTGCCCAGATCGAGCTTCCACCACTTGTAATAAGGCTCTCCCGCCCAGAATGAATCGTCCCTGCCGTCGATTGCATTGCCCGCTTCGAAGCCTTCGATCTCGTGCTCCGCAGTAGCAAGTTTGCCTTCACTGAGCAGCACGGCCTGCTTGAAATTTTCTTGATCATTGATCTCGCTCATCGCTATTCACCCATTCAACAGTTTTGTCTTAGCCTTTAACGGCTCCCATCATAACGCCTTTTACAAAATGCTTCTGGACCAATGGGTAGAGCAGCAGCATGGGAATGCTCGACACGACGATTACCGCGTATTTCATTCCTTCGACCAACAGCTGCTGCTCAACGAGACTTTCACCATCGCCTCCGGTCATGGAAGCCATATCCTCCTGGATCAGTATGCTTCGGATGACCATCTGCAGCGGCATCCTCCAGTGATCGTCCAAATAAATTAACGCCGGAAAATACGAATTCCAGTGAGCGACGCCGTAATACATCGTCATGACGGCAATAATCGGCATGGACAACGGGAGAATGACGCTTGTAAGGGTCTTAATATTGCCGCAGCCATCGATAAAGGCGGCTTCCTGCAATTCGTAGGGTATGGAGGTTTGAAAATAAGTCCGCATAATGATCAAATTCCATACGCTGACGGCGCTCGGAATGACCATCACCCACAGGTTGTTGTACAATCCGAGCATATTTTTGTAGACCAGATAAGTCGGAATCAGACCGCCGTTAAAGAGCAGCGTGAATGTGAAAATCAATACAAGCACATAACGGCCTTTGAAATCTTTGCGGGACAGCGGATACGCGCCCATCGTCGTCATCACGATATTGATGCTTGTCCCGAGAACAAGGTAAATCAGGGAATTTCGATAGCCCATCAAAATATCGGGATTTTGAAATACTTTCTCATAAGCGTTCAGCGTTACATGTTTCGGCAGCAGCCACAGCTCCCCCTTTACGATGAAAAGAGGGTCGCTGAGGGATGCGCTTAGAATATACAACAGCGGGTATAGCGTAACCAGCATAATGACCGTAAGGATCGTATATATCGTAATATCATACAGGCGGTCTCCCCGGCCTGCTGTTTTTGCGTATTCCATCGCTCGATTCCTCCCTTCACCACAAACTGGTGCCGCCAACCCTTTTGGCCAATTGATTCACAATAATAATCAGTCCGAAATTAATCACCGAATTGAACAGCCCCACCGCAGCGGAAAAGCTGAACTGCGAGCCGAGCAGGCCCATCTCGTATACATAGGTCGAAATAACACTGGACGAGGTGTGGTTCAGCTCGTTCTGCAGCAGATATATCTTCTCGAAGCCGATATCCATGATCGTACCGAACTGAAAAATCAGCATGATGACAGCCGTCGGGATCAAGCATGGAATCGCAATATGGATCAGACGCCGAAGCTTGTTCGCGCCGTCGATCATCGCCGCCTCGTACAGATGTTTGTCAATGCCGGCCAGTACCGCAATATACAGGACGGAGCTGAAGCCCATGTTCTGCCATATATCCGATAACACATAAATCGGTTTGAACATCCCTGGCTCCGTCATAAAATAAATCGGCTCTCCGCCAAACAAGCGAATCACATTGTTCACCAGGCCTGTCGAAGGCGAAAGAAATGCGATAACCATACCTGCCAGCACCACAGTGGAAAGGAAATGCGGCATGAAGGTAATGGACTGCACGCTTTTCTTGAACCATTTGCCGCGGACCTCGTTGACAAGCAGAGCGAAAATGATCGGCATCGGAAAGCCGACGAGGATTTGGAAGAAGCTGATCCCGACGGTATTTTTGATCAACGTCCAGAACTGGTAGTTATGGAAGAAACGAATGAAATGCTTCATTCCGACCCAGTCGCTGCCCCAAATCCCCTTCGAAGCGGAGAAATCCTTGAATGCAATCAGAATGCCGTACATCGGCAAATATTTGATGAGCAGAAAATAAACGACTACCGGCAGCACAAGCAAATATAAATCCCAATTTTTGCGAATAGAGCGAGGCACCGAAATTTTGGAAGCTCCTCCCTCCGAACCTGATGTCATGTGAGCACCCCTTCAGCAATCAGCTATTCGTATAACGGTCGAATGCAGCTTTATAAATGTTCTGCAGATCATCAAGACCCATTTTCTTCAATTGGCCCACATATTTGTCGAACTCGTCGAGGGATGTTTTGCCTTGCACAAATTCCGCGGTGCGCTGGCTGACCAGACCGTAAATATCCGACTCCAGCGTAAGCTTGTCAGCCGATTCTTCAGCCGTAAAGCTGAATGGCGCCCACAGCTCGTCAGGTAAATAAGGTCTCAGTTTCTCCGCCGCAGCTTTGGCCGAAGGCTCGGTCTCCCCGCCTTTGAAATAATCTTCGAGAATGAGGGTAGGCAAGGAACCGCCTGCGTATGGAACATACTTGGAAACGACCTGATCGAAGGATGAGCCTTCGGGGATATTCCCGACGATTTCCGGCAGGAAATCATATTTGCCCTCGGCATTTTTCTGATAAGTCTTGCCTTCCAGTCCCAGGTACAGCATTCTGATGCCTTCGTCGCTGTAGAAGTAATCGATCCAGCGCATGGACGCTTCGGGGTATTTGTTCGTTTTGCTGATCATGAAGGCGCCTCTGGCACCGATATGTCCGCGGGCGCTTGTATAAAGCTGGTCTCCATTCGGACCGGCAAGCGCTTTGTCAAGACCGGCAAAGTCGTCCGCGTTCGTATTGGCCCGGGCAATGACATTGCTGAACGAGAAGCCCCCGACTTGATTTTGTTCATTTTTCGCCAGCACGTTCGTGCCGCTGTTTGTGAAAATTTCCTTGTCGATCAATTGTTCCGAATACAGCTTATGCAGGTAAGCCAGCAGTTCCTTGTAGTTTTGGCTGGCAGGGAAGTAGCGCAGCTCGCCCGAATCGGGATCGACATCCCAGCTGCCGTTACCCGTACCCTTGTCGCCAAGCCCGAAGGCGCCCTGCAGTACCAGCATAATATCGTCGAGAGAATCGGCCGTGAGCGGAACTTCATCCTGTTTCCCATTGCCGTTCGGATCTCCGTCGCGGAATGCCTTCAATACGTCGTACAGCTCGTCCGTTGTCGTCGGCATCTGCTTGCCAATCTTCTTCAGCCAGCTCTCATTGAGAAACAGCTTTTTCGTAATTTCGATGCTCGGAGAATCGGTGAGGTTTGGCAATGCGTAGATACTGCCGTCCGCAGTAGCAATTCCTTTTTTTACATCCGGATACTTCTCCATGACCGCTTTGAAATTCGGCGCATATTTGTCGATTAGATCGTTTAATTTGAGGAAGGAGCCGTCTGCGCCGTACTTGTCGATATCATTGTCCGGCATTTTTGTTCGGAAGAAAATATCCGGAAGCTGGTCACTGGCGAGCGCCAAATTTCTTTTTTCCGTTATATCCGCACTCGTATTTTCATCCCAGTCGATATGGATGCCGGTCATCTTCTCGTATTCCTGCCAGACCATGATGTCATTCCATTCCGTCGGCTGTGCCGGGCTTAACAAGACCATAGCGGACAGCGTAATCGGCTTGTTCACGATCGGAAGCCCCGTTTCATTCAGCGGGCCCGTATTGCCCGTTCCTGAGCCGGAAGCGGCGGGTGTATTCGTACTCGTATTCGTTTCGTCGGGCGGGGACGAGCCATTCTCGCTGCACGCGGTCAGCGAAGCAACTACAATCAGAAATAGGATAACCATGACGCTGGATAAAGCTTTTTTCAAGCAAATACCTCCTAGTAGATTGGTTTGCATTCCTCGGATCAACTTTAAAGTCTGAATTATACAAATTTTCACAATATTCTGATATTAATGCCTATTAATATCGCGATTGGACTGCCTCTGCACTCTATGTTCTCTATGATATTTCTGCAAAGAACTCCCCCTTTCACTTTGTTTCTCCAAGGCTATATTCAGAAAAATCCGGCCGTTCTATGAACGACCTGGATTTTATCATCCCCGAAAACCGGTCTTCGTCGATCTACCGTCCGTCCGTATGCTCCGAATATGCGCCGTCGTAGTGCGCTTTTTTTCTCAACGTTTGCTTATACTTGTATTTGTACGTATCACTGCGGATATAGCTTTCGCAGTATTCGACGGGCCGGTTCTGGGCTGTCGTCACCCGCGTAAGATGCAGGACGGCCGTGTTTTTCTTAAGCTGAAGCAATTTTGCGATATCGGCCGGGCAATTAACGGCTTCGGACTCCACCTCAGCCTCCTCCGCCATCAGTCCCGAACAACGGAAAATCGTGAAGTACAAACCCTCCTTCTCCAGCTGCTTCTCATCCGCTCCCTCCATGAGGGAGCAAGGTGTATACGCCCTTTCCCAGGCAAACAGCTCGCTGCCTATTAACCGCAGGCGTGTAATTTCATATACACTATCGGTGTCGGATATGCCGAATATTAGTTTCAAGGCACTTGTGGGGCTGCACTTCCTGAAACTGAGAAGCTGGAAATTGGAAGACAATCCTTCCTTCTCAATTTCGTGAGATAAGCTGTAAGTGCTCGAGAGCTCGTTCACGAATTTGGGCAGTGATACAAAGGTACCTTTGCCCTGCTTTCGGACCAGATAGCCTTCCTGCACCAATTCCTTGAGCACTTCCCGCACTGTAATTCGGCTGACTCCATATTCATCGCACAGCTCCCGCTCGCTTGGAATTTGGGAGCCCGGGGACCAGAATCTGTTTTCGATTTTTTCGTGCAGTTTGCTGCGCAACTGATATTGCAAAGTCACCGGCAATGATTCATCTAACACAACCATTCCTCCATAAAATTTTGATTTCAGGCAAGGTATATATCCTTTAGTATTTCTCGTTTAGTGGTTATAACAATATACCCTCTTTAACTGGTTATAACAATATACCAATGCATTAGGCCTGTCAATCCTTATCACGTATAATAAATCTTGTTATTTTGTAAAGAAGGCTGCTTGACTTGAGGATGGCAGTTGTTTCTGCCATTACGTTATTCAGGGAGCCAATTCAGGAATTATCTGTAATAAAAGAGGGATGGCCTACCAATTGCAAGCAAAACAATGAACGACGGTATTGTATCCGCTTACATCGAGTTTTATTCGGTTTGTCAATTCGATGATTCTATTCCTATAATAATAACACTCGATGACATATAATCTGACATAATAAAAAACAAAATTTCATATTATGGAGGTGAAGAGTTCAGTTCCGGCCTTTTCGATCCCGTTTCCTTGTTTTTATGTAAGACAAACTACATATCATGGAGGAATGAAATTGAAAAAAAAACTTATCACGCTCAGTGCCATTATTTTGATTGCCCTCGTGCCTCTATCCTCGGTTTCATTTGCCGCTCCCGCCATGACATTCAAGATTGAAGAGGCGACTGTCGCTGACATGCAGTCTGCAATGGCATCGGGAAAATTGACCTCTGTCGAGCTTGTTTCCATGTATTTGGAACGCATCGCCGCCTATGATAAAGAAGGCCCGAAGCTGAACTCTGTTCTCGAAATCAATCCGGATGCCCTGGCCATAGCGGAAGCGCTTGATGTTGAACGGGCCACGAAGGGACAACGCGGACCGCTTCATGGCATCCCGATTCTGCTCAAAGACAATATTGATACCGGTGACAAGCTGCACACAAGCGCCGGTTCCCTGGCCCTCGCCCATTCGTTCGCCCCCGACGATTCCTTCGTGGCCAAGCAGCTGCGCGAAGCCGGAGCCGTCATTCTGGGCAAGGCCAATATGACCGAATTCGCCAATTATAAGACAAGAGGCATGCCGGGCGGATACAGCTCCCGCGGAGGCCAGGTGCTCAATCCGTACAAACCGGGCGTCTTCGGCACCGGCGGCTCCAGCTCCGGATCAGGTGTTTCTGTATCCTCCAATTTGACCGCGATCGCGATCGGAACCGAAACCTCGGGTTCCATTCTGAGTCCCGCCTATAATAATTCGGTTGTCGGCATCAAACCGACAGTTGGTCTTGTCAGCAGGGACGGAATCGTCCCGCTTGCCCATAGTCAGGATACGGCAGGCCCGATCGCCCGTTCTGTGGCGGATGCCGCCGTTCTCCTGGGGGCCCTGACAGGCGTGGATGACAAGGACCCTATCACCTCCGCCAGCGTGAATAAATCCTATTCGGACTACACGCAATTTTTGGATATTGACGGGCTGGAGGGCGCACGCATCGGGATTCCGAGAGAATACTATTACACATCCGGAATTACGGATGAAGAGAAAGCCATATTTGACAAAGTGGTAGCAGACTTGAAGGCACAAGGCGCCGTTATCGTCGATTATGCGAATATCCCTTCAGCCAATGAATTAGCCCAGTTCAGCTCATCCGTCTTCATGTATGAATTCAAGGGGGATATGAATGCTTACCTGAGCAGCCTGGAGGCAGACTCTCCGATGAAGACATTGACGGACATTATTGAGTTTGACAATAAGAATTCCGTGGATAACCTGAAATACGGCCATACGCTGCTGACGGATTCCGACGCTACGAGCGGAACCTTGACGGAATCGCAGTATATCCGGGATCGTCTCAAGGACTTGCGTTTGTCCCGGACCGAGGGCATTGACTTTACCATGAACAAACACAACCTGGATGCGCTGCTCTTCCCGAATACCCGGAATGCGGGCATTTCGGCAAAAGCCGGATATCCATCGATCACTGTTCCGGCAGGCTACACGAAGGAAGGCAAACCGGTTGCCGTTACCTTTGCCGGTATGGCTTACAGCGAGCCGGCTTTGATCAAGGTGGCCTATTCGTTCGAACAGGCTACCCATTACCGCGTCCCGCCTGTGCTGAAATAAGGCTGGAGGAACCAGCTCTGCTGCCCTTTGGAGGCTGAAGCCAAGTCTTTATGCGCAAACCCCGGAATCTTCGGATTCCGGGGTTTTTCCTGCGAATGCCCGCAACCGATTAGAAACAGGGGCATCGTGTCCATGTTAGAATAGTAAACAAGAAACAATGAGGGAGTGAATAAGATGACTTTACGGATAGCGCCTTATTTTAAAATGAGCGGAAATGCCAAGGAAGCCATTCCATTTTACGAGGAGGTATTGGATGCCAAAGTGCTCCATATCCAAACCTACGGGGAAATGCCGATGTCTTTTCCGCCGGAATTGAAGGAATGTGTGTCGCATGCCATCATAAGGATCGGGGAATCGGATATTATGTTCTCTGACTCGCCAGGGATACCCGTTCAGATCGGAGACAATCTTTCCCTCTGCATTACAACGAACGACGCAGATCAATCCAAACGAATTTTTAATGCCCTGCAGCAGGGCGGCCGCGTGATCGCGCCACTGGAGACTACACCGTTCAGCCCTGCTTTCGGCACGGTAACAGACAAGTTCGGCGCAACCTTCACCATCGTAACGGAGGCTTAAAATAGCTCTTATTTGACGGTGAACGTACCTTTGAACCGTCCGTCGCTCAGCGCGAAATTGTAGACTCCGGGCAGGGGCTTGTTGAACACAAACAGATTGTCGCCCTGTTTTAAAGGAGCGTCGATATTCAAATCCTGCGAGATCAATCGGAGGTTATTGCCGGCGCCAGACTCGACATGAAGCACCGCTTTAATCATAGAGCCCGTTGCAAAATCGGTATTTTGAGGATTGAATCCGGTCGTGTTTACTGTAATTTGCGCCACCTGAAGGTTATTGTCTTCATCATATGCGGCCTGCTGCGATTTCTTGAGGCCCAGTTGTCCGACCGAAATCCGCTTCTGATTAACAAGGATAAGTGCTGCCATCACGACAACGACAGCGCCCAGCAGTCCTGTCGTCCATACCGGCAGCTTCCGCGGCTGATTGCCTTCAGTAGTCGGCAGCTTCTTTCGCGGCGGTTTGGCGGCTTGCCAATCCATCGCTTTTTGCAGTAGCACAAGCAAAATAATGTATACGACATCGACGGCAAACACGACTTTGCCGGACGAGAAGAACAGCAATCCTAAAGTTACGGAAGCAAGCGTCCCGATACTTCCGAGCAGAGCCGCCTGTGCGGAGAACAGCAATCCGTAACGTATGCCGCTTAAATATCCGAGCACCCAGGCGCAGCATAAGGAGAAGGCCATCGATATTGCCAGATTGTATTCAAAAACCTGTATGGAGACGATGCCGACCGACGCGCTTGCCAGAATGTTCAGGACGGCAGCGATCAGCTTCGCCGAAGCTTGCGGCATGCTTTCTCTACGCCGCCTGATTAATAACAATAAATAACCTGCTGCCAGCCAAATGATCGCCAGGCTGCTAATACTGAGCACCATGTATTTGTCCTCCTCTGGTTGCCAGAGCCCATACGTTTAGATTTTCGAAGCGAAATCCCAATCTGGATATACATACGGCACTTCCGGAGCCGCAGCCGGCTTGATGGAATCGATATTAATCTTGATGACCTTCAGACCGTCGAAGACCGTCTGGCCAATCGTTCCCGTGATGGAAATCCAGCTGTCGTCCTTGTACTTGGCCGCATCGGCAGACTCCGCAATGATTCCATATGGAGAAATATCCGCTATGCAGTGCGTCATCGCCATTCTCCCGACAATAAACTGGTTCCCGGCCAGTCCCTTCTGACGGTATACAAAACCCGAGATCGTTATCGTTCTGTCCTGGAAGTTATCGACAAAGGTATTCATCGCCTGAAGCTTCTCGATAAACCACTCGTCCTTCATCTCAATAACATCCTGCTGATACAGCAGGATTCCAAGCTTCGCGTAATCTTTATTGTACACGTCTGTTTTGAACAATTGCTTTAAAACAGGATCGGCATCGCCGTCCAACTCCACCAGCTCTGCCGGAGCTCCACCCGCAGCCGCGCTGCCGCCGCCGAGATTCATTCCCTTGTTTTTGGCAAGCGAGCCCGCAAGCGCTGTATTGGGCAGCAGTCCGCCGAATACAAGCGGAAGCACAAACAGTCCGTAGATTATCACATTTTTGAGCAGAGAACGCGGAGGCTCATGGGTATGCCCGTCATGATCATGTTCATGCCCGCAGTCGCAAGCGGCTGCAGGGTTACGAATGGACATGACGGTCAAATACCATTGGAAGCCCGCCATAATCAACAGCCCTCCCGAAGCTATATCCACGTAAATGATGAGATGGGGCGCAATATAGAGCAGGATATTCCCGGTAAACACCAGATATAAAATCAATGCCGAGAAGCCTGTCATAATGAGTGCCTTTAAACCGTGATGCAACAAATTCCATTGGTATTTCATCTGATCCCCCTCACTTCAGCACCCAGGCTTCAAGCGCCCATGAACCCGCATAGACAAATACGAATACGAGGGAAGCCAGCAGCAGGACGAACTTCGTTTTGAATACCGCCAGCATCATCAGCAGGCTTTTAAGATTTAACATGGGTCCGAATACCATAAATGCGACAAGCGCCCCTTTGGAGAACGTCGTCATGAAGGATTGCGCAACGAACGCGTCTGAAGTCGAGCATAAAGAAAGGATAAAACCCAAGCCCATCATGAACAGGTTGGAACTGCCCTGGCCATGCCCTAAAGCGAGCAAGCTGTTCTGCGCAACGAAAGTTTGAAGCAATGCTACCAGCATCGCGCCAAACATCAGATACTTGCCCATGTCAAAAAACTCGCTTACCGAATGCCCCATTAAATCTGCCAGCTTGCTCCGGGCCGGGGAATGAGCATGTTGATGGACATGATCGTGATGGTCGTGGTTATGATCATGATCGTGGTGGGCGTGATTATGATTATGGGCATGATCGCGATGGTCGTTATCCTGATGATGATTCTGCGATCCGATTCCTCTCAGCACGTCCGTACGCACATAGCGGTATACCATCAACCCGACGACAAGCGCCACGGCTAAAGCAAGTCCCATCCGGGCCCAAACGATTTCCGGTCGGCTGCGAAAAGCCGTCCAGGTAGACCAGAAGACGATGGGATTCAGGATCGGCCCGACCAGAATAAAAGCTGACGCTGCATGAAGGGGCATCCCTTTTCGAATCAAATTCCTTACAGCCGGAACCATTCCGCACTCGCAAATGGGGAAAATGATCCCGATGAGTCCTGCCACAAGTATGCCCAGCAGCGGATTTCTTGGAATCAATCTGCGGATGAATGCGTCCGAAACATAAACCTGAAGAACAGCGGAAACAAGCACGCCGATCAGGATAAAGGGCAGCGCCTCCAATATTACGCTGACAAACAAGGTTTTAAATATTTGCAATCTGGGTTCTCTCAAGGCTTCTCCCGGTGTATGGCTTGAGAAGTAATAGAGAACACAGATTACGGAAAGAAACAAGACTGCAAACAACCCTGCGTTCGATTTGCGCGGTTGTGTCTGAGCAGCAGCTTGGTGCAATCGTATCCCCTCCTGGGCCGCTTCCTGCCTTATCCTGTGAACGCCCGTTCAAACAGCCATACTCCACCAAGAACAAGCGCCACTCCGGAACCTGCAAGAACATATTGTCTGGCATATTTATAACGGTGAAGCAGAGCCAATAACGGAATCAACACCGCGACAATGGTAATTTGAACCGCCTCAATTCCCAGATTAAAACTGATCAAATCAACCGCCATTTCTTTTTTGGGAATGTCCATTTCTTTGAGAATATCAGCGAAGCCCATACCATGAATGAGCCCGAACAAAAAGGTCAGCACCCAGCGGTGCGATACGTTTTGGCGGATGATATTGTCGAGCGCGACATAACAGATGCTCAGGGCGATGCCCAGCTCAACCAGCCTCGGAGATACATGAAGAATTCCGAGAACGGTTATGGTTAGTGTCAGGCTGTGCGCAAGCGTGAAAGCCGTAATCATCGTTGCATACTGCTTGAAGGTTTGCCGCGCGATCAGCAGTGAGAATAAAAACAACAGGTGGTCGTAGCCGCCGAGAATATGGTGCATCCCAAGCGTAAAGAAGGAAAACCATCCGGACATGGCACCGCCGCCGTTTTCGGGTTGTTCCGACGCAGCAGCAGGATCAGCTGGCGCAGCATCCGCTTGCTCGCTTAGATTCTGCGGCAATCCTGAATATTCCGCATCCATCAGCTGCAGCACCCAGGTGCGGTTGTTGGCCGACAAGGCCGATGTGCTTTTCTGCGTTCCATAGTTGACGGTCAGCAAATCCACATAGTTGGTTTTACTGTCCTCCTTGTACAAATTATCCGTTAAGGATATCGACTGGGAAGCAGTGACAGGCGGATATATGACAGTGAGAGCCATCTTGGAAGCATCTCCCTGACGGATCAGCACGAAGCTTTCAATCTCAGACCAGGCTTGCGGCTCGCCTCCAATTTTGAGAATAATGTTTTTTTGAAGGATATCCAGCATCTTATTTTTTACAGCATCGAATTCCCCTTCATCCAGCATCTTATTGTCGTCGATGTCGCCGGCAGCCAGCTCAATAACAGACAATTCATCGAGAGAAAAGGTCATTTCCGTTTGTTCTTTGGTTAAGTTAAGGGTGTTATAGGCCGCACTGTAAGCATGGGCATTTGCCACTTCTTTGAAAGGAAGCACGGATAGGGCAAAAGCAGCCAGGAAGATCAGCGTGATTCGAAAAGCTCTGGTTGGTCGTACAAGCATGATTTTCCTCCAGGGTTGAGGGTAGATTTGATAGAAAAGGAGGATACCATTCTTTCGAATGGCATCCCCTTGAAACTACGTCGCCCTTTATTCCTTTATTACGTTATAAATGACTTGTGCTGCCTCCGCGCGCGTTGACTCGCCCTTCGGAGCAAACTCGCCTGATGCGCGGCCTTTGATCAGTTTAAGATTGGCTGCAGCCTTGACAAAATCGGCCGCCCAAGGAGAAACCTTGCCCATATCTTTGAACGCAGTTTCTGCAGTGGCTTCCGGCTTGGCATTATGGAGCAGCTCGTAAGCCTTCATCATCATAACGACCATCTCTTCCCGGGTGATCGATCCGTTCGGGTCAAAGACCGTTTCACTCCTGCCTTTTATGATACCTGCCTTATAAGCCTCACTGACTGCATCGGCATACCAAGCGTCCGATGCCACATCCGTGAATCTAATGTCCGTTTTCTCCGTGAGTTTCAATGCTTTCACAAGCATCGTTGTAAACTCTGCACGGGTAACTGTTCGGCCAGGCTCGAAGGTTGCAGCGCTCGTGCCGTTAATGATTTGCTTGGCGATGAGTTCCTGCACAATACTGTAGGACCAATGAGAAAGCGGCAGATCCACAAATGACTTGCTGATCTCAAGAACGGCGTATTTACTGAAGTGGCTGATTTGGGCTACAAACTCGCCATTCGCATATTGTCCACCGATATACTCCAATGCTCCGCTGTCGGAGATGTAATATATTCCCGCCAATTTCGGATTAATGCCTGCATCAGCCTTCAACCGGATGGTAATCGGCTGATCGAATTGAGACAGCTTGACCGTGTTCCCGTCAGCTGAAGTGATAGACAAGCTCAATTCGTATATTTGTCCCGACAGCTTGACGACGGAGCTGCTGGAATTTCCGCCTTGCTTGAGAACAGCTGACGCTTCTTCGCTGCTGAGCGGTTTTAATGTCAGCGATATTGAACCGTCCTGCAATTCCGAAGCGGTGAGCTTGCCCTCAAGCTGCTTGATAACGGCCGATGGAATGCTGAGCGTTATCTCATCAGATGCTACTTCGAGCGGCTTGTCTCCCAGCAATTCTGCCGAATTGGACGGCAGCTTGACTTCGGTTATCGTCGAAGCAATCGACACTGTCCCGCTGTCCTTCAGCTCGTCACCCAAAACCGTCTTCGTCGTTCCATCCTCAGTCACAGGCTCAGTGCTTGAAGGCGGCTGAGTACCTGAATTCGGATATTGATACGGAATATCGGTTTTCGCCGGTACCGTCACTTCAATCGTGACCGTATCCGCGCTCGTGCTGTCCGCGGTCTTCGTGACCGTCAGCACCACGCTCACTTTCGTCTCCGCTGCCGGTGGCACAATTGTGCCGTCGGTTTGGATGACGCCCGTATTGCTTGAGCTCTTAATCGCTACCGTGAAGCCGCTTGGGACGCTTGGCAGCGTCAGTGATGTCGCATCCTTCACAGGTGCGTCGATGCTGGTCAGCTCCGCTGCTATTTCTGCTGCGGTTGGACTTGGGGCGGCCGATTTCGCCGGTACCGTCACTTCAATTGTGACCGTATCCGCGCTCGTGCTGTCCGCAATCTTCGTGACGGTCAGCACTACGTCCACTTTCGTCTCCGCTGCCGGTGGCACAATCGTGCCGTCGGTTCCGATGACGCCCGTATTGCTTGAGCTCTTAATCGCTACCGTGAAGCCGCTTGGAACATTTGGCAGCGTCAAGGTCGTCGCATCCTTCGCAGGTGCGTCGATGCTGGTCAGCTCCGCTGCTATTTCTGCCGCGGTTGGACTTGGGGCGGCCGATTTCGCCGGTACCGTCACTTCAATTGTGACCGTATCCGCGCTCGTGCTGTCCGCAGTCTTCGTGACCGTCAGCACCACGTCCACTTTCGTCTCCGCTGCCGGTGGCACAATCGTGCCGTCGGTTCCGATGACGCCCGTATTGCTTGAGCTTTTAATCGCTACCGTGAAGCCAGCCGGGACGCTTGGCAGCGTCAAGGATGTCGCATCCTTCACAGGTGCATCGATGCTAGTCAGCTCTGCTGCTATTTCTGCCGCGGTTGGACTTGGGGCGGCCGATTTCGCCGGAACCGTCACTTCAATCGTAACGGTGTCGGCGCTCGTGCTGTCCGCAGTCTTCGTGACGGTCAGCACTACGTCCACTTTCGTCTCCGCTGCCGGTGGCACAATCGTGCCGTCGGTTCCGATGACGCCAGTATTGCTTGAGCTTTTAATTGCTACCGTGAAGCCAGCCGGGACGCTTGGCAGCGTCAAGGTTGTCGCATCCTTCACAGGTGCATCAATGCTAGTCAGCTCCGCTGCTATTTCTGCCGCGGTCAGATCCACAGCGGACACTTTCATTTCGGTTGTATTTCTGACACGCAGCCTGTCTCCTTCTGCGTACTTGCCCGAAAGAGCCACCGTTTCTAGCGTATCGCCTACCTTTATGGCCGGAATCGGACCACTCTGATTGACAATGTAACCATCCACAAATACGAGAACTGGCCCGCTTCCATCATTGATGATGAAGGAATTGTTATCCGGGATGGTTTGGACGGTACCCGATACTTTTACCAATTGCCCCTGATAACTATCGGAAATGGAATCCTTGGTAGACACGGTCTTCGGTTCGACCGGTGTTCCACTGCTCACCTTGACGATGCTGTTGGCGAATCTGTCAAACTCCAGCTCGGTGTTGTTCTCAAAAATTTTCTTGTGGCCGTAGATTCGGACCACATCGCCCAGAGCCAGACTGCCCTCCGGAATTTCGTTATATGCCATAATTCCTCCGGTATCGTCTTGCACATATACCGCATCGAAGAATACTCCGGCAGCCGTCGTTACTTTTCCTTGTACGACAAATGGCATATCTTCAGGTCCTTGACGCGCATCGCTGATGCTGATGAGCTTCGGCTCCAGATGGGATAACCAATTCATGGAGTTGAGAGCAAATTCATTATTCCCCTTCGGATCGAAGGACTCGTCCATCTGTTTATCGTTAAAAATATTCATTCCGGATACGATAATTCTTCCGCCGCCGCTCAATGTTTCAGATGCGATAGCAGGGATTACGGAGCCGCCCGTCAGATCAGCAGGTGCCGGAGACGGCACCACCAGATACTGCTGAGTATCGGGTTTAACCTGCCCTCCAGAAATCTGGAACGTCGATTCGTTGCCTCTTGCCAGAATGGTAACGGAATCACTATCCGTGAGAGCCGCTTTATTGCCGCTTCCATCGTTTTTGGCCAGACTTGCTCCGCTGTAATACTCGATTGTCGACACGAAGTCGGTCAGGTAGTTGCTTAGGAGCCCCGGATGCAAACGAACCGAATAGTTCGACGTAAGCGGAGTGCTCCAAAAGTTTCCGTATGCCGTCTCATCCGCAATACCGTCGTTATTGACCAGTATGGTCGAGCCAACAGCATCCAGAATCGGATTCAGAGCTTGATTGGCGCCTCCATAATTGCTCTTGTCGGCGAGCCACAGCGAACCGCCATTATCTGTAAATTTCTTGATCGCTGCGATTTCATCCGTACTGTAAGCTGAAGCGGGATGAGAGATATACAGCACAGATACATTGCTCAGGACAGCATCAGTCAGTGTCGATGGATTTTCTGCCACCGTATACCCCTGCTGTCTCATCTGGGTAGTGAACAACTTCAAGTTGTCCTTGTACGTTCCTGTATCCAGCGTACTGTTCTCGTTATGCTTCGAAGCATCAATCAAGATTGTTTTGCCCAGTGGCGTCTTGATCGTGAACTGCTGCACGTACTTATTCTCGCCCAGATCCTGATCGGCAGTTAACACCACAAGTATAGAATGGCTGCCAGTTGGCGGCGATGTCCAAACGACACTTGCCGTGGCATTCTGACCGGAGGCAATCGATCCGACTTCAACCTCTCCGATCGGGTGCGTCAGATCATCGTAATAGAAAGCAGCCTTGACATTCGTAACATCAACGCTTCCCATATTGGCTAATCCGGCATTCAGAGTTGCTGGTGTGCTGCCAACAATTGCACCGTCTGCAGATGTCAAATTACTGACTCTTACAGATACCGGCTCTTCGGGCGACCAGAACGGTGCGGAATACAGCCGGTCTCCGTCCGCCTGGGTTGCACGAACCACAAACCACTGCTGCCCGCCAACGACATTTACGGTTGGAGTCCAATGGAATGAAGTGGATTCAGAAGTAGGAGTAAACGTATCGATAACCGTTCCGCCATTGGTAACCAACTCAACTTTGGCAACATTATCATTGGTTACGGTCTTTAAATAGCTGTATTTCGGATCGCTTTTCTCTTCCCATACGGAATCGCTCCCCGTAATATCAAACGACAAGGTTTTTGTATCGACTGTCGACCCCATATACCATCCGCTCGCCAGAGCGTCAAGCTTGGCATTCGGGTCTTCAGTCAAGTAAACTCTCATCTTGCGCATGGCATCCAGCAGCGAATCCTGAGTAAGGTTCTTCGAAACAATGACTGTGCGCTGCTTCGTTTGACCCCAGGTGGCATCGTGGTTGTCTTCTCCATAAGTCGGAGCGATATGCCATCCCAAATCAAGAGCGCTGAAGAATTTATCCTGTGAATTGGCATAGGAATAGTTCCCTGAACCATTGCCGACCTCCAGCATCGTAAACAGCTTATCCACATTTTTGTCGTATGGAATGAAGTTGTTGAATGAGGTTGTCGGCGCGTTCGGATGATTGAATTGTGCTACGATGTTGTCATAAGTCATAATCCAGGCATAGTAGCTCTGAAGATCCTGATATTTGCCATTATCCTGCATACGATCGATAAAGTTATCGGTCCCGAATACGTTTGAGTGTCCCCATGTAGTAGATGTCATCTCAAATGCCGGGAAAACCACAAAGCTGCCGTCCTTGGTGTACTCGCTGGCTACGTCTTTCGTTTCCTGCCAGTCGGTGCCGCCTGTTCGTTCAGGCATCCCGTTGTGGTCGACAGAATCCGTTCCCGTGAGATCCGAATCAATATCATGAGAGTGGTCAGAGAAAGCAAAGAAGTCGTAGTCATGCGCCAAAGCGGCCTGTACGGCCTCAACCGGCGTACCTGCAGCATCGTGCGAGATATTCGTGTGATTGTGGGTAGTGCCGTAATAGTGATTGCCGCCGGTAAAGCGCTCAGCAATCTTGAAGGTCCAGGACTGGGTAGTCTCATTGTCCAGAAGATCCTTGACCTTGACGGTGACAGTGTGCTCTCCGAAGCTCAGATCATCTGCAGCCGTTAGCGTCAGACTAAGTGCGCTGTCTGAAGCTTCCGCCTTGGAGGTAATGTCTGTTCCGTCGATTTGGATACTAAAGCCTGCCGAAGCCGTCGTATTAATTGCGTTCGGATCCTCCCAGTTCAGAGAAATGACAGGATGCTGCGTTTCGATCTCTTCATTTTGACCCGGGACAAGATTGTAAACCTCCGGACCGTCGGTATCCTCGACCAGAGGAACCTCAATCGGATTCGCTGCAGTTCCCTGCGATTTGATATCGCTCAAAGCCACCGCTTCAATGTAATAGTAGAACTTGTCCGCCGGAACGTCGGCATTTAAGATCACTCCGTTATAGCTGTGGTTATCTCCCGATAACAAAGGCACCGCTGTATATGCACTGTCGGACTCGCCTCTATAGTACAAAGTAACCGAATCGGCATATTGGGCCATCGCTTTAAAAGTGACATCTGTATGGATGTAGGCTTTCACAAGCGGCGTATGGCTTAATTGAAGCTCGCCCCTTACATCTGCCGAATTGCGCGGAAGCACCATATAACCTCCCGTATAGGGAGAGGTCAGTTTCGATTGGCTTACAATTCCCGAAAATGTGTAAGTCTCGCCAAGGTTGACGGCTCCGCCTGCAACGTCAATACCTGTGAGCGCCAAAATGCTTACAATGGCAGAGTTCGTACCGTCCGTCACCGTTACGTTATAGTCGTCAACATTGACAGGGATGTTCGTCACCTGGGCTTTAAAGGTTACTAGCTTGCCTTCAAGCGCCTCGGCAGACGAATAATTCGACAATTGGTCCAACGTGACAGGAATGGCCGCCGGCGCCGTATCTGCGCCTTCATCCGTAATGGAAGAAGGAACAAACTGCGAGGTGCCCGCAGTAAACACCAAACGTCCGGTAACCTTGTATTTCTCGCCTTTAAGTACAGCGGCGGTTAATCCGCCGATCACGTTAATGGCTCCAGTTGCATCCTGGAGATAGAAATTCGTATTTTCTTTTCCCAGCGCCTGATTATCGCTCGTCGCTACACCTTCAATGGTTGTATTGAAGCCAATATTCAGGGGAAGTCCATTCTGGTCATTCAAACGAAGCTGGCCAATTGTGGTCACCGCGTTAGCGTCAGGCGCTGTATCCACACGGGTATAAGCACTTTCCCTTACGGCATCCGTATGCGTCAAATACACATATGAATGATTGCCGGCATCGTTGAAGGTCAGAGCAAAAGAACCGTCTGCAGACGCAGTCGTTGTTCCGGCAGATGTGATGGCACCATCATCAACAACATAAGCTTTAACGTTTGACGATCCAGGTACGGACCCTGCCACTCCTGCTGTGGTCGCTGTTCCGCCCGCATTCGCAAATGAGATTTTGGCGGAATCTGGCTGCGCCATATACTTCGAGTTTCTAATAATAATCTCTTTCGGATCTTTGGAATTGCCTGGAATGTTCATGACAAAGTTCTTGGAATTATCCTTCGTGAAATAAGTGTCATTCAATCCCAGAGCGCCGCGCGGATCAGATCCGATTTCCGTCTTGCGCAGCATTGAACCGCTGGCGATCAATGATGTGAAGAACGGGGTTCCCCAATGCGATGTATCCAGCTTGAACGTTGAAGTACCGTTTCCGAATACGGCAAGATCTATCAAATCAGGATCCGTATCGCTTGTAACTGCCGTCGTCTTGTGGGCCAGAATAAGATGCCCCCCGGCGGTCGCGCTTGGTCCAAGAGATGAAGACTGATCTGCAGGCACAGGCAGATCAAGCGGAGCAGCTGCCGTGGTTGATCCTGAAATCAAATAATATCCATGTGCCTTGATAACCCCCGTCAGCGGAGTCGTATTGCTGGCAAAAGAAGTTGCAGTCGCAGAGCTGTACGCCAGGCTCCACTGTCCGCCAAAGTTAATATCATGATCGGTTGTATTGTACAGCTCAAAAAACTTCTGCTTGTAAATGGCGGAGGCGGTCCCATTCACATAAATCTGGCTGAAAATGATGTCGCCCGGATTGTACACAGTGCCGTCAGCCATATTAACGATCGTCTTGTCGCTCTCCAATTTGCCCATTTGCTTATCGGTAACGCTGATTTGAGAATCATGGCCGGCATTTGATATCGTCAGCTCAAAAGCCCCATCAGCTCCGGCCGCGGTGGTGCCTGCAGCAGTGCCGTCATTGTAATAGGCGTAAACCGCCGAATTCGCGGGTGCCGCGCCCGGCAGTCCCGTTATCTTCGTGTAATCGGTGAACGAGATTCTGGATGCATCCGGCTTGATGCTCTTCGGAATCGAGACCGTGACCTTATCGCTTTCCTCTTTCTCCCCATCCTTAGCCGAAATCCGGACGCTGGTGTCGTGATTCGGGTTGCTGATGCTCAATCCGAACGCGCCCAATTCATTTGCATTAACCGTACCAGCCGAAGTGCCGTCTGTGTAATAGGCATATACCGCCGCACTGACAGATACTGCTCCGGCCGCTCCGGTTACTGTTGTGTAATCGTCGCTGAAGGTGATTGCGGACGTATTTGGAGTGGCAGTCTTGCCTTCCGATGGATCGGGATCGGTGGAGCCGTCGATAGGGTCGCCCATAACAACGATTTCAGATATTCTACTATTTCCGGTAGAGCCAATTGTTCCACCATTGATAGCCGTCGTAGTATAGTTTTGCCATCTAATATATACAACGGACTGATTATCGACTGCACTTGTCAAAGAAAGACCATTAACCATAGTTGCATTCGAGGTCGTCTGAGAAAATGTCCCATTGGGCACATCCGTGAAGTTCTGCCCATCCAGACTGTATTGAATTTTAAAATCTCTTGGCCCAGTTCCTGTTCCATAGTTTTTAGAGGAAAGCAGCAGATTGGTGAACCCAATAGTATTTATCTCTGCTTGCCAATAACCTGGTGAAGTCTCCCAGCCATTGGTCCAGATCGTATGGCTCGTATCCGTGTAGCTCAATGTCCGATTACCGCTTATTGTGAAACTAGCGCTGCTTAAATTGTCCGCAGTGCCGCTCGTTGCAGGGAAAGTACTCCCTCCTGCTGTAAAAGACCATCCGGCAACGGTTTGCGAAGCCGCATATGCTTTGTCAATCAAGCCGGATGGGACAACCAGCGTAATGAGGATGATCGCAGCCACGGCCAGACTGACCCATTTCTTATATTTTCCATACCATTTTTGCACGCAGTATACCTCCATAAATACAATTCTTAAGACTTTCTCGTTCCTCATTGCTCTTCCATAGAAAAATTGCTAAAGTTAACTGATGACCATCTCATGAAATGGGAAATAAACCCAATCATAAGGTTGTCGCACAACAAGCCGTCTATTCATGCGCCTCGCCAAAAGCCATAGAATAGACGGTTTTTAATTGTAGTCTTCTATTTCATAGATCCCCACCTTTACTGATGAATCTCTCTTGGGCTATCCATTATTTAAAAAAATGTCGCATTTGCACGGAATCAGCTTTAAAAAATGGACATTTGTTCAAATTGATGTGAACAAAAAGAAAAATATGCCTGTACTGGTTACTATAACATCGGTTTGTTTTGCCACTGTAAAGCGGTCCAAATTATTTCTGAAGACGAAACACACACTTCCATCTCAGTCACGATGCCAAGCATAACAAGCCTGATTGACTTGTTCCTGCTCCTCATTCGGCGGCTTGCGCTCATGAATCCTTCGCTGCAAACCTCACTCATCGTATGGGTGCAGGCATACACAAATAAGGGGAATGCCTGTTATCCAGGCACTCCCCTTTCTACTAAAACTATTGCCGCTCCGCTTTCTCAATCACAATCAAGCATGTACTGTCCGGCAGCGGAACCGCATTGCCCTGCTCATCCGAAATCTCGACTTTGCCCGCCAATGCCTCCGTATATCCCTCCTGCAGGTAACTGCGGCTTTTCAGAATGACCGCCTCTTCTCCCAGCTCCGCTGCAATAAATCCGGTATATTCAGATAGCGTGAAATAACCGAATTGTTCCTGAATCTCATGTACATAAGCCTCTTCTCCCCATGTATAGGTATACAGAAACTCCATCGCATCGTTTACCGGCAGAAGCGCCTTATCCCCGGCAAGCTTCTCAAACAGGATCCGGCGCCCCGCGAAATCCTTGCTGTACCGCTCCAGCCACTGCATCCCGTCTTCCCTCAGAAAACGGATGATCCGCTTCTGCTCCGCTGGCTCCGTCATGATGCCGTCCCGGATAATGATGCGCCCGCCCTCTGACAGCACATCGAATGCGCTGCGCAAGGCCATTGCGATCGTATCCCGGTTAAATTTGCGGCCGCCCATCGGAATATAGGAATACAGCTCGTGAAGGATTGAGGAGAAAATAACCGTATCGATGGTGCCCGGCTCCACATATTCCTTGAGATTCAGCGCATCGCCCTGCATAACCTCCCAGCGGCGGCTCTCCAGCTGCTTCTTGCGGCTCAGGGCTTCCACGACATTCGTGGAAATATCGATGCCGACCGGCTTCACGTCCGGCAGTCGCTCTTCTATCAGATCCAGCAGCACACCTCCGCCCGGTCCAATATCCAGCACCCGCTCTCCGACGATATCCTCCAGTATCACGCTTTTGTAACCGGCTGTCCGATTCATATCGCTCAGATAAACATCCTCATTATGAAAACGGTCATACGCATCGCGGCGCAGCCCGAACAGATCAAACAACAGCAGCACAGCCTGCTCATAAATGGCCGACTTCTCCGCCTCCATGCAAAATTCAATCAGCTTCCCGGCTGCAGGAGAGAACACGAACTCGAAGAATACCGTATCCGGTATCCCTTTCTTCCTCCCCGCATGATGCGCCAGATGAGGATTATCCAAGGTGCATTGTCCGTTTTGTAGCTCTGTCCACGCCAGTCCGCTCAGGTATTTCTCAATAATACGCTTCTTGTAAATATTGATTTTCTTCGCGCCTTTATAGTCATAATACATCGCATTCATCAGCTTCTCGAAGCTGATATGCTTCACATCCCCATGCTTGCCCGCAGGCAAGGTGAGCGCCATTACTTTCAGAAACTGCTCCAGCGAGAAATCCTGCAGCGCTGGCTCCGCATACCAGAAGGTTGTACCGGAGAGAGGAGAGAACAGCGCATCAAGATCATACAAGCCCGCAAGCTTGTCATATTCCGTATCAAAGTCTTCGCCGCGCCCGATGGATAAGGATCTCATCCGTCTGAGCCGGTCGGCAAAGACGGCTTCCCCGTTCATATAATTGTATGCCACCTGATGGATGCGCTGCTTCACCTCATCCTCCACCTCTCTCCAGAGCGGCAGGGAAACAGCGCCAATGACGCAGGCATTCAAAGTGACCAGCAGGCTTTGCAGCTCCTCGCCCGTGATCCAATCCCCGTTCACGAGGCTGGACAGCAGCACGCTTTCGGAATCCGGCACTTCGCCCCGTATTTGCTGGCCGATCAGCCCATGCCCCTCAATAAGCCGGTGAATGACAATGGTTCTGCTGTCGGCCGGATTGACTGGGTCATGGCCGGAATCGGAGTGATGCCGCAGATACAGCTGCGCGCTGCCAATGTTGTGTACGTAGCAGTTGATCCCCTCGGACTGCCAGCGGATACGCTCGCGGGACGTTCCCCCTTTGGCCGTCTCGGACCAGATCAGGACTTCCTCCAGCACATCCTTCATCCAGAAGGAAACTCCCGATGCGTCCAGCAGGCGAAGGCTTCTCTCCACATAATCCAGCACGGGATTGGCATGCGTCAGCTCCTCCAGCGAATCAATCCGTTCCATATTGACGATCCGCTCTTCGGCCGAGACGATATAATGCAGCCACGGATATGACTCCCGATCATTCAGCTTATCCTGGCGGTAGTTTTCAATAGCAAGCAGAGATTTGAGCATGCCGGTCCTCCTGTTAGCAGGTTGTAAATAGACGTATATCTATACGCATTTGTTACGGGTAACATATAGTAAACATACCGTTTGGAGTTTTATGGGTATTTATATAATGAAATGGGAGAGATGCAAATAATGTCATCAGGTAACACCTTTAACAACTTCCACGATACATGGATGAGTGGTGCGCTCCCGCGCTGCCGAATAAATCGAGTGCTGATTATTGAATATATAGACATCCTTCTGCCAGACAAATCCAAGCTTCTCCGCAACCCGGATCGAAGCCGTATTACGGGGGTGAATAATGCTGATCAGCCGCGAAAGCCCCAAATGCCCAAAGCCGTAATCCCGGCAAGCCAGGGCTACCTCCGTCGCATACCCTTGCGACCATAATCCCCGCTTGATATGATAGCCGATCTCCACTTCAGGTCTGCCCTCGATTTGCTGGGCAACCAGGCCGCAGTCGCCAATGCAGGCGTTGGTCTCCTTCAGGCAGACTGCCCATAGCCCGTAACCATCCTTAAGATACCGGGTCTGATTGCGTTCAATCCAGCTCCTGGTCTGACTGCTTGTGAAGGGAGCCGGATAAAAGCTCATCATGCCCGGCTCCGCGAAGATATCATGCAGTGCAGGCAGATCCTCATCCTGATAACATCTAAGAACCAAACGCTCTGTTTCGAGAATGACCGCACCGGCATCGCCCACGCTTTCCACCCCCTCTTCCTCACTAGGATTATCCGCTGAATCCGCCCATAAAGACAAAAAGACCAAGGATTTCCCCTGATCTTTTATCCTGCTTCATCCAACACTGGAAAACAAACCGTTAAATAACCCAATCGGCGATGAATTCCTGAATAAATTCCCGCGGTGTATGGCCTTTAAAGACCAGCTCCGGATTCTTCACGCTTACCCGGGTCCCCACCGGAACCGATGTGGTAATGAATACATTACTGCCGATAAGCACGCCTTTGCCGATTACGGTCTCTCCGCCCAGGATCGAAGCGCCGGAGTAAACCGTTACCTCATCCTCGAGCGTAGGGTGCCGTTTGACGCCGCGAAGGGTCTGCCCGCCTCTGGTTGACAGAGCGCCGAGGGTAACCCCCTGATATATCTTCACGTGATTGCCGATCGTTGTCGTTTCCCCGATAACCACGCCAGTTCCGTGATCGATGAAGAAATAACTGCCGATCGTGGCGCCCGCATGAATATCAATTCCGGTTACGCTGTGCGCATACTCCGTCATGATTCTTGGCAGAAGAGGAACGGAAAGCAAATATAGCTCATGGGCCATACGGTAGATGCTTACAGCCAGAATCCCCGGATAAGAAAAAATGATTTCGTTGGTATCCTTGGCTGAAGGGTCGCCGTCGAAGGCTGCCTGGACATCCGTGGCCAGAACGGTCCGCAGCTCCGGGATTTTGCTCAGGAACGCATAGATGATCTCATCTGATTTTTTCCCGATATCCGGGCACAGGTCGCCATCCTGGCTCTCCTGCAGCTTAAGGACGCAGCTTAGCTGTTCGTGAAGCTGCTCGTGAATATTAATCAGCATATCGCCAATATGGTATTCAATCGTAGCGTCGCTTAGCTTCTGCTTGCCAAAATAGCCCGGGAACAACAAGCCCCTGAGCAGGTGGATAATCTCAATAATGCTGTCTCTATTGGGAAGATCAGCCGAATCAAGCGAAATGGTCTGGGGGTGCTCTCTATGACTGGCAACAATGTCTTTGACTAGGCTGTCGATCTGTTTATGAAATATTTGGCTCATAATATCTCCCTCTATAATGAGTGCGTAAGCTTCCAAATTGAATGTAACAGGGCCGCACATGGGCGATGAAAAAACCGGCAACCCCTGTTTGCCTAGTTTATTCCCTATTGCTTCAGTTGTAAAGCATGTTTGGATGCATCATTTAGATGGAGGGGGTGAAAAGGGATTTACGGCTGCAAACCGGCAGTCCGAAGATAATGCCGGTATTCCTCTGGGGTATCGATATCCCGGGGCGCATCCTCTGGCGTATCGACATATACCACCTGCTCCTTGTAATCGCGAAGTAGGGATTTGGCTCCGATATCCTCAGAGAGGGCTAGCAGCTCCGGAAACAGTGACGCATCGAACAGAACGGGATGTGCGGGCCGGTTCCCGTAACGGGCCTGGACAATCAACCCGCCGGTTTCCCGGTAAACCTCGCCGACCCTTCTGATCATATCGCTCTTCATGTCAGGCTGGTCGGCAAGCAGGACGATAAGGCCCTTGGGTGCATGCTTCGCTGCCAGAATCCCCAGTCCGGCGGCAAGCGATGCGCCCAGACCCAGATGCGAGCGGTCGGTCTCCAGCCATTCCACAGGCAGATCCCCCGCATGCTCCCGTTTCACCGGGCCATGCTTCGCCGCAATGACGGCTGTCCGGCAGTTTCCCGCTGCAAGCGCCCGAAGAACGGCCTGCTTCAGCAGACTTCCCTCAGCAGCCGGAAGAAGAAGCTTGGGTTTGCCCATCCGTCTCGAAGCGCCAGCGGCAAGAATCAATGCCCATATCTGCTCAGACATGATGGGACTCCTTCACCGGGAGAATGGGCGGGAAATGACGGGCAGCGGCGGACAGCCCCAACCCCTTGCTGCTTCGCAGAAATCCGCCGGATCGGCCTTTGCGGCAGGCCGTAACCTCTGCCATGATGCTCATGGCGATCTCCTGCGCCGTCTCCGCCCCGATATCAAGGCCCACCGGCGAATACAGCTTGTCGAGCAGCCCGCTGTCAAAATTCTGATCCTGCGCCCGTATATGCGCAAGTATATGCTCCAGCCGGTATTTGGAGCCCACTAGCCCCAAATAGGCCACATCCCCAGTCAGCAGCTTCCTTACCGCCTCGCGGTCCAGTTCAAGATTATGACTCATGACCACGACATATTTTCCTCTGATATCCGCTTGTTCAAAGCCCAGCCGCGGAATGATCCGGATGTCATCCGCTTCCGGGAATCTCTCCTTGCTTGCTTTGTCGGTCAAGTGGTACAGAATGCTGACGCGCCATTGAAGCATCGCCGCCATGCTGCACAGAAGCCGGGCATCGTCGCCAACCCCGACAATGATCAACTCCGGACGTGGCGTGATGGCTTCAACCAGCAGCTCCAGCCGAACGCCATTCAGTGATAAGGGCACAACCCCTGCCTTGCGTCCCTCGGCCAGCGGATTGTCGGCCGTTCCATCGGGACGGGTCCAGCGTGTGCCCGGAGGGCAGAGCTTCGGATCGGATGAGGTTACAACCGTTACGGCTTCATAAGGCAGGCGCGTCTCCGCGCGCTTCTGCAGGTCCTCCAGCAGATCGCGGGCCGCATCCGGATAACGGATGGGATCGAATGATTCGAGCCAAACGGTAATCGCCCCGTTGCAGCCGATGCCGGTTCCCCAGACATCGTCTTCCCCCGCGCGGAAATCGTAATAGACTTTGTGCGACCCGCCGGTTCGCATGACTTCGCCGGCATAGCCGCGCAGGTCCTCCTCGATACAGCCGCCGCTGAGAATGCCCGTCACTTCCCCGTCCTCCAGGATCAGGCATCTTGCGCCTTCCCGGCGGTACGCGGAGCCTTCCACATCAATCACAGTCGCCACCACGCACGATCTGCCCTCCGCCTGATAATCCAGGAGAGTACGGTGGATCTCCTCCATGTCCATTGTCACCTCCGCCCCTTGTCTTGTCTTCTCCTGCTGCCCGGCGGGCGCGAGGGCTGGAGAGAATATCGTCACCTAAGAATGCAGCGATCTCCAGACCCGTTCCGCCGATAACGGCAGCGCATAACCGCGTTTGCCCGTTGCATGGGCAATGGCGTTGGCAATCGCCCCGGGCACAGGGTCCAGCGCCACTTCGCCCAGCGATTTGGCGCCCAGCGGTCCATGAGGGTCTGCATCCTCGATAAAAGCAACCTCGATCTGCGGAATGTCCTTCGCCCCCGGCATCCGGTAATCCATCATCGACGGATTCATCACGCGGCCTTCCTTCACAATCAGATCCTCCATCGTCACCCAACCGATGCCCTGGGCTACTGCCCCAAGCACCTGCCCCTTGGCCATAACCTCGTGGATAATCGTCCCGGAGTCATGAACAGCCCAATAACCGACAACCTTGGTCCGGCCGGTGTCAGGGTCCACTTCCACCTCCGCGACATGCGCGGCGAAGGGATAGTTCGGTGATGGATGTCCGTAATAAGTGGCGTCCGGCATCTCCGTATCCGGGATGTAGGTTTCTCTGACGGCCATTTCCTCTCCGGCGTGGCGGGCGCGGTACCAGGCCGATATTTCGCTCAGCGGGTAAGTGCGCCCATCATGGATTACGGAGCCGCCTTCGAATACCGCTCCTTCTCCTAGAACCGTCCTTGCCAAGTCGGCAATCTGCTTCAATAAGGAATCGGCCGCCTTGTTCACGGCATTGCCGCCGATAACGGTGCTCCGGGAGGCAAGCGTTCCAATGCCGAACGGATAACGTCCCGTATCCCCCGATTTGATCAGGATCTCCGCCTCGGGGATGCCCAGCGTACGGCTCGCAATCCGGGCATAGGACAGCGACATGCCCTGGCCAAGCTCAATCTCGCCGGTCTCGATCTCCACCTGACCGTCGGACTTCAGGCGTGCAACGGCTGTTGAGCCGTCAAATCGGGGATCTATGGCGCGGAATCCGGACACATGGTTCGCCACCCCCAGCCCCAATCCCCGGTAAGGCGGCAGCTCGCTGCGCCGGCTCCAGCCGGATATCTCCTTCACCTTCTCGATGCACTGCTCCAATTTGCAAGTATCGAGGCGGTAGCCGTGGATCGTCGTATCGCCTTCGTGAACGATATTTTTCAGGCGAAGCTCGGCGGGGTCCATGCCCAGCTCCAGCGCGATTTCATCGATGACGCTTTCCACCGCGAACAGCATCTCCGCATTGCCGAATCCCCGCATGCAGGTCGTCGGGCTGTTGTTGGTATAGCACAGATACCCTGCTGACTTCACATTTTGAAAATGATAGATGTTATCCGCCCGCGTGCACGCCGTCGAGATCACATTGGGACTCCAGTATACCCTCGCCCCGGCATCGGCATATACAGTCAGGTCTTTGTATACAAAATGGCCTTCCTCATCCGCCCCGATTTCGATATCAAAGGTCAATGGGACGCGGGGATGCGCGGTAATCATATCCTCGTAACGGTCAAGAATTATCTTAACGGGCCGGTTGGCCGCCATTGCAAGCGCCGCAGCGATAACATGGACCTTGAGCACATATTTGGAGCCGAACGATCCACCTATCGGCGGCACAATGATGCGCACCTTGTCCTCAGGCAGTCCGAATCCGGCCGCATAAGTCTCTCTGGCCCGGTACGGAATATGAGAGGGCGCCCAGATCGTGATGCCTTCCTCCTCCGACCAGCTGGCAAGGACGCCAATCGGCTCCAGATGCCCCTGATAAATGCGGTTCGACAGATAGCGGCCGCCTTTAACGACTGCAGCCCTCCGCTTCCCGTCCTCTATATCTCCGCGTTCCAGTGCGATCTGCATGGGACGGTTGAACTCCACGTCGTCATGCAGCAGAAGAGCCTCCGCTTTCATCGCTTCCTCGGGATCGAACACGCCGGGCAGCTGCTCGAATTCCACCTCGATCGCAGCCAGCGCCCGCTGCGCAGCTTCCCTGCTCTCAGCGGCTACCGCGGCAATCTCGTCGCCGATAAACAGCACACGGTCCTTCGCAAGAATATTCCAGTCCTTGAATTTGGTCGGACCGTATTGATGATCCGGAACATCATCAGCCGTGATAACCGCTACGACTCCCTCAACTTCCCTCGCCCGGTCCACATTGATCCGGGTAATCCGGGCGTGAGGGTAAGGACTGCGGTAGATGGCCCCGATCAGCTGGCCAGGAAAATTCATATCATGCACATATTTCGTATGTCCTTCAAGCTTCAATTTCAAATCGGCGGGAGATTTCTTCATGGCTGGCTTGACAGTATTCATCGCGCCGCTCCTCTCGCTGCTACGACCTGCTCCGCTGCGTTGATAATACCAAGATAGCCGGTACAGCGGCATAAATTGTTCTTCAGCGCGGCTCCCACATCTCCGCCAAACAGCCCGGGATTCTGCATCCAGGCCCATAAGGTCACCATAACACCCGGTGTGCAAAAGCCGCACTGGACGCCGCCGTTGTCCTGCATGGACTGCACCAATGACTGGAATTCACTCTTCAGCGACAAGCCTTCGATCGTTTCGATCTTCTGCCCCTGGGCGGAAGCGGCGGGAATCAGGCAGGATACGACCGGCTGGCCGTCTAGCAGAACGGTGCAGGCTCCGCATTCGCCTGTGCGGCAGCCTATCTTGGTTCCAGTGAGTCCCTGGCCTTCGCGGATCACATCCGCCAGCGAATCTGTCGCCTCTCCGTGCCAGACGGTATCTTGTTCGTTAATCGTCAATTTAATCGGGCTATCGGTTCCACCATTCATTCTGACGCGCACCTCTTCCCATCCTTATGTGTCCAGTACGGATGCATGGAAAACCTCTTCCAGTGACAGATCCCGCTTCAGAAGACCGTCTTCCTGCAGATAAGTAATGAATTGCCGGATCTGTCCCCAGTTCTTGTCCGTACCGTAGGGCCAGATATCTCCGTCCATAAGCTTCATGGATTGCTCAACTGATTCCCAGACAAACGGATTCGAGGTATTGTTCTTGATCGTCTCCAGGAGTCCGCCAATCCCCTCGTTCTTGATTTCCTGCATCAGCTCGTACAGCTGCCGGGGCAGCTCAGGGTGACGGGTGCTTGTTTCCTCCTTCATCGAGACCAGGTGCATAATCGGAAAAATCCCGGTGCGCCCGTAATACTCCCGCTCCACATCCCATACGTCAGGGATCAGGCGGCGAAGAACTCCCCCTTCTCCGGAAGCGGCAAACAGCTTCGCGGGAGGACGGCGGGCCGACATAATCGCATCGACCTTTCCTTCCGCCAGCGCCTCGAATATATCCCCTTCCGTCAATACAGCCGGAATGTCGACAGGAACACGCTCCGGACGGAAGGTGAACCACTGGATATCCTCATTGCCGATGCCCCACTCATGTCTGAACATGCCTCTGACCCAAACGGCGGCGGTCATTTGAAATTCGGGGAAACCGAAGCGGCGGCCTTTCAGCTCGGAGGGATGCTTATACGGGCTGTCCGAACGGACATAAATCGCATTGTGCCGGAATGAACGCGACAGAAATACGGGAATGGCTGTCAGCCGGGTGTCGCCTCCGCCCTTGGCAATCAGATAAGATGCCAGCGAAAGCTCAGACACATCGTATACAGCCCGGGATATCTGATTGACGAATATATCCTCGATGCTTTCCTGCTTGACCTCCAGGTCAAAACCCGGTATGCGCTTGGCTCCGGTCAGCAGCTTAAGGGTACGGTCGCTCTCGGACATCGCTATCGTTAATTTGTTCTCTGTCATCCTTTTTACTCCTCCCACCTAAATCTACAGGTTCCCTGCCAGCAAACGGGCAGCCCGTTTAATATGCGTTCCAACCAATGAGCGGCGGTATTCCGCGCTTGCTCTTATATCCGTAATCGGCGAGCTGCGGCGCGCATACAAGTCGCCAAGCTGCTCCAGCTTGTCCTCATTCAGCTCTCCGTTCCACAAATGCTCTTCTTCGGCATTCAATGTGAACGGCTTTGGCGCTGCTGCGCCAATGGCGGCAGTGGCCCACTCGACCTGTCCTGCGCTGCCCTGAAGCACCAGCGCTACGGAGACGATTGAGATATCGGTCGCCGCACGCTGATCATAGCGCAGGAAAATCTGCGGAATGCCCAGCATCCGCTCCGGAATGAACAGGGAAGTAATGATCTCCCCCTCGCGCAGTCCGGTCTGCTTCGGTCCGGTTATAAATTCCTCAACCGGCACACTGCGGGAGCCGTCAGCTCCAGCCAGCCTTACCTCGGCCCGGTATGCAACCAGCGGAACCACCATGTCGGCTGCCGGTGAAGCATTAGCCACATTGCCGGCCAGGGAGGCCCTGTTCTGGATCTGCCAGCCGCCGACGATCTGTGCGGCCTGCTGCAATGCCGGAACGATGCTGAACGTATCGCTGCCCCATATCTCGGCAGCTGTAACGGCTGCGCCGATCTCAAGACCGTCCTCATGGCGGCTGACCTCTCTCAGCTCGGCCACGTTCCGCAAATCCAGCCAATCCATGCCCGTCCTCTCGGACTCTCTTCTCTGCCCGTTAACAAACAGATCTGTTCCCCCGCATGCGATGCGGGGCTTGCGCTCCTGAAGCTGCTCCAACGCTTCGGTCAAGCTGCGGGGCTGAAGCCAGGCCATAGTTTTCCTCCTCAACGTATGATGAATGCTCGGTTGACACAGCCTCGACGGGAAAACCCGGCAAGAATCCCGCTATTCCAGCGAAGTAGCCAAATCCTTGATCCACGGAAGTGCAGCAAGTGGCTCAATCGTGACCTCGCTGCCCGGCACCGCGCGGATGCTGCAGAGATAACCCGCCTTGCCGCCCACGATCGCCGAGCATTCCTTGCAGGCATTGGCGGAGCGGCAGGAGTACCTTACGGAGAGGGAAGGATCCTTATGCTCCCGTATCCAGAAAATCGCATCCAGCAGGCTCATTCCCTCCCGATAAGGGACCTCGAAATGCTCCAGGGAAGCCCCTGTTGCGGCATCGCCCCGGACCACGTTCAAACTGACAATCGACATGTGATTTCTCCTCTCATGTTATTCAAGCTTTAACAGGCAGTTCAATTTGCCCGATTACCCATTCCCCGTCCCCATCCAAAGTGAAGGTGGAGCTGAAGGGAATGTCCAGCATATCTTCAAAATCCAGGCGGACGTGAGCGCCGCGGGATTCTTTTCTGTCCAATGCGCCCATAATGATCGACTCGCCGATTTTCAGCAAATTGGCAGCCTCCAGCTTCTCGACCAGCGTCAGAGCATACGTCTGCTGCTTGGCCAGCGAAATCGCCTGCAGCTCGGCGCGCAGCCCGCGGACCTGCTCCAGCGCTTCAAGCAAGCCGCTTTCCGTACGCAGCGGACCTGCTCCCTTCCACATCACCTGCTGCAGCTTGCGCTTGAAAGCCTGCAGCGAAGCGGTGTCCCGCTCCACCGGATGCGGATGCCAGAATTGCGCCAGACGCGCAAGCTCCGTATCCAACGCCTGTCTGGCAGCAGCCGGATTCGTGCCGCCCCGTTCGCGGGCTGCCGTTTCCCCAGCGATGCGCCCTGTGACAAGCGCTTCCGTGATGGCATTGCCCGAGAGACGGTTCGCGCCATGCATGCCATAAATCAGCTCGCCTGAGGCAAGAAGACCCGGCACGCGGGTTCTCATGCTGTCGTCGACCTGAATCCCGCCCAGCATGAAATGCGCCATCGGCGCCACCTCAACCATATCCTTGGTCAAGTCCACACCCTGATCCGCCAAAATGCCGATGACCGGCCCGAAGGCTTCCCTCAGCTTTTCCTCGGGCACCATGCGGAAATCAAGGTAGGCTCCGCCATGCGGAGTTCCCCTTCCCGCTTCAACCTCCCGGAAAATCGCCAGTGTCGTCTGATCGCGAGCGGCTGTATATTTTCCGGCAACCTCGCCGTTGTACTTGTCCATGAACTCTTCGCCGTTCCCGTTCAGGAGCCGTCCCCCCAGCTTGTAGCGGAAAGGATCCCACATGATAGGGTCGATTCCGACAAGCGGCGGGAACAGATGCGCAATCGGGAAGAACTGTACCATCTCCATATCACGCGCTTCGGCTCCCGCCTCTACGGCGAGAATGTACCCGTCTCCGGTCATATTGGTGGAGGCGCTGTTGCGTTCATACACTTCTGTCAGACCGCCGGTTGCCAGAATGACGGATGAAGCCGCGATGCTTACCGGACGGTAATTCTCCATTTCAAAACCCACTGCCCCGACCGCGCGTCCCTCTTCAACGACGATCTTCGTAATCATGATATTCTTCAGCCGCTTGATCTTCGCGTCCTTCCAGATCGCTTTCTTCAATCCGGCAGAAGTTGCTCCGCCCGTATTGAGAATATCCACATAGACGCAGCGGGCTTTGGAATGGCCCGGAGCGAATGCCTGCGAATGCTTGCCATCCGGCGTTCTGGCCCATTTCACGCCATAACGCTCCGCTTCCAGGATGACCTCCGGCCCCCTGTCCACAATCGCGCGGACGATCGCCGGGTCAGCCATTCCACGGCTGCCCTTCATCGTATCCTCGAAATGAACGTCAGGATTGTCTTCCTCGGCTTCCCCCAAAGCAACAGCTACGGTCATCTGGGCCAATATGGTGGCACCGCCCCGGCCGATCAGGCTTTTATCCGTCAGAATGACGTCGGCGCCTTCATCGGCCGCCGCTCTTGCCGCCATCATGCCGGCTGCGCCGGCCCCGATAATCAGCACATCCGTTTGTAAATGCAATGTTTCCACTTGCGATTTGCTCCTCTCTGTCTGCATAAGCTCACCGGCTCGGCGTTGCTCCCGGCGGCTGGACGGTTATGCCCGCTGCCGTTAATGAACGGTTGATTTTCTCGGCAAATTCTACAGCATGGATGCCATCCCCATGAACGCAGATCGTATCCGCCTGTATCGCTACATCGGTCTTCTGCTGGGAAAGCACCTTCCCTTCGGATACCATCCGGATCACCTGATTGAGCGACCGCTCGTCGTCGGTGATGACCGAATCAGGAAGCCTTCTGGAGGTCAGCGAACCGTCAGCCTGGTAAGTCCGGTCCGAGAATACCTCGCTCGCCGTCTGCAGCCCCACCTTGCGGCCGGCTGTGATCAGCTCGCTGCCTGCAAGTCCGAACAAAATAAGCTCAGGATCGACTTTGTATACCGCTTCGGCAATCGCCTCCGCCAGTGCGGCATTGCGGACCGCCATATTATATAAAGAGCCATGCGCCTTCACATGCTGAAGCTTTGCGCCTTCCGCCCGAACGAAGCCCCATAATGCGCCAATTTGGTAAACGACGATATCATAGGCTTCTTCCGGCGAAATATCCATGTCCCTGCGTCCGAAGCCGATCAGGTCCTGAAGTCCCGGATGAGCGCCGATGGCTACGCCATGCTCCAGACACAGCTTGACCGTGCGGCGCATGGTGGCCGCATCGCCGGCATGAAATCCGCAGGCGATATTCGCCGAGGTTACAAATTTGAGCACCTCGGCGTCTCTTCCCAGCTTGTATGCGCCGAAGCTCTCCCCCATATCGCAGTTCAAATCCACAACCTTCATTGTTTCTTCCTCCCGTTCTTTTGTCAGCTTGCGTTCCGCCCGCATGAAACAGGGCAGCCTCAAACGCATTCGGCAGAACCGGATAACAGCCGGTCCGCCGCGTCGTTTGAGGCTTAATAAAGCTTATATTGCAGCTGAATGCCTTACAGCCACTTGTCTTTCTCTTCCTTGTTCAGCTCGCGCAGAGCCTGCAGATCGGCAAGCTCCACCTGCTCCCGCGGCACAACCGCCCGTTTGGGGAATATGACCGGCGGAGCCGGTTTGGTTGCATCGACGATGACCGCGCTGGACATCCGCGGGGTATTCTTGCCCTCCGCGTTATAATCCCAGTTCGTCGGCAGCAGGCCGCCCGGACCGTTCCATTTGGGAATGACCAGCAGGTCGCGCTCCGCGTCAAAACGGGTTCCGATGGCCCAGGCCACTTCCTCGCCGTTGAAGACGTCAATATCCTCGTCTACGACGACAATATGCCGCAGATTCTCCGGCTCGGTATTCAGGGCGGCGAACGCCGCCTTTTTCACGTCCGCATCCCTCTCTTTATGTAAAGAGATATAGCAGTTCATGCGGCTGTAGAACGGTACGTTGACGGTTTTCAGGCTGGGTACAACCTCTTTGACCGTCTGATAAATACTTCCGGAGCGGGGCACTCCGCCCACGACAAGATGCTCGCGGCTTGACGCGACGATATCCTGGAAAATCGCATTTTTCCGGTGCGTAATGCGCGTAATGCGGATCGTCGGCACCGAACCGCCGCCCAGATAGTGGCCCGGCCACTCGCCGAACGGTCCTTCTTTGTGATCCTCATCCGGAAGAATGACGCCTTCCAGTATGATTTCCGCATGCGCAGGCACAAGCAGATCAGAGGTTTCGGCCTGAACCAGCTCCAGAGCCTCGCCCATAAGCGCGCCGGCCGCTTCATATTCGCCGCCGATCCCTTGTACGCGGGAAACGGAGCCCATGACGAAGCCGGGATGATGGCCAATCGCGATCGCGATCGGAGCAGGCTTGCCCTGCTTCTTGTACTTCTTGTAAATCAACCCGCCGTGATGAGCGCCGAGAAACCATACGCCCATATCGCGTTCATTGAAGATTTGGTGGCGGTAAATTCCCGCATTGATAAGTCCGGTGTCCGGGTCGCGAATAATCATGACACCGGCTGATAAGTAAGGTCCGCCATCCATCTCGTTGTGGACAGGGATCGGAAGCTTGGAGAGATCCACTTCATCCTCGGAAATGATGGTTTCTTTGACCTTCGCCCGGGAACGGTCAATCTCGACGGGATCAATCGGCTTTTGCAGCTTCTCGCCGTAAACGCGCGGAATATCCTGCACCTCGCAGCCCAGATACAGGGCAATTCGCTCATACGAGGTCAGCAGGTTCGAGACGCAGGACAGACTGGAGCCCTTGACCTGGTCGAACAGCAGTGCCGAATAGTCGCCTTTCTCCGCCAGTGCCGCAGCATATGCGGTTATCCCGAATTTCGGGTCCACTTCCTTGTCCACTACGCGAATGCTTTGGGAATCGTATTCCGATAGCTGTCCCAGATATGTTCGTAAATCTTTAGCCATTGCGATTACCTTCTTTCTGCTCGGACTTATTAAACTTGCGACTTAAGGAGTTGTTGCTGGAAGCAAAGACATATCCACCGCTTGTTCGAATGGAATCTTCTCGGTAAGAATGCCTTGATCAAGCTGGGTTTGCTGTACGATTTCCGCACCCGCCTCGGAGACCTTCAAGCCTGCGGGAACCTTCTTCAATTGATTTTTGACCGCAGATTGCATGACATCCTCCGGTATTTGATCAAATGTTTTCAGCATGGCCGCTACAGCAATGGACGGATCTTTTTGCACACGTTCATTAATTTCATTGTTGACTGCCAGGAAGCGCTTCATGGTTTCCGTGTTCTTCTCTACCCAATCCGTCTTGGCCGTAATGATAATGCCTGCGTATTCGAACGGCGGATCATACAGGACCCGGTATTCGCCTGTAGCAAGCATTTGGGATATCGTCGGCTCCGACACCATTCCCCCGGCTACCTTGCCGCTCTGGATTGCCGCAAGCATCGTAGCCCCGCTGCCTCCGTTAATGATTTGAACGTCTTTGTCCGCATCGATATTGGCCTGTTTCAGACCTTCGCGAAGACCGGTGTCCGACAAGCTGCCTACTTTGGTGACGGCAAGCGTCGTGCCTTTCAAATCCTCCAGCGATTGATACTTGGAATCCTTCTTCACAATCAGAGTGTAGCCGACGCCATTGAAAATCTCGCCGTAGGCTTTAACACCCAGACCGTTCTTTTGCTGTCTCAAAATATGCTCGTAGGATCCCAGGGTAATATCCAGGCTTCCTCCAACCAGGGCTTGGACCATATCGGCGCCAGCTGTGAAATCCTTCTCTTCAATGTGGATGCCCGCTTTTTCGAAAGAGCCGTCGCTGATGCCGATTTGCGTAATAATCGGAGTCATCCCGCCGCCTACAAGGCCCAGACGGATCGTGACATCCTCCTGCGGAGCGTTGGCACCGGTATTCCCGGCTTCGCTTCCTGTGTTGTTTGTTCCAGAACCGGCATTATTGGCCGGTGCATTATTGGCCGGAGCATTATTCTCTGGCGCATTATTGCCGCCGCACGCGCTCAATACGATCATGATCAGAACGAGCAAAGCGGGTATTGCAAATCTGGATCTTCTCACAGCTGTTTCCTCCCCTTTACGGTTAAGTTATATTTGAATCCCCAATCTGTCCTCTAGGATTTGATTGGATCGTGATGCCTAACGGTATTTCAGCAAACGCCGCTCAAGCTGGATAATAATCTGCTCGAGCACTACCGCGATGATCATAATGAGCACGAGTCCGGTGAATATCCCCGTCGTATCCAGCATGTTCGACGAGTAGGAGATATAGAAGCCCAGACCTCTGTTCGCCCCTACCAGCTCGGCAATAACGGAACCAATCAGGGCCATTCCGATATTCAGCCTTAAACTGGTCAATATCCAGACGGTAATGGAGGGAAACACCACCCATTTGAGCTTGTGGTTCCATCTGCCCTTGAATGTACTCATCATGTCCAGAAGGTCCTTGTCAATATTCCTTACCCCTTCATAGGCGTTATAGAAAGCCACGAAGATGACCATGGCGACAACCATCAGGATTTTGGAGGACATGCCGATGCCGAACCATACGATGAAGAGCGGGGCAAGCGACACCCGGGGCAGGCTGTATAAGGCCATGACATAAGGATAAATCCATTTTTGAAAAATACCGCTGAAGGAAATGAGAATACCGAGCAGCGTTCCTCCAACCATCCCGATCAGAAGTCCGACAATCGATTCCTGCAGCGTGACGCTCATATGGAACCATAGATCACCGTCGACCGTCATATCATAAATCCGCTTGATTATAAGCGAAGGCTTGCTGACCCAGAAGGAATTGAAGGCTCTGCCGGACAGAAGCTCCCATAGACCCACAGTCAAGATGAATACTGCGATTCTCCCCAGCCAAATGGCTGTATTGCCAGCCTCGCCGCGCCTTGACGAGCGGGGTCCGGGAGTAACGACTTTGGATTTTGATGACATGTTCAAAGCCTCCTAAAAATTTTACGTAGCTTGACACTTGCATTCCCGGCAGCGAGGCTTATATTTCGTTGGACATTTGATTCCAGATTTCCCTCTGCAGCTCCTTGAATACGGGATCGAAGCGGATATCGTAAAAAGGGCGGGGGCGCTTCAGATTGATTTTGAACTCGGCCTTGATGCGTCCGGGACGGGCAGACATGACGATGACCCGGTCGGATAATGCGATGGCTTCCTCAATATCATGGGTAATAAACAATACGCTTTTGCCGACCTTCTCCCATATCTTCAGAAATTCTTCACCGATCTTGACGCGCGTCTGCGCATCCAGAGGGCCGAACGGCTCGTCCATCAAATAAATATCCGGATCATAAGCAAAGGTGCGGGCCAGCGCCACCCGCTTCCTCATACCGCCCGACAGCTGCTTGGGATGATAGTCCCGGAATCCTTCCAGTCCGACCATCTTAAGCAGGCGCTCCGCTTCCCTGATCTGCTCGTCTCTTGGCAATCCTTTGATTTCCAGCGGAAGCCGGACATTGTCAAAAGCGGTCTTCCATGGCAGCAGGGCGTCGTTCTGAAACACCATCCCCACTTGATCGGGAACACCCTGAACCATCTGACCGTCAATATAGGCCGCTCCCTCAGCCGGCTGGAGCAGGCCGGATACAACCTTGAGCAGCGTTGATTTGCCGCAGCCGCTGGGTCCTACCACCGAGACGAATTCCCCGTCCGCCACTGACAGCTGAACCTTCTCCAGAGCAACTGTGGTTTGAGTTTTTGTATAATATTCTACCTTTAAATCCCGAATCTCAAGTTTCGGACGATTGCTGTTCTCCATTCGTGATGACCTTCTCCCCTACTGATTTCTCTACCCTTGCCGGTCCCTGAGGGGACTGCAGTTGGTCCAGTCCGCTGCGCAGCGTCTGGATAGCAAGCTCGCGAAGCCTGTATTGTTTCTGCGCTTCTCTTAGCGAAATCGCCTGAAAACGCACCTTGCCGCCAGGATTGACCTGGGCCAGCAGCGGCAGATCTGTAGAGATGACCTGCGCGATCTTCGGATAACCTCCGGTCGTTTGGCGATCGGCCATTAACACAATCGGATTCCCATCCGGCGGCACCTGAACCGTTCCGAACGTTACTGCTGCGGATATCATCTCCGCCTTATTCTTAAGCTCCAGCTTGCTTCCTGCAAAACGGTAGCCCATCCGGTCGGATTGCGGCTGAACCGCATAGGGCTCGCTGAAGAAATTGGACAAGCTCTCTCCTGTGAACAACTGGTATTCCTCCCCGACAATGACCTGCACCGTCGGATCCGGGGAATAAGGCGGGAGGATATCCGGCGTTAACGACCAGTGGCTGACAGCGCCGGATTCGTCCGCTTTGGCCGCCAGCAGGTCCAGCATGCTCAAACTGCGGGCAGACATGCTGCCAATGGGAAGCTCGTCTCCCAGGCGAAGCGCACGGCCTTGGAAGCCGCCGATTCCCGCCCGCAGATAAGTCGAACGGCTGTTCATCTCAAGCGGCACATCCAGTCCTCCGCCAACCGCGAGATAAGCGCGGCAGCCCCGACTCATCCTGCCGAACTTCAGACGGCTTCCCTCCGGCACATATATCGTTCTCCACAAGGGAAGGGGCGTGCCATTCAGCGTTGGGGACAAATCGCCGCCGCATATGGAGATCAGAGCCGAACCTTCAAATCGGATTTCCGGACCGATTATAGTAATCTCCAGACCCGCGTCCGTCTCCAGGTTGCCCACCAGCAGGTTGGCCACCCGCAGGGCGAAGGAATCCATGGCCCCGCCTACGACAACGCCGTATTTTTGAACGCCGAATCTGCCGGAATCCTGAACCGTTGTCAACAGCCCTGGTTTGTTTATCAACAGACTCATGACTTATGTTCCTCCCATTGATCGAACTCCATGCGCGGAATCGGATAAAAGCGGACGATGTCACCCGCTTTTAACAAGGTTGGCGGCATAAGCTCCGGAAGAAACAATCGTGTAGGGGTTCTGCCGATCAGCTGCCAGCCTCCCGGCGTTTCTATGGGGTAAACCCCCGTCTGGTCTCCCGCGATTCCTACGGTTCCTACCGGTATCGACAATCGCGGGGTTGGCCTGCGCGGGGTTGAGATCCGCTCCGACATGCCGCCCAGATAAGCAAAGCCTGGCGCAAAACCGAGCATGTACACCAGATAATCCGCAGATGTATGAATGCTTATCACCTCTTCGGGCAATAATCCATTATGATCTGCCACCGCATCCAGATCCGGTCCAAGATCGCCGCCGTAGCATACCGGTATATTGACAATCCTCTCCGGCTCGTCGGAAATATCCTTCAGCTGCAAAATAATTTTATTCACTAATGCGGCAGCGATTTGAAAGGGGAAATCCCTGTCTTCCTGCCCCACCTCATCCGCAAATTCCGTCATCAGCGTCAAGCCTTCGTAATAGATGGTAACCGACGTGAACGCCGGCACGTATTCAATCAGCCCGTTAAAAGGATGTCGCTCCAGATAGTCGGATAGCTGTCTGACCCGTTTGTGGGTCTCCAGACTTATGACTTCCCCTAATTTAACAATCAGCCCGGAATCGCCGAGCGGAACGATCTTTACTTCCCCTGAAGGGGTCAGTCCGCTGTTCATCATGCCGGAACGACACCTCTTGGCATATTAAACCCATCCTTGCCGGTCGGGAATAACACCCTGCCCGGCAGCATCGGTGATAATCTCAATGATTCATAACGATTAGTGTTGTATGTCATGAACAACCTCCTGAAGATTGAAAGCAAAAAGATAGGCGTAACGCTCTTCCAATTCACCGCCTTTTGTCATTCGGGTAGCCATATTATATAATTAAATTCCGAATTTCGGTATCTTATATCCGAATTTTGAAACCCGATATATACGATCATTATAGTAGGTAATCAGCAAAAATCAAGAGGAAATTAATTATTTGTCGATTTATGTTGTGTCAACCAGGCATGATTCATTCTCCCAGCCATTTTGGTGTATACTGGATAGGCGATATTTTGAATATGAAAATGAATAAGCAGCGCGCAGCACAGGAGGAAAAAGTGTTAAATAAAAACAAAACCATCATCCGGTCCATGGATCTGCTTAATCTTTTTTTGACCCATACGAGACTGACCATTAATGAAATCTCGCAGCACTCCGGCGTGCCCAAAACCTCCGTCCACCGGATGATCGGATCGCTTGAAGAGATGGGGTTTCTGCATAAAGATAAGAACGGACAATACTCACTTGGCCTCATGTTTCTGCAGTTCGGGAATTTGGTCGCGGAACGGCTGGACATTCGGCATATTGCCCTGCCGGTCATGCAGAAGCTGCGCGACGATGTTGAAGAAGCGGTCCACCTCATCCTGAAGGATGGCCATGAGTCCATTTATATCGAGAAGCTGGATACGGATCATCCCGTCAGACTTTTCACAAAAATTGGCAGGAAGGCTCCTCTGTATGCGGGGGCGTCCTCGCGGATTTTTCTAGCTTTTATGCCGGAGAATGAGAGAGAGGCGTATCTGGAAGAGGTCGAGCTGAAGCCGATCGGCTCGGGAACCATCCTGAGCAAGGAGAAGCTGCGCGAAGCGCTGGAATTATCCAGACAGACAGGCTACAGCTTCAGCCGCTCCGAGCTTGAGAACTATACGGCAGAGCTGAGCGCGCCAATCTTCGACCATTCGGATCAGATCGTGGCGGCGATCAGTATCGCGGGGCTTAATGTACGGTTCGGGGAGGAGCAAATGCCCGCCCTGATCCTCAAGGTGAAGCATGCAGCGGATGAAGTGTCCCGCAGGCTTGGCTGCACGACTCCTGTTGGCCTTACCCGATAGCGGATTCATTGAACAGCAGAAAAAGAGGATGGCCCGCGCCGTCCTCTTTTTGCTACGGAGTTTGTTCGATAGAGCCAATTATCGGATCAGCTCAGAATAGGATCGGACCTTTCATTGAATAGGAATGCCTGCAGCTAGTCGCGGGTCGAATAATGATAATCTCTGTATTCCTGAGGCGTGCAGCCGACCCATTTTTTAAACAAGTAGATGAAATAGGCCGAGGTTTGAATGCCGACCCTCTCCGTGACCTCATACACCTTGATACCGGGATCCTGCAGCAGCTCCTTGGCAAGCTGGATGCGGGTTTCCTGGACAAAATCGGAGATGGTCTTGCCCATTTCCTTTTTGAACAATACGCTGAGATAGCTGGCGTTCAGATTGAATTGCTCGGCAAGCTGCTTGACGGTCCAATTCTCCTGCACCCGTTCCCCGATAAAGCTGGCTACCTTCCGGATCAGGTTGTGCTGCTGGTTGCTGTGCTCCTTCTTGTCGATCAGCATATACCGGTCCACATGCTCGATTAATAGCTCGATAATCTGCCCTGTGCTGCTGCAGTCCAGCAGCCGGCGCCACATCAGGATATTCAATTCCCCGTCGGATCCGCTGCTTGGCTTAAGGGTTCGAACGAGCTCGCTGAGAAAATTCATGCCAAACGCCTGCACATAAGAGAAGGAAAACGTCTCCTGCGCCTGCAGCAGGTCGAAGATCTGATTCATATAATCACCGACCGCCTTCACGTCGCCAGACTCCATGAGCTTTACAACGCTTGGCATAAACTCCTCGCGCAGGCGGAAGTCCTTGAATTCTGTCGAATCGCGGTTCTCATGCCGGACAATCTGTCCGTCTTCAATAAGACGGGCCTGCGCCATCATGAACTTGACTTCCTTGTAGAACAGCGGCACCTCGTTCCACTGGCTCCCCATCCGGCTGCAGCCGACGGTTACCGTGGCGCTGTACTGCTCCAGCATCATCTTCTGGATAAACTGCAGCTGCCTCTCGACCCTCACCCGCTCCCCGGGTGTCGGGTTCAGATGCAGAACGGCTATTTCATCCGGGGCAATCTGCGCCATGTAGAGCTGCTCCAGATCGGACAAGCCAACGTCTACGGTTTTTCTGAAGCCGCTTCCAAGAAGCACTCTGTCTCTGGCTTCCTTGCCTGAAGACAGAAAATGATCAAGTCCGATAACCATGATCCATAGACCCCGGATGCTTTCCGGCAGCTCCATAAGGCTGCTCCAGGAAGAGAGCATTTCTTCGGTCTGGGGGATCTCCGCAATCAAATCGCTGACGAAGCGCTCTTTCACCAGCCGGAGACTTCCTGATACCTTTTTCTCCAGATCGCTGGTCTGCTCGACGACACTCCTCATCTTATCCAATGTGATCTTAAGCGCAGTCAGCCGGCTTGACACTTCATCAAGCTTGAGCGGCTTTAACACATACGCCTGCGCGCCGACATGAATGGCATCCTGGACAAATTCAAATTCATTATATCCGCTGATCATCAGAACCTGAATTTGCGGATAAAGCGTCTTGGCCTTCGCTACCAGCTCAATGCCGTTCATACCGGGCATCGACACATCGGAAATAAGCACATCGAAGGACGATTCGCCCATCAGCTCCAGCGCCTCTTCCCCCGATTCCGCCGAAACGGGATCGTCATAGCCCAGCTCCTGCCATTTGATATAGCGGACAAGTCCTATAATATTAGAAGGCTCATCATCGACAATCAGCACTTTGAGCAATTTACTGTTCCCTCCTGATGGTCGGCTGCTCCGGGCAAACGGGAAATACGATGGAAGCCAATGTCCACTCGCCTGCCGCGCTTTCCATAGTGAACGTTCCGTTTTCCCCAAAATAGAGAGCAAGCCTTTCCTTGATGTTGGACGTCCCGAACCCGTTGCCCTTCCCTACATGCGTTCCCTCTTCAATGGCGCTCAGGATATCCCCGGGAATACCCTGGCCGTTATCATAGACGGACATCCGGATATTCCCGCCTTCTCTTGAAACGGAAATGCGAATGACCGCATTCTTCCTGCGTGTAATGGCCCCGTGCAGGTAACAGTTCTCCACAATCGGCTGCAGCACCGTCTTGATCGTATAGAAGTCAAGCACAGAGCTGTCGATATCCCATTCGACCTGAATCCGGTCCGGGTACCGGAGCTGCTGAATATCCAGGTAAGCCTTGACATGCTCCAGCTCTTCGCGGATCCGGATGACGCTGATCTTGTTATTCAAGGCCAGCCGGTAAAAGGTCGTCAGCGCGTCGATGATCACAATTTGCTCGGAATCCTGCACATCGAGCGCCCGCCACCGGATCAGGCTGAGCGAATTGTAGATGAAGTGGGGATTGACCTGCGCCTGCAGCGCCTTAAAGGCCTGCTCCTTCTCCTTCAGCCCGGCCCGCGTGATGCCCTCCACCAGCTTCCCGAGCCGCTCCGACATGGAATTGAACATATTCTCCAATTCGCCTACCTCATCTTTCTCGTGATTGCGGACGTTCACCTCAAATTCGCCCCGGGAAAGATCGCTCATCCGGCTGCCCAGCTTGCGGATGCGCCGGACTATGTTTTTGACAATGGTCATCATGAGGAAGACCGACAGCAGCAGGAAAAAGAGCGTGATGCCAACAATCAGATACAGCACCGTCCTGTTCTGACTGCCCATATATTTCATATGAACCAATGCCACCACGTTCCAGTGGGAGGAGAGGGGCTTGGTAATCAGCAGCTCCTTGACCTGCGTCAAATCATAAACACCCGCCTCATCCCCATCCTCTCCGGCGTCCGGCCATTCTTTTGACAACATAAGGCTGCCGATCCTTGCCTTGTCCGACGCTGCGAGAATCCTCCGCGATTCATCCACAATGTACAGGCTCCCGTCGCCATTGAAGGGATGGTCTAGCAGTTCGCCGAAAACGGCATCATAATTAAGCAGAATATAGACCATCCCGAGCACATTCCCCGAGGCGCTGATGATTTTGCGCGTAATGACGATCTGTTTGGGATTATCGCGCGCATTGCTCCATTGAAGCGGACTCGACGATTTCATTGCGTCGTTGTACCACGAACGCTCGTCTCTGCCTGCCAGCATTCTCTCCTCCGGCCGCCACAGCAGCTGCCCGTCCTGGACCAGCGTCTCATTGGTATGGTAAATGCGGAAATCGGCGATGCCGGGCAAATATCTGCTCGTAATCAGGAACGTCCGGTCCACATAATTAACCGTATCCACAATCTCGGGCATATCCGTATATTCCCGTTCGAGCCGGGCGATCAGCTCGCCGTCGGTGGCCGTACGGACGGCAAGCAAATCATAGCTTTGCTTGGCGAAATCGACATTGCGGGCGGTTTGCCGTACCGTCTCGTCGAGCGTAACCAGATAGCTGTGATGAAAGCTGCGGATCACCAAATAAATAGCGCCGCCGCCAAGGACAAGGGTGGGCAGCAGCAGGATCAAGCCATAAAGGATTAAAATTTTGCTGCGCAGGTTCATCCCTCGAGTGAACCCGATGATCATTCTTTCCAACCGCAATCTCAAGGCACTGCCTCCTTTCACACGCACAAATCATATCATATGCATGGTGAAGCACGCATAAACGGGAGCCATCCTTGTTGGACGGTTCCCGTTTCCTGATGAGCTAAAATGATGTCGAGCTTCATTGGAAGCAGCCTTCAAGACTGCTTCCCCTATTTCAAATCGGACCTCTGCGCTAGGCTTTTGCTGTTTCCTGCAGCGTCTGGTTCCATTCTTCCTTGAGCTCGCTCCAGTGCGCGCGCTTCTCGATGGCGGCCTGGAAATCCTTCCATGCTGACTCGAATGCGGCGTCGTCCTTGGCCATGATCAGCTTGGCCTTAAACTCCTTGCGCACATTTTCCAGCTCAGGCAGGTATTTCTCCCATAGGCCTCCCGCCTTCGCCTTCACCATATCCTGAGGCTCGGCGACACGGATTCCGCCCATCTTGCCGATTTGCTCGGAGAAGTCGATTGTTTTCTGACGGCCCTTCGGCTCGGTTACGCCGTAGTTCCACCACGGATACCATTCATTGCTGTAGGAAGAGGCCATATACAGACCGGGATTTGTGCTCGCGACCTTCGCCGCGTCCCCGGAATCGTGCAGCTCCTGGTAGTTTTTATCGGTGAATACCCATAGTCCGAGCGGCTTATCCACCCAGTTCCAGAACACGCCGGCCGGTCCTTCGGCGGCAACCTGCTGCTGCTCGGGATTTTGCGTCAGCGTATAATCGAAGAATTTCAGAATGGCTTCCAGGTTTTTCGTGTCCTTATTAATAAATACATCATCGGCCGGATACGGATTGACGATTTGATTGGCGCCGATGGCGCTCACCCCGTCGACCTGCGGGTATGGAACGGCCTCATAGTACCATGCCGGCTCCGTCGGTCCATCCAGAACCTCCCACAAATGCGCGTCCATGTTGAAGAATCCGCCGGCGTTCATCGCGATGCGTCCGGTTTTGTTTTTCTCCTTGTAGCGCTCGCTCTTGTCCGTGATCGCCTCGTGATCCAGAAGATTCGCACGGTACATCTTGTTCATCCACTGGTAGGCGGCTTTATATTGGGGATTATCATAAATAAATTCGTAGCCGTCACCCTTTTTCTGAACCGGAATGACGCCCCCCGCAGTGGCGGTCGACACCCCGAACGTACTCAAAATTACGTTCTCGTCATTCGCATCCGAGAGGAAGCTCAGCGGAATGAGCGGCTTGCCCGATTCATCCGTCTGCTTCGCCGCGAGTTCCAGATATTTCTCCACGCCTCCGATCGTTTTGAGATCGTCTACGGTCAGACCGGTTTTCTCCAATACATCGGAGCGGACAAACCAGCCGAGGGAAGCCCAGCCTGGCCACGGATCTTCGGGATTCTGGTCGAACCATGTTGGTATCGACCAGATATGGCCGTCCTTATCCTTCATCGCGTCCAGATACAGCTTGGGGATAGCCGCGAGCCCGGGATATTTGTCAGGCATATCAAAATATTGCTCAAGCGGAAGAACCGTGTTCGACCGGATCATAGCGGATGTAACCACATCGCCGCGGGCAAAAATTGCCGCATCATCAAAGCCTCCGGTGTTCAGCTTCAGATTAAGCGCTGTCATGGCATCGCCCTGCGTAGCCTCAAGCTGCACGTCGATGCCCGGCTCATTCTCTCTCCAGTATGTCTGTACCTTACTGTCATTATTAATCGTTGCCGTCCAGCCGAGCCACAGCTTGAAGGCTTTGGACCCGCCGGCTCCCTCGGCGGCATTTGTTCCGCCGTCAGCGGCTGAGCCGCTGCCGGCGTCTGCATTGCCATTCGAACCTCCGCTGCCGTTCGAGCATGCCGCCACCAGAAACATAAGCAGCGCAAGGGTCATGGCTCCCAGCCATCTTGCTCTCTTTTTACGTATAATCATGAATTGCTTCCCCTTCCCTTTTCTCGTTTGGTATTTGATGTTTCCTTATACCCGCCGCTTTTCTCTTACCCTTTGACAGAGCCGATCAGGACTCCTTTGACAAAATACTTCTGCAAAAACGGATAGACACAAAGAATCGGAAGCGCGCTGACCATGACGGTTGCCATTTTGATGGACATCAAGGTGACATTGGAAATCATCGAGCCTCTGGCCAGCGCCTCCTGATTATTATTCGAGCCAAGAACCGCCGATATGTCCTGCGCGGACAAAAGCTGCTGCAGAAACGTCTGGACAGGGATGAGATTCTGGTCCGAGACGTAGAAGGCTCCGGCAAACCAGTCATTCCAGTGCCAGACAGCGGTGAACAATCCGAGTGCCGCCAGCATGGGCTTGGAGAGCGGTAAAATAATGATAAGCAGAATCCGGAAGGGATTCGCACCGTCAATTTCCGCCGATTCGGTCAGCGCTTCGGGAATGCCCTGAATGAATTTCATCATGACGAACATATTCCAGGCCGAGAACGCGGATGGAATGATGTACACCCAGAACGAGTTGAGCAAGGACAAATCGTTAAGCTGGATATATAAAGGGATCAATCCGCCGCTAAACAGCATCGTGATCAGGATATAGCTGAGAATAACCTGCCGAAACGGCAGCTGCCGGTAAGACAAGCCGAACGCGACCAGAATCGTTACGAGCAGTCCAATGATCGTTCCAATAATGGTACGGGCGATCGTAATCAGATAGGCATGCTGGATGACGGAATTGCCGAGAACCACCTCGAAGTTATAAAGCGTAAATTTCCGCGGCCACAGATAGACGCCGCCTTTGGCCGCATCGCTCCCCACATTAAGAGCAATGGAAAGCATGGACATGAAGGGATAGATGACCGATGCACACAATAGAAGCATCAGCGCAATGATAATAATCTGACTGACCTTGTCGCTTGCTGAACGTTTCATTGCTTACCAAAGCCCCTCCCCGTTGAATTTCCGTGACAGCTGATTCGTAAAGAGCACCAGGATCAAGCTGACGATGGAGGAAAGCAGACCGACCGCCGTTGCCATACCGAAATAACCTTGCTGCAGGCCGCTGCGGAGAATGTACGTGTCCAGCACATCCGCTACCGGCTGATTGGCCGGATTCATAAGCGGATAGATCTGATCCATCCCGACGGCTATCAGACTTGGCATACTCAGGATCAGTACGATGGAGATCGTAGGCAAAATGCCGGGCAGGGTAATGCTGCGCATCTGCGCCAGCTTGCCGGCTCCCTCAACCTTGGCCGCTTCATAGAGCTGCGGATCGATCGTGGTGATGGCCGCCAGGTACAAAATCGTATTCCAGCCGACTTCCTTCCACAAGCCGCTCGCCACAATCATCGGACGAAACCATTCCGTCGATCCGAGGAAGAAGACCGGTTCGCCGCCCATATTGACAATCAGCTGGTTGACGATCCCCCCGTCCAGAGTGAGCAGGGATTGCAGCATATAGGCGACGACGATCCAGGAGAAAAAGTGGGGCAGATAGCTGACTGACTGGACGAATCGCTTAAAGCCGGTATGTCTCAACTCATTAATGAGGAGCGCAAGAATAATGGGTGCAGGGAAACCGAAAACAAATTTGAGCACGGCGATATAAAGCGTGTTGCCTACCACAACCCAGAACTGGTCATCCTGCAAAAAAGAAAAGTTTTCAAATCCGACCCATGGACTATTCCACATCGTAAGGCCGATATGAAAATCTTTGAACGCTACTTGAATGCCGACCATCGGAACATAGCTGAACAAGAACAGCAGGACAACGGCCGGTACAATCATCGTGTACTGCCAGCGGTATTTTGTCAGTCTCGCAAACATTATGTCACCCCTTTGCACTCATTATAGGGTTTGAATGTAAGCAGTTCCATATCACAACGATTGGATTTCCATCGTTTTGATTGGAGAAAAAAGCAGGCAAAGGAAATCGCATAGGGCAGCTGTCTGAGGAAAAAGCTCTCTATTTGGCTTTGGGTGCTGGAGTTTTTTCGGGGAATGCTATCCTTTTTACTATAGGATTCTGTTCCAATGGTTTGCCTAAAACAAACCGTTTTGGTAAGTTTAAATCTACTTATACCACGGGGGAGGATGGGATATGCGCTACTATAAGCCCCATGAGATTGCCAGAGAGCTTCATATCAGTACGAGCGCTTTGCGCCATTATGAATCCTGGGGAGTGGTGCCGATCCCCGAACGAGCGGCGAATGGTTATCGGCTTTATACGGCGGTGCATCTGGCTTATTTCCGCTGTCTCCGCACCATGTTCGCCGGCTTTGGCGTCGCCGTCACCTGTGACGTGCTGCGCCACATTCAAAAATCGGATATGGACTCCGCCTTCTGGCTGGTCAACAAGGAGCAGGCAAGTCTGCATCATGAAAAAGATGTAGCCGACCAGACGCTTGCGCTGCTGCAGGATTCCGAGCTCGCCATCCTGGCTGGCAAGAAGCTGAAAAGCAGGATGAACATCGGCGAGGCCGCCGCTCTAACCGATGTGCAGGCCTCGGCTATCCGGCACTGGGAGAAGGAAGGGCTGCTGACGCCGGACCGCGATCCCGAGAACGGTTACCGGGTTTTTACGTCCACGCATATCAGACAAATTCTGCTCATCCGCACCTTGAGGCGGACCGTCTATTTTCTGGATAATATGAGGGAAATTGTTCAGGCCGTGGAGCATCATAGCATGGAGAAAGCCAAAAGAGTTACAGAGGATGCCCTGTTAAGCATCCATGAGCGCAACCGCCGGCAAATCTATGGGGTTCATCAATTGGTAGAGCTTTGCAAAGAGGTGGGGTTGGAAACGCAGGGGTGATGCTACTCTTTCATAGCTACAAGGCAAGAAGATTCGGAACGTACGGACTTTCCTTATTTTCTGCTGATCAAGCGGGCCGTGCGATGCGGTCAAGCCTTCGCATTATTCAAATACTGTCAGAATACCTGTGAGCTTATATTTTTTCATTTTCAGCTAAATTATATATTTTATGGAAATATGTTACTATTAATAAGATGTTCGGGGAAAGCCAAGAAAATCTGATCCTGTAATCCGGCTCATGTTTCATATTGCTAGTTGGAATTATCTTCTGTGAATGTTTGAGCCGGCCTGTCGGTTCGTAACTGCCTTACTGGAGCGTTCATACGGGTGCACTCGGCACCGGATGGGCGCTGCAGCGAGCTTTATCCGGCTTGCATGCCCGGCAGTGTGTTAAGTGATAGTTGACTAATAGGCAACTGCAGCTGCCCCCTGAAGTGAATAATAGTTGAACCTAGTAGAAAGACAAACAAAGCACCTTCAGAACCACTACTGAGTGGGGCTGAAGATGCCTTGGTTTTCATAAAATGATGACAGGGCAGGGGCTGAAAATCATCTTTTGAAATGGCCCCATTCCTTATTTAAAAGTTTAACAGGGTATCAAACCCGCCGAACCGCTCGGCAAGTTCCAAGGTTTCTCGCGTTAGCTTGTTCTAATATGAACGCCAAAGTACTGCATTGGCGTTCATGATCGAATAAAGCGATCGCTGGTTCCCCATGGCCAATAAGGGATCTTCCATCAGCTTTATGCTTAAGCCGAGCCATTCACTATTAATCTTAAAAGTTGATTTTTTCCTTTTTTTGATGAAGTTCTGCTTTTAGCCTGGCCGCTGCTATAGCGCCGTAAGCGCCGGCCTCATTCCCAAGTGTCGCCAGCACGATATTCACCGGCAGCGGCGTCAGCTTGGAGGCTCTGTCTCTTACTTCGTTCACATAATAATCCCCGGAATCTACCACCCCGCCCCCGAGTACGACAACCTCGGGATTGAGCAAAGAAACGGCATTTGCGATTCCTACAGCCATATAATTGAGCGGTCTGTCCATAATTTTCTTCGCAGTCTCATCGCCCTCTGCTGCTGCAGTCACAACATGCTTGGCCTCGATCCGCTCCAGTATTCCGCCTGCCATTTCGAGGATCTTCGATTTGCGGCCGCCTTGACTGAGATAATCGCGCGCCGCAATGCCGATTCCCGTACCGGAGGTGGCCTCTTCGAAAGGGCCGAATTTCTCTCCTTTTCCATGATCATTGTTGATCAAGCAGGAATCGACCACCCAATTCCCGATTTCGCCGGCTGCATTATTTGCTCCTTTATACAGCTCCCCGTTGAAAATAAACGCGCTGCCGATTCCGGTGCCGATCGTTATCATCATCACATGTCGCTTGCCCTGGGCAGCGCCCATCCAATTCTCGCCCCAGGCTGCCATGTTGACGTCATTGTCCAAATAAACAGAGCCTGTATAATATTTGCGGATAATCGGCCTCACTTCAATGGCAGGCCATCTAAAGGCAGGCGCATTCGTCAGAATGCCCGCGTTATCTCCAATAACTCCCGGAAATCCAACTCCGATGCCGGAAAGATCATATACTTGCAAACCCCGTTCAACTAACAAAAGAGCAAGCTCTTCGAACAGCCAGCGAAAAAAACTCTCGGGATCAGATTCTGTTGGGGTGCGAAGTTTACTTTTAATAACCGGATTGCCTTGAGGGTCGGCTACACAAACAAATACCTTCGTTCCCCCAACGTCAATTCCTGCCGTATATCCGCTCTCTTGTGTTCTACTCATGGTCATACCTCCATACCGAATCTTACAAATCTTTCAAACTATCCGGGCAACCGTCAGCTTCCCCCTACTCCATCAACAACTACATCCCCCAACTTCACTTCATCCCCCTTATTTCACAGTGACAGCCCCGTGATCGGGTCTCCGGGGCCTCACTGTGCATATCTTTTTAAATTTTCAATCCGGAATTACTCTGCGACCATAAGATCGATCAGATTCAACAATGCTTGTGCGGCTTCCGCACGGGTAGTGTTTGATTTCGGAGCAAAGTTTGCAGGCGATTGACCGCGCATTAGCTCAAGCTCAAGCGCTTTGCTAATGTCTGCTTCTGCCCATGACGATACCTGATTATGATCTTTGAAGTCTGCAAGACTGCTGGCATCCGTCTGTTTCTTACCGTTCTTATACTCATAAGCACGAACGATCAATACAGCCATTTGTTCCCGTGTAATTGGCGCATTAGGCGCAAATTCCGTGTCCGACAGGCCTTGAATCAAGCCTGCGTCGAAAGCTGCTGCCACATCGGCTGCAAACCAGTCCGATGCCGTCACATCCGCGAAAGCGGTGCTGCTGCCAGTCGCGTCAAGACCAATCGCTCTCACCAATAATGCGGCAAATTCAGCGCGCGTCGTCAGAGCGGACGGCTTGAACTGCGTATCGGACACTCCGTTAATCAGATGCTTGGCCGATAGGATCTGCAGTGACCTGTAAACCCAATGCTTGGATGGGACATCTATGAACGTTTTATCATACTGCATCACTGCATAGGTACCAAGATGAGATACTTTCACGGCTGCGGTATCGTTCGTTATATCGATATCGCCGCCGACGTAATCCCATTTGCCGGTTGTTTCATTGAACGTATAAACTCCCAGCAAGGCTTCATCAAGATCGGATGGATAAGACAATACGATCTCTGCCTGTTCCGTCAATGATGCAAGCTTGCTTTCTTTGCCGTCTTGATCCACGAGAACGAGCTCCAGGTTGTAGGACGATCCGCCAAGCTTGTAGCCTGAGTTAACCTGACCCTTCTCTTCCGGATTCATTCTTACGATAATCTGAGCCTTATCAGATTGACCCTCCAGCTGACCGGCCAATTTCTGAATGACTGCTGCCGGAATCGTCAGCGTTACGCCGGATGCCTGAACCTCCAACGCATTTCCAGCCAGAAGCTCTCCTGCGTTAATCGGGAGCACGGCTTCCGTTTTGCCGTCTTTCAATTCCAGTTTCACTTTGCCGTCCTGTACATGGGCCAGCTCTTCTTTGCTGAATGATTGCTGTGATTCCTTCCCGTCTGTACCAGGAGTCGAAACTGGAGGTGCAGGATAGTAAGGGATTGAAGTATTCTGCCCGCTAATCGCGATCTTCAGTTCTCCCACGACGCCTGAACCGTCATTTGCCGCTGCTTTCACGAGTACATCGCCATCGCCGGCTGCCGTGAGCAGCCCTGTCTCGCTGATTGATGCCGAACCGCCCAATCCAGAGACCGACCAGGTTACTGAAGGATCGCTCGCATACGACGGCGTTACGTCGGCAGTTAACTGAAGTGTGCCTTGGTAGCTCGTAATCGAGGTACCATCGCCATCCGCTTTAATGACGATGCCTGTTACCGGGCTAGCCACTTTGTTCGACAGAACAATACCTTCTGAAGCGGAGCCATTCCCGTTTAACGCCGATATTCGGAGACTATAGCTGTCGCCGGAGTTCAATCCGCCGAGAACGAAGGATTGCACGCCTTTGTCCACAATAACCGGTTCAATATTCGCCGGGGTATCTACTGTAATCTTGACTTTGCTGAATACAATGTCATCCGGATCCTTCCAGGTCACCTTCAATTGCTTTCCTTCGCCGTCGTATTCCGCTTTGGCATTTTGAACCTCGGCAGAATCACGGAGCACCAGCTTCACAGCCTGATTTTTAACTTCAGGGGCTGAGACGAGACTTGGTGACGGGAAGCTTAAAGACGCGCCAGTCAGCGTGAATTCAGCATTCTCGTTGTCAATTGAAGCAACATCCTTGGCTTTGAATTGAAGTTTCACAATCGTATCGCTCAAGCTCGTTCTCGGGCCTGAAGCCGCCAGCTTCAACTTAACTGTGCCAGGAACGCTTTTATCCACTTTCGATACGGCAACTGTTTTCTCTGCAGATACGGCAGATACGAAGTCAAACTTCGTGCTGTCGTAGTTGACATTGACATCTTCCCCGAATACGGAGCTTGTCACGTTCTGCAGTCCAAGATCCAATGAATACGTGCTGCCGGTTGTTGCAGATGCATCTCCGGTCAGTGTTGCTGCCGGTCCATACAGCTCGAATGCGGCAAGATTGAAGCTCGTTGCCGGGTTCGTAGCTGCAAGACCGGTTACGCCTTGACCTGTTCCTCCCGAACCGATCTGAGGGCTGCCCGGACGTTTACCTTCCATCGTAACGCGGATATACCGCTTGGTGACGGGAGCAAACTGCAAATCGTTCATGGCTGAACCATTGCTGTTTGTGGCGATAAGAACCTTTTTCCAGTTCGTATTGTCATCAGATACTTCAACAGTCAAATTCTGCGCATAATTCGCATAATCCCATCTCATGACTGCCCGGCTGAAGGATGTGGGCGCTCCCAGATCAACCTTGTACCACTGTGGGTCGGCTCCGGTTGTCGCATTCGTGGAGCTCTGCCATTTGGTAGTCAATGAGCTGCTATCCAGCGCATTATTCGCGTTATTCGAACCTTGTGTAGTGGACGCTGTTGCGGTCGTCTTTTTGAATACAAGATTCGTAGAACTCGGAAGCCCTTTCTGCGGTACAACGATATTGTTGTAGCTGCTGATCTCTACGACAGGAGCAGCATTCCCCAGATCCGACACCTTATATTGGGCGGTAAGGGTTCTCTCTTCTCCAGGCAGCAGCATGAAGTAGTTATCATCCATCCGCACCGGAGCGACCAGATCCCCGCCTTCGCCTTTTCTGATTTTGGCGAATACCGAATAAGCGATGTTGCTGCCATTATTCTTGATGGTATAGGTGAGCGTCTCCTCAGCGCCGTTAGTTACAGCAGCGGGTGTGCCTGCAATCGACAGGTCAGCCGGTCCCAGCTTCTGAAGATCCGTATAATCCGCATACTGATTTTGCGGGGTTGCGTTCCAGTTGTGGCTTGAGTATTTGACCACATCCTTCTTCAGCGATTCCGCATAGGAGTTCACGCTCACAAGATTTCCTGCGTCGTCCCTGAGCTCCAGGCGGATAAAGTAAGTCGGCGACAGGGTGAAATTGGCCTCGTCGATCTGATCAACCGTTGTAATGCCATAAGCCTCGTTGATCTTCCCTCCGAAGTCAATATCCTGATAGCCGACCGTTTTCGGAGCGCCGCCCTCGGCTGGTGCTGCCCCGTCTGGTGTAACCGCCAATTGGTTGAAGGTTCTGTCGTATACTTTCTTGCTGTCAATATTGTAGATTTGCACTTTCGCATTCAATCCGGAATAGGCGGTTTGCGTGCTGTTGACGATCTTGACCTGCTTGGTGCCGTAATCGAATAGAATATGAAGCGGCTCGTTGGCGATCTTTGTTCCGAAATAAGAGCTGTTCGGGTTCAGGTAGTAGTCGAACATATTCCAGTACAGGCTCGGCCATGCATTGTTAAGCATCCACTGCACCCAGCCGGACGCATTGGTGTACTTGTTCACCTGGAGCGCTTCATACTGCGCCCGGAATGCATCGTACTGCTGAACCTGGGCTTTGATATTGAATTCTTCAAGACTGTTGGACTCCCCGTAGTGATTGTCCAAAGCTCTGTTGAAATTCGCCAGATCCTTGAAGCTTCCTCTGGCCGTATGGTAATTCCATTGGGCGAAATTATCGCCGCCCACATTGTAAGGCCACAGCGTATTCGCCGGCAAAATCTTCTTCATCGTCTCGGTCACCGGAATACTCGGACCCGGACCCGCTTCCGAAGTAAAGCCGAATGCGCCGCCATCATTCATATCCTCGAAATACATCGCTGGAGGAGCGTAATCATACGTGGCATCCATATGCATGCCGCTGTACGTACCTGTCAATTCCGCCTTCTTGGCAGAGCCGCTGGAAATAATGGCCCCATAGTCATCCCAGTGGATTTTATGCTCCAGATCCAGGAATGCCTGTTCGACCTGCTTGCCCCGTTCGATCGTTCCACCATTCGGCAGATCGTCCCCATAAGAAGGAGGATTGTCGCTTCCGTTCAGCCAGGCAATCATGCTCGGATGAACGCGGGCGTTTTGAATTTGCGCCTGCAAGGAATCTTTTACAATATCGAGCTCTGCATCGCTGTAGGCTGCCGGCTGCTGCCATCTGCTGCAGCATACCCAGCCAGTCATGTAGAGAATCCCCTTCTCATCCAGAAGGTCGAGCAGCCGGTCATCGAAGAACATGCCTTCATCGCGGATCGCGTTCAGCCCCATATCATCAATATACTGCATGATGGCAACGTTCGTATCCTGATTGCGGCGGAGGAACAGATCCGTAGGGGAATAACCTCCCGCTTTAATCAGAATGGGCTTATGATTGACATAAAATTGCACCATATCCTTAAGACTGTCTTCATCAGAAGGTGAAACATTCATTTCTGTATCAATTTCACGAATCCCGAATTTTTGTTTGATCACATCAGTGACAACATTGTTGGCAGTGAATTTGAATTCAATGGAATACATCGGCTGACCGCCCATATCCTTCGGCCACCAAAGCTGAGGATTTGCGATGTTCAATTCGGCATACTTATCAGAGCCAAAATTGAACTCCTGATCCTGCACCCCTGCGCTCAGCGTAACAGGCTGCGAAACAGCCGCTACCACTGCGCCGCCGGGATCCGTAATGGTTGCGGATAATGTTCCTTCGATCTCGGAGCTTGTCTTGTTGCTCAGATCGACATAAGCGTTGAGGCTCGCCATGTTCAGCTCATTATTCACCTTGGAACCGACATATGGATTGCGCACCTCAACCGAATCGGTCGTGGTAATGAAAACGTCCCGCCAAAGGCCCATATTATTGTCGGCCGGTCGTGGCACCCAGTCCACCCAGTAGATGGAAAAATCTTTTCCGTAGTCGGATCGCTCTACAGATACGGCAATGGTATTCTTCGTCACGCCGTCGGCAGTGACATAATCGGTAATATCCAGCTCATACGTCCGGAAGCTGCCTACAATGTCGGAGGAGTCGGCAATCTGATGGCCATTGACCCAGATATTCCCTTTGTACGCAATTCCCTGGAAGTTTACGATGATTCTTTTACCCTGCTCCGACTGTGGCAATGTAAATTCGGTGCGGTACCACCAGGGTACTGTAAAGCGGCTTTCATCGATTTTGGACATTCCGTCTCCGATGTAGGGATCGGAAATATCACCGTCATTAATCAGGGCGCCCAGTACGGTGCTCGGTACCTGAGTGTCATACCAGCCTGTTGTATCGTAGCCCGGCGTTGAGATGTTGGCGCCGTATGCTGCCTGCACAACGGATTGGCCGTAGGTCGCCTCGGTGGCTGATTGAATTTTCCAGTTGTCTTTGAGCGGATAGACATTGTTTAACGTGACGGCTTTGCTCGAAGAGCCTGGCAAAGGGCCATTATCGATCACTGGTGCTGCATTAACCTTCGTGCTGAGCGGATTGTTAAAGCCGGTAAATATAAGCAATACAGCCATTACAATATGGTAAGCCTGCTTGAATGATTTGCTTTTTACCATTTCCTGCTTCCTCCTCATTATGGTTCGTGCAAGAATGCCAAGCCTGCATGCGGGTTTATTCCTTCACTCCGCCCGCCGTCATCCCGGTTACGATATGCTTCTGGAAAATGAATGAGATCAGAATTGGCGGCAGGCAAGCCAGCACCCCACCGGTTGCGATCATTCCATAGTCCACTCCATTTTTTCCGCTGAATTCAGCAATGGCCACGGGCACGGTTTTGGCATCGAGACTGGACGTAAACAACAGCGCAAAGAAAAATTCATCCCATGCCAGCAGAAACGCGAATATGCAGGTGGACAGGACGCCGGGACGAATAATCGGAAAAATAATAAGCCTGATGGTCTGGAACCGGCTGCAGCCGTCCATATACGCAGCTTCATAGAAATCATTTGACAGAAATTTCAAATAACTCTGCATAACCCAAATGACATAAGGAATGACAAAAGTTAAATCCAATAGAATCAAGGTCCATCTGGAATCCATCATGCCGAATTTATTCAGCATCGAAAACAACGGAATCACGATAACGACGGACGGGATCATGTAAGAGAACAGGAACAGGTACAGCATCTTCTGCTTGAATCTGAACCGGTATCTCGCGAAGCTGTGCGCAGCCAGTCCTCCGATAATCAAGGCAAGCAGTGTTGTGCATAAGGCGACAATCAGACTGTTGCCCATGGAAAGCCGGAACGTGTACGCCATATCATTGTCCGAATTTACGAAGATATCGATATATCGCTGAAACGTGACATGGCTTGGAATCCAACGCAGCGGCACCGCTGTCAGATCGACCTGATATGAGATGCTGGAGATAAACAGCCAGAGAAAGGGAGCCAGCGTGCAGAAAGCAACCAGGATCCCGAAAAGATACTGCACCAGCCTGAACCGTTTGCTGCTCCTCATGCCGACTCCTCCTCTGCCTTCAGCACCTTGACGTAGACAAAGGTGATAATGCCGATAATCAATGCAATGAGGAACGAGATCGTCGCGCCTTGTGAAAAATGCATGTTGTTGAATGCTTTGATATAGGCTTGATAGGTGAGCACCTTGGTTCCGTCCGAAGGTCCTCCCATAGTCAAAGCATAGATCAGGTCGAACACCTTGAACGATTCCATCGTCCTCATGACGATCAGGACGAGTATAGTCGGCTTCAGATGGGGAAGCGTCAGAACGAAAAACCGCTGCAGCCGCCCCGCTCCATCCACGCTTGCCGCCTCATACACGGATTTGTTGCTCATTTGCAGCGATGCCAATAGAAAGATTACGACAAGCGGCGTCATCTTCCAGACATCGGCCAGAATGACCATGTTCATCGCAAGCCAGGGCTTGCTGAGCCAGGATTGATAATGCGGAATAAGGTGCAGCTGCGTCAGAAAAGCATTCAATGCCCCGTATTCCGGCTGATAAATCCATTTCCACATCGCCCCGTTCACAATCGTCGGCACGGCCCAGGGCAGGATAATGATGGTGCGCAGGAAAGCAACTCCCCGGATCGGCTCGTTCAGCAGCAGCGCAATCAGCATACCAAACACCATCTCAAAGCTGATCGATACGAAAGAGAAATAGAATGTTCTGCCTGCGGATTCCCAGAAACTCTTATCTGTAAGAATCTCGTAGTAGTTTTTCAATCCTACATAATCGCCCATCGATTCAACATTTAACGACATATCATGAAAGCTTAGGATGAACGTATAAATCAATGGGAAGAGAATAATACCGAATACCGCCAGAACAGCGGGAGTGATATTAAGCCAGACGTAGGTTGTATCACTCATTCTTCTCATGGCATTGCCCTTTCTTGACAAATATTAACTCTCTTGAGAAATATCAGTGGCTTTTTTCTGCAATTCATCCAATGCGCTTTGCGCCGTTTTCGACCCGTTCAAGGCCTCGCTCACCGCTACCTGGGCTTCTGTGGAGAATTCTCCGTACCAAGGTACGATTGCACGGTTGACCAGATAGTTGTATTGCGTTTTTGCCAAATTAACAAGCTCAGGATTGGTTGCAACGACATCTTGATCTTCATAGAGCGATTTCCAGATCGGCAGTGCATCCTTGGCATATTTCTTCTGGAAGTCTTTATCCGCGAGGAATTGAATGTACTTCCAGGCCGCATCGGCATTTTTACTGCCTTTGGTTACCGCAAGCCCCATGCCCCCATTTACCGTCGCGCTTACCGCTTTGGAAGTTCCCGGGCTGAGCGCAATGCCAACCTTGCCGACAACCTGCGATTTTTCCGTATCATTGTTCGCTGCGTTAAACATATAGGTCCAGTTCAAGGCAAAGGCCGCTTTGCCGCTTGAGAACACGCCTGTTACGTCATCCTCCAAATATTCGAGCGAGTTCGGATTCGTCAAACCGTCTTTAATCGATTGCGCCATAAAATTAATAGCATCCACATTGGCCGGATCGTTAATCGTAATATTTCCGTCTTTTACCAGATGCCCGCCGAACGATTCCGTAATCGAAGTCACGTCGCACACCAGCGCTTCGGATTGCTTCCAGGTTGCAACGAGCGGATAATCCACGATCCCTTTCTCTTTCAGAACTTTGGCCTGGGCCAATAATTCATCCCATGTTGCAGGAGGTGCATCGAAGCCTGCTTTCTGCAGCATTTCTTTGTTATAGAACAGGTAGCGGGTATCATTCAGCCACGGCATTCCGTACAATTCATTCTTGTAGGTTACGGAGTCTAGCGCCCCTTGGAAAATATCTGACCGTTCTTCAGCCGGAAGCTTGTCCGAAACGTTCTTGATGATTCCCGCTTCCGCGAATTTCGCAGTCCATGGAGCGTCAATCAGGACAACATCATAGCTGCTTCCGCCGGTAATGATTTTCTGTTCAAGAGATTCATAGGCAACGAAGGTTGGCTCTACCTTGATCGTCGGATTCAATTTCATGAACTCATCCGTCGCTTCCTGAGTCGCCTCCTCGCTGTATCCGGCTTGCTTCATGAAAATGGCCTTCAGTGTGACTGGCTTGTCTGAACTCCCCTCATTGCTGCCTGCATTGGTGCTGGTGTTGCTGGTTCCAGTGGCGGCCGTATTGTCTGCGCTGTTGTTGCCGCTGCTGGAGCATCCGCTTAAAATCCCCACACCTAGCATGATTGCGGATAAAGCGATACCAAGCTTCCTCTTCATCTGACTTCCTCCTCTATTCATTTCCTTGTATTTGTTGAAAAGCGTAAGCGATCGCACCCATCGCACAGGCTTCCTTACCCAGGAGAGCCAGTTCTATCGTGGTCTCAATCGGTGTGGAGCTGCTCACTCTTTTCTTGATACCGGGCAAAAAAGGACTTAACCATTCGGAAATTTCTCCCCCAATGATCACTTTCTCAGGATTCATGAAGCTTACAATATTGGAAATGACCGCAGACAAATGCACCATGAAATCATCCACGATCGGAATTACCCGTGTATCGCCGTTAGCATACAGGTTGAAGATCTCCTCTACGCCATATCCGCTCTTGGCAAGTGCGGTTCCGGAAACTTTATGCTCCAATGTTCCGAACTTCTCCGCTTCGTTTATCACACCGCTTCTCACTTCGTCCGGCGTAATGAAATAGCCAATTTCACCTGCCGAGAACCGGTGTCCGGTAATAATCGTGCCATTGGCAATAATCGCGCTGCCGAGCCCGTCTCCAATGGAGATGAAGACGATATTGCTTTCATTGGCCCCGGAGCCTGACGCGCTTTCTCCGAACGCTGCGCAATTGACATCATTGTTGAAATATAGCGGGAAGGAAAAATGCGGCTGGAATACCTGCTTCAAATTGACATTCTTATATCCGAGCGCAGGCGAGTCATTGATAAGAATTCCGTTCTCGGCGTCAATCGTACCCGGCAGACCCACTCCCATGCCGATAATTTCATCCTGGCTGATATGCGATCTGTCAATGCACGCCTGAATGAGAGCGACGATCTCCGGAAGCTGCTTCGGAACCGGATGATCTTCTTTGAAGACGATCTCCCCATCCAGATCCGTTATGCGAAGGAGACACTTGGAGCCGCCAATCTCAACCCCGACCCCATACGCCGATTTAGGATTAAATCCAAGCTTCATGCCCCGCCGTCCGCCCTCGCTGGTCGAGCTGCTTAAGCCAAGCTCCGTGACAAATTTCTTATGTATCAGCTCCTCCACGATCAGAGATACGGTGGAACGGCTCAAGCTCAATACCTGTGCTATTTTCGCCCGCGTAATCGGCTGCTTCTCACGAATAAGATTGAGCACAAGCGAGCTATTCACCTGTTTGATCATTTCCAGATTCCCTTTTCTTACCATATGCATCCCCTTTTTATTTGTTAGTTCGTTTGTTTGTTCGATGACAAAACTAACTGGTGACATCAGTATAAAGTCAAATCAAGGAAAGTGTCAACAGAAATTTCGTTTGTTTGTTATGTTTAATAACATCAACGCGTGGGTCCAATGAATCATTGCGTAAGAAAAACTAACACCAAATACGACATTAGGCTAAAATATGACAAATCGAAGAGAGCCGCCCCCCGTCCTTGACGGCAAAAATGGAGGCGGTATCCAATCTATTAGATATTCATTTTTAACTTGTATTTATGTTCATAATTTCATATAATCAGAATGTCGTTTTTTGACATATTTTGTCGCAGTTGATGGTTACATCCATTTCACCCATCAATTTTGTTCGGAGATTTCATGGCATGATTTTTCGCCTGAATATAAATAAATAATCAGGATGGTGTGTAATGGTTACTCAGAGAAGTGTCGGATTGGCAGTTATTTTGTCATTGATCACATGCGGGATCTATGCAATCTACTGGTTTATTGTTTTGACCAATGAAGCGGGCGAACTAAGCGGGGATTCCTCGTTTACAGGGGGCAAGCATTTTCTTCTGACCCTGGTGACTTGCGGAATTTGGAGCTTCGTCTGGGCCTATCAGGTAGGCAAGCAGGTCGGAGAAGCGCAGCGGCAGCGCGGCTTGATGGTTTCGGATAATTCGCTTATTTATCTGATTCTCACATTTGTCGGCTTGGGAATCGTAGTCTATGCTTTGGTGCAATCCGATGTTAATAAAATGGCGTATCGGGCTTAATCCGACAAGGTATCCCAAACTTGCGTGGGGTGCCTTGCTTGGCGCCGGAGGATTTATCTACCTGAAGATATGGCTGCCTGCGACAAATCTCGGGGTCCCGTGCGTATTTCACGAGCTGACGGGGCAGTATTGTCCGGGATGCGGAATAACGAGGAGTGCTCTATCCTTGCTGCAATTGGACTTTAATCAGTCTTTCAGATACAACCCCTTGATTTATTTCATAATACCTCTGTATGCGGCTTATTTGGTCGCAAACAAGAAACAAAAGCCCCGGATAAGCAAGACAATAATGACTGTTATGCTTACGGTAACTGTGGCTTTTGGTATATTGAGGAATATCCCTCTATTCGATTGGCTGGCTCCGACGGAAGTTTGATGAACATCTAAAGAAGAAAAATAGAAGCTGCTCATAAGTCATGAATGACTTACGGGCAGCTTCTTCAATTAATCTCTTAAATGGCAGCACCTGTTTCAACTATTTAATCTCCGCGGCACCGCTGGACTTACTTGTGCAAAAATTATTCACTCAATGTGAAACTGGCATTATCGAAATTTCCGATGTACTTAAAGGTCGAACTTCCCGTACCGGTAAGTACAAGATAGACATTTTGAAGTCCGCTCAGCGTTCGGGTCAGCTTGCCTGTTACGGTCTGATACGTGCCCCATCCGTTCGCTGTCGGAGGTGTTGCGATCTTGCCCACTAACGTACCGTTGGGTCCGCCCAAGCGAACTTCAACTGCCGCGTCAGCCGGGCAGCTCGCACTGTTGCCCGAATACTCGATGGACAACTGATTGACGCCTTCGCTGCCAAAATCCATTCGCTTGTAGGCCAGCCATGCGCCATTGAACGTATTGGCGACCTGCTTTCCCAGTCCGCCTTTACCATTTTCCGTTTTCAGCGGCGTGTTGTTGTTGAACGTATTGGTTGCCGTTGTCCACTCGTCATAGCTTTCCAATTCCAGCTGGGCAAAGTCCGCTCGCGTACTCAACGAAAAGCTGGCATTGTCGAAATTTCCGATGTACTTAAAGGTCGAACTTCCCGTACCGGTAAATACAAGATAGACATCCTGAAGTCCGCTCAGCGTTTGGGTCAGCTTGCCTGTTACGGTCTGATACGTGCCCCATCCGTTCGCTGTCGGAGGTGTTGCGATCTTGCCCACTAACGTACCGTTGGGTCCGCCTAAGCGAACTTCAACTGCCGCGTCAGCCGGGCAACTTGCGCTGTTGCCCGAATACTCGATGGACAACTGATTGACGCCCTCGCTGCCGAAATCCATTCGCTTGTAGGCCAGCCATGCGCCATTGAACGTATTGGCGACCTGCTTTCCCAGTCCGCCTTTACCATTTTCCGTTTTCAGCGGCGTGTTGTTGTTGAACGTATTGGTTGCCGTTGTCCACTCGTCATAGCTTTCCAATTCCAGCTGGGCAAAGTCCGTTCTGACGGGTTCATCTCCTGGCTCATCCGGTTCATCGGCACTTAACGAAAAACTGGCATTATCGAAGTTGCCCACGTACGTATAAGTGCCATCGGTCGTGCCGGTAAGTACGAGATAAACGTCTTGAAGACCGGTAAGCGTCTGGGTCAAGTCGCCTGTTGCCGTTTTGTAGGTACCCCATCCGCTGGCTGTCGGAGGTACGGCGATGGTACCGACTAATGTGCCCTCTTTGCTGCCCAAACGAACTTCAACAGCTGAGTCGGGCGCGCAGTTCAAGCTGTTGCTTGAATACTCGATGGACAGTTGATTGACTCCCTCGCTGCCGAAGTCCATCTTCTTGTAGGCCAGCCATGCTCCGTTGAAGGTATTCGCAACCTGCTGTCCGCTTTTTCCGCCTTCTGTTTTCAGCGGACTGTTCTTAGCCGGATTAAGTTCCGTCGACCATTCATCATAGGTTTCCAGCTCCAGCTTGGCAAAGTCGTTTCTAATCTTCACGTAATCAAACGTAAAACGGTCGAAGTTGCCGATGTAAGGAAGCGATTGGGTCGTATTTCCATTCATGACAATATACAGATTCTGCTTGCCAGTTAACGTTTTGTTCAATTGCGCATCCGTTGTTTTGTAGGTTCCCCAGCCGCTGCCCGTATTCGGCAGATTGACCGTTCCGACCAGTTCGCCATCTTTAGCTCCCAATCGGATATCAAGCGTGCTGCCTGCAGGTACTTTCGTCGAAGGCGCATCATACTCAACGGTAATGTGATTGGCACCTTCGGTTCCAAAATCGACATTGTCATAGGCGAGCCATGCTCCGGTGAACGTGTTGCTGACAGTCGTGCCTCCATTGTTTTGTTCGGTTTTTAACGGACCCTGGTTAAATTGATTCAGCTCCGACGACCGATCCGTGCTGCCTTCGAACTGAATCGTCAGTCCGTCCTCTCCAGGCTCTTCGGGCTCATCCGGAACATCCGGTTCATCCGTCGGCAGCGGAATCGGCTCCGGCAGCGGTTCTTCATCGCCCGGCGGTTTCGGATCCGGATCGGTCACCGGCTCCGGCTTCGATTCAATCGGCTCCGCCAACCATAGCGAATTGTAGATGTTGCCGTCGTACGCATCTACCAGGTAGACATTCACCTGATATTTGCTTGCATTGACGTTGAAAATATTCGAAAGCTCGAAGCTTCCGGTGTCCACAGGCACAGCGCTGGACATCAGAGCCTTCTCATCCTGATCCATCAATTGAAAGACCGCAACTGCCGAATCGGCATAGTCGCCCTTCAATGTGCCTTTAATATCTACAACCATGTTTCCGTCCCGTTTGATATCGGCCTTGAGATCAAAAACATCCCACTTGACGTCCGACGTATAGGCCGCGTCTGATACCAGCACATGTCCGGCCGTTTGACCCAGGTCTTTATTGGCCTTGACTCTTACCTGAACCTTGCCTGCCTCGAAATCCAGCGGACCTACGGTTAATGGATTCGCAGCTGCCTGTTTCCAGGTTAAGCCTCCGTCGGTGCTGTATTCGTAATCGCCTGCCTGTTCGAATCCAGGTACAAACGTCCATCCGAAGGTATTGGCTTTATCGTCCACTACAGGAGCGGTCGGCGCAGCCGGCTTCGCCATTTGCTTAGCCGCATCGAGACTGAACTCGAATGCGATATCCGAGCTGTTCGCAGCAGCCTGGTGAACCTCTGCGGTCAATACATTTGTACCCTCCAACAGATAGGACGGATCAATGATATAGCTGTTCCGGTCCCGTTCGTCATTGACGGTCGCATTCGCAATGGTGCCGTATGTCGCATCGCCCAGCGGCATATTCGTCCGGATAATTTCATGTCCGTTCAAATATACAACAGCTCCGTCATCGCGGATGAGACTGGCATCCAGTTCGGTTATATCCTTAACATCTGACGCCTCAAAGGTTTTGCGGAAGTACGTGGTCATATACTTGTTGTTCGTATCCGGACCGTAGCTTACCTTGGTCTTCACTTTATTGTAGTTATCGTAACCGAGCATCGCCTGCCCGGAAGCCCAGGCGCTGTCGTCATAAGCCGCAGTTGTCCAGCCATTGCCGGCATACTGGCCTTTATCGTAATACTTCCATTCCGATCCCTCGGAAATGAGTTCTTGATGAGTCAGCGTATCATCAATATCTGCCGAGAAATCCGTTGTCGGCGGAGCTGCGCTGGCTACAGCGCCCCAGCTCATATTCGGCTGCGAACCCATTTGGAATTCAAGGGTGCCGCCTGCCATAATATCATCGTAGTTGATCCAGGCCTGATTGAAGTTCTTGCCGCCAAGCTCAGCGGACTGGATAAAACGATTGTCGCTGGACACATTGTTGGCCTTGATCGTAAAGCTTTTGCCATTGTCCAGATGCAGTGTCATCTCGGAGAATATAGGTGAACCGATCAAGTAATACGGGTCTCCCGGATTTCCGGGGTACAAGCCCATGGCGCTGTACACGAACCAGGAAGCCATTGCTCCTGCGTCATCATCCATTGATTGGATATACCCTTCCGGATCTTCGCGGTAGATACGGGTATTCATCGGATAAGCGTACAACCCGTGGTTATGGTATTTCTGGGTAACCACTTCCGTCGTATATTCTCTCGCATAATATTGGGTCAGATAAGGATAACCCAGATAATCGAACATATACGGCACATTCAAATCCGTTTCATTGACAGCCATGTATTCATCGATGTCGAAGAAGTGCTTCAGCTCCTTCGCCATCTCCGTCTTGTCGCCGATCAGATCGGCGAGCCCGTTGAAATCCTGCGGAACAAACCAGCGGTATGTCCAGAGATTCCCTTGGTAGGCATATTTGTCAACCTGGGTAATATCCCCTTTGTTAACCGTTGTCGCGTTAGGCGTGAAGAAACCACGTTTAACGCCTTTCTCGTCCACTTGATCCGGATTCCAGAGATCCTTGTAGGACAAGGCAATATCCTTATATTTCTCATACGTTTTCTTATCGCCGGTCATGGCGGCAAGCTTCATCGGGAAAGAAGCGCTGAACGCTTTTTCCATCCCGCTGGAAATATCGCCGTTGTTTACCGCGTAGTTGTCGGTATCGACCGCCATTCCTTTAAGCGCTTTGGACACGTCGAAATCATCCAGACCTTTCGAATAGGCATCGAGGATTACGGCGCCGTTGAACTCATTTCTTACAGTCGGACTCGGCCAGTATCCGTCACCCCACTGCGTATAGGAGCCCCTCGTGTCATACACATCCACCATGGACTTCACCATGTTCTGATATTTCTGCGGGTCAAGCAGCGAATACAGGGAATATTTGCGGAAATCATCCCAGGTGGACCAGCCGTTGTAGTATTCGAAGTCGTCGCCGAGCTCCGACGCCTGGCGGATCGTGTTCTCATCCCTTCCCGCACGGAATGTTCCATCCGAGCTGGTTACATTATTCGGGTGAAGGAAAGAGTGGTACAGCTGGGTATAAAATACCGTTTTGTTCTCTTCATTGGAGTCCGTGATTTCAACCTTGTTCAGCACGTCGCTCCAAATGTTTCGGGCTTTCTCATGCTGGGCATCGAAATCCCAGCCTTCAACATCGTGATCGCGTTCGTATTTGGCCTGATCGACACTGATCGTCGACAGACCTACTTTCGCTTGAACCACTTTGTTGTCTGCCGTATTGAAATTCACCCAGACTCCGCTGTTCGAACCGGTGCGCGTAGGCACGGCTCCCGTCGCGTCGCCCTGCCAGGACGTGTAGGAGTCAAAATCGTGATCGAACTGAATGGAATAATACATGGTGTAATACCCATGTCCGCACACATTCTTCGATTGGATCATACCGGAAATCTCGTTGTTGCTCGTAACGGTCAGGTTGGCATCTACCATCCCGGCATAAGAGTTTGAGAGGTCAACCAGCACAGAGCCGGTATTGTTCTCAGGAAACGTATAACGGTGAAAGCCGACGTTTTGGGATGCAGTGAGTTGAACGTCAATTCCGGACCCAAGCTTCACTGCATAATAGCCTGGAGAAGCTTCCTCGCTGCTTTTATCATACGGCTGTTTATACTGATTGCTGTCTTTCGTAAAAGCTCTTGTTTCCGGCATCATCAGGATATTGCCTCCTGCTCCGCTGCAGCCTACGCCGCTGAAGCGGAGATGCGAGAACCCTTTGATAGCTTTATCCTGATAGTAGTATCCGCTGAACGCTCCTCCATCACTGTCAGGGCCCAGCGAGACCAGACCGAAAGGCGTGGTTGGACCCGGATTCGTCTGTCCGTTGTCGCCCAGTGTGTTAATGAAGGGGTCCACATAATCCACAGGCTTGAGGTTAGTCGCAGGATACGCGGGCGACTGTCCGGATTCCACCCCGTACACTTCCAGTTCATACAACCGGACTGTGTTATTGTCATATGCCGCCTTATCGATATAAAGTCTGACGTACTGGGCAGAGAATGCCTGCTCTCCCGGTAAATACCGGTCGACGATCGTCTGCACATTGCCCGTCACGACATCGACATCTTCCCAGGTTTCGCCGTCCGTACTCTTCTGCAGACGAAAATCCTTCGTATTCCAGAACGGGCTGTTGGTATTCTCGCTAATTCCGGCGTTCTTCATCACCCATTCGTTAATCGTATAGACCTGGCCCAAATCCAGCTCCAGCCATTTCTTGGCCGTAGTGGAATTGTCGCACCACTTCGTGTTGGCCTTGCCGTCGACAGCGAAGCTTGCAGCCTCATTAGCGTTGCACTGCCCTGAAGATGTGGCGGTCGCATTCAAAGCCACGTTCCTGGTCTCAACTGCCTGCGCATCAACAGGTGCCGCCGCAACGGCGCTCCAGGTTAACGGCTCCATCATGCCATACAGGAACAACGCCGTCATTACAATTGAAATAAGCTTTTTCCACATTGCGATTGGGTCCTCCCGCTTTCGTTTTATAAAGAACCGTTCGGCAGCAGCCGATTGATCATGACCGCCACTTCAGCACGAGTTACCGATTTCCTCGGATTGAAATGGGAGCCGTCTCCCTGGATCAATCCTTTCGACCAGGCTTCATTAACAGAAGCAGCGGCCCATGCGGCGATCCCGTTCACATCCGTAAAGGAAGGCTTTCCTTTGTCCGATCCGGCAAGGTCAAAATACTTGGCCGCACGAACAAGCGCTACAACCGCTTCCTGACGCGTAATCTTCGCATCCGGTCTGAATGCTCCGCCATAACCCTCGACAATGCCAAGCGATGCCGCGTTTGCAATCGGTTCGCTGTAGTATTGATTGGCTGCCACATCCGTGAACGGATTGGCTTCGGCTTTGACCGTCACTTTGCCCGTCCACTCAATCTCCCGCATAATCATGGTGGCGAACTCTGCGCGGGTGATGCTCCGGTTCGGCTCATAATGGTGCTCGTCCACACCATTGACAATATGCTTGGCAGTGAGCGACTTTACAGCTTGATCCGCCCAATGTCCCGCCAAATCCAAAAAGATTTTGTTATATTCAAGAATCGTATAATACGAGAAATGCTCTGCCGTGAACGTGAACATGCCGCTGCTGAGGGTGCCCCTTACATATTCAGCTTGATCGCCATTCACATAATAGACGCCGGCAAGATCGGAAGAGATCGATTTCGCCTGTTCGTCCGTCAGCTTCATCGTGACGACAGCAGGCTTGTCCAGGTCATGAATATCGACGACCTTCCCTCCGGAAATCACTTGAATTTCGACGGAGATGACAGCTCCGGTCGAAGTATAATCCGGATTGGACTTAAGCGACTGATTAATCATGTTTTTAGCCTCATCCGTCGCAACCGTGTTCAGCACAATGCGGACCCGCGACAGCAGCTCATTCGAAGCCGCTATGGAGCCTGCCGGGAAACGGACCGTACGGTTGCCTGATATGACGATCAAATCCAGGTTTTTATCCTTCAGATCCTGTAAGGATCTTGCAGGAAACTCCAGCGCACTGCCGGCTTCGCCGGCGGATGCCGGCAGCTGGATCGTTACGGAGTCAGCTGCTTGCTGTATGCCTTTGGTCATTGCATCGCTGCCAACCACATAGCGTCCGTCTTTATCCAGCACCGGTTGAACGGTGGAGCCGGCCGCAGTGCCTGCATCGGACGGGATGGTAGCACCCGTCGGAGCGGTACTGCCATTTGAGCCGCTTCCTTGATTTCCGTTACCCGGTGTGTCCGGCAAGTCCGGATTACCCGGTTCATTCGGATCGCCCGGATCATCCGGATCACCTGGATCATCCGGATCACCTGGATTACCCGGGTTGCCTGGATTACCCGGATCTCCCGGATTACCTGGATTACCCGGATCACCTGGATTACCCGGATTACCCGGATCTCCCGGATTACCCGGTCCGCCACCAAGCTTCTCGACTACCGAGAACGTCTTGGTTTCCGTCAGGCCGCCGCTGCCGGCAACTGCCTTATAGACGCCAAATGGAGCAAGATCCTCGTCCTTGGGAATCGCCACCTTGACGGAATAGCTGCCATTCACAGGAGTTATAACATCAATATAAAATACCGTCTGATTGGGAGTTACTATCTTAACCACAACATCGTTCGCATTGCTCGAAGCCATCCCGGAAAGCGTGATTTCACCGCCGCGAAGGACTTCATTCCCGCTCAAGTTGAGCGAGAATGAAGCCGCTGCGTAGCCTGAAACCGGTGAGAGCGCGAAGAACAACGCCATAATGGCCGCCAAATATCTTTTCACCGTATCCAGTCCTCTCTATTCTATCCGTTATTGAAGCACAAGGGGCTTCGCCAATCGTTCCGGTTTGGCAAGATCACTGTTGAATTGATTAAATACAAATACCTTCACCTTATATTCCGATCCGGTTTTGTTGAAGTATTGGGAAATTGTCGACTTGTTCTGCTTAAGCGGGACGGCATTGATCAGAACCGGCGTTTCTCCATTTAGCAGCTCAAACACCACATAAGCGTCCCCGCTGTACTCGGCCACCTTCTCCACCTCAACGCTGACCTGAATTTGATCCCCGTTTCTCTTGGTGTCGCCTGTCAGTGTATAGATGCCATCCATGCTGCTTACCGTGAACGGCTTATTCGAAGCAAGCGTCAGACCTGCGGCAGTGCCGGCGGCTTCGTCCGCCGCAACGCGCACCATTACCGAGCCCGCGGCATAATCATGATCTCCGACCGGCTGCGGATTTGCAGCTGCAGGCTGCCAGCTTGCTCCGGCATCCACACTGTATTCGTAATCTGTAAGCTCATCAAATCCGGGGACGTTCGTCCAGCCGAATGTATTATTTAAGTCATCCACCACCGGAGCAGTCGGTGCCATCGGCGTTTGGCTTACGATGCTTGCTTCCGAATTATCCCGCTTGTCGACAGCGGTTACTGCGAACTTGTAGACTTGTCCCGGATCTGTGCCTTCTACCACATATTGATAGCTTTCCTGGCCATCAACCGCCGGAATGTAAACACTCCAGTTCCCAAGCTTGCCGTCGGCCTCATAAATTCTGTAGCCTCTGACCGCGTCCTCCGCGCTCACATTCTTCGGTTTGTCCCACGAGAGGACCGTCTTCCCGTCATCGTTCTTGACCGCGGCCAATTTCTCGACCGGATCAGGTCTGCCGTCATTCCGAACAATGGTATACGTATCGAACGGGTTGTCCTCGCCGGATTTGTAGGAATCGATGGTGATGCTGTTCTCTGTCATCCGGATTCCCGAATAGATCGCGATTCTCGGCTGCTCAAACTTCGCCGCGTAATAGCGGTCAACATTTGGCATGACATCGTAAAACTTGGTAGCGGCGGAATTGTTGATCATATACAGCGTACCGCCGGGATTCAACGGGTTGCCATTCTCGTCCATATTCATATCCGCAACGGGCTTGTCGCCGTACATCTGATAGGATCTCATGAAAGTATGGTCATGCCCCTGAAGAACCACATCGATCCCGAGCTCGTCGAAGACAGGGTAGAGCATCGTTCTCATCTCCAGAATATCGCTGTCTTTCGCGTGGTTGCCGACCGAATAGATCGCTTTATGGAAGGTTACGATCTTCCATTTCTTATCTGTTTCGGCCACTTCTTTTTTCAGCCATTCCAACTCCTGCCTGAACGACTCCTTCTGCCTGTCATCCCAGGCGATATCCATCGTGTTGAGCACCATGATGTGGGCGTCGCCGTAGTCGTACGAATACACGCTGCCCGGCGGCAATGGATTTTTGATCGAATCGTTCGGATAATTGAAGTGATAGTAATAGTTATCGTTATAAGGCCCTTCGTGGTTGCCCACCGCAGCCATCAACGGCAAATTCATCAGCATATCCTGCGGCTTCCCAAAATAATCGAGCCACTGGGATTCCAGGGAGCCGGCATCCACCTGATCGCCGGTCATCACCAGAAACTTCGCATTCGGGAAATCCTCCAGACCATTCTTTAAGGTGTTGGCCCAGACTGTATAATCCTGCGAGTTGGAGCCTTGCGAATCTGTCATATACAGAAATTCATAGCTGTTCTCGTTATCCCCTTCGGTCGTGAAGGTTCCGGCCGCGCTCCAGTTGCCGTCGCTTCCCACCCGGTACTTATAGGCCGTTCCCGGAGTCAGGCCGTCCGCCAGCACCTTGTGGCTGATAAACGAGCCGTTCGTCGAATTGGTGATTTTAAGATTCAAGGCTTTGGTTTCCTCCGGCTTGCCGGTGAAACGGAGCGCCTTGGCCGAGTCGAAATCCTGATCGGCCTGCACAACCTCCACAATGCTGTCCATAATGTTGGCCGGCGCGTTTTGCGGTACCTCATAGCTCGTATACCAGGCAAAAGCGCGGTTCGTCATCGGACTTCCATTGAATGACATCGCGATGGCGATCGGCGAATAATCCACCAGCTCGGACAGATTGACCGGAGCAAGCTTGAAGCTTCCGGCAGCCGTTCCATCGGCGTATTGCAAGCCGCCTTGGCCGTCATACTCCAGGCTCACGGCCTGATTGGGCTTGATCGCTTCCGCCAGATGCAGCCTCAGCTCTGACGGATCCGCTCCCTGCTCCGCGCTTTGAATCGGAATGGGCTGACCGTCGGCCGTTGCAGTAAAGTGCTGCGGCAATGCGTCAGGAAGTGCATTCAAATTCGAGCTCATGGAAAGCAAAATGTCGAGACCGTCCTTGGAGACGCTGGCCGCTGCTGGTCCCGTGTAATCCGCCGGCAGATAGAACGCCGAGCTTGGCACGATATCCTTGGCCATGCCTGGCGCGGACCAGCGCAGATACAGATTGGAACCGCCCGAGTATTCGAAATACTCGATTTTAAAATTGTGTTTCTTCCCGCCTTCCAGCGAGATCGGAACGCCTGTCTGCTCCAGATCCCAGTCATTGACCCAGTGATCGATAACAAGCTGATCGTCGACCCACAAGCGGAAGCCGTTGTCGCCAATCATGTAGAACGTATAGTCGCCCGTTTGCGGCGGCAGAATTTGGCCCGTCCAGCGGGCATTGGAATGATCCGCCTGTCCGGTCCAGTTCTGCAGCACCGGATCCAGATTGGTAAAATTGATCTGCGGGTCTATCGTCTTCGCCTTCAGATCCTTGAAGCTGAAATCTTCGTTGCCTGTATAATATTCACCGATCAAGCCATGATTTTCACCAGCGGCAAGCGGCGCAGCCTCGGCCGCGGCAGGTTCGGAACCCGTGTGCCCAATGGCCTGAAATTCATAGATATTGGCTGCATAGAGACCGGTCGATGAATCCGCCTCTCCCGGATCGGTGATGCTCAGCTTGAAATATCTTGCCGTAACCGGAACATCAAGATCATGAGTCGTCATGCCGTATGTATTATCCGTAACGGTTACCGCAGGAGTCCAGCTCTCATCGTCATCACTGGTCTCAATTGTATAATCCCGTGTATTGTAGCTGTCCGGTTCTCCTGCCGCGCCCGCATGGGCGAGTACAAACTGATGAACCGTCACTTCTGTTCCAGCGTCAATTTTCAGCCAATAAGGGTTTGCCTCACCGGGCAGATTCTTGTCACCCTCGAACATCCATTTGCCGCTCTCCATATCGCCGTCAATTGCACGGGATGGTGCGACCTCCTCCGACATGTATCCATTCGCGGTTGCCGTTACCCCGGCTTCAGCAAAGACATTCGTTGAGGAAGGCTCCGCATTTGCCGGGCCATACAGAAAATAGCCTGCGGAGAATAACGAAGTACAAAGCATGATGGCTGCAAGCACGCGGGTTGTCAGCGCGAAACTCCTTTTCACTTCTCTTTCCCTCCCAATAAAAATATATTGATTCCAATAGATCAATATAGGGATTCATACCGATACTTTCAATTCATGTAGTGTTAAGCGAAAGTCAATTCTATGTAAACTGGGGAAGCTCCATCTCCCGCAGATTGTAAACTTTTTTTGCCGACAACCGGTTCATGGCCTCAATTCTCCTCATATTTGTAAGAAAGAAAATTCTTTTGTATAAATAGTCCCACCCTTCGGGCTTTGTGGTATTTCTATTACTTTCAGTCGCGCGGGCAATGGTATCGCTTTACCGAAATTCTGCGGAGGATGTTTCAGGAAATTAATGGTTGTTCGGGATTTGTTAGCTCTGCGTAAAAATTAACTGGAATTTACCCCCTTTTTTGGAATCTCATCAGCAGAAAAATATGATTTTGTTTTTGTAAATATATCGTTTTCGTGAATTAAAAGATCATAAAAAAGACATTTTCAATCAATTCGATTGAAAGTCTCTTAATAAATTGGATTGCGGGAAGAATCGGCTATCGCCCTCCCGGCGCCTTTTGCAAATCAAAAACAGGCATCTTTTGCACCAGATAAGTGCGCAAAAGATGCCTGCTTGAATTCGTTCCTTCCCGAAATCCTGCCAATGCCGGGAGGACACTTTATAAGCGCCCCAGCTTATCCGGGTTGCGGATCATATAAATATTGCGGATCAAATTACCCGCGACATGCATAAGTCCAACGGCTTCGATGCCTTCGCCAGAATGGACAACAAGCCCTGTTTGGCCGTTGATATCCCTTATCTCGATACGCATGCCTCCCTCATAATGGGGAGCCTTGCGAATGAGACCGAGAAGGAATCTTGCGACAAAATCGCTTGATGCGATCGGGTGGACGGCGGCGAACGCTTTTCCTCCGCCATCGGAGACCAGCACGACATCCTTGGCGAGCATGGCTATGACCGAATCCACATTATTCTGCTCGAGGGCCTCCAGAAACTGGCGGACCCACTCTTCGTCCGCAGCTTCAGAATGGACCGTCTCATCCGGACCGATTCCCATCTTGCCGCGCGCACGGCTGAGCAGCTTGCGGCAGTTCGCATCGCTTTTGCCCACAATCCCGGCAATATCGGGATATCCGAGGCCGAACGCTTCACGAAGCACGAACACCGCCCGCTCCGACGGAGACAGCTTTTCAAGCAGCACGAGCATGGCATAAGATAACAGCTCACCGCGGACAACCGATTCGAACATTTCATCGTCTGTTGGAATGGGCTCAGGAAGCCATTCTCCAAAATACCGCTCACGCCGCTTGCGGGCCGACTTGTTCAAATCGCGGGCTCGGTTCGTTACCATTTTGCACAGATAGGCTTTCGGCTCCTCAGCCAAACCTTCCGGCTTCACGTCATACACCTTCACGAATACATCCTGCACAACGTCCTCCGCATCGGAAGCCGATCCGGTCAGCTGATAAGCAAGCGCAAACAGCAGCCCTTTATACTGCGCATATAACTCCTGCACCTTACCACTTCCAATCTTGTCCTCAACAGCTGATTGCCTTATTTTATCACTCGCCGAATCCGAAGTGAATGTTCTCGGGGGCCAGCCAAGCTTTGCCGATCAGAATCACCTTAAATCAGTTTGCATACACAACGATTTACGGTTTTTTTTGTGACAGTCTTTCATTGGTAAGGACCGCCGCGTCGAATCTACAGTTTGAACGTCCAATATGGTAAGATTGTGCTATCCGCAACTTCCCCCCTGATTCGACTTTTTCAGCCCTGCCAACAAACTATAATGATATGGGGAAAAAGATTATGGGATCCCAAATTACGATGTATATTTCGTTGATCGCAACTTCGGGCGTACTTTGCATTTTTCTAGGCTTCTATGCGTTTTTCAAAAAGCAGGAAATACCCGGCGCGCGTACGTTTATTATTTATATGACGGTACAGGCCATTTATATATTCGCTTACGCCTTCCAGATGTCAAGCACCACGCTTGCAGCGATCAAAGGGTGGACGATTGTGGAATATATCGGAATCTCGTTCGCCCCTGTGATTGGCCTGATGCTTATCCTGCGATACATTGACAGGCCGATTTCACGCATGACCGCGGCGCTGCTGTTCGTTATTCCCGTCATTACGCTCGGGATGGTGGCAACCAACGATTTCCACCATTTATTCTATAAATCTCTGGAGCTCAGAGCAGGTTCTCCGCTTCACGCAACCGATGTGGTCATCGGAGAGTGGTATATTGTGCATGGGGCCTTCACATTCGGATGCTTGCTCGCCGGAGTCGTGCTGCTTGCCAGGGAATGGAAAGCAACCAAGAAAGCCTATCGCAAGCAGCTGGCGACGCTCATCTGCGGACAGTTCATCCCCATGATATCCGCTTTCATCTATCTTATGGGGCTCACGCCCGAGGGCATGGACCCTGTGCCTCTCGTTGTCTGTATCACGTCCTCGATGTATATATGGGCGATCGTAACGACGAGGATGCTGACAATTGTGCCGATTGCCAAGGAAAGCATTTTTGAAAGTATGCGGGAAGGGGTAATCGTTCTGGATTCAGCGGAGCGGCTTATCGACTTCAATGGCGCCGTAAGCCGAATGCTTCCGGGGCTGAGCATCGGGATGATCGGCAGAAAGCTGGATGAAAGCTGGACGCGGCTGACAGGCTCGCCTTTTCCGGATATACAAAGCACGGACAGTGTGCAGGAAGCCAGCATCAGGACGGAGGACGGCACCACCGCTTACTACCAGATCCGCTCCTCCGTGGTCAGAAGCCGCGGCGGCGAACGGGCGGGGAGCCTGCTCATGCTGATCGATGTGACGGAACAGAGGCTGCTCCAGGATCAGCTCAAGCAGCTCGCTTACTACGATGGCTTGACCAGAATCTATAACCGCACGCACTTTATCCAGCAAAGCAAGGAAATACTGCTGCAGGCCCGTCTCCAGGATCAGCCTGCGTCATTTATTTTGTTTGACATCGACCAGTTCAAGCAGGTCAACGACACCTATGGCCATGAAACCGGCGATCAGGTGATCGTGCATATGGTGACGGTCTGCCGGCGGGTGATCACGCAGGATACGCTGTTCGCCCGTTACGGGGGTGAGGAATTCGTGCTGGCTCTGCCCTCCTCTACCCTTCAGGAAGCCGGCCGACTGGCAGAGCTGGTCCGGACCAGTCTGGAGAACGAGCCCCTGGTCACGAATCACGGGACGATTACGGTGACCGCCAGCTTCGGCGCCGCGCAATCCTTCGAGCACGGCGATACGCTTGAATCGCTGCTCCGGGCCGCAGACGCGGCATTGTACAAAGCCAAAAGAGGCGGACGCAACCGGGTAGAATTGGCGCAGCATTCCTTTCCCGTGTCACTCTGGTAGATTGGCCGTAGCCGTTCCGATATCATATGGCGTATAGACGCCCTCATACATCAAATGCATGGACATTCCGGCGGCCGCATGGTCCAGGTTATGACAGTGATCCATCCACAATCCCGGGTTGTCGGCCAGGAAAGCCGTTTCGTAGATTTCGCCTGGCGCCACGTTGAGCGTATCTGTCCACCAGGGACTGCCCTTAACCGGTTTGCCATTACGGCTTAGAACCAGGATATGATGGCCATGAAGATGCATCGGGTGGTCCATAAACCCGCGATTTACGAATTTCACCTTGACGACATCCCCCTCCCGGACCATAAGGGATGGCGTATGGGGAAATACATAACCGTTAATGGTCTGCAGATTGGTAAGCTTGCCATTATAGAACCCTATGCGATTATCCAGGACGAAGGTATGGCTCTGGTCGAACTTCGTCTCCAGATTAAACGGCGTAACGGCTGGAGTGCCGTATGCCGCGGGATCAAAGGTTGATTCCTGCTGGAAAGCAGGGGGCAGATCCTGACCATTGGCGGCCAATACGAGAGCTTCGCTGTCTTCCGATATGGGGGCACTGGAATGTGCAAGTCCGACCGCACTGGACGGCATTTGAAAGGATAGGTCATATCGGCCCCCGGCGGCAAGCGACAGATTCTGATTGGAAATCAGCTGCGGCTCATGAAGATCTATCCCGTCTATGGCAGTTACCCGGAAGGGTACGCCGGACAAATAGAAGGATTGCGGCATATTGCGGGCATTAATCAGACGCAAACGGACTGGCGTCTCCGGCCGGACGTCGACACGCTGAAGCTTCCCTGGCAATCCCAGCGTGATTGTCGTTCCGTTACTCATTCCATGCTGATGCGACATCACAGCCAGATCCACATTATCGATTTCATCGGAAGCTTGAGTTTCCACAACCAATGTGCCATACAGTCCTTTCGCGACCTGGACCGAGGATTGCTGGTGCGAATGATACCAGTACGTCCCCGTCTGCTCTGCAATAAAACGATATTTATGCCGTTCCCCCGGCAGTACCGCATCCTGCGTCAATCCGGCGACTCCGTCTTCTCCATTAGGAACATTCAGCCCGTGCCAATGAAGGGTCACGCCTTCCTCAATATCCACATTGACCAGATTAACCTCAATCAATTCCCCTTCTTTGATACGCAGCTCAGGACCGGGGATTAGCTGGTTGAAGGCCCATACCTCTTCTGTTTCACCTGATGGCAGTACGCGCTCCATGGTTTGGGCGGACAGGGTAAATATGCGATCCGGTGCTCCGCTTTGCGGGCCCTTCAAGCTGTCCACACTGATCATGGAAGCAGGATCTGCCGCGTGCTGCGAGTGGCCGCCATGATCTGCCATATTCATACGATCCGGCAATCGCGAAGCGTTCATGCCGCTCAGAATAATGGCTGCGAGCAAGGCGGCAATGGACAGACTTACGATTGCCGTTCTCACAAGCCTCTGGCGAAGCGACCGGATTGGCGGGAATGCTCCACTTGCGGCTATACGTTCATAGACTCTTGATTTCATATACCATAGAGTGGCAGCACAGACCCCGAATCCGCTCCATATCAAAAACAATGTTCCAAACCGGAGCGGCGATTGCGAGAAGAGCAGCATATGCAGGCAGTTGACGACAGAGGCTATAAAAGCCGCGGCGAACGGAATCGTAATAACCGGATCGTAAAGCCGCAAACGAAGGTCTCCCTTAAGCTGCCCTTCCATTGACTGGGCGGAGTCCGCAGCAGCGGCTTTTATTAACGGCAGCGAGAATGTGAAAATGGCGGCAATGGATAACAGGTACAGCGGAAGCTGGATCATAATTTTATCCTCCACGTAAGACCAATCCGTCGACCACAGCATAATAACCGCCCCCGCCTTGATCCCGGTCATCGCGATCGCCGTGTACAGCCATAGATGGACCTTTCGGATATTGGAGCGCAAAGCCGCCTCTGTGTGCGAACGAAGCAAGCCTTTGGCTTTTGCATAAACCATCCACCAAAAAAACACAAGTAAAAAGGTCATCTCATATTCAATCAGCAGCCAGATTCTCATAGCGGTTGTTCTCCTTTTGTTTCGGTTTGATCTTTAGTGTACGAAACGAATGTGTAGAACAGTTGGAGAACTCATGCTTTTTGTATGGATGTTCCCTTTTGTTCAAAAAAAGGGTGATATACTATTTAAAAAAGTGGGAGATGACCGCATCATGGAAACAACCCTTCTTATCGTGGAAGATGAATCTGCCATGCTTGAAACCATGAAGCTGTTTATGGAGCAGGAGGGATTCCTTGTCCTAACGGCGGCGAATGGGCGGGATGCGCTGGATATCGCAAGGAAGAAGCGTCCGGGGATCGTATTGCTTGACTGGATGCTGCCGGGCATGAGCGGCATCGACGTGTGCCGGGAGCTCAGACAATCCATCTCCTGCGGCATTATTATGGTCACAGCCAAATCCGAAGAAACCGATAAGATCGTTGGGCTTGAGCTCGGGGCTGACGACTACCTCACCAAGCCGTTCAGTTTACGGGAGCTTGCCTCCCGCATACGCGCCGTATTGCGGCGGACCGGACAAAGGCAGGATGAGACCCCCGTTCTGCAGCGGGGAGACCTGTCCATTGACCAAGCCAAATGTCAGGCGGCAAGAAACGGGCAGCCCCTGCCGCTTACGCCAACCGAGTTTAAGCTGCTTCTAACCCTGGCTGCGCGGCCGGGAATCGTCTTTAGCCGTCTGCAGCTGATGAAGGCGGCAATGGACGAGGACTTGATGAATTATGAACGAACGCTGGATTCTCACATCAGCAAGCTCCGAAAAAAGCTGGAGCCTGATCCCGGCAGCCCGCAATACATTCAGACCGTTTATGGATTCGGTTACCGGTTCGGTGAACAGCCATGACAGTAAGGGGCAAAATTTTCTCCGTTATGGCAGTGCTTGTCTGTTTGGTAAGTGCGGCGTTTATCGGGACGACGCAGGGTTATTTGGGGAGTTTGTTTGCACGGTATTTCACGGAAGAGGGCGGAAGCGATGTCCGTCCGGAACAGCTGGAAGGGATAAGACTTTATATTCTGGAGCGGATGGAGAATAAAGCTCTGACCGTCACGCTTTATGTGGCAGGAATTGCCGCCGTCATGTGTTACTGGTTCTCGGGTATGCTCGTAAAGCCGCTCAGAAGACTGATCAGGGTCATGGAAAAAGTGGCCGAGGGGGAATTGGATACGGAAGTACCTGTTAACAGGGTTGACGAGTACGGACAGGTAAGTCATGCGTTCAACACGATGACGCATAAGTTGCGCGATGCGGAGAAGAGCCGTAAACAATTGGTTGAGGACGTCGCTCATGAACTAAGAACCCCTCTATCCATCGTTCTGAACAAGCTTGAACTTATTCAGCACTCTTCTTCCGAGGTGAGGCCCGAGACGCTGCTGCCGCTTCATGATGAAATGCTCCGTCTGATTCAATTGGTCGACGACCTTCAGCTTCTAACGTCAGCAGAAGCAGGCGAGCTGAAGCTCAGTAAAGAAAAGACCGATCTCGCAGCTCTCTTGTCCGGCTTGGCGGAACTTGTCCAACCGGAAGCTGAGGCGCATGGTGTTCAGCTTCACGGACCGGATTATAATCAAGCGGTCTGGGCCGATCTTGACGCGAGACGGATCAAGCAGGTGTTCCTTAACCTGGTGGCAAATGCGCTTCATCACACGCCGCCAGGCGGTCTTATTTCCATTATAGTTTCTCCTGCGGGAACTCCTGGATTCGTGTCCATCTTCGTCAGGGATACAGGGCCCGGCATTCCGCCAGAAGCGATCCCGTATTTGTTCGACCGTTTCTATCGCGCCGGCACGAGAGAACGGAACTCATCAGGAGCGGGACTTGGTCTTGCAATCACCCGGCAAATCGTGATTGCCCACGGAGGGGGGATTGAAGTCAAGAACGCCGTCGGAGGCGGCGCTGAATTTGCGGTATTGCTTCCGGAGAAGTCTGCTTTGTAACAATCAGGCTTTAAGTGACGGCCGAGAGTCAATGGTCCATTCATGCACCTGCACTTCGTCTCAGCCTGCTTTCGGCAGAAGAATAATAATCTCTGTCCCAATGTTTTTCTCGCTGGTTACCCGAACTTTGCCGTGAAAGGACCGGATTATTTGAAAACTGATCATCATGCCTAATCCTGTTCCGCTTTTTTTCAGGGAATAAAAGGGTGAACCAAGCCTGTCAATCTCTTCTTTTGTCATACCGATCCCTTGGTCTTTAATGCTGATTTGTATCTGTCCATCGCCCGTTGGGGCGCAGCTTGCCCAGACCGTTCCCCCATTGGGCATGGACTCAATGGCATTTTTCAAGATGTTGACCAAGCATTGATTCAATTTTTGGGGAACCGCATTCGTCCAGCAATCATCATTGATATCTATAGTGACCGCAACATTTTGAGATGTCGTGTAGCTGTCGAGAATATTCAGGATACGCTGCAGCAGATTTCCCACATTTACTCTTTCCGTGCAGTTTGTTGAGGGTTTTCCGAATAACAGCAGATCATTGATAATTTCGTTCGCACGGTCCAATTCTTCAATGGATAACCGGATATATTTCTTCTTTTGATCCGTTAGATCAGGCTCGTTCAGAAGCTGAAGAAAACCGCGGGTAACCTGCATGGGGTTCCTTATTTCATGTGCGAAAACACTGGTTAAATCACTGATGACCTGCAGCTTCCCCGCGTTTTGCACCTCTAATCGGAGCTGATGAATCTCTTTCATATTTTCGTTTAATGTGGTGAAGAACCAGATCACCAGCAATATAAATACAAGGTGAACAGCCTGTACGCCAAGGCTTTCCCACGAAACATTTCTAAGCGTACAAAACCAGGTAATGCCAACAAGCGTATAGAAAAGAGAAAGAAAGATGGCAATTTTGACCTTCTTGGCTTTTTTTGCTTTTTCAAAGGGCTTTTGGAAATATAATATAACCGGCATAGCGGTAAGCAAGGCAAGAACTGTCGTATAAAACCCGGTGTCAAATCCAATATAAAGCCGATATAGGATGACAAGAGCTGCCAGGATTACGCCTGTTCCAAATCCACCGTATAACGTCCCCATCAGCAGAGGAATAATCCTTATGTCCAATCGGAAATTTGCAGCAATCGCGGGAAAGGACATGCAAAATATAAGCGAGAGTCCCCATAAAGCTGACAATACCAATCTCTGAGTTTTATCATTCTTTAGTCTGTCGTTGACAAATGTATGGTAAATAAACATAGGCAGTGCTATAAGCGTCAGCTGCAGCACAAAATCCTTTATTATCGTCATGTTCTTTACCTGCCATATTCTCGAGTAATAAAACTCAGTTCTTCTATCTACGTTTAGATTTTCAACATAAAGGGTCATATCTCCTGCATTTACAGGGGTGAAACTATAAATTCTATAAGGTCAAAAAAAACTGCCCATCAGATCGATTAAGATCTGCCGGGCAGCCGTTGCTCCTTATCTTCATCAAGTATTTATCGCATTTAGCGCGGCAAACTGCCGTCCCACGGCAGCAGCCGAATAATGCGGTACCCGAGATCGTAGCCCGGGTGGCATACATACTGGTACCGGCCTTCGCGAAAGGCCTCTTTGTGGGCAAAGTGGACATGACCGCAGAAAATGCCTGCAAGCTGGCCGGCTTCGCCCGCAGTAACCAGCTCATAGAACTCCCGCGTCGAAGGCTCAGGAGGCGGAACAGCCTTCCTGCAGCTCGTCTCCTCCGCCGAGTTCGGGGCACCGACCAGAATGGGCGCCCGCCATCGCCGCAGCACATCACGTCCCAGCTCCGGCAGCCACAGCGGAATATGCATGAACAGAAGACAGGGCTCGCCCGCTGCCAATTCCTCCCTGAGCCTATGAAGCTGTTGCCCGCTTACCTGATAGGTGCTGTTGTCGATGGAGATGCACCGGATACCGCCAATACGTATCGTCTGGAAATCCGGACTGCCTTTGGTTAAGCCCTTGAATAGAGGGAAAGCAGCGCTCCTTGCTTCATTGTTCCATTTATCAAGGCCTTTGAAATGCCAGTCGTGATTGCCGTAGACGAACTGGTAGGGAAGCCCGCAGCGGCCGAGCTCTTCAGCTATTAATTCAAGATTGGCCGCGGAGGGAAAGCTGGCAATATCCCCGGTCAGCATGAGGGCGTCTACCCGCAGTTCAAGGGCGGTATTGAGCGTCTCCCGGAACCGTTCGACAGACAACCTCCGGTATGCCTTGCGGCCGTATTCCTCCATGGGCATGACCGCCTCCACTCGTTCCCGGTCCGCCTCGCCAAGCTCGGAGAGATGAGAATCGGCCATATGCAGCAGCGAGACCTCCCGCTCCAGCCCCCGTACATAGATGCGCGCTTCATAAACTGCTGGCGACGGGTCATGATAAAATAGCGGCAATGTCATCATCCTTCCACATAAACCTCAAGCAGCTCTTGCAGATCGTGAACGGCCGCATCGGGGGCTGCTGCCGTGGCGGACTCCTGGGAGAAGAAGCTGCTCCCTCCCCGAACCCATACCGTGCGCATGCCCGACAGCATTCCGCCCGCCATATCGGTGAGCGGATTGTCGCCTACCATGACGCATGCTGCAGGCTGCAGCATATATTGCTTCATCGCATATTCAAACATGAACGGGTTGGGCTTCCCGTAATATTCCAGTCTCCGCCCGAGTATGGATTCCAGCGACGCGGCGAGCGCTCCGGTCTCCGGTACCCGCTGCCCCCTCGCTCCCAGATGATACGGATCCGTGTTGGTCCCGATCAGTCTCGCTCCCCGTTCCGCTTCCTCAGCCAATCGTTGCAGCTTATCATAGGTAAAGCCTGTATCTCTGCCCAGCACGATGACATCGGCGGTCTCCGCTGTCTCCATATCGAGCAGGGTGTGGCCAGCCTCCCGCAGAGCGTCCCTCAGGCTGTCCGACCCCGCCGTCTTGACGCGAACCTTGCCGTACAATTGCCTGATATAGGGACCTGCGCAGTCAGTAGCGGTAAAAATCTCGTCTGCAGAAGCCTCGATACCCATGAGCATCAGCTTTCTGGCAAGCTCATGCCGGTTATGCGTGGAGTTGTTCGTCAGGAACAGCACCCTTTTCTGCTCCGAGCGCAGTCTGCGAAGCAGTTCCCGTGATCCGGGCGCGGGATAGTCCCCGTAATAGACGCAGCCGTCCAGGTCGAAAAAGAAAGCGTCCAGGCTGCGCAATGAAAAACCATCCATACCTTTAACCTCCAGGCCTATTGCCTTTATCCTATATTAAACGATCGGGTCTCATTCTCCCCAGGCTCCATGAACAGCCGGTCATCCGTTTCCACAATAAAGTCCGCCAGTGCCCGCCTCATGTCTCCCATGACTCCGGCAAGCTCAGACCGCGGCGCCAAATTATCCAGCTCGCCGGGATCCTCCTGCATATCGTACAGCTCCTCTCCGCCCTCCAGATACCGTACATACTTGTACCGTTCATCCACAAGCGCGCGGATCGGGCATGGCTCCTGCAGCTTGCCGCTGACATAGTATTCCAGCACGACCCGCTTATGGACGGTGGCATCGGCGAGCTCCAAGCAAGTCTTCAGAGAGCGCCCATCGATATCATCCGGAGGAGGGAAGCCCGCAAGCTCGCATAACGTCGGGAAGATGTCCGTGTTGTGGCAAAGCTGATCCCGTTTTTCGCCTGCGGGCACAACGCCCTGCCATCCGATCACGAGCGGCACCCGGGTAATCTCGTCATACATGACCGGCCCCTTGAAGCTCAAGCCATGCGAACCGCACATGTCGCCGTGGTCGCCCGTCAGAACAAACAGCGTATCCTCCCGCATACCGAGACCGTCCAGCTTGTCCAGCACCTGTCCAAGCTCAGCATCCATTATCGCGACCTTGCGGTTGTAAAACTCAATGTAGCTGCGCCATTCCGCGTCGCCGAATGGAACTGCCATCCGCCGGCTGTAGTCCTCGCGCATGGCCCGCTGGGGGCCGGGCTTGTCAGCGAGGCTATCTCTCCAATTGTCCGGAAGCTTGATATGCAGCGACTCGGCGGAGAGCTCCCCGAGCTCCTCTGTTCCAAGCTTGCGGATATGGGAAATATCATGCGCCGTATGGTAGAACAGTATGGCAAGCCATGGTTTGCCTGCGCTATTCTCCATGAATTCCATCGAGCGGCGTGTCACTTCCGTATCGTCCCGGCCAATGGCGTACTCATTCATCAGCACATCGAAGCCATAGGCGTCCCCGCATTCAGCCGGCACCCCCTGATGGCAGTTTCCGAATAATCCGGTATAGTAACCCCGTTCCTGAAAATAGCGTCCCATGGTGAGAATGTCGGTATCGAAAGGCCGCCCGCCGGGCAAATTGACGTTCGCCATCATCTTCGCCTTATGCGGATACAATCCGGTCAACAGCGATGCCTTGGAAGGCGTACACTGAGGTGTAGCGCAGTAGCAGCGGGAGAAAGCCGTGCCGCTCTCAATCATCCGGTCCATGTTCGGCGTTCGGGCCGGGTTCGGCCCCCCGTATACCGCAAGCGGCATCCGCGCCAGCGTATCCGGTACGACAATCAGAATATTAGGTCCCTGCTTCATCATTTCTTCTCCATGTTGATGCCGTCTTCAAGCTTGTTATTGTTGTAATAGTCCTGCATCAGCTCGACATAGCGGTCCGTCTTCAGCTTCTTCAGGTTGTCCAGGTGATCCTGCCATCCTTTGTCGTCTATTCCTTCCATGATCGCCTTCGACATAAAGGAACGGACGTATTTATCGATATCCGTATACAGGGCTGAACGCTCGGTGAGCTTGTCCGGATCCTCATAAGCCGTCGTCGTGACGAATTCCTTCGGAAAATACGGCATATTGGCGCGGATCATGGCATCGCGGCGTTTGCCGGAATCCGTATTGTCGAGTCTGCTGTTTATGTTGTAGTCCTTGATGAACGGGCCGACGTCCGTAAACGTCTTGGTGAAGACGGAATAGGTCATACCATCCGGCACATTGTCCTGTACCTTCTTAATAACATCGCCGTCGTATTTCCACGTCGTATTCTCTTCGCCATACGTAAATCTCAGCACATTGCGTTCGCTGGAATTGATATAGTCTACAAATCTGGCCAGCACCTCAGGGTTTTTGGCTTCCTTCGTCAGCACCAGCATGTTCTTTTTCAATCCGACCGGCACTTTGTCAGATACGTTCCACAGTCTGGCCCCGTCCTGGCCCGCCAGCGGCTTGATGCCAACATAATCCGGCGCCACATCGGGCGCAACCACTTCGTCGCTCGTCGCATCGATGATCGTGCCAAGCGTCGGAGCCGCGGTTTTACCCTTCGCCCGGTAATCATCCGCCGTCTGTGAGAATGCGGACTTGTCGATCAGACCATCGGCGTACAGCTTGTGGAAATATTGGAGCGCATCATAGTATCCGGGCTCAGCTGGCGAGAAGAGGACCTTGCCGTCCTTCACCATCACATGATTGGTATTGTCCAGCACACCGAAGGACCCGAACAGCGAGTACATGCTTGTATCCGGATCGTCCATGGAGAAGGAAAGAGGGATTTCATCCGCTTGCCCGTTGCCGTTCATATCGCTCTTGAACGCTTTGAGCATCGTATAGAATTCATCCGTCGTGTCGGGAACCTGCAGGCCGGCTTTATCCAGCCATTTTTGGTTGACCATTAATTTATCCCTGTTCAGGTCATCAATATATTCCGACATATAGAAGAAGCCGTAAATGTTGCCGTCGGGAGCCGTTATCGCCTTCTTGACATCCTGGCGCTTATCCATGAAGCCCTTGAGCGAAGGCGCCCATTGGTCAATCAGATCGTTAAGCGGCAGGAGGGATGCCGTGTTCTTGAGCACGGTGTCGTCCTTGATATCGCCCCATATGGCGTCAGGCAGATCGCCCGATGCGAAGAGCAGGTTAATCTTCTCGTCCCATCCCGATGCCGGAATCTCCATCCAGTCAATATGGATATTGGCTTCCTCCAGATACTTGTTGACTTCCTTTTTCTCCGACCAGGACACGGGACTGTTGGGGTCCTTCTTGACCGCAATCTTGAACGTTACCGGCTCGTTGACGATGGGCATCCCTGTTTTGTTGACATTATCCGCCGCCTGGGCAGCCGCCTGCGGGGAAGCGTCGGAAGCATCTCCGTTTTTGGAGCATCCCAGAACACTAATTGATAGCAAAACTGCGACAACGAGAACACCGGTCATTTTTCGCAACATACACAGCCATCTCCCTTTTGAGTGTTTGTCCAATAAAATCATTGATAAATATCACATTATTGCATAAATATTACAGTTTACAGCTGACGAAACGCATCACCTCCCTTTCAAGCCGCCGCAGCCGCTAGCCTTTGATCGAACCGATCATGACACCTTTGACGAAAAATTTCTGCGCGAAAGGGTAGAGCAGGATGACGGGCAGCGACGATACCAGAATGACTCCGTATTTGACCAGCTGTGCCGATCTTTCCAGCCTCAGCTGCTCCTGCGGATCGAGACTGAGAATATCGGATGACGATGCCATCGACTGGCTCGCAATGAGAATATCCTTAAGCACGATTTGCAGCGGATAATCGTCGGCATTGTTCAGGAAGATCAGCGGATACATATAGGAATTCCAATAGGTGACACCGTAGAAAATAGCCATGACCGCCAGTATCGGCTTGGAGAGGGGCAGAGCCACCTGGAAATAAAAGCGGCCATCGCCGCAGCCGTCTATATAAGCCGCTTCGCTGAGCTCATGCGGAATATTGGACTCGTAAAAGGAACGGACAAGGATAATATTGTAGACGCTCACGGACCCCAATATGACCACAACCAGCGGATTGTTGACAAGTCCCACCTGCTTGACAATCAAGTACAGCGGAATCAGCCCTCCGTTGAAATACATCGTGAAGACCATAATTCGGATAATGACGAAGCGCCCGGCCATATGCCGGTGGGACAACGCATAACCGGCCAACGCCGTCGTGCAGACCGCCAGAGAGGAACCTCCGATCATGTAGATCATGGAATTCAGATAGCCCCTCCAAATTCGATCGTTCCCGAGAATCTGCTCATAGCCTTCCAGCGTAAATCCGGCCGGGTGCCACAGAACAAGGCCGCTGTTCACGGCATCAGGCTCGCTGACCGAAGCGATCAGGACGAAATAAAGCGGATAGAACACAGCTGCGACGATACAAAGCAGCAGCAGGTTGACGGCAAGATCAAACCAGCGGTCCCCTTTGGACAATTCACGTATATTCATGCTGCCTCCCTCTGCACATGGCGATTGCCGCTTGCGGGCAACGCATCACCTGTTACCACAGGCTCATGCCGTTCACTTTTTTGACAATGCGGTTGACCGTAATGAGAATGACGAAATTGATGACATTATTGAACAAGCCCACAGCCGTGGAGAAGTCGTAGCTCGCATCAAGAAGCCCCCGTTTATACACATAAGTGGAGACGACTTCCGATACCTCCTGATTGACGCTGTTTTGCATCAGATAGATTTTCTCGAAGCCGACGTTCAATACTTGTCCGATATTGAGGATGAGCAGAATCGTAATCGTGCCGGCGATGCCCGGAAGATCGACATTCCAGATCCGCTGCGGCTTAGAGGCTCCGTCGACGATGGCCGCTTCGTGCAGCTCCGGGCTGATCCCCGTCAAGGCTGCCAAATAGATAATTGAATTCCAGCCCATGTTCTGCCAGACGCCTGACCACACATAGATGCCTTTGAAATACTGGGGGTCCCCCATGAAGGGGATGGAACTCCCGCCGAACAGCTCCATAATTCGGTTGATTACGCCTGTATCCGGCAGAAGCAGCAGCAGGATGATGCCCACCATGACCACGGTAGAAATAAAATGGGGCAGATAGGTTACGGTCTGGGCGAATTTCCGCAGAAACTTCAAGGTTGTATAATTCAGCAGCAGAGCCAGCGCAATCGGAAAAACAAAGCCGGCTGCTATGGAGAAGAGGCTGATACTGATCGTATTCTCAAGAATCTGCCAGAAATAATAAGAGTCGAAAAAGGATTTGAAATGCTTCAACCCCGCCCACGGGCTCCCCCAGATTCCGGAGTAAGGCGAATAATCTTTAAAAGCAATTTGTATCCCGTACAGCGGCAAATATTCGAACAAAGCCAAATAGATAAGCGATGGTGCCACAAACAGATAAAGAACATAATGCCTTTTCAACCTCCGCAGCAAGCGTCTGGCCATCTGTTCAACCTCCTGTTTTTCAAATAAATCCGATTTCTCAGCTACCTTCCCGGGACAACAAAAAAAGAGAAAACAGGACAATAAGCGTAGCACGCACAGGGCGCTCGCCTATTGTTCAGAGTTTTCTCTCTTGGACACATCACTCTAAACGACCTATTTAATTCATCAGCCTTGAAACAGTTCTCCAAAGGTCAGGCCCCACAGCTCCTGCTGACTGACAGAGAGTGAAGTCGCGCCCGCTTGCAGACAACGGACCGCCTCTTCCCTCGTATGGATCAAACCGCTGGCAATGATGGGTATCTGCTCGAATGTTTTTGCGAAGCTCGTAATGACCTTCTCCAGCAAACCCGGCATAAGCTCGATAGCGTCCGGTTCGACGGATTCGATCATCTTGAATGCGTTGTTCATGGCGGTCGTATCAAGGATAAACAGATGATAGATCGCGTACAATCCGAGCTTCTTCGCTTCCTTGATCAAATGTCCCTTAGGCGTCACAATTCCGTCCGCCTTGATGAATTCGGCAATGAAGGCGATGGATTCCTTATCCGTGCTGGACAATCCGCGAATCAAATCGAGATGGACAAAAGTGCCGATTCCCGCTTCACGGGCTTGCTTCACATTTTTTCCGATGTCGGCCAACGTCCCGCTCATGAAAAAAATATTGTCTACCTTGCTGCGGATGGCCGCTTCGACATCCCCGGAATTCCGAATGGCAGCAATGACTGGCTTCTGACCGATCTTATGCAGCAGACTCATGCGCATTACCTTCTTGTACGATAAATTCTCAACCTCATTGTATGCGACCTGTGTAAAATGCAATCGCACTCTGCATGAACTTATTGTAAAGATGCCCTTCGCAACCCTTTCAAGAGGGATTCTCCATGATCATTTTCAAGTGATCCGGCAGATGCTTAGTCATACTGCTTCTCATACTTGCTGAATTCTCCCATGGAATTGGAGGCCAGCCCTATATATTCATAGCCGCAGGTCCGGTAGAACCGGTTCAGCACCGGATTATTCGCGATGCAGTCCAGCCGGATACGGTCCTTGCCCGCAAAACGAATGCCGGAGCCCGCCCAGCGTACGATAGCCTCGCCCAGATTAGTACCCGCAGCTTCCCGGTTGATATTAAGGCGGTGCAGATAGACGGAGGATTCATGACCCCCTTCCCCCCACAGCTCCCGGTCCCAGGCGCTCTCCTTCAGCATAAGCATGACCATGCCCGCCAATACTTCTCCCTGCATGAAAATATAAACCTCGCCGCGCTTGATAGCCTCCGGTGTCCGGTGGGAATCCTCGCCCTGCAGCAAGCCGCTCCACTGCGTGGAATTTTTGCTCCGCAGCCATTCGGCCGTGCGGACGAGCAGCTGCAATACAGCCTCCGTATCCTCCGGTTTGGCCTGAAAAACATTGATGTTCCCTTGAATGACTCCGATTGAATCCGTACGCGCAAATGATGGCACCGTCATATTCCTCCTCTTAAAGCAAGCCTGATTATTGCTTCAGTTTATCAAAATAAACAGGTTTGCGTAATGCTCTGTCCTTACCATTTATCCCCACCGCCCCTCATCCTGTCGAAGTGGGGTTCCTCCAGCAAAAAAAGAGCGAATTGCAGCACTGATTCCGTCAAGCATGACGGGCAAAGACAAATAAAGCCGGACATCAGGCTGCCGCAGCAGTCCAAGTCCAGCTCTAATGGTTAACTCCAATTCTACTCTATCAGCTGACCTTCTATTTTCTGAACCGTTTCCAGGAGCGTTCGGTCATTCCCTACATTTCCAGGGAAAACGATATAAGGGACCCCGGAAAATTTCGCTTCTTCACCGGTCAGCCAGACCGGCACGCCCGCAGACACTTGTCCGAGCACTCTCGCTTTGCGGATGTTCAATCCTGTCGTCGCGACATCGCTTGCCGTAATCCCGCCTTTTGCGATGATGAATTTGGGGATGACCTGCAGGGAGCGCACGATCTCCACGAGGGCCGCGGATACCGCCTGGCTGATTTTCATATTCTCCGCCTTGTTGTTCGATGCTGCGAGTTTGCGGCTGCTGTATACCGCGACATTTTGCCCCTGAGCCAGCCGCTGGTTCACCTCGGAAATCAGCCGGTTCAATTCCCGCGCCCGTTCAGGAGGCTGCAAAATCCGCCCCACTTCCATTTCCAACGGGAATATATCGGTGCCGCTCAGCAATTGCACCAGCTGGCGTGTGGTCTTCTGCACATAGGACCCGACAACAACCAACCCGCCGCGGGATTCCTGTCCCTTCGCCGTCAGCCGCTCTCTTGGCAGATAGTCCAGATGCCCGATGCCCCCGTACGATTTAACGAAAGAGGCTCCGGTCCGGAAGATGAACCTTTTCCCCTGCTTCTCTGCCTGCAAGAGCGCCAGGGAAAGAACATCGAGATCCTCATAGGACATGCAGTTTATGATCACCGGCACATTTCCTTCAACCCGGAGAAGAATCTCTTCTACTGCGGCGGGCCCCCGGCGAAGCTGTTCCAAGGTGATGACCGTACAATCCTCCGGCTGAATCCGTCCCTCTGTTTTTTCCGCGACCCATTCCGTCAAATCCCCATGTTCATAGCCAAAGACCTTGTCTTGGGCAAACTCGGTTTGATGCACCGGAATCAGCGTGTCGCCTTCCAGAAGGTAATGGGTATTCTGATAGGTTACGCGCCCGCCCTCGAAAAAGGCCGGAACCAGCAGATGTCCATCATAAGCTTTGCCCGTTAAGCGGTGTATCTCCAAAGATAAAACATCGATCTCCAAAGGGTAATATCCGCGCAGGGTGGAATCGCTCCTGCTGACGAAAACAAAACCCTTTCCCGTTTCATCCGCCACCTCCTGCACATGCCGGGCAATTTCGCGGTTTATTCGCTCCGCTTCGATCGCTTCTACGCCGCGTGTATTGGTCAGGATATAGAAGACCGTCTCCGGATTATCAAACGCCTCCCGCAGCAGAGCCTTGTCCCACTCCGTCAGGACGTCAATATCATGAACGGTTTGAACGCCTGTCGGATCGTCATCCAATACAATGATCTTCCGGTTGCCGGATTGATTGGCCTGCCTGATTTGCTCCCGAGGATTATCCCCCTGCCAGACCGGCGGCAGCTGCGAGTAGATGGTGGAATAGGACAACCCGTTACCTTCCTCCCTCATTGCTGCTCCTCCGCGCCGCTTACGGTGACGTTCGCCAATCTCTCATAATATTGCACGATGCCCCCGTGATCATGATGGGCTTTGCCATCGACCTTTAAGGCATGGAAGATCTCCAAAAGCTGACCCGTCAGGGGAAGCGGGACACCGATTTCATGGGCGGTCTCCATCACATTGGCGATATCCTTCAAATTAATATCGATTCTTCCGCCTGCGACGAAGTTCCTCTCCAGAATCAGCGGCAGCTTCGCATCCAGGACAGCGCTTCCAGCAAGTCCCCCTCTAATGGCCTGATACATCTTATTGATATCAATTCCGGCTTTTGCAGCCAGCACGAGGGCTTCGGACATGGCGGCAATATTCAAATTCACCATGACTTGATTCGCCAGCTTCGCCGTTGCGCCTGCACCGTTCCCGCCTACCAGGATCACATCTTGTCCCATCACGTTCAAGACATCTTTTACATTCTCGAAAATATCCTCCCGGCCGCCCACCATAATGGCCAAGGTTCCATCTATCGCTTTCGGTTCCCCGCCGCTCACCGGCGCGTCCAGCATATGCAGGCCGCTCCCGGCCGCCTCGCCGGCAATTTCCCGGGAAGCAACGGGCGTAATCGAGCTCATGTCAATGATGACCGCTCCTGCCTTCGCTCCCTTGATAACCCCTTTATCCCCCAGCACCACTTCTCTGACATGCCCCGAGTTTGGAACCATGGTAATGATAATATCGCTGTTTTCGCCAACCTCTTGGGGAGAATCCGCCGCCGCGGCGCCGGCAAGAACTAATTGATCTATCGCTTCCTGATTAATATCATATACTGTCAACTGATAGCCTGCCTTGATCAGGTTCAGGGACATCGGCCTGCCCATAATGCCTAATCCGATAAAACCAATCCGCTTGTTCATTATGCTTCCTCCCTCAGACGTTCACTTTTGCACCTTCGTACGATTCATCGCAGCCCGGATCTGTTCAAGAAACCCGCGGACTTGATCATAAGGAGGCCCGGAGAGCGCTTTGGGATGACTTGCATCCGGGTTCGCCCATATCGTCTCCAATGGAATATGGCCTCTATACCCGCTGAACCGGATTCGGGTAAAAAGCTCGTCCAAATCCGTCACGGTCTCCGTATGAAGTCCGCCGGGCAATTTCTTGACCTGGAAGTTATACGTGTAGGGGAGAACGGCTTCAATGTCATCATACCAGGCATAGCCTTCACCGGTGGGTGCCCCGAACGTTTTGTAGCAGCCCGTATCATTAACTACACCCAGATTGGGGTGATTGGCCCACTGCAGAATCCGGATGACCTGATCGGCAGTCGAGGTGATATCTCCATGATTTTGCATACCGATCCTGATTCCCCGCTGCGCACCATACTCGGCACACTCTATCAGAGCAGGGACAATTCTTTCCTTTGCAACCGCTTCCCAATCCGTGCTTAGAATATCTGCAGGGATTTCACCGTTGAACACGCGCATCACGGGCGCCCCCATTACGACCGCGACATCCATCCAATATTTGATGCGCTCAATGTCTATTGCCCGTCTCCCGGCGCTGGGATCGGCAAAATCGTTCTTGATTCCCGTCCCGCTTATTTCAAGGCCCAGCTCATCGCATAGCCTTCTAATAGTTCGGGCATATTCATAGATTTCCTCATCCGGCTTGGATGGCAGCGTGAAATTCTCATAGCCGGGGATAAAGTAGCAGGTGATATCCACCGAGTCGAAGCCCGCCTCTTTGGCATACCGAATCAGCGACATTGTATCGACGGGAGGCGCGCCGTCCGGGCTGCCCTGCAGCCATGAAAACAAATTATGGCTGAAGCTGTATAAGTTAAGGCCCAGCTTGTAATCTCCTGTGTAATACGGCCCTTTATGGCTCTCAGTCAAATAGCGGCTGGTTGGAATTTGTTCGTATACCTTGGCTAGCGATTGTTCATTGATTTGGACATTACTCATTGACTTGGCTCCTCTCAGGCAGGCACCTTTAGAAAAATGTAGGGCACCCAAGGGTACCCTAATTCAGGAAACTAAATTTCACTGGCTCACGCGCAATTCACACTTCTGTTCCGGCACGGTATGCTTCAAAACGGAGGCGAGTAGATAAAGTCTTTGCTTATATCATCGAGCGCTTGCAGAACGTCTGCAGAGAGATCGAGGTTCACCGCGTTCAAGTTCTCGTCGATTTGCGATTCACGGGTCGCGCCGGCAATGACGGTGCTTACCGCAGGCTGGTGCATCAGCCAGGCCAGCGAGAGCGCCGTAGCAGTTGTTCCGATCTCCGCCGCGATCTTGGCCACCTGCTCGCCCAGCTGCACCCGTGCGGAGCTTACCCGCCCTGCAAAGTTGGGATTCTTGTCCAGCTGCGAGCCGCCTGGAACGGAGCCTCCCGAATATTTGCCGGTCAGAATTCCACCTGCCAGCGGAAAATAAGGAATGACCCCGATTCCCTGATCCACACAGAACGGAATAAGCTCCCGCTCCACGCCGCGGTCTGCCAGCGAATAGCCGGGTTGAACCGATATATACTTGATCAGATGCTGACCTTCGCTTATAGCAAGGGATTTCATCATTTGCCACGCGGCATAATTCGAAGCCCCGACGTATCTCACTTTTCCGGATGTAACCAGATCATCCAGAGCGCGGAGCGTCTCGTCAAGCGGGGTCTTCGGATCAAAAACATGGATCTGGTACAGGTCCAGGTAGTCCGTCCGCAAGCGGCGCAGACTTTCTTCGAGTTCCTTGAAAATATGCTGACGCGAGGAACCCCTGGTGTTCGGACCTTCTCCGCGCTTGATGCCTACTTTGGTCGTAAGGATCACCTCATGGCGGCGTCCTTCGAACGCTTCGCCGATAATCTCTTCCGATTTGGTGCCTGTATAGATGTTGGCGGTATCAATAAACGAGATCCCGTTGTCAACAGCGTGATGCAGCACCCGAATCGATGTTTCCTTGTCTGCCCGTCCACCGAATGCATTCGTTCCCAATCCCAGCACCGAGACTTCCAATCCGCTTGTTCCCAAATTCCGATATCGCATACCATATTCCTCCAATCTATTCATTTTCCCGATTAGTATAGCATGGAAAGTTCTTTTACGCTGTCGAATAGAGTCAAAAGATAGCTCCTTAAAGGCCCGGTGAAAAAATCTGGCTGCGCATGCGGAAACGTCTTTCGATATTTCGCAAGTGCTGCCAGCGCCGCGGATGCTTTCCAGTTTAAGATCGCTATCCGCTAATTCCGATAACTCAAATCACATCATCGTAGGCTTGCTCAAGAATATGCAGGTAGTCCCCGGCGCCAATCGGGCGGATATTGCTTGGGGTTGAATTATTCTGCACCGCCAGCTCGACGATCCGGGGAAAATCCTCTCTCCGCACGCCCGGCAGGTCCTTCAGCTTCGGAATTTCGAGCTTTGCCGTAAACTCCCGGATTCCGGCAATCATTTTATCAATGGCGGCCTCGTCATTATCCAGCTCTGCGGCAAACTTCATGATACGCGCCAGCGACGCATGGATCTGCTTCTCTTCCTGCGTGTTGAACTTCAGCACATACGGCAAAAAAACCGCGTTCGCCACCCCATGAGGGGTATCGTACAATCCGCCAAGCGCCTCGGCCAGGCAGTGGACAGCCGCAACATCGCTGGAGCCGAAGCATAATCCCGCGAGCAGACTGCCCTCCAGCATGCTATAACGGGCCTGTTCATGTACGGGATCGCTGAAGGCGGTCGGCAGAGCAGCAACAATCGTCTGCATCGCCCTTGCGCCAAGCGCCTGCGAGATCGGATTGGTCATTTTGCAAGTATAGCCTTCAATCGCATGAACCAAGGCATCAACACCCGTTGCTGCGGTGACGGACCTCGGCACAGTGAAGGTCAATTGCGGATCAAGAACCGCAAGCAGCGGCCGCAGCGAGGCATGCTTAAGCGTGAGCTTGCGATGCGTGGAAGACTCGGTAATGACCGAGGAACGCGTCACTTCCGATCCGGTGCCTGCCGTGGTCGGAATACAGATGATCGGAGCGATATTGGTGTACGCCCGTCTTCCCTCGCAATAGTCACCCGGGGTGCCTCCATTCGGACCCAGCAGGGCAATCGCTTTGGCCGTATCCATTGCGCTTCCGCCGCCAATGGCAACGACAGCATCCATGCCCTGCTCAGCGAACAGCCTGGCTCCGGCAAGACATTCTGTATCCCTTGGATTTTGCGAGAGGGAATCGAACAGAACAACCCGGTATCCTGACGCTTCCAGCGCATTTTGAATCGGTGCGGATAATCCCGCCCTCACGACGCCCGGATCACTGACCAGCAGAATGGATGAACCGATCTGCAAGAATTGCAGCAGCTCGGGCAGCTGGCCGGATTTGCCCATCCCCATCTCGATTCTCGTATTACAATAGTAGCTATAATCCGTCATCAATGTTTCCCCTATCCTTCTAAAAGTCTGGTGAAAAAAATGTCTGCGCATGCGGAAACGTCTTCCGATACTCGCAAGTGCTACAAGCATGTCTATCGCTTGTCACTTGTCGAGATCGCTGTTGTACCCCTGAATTTTTTTATTTTGGATACCTCTGGTGCAATGCTGCACACAATAAACACTGTGGGTAGCATTGTCACCTCTATCTGATAAATTCGGGGTACAAAGGTGAACGCTTACGCTTCTCCAGACTATTTCCGCCTGCTCCGCCTGTTATTCCCCTATCCTTCTAAAGATTTGATCATCGAGCCTCTCACTTTCTCCCGGTACAGCACAATTCCGATCATGAGCAAGGATAGAGCTACCAGAGCGCTCGGTATGAAGAAAATATCCGGCGTTATGCCCTCAATGAACAGCGGCAGGAAATATCCAATGAGAGATGCCGTCTGCGAGATGAACACGTACAAGCTGGCCCCGAAGCCCGTCCGGCTTAAGAACATCCGCTGCACATATCCCATGGCCACCCCGTACAGAATGGACACGAAGAACGAATAGAGCGGCTGTACGGCAAAGAAAACAGGAAGCGCGGAGCTGCCCGTATAAATCAGATAAGTGGCAAGCGCGAAGCAGCCGCCGACAAAAATAATCTTCTTACTTCCGTACCGTGCCGCCCAATATCCGCCCAGTGTCATGAACAACAGCTCGAATACCGCCTGTGCGCTCCATATGTAGGACATGATCTCCGGCTTGCCGAACAGCTTGAGTACGACAAGCTGCAAATATAATCCGCGGATGGCATCGGCGCAGGAGAGCATCAATAGGGCAATCAGCATAATAAGGGAGAAGGGTTCTCCCTTGACCACATGCTTCACTCCCGGTTCTCCTGTCGTTTCCTTAAACAACAGCAGCAGAGCCACCAGACACACATAGCCTGCCAAATTGCCCCACAGCACGCCTTTAAACGTGGCAATGAGGAAGATGTTCGCTCCGAGCAGCAGCCCTGCAAAAAATCCAACGCTGTAGGAAGCCCGAAGCCACAGCTGGGCCATCTCCACAATGTCGCCGGCAGTGCGGGAGAAATGATTGCGGGCCATGCCAAACAGCTGACCCATGATCAATCCCGATGGTGCGACCGTAATCGTCATGCCGATGAGCGCACTCCGGAAGTCCGTCGCGTTCATGTAGATGAACAACCCGATCATGCACAGGAAAGCTGCCAATACCGGGAGCCGCTTCTTGTTCTTCAGACGGTCGCTGATCCAGCCCACTGTAATGGTAATAGCCATGTTGCAGAACAGGGATACCGCGAAGACGGCAACGATCTGTACTTTGGAAAGCCCGATGCTCTCGTCAAGATATACAGCGTTCATGGGAGCCAAAATGCCGGTTCCTATACCGTAGAGAAACAACATGGTGAGCAGCGTCCCCGCTCCGGGGATCACAACAAACTTGCGGACGTCACGAATGATTTGCATGGATACCTCTCGTTATTCCTGTCATATCTATTACAATACCATAGATTTATACAGCTGCATCTGTTGATTTATAGAGCTGACAATGGGAACTAGTAGAAAGATCCTGAAATAACGTGCTTAAGCCCCAGCCCGGGGATTAACGGGAATTCCGGCTCAAAACCGATATCGGTGCTGGACCAGAGGAGTAGATGCGAGTGCATAAAAGCGGGCGAAAAATCTAATGGCTGTGAGCGACGCTATTTGGGTAAAAATGGAGATTTACAAAATGCAACGGTTGCCAGCGGGCCCTATTTCCCGTTTTTACGTAGGCAGAGGGGCTGTTTCGTCCAAATAAGCGCGCATACAACCGTTAGAAAAGAAACCTCCGTTTTTTGGGCCGATTAAGCGCTATGACAACCGTTAGCTTGGCAATGTTCCAAACAGGTCACTCGTTCGAGGCTAACCCGTTGGTCAAGCGCCGATTTCCAGGTTGAGCCGGAAATCCTCCAGCTGATCTCTTGTTATTCGCAAGCCGATGTTTTATATTGACATAATAGTAGGTCAAAAATAAAAGAGGTGAACGGACGAGATGACTCCACGCACGAAGGAACAAAACGAAGATATCCGGCTGCGGCGTCTGGCACAAATCCGTAAAGCCGCTGCCGATGTGTTTTTGAATAAAGGGCCTTTACTGGAAATCCGCGATGTGGCCGCGCAGGCGGGACTCGGCTATGGCACGGTATACCATTATTACAGCAATAAGGGCGATTTGCTCCACGATCTGCTATGGGACACGTTGGAGCGGGCCGGGGGATGGCTGGAGGCCCCGCTGGAGGTTCCGCGCGCTTCGGCTTCGGGGGAGGCGCCGGCGGGCGGGCATTTCGGCTTGGCTGCTGCGGCGGACACCGGGAACTCGGCTGCCCCGGATTCCCGAAGCGGAAGCCGCGAAACGGCCGCTGCCGCAGAGCTTGGCCCCGCCGCCGCCTGCGTCCGGCTGCTGCAGCTTTGGGCGGAGGACCACGCCCTGTACCTGCTGTATAAGCTGGCCGGTGAGGGCTTTGCCTCGCTGCCTGAAGCGCGCTCTACCCCGCTCTCGGACGCTTTTCGCAGGGAGGTGCTCGCGCCGCTTGCCGCGCTGCTGGAAACCGGGCGTGCGGCGGACGGGGCTGCCGCTTCCGGCGGAAATGCGGCGGAGCCGCCGTATCGGCTGCAGCGCGCGGAAATGCTGCTGGCCGCCTTGGTCGGCTGCGCCTCGCTTTCGCTTCGCCGCGGAAAGCTGCACGAGGAGGCCAGGGATATCGCCCGGTTTTTAAAATTATAGAATTAATAAGGAGCGAATAAACAAAAGATGATCATTTTAAAATCACCTAGGGAAATCGAAGAGATGAAGCCGGCGAGCCAAATCGTTGCGGACTGCTACCGCGAGGTGGCCAAACTGATCAAGCCTGGGATCACCACCCGGGAAATCAATGACTTTGTTGCCAGACACATCACCAAGCTGGGCGGCAAGCAGTTTACGAAAGGATACAACGGTTTCCCCGCCGAAACCTGCACTTCGGTCAACGATGTGGTGGCCCACGGCATTCCTTCGAACCGGGCGCTTATGGACGGCGACTTGCTGAAGCTTGACATCGTCGTGGAATACGGCGGATGGTTCGGCGATTCGTGCTGGTGCTATGCGGTGGGCAATATCCGGCCGGAGGCGCAAAAATTAATGAAGGTGACAAAAGAATGCTTGGATCTGGGGATCGCCCGGGCGCTCCCCGGGGGCCGGCTCGGCGACATAACGTCGGCGATTCAACAGCATGCGGAAGCGAACGGGTTTTCGGTCGTACGCGATCTGCTGGCGCACGGGATCGGGCGGAGCCTGCACGAGGAGCCGAACTACGAGCATATCGGCGTAGCCGGCAAAGGCATTCGGTTAAAGGAAGGCATGGTGTTTACGATTGAACCGATGGTCAACGAAGGTACGTTCCGTATCACGATCGACGACGATCGGTGGACGGCGAGAACGGCCGACGGCAAGTTGTCGGCGCAATATGAGCATACGATCGCAATCACGCCGGACGGACCGCTGATTTTAACTGCACAATAAGAATAGAGGCATGGTATCTCTCCGTTCGAAGTGTTCTATGAAGAGTATAAGCGACTGGAATATAGTTACATTATTTTTGGATCAATCTACTAGGGAACAGCCCCATCATGATGCCGATCTGGAAAGGATCAAGATTGACTTGACGACAAACTGGCCGTTGTCCCGTGGTTCAGGTCAACGGCCATTCTTTATCGGTTATTTATGATGTCGATGCTCGCAAGGACGATCAACGGGTTGCCTGGAAGGAATCCAGCGTTGTCCAGCCGTCCTTTCTTGCGCCTTCAATAGCCAAGCTAACGCCCGGAAGTCCGGTGTCCGGATCGAGCATTGCGATGGCCAATGTGTATTTTCCCGGATGCAGATCACGCGGCAGTGTATAGCTTACATTGACATCGCGACGACCTGGGAGCCATTCGGTCACGTCCTCCGACCCCACTCGCTGAATGCTTCCCGATACCAGCTTTCCTTTGGAATCGACAAGCGCGAGCGCAAGCGGCCATTCAAAGTAAAACGGAGCCACTCCCTTGTTGTTCCATTTCATGTGGATTCCCAGGGATTTACCGGCTTTGGCTTTCTTGTCATGAGCGACCGATTCAAGCACAAACCTGTACCCCATGGTGTTATGCATCAAATCGATATTGGCTTGTTGGCCTTCCGTTATGTCCTCGCCCAGCTCATACCTGGCCGGTGAAGAAGGTCCTAGCCAGGAGGTATGGCTTGCCCTTGTTTCCCGCAATGTCTCCATGATTGTATCATCGCCCAGGGACAATAACGGATTTCCGTTATAAAATTCCCCGCCGGAATAACCGTGTTTCCAGAAATCCGGCATCTTCGATGCGGCTTGCACAGCTGCCGGATCTTCGCCTTCCTCCACATACGGAGCGATCTCATTCCAGCCGTCGACGGTCCAATTCACCCAGGTGTCGGTTGCGCCTTTGCTGCCGAACACATCGTTGAACAGTCCAAGCTGATTGGAGGCGGCGATTGGGTATGGCTTTCGCATGCCGATTTTCTTATGAGGGAACGCGTCGATGTATTGCTGCACATATTGATCCGACACCTTCACGCTCGGAAATTTACCGGATACTTCTTCCGGCCAATTGTGAAATTCTCCCCAATGGCCGAGACTGCCAATCACAATAAATGCGATAGTCGGGTCATTATCGTAGCGTTTGCCCCATTCCTGGAGGACCCGTCCATGCTCTTGAATGAGCAGCGGACTGCTGTAGTTTGGTGCAAACCCTTTACCGACCACAGAAGACGGAGTATCGTACCATTTGCCGGCGCCGCTTTCGCCTTCCGCTTGAACCAATTCGTCATACAGCCATTGCGGAATATCCATCTCCGGATCGTTGCCGGGATCGTCCAGCACGAGTCGTAGTATCAACCGGTCGCCCTCCGCGCGCCACTTGGCGAACTGGAACTTTTGCTCCACCCCGGCCCAATCGAAGATGCCTTTCACCGGTTCCAAATCCCGCCAGTTAATGTTCGCGTATACGAGCTTGTGGGGCTGTGGCAGGGGCTCTGTAGTATCGCCCCATCCGGCCCAGCCCATGAAGGGATTATCCAGGACATCGAACCGCTCCTGCGGCACAAAGTCATCGTTATGCTTCTTGACCGGTATTTCCTCTTTAAGGGCAAGAGAGTGGCCTCCCGCTGCGGGAAGATGATAGACTTCCTTGCCGGTATAGCCCATTTTCAAAGGCTTGGCACTTTTTCTTCCAATTTGATCCTGATAGAAGTAAATAAGAGCGTAGCTGTCGTTTATTTCCGCACGCACGGGACCGGCGTCGTTCCACTGCCCGTTCTTCTTGTTGTACAGGTACAGCTTGTTATACATGATTTTGGCGTCTGCACCCAGGTCATCCCAGCCCGTTCCGCGGAAGCCTGTTGCAGCGTTATTGTCGGTATCCAGATAAAACATGTTCCGGGTATCCACGGCATCGTTGTCGATGAGCAGGTAAACCCTGGAATCATCCTGAGCCACTTTCGCTTCCAGGGATTCACCCGTTCCGGCAACTGAATTATCAATGGATGCCCAATCGCTTGCTTCGCCGTCGATCACGATCGGCGCGCCGCTGCCGCCGGAAGCCAGAGCATATTCGCCATCGGAAGATTTGGCCGGCGCATAGCTCTCACCGACGCCTATCGCCACACGCATCGATTTGCCGGCATTGGGGTATGCGGACAGGTCGGCGTGAACTTCCAGGCTACGGAATCCTGAAGCGTCAGCCGTATCGGACACTTTCCAGTCCACCGGACCGATCTCTTCCCATGTCCAGCCCGGGCCGGCGCTGCGAAGCAGCTTGCCGTTCTGAATCAGATAGTCGGCCCCGGTGCGTTTGAACTCCCAGCCGAGGTATCCGGTATCCGGATCATTATCGCTATTAATGAATACGTTCGTTTCCACATCGAAGGATGCGGCCTGGGCCAATACATACAATTGCTGGTCCTTCACAAACGCCTTCATCGCGGAAACGGATGCTTCCCCCTGGGCTGTCACAGGCAGTAAACTCCACTCATCGGAGCTGCCGTCCACCGTTATTTTGGGAATCGGAGGGGCCACAAGCGGGGCCAGAAGAGTTCTGTCCGGCACCGTAATGTCATTGGAGGTAAATCCAATCGAGAATGCCTTGGGCCCTGTCAAGCCGATATTCGTAAACGGAATGCGGTACTCCACCGTCTTGATCCCGTTCTCATCCTTCTGCTTGTACTCCAGGACCGCGTCGTTGACCGGCGCCCAGTTCCAGCCTGCTCCTGTGCTTTGGAACAGCGCACCGTTCTCAATCAGCCAATTGCCGCCGAATTCCGGCCATCCCACGTCGGTGTATCCGGTGTCGGCACTGCGGTCGGTATCCAGATAAATGTCGTTGAATTCCGCCATGCTGCCTGTCACCAGCAGCACCAGACTGTTGGCATCTTCTGCGGCGTACAGCGAAGTCAAGCCGTCTGCGGACATGGCGGCCGGCTCTACACCCGACCAATCCGATGCATCCGCATCAACCGTCACGTTCACATCCGGTCCGAACACATTGCCGGACGGCGGCGGAACAGTCAGCATCAGTTTCCCCGGAGCCGGCAAGTATTGATCGCCTGCCAATGCGAAGCCTACCCTTATATTAGCGGGTACTCCATCGCCCAGAACGCTCAATTCAGCCTCTGTTTCCAAGACATCGCCTTTTACAGTTTGCTGGACCGTTCCGACCTCATTCCAGCTGCCGTCAACGGCACGCCATATCTTTCCGTCCGAAATTTTCGCATCGATTCCGGAGCTGTTGTTCCATATCGAAACGGCCGATCCGGTCTTGTCGTTGCCATCCGTATCGATATACCAGACGCCCTGGCCCTCCAATCCGGGCCCTTGCACCAGCAATTGCAGCTTTCCATCCTGTTGTACCGCCTTTATCTCTTGCAAGGATTGCGTTAAACTCGTGGAAGCATGAGGCACGCCTGCCCATTGTTCCGGTCTTCCCTCAAAACCTGCGCCAGCTCCGGCCGAAGCATCGGGGGCTTGCGCCCAAACTCCTGTAACAGCCAGAGAAGACACGAGAACAGCCGCTAATGCTGAGCCTAGCCACCGCCGCGTCTGAATTGTTGTGAACATTGTCATAGCCTCCCTTAACCTCCCATTCGATGTAAGCGTGCTCATTTCTGCGAATCGACAAACGTTGGCTTGCTCTAGCTGTCTTCTAGTTATGTATGTGTGCTCCGCTTGTTGGTAGTTATTTGTTATTGGGTGGGTTGTGAATATCTATTGGAGCGTATCTCCTCCTTCCGGATTTAGGTGCGGCTTGGCGGGAACGGCTTATGGGAATTCCATGCCGCCGACGCCAGGGTAATAGCCACATTCATGCGCTTGGCCTTGCTGCTGCTTCAACTCGTTTGTGCAAATTGTTAATATTTGCAGCAAATTCTGTTCTCAATTTACGCAATTTTCCGCAAATTGTCAACGATTAATTTGCGCAAAATTTCCGACTTAATTGAATATTTGCCGCAAATAATGATCGCCGCGCATACCCATGACTGTAAAGATAAATAAAAGCTGGACAAAAGGCTGCGTGATAGCCCCAAGTCCAGCTTTTATAATTAATTCCATCCCATTCTACTCTGTCAGCATCTCAACAAACTTAATATCTGCAGGGGCAAAAGTAAACTCCTTCAGTTGATCAGGCGTCACCCAGTAATACTCGTCGTGATCCACAAGCCGGATCTTCCCGCTTACGAGCCTTGCCCGATAAGCTATCAACCGGATATGCGTCGGACCATACCAATGATCATTCTCATCAACATACAAATACGGCTCAATCTCAATTTTCATCTCTTCCTGAAGCTCCCGCTTCAGGCACTCCTCAGCTGTCTCATTAAGCTCCAGCTTCCCGCCCGGAAATTCCCACAAGCCCTCCTGGGATTTCCCCTGCTTCCTTCTAGCTATCAGGATCTGGCCATGTTCATTCTCAATAATCGCTGCGGCTACTCTGATCATATGCTCACGTCCTATACAATAACCTTGTTTGCTGCCGGGACCAGGGATGGCGGCATTTCTTCCTTCAAGCGCCATACGAAACTCATCGGTTTATGGCCTTCATGCTTCACATATTCAGCCTCACCCAGGAATATAAAAGGCGCATGGCCTCCCCATCTATACGTCCCCCTCCCTTATTGGCATCACAAGTTACTGTACTCAAAAAAGACGAAGAGGCCTTTTTTGTGTGGCTTCTTCGCCTTACTAAGTTTTCTTATAAAAACTACTCCGGCTGGTATAGCTGTAACTCTGTACATTCTGCAATGGCTGTAAAATCTTTATCCTTATGCAGCAACACGCAATCTGACTCAATAGCAATGGCCGCGATTAAACAATCGTTAGTTTTTCTTACCGTAAATCCCTTGCTGCGGCATATACGGTAAATATCTGCCGCATGAATATATGTTTTTACGGGAACAGCGTGCAGAATATCCAACTGTAGCAACGTATTTTTGACCCGCTCGTATTGTTGATCTTCACGAATTCCTTGCAAAATTTCTGTTATAATTAAGTCTGTCAGCGCTATTCTGCTTTGGGCAACCACAAGTTGACGTAGTTGATCCTTCTCCTTCGACTCTTTACCATTAAAGAAATCAATCCAGACACTTGTATCCACCAATATCATTGGCGTTCCGCCCTCATGTCATCCAGGTTGCCTTCCCAGCTAACTTTTCCTTCAAGTTCAAGCAAATCACTGTAGGTCTTCTGATTCAATACATGGGATATTGCAGAACGAACAGCTTCATCATCAGATGAAGAGTGAAACCATTCTTTCAGCTTCTGAAGCTCACCATCTTCAAGAGTAATACTGATCTTCTTCATAAACTTCCCCCTACCCTAAGGAAAATTAGCGTTTTTCTTACATTCCTAACTTACGATTCTTATTACTAATTATAACATAACATCAATCCATGAAAGAACTTACCTAAAGGCATCCCCAAAATATTGGAGAACCATACACACTTAAACCTCACGGCTGTATGTAATAGATAAATAGCGTAAAATATCCTTGCCATCATCCAACCTCTATAGCGTTGTGGTTAATCGAAGAATCGCCTTCTCCGCACTACCTACAATTGGCTTAGTATTTTATTAGTAGTACAATTTTAGTAATCTATTCGATTTGAGGTGCAACTCATGAAGTGGTCTGCAGTTTGAAATCAATTTCCTGACCGTTGGGTTTTATTTGAAGCCATTTCTGCAAGATCCATTGATAAAAAACGTCAAGTTGATGAAATGGCCGTTCTCTCCGATTTCAAAGACACTACACAAGCATGGCAGGCTTATAAAGAACATCATCTTTCCGAACCAAATCGGGAATATTATATCTACCATACTTCCCATGAGATGCTTGAAATTATCGAGCAACCCTTCACTGGAGTACGTGGCTTACAATGAAAATCTTTATGACAAATGGCTTGCCCATTGTCTCTCTTGAGTTAAACTATAACTCCAAATCTATTCCTCTGTATGGAATTGGCGGGCAGAGTGAACTGTCCTTCCAACAAACTATAAAAGAACTCTCACAATAAATTCTCATATTTTAAAGAATTTCACCCTACAACTGGCTATGACCAAAATACCATATGGATTCGATGCTATTCTTGGAGTTGATTATCTAATTGAAAGCCAGCTAACCATAGACTTTAAAGAATTCTTAGTTCGCTAAAATTTATCTCCCTGCTACCACGCCCTCCTCATTATATTTAAATACTTCATCACATACTTCAAATGGACTGCAATCAATGATTTCTTTATTCTTATCTACTCGTATGGCGATAAACCTGTTTAAATCGTTTTCATACATTTGAAATTTCACGTTTTCATTTGGTAAAACATAAATTAGCTTATTTACCTCATTCTTAATTATTCTGCCTTTATTTTTCTTTGTGAGATAAATATAAGTCTCATTGATTGCATAATAATTTGAATCAAAACTGCTTTTTTCTAAATCAATCTTATAGGGTAATTCCTCACGTAGAATTAAATCTCTAATTAAAGAAACTTGCTTGTTTTCTTTGTGCGAAGCTATTAGTGATCGCACTTCATTTGAGATTGTGGAGTAGATTTGAGAGATTGCGGGAGTAATGATTAATAAAAAAATCGGGAGCGTGACACTCATGACTGACAATCTCTTGTCTTCCTTAGCCAACCACACAAGAAAGGGAATGTAGATCCCGATCAGAACGATTAAAGCCACTCCATATTCAATCGCAGATTGTCTGTTACTCAATAGTCCATGATTACTTAATCCAAAAAAAAGGAGCGCCCATAGGATACAATATCCAATGACAATGCTCAAGAAGAATAATATCCCTTTTTTTGAGAATCTTCTCCGCATTCCCCTGCCCCCCTCAAATTTATACGATAATAATCTCAGTCTATTCGTTATTCTTCTTTATTCGCTCAATATGTTCAACTCTAACCCTTGGTTCAGTTATATTGATTCTTTCCATTTTGTCGTAAATCAATCTAATATCCTCTGGTAAGAGTAATGGTGCTGGATGCTCTGTTTGTAATCTAGCAAGTTTTCTTTGAATAAACTCTGATAATTCCACATCATAAACAACTAACTCGTCAGAATGAATTTTTCGGAGATCCGGATCGAGACTGAATCGGCATCTCATGGTAAACGAAATCATTGAGATGTATTTAACTTGCTTATACTCATCCAAATGAGATTCAATTGCCTTTATATGTCCGTAGTTCTGCATTAGAGGATTATACATTTTGAATCGGTTACTTACGCTCCAGTTCTTGTCATTGCGTCCACCCTTTATTTCGCCATTATAGTTCTTGGTTTCAATAACAAAGAGCCCGTAAGGTGTAATGACAAGATGGTCAATTTGCGAATAGCCGGATCTTGATTTTGAATTAGGAATTAGGAGGTCACTTAGATATTTACAATTCTTTGGCAGCTGGTCCAATTGAATGTTTATCTTATGCTCGCCTAGTTCACCAATCCGAGTAGGCTCTATCCTATTACGTTGATTAATCTTTTGAACTCTATCATTCTTTGGATTAGGTTTTTTCTTTGGACTGGTCTTTTTCAATAGAGCAAGCAATTTGTATATCATCTACGGATTCTCCCGACTTCAGCTTACACTTTTTCCTCTATTTGATCTTTACTCTGAAGTTTAATACGCCTGAATTCCGAACTTTAAAAGCTTCTTAGGCAAGATATCATCTAAATTCTGGATGTCCGCGTCATCAAGCTCTATTAACTTAAATCCATATTTATTATAAATCTCAAGCTTTACTTTTTTCCGTTCAACGTACTTCTCGTCATTTTCTAATCCCCAGTATTCGATGTAGACCTTGCCGACTGGCAGATAAAAATCACAGTAGACTTCTTCTTCAATCGGTAATCTTCTTTCGTAAGCATGTACAATTTCTGACATATACAGCCAGTTATCTATAAGCATTTCAGCCCGGGAACGAACATAGTGACCGTCTGCTGTCCGATGTTTCGCCTCGAACTTATCACGAAAACCTACTACCGCTGAGGTTGGTTTAGTCTCTTTTTCGTCATTATTACTAACACCCTTAATACTTTGAATGGTCTCCAGAAGACGTTTGTTGGTCAAAATACTTTCATTCCAACAAACATAAGGAATTCCGGTTTGGACATATTCGAACTGCTTACCGCCAAGACTCTCACCAAGCTTGGTTAATGTCCATCCCTTGATGGACTTTTGGACCATTCCCAGCTCGGATAATATGGGATTCATTCTTAACTTCGAAATATTAAAATGCTTACTTAACATAGTAGTATTGACCAACTTGTCTTCTTCATCATCGGGAGTCAATAGCAGACCCTTGTTGTCTTCATCCCAAGCGATATAAGATCCATATTGAGGATGAGATTTCATAACGCCTCCGACTTCTTTCCCTAAAGCCGTTAGTGTCCAATTATCATTTTCACGATTAATGAATCCTTTTTCTTGTAGTTTTTGAAATAATTCTTTTGCTGAAATCTTCAATTCTTTGGATAGTGCGGAAGTGGAAATATATTTAGTCGTGGACATCGGCAGTTCCTTTCACTTCATGACTTTTACTAGTAAATATCGGCTTTATTAGAATTTGAATGAATATTCTTCCTAAAATAAAAATTCTTCTCAATGTGTAATTCACACTTATTCCGAGCCGATCAACAATGAGATTTCGAATTGTACCGTTCCCGCTCCCATTGTTCCCAGCAAATATGTACATGATCGGTGACAATTCATTCATGTGGGGCATCCTGCTCAGTAACTGGAATAACATGACCGTCATAGTATTCCTTTACAATCTGGCCTTCTACTGTTTTATAAACAATATATGTTTCATTAGCCTTGGCATCCAACTTTGCTCGATCGCCAGTGAGTTTGATAAGCTTTTGGAGATCTTTGATTTGATTCATGCGTTTTCACCATCCTATAACCTATATATCTGCAAACAATATAACACAATTAAACTTTGGGCTAAGTGAGCTCGGTTGCAAAAAAACAAAAAGCTGATTCCGGTTAAATTCGGACCCAGCTTTTAAAGCGGTACTTTCTCACATGTGCTACTATATTTGAAGTCGAAACTTATCATTTATTTTAAGTTCCGCCCTTGTATCGACATTTCTCTGGAAAATCCTTTATTCCAAAATGAAGAAAGAATAGCCTATTTGAAGGGTCAAGAATTAGTAAATTTGTGAACCGACGTTCCCGCTACCGGAATAACAATGGAATTATATATCCCCTGTGACTTCAACGCTCGCAATTCCGAATCGAACAGCCAAGCTTTATTTAGATTGACGATGGTTCCCCGGTCCACTCGCAAGAAACCCGCCTTATCCAGTAAAGAAGCCCACTCCTCTACACTTCGGATCGACTGATACGCCCCATGATCTGTATGGAATAGAAGGTTCCCGCTCCCATTCGTTTGCATGAACACCGTATCATGAAACACATGAAGCATTTGAATATTGCCTTTTGTGTCTTTAACTGGGATGTGCATATATGGCTCCTTAGTTTTTGAGGATTTTAGAAGACAGATCTATATGGTGTGGAGTTATCATCCACTAAACTCGGAGATAATTGATATAAGAAGAAATCCGACTGGACCATCAGGGCTCTCGCTTGTTCCTCAGAGGATCCATACGTCATTTCTATATTGAATGAATGATATTGCAATCGAAAAACACTTGTGAGCAGGCCAATATCAACGTTTACTTCAGTGAGTAAGTGGGCATTACTTATCCAGACATCTGGTGTTTGAGGGGATTCCGGGAAAACTCCCTTGATCTTTAAATAAAACGCTTTGAGCATGGCATTTACAGCCATTTCCGCGACGGACTGACATTGTTTATACATTCCATGATTCAAGAAGATTACAGCCGACTCCATGTATCGTTGGGAGATGTCGTGCCAGTATTGAGGATTCAATAACAAGCTATCCAATAAACTCTGTTTATCCGATCGCTCCATCCTAATTGCCTCTTTTCACCAGCCGCTTGAAGGAGGAGGCCATCTCTTCTAGTCCTTCAGAGGGCGGATACCCCAAATTTTTATAAATTCAATGACACCTTAAGTGGAAAAGGCACTAACGGTACGCATATGCGTACCACCAATAGTTTCATTATATGATACGTTTTTGCGTAAAGTCAATTGTTAGGGGACCAAATCGTTATGGGAAGAAAAGTAGTTATAAAAATTGCAGAGTTGGCTGAAAAACACAACATCTCCCTGCGCGAATTATCCCGAATAGCCGATGTGCGGCATGCCGCGCTAAGCGAATTATCAAACGGCAAACGTGAAAGCATAAACTTTTCTCATATTGAACGGATTGCAGAAGCTCTGGATATCGATGATATTCGGGAAATCATCAATTTTGAACGTTAAGCTCTCACACTACTCAAGCTTAACTCCTTAAGAAGTTAATATCTGAATAACTAAATTTATAAGAATGGGGTGGCCATGTTGCCATGACGTATCTAACAATAGAAACAATGAGAAATTATTTATCTCAAAGTATAAGTAGTATGAACAGAAATAAATTAAATGGATTATTGGCGGAGGTAGATTTCAGGAATTATTTGAGAACGATGGGGTTTGAAGAAAGGGTATCTGTAGGTTGATGGATTGCTAGAAGCCAAGGACCGGGAATCTTCGCTCAAAGAACTATAGTTATTTTTCCAGAAACGATTCTACCGCATGTGGAGTATCAAACGAACCGCCCTTTGCCAAATCCCCATCATGGATTACACACAATATGTTCCACTTTCCATCAGATTGGAATACATAGTTATTTTTGCACCCCAATTATTAACAGCCACGATGATCTAACATCCATTGAGTGTAAAGCAGTTCAATTAGGACTTCCAGTACAACAGCAATATTACGACTTTCCAGAATATATTACAGGATTCAGAGCCCGTGGTAATAGGTACAACTTTTTGCGTTATCAAACAGAAGTTACTGAAATCCCTTCTGACTCGGTACCTGATGAATTTACAAAGGAACACCTGCGGGTAACTTTTCAAAATATGTATGTTACAGAAATATCTGATGTCGACGGAATACTCTGGGGTAATCAATACACATATCCCATTGAAATAAAAGAAAAGACAATAGCAAGAGATAACCGACTCGGTGAATATTTCGGACTAGATCTAGGCCCATTTGTTAAACTGGCTTTTTATGCAGCCAAGAGAAACAACCTCCGTTCTATATTTATAGTACGTGAAATTGATAATGTGCAACAAAGGAATCTTGTAGCTTGGTGGTATATTACATTTGATGAATTAGCACAATTCGCTTCTTGGGTTCCAAGTGGAGGTGGGCAAAATATGAGAGGCGGAAGTAGTACGGTAGTCAAGATCCCAAAAAACCAATTTAAACCCTTGAATATTGATACACTGAATCAGCTATAATCAAAAATCTCAATTAGCTTATGAACATTTCAAAAACTAAACGACTGCACCCCAGTTTGAATACCGGGAAACAGTCGCAGATTGGCAATGTATTTTATCTTTATAAACTACTTCAAGACCCTTCAAAAAACTACCAACTTAATATCAACTTAGTTGCCGATGTCGAACAAGTTGAATAAATGTTTCAAAGTTCATAATCCATTTGCGTTGTTGGGGCTTGTAAGTTTCATGTAATTTCTGTGGCAGTATTAGTCTTAGATTGCTTGCTTGCATTTCTTCGGTTTGATTTTCACTAATACCCGGTTCAAGGGTGAATAGATGCTTGGTCTGGATGCGAGTTGCTTCGGCTAGTACCTGTCTCCATCTGTCCTTGCATGTAGACTTAACACCAAGCATTGTGAGTTTTGAATGTGGAAAATTTATATCATGATAGAAGTTGATACCCGGAAATATGAAGTCTGGTTTAGATTTATTTTCAGTTACCTTAGTTCGCGAGTAAGAAAGATGATGTACCTTGAAGATTTCCTCCAAGTGATTTTCCAACGCATAGCCAACCCTTGACTTTCTTCGATTGTGCACGCTTAAAGAAAACTGAATAAATCCTTCAACGTCAGTGGTACTATTTGCTTTAAATCCTTCTTCTATTCTTTTAGCCACCATATACCTTTCCAGGCGCTTAAATAATTTCTCTTCATGTTCCATCCATTTTAATAAGGTATGATCTGGTTCTTCTAGAGGAGAAACATTATTCAATGTCCTTCGTGCAAGAGCAGAGAATTCTGCCGTTGTTGGAAATCCAACTTTAAGATATGGTTCAAGCACTGAATCTAGATAATCTGTATCAGGTTCCTGAACTTCAATACCAAGTTCCTCTAGCATGTACCGAACCGCATATTCAACCTTGGGATCATGGCCGTCTTCAATGGATTGAAAATTGAAACTGAAGCCGATTTGCTCCAGTCCAAATAGCCAAAGCAGTTGATTTTCGAGAGTGCTCCCCGCTGGTACAACAATCATATAAATTTCTTCATTAGGTCTTTTAGCAACAATTAGTAGATCATTACTCTTTGCTTGGTCCATCACATCGTTGCTATTAAAGTACAATCGATATTCAGTACGCATGGGGTGATTTTCTCTAGCATCGTACCAAGTTACTTTTCCATCTGATGAAATACCTTCATTTTCTTCAGATAGCCAAAGAAAGCGGGAAACATATGTCCTTCTGCCATTACCGAGCAGATTACGCAATTGTTTACTTCCATTAAATTCATGCTGGTTCGATACAGAGTTATTTACCTCAACCTCGCTAAGTCTTTTTATAGCTACACCGTTAAAATATTGCGACAGAAATCCTCTCCGCATGTAAACACCCTCACATTGAAATTAACTAACACTGGCCACCAATTTCTAAAAAAGGCATGTCCGAGCATAACCATTGAGCACATAATACGCTTATTTCTTCACTGGATAGTTTGTATTTGCCTTTTAATGCACACTCCCAAACAACCCCGATCCTCCATTGCATATTCCCAAGTAACTGGATACTTTTGTCATCAACTACCTTGTTCCTGTTTATTTTCTCACGCCAGAATTCTTGACGAGTAGAAGGCCATTTAAATAGGTGACAAGAATGACCATGCCAAAAACAACCATGGACAAAAATCACTGCTTTATGACGTGGAAAGACTAGATCGGGTTTTCCTGGCAATTCCTTGACATGAAGTTTATAACGAAAACCCAAGCTATGAAGGCCCTTTCTTAATATCATCTCGGGTTGAGTATCTTTGGATTTTATCCCTGCCATCATACGACTACGAACATTAGGTGGCACAATATCAGACATATTGCCCCATTCCTTCAAAGGTAAGTTGTTCTGGTTCTCCATGATTTGTTCTAATTGATCGTAGAAGATATGGAAGCATATAATTTGCTACAGCTTCGACTACTGGTACTGCAACCGAATTACCGAACTGCTTATAGGCTTGTGTGTCTGAGACTGGGATGACAAAAGGGATTTGTCCCGTTTTATCAAAACCCATTAACCGAGCACATTCACGGGGAGTAAGACGACGTGGATTTTGCCCATCATTCTGTCTGATCAGAATTTCAGATCCATCCTTGTAATACCGTGCTGAAAGTGTCCTTGCTACATCATCAGGTCCAAACAGCCCGTAGCCAAATCCATTACCTTTGGCTCGATGCTTTTCTGCATAGCTCTGGAGATACTGCCACAACTTATCACTGAGGGTATATTTATCAGAAACTTTCCCGCTTTCTTCAACATAAGGAAATTCAGGGGTCTCCTGACCAGTATGTAGAATAGAATTCAACTTTGGACCGCCTTCTGGTAATATCATATCATCAAAGGAAAATCCAACATTTTCTCTGAATCCTACGATAAAAATACGTTCTCGATGCTGAGGGACCCAATATCTTGCATCAATTACTTTATAAGCAACATTATAGCCAAGTTCTTCCTTCAATGTTCTGAGAATTACCTTAAAGGTATTACCTTTATCATGACTAACCAGATTTTTTACATTTTCAAGTAAAAAGGCTTTCGGCCGATGATACTCCAACATGTGAGCAACATCAAAAAATAGGGTACCCTGTGTGTCATCGTGAAATCCATGAGCTCTACCGAGAGAGTTTTTCTTTGAAACTCCGGCAATGGAAAACGGTTGGCATGGAAAACCGGCCACCAATACATCATAGTCAGGCATATTGTCCAGATTTACATCACGAACATCACCATTTACGGGATGATCACATGAATAATTAGCTTGATATGTCTTTCTACATGCCAGATCCCATTCACTTGTAAATACACAACTTCCACCTATCGATTCGAATGCCTTTCTTAATCCACCAATACCAGCAAATAAATCAATAAATCGAAAACTAGTAAGATTAGCTGGGCGGTTCCCTGTTCGAATGTCATATATAGCCTTAAGTTCATGGAGAATCTGTGGGCCTGGCATCAACTCTCCCCTTTCCCAACGATAAATCGTCCGTTCACTTTTACCTAAAAGTTGAGCAACTTCTTTTACAGAAATCCCTGTCATCTCTCTTATGTATCCAAACTCTGTATTTCTAAAAGTTTTCAAACTCATCACTCTCTCTATCAAACATTCCCGGGAATGTTTTTGACATAAGAATAACAGATAGAACATACTTTCGCAAATTAATTTAATTGTTTACTTTAGTATGATCAGCAAGAAATGCTGACCACTACAAATGGATCAGCATTTCTTGGAGACACATATCGTACACGTACCATTCTAACCAACAATTAAACATAATTAATTAATCAATAAAATTACATTTTTGTGATATCTATAATAGTTCGGTGTTCGGACTTAAGTCCGATGATTTCTTTTTGATGACTACGTTGTAATTGCTTTCCCAAAGGCTTCTTCACACTACCATAACAAATACCAAATTAATCAACTGATTCAAACACTATATCAGTGAAACTATTATACAAACAAAGTATATAGCCAATAAAATAAATTTAGTTTCGTCTTGTTCCCTCAAACAATTGGGAGTAATAATCCGCAGGTTCGGTTCTGCTTTTAGGAAAGGATAAAACTAATGCCAGTAAATCTACTTTTTCTTGGTCTTCCCTAAATAAAGAAGCTAAATTACTTTTTTCCGACTTAGATCCACTCCAAATTCTGTATAATAACAAAAGGGGCGGTTGATTTGACGAGCGCTCTTCCTGTGGGGCTCCCTTCAAATCAAGAACCAAATGTGCTGGATCGCTTACAGCTCCAATTTTGTTTTTTGTTTTATGTTTTGATCGAGTAACAGGTATAATCGGAAGTTCCCCATAACAAATCTGCCTATTTCCGTCATCCTTATATTCTTTCTGTCCTGGCAATATAACGTTCCATAAAGCCAATTCACCAGAAGAATGCCTCTCAATGTATTTAATCATTTCCTTGTAATCTAAAGCCGCCTCATCTCCATCATAAAACTTGTAATCTCGCAGAAATTTTATAATTTTCGACGCTGGAACTGCACTTGCCAAATAGGACTCGCTTTTTTCCACTTTAAGGAAGTTTAATTGTGTTATGAAGTCCTCACCTTGGTCAAGATTATGTTGCAATATATCAGGTTTCTCAAAAGAGAACCAAAGTGTTTGTGCTAGTCTATCGCTAAATGACCCTTGGACCTGTTGAGCCACCCCCATTTTATTCTTGGCTGTAATCTTCATCTTTGCACTTGCGCGAATTCTAACTGGTAGTTGCTCTGGTGTAATTTCACCTTCATAACATTTGATTTCATCCCTTATTTCTTGCTCTACCAATGAAAGTTCTTCAAAGTTTTTGGCTAATCGATCCGAGGTATATATTCGTGTAAGATCTTCATAGCCTTGGCGATATCCAAACCATCTTCCCATCTGTAATAAAGTATCATACGCCTTGCTATCACGCAGATAGAAACTTGTCATCAATCCTTCCAGAGTGAGTCCCCTTGATAATCGATTTCCTCCTACTGCGACTACCTTAATTCCAGATCGACCTGGTTTTTTAGTGTAGTCCAATTTTTCATCTGACGAAGAGTTAAGCTCTAAAACCTGCAAATCGCTGAGAAAATCACCAATATGCTTTTCAAGTTTCTCAAATGCTGTTACTTCATACTGATGAACTAAAGTAACGGGGTTAAAATCCTTATTCCATAAATGGATTAGCTTCTTTGTCAATTTTTCTTTTTCATATTTGTCTTCCCATCTTCCACATAAACCCGAACAATAGTTATCTACAATCGTGCGAGTTTGCTTGTGTATATATTGTAACGAACTTGTATGAACCAGCATGGTCATCGGTTCATTCTTATCGCCTCTTTCATAACGAGCTGCAGCGGCTAGTACAAATGATAATATCGCATGTTCCAATGTTTCTGTCATCTCGACAAGGCCACGAGGTGTCTTTTTCTTTCCTTTTGGTATCAATATACTTATTTCTTTTGGTGAAACCGGACGAACATAATGTTTGCTTTGACCAGTATTGAATATTTGTTCAGCTCCCATATAGCCATCAGGCCTAGGCAGTGAAACAATAAAATCCTTAGGATATAAATCTTTTCCCCAATCGCTATGTTGCCTATCTTTATCGATGAAAACATTAGCAAATGGAGTTGCAGTATATCCTATATACGCATGCCGCGGTAGCAAGGACAATATTTCTCGAATTAACTTATTGGTTTCTGTTGGATCAGTATCCTTATCTTTTTTGCTTGTATCAATGGACGCTTGGTCAGCCTCATCATCTATAATCAACAAGGGTATACTTGCCCTTGAGTCAGAACTTGCATCCTTCAACCATAAAATAAAATTTCTCATCACACTGCAATTTTTTTTCATAACTGCCAGCATAGGTCGAGAATATCCAACGATATTATCCAATTTACTATGGTTACGTAATTTGTCAAAATCAAGATCCTTTGTGGTTATTCTGTACCACTGTCTACTTGCATCTTGGGGAACTGATACAGAATCCAATTCTGACTGATCAGGCTCACCTGTTAACTCCACATCCAAACGTTCTTGTGTTTGAGCCCGGAGGTTATTATGAATTCCAGACAACACGATGACCATTCTATATCCGGCATCGACAGCTTTTGCTATAACGGCAGTAAAATTTGCCGTCTTACCACTTTGTACATATCCAAGAACCAATCCCTTGGTTTTAAAAGCCGGTTTGGAAGGATCATATAAGCGGCTAATAATTTTATCTGAAGCATTATCGATCGATTTCACAATAGTACCGGCAGTTTCCGGGTACTTTTTCTGTAGTTTGGTGCTAATAAAATCATTTAATCGATCCCAGTTGTATCTATATGGTTTTGTTTTTAACCAATCTTCATACCACTCTTTGTGAGCAGGATCAACTAGCATTGCCGGATCTTCCACACGTTTTTTGCGTGCTTCTTCAAACAATATCTTTTGAACGACTAAAATTTTCAGTTCTGCTTTTTCTTCATCATTTAAAGTTCGACCTAAAAATAGATCATTGTACTTATCAAGCAAATTATCAACCTCATCAAAACTATAACCATTATCATCATATTGTTTGAAAATCACTCTCGATGCATATGTAGCAATATCCTCAGTCATTCCAATACTCACTTTTTTCTCTCTCCCTTCATACCTAAACCTACATAATCCTGACGTGAAGCTTCTTCCAATACTTTTGACATTGTTTCACGCACTTCATCAAATAATCGTTTTGTATCGGTACTTATTGAGTAAAGCTCAGCATAAGCCATGGAGAACAAAACTGCATCAATAAATTTCACCAGTGTGCTGTTAGTTTCATTGTCCATATAAACTCTTTTATAAAAGTCATGCTCCTTATTCAGTAAAACAACAAACCCATTATCCCTGCAAAGAAGCTGCCATAATTTCCCATCGGGTACATCACCAATTTCTACTCCAAACCTGTCTTTTAAATTTATACGCATCGTCTCAGCGACACTATTATAACGTACGACCCCGTGTGAATTCCTAACCGCAACCTGACCTCCAGCTGTTTGAACTTCCAAGGTTCTCATAGGGATAATGTTTTCTACAGTACGGTTAATCAGATTCGTAGACTTATGGTGCGCAGGCGTATACGTTATAGTTGTCCTGTATGGTTTTTGTGCCTTTTCAACTACAGCTGGATTTACTATATTTTTTAGATAATCATATAGACTTGAAGGTAATTGAATCCTCGTCTTATCAACTGAAATTTGGAAGGCCTCATCTAGAAATTTATCAAAGTGAATTGCTATCCTAGCATATTTAGTGTGCTCATCTTTAGCTCGTGTCCTTAGCCATCCACCAAAATGAATCAACCTGTTCGATCGATACACATAATATCCTTGCGAGTCATTCCACGTAAGTAATCCCTTAGCCTCGTTCCATGCCTCTAATGATGAAAAACCACCTTCCCCGTCTTTGACTGGTAGGATAAACGGCTCAATAAATACTTCTTTTCTAGTGTTTATCTCCTCAAGCTTAAATGCAAAGGCATCCATTACAATCGTATTTTTTTCAGCTCTGTAGAATGGATCCCACGGCTCTAGAGGTCTTCCATTGAACAATATTTGTATAGTCTGCTCTTCCCCTAATGAACCATCCAAAAAACGATGAAATGTCATTCTTTGATGTAATTTAATGTCTTTAATAACGCGTCCAAAATAGTTGTCGGCAAGAGAGGGAGTTTTAAATGCCGCCATATCCCTTTCCAAGTGGTCCATATTTTCCCAAATAACAACGGTTCCAGGTCTTGATACTAACCTTTGGAATCTAGGATCAACATTGATATTTGTCCTACCCAGCTTTTGCATATCCCATCTGTTGCTATTGTAGACATGCTCAATATCCCAACAAAATGCGTTTATTGGATCTTTGAGACTTTGCTTTGAAGCGACAGTAAGTTTCATGCACTGACTAAGGGAGGCGGTTTTCAAACCCATTCCAAATTTTCCTAGATCATCGTTCTTATAATCACTATCAGATCCAAGCTTCATAGCTTCTATCAATTTTTTCTCGTTCATTCCTGTCCCATTATCAGAAACGATCAAGATAAATTTATTTTTTGTCCTCTTAAAATCTATATGTATCTCATCTGCTTCTGCAGAGATGCTATTATCAACAATATCTGCTAATGCGGCGTTCAAAGTGTATCCCAGATTTCTTAATGCGGAAAAGACCCTAGCTGCTCTGGGTAAATTCTCTATGTTTTGTTCTAAGTCACTGGTATTATTGTTCATTTGGTCGCTCCTGCTGGCCTTCAAAGCGCTTTATTCCATAACAATTCTCTATTTTCACATTTACTTTCTGCAAATTTCTTCCCCCTAATAATTAATTGTTCATTATTATTGAAATATCCTAATAATAAATTATAATCGCATAATTCGACGTAATCCCATCATATTCCTGCAAACCCAAAAAAGAACAAACGTAGGAACCTGTTCCTTTGTTGGATAGCTATAATTATTATTTCTGTTTTTTTAGGGGTAATGTTTCAATTCAAGAAAGATATTTAAATACCAAAGTGGACCTTCGCTCGACGGGAATAGCTGACTTACCTGCTATGCGGCAGGTAAGTCAGTGACATTCTTCCTCTGCGAGTATATGAGGTGAAGTCGAGGCTCATTACCTTAAAGTGATCCTGGATGAGGATTTTGATCGTAACCCGAAATGTTTAGCTAAATTATACAATAGAAATCAAAATGTTAAATAAAAATTTTTATGGATCCGAAACAAACAAAAAACGCGTAGCTAGAAGCCTCTTTTCATCTATCATCCGGAAGCAATTACACCAACTTAACAGATTGTGCATTTTGTTAATTTCATGATTCAATCGATGTATCCGATTTACCAACTCCCAATTTTGTCTTATCTCTAATATAGCAAAATTTGATTATCTATATAGCTACTAGATTACGTCCAATCTTGAACTTCATTTAAACCATTTACAAACTTTATGTAATAAACAAGGTTCCTCATATGAAAAGAAAAAACAAAAAACTTCATTCACTTGAGATATGGTTTACAGTATCATAAATAAAAGAGAGACCTCCTCTGAGATCCCCCCAATATCACCGTAACAATCACGCATTTTATTATTCTTTCCTCACTAATAGTGAACAGCACTCCACATTTGTACATCTATAACTATTGAATAACTCTAGACCTTCCCCCTATAAGACCTCTACCCCCTAACCCCATCCCCCCACACAATCCGCAGCACCCGCTCCGGATAATTCGTCGTAATCCTCATCCCCGGATATTCCCTAATAATCCGCTCGAGAAGCTCCGGCTCATCCACCGTCCACACGCCCATGTCAATCCCTAACCCAGCCATCTCATCCACGAGCTCCCGCGTCACAAAAGCATAATGCATCGACACGCTCGACGCCCCCGTATAACGCAGCTGCTCCGCAAGCAGCGTCGGCTTGCCCAGGAAGATCAATCCCGTCGGGATGGAGGGATCGATCTCGTGCGCCCGCTTCATGGAATCGTGATTGAAGGAGGACAGCACAACCTCCTCCTGCATGCCATGCTGCTGAATCAATGTGATAACCTTCTCCTCAATCCCCTCATACTCATCGCCCAGCATCTTCAACTCCACATGCAGCTTGCAGCGACCTTTCGCAAGCTCCAGCACTTCCTCAAGCGTCGGAATCCGCTCCGCCGCGAACTCGGGTGCGAACTTGCTGCCCGCATCGAATTGGCGCAGCTCCGCAAGCGTATAAGCGCGGATCATGCCTGTCCCGCTTGTCGTCCGGTCCAGTGTATGGTCGTGAATAACGACAGGAATTCCGTCCCTGGACAGGTGCACGTCAAGCTCAATAATCGCAATATCCGGCTCGGCCAGAGCAAGCTTGAACGCCGCCATCGTATTCTCGGGCGCGTCTCCCGAACATCCGCGGTGTGCCACTATCGTAATCATCGTTTCATCCATCCCTTCGGTTCTATTATTTCACTCCGTTATACACGAACGCCTTGATAATCTGCCGCTGCGATAAGAAGAATACAACCAGGATCGGCGCCACCAGAATCAGGTTGCCGGCCATCAGGATATTCCAGGTCGCAACGCCTTCCACTTCCCGGATCTTGGCGATGCCAAGCGGCAGCGTTCTCGCGGTTTCATTGGTGGTCATGACGAGCGGCCAGAAGTAGTCATTCCAATGGGCAATGAAGCTGAACAAGGCGAAGGTGACGAGCACCGGCTTCACGAGCGGCACCATGATCCGCAGGATGATTTTCCACTCGGCCGCCTGATCCAGTCTTGCCGCTTCGAGCAGCTCATCGGAGATCTGCATGAACGCCTGCCGCAGCAGGAAGATGCCGAAGGCGCTGGATGCGAATGGCAGGATAAGGCCTAGATGCGTATTGAGCAGCTTGAACGCGCTCAGCTCCAGGTACACGGGCAGGAAGATCAGCTGTGCGGGAATCATCAGGGTCACCATGACGATGCCGAACAGGAAGCCCGAGCCGATGAACCTGTACCGGGCAAAAGCATACGCGGCCGGAATAATCGTCAGCATCTGCAGGATCAGGATGCCGACTGCAATGATGATGCTGTTTGTGAAATAACTGAGGAACGGCCCGGTGTTCCAGGCATCCGCGTAATTCTGCCAGACGGGATTAGTTGGAATCCACACCGGCGGGAAAATCATCGTCTCCGGCAGCGTCTTGAGCGATGTGGAGACCATCCAGATGAACGGCAAAGCGAAGATCAGCACCAGCACCAGCATGCCGGCAATATTGAATACGCTCAGTATGGCGGATATCACCTTCTTGATCGTCGTTTTGCGGGTACGGACATGGCTCAACTGGCTGCCGGCAGTGGCAGTCCCAATCGGGGCTCCGGCGATCGTATTGTCTACAGCTTTCAAGAGCTTCACCTCTTCCTAACGGTAATGAACGCGATTCGACAGCAGTTTGAAGTAGATAATCGTAAGTACGCCGACAATGACCAGCAGGATAACGCCTGCCGCGGAGGCATAGCCGATCTTGAAGAACCGGAAGCCGTATTCATAGATGTAATACACCAGGGTGTTGGTGGAATTGACCGGACCTCCCTGGGTCATGATCGCGATAGTCTCGAATACCTGGAACGATCCGATCATGTTTATGACCACCAGGAAGAAGATCGAAGGCGACAGCATGGGCAGGATCAGCTTCGTGAAGGTCGTCCAAGGCTTGGAACGGTCCAGGGATGCCGCTTCGTAGATGTCTGACGGGATGCTCTGCAGCCCCGCGATGAATACAAGAGCGTTGTAGCCCAGCCCTTTCCATACAGCCACGATGACCAGCGAGATGAGCGATGTGCTGGGATGGGACAGCCAGTCCAGCTTGCCGAAGCCCACGAGCCCGATCACCCAGTTGAGCAGCCCGTATTCGGGGTCCATCAGCCAGCTCCACAGCAGCGAGATGGAAACGAGCGAAATAATATGCGGACTGAAGATCGCCCCCTGCACGAAGCCGTGGAAGAAGCTTTTGCGGTTTAGCCACAGCGCGAGCAGCAAGGAAATTCCGGTCGTCAGCGTCACCGTAAGCAGGGTGTAGATGGTCGTATTGGTCAGCACCTGCCGGAAATCCGGCTCCGTCAGCAGGTCCTTGAAATTCTGGAAACCCACGAACGTCTTGGTCGGGCTGACAAAATTCCAGTCGAACATGCTCAGGTAGATCATGTAGAAGATCGGATAGATGAAGAACAGGGAGAAAATGATAATGGCCGGAGCGACCATGCTGTACGGACGCAGCTTTTCCCATACGGTCATGTCATCTTCCTCCAGCCGCCACAAGACGCTTCGAGCTTGCCTCGACGCCGCGCAGCCTTTCCCCGTTCAGCCCGAAATAATAGAGCTGGTCATGCGGAATCGTCACCTTCACGCGCTCGGCCGTCTCCAGAGGCGCAAGGAAGGTCTTAACGAAGAAGACGCCGGTCCGCGACTGGATCTGATAAATATTTTCCGCTCCCAGACTCTCGCGGGTCAGAATCTCGCCTTCTATGTCATACCCTTCTACATCTGCGCCCACGCCAATAAACGCCTGCTCCGGTCGGAACCCTACATAGCCGATGGTGGCGGCCGACCGGATATCCATCCCCTGCACATCCCGCATATTCATCATGTTCATGGCCGGCGTTCCGATGAACTCCGCAGTGAACTGGTTGGCCGGATCGTGATAAAGCTTCATCGGCGTATCCGCCTGCTGGATGACACCCTTGTTCATGACGACGATCTCATCGCCCATCGACATGGCTTCGACCTGATCATGCGTAACGTAGACGAAGGTGGTTCCAAGACGCTTGTGAAGCTGGATCAGCTCCGTTCTCATCTGGTTGCGCAGCTTGGCGTCCAGATTGGACAAAGGCTCGTCGAGAATGAACACCTTCGGCTTCTTCACCATCGCCCGGGCAAGTGCCACACGCTGACGCTGTCCTCCGGACAGGTTCTGCGGCTTCTTGTTCAGATGCGGTGTTAAGCCGACAATCTCGGAAATATCCGTGATCAGCTTCTCGCGCTCGCTCTTGGAAATGCCTCTGTTCTTAAGGCCGAATTCGATATTGCCGCGAACGGTCATGGTCGGGTACAGGGCATAGTTCTGAAACACCATCGCGACATCCCGCAGTCCGGGGGCCGTATCGTTCACGCATTTGTCGTCGATCCATATCTCGCCGCTCGTCACCTTCTCAAGCCCGGCTACCATGCGCAGTGTCGTGGATTTGCCGCAGCCCGACGGTCCGACGAGAACGGTGAACGAACCGTCCTTGATGGTCAGGTTCAAGTTCTCAATAATGGTCTCATCCTTGAATTTCTTGCTTATATGCTTCAGCTCGATCTTCGCCATCCGATATGTTCCTCCTTGTGATGGATTCCTGAATCGCACGCATGAGCTGCTCCAGCTCTTCCAGATGGTTAAGCCGCAAATCCCAGACCTCCGGATCGCTGCTCGGGTAAGGGGAAATAAAACAGGTTCTGCCGCCCAGCCTCTTGGCCGGATGCAGATCATTCCACGGGTTATCCCCGATCGACAAAATTTCATGAGCCTGGTACCCTTGCTCAAGCAGCGATGTGAAATACGACTGGAGGCCAAAAGGCTTATTCGCGCCGTAAACCACATCCTCGAACAAATGGCGGATCTGCATGTAGCTCATGAACTCGACGCCGGACTCGAGGTGGGTGTTGGTCATGAGGCTTTTTTTCTCAACAGCAGTAAGCTCTTCAATGGCCCGGAACAGGTCGCTGTGGCATTCGAATTGATAGGGGGTGAGGACCATCTCCTTGCGGACACGATCGAACGCCGATCTTAATTTCTGCTCGGGAAGCTTGTATTTGTGGCTGAGAACCGTCGCAATGCCCCACGGGTCGCCAATATGAATCAGATGGGGCGCCTGGGAGGATAAAGATCCATAAGCGCTGGCATGCTCTTCGATCGCAGCCCCATCCCAGGTAAAGCCCTGGACGAAACGGTCCCCCTCGCGCACCAATCCGAGATCATCCTCTGTATGATAGAAATGGCCGAATTGGATCGCATGCTCTCCTGCCAGAATGGCTCTTCCTATGCTCATGGCCGCTTCGGTTTCCCCTTCGTGCTCCGTTCCCTCCAGCAGATAACGGATATACCGCTCGAGGAAGGTATCTTCCTGGTAGAGAGTTCCGTCCATATCGAAAATAATAACTTTGATCGCGGACAACCAATTCTCGTTGTACATAGGGTGTAACCTCTCAGCTCTTATGATTGGAAGGAGAAGACTTCCGACTTCCGATGAAGCGGAAGCTCCTCCATGGTTTAAGAATTACTTCTGTATTCATAGCTCCCGGTGCAGGATAGCGGTGGTGCAGGATGCAGTTGGACCGCATGCGGGTTGTGCAAAATATTATTTGCCAAGCAGCTTGTTGGCTTTCTCTGCCGCTTGATTGAGCGCATCCTGCGGAGACACCTTCGGATCAAGAATCGCCTTCTCAATGGCTTCCTTGATGATCTTCGCCACTTCCGGATACGCATTCTCCATCGGACGCGGTCTTGCAAATTCCAATTGATCGACGGCTACCTTAAACTGCGGGAACTCGGCAAAATGCGCCTTCAGCTCATCGCTCTCTACGGCAGACAGACGGGTCGGCAGGTACCCGACATGCTTATGCTGGTAAATTGTGTTTTCCTTCGACGTCATCCATTTGAGGAATTCCCAGGCCGCTTGCTTCTCTTCATCGCTGCTCTTCGACGTAATGACAAGCTGACAGCCGCCTGTCGGAACGCCGTAGCTTACGTTGGAAGGCATGAACGACGTTTCCATTTCAAAACCATTGCCTTTGGCAATTTCCAGGCTTCCGGTTACACCGGCTGTGGAAGCGAATTTGAAGGCCGATAACTGGTTGGACCAGTCTTTATCCGCGGTTGGTCCCGCTTCGTCGCCCATCGGGATCTTGATCAGTCCTTCGCTGGACAGCTTCTTCCAGAACTCTACCGGCGCCACGCCTTCAGGCGAATTGAACGCGGCCGATTTGCCGTCTTCGCTCAGCATTTGGCCGCCGCTTTGGGCAACGAGACCTTCGTAGAACCAGATATCTATGGGCACGGTCATGCCGACTTTGCCCTTCTCCTTCAGGACGCGGGAATATTGCTCCAGCTCATCCCATGTCTTCGGACCAGCCGGGTCGAGGCCGGCATCCTTGAGCATGGTGACATTTTTGTACAGGATCGGGGTGCTGCGCATGAAAGGAAGGCCGTACAGCTTGCCGTCCACATAGGCATTTCCCATCAGCCCGGGATTGAAGTCATCAATCTGCAGCTGATCCTTGTCGCGCTCTGCATAGGTCGTGAGCTCTTCCAGCATGCCCGAGCGTGCGAATACGCCGGTTGATGCGATCTCGAGGTCGGTTACCGCAGGCGCGTCTCCGGCTGCGAATGCCGCCTGTACTTTGGCATGAAGATCGTCGTAGTTGCCTTGGTGCTCGGCCACCACTTCAATTTTGTCCTGCGACTCATTGAATTCTTTGACCATGTGGAGCTTCGCTTCCTCAATCTTCTCACCGAATGCGTACCAGTACTTGATGACAACCTTCTTGGATGAATCGGCTTCCGCCGGCTCCGCTGCAGCCCCGGTTGTTGCGTTGTCTGTGCCTGTGTTTGCGTTCGTGCCGGTGTTGTTCGTGTTCGCGCCGCCCGCTCCGCAAGCCGAGAGCACCCCCGTCATGAAAATCGCCAGCGTTAATGCAGTAAGCTTCTTAACCATTGTCTGATCCTCCACCTTTTCTTTTCTTGAGTTACAACCGGGGCGCAAAAAAAGAAACCTTAATCCTGCCGAGGACATTTCATGTCCTCCAGCGGATAAGGTTTCTCCAATACTCCAACCGATTGCTATTTACTTTTCATATCGAATGATACGTGATATTTATTAAATCTATGTTATCTGATTGCTAAGATTATATGAATTTTCATAGATTGGTGCGGAGAATAAAAGCAGGCTGCGCAGGCGGAACCGTCTTCCGATACTCGCAAGTGTTACAAGCGAGTTAGCCGCTTGTCACTTGTCGAGGAGCTGTTGTACCCCAGAATTTTTTTATTTTGGATACCTTTGGTGCAAAGCGATCCACAATAAACATCGTGAATCGCTTTGTCACCTGTATCTGATAAATTCGGGGTACAAAGGTCGTAAGTAGATGCTTCCGAAGCAGCTTTCTTACGAAAGCTTTCAGCTGTCGCTTCTACAGACTATTTCCGCCTGCTCCGCCGGTTAGTCACCAGTCTACTAGAATTACTTAATAGAATGACTTATCATATAACCTGCCGGTCCTTGGACTTGTCCGACGAGGGGCCTGCGCCTCTCCACAGCTCGGGCTTGGACGTCGAGATCGCTGTCGCTCCGTACCTGAGACACTCCTCCGCCTGGCTCTGCTCGTACAACAACCCCCCTGTAATGATAGGCAGCGAGGTGAACACCTTCACCTTGCCGATCATGTCGGGGATGCGGGCAGGCATGACTTCGATGATGTCCGGCTCGCTCTGGCAGAGACTCTTGGCGATGTTGTCCAGGCCTTCGCTGTCGACGAGGAAGAAGCGCTGAATGGTGATCAGGCCCATTTTTTTCGCGGTTTTCACCACATTCGTTTTTGTCGAAATAATGCCGGTCGGCTTGATCACCTTCGCCAAATAATCCAGACCATAATTGTCCGTGCTGAGGCCGCCCATCTTCTCCAGATGCAGGAAGACCGGGAGCTGATGCTCCTTGAACACGTCCACGTAGCCCTTCACAACGCCGATGTGGCCGGTCAGCAGGAAGATGCCGCTCAACTGGCCGCGCAGCGACAGGGCGATCTCAATATGCCTCGGATCCTTGATCGAAGCGATCATTCTGTGCGCGGCGAGGCCTTTCAGGAACGCGGCATGGTTTACGTCGTTCTTCATTCCTCTAACCTCCACTATTGGGGCTGCGCCGCTGTCGGCAAGGAAATTTCGAACTGTTGGTCGGCGTCTAGGCCACGGGCGTTGGGATTGTGGTGAAAATGCGACATATGCCGGTGCATCGTAGAAGCATGCTCCAGCATGGCTTCGTCCATCATATCCACAGCGGAGATGCGGATCTTCTCGCCCTCAAGCTCAATGATCCGGAAGCCGGGTTGATCCAGACAGGCGGCAAGCTGTACGAAGGTCCAGTTGTTCTGGGCCACAATCGAATTCACATGCGTATGACCGTTGAAATAGACGCCTGCCCCGTTTTTCCGATTCAGAATGCGCCACATGTCGATGCTCGGATGAATGGAGCCTTTGTCCATCTCCGATCTTGCCGTCGTCTGATAGACGGGGTGATGGCCGAAGACGAGCAGCGGCTTCGTACCGGACTTCTCCACCATGGCCTCCAGCCACTGCAGCTGCTCTTCGTCGATCCAGCCGCTCCAATCGGCGGTGTCCATCTCTCTGGCCGTATCCAGAAAGACCAGGAAGGCCGAGTCGGCGTCAATCGCGTGATAGCGCTGCTGCCCTGTAATCTCCAGCACCTGATTGCGTGTCTGCGAGTAGACATCGTGGTTGCCCAGCACGTGAATAAATGTCCGTTCCTCGCGACGCAGCAGCTCATAAACCTCCTGCAGCTCCGAGGGTGATCCAAAATTTGTCAGGTCTCCGAGCGATATATGCAAATCGGCATCCGTATTCAGAAAATGTTCCAGCAAGGTGTGATAGAAAGCAGTCCTAGCCTCCGGCAGTCCCGGAATCGTTGCATCAATCTCGTGATAATGCAAGTCGCCCATCAGAACCAATCTCATTACTTTTCTCCTCCTGGCTTAAACCAAATTTGTAACTCACTCCCTCATGCTATAGAGCAAGTATTGATTATCCGTTAAATAGGGATGGAGTTTTTGTAAAGGTATATGAAAACCGTAAGAGAGATTATGCCGAGAAATTGCTGTCAGCCACAACCCCGGACTCCGGTTTCCGCTTCAGATTATACCGCCGGTTGATCAGATACCCGAACAGCGAAGCGAGCGATTGCTGGAACAGCATCCCGAGCACGACAGGAAGGGCGACCGGTGCGGCAAAATACGACACGGCCATTACGGCTCCGGCGCTAATATTGCGCATGCCCCCGTTGAAGGTGAGGGCAATGACCAGGTCCTTCTCCCAGCCCAGCAGCCTGGCTATGAGCCAGCCGAGTATGTACCCCAAGCTGGCCAGGACAAGCGTCGTGCAGGCAATCCCCAGGATTTTGGCATTGAAGTGGCGCAGATAGGGGGATACGACCGAGCTGTTGATCGCCACGACAACGCCCATCGCGATTTTCGAGAAAGGGCTCAGGCGCGGTCCCCAGTGATCCCGGATGCCGCCTCCCGTCCATTGATTGAGCAGCATTCCCAGCATGGACGGCAGTACAATCATCAGCAGGAGCCCCCGCATCATGGCATAGGTGTCCATCTCGACCTGGGTCCCGACAAGAAGCGACAGCGTGTAAGGCACGACCAGCGGCGACAGAATCGTATCGATGAGAATAATCGACAAAGTAAGCGCTGTATTTCCTTTGTAAATGGCGACCCACACGAAGCTCGATATGCCGGTCGGGATCGCCATGGCCAGAATGAAGCCTGTCATAGTAAACGCGTCCTGCGCGTAAAACAGATGCCCCGCTCCCAGGGCGACCAGCGGCATAATGATATGGAGAATGAGCAGCGTAATGAACAGTGGAACGGGCTGCGTCAGTACTTTAATAAATTCCTTGAAGCTGGAGCTGATGCTCCCCGAGAAGGTCATGAAGGCGAAGATCCAGGTGGACAGGAAAGTAAAACCCGACAAATGATTCCCCAGCAGCACTCCGATCAGGACACTGGTAGGTGTAAGCAGCGGCAAGAAACGCTCTAAGCGGCGGTTAAACTGCTGAAGCATGGTCACAGGACTCCCTTTTTTTCACTCCAAGCACCACATGGCAGGTGGAATTCTATACTCGTATTCTACCAGATGCCTGCCGTACTTACATCCAAAATAGAAGATTTCCCGGCCAGCCGCAGTAAAATGGGCTGAGAGTAGGAGAATCCTACCCTTACAAAAACCCTAGCTGAGAAGCGTTCGTATCCTTCATCCACACCTGTTTTTGACCCTTATCCAGCTCGCCGCGCATTCTCCGGACAAGACCTTCCATATGGACTGAGCCGCTGTCATGCCACTCCAATGCGCTGCTTACATACAGCTCGCCAAGCTGTGTCAGCGAGAAGCCATTCGTCAGCCGCGCTGCCTCAGCCATTCCTTCATCATCCACAAAAGCGCCAAACCCGCGGATCTGCAGGTACTGCAGGCGAAGCGCCTCGTCGGGCATCCTGATTTCATAAGAACGGTCGAAGCGCCCGGCCCGGTTCATCAGCCCCGGATCGATCTTCTCGGGATAGTTTGTCGTTCCGATGAGAAAAATCCCTTCCTTGGAGGTCGCGCCATCCAGCGTATTCAGGAAGAATGACCTAACCTCCTGAGGCATGGAGTCGATATCTTCAATGACCAGCACCATTGGCGCCAGCCGGACGGCAGCCTCGAATACCACGCCGACCGATTCGCTGTTGGTATATTCGGTGATTTGCCAGTACGCGACAGGACCGGGGACGCTGCCCGCAATGGATTTGACCAGCGTCGTCTTGCCATTGCCGGGATGGCCGTACAAGAGAATGCCCCGCTTATAGGGAATATCATAGGTGCGGTAGAAGGAGCGGTCGGCATCGAAAAACTGATCCAGCGAGCGGTAAATCTCTTTTTTGATCGCAGCGTCCATGACAACCTCCTCCCGGCTCACGGTACGGGTAATCGGTTCGTCATCGCGGGAAATCCCGTTGCGCATATCCGTGAACACGGAGACCTTGTTTATTTTCTGCTTCCGCTGGCGGTTTCGGATCTCGCTGAGAAAGGCATGCAGCTGCTGGTCGCCTACCGCGTAGACACAGTCCTGAAAGTTAATGGAGTTCCCCTGAAATACAGGGATTCGCGCGAGTGCCACCCCCATCGATGGATAAGCAAAAACATTGTTGCGGACGGATAAGTGAACCTTGTATTCCGGGAGCTCCTTATCATCGTCATAAGCGAATGTGCGGGTCTCCAGCCGGTCGAAGATCCGCGCAACATGCTCCACTTCCGGATTGCCGCTTTTCACATCATCCTCCAGCAGCTTCCAGTAGTCATTATTGGGATCATCGCTCGCATACAGTTGATACGCAACCCCGTACCGGACAGACAGTGCTTCGAGAATGCCGTCCATCAGACGCGCATGCTGGGCATATCCTCTTATCGTGCTGTCCATTTCTGCCCCATATTCATAAATAATCGGTTTGATTCGACTTGCTGTTTTCATTTCGTTAATCTCCTTTTTGGTATAAGTTGCGGCTGACACCCCGTTCCTCCATGCATTTGGTCTTCAAAAAAAGGCACAAAAAAGCCACGGATCGACGGATCCATGGCTTAGCTTGTTCAAGCGAATAAACAACAGGCGTGGTACGTTCGTCCACATGTACTGCCGATTACTTCTATGACGGGCCTAAAGTCCGCCACCTATCCCGCCCGGGGCCGATGAGATCAGATTGTTCATATGCAGTTGATAACGGTTCAGCGAAAATTGCAGCATGCATCTGTTTGTCATTCCAATCATGATCCATCAGCCTCCCTCGTTAAATGATAAATCCAATAATAAATGGTGATTTAATCGATTGTCAATCTTTTCTTTCCAGTTAGTTCTACCTTCTACTACAATCTGAAACTAATTAATGGAAACTCCTGCGCTCGCATAACCTTCTACTGTATTGATCAAGGCGACTCCAGCGGCTGTTGCCGTATACACCATTAACAATCTCGTTCCTGGCATCACAGGTATGGCTAGTCCAGTAGTAATTCCGCTGCTGATGGTGCCCAGTGAGATAACTCCCGTCAGAGGAGGGGCCAGATTGACTACAGCACCCGGAATGGGAGTGAAAGTATTATCTGGTGTGGTTGATTGATACAATTGAGCTTGGATAGATACCGTTGTTCCGACAAGAGCCATTGCAAGCGTAGTACTGAAATAACCTGACAATGATGTAATGATACCCGCACGAGGAACTGAAAAGGCATAGTTAAGATTGACTCCTGCCGCTCCAGTAAGGTCTATGGCACCACCCAAAAGGTTAATACCCGAAACGGAAGAACCGTAGCCCAGTATGCCCGCAGTGCCCTGTAAACCACCCGCAATTGTAGTTACCGTGATAGGGAGCCCCGATGCAAATGGGATTATGGCGGATGCTCCTGTTGCGCCTGTTGCTCCTGTTGCTCCTATTGCCCCTGTTAGACCCGTCGCTCCTGTTGCGCCTGTTGCGCCCGTTGCGCCCGTTGCTCCCATTGCACCATCAACTCCGGCGGCTCCGTCTGCACCTGTTGCACCAGTAACACCGGCGGCTCCGTTTGGACCTACTGCACCTGTTGCACCAGTAACTCCAGCGGCTCCGTTTGGACCTGCTGCACCTGTTGCACCAGTAACTCCAGCGGCTCCGTTTGGACCTGCTGGCCCTGTTGCACCAGTAACTCCGGCGGCTCCGTTTGGACCTGCTGGCCCTGTTGCACCAGTAACTCCGGCGGCTCCGTTTGGACCTGCTGGCCCTGTTGCACCAGTAACTCCGACGGCTCCATCTTTCCCATTTACTCCGTCTTTCCCGTTCGCACCCGCCGTTCCTGCAGGTCCCTGAGATCCGTTTGCTCCAGGAGAGCCGTCATTCCCACGAGGGCCCGATTCTCCCTTTTCGCCTGCGGCACCCTTTTCTCCAGGTTTTTGGATTTCTGTTTGCGGTACACCTGTCCATTCCACATAGTAGGCTGCGCTGCCGTTATAAACAATCGTGACCGGCTGTCCTGCCTGGATGGAGGAACTGAGTCCATTCTGACCAAAAACAATCGCTTTGGGATCCAACGTGAACTGGCGGTTCTCTCCGCTGGTGGAGGATACCTCTATACCGTCGACCGTCAGCTTCACAACATTTCCCCGTACAACCTTGTCAGGCTGATCATTGAATTGACTCTCCACGTTGCTTAATATGCTTGCTACTTCGGCACGGGTGATCAAGCCTTGAGGCTTAAAGGTGTTGTCCAGATAACCGTTAACGATTTTCAGCTGAACAGCAGCATTCACGTATCCGATCTCGGTTTGCGTAATTGACGAAGCATCGGTAAAAGTCGATTTTTGATCCGCAAGCGTTTCTGCATCCGCCTGTTTTCCCAGAGCGCGAACAAGCAATTTTGTCGTCCACTCGCGGCTTGCCGGGGCTTGTCCCCATGATGTGCCCGCTGCTTCCGTCTCTTCCCCGGACACCAGAAGTCCTTTATCGATTGCTTGAAGCACCCAATCATGCGCCCAATTATCAACTTGAAGTGTCAGTTCGCCCGAATTGACAGGCGGTGTATCAATCCCCAGGAAGCGAAGAATCAAAATGACCGCCTCCTGGTGACTGACAGGATTATTGGGATTGAATTTTCCCGCATCGTCTCCTACCGTCACGCCCAAAGCCGCGAGCTTCGTAATGTACTTGAATGACCATGCGGATGCATTCACATCGGAAAACGTAATGTTCAATGAAGCGGCACTCGCAACTCCGTATTTCATAAATTCAAGATGAGGAATATTGGCCGCAACTTGACCTACGACAAGCGCCGCCAACGATGTTTTTGCCAGCGTCTGCTTCATATCCTTTTTCCTATTCTCTTTACTGCCCTTTTTTAATTCCTTTACCATTGCCTGATCTGTCGCGTTTCTCATGAACATCTCATCCCCCATAAAGTTGTGTTATTCATTGTCATGCTATCGCAACAGTCCCGTATAACGGAACCGAGGTGACTCATTTAACCCTGATCGTTCCTGTCAAATTCAAGCTGGCAAAATATTTCCGATTGGCCAGTATTCTGCTGTCATTCGGTATATAGCTCGCAGCCATTTCATTATGATGGCAGGCTAATTCATACTGCTTCAGCCGATCGTAACATACGCATAGCTGCAGATGGGGCAGCCAGGTCCAGCTAGCATGCAGCAGCAGGGCTCCGGACTCGGCCGGTTTGGGCAGCTGGATCGCCTGCTTGTACCATAATATAGCCTCGGCAAAGCTTGCTTCTGCCATATGATAGAACCCCAGCCTGCAGCAATTTTCTGCCCGCGGGAACGAATAGGCAAAGGAAAGCAGAACCTTGTCCTTCGCTTCAGACGTACGGCCCAATTCATGCAGCGCATCCGCCGCCCTTCCGCAGGCGTTGATTTTATCTTCCACCCATCCGTCCGGATGCTGCAAGAACTGCTCGTATTTCAGGACAGCCCGCTCAAATTGCCTGTGATCGGTCAACTCGTTGGCATAATAGTATAAATCACGTGCCGGGAATTGCAGTCCCTTCTCTTCCCGCTGTTCGAAAATATGCAGGTTGCGGGAGGAATTCGTATGCTTCCTGTCATGTGTAATAGATATATCGGAATAAAGAATCTTTCCGTACACCTCTAAATACTCATGTACAGCCCCGATCCACTGAAAACCGTTCTCCCGCTTCACCAGCCGGTTTCTTCTCAAGCTCGTCATCACATTGCCGTCCGCATCGAAGTCCAGATTATAATGCATGGACACCGCATCCGTATCCCAAGTGAGCGCAGACACGAGTTTACGAAATGCATCACCGTCCTCAGGCAGCACAATATCATCCGCATCCAACCACAGTACATATTCTTTGGCAGCCAGACTGAATGCGTAGTTCCGCGCTTTGGCAAAGTCATTCACCCAAGTAAATTCGTATACGCCATCGGTATACTCGCGGGCAATTTCCCGTGTACGGTCATCCGAACCGGTATCCACGATAATGATCTCATCGACCAGTTTATGGATGCTTGACAGGCAGCGTCCAAGAGTTTGTTCTTCATTTTTGACAATCATACAGAGACTGATCGTGATGGGCTGCTCCCACTTCGTTAACGCTTCCGTTGGATCGAATCCCCATTTATCGGTCAGGCTTGCCTGATTCATTTGCCGCTCTCTGGCGACCTGCTGCGCATCTTCTGATTCCCGGTCGGGAGGCACCAAGCTGCGGACGAAGCAATCCTGAGCGATGTGCAGGGTATATCCGGCTCTCAGAGTCCGGTAACAGAGATCGTCATCCTCATGAGCGGACAGCCTCAACTGTTCATCGAAGCCCCCCAGCTGCCTGTAAGCTTCCCGGCGCATGACAAGGAAATCGGTAAGCAGTCTGGTCACCCTTTTGTCCTTCCCTGCCTTAGCCGTGACAAAAGCACGCGCCATCGTATCAAACTGCTGCATGGTTTCGAAGGGCAGAGACAGCTGCTGTAAACCGGCGCTTTCGCAATTGGTCATCGGGCCGACCATCGCCGCCTGCGGATGACGCTCCAGACATCCAGTCAAGCATGACAGCCAATGCTCTGCTACCAGCATATGATCCTGTATGAAAACAAGCAGATCGCCGCTGGTTTGCGACACGCCCAGGTTATATCGCTCTGAATTGCTCGCATGCGAAAAAGCCATCAGCGTTCGTAAATGGCTTCTTTTCTTCAGCCATCTGTCTGCTTCTCCTCCGGCTCCATCATGGACAACAACTAATTCATAGGGCGCAGGCGTATACAGCTCAATGCTGGCAATGCACTGTTTCAACATACTTGGATGTTTCGCTAATACGATAATGCTGACTATCATGGCATCTCCCTCGCAGGAAAAAATTCGATAAGATCCTTCGTTCTTTTGCAGCATAAAACGACATTTTTCAACTGCATTTGACAATATATTCGCTAAAAAATGGCAAAACCCTGTTGAGAATTACAGCTACGGTTAAAAAAATATTCAATCATTTATTTATCTTCAAGCGCTGCATCAGCGGTCTGTTATTTCAAAGAAAAAATCAGGCTGCTGCTATACTTTCTGGCACAAAAAAAGCCACGAACCCGCTGCAGCACGCAGCATATTCGTGGCCTTCATTATTCATTGTGGTCACGGGCTTATTACTCTGTGCACAGCCTGGTTCTGTCCGTTCTCAAATAACCCGCCGCGCTTCTAGCTTCCATCCGCTCCCCGCTACCGAATAGTCAGTCCCAATTCCTCCGCCCGCTTCAGCGACTCGGGAGTGAACTTGCTCTTCCTGTACTTCGTCTCGACCTCTTCCCTTGTCACGGGAATCCATTTGAAATCCTTGTTGATATAGATCATCGTCTTGTTGCCCCAATCCACATGCACCGTCCGGCCCGTTACTTTCTTGACCTGGCCGATCCGGGAGACGGCATAGCCGATCATCACGATACAATATTTGTCCAGAATGCTGTTGTTCAATTCTTCACTCCTTAGAGCCCTGCCCGATGGAACCAACGCTCATATTTTTGCCGTAGAAAATTTCGTCCATCTCCATCTTCAGCTGCTCCGTAATCTCCTGCTCTTCCCCCGGGCCCAGTTTGTCCTTGGTGTAGCCGAACAAATAATTGTTGAGATCGAACTGCTTGAGCTTGCATTTGGTATGGAAAATATTCTCCTGATAGACATTGACATCAATCATATCATACATGCCCTTGATTTGATCCGGAATATAATTCTGAATCGAGCTGATATCGTGGTCTATAAACAATTTATGGCCGTGGATGTCGCGGGTAAAGCCGCGCACGCGATAATCGATCGTCATGATGTCGGTATCGAAGGAATGAATGAGATAATTCAGCGCCTTCAGCGGAGAAATCTCGCCGCAGGTCGACACGTCCACATCCGCGCGGAAGGTGCTGATGCCTTCATCCGGATGGTATTCGGGGTAAGTATGAACCGTAATATGGCTTTTATTCAGATGCATCACGACGGATTTGGGCAGCGGCCCCGGAGACTGCTCGAACGATTCGGTCGGAGCCTCCTCCACAGGACCCTCGGAAATCAGGAAGGTGACGCTGGCCCCTTGCGGAATATAGTCCTGCTTGGCGATATTGAGCACATGGGCGCCTATGATATCGGTAACAGATTGCAGAATCCCCGTCAGACGGTCGGAGTTGTACTGCTCGTCGATATATTCAATGTAGGCCTCTCGTTCTTCCTTGGTCTTGGTATAGCAAACATCGTACATATTGAAGCTCAGGGATTTGGTCAGATTGTTAAAACCGTGCAGCGTGATGAGCTGCTCTGGTGTCAGTTTCATCGTGGAATACCTCTCTTTTGATGGTTTCAGAGCCGTTCTTCTTCCGGCAGCACCCTTATTCTTCTAATATATTACCCATTAATGCATAACTAAAGCCAAGTGATGAACCCCGCCCCTCATCCCAAGCCGTCCCTTGCATTATCTCAGATTCGTTCTCTTCAGGCTTGAGTCCGCAAATAAATCTTTTGTAAATAAAATCCATTCACGCGCGGCACGCGACAAATAGCCATCCCGCCTCCATACCATGGCCAGCTGCCAAGGGATGACGGGACTGACAAGCGGAACCGAGCATACCTTGTCCTTATCAAAGAACCGGCAAATCGTATCCGGCAGCATGGCGATACCCAGATTCGCCGCTACCATTTCCCCGATGAAATCCCACTGCGTGCTTTCATATTCAATACGTGGCGTATAACCGACCGCGCGGCATTCCGCAATAATGCGGTTATGCAGGGCAAAATCGCTGTTGAACAGAATAAACCTCTCCTCTGCCAATTCGGCAAGCTCCACCCGCTGCTTTCCAGCAAGCGCATTGGACGGGTGCATGATCACCCTCAGCTCCTCCTCAATGACGGGGAAGGATTCAAACAGCTCATCATCGACCGGGGTCAGCACGACGCCAACATCCAGCTCTCCGCTTGCGACGCTCTCTTCCACTTTAACGGAACCCTCCTCCACCATCCGGATGGCAATCCCGGGGTAAGTCTCCTGGAAGCTTTTGATTACAGAGGGAAAGAAATTAGCCCCTGCCATAGGCGGAAGACCCAGCGAGATATGCCCCTTGTTCAAATAGGTCAGATCATGAAGCTCCGACTGCAGCTGATCGAACAGCTTAAGAATGGGACCGGTATAATTCATGATGGCCTGTCCCGCATCCGTCAGCTTAATAGCCTTGCCGTCACGGATGAACACTTCAACGTTCAGTTCGTTCTCCAAATTCTTGATGGTCTTACTGATGGTCGGCTGGGTGAGATGAAGCATTTCGGCGGCTCTGGTGAAGCTGTTCTGGCGTACAATTTCGGCAACAACCTGCAAATGTCGAATTTCCATGATAGCTATAGCCCCTGCCCCTTCTCACATAGACAAATAGAATGTAAATAATTCATTATATTCATTTTACTCATGAAAGGTGACTTCGTATACTAGCATTACAAGCGAAGGAGAGCGAAGGCCATGAAATCATTATTTAACCTGATTCTGCAGATCCTGTTCTTCATATTAATGGCTCAAATCGCGGATCATCTCGTGGAATGGCTGAATCTACCAGTCCCTGGCAGCATTGCGGGCATCCTGCTCACACTCGCGCTGCTCAAGCTGAAGCTCGTCCCCCTGAACTGGATTGAACGGGGGTCCAGGTGGCTGCTTGCAGAGATGCTGCTGTTCTTCATTCCGGCCACGGTGGGGATTATGAATTATACAAGTCTGATCGTGCACAGCGGCTTAGTCATCATGCTTACGATCGCCGCGAGCACAATTGCCGTTATGCTGTTCAGCGGACTGATCTGTCAATGGATATCCGGGAGGCAAAAGAAGGAGGGGATGAGCTGATGGAGGCATTATTCTGGCTTGGCTGCACGATTGCCATCTATTGGGCAGCGAAACGGTTCTACCGTACGTTCAACAAAACGTATCTGACGCCGCTGCTCATTACGCCAATTATCGTCATCGCGGTTATCTGCTTAAGCGGCGTCACCTATGCAGACTATGATCAAGGCGCGGGCCTTCTCTCCGATATGGTGGAGCCTGCTGCGATTGCGCTTGCCGTCATCCTCTACAAGAATGTTGATCTATTAAAAAAGAACGCCGTGGTCATCCTCGCCAGTGTCGACTGCGGCGCTCTTGCCGCGATTGTGACTACTGCGGGGCTCGCCCATTTATTCGGACTGTCTGATGATATCACCAGCAGCCTCGCACCGCGCTCGGCAACGACTCCGATTGCCGTCTCGGTGTCCTCGATGATCGGAGGGGTCCCCGCCATTACGGCTGCCGCGACGGTCATTACGGGACTGGTGGGAATGATTATGGGGCCGCTGCTTGTCAAATGGCTCCGCATAAGGCATCCCATTGCACGGGGACTGCTGCTTGGTACCGGTGCCCACGCGGCCGGAATCAGCAAAGCACTGGAGTACGGCTCAGTATCCGGCTCGGTGGCCGGAATTGCGATGATTTGCACCGCCTTCATTACCTTATGCGCAGCTCCCTGGCTCATGGGTTTATTTCAATAAGGTCGGTATTGCCGCCATAGACGAACTGCTCAATTAGCGACAGTCTCTCATGATCCAATGATGCGGAGTTGTCATAATGAAGCACGGACGAAGCTGGCAGCCTCCAGAGGGTATGGCGGGGAGCAAGAGACTGGCTGAACGCACTCCAGTTCGCAAGCTTCCAGGCATCCAGAATGGAGCCTCTGCGCTGGATCCGCTGGCGATAGAGCTCCTCCTTCTGCAGCTCTACGAAGATGACCTTGACCTCCACATCCTGAAGCGCCGCTCCAATCCCGGCAAGCTCCCGCTCCAGCCACAGCGGATCTTCGGTCTCCTTGGTGAAGGGTCCGATCACATAAGCGTCACTGCCGATATCCACATTCTCCAGCGCGGCGTCCATCGTGATTCTGTACCCCAGATCGCGACAAAGCGTCTTGTAAACAGGGGAATCGCGGTCGTTCGGATCAAGGCCGGAAAGCTTCATAATCGCCTCGGACGCCGGCCTCGACAACGTATCCATATCGAATAAGGGCGCATGCCGCCTGGCCGCCAAAGCTTTAGCCACCGTTGTTTTCCCCGCCCCGGCGCCCCCGATAAAAAAGACCAGCTTGCGCATATTTTGTTCCTCCATCCTGTATTCATGTCTATCCTGTCTGTCTTCATCGTCTCTCCAAACACGATCTCGATTCCAATTGAAGCATAATTGCTACTCCTATTTAAATACGCGCAGAGGGAAAAGACAAGGCTCCGGTAGGGAAGCATCCCTCTCACCTTGTCTTTGAATACCGCAATTCGAGCTAAATTTCCTTGCGGCTGCAGCAGCCGGCAGGGACTTGATCGGCCAGCCAGACTCCGCTGCCCGCATAATAGAATACGACTAACGTAAAAAAGCTGCGGACCGTCTTGCCAGGGTCCACAGCTTCACAAGCAGCTTCATTATCTAAGCTTCACCGTTCAACGCGTAAATCTTATTTAATGCTCACAGATCCCGTCAGAGGGCCGTGAATGGAATTTCCTTGCCTATTTGTATAAAACGGTTGGAATACGGTCATATTCATCGGCCTCCTCTCATTAATTTTGTATATCATAATGGCGTCACCCAGCATTTGTCAACGTATTCTTTCTGTACTGACCGGATATAGCGGCCACCTGAATTCAGCTATCGTCAGAGCACCGCCCGTATTGCATAATCCTGTACCATTATGGTTAAGCTTGTTTGAGTATCAGCGCACCGATTACAAGCACCAGAAGCCTTAATTCCATCTAAACCGATAAACTTTATATAAGGAGAATCAGCCGGCATGGAAGCGAAAAAGAAATGGGATTTGCTCTCGATAGCTTCAATTCCCTTAACCATGACACTGGCCAACTCCATGCTCATTCCCATTCTTCCCTCTATGCAGAAGGCTTTGGGCATCAGTGCTTTCCGGGCCAGTCTGATCATCACCGTCTACGCGGCGGTGGCTATTCTGTTCATTCCGCTGGCAGGCTATTTATCAGACCGGTTCAGCCGCAAAGCGGTTATTCTTCCCGGCCTTATTCTGGTCTCGGCTGCCGGCGTGGGAGCTGGCCTCGCGGCATTGTGGGCCAATCACGCCTACGGGCTGATCATCGCGGCTCGTCTGGTCCAGGGACTCGGTTCTGCAGGATGTTTTCCGGTTGTCATTCCGCTGGTAGGAGATCTGTTCAAGAAGAAAGAAGATGTCAGCAGCGGGCTGGGTGTGGTGGAGACCTCCAATACCTTCGGCAAGGTGCTTAGCCCCATTCTGGGCGCATCGCTGGCGATTTGGGCATGGTATATTCCTTTTTTTGCCATTCCGATATTCAGTATGCTTTCATTCGTATTGGTCCTATTTCTGGTCAAATCCCCTTCCAAAGAGCGGGAAACAGCCGACACCGGCCTGAGGACCTTCCTGAAAACCACCGGCTCCCTGCTGCGGTCGAAGGGCAAATGGCTGTACGGCATCTTCGCGATTGGCGGCATCTGCATGTTTGTCATCTTCGGCAGCCTGTTTTATTTGTCGGAGACCCTGGAGGACCGGGGGCTGAATTCGATCATCAAAGGGCTGGTGCTCGCCGTTCCGCTCGCCTGCCTTTGCCTGACTTCGTATCTGAGCGGCAAATGGATCGGCGAGAATAAAGTTGTTATGAAATGGTCGTGCTTCACCGGATTGGTTGTTGCGGCCGCAAGTCTGTATATACTCGGATGGCTGCAGTGGAGTCATACGTGGTGGATGGTCGCTATGCTGGGCGTCTCCTCGACCGGAATCGGCGCTGCGCTGCCAAGCTTGGACGCCCTGATCACGGAAGGCATAGAAAAGGAACAAAGAGGTACAGTGACCTCTTTGTACAGCAGCATGCGGTTCATCGGGGTTGCGGCAGGACCGCCGGCAAGCGCACTGCTGATGGACCGGTCGATGGTACTGCTTTTTACCATTATCGCATCCACGGCGCTCGCCTCCGCTGTCATCACGCTCATTACGATTCGCCCCGGGGCGAAGAGTCGGCCAAACGGCTCGAGGAGTGGCGCTGGGCGGCGTTCGCCAGCGCGTTGAGCTGTTCGAGCAGATTGCCTCCGCCTGTCAGCGAGATCGTTCCGACCTTCTCGCAGATCTTTTCCAGAAATTCAAGCTCCTTCAGACGGTAGAGCGTGTGGTTCTCATCCATGAGCTTCGCTGTATTCAAGAGGCTGCGGGTCGACGCGGTCTCTTCCCGGCGGGTGATAATCATGGCCTGCGCCTTCTTCTCCGCCAGCAGAACCGTGTTCATGATATCCCGGATCTCGCCGGGCAATATGATATCCTTCACACCGGCCGAGATAAACTGCACGCCGTACTGGCCGCTTTTCTCGTTCAGGCGGGCAAGCACGAATGCGGCAATTTCCTGCTTAATCCGGAGCAGCTCATCCAGCTTCAGCGTGCCGACGTATTCACGCAGAATGAGCTGCAGCACAATATAAATCTGGTCCTCGAAGGACTTGATGGCCATAATTTTCAGCGGGTCCACGATCCGGTATTGGCAAACAAAATTAAGCCGCAGCGTCACCTTATCCTCCGTCAGCATCTCCTGCCCGGTCATATCCAGCTGCTGCTGCCGCAGATCTGCCGGCTTCGCCGTAACGGCAACGGGGCCGCGCCAGAAATAATATTTGCCCGGATGCAGCTCCCGCTGCAGGACATTATTGAAGTAAAGCAGCGCTGATTCGTAGCTCGCAACTTCAATCGTCTGCACATACCCGTTCAGCCTGGGCAGAATGGCGGCATCCACTTCGCCCGATATTTCCGGCTTCCCGGTATCCACATGCGTAAAGCTGTGTTTCTTCCATGCCTTCCAGTAGGCGTATACGCCTGGTTTCAGGATAGATATGAACTTGCCGTCCGCGTAATGCAGCGCGTATTCATGATCCGCCACATCCACGACCGCCAATTCCTCAACAAGCTGACTATCCTGCAGAAACAGCTGCAGCTCCTTGCCTGCCACATCAAACGGCTTCGCCACATTCATGATCGTTATGGTATCGTCGGAAAAGACGGATGTCCGGTATGTACCGGGCTGAAGATGTCTGGCATAGCTGCTTTTGCGGAACAACAATCCCCGTTCATCCGCTTTTATGATCACTTTTTTCAACATGTTTGTTTGCACCTCTTTTTTCGTTTGTTGCCTTTACGCTTGAGAAGCCTCCTGCAGCTTAGACGGAATCGGGCTTGAGAACAGCGCCCTTCTCAGGTTCGGTGTCTTGTCAGACTGCTGTTCACAGGCGATGGTTCCGCCTGCTCCCCGCCCCCTGACCTGACAGCCGGGACCTAGCGAATGTCCGCTGGTTCGGTATCCGCCCCATTGCATAGCCGCTGCCGCAGCGACAGGGCACGAATGCCCGCCATGAGACTTCCTCCTTGGTAAAAGCTTCAGATTTGCCATTCTCGATTAAATGTCGAGTGCTCTGCCACTTGAGTTTAATCGCCCAGTTGGGGACGATAGGGGATTCGAACCCCTACAGAGGGTGGGATCCGCGCCGGTACGGTCGTACAGCATACGAACACATAGCATGTGCAGGCACTGCGAGATGAATGAGACATCCCAGCCAAGGTTCGCCGCCCATTTCACGAATCTAATCTATTATTGATATTATCTTTAATAGTGCTGATTATTGATGCTGTTAGCTGCATCTAAAGTTAAATGCCTTTGATAGCCGCCATCGGCTTGCACACGGCGACCACCTGGCTCATCCGATGTATAGCTCATATATTGATTTCGCGGAATGCGCAGATTATTATCCGCCATCTCGTACATATTCGCATGGAAGGATTGAAAAATCTCTTCATTGGCATAGACATGAAGCTTGCCGTGCGCAAGCTCCATTTCGCGATGATTGTTTCCATGAAAGCTATAATTCCTATTCATGATTTGCTTGAACCTCCAATGTTTTCGTGCTTCAAGTTCTGCGCCCCTGCGCTCTCTCTGATGTGTCTTATCATCGCTTATTACTGCGCGTGCGAACATGGTGAAAGTATGGCGATAAGGGGAAATTTGGGGAAAATGGACACTCATGTGGCTGACTGTTTGAGCGGCCCGCAGCTGCCCCCAGCACCCGCATCTACTCTGCAGCAAGGTTTTTCCGGTTTACAGCGCCGGATACCGGTGCTGGCGTGCATGTAAGCCGATTTTTCCTTGCTGGAGCTGACTGTTTGTCCCAAGCGGCCCACATCTGCGCTGCAGCAAGGTTTTTCCTGCTTTTCCGGCTTTCATCGCCGAATGCCCAAAACCCCGTCAAAACAATTCCAGTCTAAACCTATATCTCCAAAAACAGGACGGGGTATTGCCATCTTGGCCCAAATCAGGTGAACAACCTGTAAACCAAGCACCCTAAGGGTTAACGCAATTACACATTAAAAAAAGACTGGGCGGCACATTTTCAGATGTGCTTCCAGTCTTTTTGTGTTCTAAACAGGCCCATTCTATTCCTTTAATTATATTTATTATAATTTAATATTAGTTTTATATTGATAATTATTATCATATAATTTATAGTTAAAAACATAATCAAACAGAAGAGGTGATTGAACGATGACCACAGATAAGAATAAGCTTACCACAAGCTGGGGCGCTCCGGTTGGAGATAATCAGAACTCCATTACGGCGGGCTCCCGCGGACCGACTCTGATCCAGGATGTCCACCTGCTCGAGAAGCTGGCTCATTTCAACAGAGAGCGCGTTCCGGAGCGGGTCGTTCATGCCAAAGGCGCAGGTGCGCACGGTTATTTCGAGGTTACAGCGGATGTTTCGAAATATACGAAAGCAAGCTTTTTGTCCGAGGTGGGAAAACGCACCCCCATGTTCGCCCGGTTCTCTACCGTGGCCGGCGAGAACGGCTCTGCCGATTCCGTGCGGGATCCGCGCGGCTTTGCCCTGAAATTTTATACCGAAGACGGCAATTATGATCTGGTCGGCAATAATACACCGGTTTTCTTCATTCGCGACGCCATCAAGTTCCCGGACTTTATCCATACGCAAAAGCGCCACCCTGCCACTCATCTGAAAAATCCGAACGCGGTATGGGATTTCTGGTCCCTCTCCCCGGAATCGCTGCACCAGGTCACGATTCTGATGTCGGACCGCGGCATTCCCGCCACCTTCCGTCATATGCACGGCTTCTCCAGCCACACCTTCAAATGGGTGAATCAGGAGGGAAACGCCGTTTGGGTGAAATACCATTTCAAGACGGAGCAGGGCATCCGCAATCTGACCGAGGAGGTCGGCACCCAAATAGCGGGAGAAAATCCCGATCATCATACCGAGGATTTGTTTAACGCCATTAAGAACGGGGATTTCCCGGCATGGAAATTATTCGTGCAGATTATGCCGCTTGAAGATGCGGATACGTACCGCTTCGACCCCTTTGACGTGACGAAGGTATGGTCGCAAAAGGATTATCCGCTCATAGAAGTCGGGCGGATGGTTCTCGACCGGAATCCGGATAATTATTTTGCCGAGGTGGAGCAGGCTACCTTCTCGCCTGGCACGCTCGTGCCGGGCATCGATGTTTCGCCTGACAAAATGCTTCAGGGCCGCTTGTTCGCTTATGCGGATGCGCATCGTTATCGTGTAGGCGCCAACCATCAGGCGCTGCCGATCAACCGGCCGCGCAATGAGGTGAACAACTACCAGCGCGACGGCCAAATGCGGTTTGACAGCAATGGCGGAGGCTCCGTCTACTATGAGCCCAACAGCTATGGCGGACCTGCAGAGTCCCCGGAAAGCAAGCAAGCCGCGTACCCCGTATCCGGCCTCGCGGCGAGCGTCGCTTATAATGAGCACGATCATTATACGCAACCGGGGGACCTGTACCGCCTGCTGAGCGAAGAGGAACGGGCACGCCTCATCAAGAACATCGTCGGAGCCATGGCTCCCGTTGAGAAGGACGAGATCAAGCTCCGCCAGATCGGCCACTTCTACAAAGCGGATCCGGAATACGGAAGACGCGTTGCAGAGGGGCTTGGACTGGAAGTTCCTCCAGGACTTTAAGGGTTTTAAGAAGCTTGGCTGAAGCGAAGTATGAGACTGATCAAATGCTGTCAGTTCAGGAAGAAACACCTTACGTATCTGGCTTATAGAAGCGAAATATATAGGATTCTAAAAGGTCGGAAGAGCCGGTTCTTGCCTCCCTCCGTCGGCAAATCTTCGCTTACCCTTAATGGCAATTATAAAGGTGAAACTTATATATGCTGTAAAGTTAAAAAAAATACTCTTTCCCCTCATGGGCGAAAGAGTATTTTTTGCATATTTACACACAAATGCATTCCTTTACATGCGCACATCCCAGGTTGGGTATAATGTCCATTTACCCCCATCTATCAACGATCCGATCACATTTCCCGCTTTTTCTCCAGGCGCAATTTTGTCCATTTAACCAACCTCTTACGAAGATTGGCTCAAAAGCTGCGGGAGCATGGCCAGCAGCATGTCCCTTGTAATCGGATCATCGAAATTCCATTTGGCATCCGTCACATGGGTCCGGCCGGATTGGACGGCAGGCAGTTCCTGCCAGAGCCTGCTGCCAGTCAGCTTGCGTGCCTCGCTCTGCGACAGCCCGTCTTCGCCGATCAGAAGAAATATCCGATCCCCGGCGTAAGCCGGCAGATCCGCTGCCGATATCGCGAGAAAGGGAATCCCGTCCCCGATCATAGTTTCCACTTCTTTGGCCGGTCTGAATGCCAACGGGTGATAAAGCGTTAACGCGATTCCGCGGTTCCCCATTATAAAAAGCTGCTCCTGCAGCTGCAAAAGAACGGCTGCCGTTTCCCTGGCCGTTCTGCCTGAATCGTAATTCCTCCAAAAGTCGTTTTTTTTGCTCTCGTATCGGGCAATCCAATTCTCCGCTTGCCGCTTCTTCCCGAATAATTCCGCCGTCAGCCGCAGCCGGTCAAATAAGTTTTCACTCCTGCGGATACTCACCGTCGGCGCAATATCCGAGAAAATTTCAAGCGATTCATTCAGATCGCTGCTGTGCAGAATCAGATCAGGCTGAAGCTGGCGAATGCGTTTGGGATCTCCCACAGTGCCCACATCCGAAATGCTGCCCAGCTTGTTCCGATAGACTACCTTCCGTCGGATAACGGTCAGATCAGCGCCCAGCGGCTTGATGCCCAGGGCAATCATCTCCCCGAGCGCATAGCCGATGGCAACTACCCGTGCGGGGTGGAGAGGAATTTCGATTTCCCGGCCGCGCCAGTCTTCTCTTCTGACGCCATGATTATATGCACGCGCATACTGCTTCGGCGGGAATCCCATCGTTTGGCGGAAACGCCGGTTGAAGTAGTATTCATCCTTGAAGCCGCTGCTGCGGGCAATTTCCCTCAGCGGATCATTGGAGAGCAGCAGCAGCTCCTTGGCCCGCTTCATCCGCAGCTCCGTCAAATAATCAATATTCGATAATGATTATCATTATCGTTATAGCTATAATAATGGAGATTCGTGCTTCTAACAATGGAGAAACGTCAGGCGGATTTGGGACAAATCGCCGAAGCCATCAACGGGAAGCCGGATAATCCACCTGGAATTGCGAGGATTCCACCCAACTGCCTGATGCGAAGTCCCGGCCTTTCACCAGCACCTTATCTGCGAATACTTCCACGTAATAGCCTTGGCTGCCCGCAAGATGCTCGTCCTCATCCGTCCAGAGATAGGCGACCGAGGCCGCATTAAACATGGTTGCCGTAACCCCCCGGCCATCGAACATCGTATGTCCGGCTTCCAGCCGCCAATGCGTATGCCCGCTGAACATAATCGCTTGCGGATGCTTGCCCAGCACCTGCTTCAGCTCGCTGTCCTGCACAACGCCGTACCACCCCTGAGCCTGCAAAGAGCCTGCCACCGTGTCCATAAGCGGCTGGTGCAGGAAAACAAATACCGGCCGGTCCGCGGAGGCTTCCTCGCCCAGCTTCATATCGAGCCACTCCAGCTGCTCCTGCGTCAGATGACAGAAGTCCTTCAGCCCCTGCTCCGTCCCCAGAAAGATAAAATGATACCCGTCAATCCAGTGATCATGATAGGCGCCCGTCATACCGCTGTATGCGGTGTAATTCCCTAGCCTTGAAGCCCATTCGCCAAAAGCGACATCGTGATTGCCCACCGCAAACCGGATTGCGGGGAGCCCTTCTTTATTCGCTTCTATGATGTGGTTCAGCTGCTCATATTCCTTTATAAAACCGTGATCTGTCAGATCGCCGACATGCATAATACCGCTGCTGCCCATACTATTGGCGATAATATCCTTTAGCGCTCTGTCCAAATTCCGGTTGTGTTCATGATCGGCATCTGCAGTCACATGAGTGTCTGTTATGACCTGGAAGGTAACCAGCGGCTTCCCCGCTTCGTTATGATCGTTTCGCTTCATTGGAATGCCCGCACTCCTTTTCAAATAGGCTGCTTTTCGGATGTGCATCTTTCGCATTAGCTGCTTTTCATATGTGCATCTTATAGCATAAGCTGCTCACTTCGAATATGTCCCTGTATATTTACCGCCGTTAATGAACCTTGGAGCTGATATTTAATCCGATTACTCCAATGACAATCACAATAATCCATATAATAGAGGAAAGCGGAAGCTGCTCATTGAACAGCTTCACGCCCGCAAGCGAAATCAGGACGATGCCGATGCCGGACCAAATCGCATAGGCAACGCTCATATTCATGTAATGCAGCGCATAATTCAGGAACGTAAAGCTCGCTCCGTAGAAGAGGAACATCAGCACGGAAGGCCACAGCCGGGTGAACCCTTCGGACATTTTCATCGATATCGTGCCTGACAGCTCCAGAGCAATCGCCAGGGCAAGAAACAGCCAGCCTATACTGCTCTCCGTCTTCATGCTGCTCCTCCCCCCGGCCGAAGCTCCCTATAATCGCCAATGATGATATCCGCATCGGGAAAATCGTCAGCCAACGCATTCTCGGAACCGGCTTCACCAAGCCCAATGCAGAGCCTTGCTCCTGCGGCCCGGCCCATCCGCATATCGCCGTTCGTGTCGCCAATCACGGCCGCTCCCCGGGCGTCAATGGATAGCTTGCGGCAGGCAAGCTCCATCATATCCGGGAATGGCTTGCCCCGCTCCACTTGATCCGTGCCGACTACAGCGCCGAAGTACTGCCGGATGCCCAGCCAATTCAGATGCTTCTCCGCCGCCTGTGTCTCATCGGCGGTTACCACGCCAAGCGGGATACCCTCCGCATGGCATGCCGCAAGAAATTCCACGATCCCGGCGATCGGCCGGGCGGGACGAACCCGCTCCAGCTCCTCATCCGCATCCAAGCGGCATAACTCCACCAGCTCCTTGGACTTCGCCCATGACAGGCCGAGGCGGTAGCCCTGCCCGATCAGCAGGGCAAACAGTTCCTGCATCGTCCCCATGGCCAGCGGACCGCCCCGGTCATAGCCGCTGATCGAGCCATCCGGCCTATGGATCGTTCCCCACAGGGAGGGCTCGATCGCCGGCAGCTCCAGGCCCTGCTCCGCAAGCCGTCTTCTGAAGCTGTTCATCATACGCCAGCTCCAGCCGCCCCACATGGATATGAAGTCCAGCAGGGTTCCATCCTTATCGAATAAAATGCCCGTTATACCATAGCTGCGATGATGGATCATGAGTTCAGGCATTTTACAAGTCACTCCTATTTCAAATTATCCAGCGCTTTCTGCGCGGTTTCCTTCGCTTCCTTAAGCGCCTTCTCCGCCGGTACATTCTCGATCTGCACCTTGTCGGCCGCAATCTTCAGGGCATCGTTGATTTTGCCTCCTGTTGGATCCTGGAAAGGAGCGGAGCCATGCGACGCCTGCATCAGCGGGATTTTGCTTTGCGGATTCTGCTCGCTGTAGGCCACAAAATCGGGATCGTTAAGCGCAGATTGACGGACTGCGATGTAGCCGGTGTTCATCGACCAGAATGCCGTGTTTTTGGCATTGTTGAAGAACGCGAACCATTTGAACGCCGCCTGCTGCTCCTCCGGGCTTGCTTTTGCCGGAATGCCTGCCATAATCGCATTCGCTACAGGCTTGCCTTCGCCAACGCCCGCCCAGCCCGGCTGCTCCATTGCCCCAAGCTGCGCAAAGTCGAGATCGCCCTGGTCGCCGCTTGAACCGGTATAGCCGGCCGCCTGGCTTTTCATCACGTCGTCAATCGTCTTGTACCAATATTCCCAGCCTTGTCCGCCGGAGTGAATGCTCATAATGCCGTCCTCATGAATCCACTTGCCGAACAATGACCAGGTATCCACCCATTCCGGGGAATCAATCATAACCGTCTTGCCGTCCTCGCTGAGAATGCGTCCGCCCTTGCTTAATACGGCATCAAGCATATTCTCGTAGCCCCACATCGGCTCCCAGCCGTATACGGTTGTTTTGCCATCCGCCTTTTGCGTCATTTTCGCGGCTGCGGCTGCAAGGTCTTCCCAAGTCTTGACTTCCTCGGGCTTAATGCCCGCCTTCTCGAACATATCCTTGCGGTAGTACATGACCTGGGTTGTGCCGTACATCGGGATGAAATATTGCTTGCCGTCCACCTGTCCCTGCGTCAGGAAGGTCTGCACGAAATCCTCTTTGTTATAATCCGGATACTGGGCAATCATATCGTCCATCGGGGCAAAATAACCTTTGCGCGCCCAATCCACGTTGGAAGCCAGAACGGCGGCCGGCACCTTGCCTGCGGCGATGGCAGCCTGAAGCTTCTGCTCGGTCTCCGCGTAATCGGCCTGGACGATTCCCTTCACAATGACTTCCTGCTGGGACGCGTTGAACTCGTCGATGAGCGTCTTCATATGCTCGCCCAGCTTGCCGCCCAGCCCGTACCAGAACTCGATGGTAACCGGCTCCTTGACTTCCGGTTCTTCCGGCGCTGCAGGCTCGGTGTTCACCGCTGTCTCTGCCTCATTCCCGGCCGCTGTATTGGCCGTATTATTCGTTTTTTCCCCACCGGTACCGCATGCCGCAAGCAGGATAAAGCTCATTACCATCGTGAACAGCAGACCCTTTTTGAATACTATCATGTTCATTTCCCCCACTCCATTCGTTTTGTTAACCCTTGTTGACTCCCGCGGATAAATTCACACTTTGCATAATCGTCTTCTGCGTCAGCAGAAACAGCAGCAGTAACGGCGCAATCGTGAATGAGCTGGCTGCCATAATCAGCGGCCATTTCAAGCCATAAGCACCCCCCTCCACGAAGAAGCTGCGCAGACCCGCCGATACCAGCTGCAGATCCGGATTCTTGGTGATGAGCATGGGCCAGAAATAGTTGTTGTACTGCTCAATGAACGTGATGAGCACCAGCACCGCAAACGAGGAACGCACAAGCGGAATAAGAAGGGTCCACAATATGCGCGAATGCCCTGCTCCGTCGATTTGCCCGGCCTCCACGATCTCATGGGATACCTGCAGGAAGGCCTGTCTGATCAGAAAGATCGAGAACACGCTGACGCAGTTGGACAAAATCATGCCTGCGTAGGAATCAAGCAGATTCAGCTTGGCCAACACGATGTAGCTGGGCAAATATACGGCGGTGCTCGGCACCATATATCCAAGCAGGATCACGGCGGTCAAGAGACCCTTCAGCCGGAATTTCATATGGGTCAGCGCGTAGGCCATCATGCCGGAATTGATCACCTGAATGAATGCGATCGCACAGGCCACGCCGATGCTGTTGGTCATATAACGCCAGAAGGGCGCCGCCTCCCAAGCCTCCAGAAAATTGCCCCATTTGGGGGCTTCCGGCCAGAAGGTTGGCGGGAACTGCCAGATCTCGTCATTGGTCTTGAGGCCGCTCGTAACCATCCAATAGAAAGGAAAGGCCATTACGGCGCCGACCAGCACCAGCAGCAGATGCCTTGTGAGGGCAGGCATTGTTTTTCTCTCAGTCATAGGTGTGCTCTCTCCTTCTCCCTTGATTATTAATGGTAGTGCACGCTTCGCCGGCTGACTGTGAATGAAGCCAGCGAGAGCAGCACGCAGCCGATGACAAGCACCACCGCTACAGAGGACGCTTCGCCAATATTGTAGGATTCGAACGCCGATTGATAATACATGTACAATAAGGTCCGCGTGGATCCGGAAGGTCCGCCCTGCGTCATGACATTAATCTGATCGTAGGCCTGCACGGACTGGATAATCAGAACAATCGACAGGAAGAAGGTAGCGGGCGAGATGAGCGGCACCGTAACATGGATGAATCTGCGCCAGCTTCCCGCTCCATCAATCCCGGCCGCCTCCAGCAGATCCGGCGGAACATTGCGCAGCGCCACGAGATAGAAAACCATCGCCCAGCCGACAGCTTTCCAGATCGTAACGATCAGGATGCCGACGAGCGCCCAATTGGGATCATTCAGCCAGCCGATGCCATCCGAGCCGAATACCCGCAGCACATTGTTGGCAAGACCGACCTCCGGCTCGAAAATCCACGACCATACAATGGAGACCGCGACAGTCGGCGTCACCCACGGGGAGAAGATAAGCGCCCGGTACAAACCCGAGAACCGCAGCTTGCTATTCAGCAGCATCGCAAAGGCAAGTCCGCCGATCAGGGTCGGCACCACGCTTCCTGCACAGAACAGCAGCGTTACCCCGAGCGCCTTGTAGAAGAGCGGATTGCTGATCAGCTCCGTGTAATTATCAAGGCCGACGAACAGCTTGTCCGGGCTCATGAAATCCCACTCGGTGAAGCTCAGGTAGAAGGCGTACACAAGCGGACCGAGCCAGAAGACCGTGAGCGGAACCATCGCCGGCAGGGTGAAGAGCAGTGCCTTCCCGTCTGCGGCAAGTTTCGATTGTTTCAAATCTGCCCCTCCTAATCGTTCAATATATTTTTAACATTAACAAATGATTCTCTCGTTTATCCCCCTCATTCCGCATTATCATGTGGGTTCGTTCAAAATTTATTGTACAGTTAAAAGTGTAGAGTTTGGTTTTCTTAGTGTAAAATAGAATTTAAGATCATGTAAAAAAGGATAAATGCCGCATGTTCATTCCTGTGCTTAAAACGTATAATGATACAAGGAGAACCATGATGAATTCAATGCGATTGCAGGTGAACTTATGAAACAGACGGCTTCGGATGGGGAAGAGCGCTCGCCGCTGCAGCGCGGGGAGCTTCGCCGCAAGGTCATTGATGCGATAGCGGATACCATGGATTTGTATGGCGCGACCCATTCATTCGGCGAGCTGTATGGCATTATGTATTTCGAGGACAAGCCCATGACACTCGAAGAGATGAAGACCCATATGAATATGAGCAAAAGCAATATGAGCTATGCGGTCCGTTCGCTGATGGCCTCCAAAATGGTCACCAAGCTGGATGAGAAAGAGGACCGCAAAGATTTGTATCTTGCGGAGACTGATTTCTTCCTCGCGTTCCAGAACTTCTTTACGACCAAGCTGCAGCGCGAAGTGGATGTGATGACGGAGGCGATCAACGGGGTTCTTCCGGATCTGACGGAGCTGATTCTGGCGATGGATACGCCGGAGGAGGAGCGTCAGCTGTGCCTGAAGGATCTGCACAAGCTTCGGCATGGGCTCAGCTATTACACATGGCTGCAGGAATTCGTCAACAATCTACAGGCAGGGCGGTATTTTAGCGAGTGACCGGGGGCGATGACGGAATGCGGCCTGCCGCGGCATTAATTGAAGCTGACGTGGTTATTCGTAATGCGTACCTCTTACGGCGTTCGTCCCGGGCGGCCACACAGCGGGCGGGTTAAAAGCTGTTGCTGTTGAATCCGGTAAATAGGGAAGATCCCGGAGGTTCCCAGTAGGGTGGGATCCCGCAGAAACTGCAATATGGTAAATGCTTGAAAAGGCCCTGATCAGTCCGCCGACCAGGGCCTTTTCGTATGGAAACAGCGCCTCACGTGCAGGTTCTTAATACAGGTCTAATAAACCGGACCAATAAATATTGCAGGAAACGGCAAGAACCAACCGCCCTTCAAGAGGGAGGTTGGTTCTTGGTGGTCTTTCTTTTACTTATTCAACGTCGTCCGCGATATTTTTCTCCCAGGTTTCGCTTCCGTCCGAATTCCGGACGGATTCATGAGATACTGTCGCTTCCTGCACATCTCCGAATGCCCAATGGCTCTCCGGTACATCCGGGAACATGGCATCGAGGCCTGTCAAAGGACCCCGGTAGAGCATACGGTTAATCAAGGTAACCGCTTCGGAACGGATAATGCTGTTGCGGGGCTTGAACGATCCGTCCGGATAACCGGCGACGAAATTGCTGCGATACAATTCTTCGATCGCAGACGCCGCCCAGTGGCCTTTAACATCGTTGAAATGCAATTCCCCAGGCTTGCTTACATCAAGCTTGAGGAAGCGCACCATAACCGATGCCAGTTCTCCTCTTGTTACTGCAGCGTCGGGACGGAATGTGCCGTCTTCGAAACCGCTGAAGTAGCCGTGCTTCGTTGCAATTTTAATATAGTTTGCCGCCCAGTAATCGGCCGGCACATCGGTAAAGCTGAGCGTATCCTCCAGCTGATTGTTCTCCGTCAGACGGGCAACAATCGCCGCAAGCTCCGCTCGTGTAAGCGAGCGGTTCGGTTTGAACAGCCCATCCGGGTAGCCCAGAATGTAACGCTGATGCTCCAGCTTTTCAATGGAGAATACTTGAATTTTCACAGCCGATTGCGCCTTTACAGGAGCGGCTGAATTATTGTTCACAGTAAACTCGCCCGATACGTTGAATGATGCGTCGTTTGCATCCAGCTGAAGCCATTTCACAACGATCTTGAAGCTTCCCGATCCTCCACCCGGAAGATCCTTAATCGGCCAGAAAATCGTGTTTCCTTCTACTTTACCGCCATTGGCATCAATAATTTCCACGCCCTCGGGAAGCGTTACTTTAATTTCTCCCGCAGCCAGTTGGGCTGTGGATTGATTTTTGTAATCGACTGTAATCGTCGATTGGCCGCCTGCTTCCACAAGGTTCTTGTCCACAGAAAGATTCAGCGTTACATCAGGTGCGGCTGGCGGAATGTAGACAGGCCCAGGCCCTGGAGTAACCGGAGCCAATTGTAGATCATGCTTCACGATATCCCGTTCAACCGAGATTGTTGGGCTTGTATAGCTGTCATAGCCGTCTTTTGTAACGGTCAGATAATAATCCGTCTCCGGGAATACCATGTACGCATAGAAGCCATGCTCATCGCTGAGCTGTTCCGGGCTCGCGTTGTCGTTCGGGTCGAAGCCCGCCAGGAGAGGCAGTGTAACCTCGCCATTCGGCGTTCTGCCGTTGTCTTTGTTGCGCTGCGTGTCCGCAAAATGCAGAACGACTTTCGCACCTTCAATCTTGGCTCCTGTCACCGCATCCGTGATCGTACCGTACGGATCGACCAGTTCCTCGGTAATGTTCATTTCGCCGTTGGCCTTAACGCCTACAGTGCCGCGGCTGACAATGATTTCCTGGCCTGGAGCAAGCTCGTAGCTGACTTCCAGCGTGTAATCGCCTACTGCTAACCCATCTGCATTAAACAGACCTTGGGCTTGGAGCTCGAATGCTTTGGGAACACCATTCTCGGAAACGTAATTTCCGGCGGCATCCTTAAGATATACTTTCGTTTTGCCCAGCATTTCATCGCTGATCAGGCTGGTTTTGCCATCCGGCTTCTGGAACAAAACGATACCGGTTACGGTCTTCTCGGAATCGAAGCTCTCATCCTCACTGCCGGTAACCGTACCGACATGAGCTTTCTGATTAAAGGTTACCGGAGTCTCAATACCGCCGACAATCACGGTTTGCGTAACCTCCAGATCGTATTCCGCATCGCCCTTGGGAACCGGAATCGAATAAGCGCCGTTGGAGTCGGTTACGACCGTTCCGTCAAAGTCGACGCCGGCTTCGATCTTGCCGTCTCCGTTCAGATCAAGCGTCACTCTCACACTGGCGCCGGGAACAGGCTCGTTCGTATCGCCTTTGGTGATGACCCCTTTGATCGTAGCGGGCTGGAAGGTCACCGTAATTTGATCTTGGCCGCTCAAGCCTTTTTCTGGATCGTAGACTATAGCCGTAACCGGAATCTGCTGCTCGTCGATGCCGGTAATTTTGGCCGACTTGTAGGTTACGACAGCTTTACCCTGCTCATCCGTAACGGCTTTATTGGATCCGACAAACTCTCCGATTGGTGCGTTGAATTCCACCTCAACGCCGGAAAGCGGATTGCCGTCTGCATCCTTAAGCACAGCGGTCAGCTCGGTAGTCGACTTGCCGTCTCCCACGATTTTATCCGGGTTTGCGGTTAGCGCAAGATCCACTCCGACAACCTCGAACTTATTGTCAGCCAGCTTGTTCTCCGGCTCGGCCGACAGCAGGGAATTATCGGATTTTCTCGCCTCGAAGGCTACCGTGTATACGCCGGTTGCCGTCTCGGACGGGAGAACGAAATTGATTTTAACCCATTTCTTATAGCCATCTGCTGTATAGGTCTCAGCATTCGCAAGAGTCAGCTCAACGGGTTGTCCATTCACCGTCGCTGTTACCCCATCAGCCAGCAGTGAGCTTACCGCAGACAACATAAGCGGCTCTCCTGAAATCGCTTTGACGACCTTCGGATCACCAAGCTCTTTGTCGCCCACCCATCCGTCGAGTGATTTATTGATTTTAATTGTCACAGACGCTGGTTGGCTCTCTTGACCATTAGGGTCCGTTACAGTGTACGTGAAGCTGTCCTCACCCCCGGTAAAGTCCGGATCTGGTGTATAAATCCAAGTATCTCCATTCAGATCGTTCGGATCAGCCGGTTCCAAGGAGCCCTTCAACGGGTTCGATGCTCCGTATACAAGACCGGTGACCGATTCTCTATCGGATCCCTTCAAAACAATTATAATTTGCGGTGTGCCTTCTTCGGCCTCAAAAGTCATGGGCTGGGCAACCGGTATGCCGTTGTATGTGATATTTACAAGTCCAGCATTTTCGGAATATTCCTTACCGTCACTTCCGTGCCAGCTAAATGTTACTGTGCTGCCATCCGGCAATGTGTCGGCCGGTTCAAATTTGAGACTATCAAGCTCGATGGCATCAATTTCTACTGTTGTTCCTGCTTCAATATATACTGCCTCAGAAACAGAAGCAGGGAGATACCAAAGCTTCCCGTTATTGTCAAAGTCTGCAGGCACAGTAACCTTGACGTGTTCCAAACTGTCATCGCCATCTGAATCGTTGAACACCGAATCATTGCCAAAATCATCCTCACCGAAATTTATAATGGCTCCGGCAAGTCCGGTTCTGTTAATGTCGCCGACAACGGGCGGCGTATTAATCATAAATGTAAAAGTAGCAGGATCTTTTGCATATTCAAGCCCATCCGATCCGTTCCAATCGAATGCTGCCACTCCCGTCTGACCGGAAGCTGGAATAAATTTCAAATGATCCAGGTCATTCTTAGCAATTTTCTGACCAGGAACAACGGGCTCCTCGCCATCCCCGTCTTTGAAGACCAGTGTGCCACTCAACGGAAGACTTACAATTTCAATTTCTGCCAACCCGTCACCGTCAGGGTCATTAAATTTCACATTATTCGGAAAATCATCCGGAGAGAAGCTGGGCTCTTCACCCTTATTTATGTGTTTTACAATATTGTCTACGAGCGGGGCGCCGTTAGCAGTCAAAACTGCCTCTGCGTTGTCTAGTGCATACTCTCCGCTATCAACATTAGAACCGTTCCAATCGAAAGTCGCTGTCTCTGTAAAGCCAGCTTCAACCGGAACGAATTTCAAGTACGGCAGTTCAGTTGCTGCATCCAGCTCCTGACCGGCTGCGATGTCTCCGACAATCGCACCGTCCCCATCGTATAGAACTAACTTCCCTTTGTTTGCATCAGGTAAAGTCACGATCCTGACCTTACTCAACTGGCCGCCGTTAACATTACCATCATGCTTCAAGTAATGGTTTTTAAAATCATCGGCAGTGAAATCAGTCGGTACATATTGCTTTGCTGTCTTCGCAATATTCGATACCTTCGATGTCGAGACGGCATAGATATGCTCCGCCAACGTTGGGACTTTATATCCCATATCAGCGTTAGGACCGCTCATTTCTTCCTCCTCATCGAATAAAACAATGTTAACCGTATATTCTGAGTTTGCGTTTATACCCGTAAATGTAATGGGGTCCAGTGGTGACCCTACAGCCGATGCCGGCACCTTAATTGTCTTAGTGGCCACATTGTTACCAGCGGGATCTATTACATTAGCTTCAATAACAAAGTCCTGGCCCGGTTGGTTACCCTGTACGGTAGTATCCACCGTTATTGTCGTACCTGTAAAATCAACATTGACGTCAGTCAACTCACCAGTTTCCTTTTTACCGCCATCCAGAACCAACTGGCCCCAGTCAATGGTCGTTTCCCAACCTGTGTTGAGCGTGCCAATATTAGGATTATGATGAATCGAAATGCCGATGTAATTGTTCTCATCCACTTGACTTGGATCAAGCTTAAATACGGTCGTATTCCATTTGGCATTGTTACCTGACAATGCACCTACATAAGAACTGAGTCCAAAACCGCGTTTATATGTAGTATTCCCCCAGTTTGATGTAGATGGCCATGTATATCCGGCCGGAACGCCAGGATCTGGCGTTAACGATATTGGATTATTGGAAAGATAAACCCTGTCCCATTCCCCTTGCTCTTCGTCGACATCATACGCTCTAACCAATAAATAAGCTGTTGATTGAGGTAATTTATCCGCTGGTACTGGTATTTTGAATTCGAATGGATAAGGATTCAGATCATTCGGATCTGCATCTGTCCCGTTCGTAAGAGCAGTACTGCTTTGAGGATCCCCTGCTTTTCGCGTATCAGCTCCATCAGTTGTATCTGCATTGAGTCGTGTATAGAAATCAAGATCGTCATCCGCCGCTTCATTCCCTACAGTTCCACCACCCCAATTATCTTCCGTTACAAAGGATGTATAACCGCCGGCTGCAGGTACTCCTCCCTCCGCCGCAAATGAAGGCGTGACCGCTCCCAGCAGCAGAAACAGGGCCATTACAAGCGAGACTATACGTTTGTTCGTTGTTCTCTTTCTCAAAATTTGTTTTCCCCTCTCAGTTGACTTTAATTTGATATATGACTTCAAAACGGTGAAACCTCCCCTACCAGAAGCAGCCTCGCTACCTCCGCCTCTTCATACAATCCCTCCATGTCGATTCTGATAGAAATAGTCCTTTCAGTCTAGTCTCTCAGAATCATTTTATTCTAGATCATCTGAATTTTTTCTTATAATCCCACAAAAAAACAAATACTTCGACAATCCATTTTCAAAAAAAATAGAAAAGGATGACGAAACAGAATGTTTTATAGGTACATCGGTTCAGATGTTCAAAACTATCATACAGGTACATTCTGAACAAAATCTGAACTTGATGGCGCGCATCCAAAGCATGCACAAGCCCATATCAATTTCAGACAAAAACATGCCGGTTGCAACCATTTCCATGAGACGGATTTGCAGGTATCGTAAAGAGGCAAGACTAATCCGATATAAGGGAGTGTGCCTGCATGAATATATCCACATCGACTGACCGCTTGACCCCGCTTACCCGGGAACAGCTTCAATTTTATAAGGATAACGGCTATCTCATTTTGCGCAAAAGCGCCAGCGACGATTTGATCGACGCCTTCAATGCTCATATCCGGAGCATCCGCCTGTCTGAGGATATGCCGGAATGGGCAAAGCCCAGGAGGGGACAGGATGTTGTGGAAGACAAGGACCGTTTTTCCATGCGTCTATTTAATCCTCATCTGCACGATGGTTTCGCCAAGCAGATGATGAAGCTTCCTGTTATCCGCGGCGCTCTCGCCCAGCTGCTCGGGGATGAGGCGGCCGGCGTTCAGAGCATGTATTTCTACAAGGAGCCCGGAGCGCCCGGTCAGGCCGCCCATCAGGATTATTACTATATCCGCAACGAACCCAACTCGCTCACGGCCGCTTGGGTGGCGATGGAATACACGGACGAGGAGAACGGCTGCCTCTACGTCATCCCCGGCTCGCACAAGATCGGCATTCTTCCGCACGGCAAGGTGAAGAATCTGGAGGAGCACGAGGCCTGGACGGACGAGGTCGAAGGCGTTGACCTGAGCCGGGAGGTTGCCGTCGTGCTGGATAAAGGAGATATCCTGTTCTTCGACAGCCTGCTGATCCATTCGTCGACCCGCAACCGATCTAAGCGTTGGCGGCGTTCCTATGTCTGCCATTATATCCGCCATGATTCCACAATTGAGCGGGAGGATTTGAAGAAAAAATATTCTCTTGAATAGTGGAGGATGAGCGTTCTTGAATCAGGATGAATTGCAGCCCGCTTCATGGTTTGACGTCCGACGTGCTGCTGCGGGTTCTGTCACCTACGCGCCCGGCGGCACCTTCGGCCCGCGCGTGCAGCAGGATCTCCAGCTGGTGCTGGTGATTACCGGCTCCATGACCGTGTCGATCGATGACCGTCCTTATGCGGTACCTGCAGGCCACACCGCCTTGCTGAAGCCGAACCACCATGAAGCTTTTCAATTCGATACCCATCGGAATACCCTGCATCTATGGATCAACGTCAGTCCTGAAGGTCTGCCTTCTTCCCTACTGGACGGCTTCAACACGCTGCCGTTAGCCCTGCCGCTGTCCGATGAAATGAACCGGCTGGCGGAGCTGATGCTCGCCCTGCAGCGCAGCGGCTCCGCTCCGGAGGCGGACGTGATCCGCACACTGGGATGGGCCGCCATGCAGCTCTTCCTGGAGGAGCATAGGCGCATTAGCGCCAATGTCCGGAAGCATCCCTCGGTATTGGTGACGAAGGATGAAATCCGCATCCGATACGCAGATAATCTGAGCCTGAGTGACCTCGCCCGCGCCGCAGGCCTGTCGCCGGAGCATCTGATCCGGCTGTTTCGCCGGGACGAAGGGGTGACGCCGATTCAGTACCTGTGGCGCTACAGGCTGCAGCAGGGACTGGGCCTGCTGCGCAGCACGGGTCTGTCGATCAGCGAGGTATCCGGGCAGGCCGGATTCAAGACGGTCTACCATTTCACCCGGATGATCAAACGGCAGACCGGCATGACACCAAGCGAGATCAGGAGGGAAGCCCTGTTATATGAATAGAAAAAAGGCGTCCGCCAAGCCATAATCTGACTTGGTGGACGCCTTTTGCTGCCTGCTTTTGCCTTAATTGACCGTGAAATCTTTCACGCCTATTGCCTGATTAAACTGCCTGATTCTCGCAAGAGGCCTCTCCTTAAAGGGGAAGCTCCTTAAGCCGCCGAAAGTGAGCGCCCCGGCAAGCGGTTCATGCCTGCTTATTTCATCGACAGCCGCCAGTCTGAGCCTTGCCGTTATCTCAGGATACAGATCCGCCAGCTGGTTCAGCTCGTTGCGGTCTTCCGTGAGATGGAACAACTGCTCCCGCCCGCCGTTCGACATGTAGATGTACTTATAATCCTGATTCCTGACCATGACTTTAAAGTTCGGGGTTCCCGGCTTGCCGTACCAGCCGAACAGCAATTCCCGGGGAGCCGCCTTGCCGGTTACGCTTCCCAGCACATCGACCCCGTCCCTCGTCTGAAGGTCCCCGCCTGCATGCGTGACGATGGAGAACAAATCCGTAAGGCAGACGAGCTCATCTCTTCGTTCCCCCTTCGGCAGCCGCGCCGGCCAACTGACCATGAACGGCACGCGGGCCGACGCTTCGAAGAAGCTTTCCTTCTGCCAGGCATGATGGTCGCCCATATGGTCGCCATGGTCGCTGTAAAAGCAAATAAGCGTTTCATCCGCATCGGGTCTGCTCTCTACAGCATCGAGGATCCTGCCCAGACATTGATCGATGTAGGTAATCTCCCCGTAATAACGCGCCTTCAGCGCCCGGGCGCGGGGATCGTCGATATTCTCCGCCCAGATAAGATGATTCATCCAGCTGAGCTGTTCGTCCATGAAATCCGTCTCCAGATCCCCGCGGATAGGACTTGGCATCGCGTCGGGATTGTACATGCGATTGAACGGAACGGGAGGAGCGAGCGGCGGATGCGGGCCAATGAACGAAACGTACCCGAAATAGGGCCGTTCGTCCGCTTCTGCCTGCAATAGCTCGACCGCCCGGTCCGCGACCCAAGCCTCCACCGTCAGATCAGCCGGAAGCGGACTGGTCTGGGGCATGTAGTACATTTCGGTCCTTTCGCCGTGCAGCTGCTCGATATGACTGTACTCCGGATGCTGCTCGGCGATAAATCTGGCATAGTCGTCTCCCTGCAGCTGCTCCTCGGTGTCCATCAGCTCTTCGGTTCGCAGCTGAACCTCGTACCCCAGATCTTCATTCCATGGATCCGTATGAAACTTGCCCACACCAAACGTCCTGTAGCCCATGGCTTTCATCGTCCGCGGCAAGTAATCTCCGCAGCGCTCCTCGGGGCCCCGGGGCTGGCGGTCCGAAAGATGCAGACCGCCGTTATCGTAATACCCGGTATGGTAAGGCTCCCTTCCCGTCTGGATCGTATACCGCGCGGGCACACAGACCGGACAGGTGGAATAGGCTTTGTCGTAGGTTAGTCCGCGTGCAACCAGCCGGTCCATATTAGGGGTCTTTACAATGCCGTCCCCGAGCGCGCCGATGGCATCCGCACGCAGCTGATCGCACATGATCAGCAGAATATTGGGTTGTTTCATTAGATCCGCTCCCGCCTTGCGCTCCTGCGCTATTCGGCCTTTTTCATGCCGTAATCGTTCTCTTTCGTCCAATCATTTGTCGTCTTCGCGTTGTCCATGCCTTTTTTCCACTCCATATTCAGTTCCGTCGTCAGCTTGGCAACGTCTACCGAACCGCCCAGATAAAGCTGCAGCGATTTCACCAGGAAGTCGGAAAATTCCTTGATTGTGGCAGGTCCGGTGTAATTCGCCCTGCGGATGTCTTCATTCTGCATCACGAAGCCCTGCAGCTTCTCAGGCAGATTCGCATTGTTGATCGTCGGCAGGTAGCTCAAGGTTTCTCCAAGCTTGCCCTGAATTTCCGGCGATGTCAGGTACATGATCAGATCTGCGGCAGCGTCCAGCTTCTCGTCCTTGGCGCTGCTGGAGATTGCCCACGATTCGTTCGCGGCTCCGCCCAGCATAACGGATTTGCCCATCGCTTCCGGGAACTGCTCCTTCGTGATAACCGGAATCGGCATGCCGCCGTATTCGAAATTCCGGCCTTCCATATCTTCCACAAGCGACAGATCGGCGGAATTCAACGGAAGCATAGCGGCTTTGCCTGTCAGCCAAAGCTGTTGGGCCGTTTTCTCGTCGATGCCGTTAAAATCCGTATTCCAGTACTGCGAGAAGTCCTTGAACAGCTCAAGTCCGTCCTTGAACGGATATTTCGTATAGTCGACCAGGCCTTCGTCCGTAGCGCGCGCCAGTTCGTTTTTGATAACCTGGTTGTCTCCGTCCGTGTCCATTTTTTTGCGGAGCTGCTCATCAAGCTGACCGAATATTGAGGTTAAGAACCAGCTCATATGGCTGTTGGATTGTCCCGACATCGCCATCGGAGTAATGCCCGCTTCCTGGAGCTTTTTGCATGCGTCAATGAATTCTGTCCAGGTTTCCGGAGCTTTGGCAATTCCCGCCTGCTCGAACAGTTCCTTGTTATACAGGATCCGGATCATGGCAGTAAACGCCGGAGCGGAGTTGATGATCCCGTTAGCCGGGTTGATGCTGTCTTTGTAAAAGGACGGGAGGAACGTTTCTTTCCATGGCTTCCCCGGGTTGTACGGCGATTCCTTGTCCATATAAGGCGTCAGATCCAGAACCTGCTGCTTGGCAAAATCTTCCCAAACCCATGCCATCCGGGTCAGGACCACCTCTGGCATGCTGTTGGCAGCCTGCTGCGTGACCATCCACGTTCTGTAGTTGTTGTCCGGAATGAAGGTGAATTCCACCTCTGTGCCCGTTTTCGCTTTGTATTCGTCGAATATTTCTTTGTACGTCTCTTCGACCTTCTGCGCGGTGGCGAATTCGGCGCCCCAATAGGCCACGGTGATTTTGGCTGCTTCGCCGCCCGTGTTCGCCGCTTCCCCGGCTGTCGAAGCTTCAGAAGAATTCACGTTGGCATTGTTCCCTCCGCATGCCGATAATGCGGTTAGCGCGATGATGAGGCTCAGCGCCAGAAGACCCGATTTTAGTTTTTTATGCATCCTGCAATACCCCTCCTGATGATCATGATTCAATTTGGATGGTGATTATATATAAGCCTTTCCCGGAGGTTGACCTCTCGGGCAGGGTTATTTGGCTAACCTTTCACGGCTCCCTGGGTAAGACCGGACACGAACGGCTTCGTGGCCGCGAAGAACAGGATCAGGAGCGGCAGCGATGCGATGATATAGCCGGCAAGCTTCACTCCGTCGCCTTGATTCACGCCGCCCGCTATCGTGGTAATCGCCAGAATAACCGGCTTGACGCTGTCGCCCGAGGTCACAACCAGGGACCATACAAAGTTGTTCCAGATCTGCAGACCCGACATAATGGCAACGGTTGCGAGAATGGGCTTGGAGAGCGGGATGACGATTTGCGTGAATATCCGGACATCCCTGGCTCCTTCCATTTCGGCAGCCTCGTACAGGCTTTTGGATAGCCCCTCGAAGAAGGTGCGCATCAGCAGGACCCCCATCGCCGTATAGCTCGCCGCCGGAGGAAGCGCCTGGCCGATCAGAGTGTTGTACATCCCCAGATTCTTGATATTGATAAACTGCGGAACCAGGATAACGAAGCCCGGAATCATCAGCAGCATCACGATGAAGGTATAAAAGAAATTTTTGAACGGGAATGAAAATTTGGCAAATGCATAGGCAGCCGTCGATGACGCGGTCAGCGTAACGACGATGCCGATGAGCGTGATGATGACCGAGTTGACGATCGGACGCGAAATTTGCTCAAACGCGCTCGAGAAATTATCCATATGCAGCGGCATCGAGAAAAACCAGGGATTCTCGTAAATTTGCATCTGATGCTTGAATGCCGAGACCAGCATCACGAAGAACGGATATAGAGACAGAACGAGAATGGCAACGGCGGTCAGGTTGATTCCCAAGCTTCCTTTTTTCATGCTGCACCCTCTAATCGATTTTTTCTGTATTTTTGATAAGCTTCTGAATGACGAAGGTCAGAATGAGCAGCACCGCGAACAGCAGCACCCCTATGCTCGAAGCATAGCCGAACCGGCCGTAGTTGAAGGCCTGGTCATAGATATGCAGGGATGGCGTGATGGTGGAGATCCCCGGCCCCCCGTTCGTCAGGATATAAGGAGCTTCGAATACCTGGAAGGCCTGAATGAGCGAATACATGAGCACAAGCCGGATCTGGCTGGCCATGAGCGGAAGCTCGATGGAGAAGAACCTCTTGATCGGGCTTGCCCCCTCGATCCGGGAGACTTCGAACAGATCCTCCGATATTCCCTGCAGGCCTGCCAGGTAAAGAAGGAAAGGCAGCCCCGCAACCCAGGGGAACCCAACAAATACGATGGCCCAGAGCGCGGTTGAGGGATCTCCCAGCCAGGAATGCTTCAGGCTTTCGAGTCCCACGGTATCCAGCAGCTGGTTGATCATGCCGAAATCGCCGGAATACATCCACCTCCACAGCAGGACGAGCACCATCATCGGGACGACAAGCGGCACGATGAAGCCGATTTTGAGGAAATTCTGCAGGGCAGCGTGCTTCACGCGAAACACGAGCAGGGCGACGATCATCGGAATCGTCAGATTAACCAGGATGGTGGCGATCGAAATTTTGAATACATTCGCGAAGGCGACCCTTATTTTCTCGTCCCTGAGCAGTTCGGCATAGTTCCCGAAGCCGATGAATTTATTGATATTAACTCCGTTCCATTCGAACAGGGATTCAAATATGGCTGTGAAGAAGGGATAATACTTAATCGAGGAAAGCAGCAGTAAAGCGGGTATGAGGAAGATATAAGCGGTTCTGTGTTTCCATATCCGGTGGAATAACCCTTTCCCGCGAGGCTTGCTGTAAGCGAATTCATTCATGGGTGCCAGTCCCTTCTATATCCAAACTCTTCTGAGTTTATTATAGAAGGGGCCGGGATTCCCGGGCAATGCGACAGATTTATGCGCTTGGGTGTACTTTTTTACTCTGAAACTGCGGGGATGCGGACGATGACCTCCGTTCCGCTTCCCTCTACGCTGCTGAGCGTAATTCCGTAATGGTCCCCGTAATAAAACCGGATCCGGTCATGCACATTCTTGATTCCTACTTTGCCGGAAGCGTGGTCGGACTTGTCCAGACTGGAATGGTCAGCCAGACGTTTGTTCAGAGCGGCTAGCTGTCCGGTTGTCATGCCTACCCCGTCGTCCCGTATGGAGAAGACGAGATCCTCCCCTTCTTTGCGCGCCCCGATGATCAGCTCGCCCTTGCCCCGCTTCACTTCGATGCCGTGAAATACGGCATTCTCCATGATCGGCTGAAATACCAGCTTGATCATTTTATAGGCAAGCAGCTGCTCGGGAATATCCAGCCGGAATGAAAGTTTATCCTCAAAACGGATCGACACAATATCCAGATAATTCCTTATGTGCCTGATCTCTTCAGCCACGTCAACCTTAATTCCCCCGGCCTTCGTGCTGTAGCGGAACATATCCGACAAAGCCCTGGCGATTTCGCTCACCTTGGGCACGCCTTCTACGGCGGCAATACTGTTGATGGTCTCCAGCGTATTGTACAGAAAATGAGGATTGATCTGCGCCTGCAGCGCGTTCAGCTTCGCTTCCCGCTCATGCAGCTCCGCCTGATACACCTGCTCGATCAAATATTTGATCCGGCTGATCATCTCGTTGAAGTACCGTCCGAGCTCCCCGATCTCGTCCTGGGACAGCCTGCTTGTCTGTACGCTCAGATAGCCCTGGCTTACTTTCAGCATGGCGTTCTTCAGGCGCTTAATGGGCGTGACCAGGCCGACGGACAGAAACTGCGAGACGACTACAGCCAGGCCGAAGCTTGCCAGCACGAACAGCAGCGTGATATCGCGCATCCTGCGGCTGTCCGACAGCAGAATGGCGAGGTCATTCTTGCAGTAGACGTTCCAATCGACCATTTTGAGCGAGGAAGCGGTGACCAGATATTTCTTGCCGTTCTCCGGCACGACCATATAGCCCTCCTTATTGTCATCCGAAACGCTAAGCGCGGCGGATATCGGACGTCCGATCTGCCTGTAGTCGGTATCGTAAACGATTTTGCCCTCCCCGTCCGCGATGATCATGGAGCCTGAGGAGTCGAGCATAAGCGGCTCAAGAAATTTTTGCACTTCCTTCAGGCTGAAGTGGAGCATGATGTACCCGAGAGCCTCCTGCGGCCTTTGCAGATCCGAAACCTTTCTTATATAGGTCAAATGAAAGTCCACGACGTCCTTCTCCTCCGGGACAAGACTCTCGGGCAGCCATGCCTGCGTTAAATACGGACCGATCAGCTTATCGCTGCTGCGTCCGCCACGCATTTCCAAGAACCATGGCTCATTGCCGAAAGGATAGGTGGGATCTACCGTTTCCTTGTTCTGATAGAATACGTAGCCCTGTTCATTCAGCAGCGTGACCGATTGGATGATTCCGCGAAAATTATAAAATTCCTCCTGCCTCAGAAACAGGGCATTCATCTCCAGCTGATTGCGGATCCTGCCAAAATTATCCGCAGTCCGGCTTGCTTTCCAGAGCTCCTGGAAGTTATCCTGATAGGCCGTATACGAGTACTGCTCGATCTGAATAAGCAGCTGGTCCATATCGGCCGTGACCGTCTGCATCAATTTGGCGTTATATTCCGCTGTCCGGTTCTCCACCAGATCGGCATACCAGCTGTATGAGAACCAGCCCAGCAGGGCAAGAGGAATGAGGCTGACCGTCATAAAGCTGAGCAGCATCTTGGTCTGGATGCTCTTGCGGAACGTGGGCAGCCGTATCATGCTTCGTGCTGTCCGTCTGCCGGTGAAGCCGGAGGGCTCTGACGGTACTCAGACGGCATCTGTCCCGTGTGCTTCCTGAACAGCCTGCTGAAATAACGGCTGTCCGCATAACCGACCCTCTCACCGACCTCAGCGATCTTCATTCCGGAATCTGTCAAATATTCCTTCGCTTTCTCCATCCTGGCGCGGGTCAGGTACTCGATGAAGTTCTCCCCGATAATTTCTTTGAACATGCTGCTGAAATAACTGGAGGTTACATGGAATTGTGTGGACACGGAATTCAGGCTGATCTCTTCCGCAAAATGCTCCCGGATGTACTCGGCTGCAAGCAGGACGCTCCGGTGGACATCGCCCTGGGAGGAGCCAGCCATGAAATCGCTGATTTTCCCCAGGAAGCCTCTGAGCCATCCGGTCATCCCGGTCAGATCGTCATAGCTGTCTATGCCCAGGCAGAAGTCAAAACCGGCCTTGACGATATTCTCATCGAATGAAGGCTTGGTCAGCATAAGCTTGACGGCATCCGACACAACGGACAGGAAAAAACTGCGCGCATGCTTGAGGGAAGCCCCTTCCGTGTGCAGGTAGTACCCTTCGATGTCGGCGATAATGCCCTCATAGGCGTCCGTGTCATCCCGGATCAAGGCCTCGTTCAGCTTCTTCTGAAGATGCAGCGGATATTTGTAGGAGAGCTGCTCTTCCTCCTCCCGCGAATACGGGATAATATCCTCCGGCTTGCTGAAGGCATGCCTCTCCGATACGCTAAGCGCCTCTTGATAGGAGCGGCTGATCAACTGCATATCCGAGACCGGGACATGATGGCCGAGAGCGCCCCAAATGCCGGAGACGTTTTGCTTTTTGAGCGCCCACCAGATGTTTTTGGCATACTTGTGGACAGCCGTCCCATTCTCGCCAAGAACGACTGCACTCAGCCGCAGGGGACTCCGTTCCCATATAATAAGACGCCGGCCCGCCGTGCCCCAGGCAGCTGCGGCCCGCTCTAACAGCCCCGTTATCGCCTGTACGTCATATTGATCCTCGTCATAATGGATCAACAGCGCCGCCGCTTCGCCCGGCTCAATGCCCTGCAGCTTCAGCTCTTCGCAGAACTTCCGGGCAGAGGGCAGGTCGCCGCAGCGGCAGATATCCCCTGCAAGTCTCTCGAGGACGACCGCTAAATGGCCGCTTGCCGTTTTCTCCTGCATTTCTAAGCTAAGCTTCCCGGCTGCCTTCTCGATCGTCTTGTTAAGCTCCGCAGGGTTGATCGGCTTCAGAATATAATCAATCGCATCCAGCTGGATGGCTCGTTTGGCATATTGGAAATCGCTATACCCGCTTACGATAATTACCTTGAGACGAGGAGCGATTCTGAGCATTTTCTCCGCCAGGCGCAGCCCGTCGATCCCCGGCATCCGGATGTCCGTAATCAGAATATCGGGCATGCGCTCCTCTGCCATTTGAAGCGCTTCCAGTCCGTCGACCGCCTCGCTGTCGCATTCCAAATTCAAGCGCTCCCACTCGATCATGGCTTTTAAACCTTTGCGGATCCAGGACTCGTCGTCCGCGATCATCACTTTAAACAAGGGGTTCACCTCCGGCCGTTGTATTTCCTATTATAGTCAATACGAGGAAATAATCACGAAATAGATTGAACGCCAAGCGATAGATTCACAGAGCAAGCTCATAAAAAAGGCGACCGTTCCCCTGATGATTATCAGGAGCGCGGTCCTACGCTGTATTTGATTTTTTGTACTGCCGGTATTGGTGGGTACGATAGTGCATGAACAGCAAGAAACCCTGTTATGGTTGAGGGATCCATAACAGGGTTTCTTTATGCCAATATGCGCTTAATTATTCAGTGCGGCCTGCTGCTGCAGCTCCCGCCACACGGTTTTATTGCTGTAGCGTTTGCTCTGGCTGATATCTTCGCCGAACCAATCCGGGGCCTCAAACTGCAGCGCTTCTTCGATGGAGTCGAATTCGACTTCTACCACCAGCAGCTCCAGCTGATCATACTCGTCGATTTCGATAACATTCGATCCCAAGTCGGCCGTTGTCCGCTCTTTCGTTAGCGGAACCGCTAGAAAGGCTTGGGTGAGCTGCTCATACAGGCCCTCCGATATGGAATATTCAATCTCCTCGCGGCTGATCCCATGCCCCCGCTTGAACGTTTGCGTATATTCAACGTCACCGGTGACCAGATCGGTAATTCTTCTGACCCTCAGCTCCTGCGTGTCCTCAATCGCCAGATAGGTCTGCTCGATCCTCCTTCGGGATCGAACGGCAAGCTCCCCGCTCTTGATAAGAGCTTGCGGATATTCATGCAGCAGAAATTTTCGCTCAATTTCCAAAGCCATAGGATTGATTCTCCTCTATATGTAAGGGTCCATTTCAAGACCATCATATCACAATCATTCCCGGTTTCTAAAATTATCAAAAGCTTTATTGCAAGCAGCCGTTCCTGCTTGTCCTTCATTTGCGGTGCGATTTTACCTGTGATGCCCCTCCAATTGGCCGACGAGGTGACGCCGTCCTGCTAACGTTAAAACTCTCTCATATCGTTGACAGTAAATCCCTCTCTCCCTTATCATTCCTATGACGGCTCAATGCAGACTAATTCAGTCTGCTTTAAACCCGACTGAATCAGTCATAATTGAAAAAGGAGAGAAATGATGAAAATTTCCTCAAGAGGGGAATACGCGCTGCGGGCGTTGATTGTATTAGGCCAAAGCTATCCCCATCTGTATGCGATCAGCGAGCTTTCACAAAAAACGCTCGTAACGGAGAACTACCTGGAGAAGATTTTGCTGCAAATCAAAGGTTTGGGTTATGTGGAAAGCAAAAGAGGCCATCAGGGCGGCTATCAGCTGGCCCTTCACCCCAGGGATATTGTCGTCGGGGATGTGATCCGCAAGCTGGAGGGGCCCCTGGCGCCGATGGGCTGCGCAAGTGTTACGGCCTATGAGCCATGCGAGCTCGAAGGGAGCTGCATGCTGAAGCCATTGTGGGTGCTGATTCGCGAGATCATCGCTTTCGTTCTGGAGCGAACGACTCTGGAGGATCTGATTACAGGCAATCTGAAGAAACCAGGCAGCTTTCATTCTATAAGCGGGGATGTGGCTTTAACATGACCAGAGGCTCAGCTTTTCTGAACAGCCTGAACGATAACCGGAACGTCTGGATGAATGGAGAACGGATCGAGGTGGGCAGCCATCCCGCATTCCGGGGAACGCTTGCTACCATTCGTGAGCTGTTCGATATGGCGGATCATCCCGATACCCGGGAGCAGCTCGCCCATTACGATTCGTCGACGGACAGCTATGTACATCATGCTTTTCTGGTGCCCCATAATAAAGAGGATCTGGACAAAAGGTCCGCCGCCGCCCGGATCTGGTCGGAAAGCACGTTCGGAGTCATGAGCCGCCTGTCGGATTATGCCCGCTCCCGCTTGACCGGCTGGTATGCGACACGTCAGAGCTACACTTCCTTCGACAAGCAGTTCGATGAGAAGATCGCAGCCTATTATACGGAAGCCAAAGCCAGGGATTTGTTTCTTACCGCTGTCCAGCGGGAACCGCAGACCGACCGGTCGAAAGCGCTCGGCGAGGATCCCGATGCCATTCTCCGCATTATCAGGAAAACCTCGGAGGGCGTAATCATCCGCGGAGCCAAAATGATCGCGACAGCCGGGCCATACGCCAACGACTTTATCGTCTATCCTGTCCAGAAAATCCCGCAGTCGCATCCGGAATGCGCCAACATGCTGATTGTTCCGGCAAGCTCGGCCGGGCTGCATATTTTATGCCGGGAATCCTTTGCCGAGAATCATCCCAATGAGGATCACCCGCTGGGCTCCCGGTTCGACGAGATGGATGCGATCCTGTTCTTCGACGATGTCCTTGTCCCATGGGAAAGAGTTCTCCTGTATGACAATCCGGAAGCGTTGTGGAAAATAAGGACGAACCAGGCTTCGAACAGCCTCGCCTATCACCAATCGATTGTCCGCTTGCAGACCAAGCTGGAATTTGTCGCAGGCATCACGTTCTTCATTGCCCGCGAGATTGGCGTGGACGGCTTCATTAATGTGCAGGAGAAGCTGGGCGAGCTTGTCTCGCAGATCGAATCCATCAAAGCGCTCATCATCGCCTCCGAGGTGGAAGCCAGGCTGGACGAATTCGGGAATCTGATTCCCAAATTCAGCTACATTGAAACGGCGAGAAACCTTGGCACCCGCTATTATCCCCGGGCCATTGAAATTCTGAAAACAATCGGCGCGGGCGGCTTCATCCAGGTCCCATCCAGCTGTGCGGATCTCGAGAGTCCCATTGCCCACCTGATCCGGAAGTATCTGAACGGCACAACGGTCAATGCAGATCAGCGGGTACGGCTGTTCAAGCTTGCCTGGGATTTGATCGGCAGCCAGCTGGGCGCCCGCCATGAGCTGTATGAGCGCTTCTACGCTGGAGATCCCACGCGGAATTTTGCCAATCAATATGTGAATTTCGATAAAACGGGGTTATATGCGAAGGTCTCCGCCTTCCTGGATCGAACGGACAAGCTTAGGGCGCAGCCATCACTGTAGAGGTTCTGAAGACAACAAAAAAAACCTTGCAGATACAAGGAATTTTAGTTATTGCATTATGGTCGGGATGACACGATTTGAACATGCGACCCCCTGGTCCCAAACCAGGTGCTCTACCAAGCTGAGCTACATCCCGTTATGATGGCGCGCCCTGAGAGATTCGAACTCCCGGCCTTTTGATTCGAAGTCAAACGCTCTATCCAGCTGAGCTAAGGGCGCAACCTGATTGGTGCGGACAATGGGCACGGTGCCCATAACCCTCTTCTTGCTTCAAATACAATCATGGTGCCGTCGAGAGGACTTGAACCCCCAACCTACTGATTACAAGTCAGTTGCTCTACCAATTGAGCTACAACGGCACAGTTATTAAGGCGTGAATATTTAGGGCCTAGAACAAGAATATAACATGTCCCCAGCTATTTTGACAAGCCCTCTTCCGAAAAATATTTTGGACATGTAATTACCTTCAGAAGCAGCGGGGAATCCCCGGCTGCTTCTTTGGCGTTTTGTACATGATATGCGCTTCATAATAATCCGCTCATCGGGGTAAATGGTTGTGGTTCATCACAATTCAGCCACAACTTCGACCATATTCGACATATATCGGCATGGATTTACAATTAATTATAATGGTTTTAATCTAATAGTTTTTCTTTCTCACTATAATTCAATACTGCAAGCTACTTACGTGCACGAGTTCGGGAGGAGTCAAATGAACGGATGATCCATTAGAGCTGCAAACACCGCCGACCAAGTTACACGCATAACTCATAATTGAGGAGGATGAATCAGGGTGAAGAAAACAATCATTACCCTATGGCTGATTATATTCGTCATGATCCCGTTGCTTTCGATTCCCGTTGCATTAGCCGATACGGAAGGAACGGTTGTCTTTACCGATGATTTTTCCGGCAGCACCGTGGATACGGACAAGTGGTCCCTAAACCAAACATGGGATACCAACGGAGGCACATTGAATGCCACCGGCACCACGAGCAACGGTACCGCTAAAACCAAGACGGCGATGCCCGTAAACGCGTGGGTAAATCTGAGTATCGAGAATAGAGATACAGCCGCCAACCCTTATGCAAGGGTTTATTTTAGATACGCCACGAGTACCAATAATGTCGCTGTTCAAATCTCTCCCAAAAGCGTTACGGCGGGATTTGCATCTCCCACCGTTTCACTATGCACCAGCACAGCCAATGCAGCCTGTCAGTTTGCTGCAAACCAGATGTATGAATTCAAAATCGGCGTGTTCGATAAACAGGTCGAGGTTTATGTAAAAAATCAGGGCGATACCAATTACACAAGCCTTGGCTCGGTTGATATTAGCGCAAGCTATGGTACCAACGAAGTCAAAGCGGGGCAAGTACAATTGACCGCGGCAAAACTGTATTCGTTCGATAATGTAACGATTACGGACAGAGGTGACGGGACGATTGCATTCAATCTATCCGCCGCCGCGGGTGACGGAAAAGTGGACTTGACATGGGATGCCGTTGCAGGCGCAACCGCTTATACCATCAAACGTTCCACAAACGGCGGTGCCTACACGAATCTCGATGATATTGTTACCGGAACCAGCTACACGGACAGTAATGTCAATAACGGCACCACTTACTCCTACATGGTCACGGCCACCAACGCAGGCGGGGACATCGTGTCGACAGATCCGGTTACAGCGGTGCCACAGTTTCCGGGTACTGTGATTTCGGCCCCGTATCATTTGACCGCACAAGCAGGTGATGCCAAGGTGAATCTGGCGTGGAACACCGTGGCAGACGCCACGGGCTATAACGTCAAACGCAGCGCCGCAAGCGGAGGACCGTATACAGAAATCGCACATAGCGTAACGGAAGCGACCTATTCCGATTCGAGTGTCGTTAATGATACGCCTTACTATTATGTCGTAACAGCCTCCAACACTTCGCTTGAGAGCACTCCGTCCAATGAAGTGAACGCTACACCGCATGCTGGCGCTGTTATCCCTTCGGCTCCGGATAATTTGACCGCGCATGCAGGCAATGCCAAGGTGGATCTGGCATGGAGCACAGCGGCTAATGCCACCGGATACAATGTCAAACGCGGCACTGTAAGCGGTGGACCCTACACGGAGATCGCCCATAATGTTAACGGGACAACATACTCCGATACGGCAGTGACCGGCGGCGTTGTCTATTATTATACCGTTACGGCACTCAATGCTGCGGGAGAAAGCGGCGGCTCCAATGAGGCCCATTCGACAGCAAGCTCAGCAGGAGTCGTCAGCGGCTTGACTGTGACAGAGGGAGATTCACAAGTCGATGTGCTGTGGAATGCGGTGGAAGAAGCAACCGGCTATAACGTGAAGCGGAGAGAAGGATCAGGTTCATTTTCAATCATAGCCGCCAACCTGACTTCCACCTCCTACACGGATGATTCGGCGGTAAACGGACACACGTACGATTATACGGTTACTGCGCTCATCGACAGCGTGGAGGGCGATCCAGCCCCTGCGGTCAGCGGTACTCCGCATATTGTGCGGACCGTGCCGACCACGCCGACTAATTTGACGGCCACCGCAGATAAATTATCCGTAAAGCTGAGCTGGGATATCTGCAAATGCGCGAGCGACGGCTATAATGTGAAACGGAGTACGACAAGCGGCGGGAATTACACTAATATCGCCTCTAACCAAACTTCAACTACTTATATGGATACCAACGTAACTCCCGGCACTTATTATTATGAGGTTACAGCTGTGAATTCGGTTGGAGAAAGCAGCATGTCCAACGAAGCGAGTGCGGTTGTAGAAGAACAGGAAGTAACAATCCTGCCGGCTCCAACGGATTTAACAGCAACAACAATCGATGGGCAGGTTATGCTGACATGGGATATCGTAAAAGACGCTCTCAGCTATAACGTAAAACGAAGCACGACCCATAGCGGCAATTATACGGTCGTGGCAAAAAACGTGATCTCTCCCTCCTATAACGATACAGATCTTACATCAGGCACAACCTATTATTATGTGGTAACGGCTGTGAAAGACAGTCTGGAGAGCGACAATTCCAACGAAGTCAGCGTAACACCGACAAAAGCTGAAGCGCCGGTGACGCCGAATGCACCGACTGGTCTGAAGGCTGTTTCCCAAACAATGAAGGTGTTGTTGAATTGGGATAAAGTAACTGGTGCTGACTCCTATAATGTGAAGCGCGGTTCAACAAGCGGAGGCGATTATGTCATCCTGCAAAAGGATGTTGCCGGCACATCGTTTACCGACAGCAGCGTGACGGGCGGCACTACCTACTATTATGTCGTCACGGCGGTCAACGCCTCCGGGGAGAGCGATAATTCGAATGAAGTCAGCGCTGCCCCGCTGAATGACGGCAATTCCAACCCGCCGACAGATTCGGACGATCCGGATGATACACCGAATACTCCAGATACGCCTGACACACCCGGTACGCCAAATACACCGCCAAACAATGCCTCTGGAGCGCCTGATGCACCCGATACGTCCGGAAATAGTGACGTGAAGACGGGACATCTTGTTGTACAGACGACCAGCGAGCAGCACGACGGCAAAGAAGTCGGCGCAGCCGATGTTGCTGCGGATGCTTTGAAGGCGGCATTTGCCCAAATCAACGCAAATCCGTCAGGCGATCAGAAGGTCACGATCGAGCTGAAAGGCTCCAGCCCGAGAACGATCGTCCATATACCGGGAAAAACCTTGGCCGAAGAAGCATCAGCGAACCCGAAAGCGACGGTCGTGATTACTAACAACACAACCAGCTATGAGATACCGCTTCAGTCGATTAATTGGAATGATCTGTCCAACCAATTTGGCGAACAGGCAGCCGGGATCACACTTAATATTTCGTCTGAAGTCATAAGCGGTGATTTGACGGATAAAATGACGGCCAAGGCGCAAGAGATTGGCGCGACTGTCATCGGGGCGCCATCCCATGCACAGGTTACAGCCACAGCGGGGACGAAATCGGTTCCGCTCGGCGTTGCCGGAGCAAGAACGATTACGCTGCCGCAAAGTATGAATTCGGCCAAAACAACAGTGGTCGCCTATGATCCGGTTACCGGAGAACTGACTTTCGTACCGGCTTTGTTCAAATCAAACACGGTAACGATTCAAGGAATGTTGGACCGGGTTGTTGCCATCATCCAGCTGAACGTTACTTTCAAAGATTTGACCGGTCATTGGGCCAGGGAAGATGCGGAAATGCTGGCGAACAAGCTGATTATTAAAGGCGAGTCCGCAACCGAATTTGCGCCAAACAAATCCATTACCCGTGCTGAATTTGCGGCCCTGCTCGTCCGTTCGCTCGGACTTACGGAAGACAGCGGAGCCGCAGCATTCTCTGATATTGATGCCCAGGACTGGTACGCCGGAGCGGTTGGCGCTGCCATGAAGGCAGACCTTATCAGCGGTTACACGAACAACACATTCCTGCCTGGCCGTTCGATTTCCCGCGAGGAAATGGCTGTTATGATTTCCCGCGCGCTGGTAATGGCCAATAAACAACCGCAGGCTGACGCATCCGCATTGTCGAAGTTCGGCGACAGCGGCTTGATCAGCAGCTGGGCCAAGGATGCCATCGGACAATCCATGGCAGCAGGCATTATCAACGGACAAAGCGATACATCCTTCGCTCCGAAGAAGAACGCCACTCGCGCTGAAGCGGCTGTCATGCTGAAACGGTTATTGCAATATTTCCAATACATTTAAGGAGGCAAATCCTTTGAAAAAGAGAGTCTGGTTAGCGTGCCTGGCGCTGGCAGTTGTTATTTCGGCTTCCCCTGCCCCCTCCGCATTCGCGGATGATGGCGCAGATACGGGAACGCCTGTTTTCAATGATGAATTCTCAGCCGACGATTTGGCGGATCATTGGCTGGTCGAGGCAGGAAACTGGAACATTGCCAGCGGAAAATTAAATTCCGTTGGCAGCGGACCTTCCAAGAATCAAATTAAAGTCAAGGGCACCGGCGCGATAAAAAATGTATCGCTCCAAATGAGCTTCCGCATGGCCGGCGGGCAAACCAATCCTTACTTCCGTGTTTTTTTGAGAAACACAGGAGGCAACGATAACACGGTCGTGCAGTTTGCCCCAGCGGGCATCAGCGCCGGAGTCGGCAGCCCGGGGAATGCTGTGCTGAACTGCCCCGACTTATTTCTGCCGGATACCGACTATGACATCAAGATCGAGCTGAAGGATAACACGCTGGATGTCTATTACAAGCAGGCTGACGAGAAAGGGTATGCCCTAGCCGGATCGACGGATAAAGTCTCGGCTAAAGCCGGGACCCTGTCGCTCGGCGCGTCCTACGCCTTCTCGTTCGATAACCTGAGCATCAGCGATCTTGGTTCGGAGCCGACCGAGGATCCGGGTACTCCTCCTGACGATACATCGCCAATTAAGCATGCGCTGGTAATTTTTCAGGAGAACCATTCCTTCGATAACTACTTCGGCATTTATCCGTACAACTCGGATCAATTTATCGCACTGCCGGGATCACCGCATGTGAATGGCATACCGAAGGGCATGTATAATCTGGATTCGCAGGGAAACAAGGTGGCGCCATTTCCTTTCCCGCAAGCCACGACAGCCGATCCGAATCACGCATACGCCGGAATGATCAGCTCCTACGATCAAGGCAAAATGGATCAATATATCAGCACGAATAACGGAAATACCGTACCGATGGGCTATTTCGACTATACTTACCTGCCCGCCTATTGGCAGTACGCCCAGCATTTCAGCATATCGGATAACCTTCATCAGCCGATATTCGGACCGTCCACCCCGGGTGCGCTTTACCTGGCTGGCGCACAGTCCGGCAACGCGGGCAAAGCGAATATCACAAATCCGCTGCCCGCTTACGGCCCTGTCGGAAGCAGCACAGGCACCCGCACGGAAGGCATGCATTATCCGAGCATCGGCGACCGGATGGACGATAAGAAGGTCAGCTGGGCCTGGTACCAGCAGGGCTGGTCTACCGGCAGCATCCCGACCACCAACCCGTTCCTGTACTTTGACAACTACGACAAATACAACGAGGACCACAATGAACGGGAGCTGGCTGAGTTCTATACGGACATCGACAACGGCACATTCCCCGAGGTCGCATATGTCAAATCGAACTCGGAGCATCCGGGCGGCAACGGCTCGCCGCTGACGTCCAATTTCTCCGTACAGCTGATTAATAAACTGATGTCCAGTCCGCTTTGGAAGGATTCCGTCGTCATTATCGCTTATGACGAATCCGGAGGCTTCTGGGATCATGTGCCGCCGGCGCAGGTCGATCCGGGACCGGACGGTTTGCAGGGACTCGGCCCAAGATCTCCGCTGATGGTGATTTCACCCTATGCGAAGAAAAACTATGTCAGCAATGTTCAAACGGACACGACGTCCATCCTGCAATTCCTTGAGTGGAACTATGGACTTGAGCCATTGAACGACAGAGATAAGAATGCCGGCAGCTTGCTGGATATGTTTGATTTCAATAATCCGGATTTCACGCCTTACATGTTTCGTGATGCCACCTCCGCTCCAGCTTCTTCATATGGAACCGCGGTGAACGTGAAATTAAACAGCGCACTGCTGGCCAACAGTGTGGCTAACGAGTCTCCTTTCAAAGACACGAATGGCAGGATTATGGTGCCGGTAAAAGCGCTCGCCCGTAATATTAATGCGGTCTATAAGGAGAATAACGGCAAGCTGAGCCTTATCTACAATCATCATTCGGTCCGGTTGACCGTTGGTTCAACAAGTGTCCAGATTGATGGAAAAACCGCTGCGCTGCCGGACCAAATCTGGTTAAGCCCGAAGAACGAGGCTTACGTTTCAATGAAGGATCTATCCGGTTTGCCTGGGTTTACGGTTGATATGAACAGCACGCAGCCAGTGATTACCACAAACTAATTAAGCGGGTGAAATAAATTGAAAACCAAAATGTTAGCTTGGCTGATGGTCTGCGCGATCATGCTGTCAATGATCCAGGCGTCCGCTGCTTCAGCGGACGAAACCGACACGGAGCCGGACCCGGAAGGAGCGGTTGTCTTCCAGGACGATTTCAGCCTGGATTCGCTCGCGACGAAATGGTCTCCGACCTCGTCCGTGTCCGGAAGCTGGAATGTCAGCAACGGCATGCTGAATGCAACCTATACAGCGGCGAATTACAACAACGATACATCGAAAAAGAATACCATCAAGCCGAACGTCAGCAATGTGAAAAACATGTGGTATTATGCAAGCTTCGAGTCCGTCGGCACGCAAACCGGCAATTATATTAAATTTTATTTGCGGTATAACGGGGGTTCCGATGCAACTGTCGTGCAATTCACCCCGACTGGCGTCAAATCAGCCGTCAACAGCGGCTCGCCAGGAAATACGGCAGGCGATCTGAACGTTGCCAAGACATTCAGCCCGAACACCTTGTACGATGTTAAATTCGGATTTCAGGGCAATCAGCTGGAGGTCTATGTGAAAGGCCCAAGCGATGCCGATTATGTCAAGATCGGCACGACCAACAACGTCTCAGCGAATGCGGGCGGGTTTTCCATTACAGCTTCTTATGTTTATTCACTTGATAATTTTGTGATCAAGGATATCGATAAGCATGGACAGGTTATTATACGGGGCGCAGGACCGAAGAAGCTCTTCGCCGTCGGCAGCGATTCAAAAATAGCATTGACCTGGGATGCGATGAGCGGCGCAGCCGGCTACGATGTATACCGGAGCACATCCGCCCTGGGGCCGTTCGTGAAGATCGATTCCAGTTCAACAACCTCCTTTACCGATTCGGGTCTTCCGAACGGGGTCACTTATTATTATTTTGTTACGGTCTCCGGTAAAACGGCTTACTCCAATCTGGGAAGCGCAATGCCTCACGGCAGTGCGGCTCAGCCTACATCCTCACCGATCAAGCATACGGTCATCATTTATCAGGAGAACCGTTCCTTCGACAATTATTTTGGCACATACCCTTATGCGGATGGATTTATGCCGCTGCCGGGAACACCGGAGGTTAATGGAATTCCGGACGGCGCCTACAATCTGGATAAGAATGGCGCGAAGGTCCTTCCGTTCCGATTGGGGCCGGATCAAGCGATAACCGAGGATGTCCAGCATTCTTATGAAGGCATGATTGCAGATTATAACATGGGCGCTATGAACCAGTACGTTATTAAAAATAACAAAACCGTCCCGATGGGGCACTACGATTATTGGGCGGAGCCTTCCCTCTGGCAGTATGCGCAGCATTTCAGCCTGGCAGACAATTGGTACCAGCCGGTCTTCGGGCCTTCGACCCCCGGCGCTCTTTATTTAGTAGCGGCGCAATCCGGAAATGAAGGCACTCCACTCAAGGATGATACCAACCCATCCTTCGGCCCTTATACGGATGCCATCGGCACATGGCAGCCATTAACCTACAAGAACGTGGGAGACGTATTATCGGAAAACAAACTGAGCTGGTCCTGGTACCAGGATGGATACGGCGACGGGAAAGAATATATCCCTCACCATAATCCATTCCAGTACTTCCAGAACTACGGTGATGGCGATTATACCGACAATATAAAGGATTACTCCGAACTGGATAAGGATATCGACAGCGGCAAGCTTCCGGATGTCGTATATGTCAAAGCCGGCGAGGGCGATGATGAGCATCCGGGGAGCAGCGGTCCTACAGCGGCAAGCTTTTCCCTGAAAACCATCAACAAAATCATGTCCAGCCCTTATTGGAAGGATACCGCTATTATTCTCACCTACGATGAATCAGGCGGACTGTGGGATCATGTACCGCCTCCGCAGGTAGATCCGGGTCCCGACGGACTACAAGGCGACGGACCGCGAATTCCGGCTATCGTGATTTCACCTTATGCCAAGAAAAACTATGTAAGCCATGTGCAGTACGATACAACATCCGTTCTGAGCTTTCTCGAATGGAATTATCACCTGCAGTCTTTGAACAACAGGGATGCCAACGCGGACAATATGGTGGACATGTTCGATTTTGACCATCCGGATTTTACGCCTTATATTTTCCGCGAAGATGGTGTGCATCCTTCATCTCCAAGCGGTACGGCCGTTGATGTCAAGCTGAACAACGACCTGATTGCCGCGAGCGGCAAAGGCGGAGATGCCTTCAAGAATGAGAACGGCAGGATTATGGTTCCGCTGAGGGCATTGGCCAGAAACGTGAACGCAGACTTGACTATCGACGGAACCCAGATCATGATGCTCTACCATAATTCTGAGCTGGATTTCACTATGAGTTCCGCACAAGCTCTACTGGATGGGAACACCCTGAAGCTCACCGATGCGATTTGGAAGAGTCCACAAGATGAACCGTATATCTCACTGCAGTCGATTGCCCAGTTACCCGGATTCAAACTGGATACGACTGGGACAATCCCTACAATTAAAGTCCAGTAACCATTAGGATAGTGCCCTAACCCTGTGATCTTGTGGCAAAGCGCCTTCCGCAGACATTTGAATAAGCTCCAGAATGCAAGCTGGCTCCGGTATTTCTAACCGACGTCAGCTTGTTTTATTTTAACTGAAGCAGTTGGTCCTTCTCATTGGTTCCCGGCTGAACAACTCACTATATAAAAAATACACCCCCTATCACTCATCGGATAAACGCTCCAATGGGATTGATAAGGGGTGCACGCAAGGATAAGCTAACACGGCTGATAGAGCAACTGGCTATTCAGTGGTTTTCGGTGGTTATTCGGTCACTTTAACCAGTGTGATAAGCCCGCCCATCTCTCCGCCAGCCATGTCATCGCCGTTCATCGTATGGTCGAGAATATGGCAGTGGAACATCCAGTCGCCTACTGCGCTTGCCGTAAAAGCAATATCATAAATCTCTCCTGGACCGATCAGAATGGTATCCATGCTTTGAGGCTCTGCAATTGGATCTCCGTCTTTGGCGATGACCTTGAAATGCATGCCGTGCAGATGCATCGTATGGACTTCCATTGCATCAATATTCAGCAAGCGGATGCGGACCGTTTCTCCCTTTTTCACTTCAATGGGAGGGGTATCCGGGTAGCTCCGGCCGTTGATGGTGAAATAATCCTTTTCATCCGCCGTCCCGTTAATGGCAAATCCGCTGATCATCATCGTGTAGTCGTGATCATAGTGATCCTCCGGTTTCGGATCTTTGGGATCGACAATAACGGTGCCATACATGCCGTTGCCGATTTGCTTCATATCATTGTAATGCGAATGGTACATGTAGGTTCCGGCATGATTGGCTACAAAATCGTAGACAAATGTTTGACCGGGAAGCACCGCATTTTGCGTAATGCCGGGAACTCCATCCATATCATTGGGAACATCCAGGCCGTGCCAGTGAATCGTTGTCGGCTCCGCAAGCTTGTTCACAAGCGTTACCCGCAGATGGTCGCCTTCCGTCACATGTATGGTTGGTCCGGGGACTTGTCCATTAAACGTCCAGGCCGTAGTCAATACGCCCTGCAAAGGAGACCAGGCATGCTGCTGTGCGGTCAGCGTAAACTCCTTGGCTCCATCTGCAGCGATATGCGGCACCATTCCAACGCCATTGAATACGTCGTTTACCTGCTGATCCTCATCCTGAAACTGCTTGGTATTATCAGGTGTTACGATTTGCACTTGATTCATGGCCTGATTTGCTTTGATGCTTACGTTAAATAACTTCGCAACCGTTTCGTCATAAACATAAACAGTGCCATTGAACAAAACAGGATTGCGTGCAGGAGTCAACATTTGTTCATTGAATACCACCAGAGGTCCGTGATGATCATTCAGAGCATGACCGGGCGTATTCAAAAATGACGGAGAATTTATAAGTACGGCTTGATCGGCAGCGTCCCATTTGACTTGAGCGCCGAGAGCCAAAGCAACGGTACGGATAGGTACATAGGAGTGTATGAAATCCTCACCCAATAACGCTGGCGTGCTGAGGAATTTACCATTTAAGGTAAGGGACATCGTCCCATCCCCGGTCGTTTCGCCTTCCTCATCGTCGTCTATACTCACGCCGGCATTCATGCCTGAACCGGAATCCATGCCCATGCCCGTATTCGTGCTCGTGTCCGTACCTGTACCAGTGCTCGCACCCATATCCATGCTCATGTTCGTATTCGTGCCTGTGCCCATATTCATGCCGGAGTCCATGCTCATACCGGGGTCCATGCTCATACCGGGGTCCATACTCATGCCGGACATCGCTCCGTCATTAGATTTCGCTTGTGCATACTCCAAGGTAAATATGGCTAAAACTGCAAATAAAATCAGAAACTTTTTCAATCTTGTCTCCATCCTCTCTAGGTGTAAAGTCTTATTAAAATTATCCTCTATTTGTGTCATCCCCAAATAAAATTACTATGAATTTTTATTAAGAAATCGTAAAAAATGGACCTCCCGGAAGGGAAATCCATTTCTTGTCAGTATTTATTTCGCCCTCTATTCGTCCTCGCTTTTCAAAAACATATGATCCTCTTCATTGTCGCGGATTGTTTTTTGCAGCACCAGGCAGGCAACGATCAGGAAGGCGCCGCCGATGGCATAGTAGCCTTTCACATGGAAGGGTTCTTCCAGCGTATACAGCCCGATATATTCAGCCAGGATGGCGATTATGAAACCGGCCCAGGCCATAAAGGTAAAGGCGGAGGTGTTGCGGCTTCTGTAGTTTGGCGATTGATCCTTCAGAAATTTATCCTCATCGTTATCTCTGGCAACCTTCTGGAGAAGGAACGAGGTGATGATGATCAGAAACCCGGTAACCGCATAATAGCCTTGTACCGACAGCGGTTGCTTCAAGGTATAGATCCCGGCGAATTCGAAGCCGCATGCCAGCAGGAATGCCGACCAGGCCATAAAGGTATACGTGGGTGTATTGCGTCTGCGGTAAAAATTCATCGTTTTCCGTGATTGTGTCTGTGCTTGCGGCTGCTGCTGCATAGTCTCCATGTGAAGCCCTCCCGTTTGTTGGCTCGTTATTCTTGATGTCCTTATCTTATAAGGAATACCATGATTGCATAAGTACCATCTTTTTATAGTACCTGCTCTTAATTCCCATCGTATGCTTCAAGTCCATCATCCCATCAGTTTCAAGACAGCACAAAGAAAAAGCCCGGCCACTTCCGGACGGATCCGGATGAAGCCAGGCTGTTGGATAATCAGGTATGGGTTGTAACCTCGTCCCAATCCTGATCCATATAGGTCGTGAGCCAGTTCAAGGCGCGGTGCCTCTCATAGACGACGCTGCTGTCCAGACCGGCCGGGACCGGTTTGTTATGGAGCCGGGCGTCCACACATGCCCAGTCAATCCTGTAGATAAGATCGGCCGCATCCAAAATCTCGCTTTTCGGCCGCATCCTTGCATCTGCCAGAAAAGCGTCATAGTTATCGTACCGGTGCAAAATCGACACGGCAGCCTCTACATCACATATGCCGGTAGGCGTATCCAACTGATCCACATACCCCAGAGCCCACAGCATGACCCAAAATCCTTCATAGCACCAGGCGAACTGCACAATCTCCGTTTGATCCGGATGATCCTTCCCGATGAACAAGCTCTCCCGGGGGGAGAAGCAGGATGAAGCATTAAATTGATTCATCACCTGGTTGATCAGCGAGCGTGTCTCCTCAGGCTTATAATCAGTGCCGCAGCACTCGCCCTTCAAAGCGACAATGCACAGTGCGATCGCACGTTTGGCGGTTTCTTCTCTGCTGCGGAGCATGACAGCGTCTTCAGACGCAATGACTGGCAGGCTTTTATTGAACGGTATGCCCTTTTGCGTGAGCAGTCTTTCGGATTGTTCCTTGCGCTGCAGCGCGGGATCCGTAACGTTAAGGTCGTTGTGCAGATAGCTGGTGTGAGCAGTTACAGGCATGTCCTCAATTTGGGAGCGGCCGTCGATATCCATAACGAGTTCTCCCTTTTCATTCAACAGCCTGCGGTCATCCATCAGGATCATGCCGTTTAACTGCTGCGTGATGTGGAGGAGCTCCGAGTAGAACGGCTCCGCTATCTTCTTCCCGGCTTTGACGCCAATGACCATATTAAGCGATGAGATCTGGAGCAGCAGCTTCTTATGAAGCGTTTCATTCCCGGCTCTGATCCTGCTGAAGAAATATCCGATTTCATCGATCATTACCGTGAATGCTTCCGGATCGGCCCGGCTGGTCAACACCGTAAACGTATTTTCAGTTTTACTGAGCCATGTTTTATGCAAAACTTTGATTTCCGTCTTATCCACATTCATTTGTATAGACGCCTTTGGATATAGACTCTCGATGATGCCGGCAACCTGATCTACATTAAACTGAGTACTGTATATGGCACAATTTTTCACAAATGATCACCTTCTTTTGTTGTGTGGGGGGTGATCACAATTATATTTGCTTTTTACGATTCCTTAAAGTTAATTTTTTGCAATATTGCTGTCAAGGCATCTGCTGCTGGTTCCGATGACGGTTATCTGGTAGGATAGAATGAAAAAAACGAGGTGAGCCAAGTGGCGAAGAAAAATAAAACAAAGCCGACCCCCAAGGCGGAGGCCCAGGATAAACCGGCAACGCTGAAGGATCTGCTGCGCCCGGATGTTCTGGAGCAATTAAAAGCGCAAAGCGATGCCTTGAAGGCCGATGAGGCCAAGGCGAAGGAAGAGCAGCGGCTCCGGGCGGAGGAAGCGGCCAATGCCGAGAAGAAACGGCTGGAGAATGATTTTGGACATCTGTTGAAGAACAGCAGCATGGACTGGCGGAAGCACAAATAAGCGATGGAGGCCTGTCCTCCACCGCTCACTGCTTATGACCGTTCAAGACGAATGCAATCCGTTGGCTGCAGAACATTACGCGCCGAAAGGCTGTCCCGTTGGAGCCGGACGATTGGACATTCTGGCCGGCAGCTGCCATGCCGTCAGCACCGCAAGCAAGACAAAAACAATATCCATCCCGCCGAAGAACTCAGCGAAATGTTCACTGAATAAGGTAATCACCTCATTATCGAACATTCCGATCACGCCGCCATTGATCATGTAGCCGAACATAAAATATTTGCCTAGCAATATCCCGGCCAAGCTGCCGATAACCGCAATTGCCTGATGTCCCCGATTCGCTTGTCTGCCTGCGAACAAGGTTACCCAATACCCGGCCAAGCCTCCGATAGCCCATGCGACAAGGCCGATTTCATAGTCCGTGAGCACCACGATAACCGCCCACAGCACCCCTCCGATGACGGCAGCCAGCAATGCGCCTGTCAGAGGCAGTATGATTCTGTTGTTCTCCACTCGCAATCCCCCTATAACTGCTATTATTCTCTCTATTTCTTGACTTTAATTCATTTATATTATCATAGAATATTCCTGTTTTCGACATATTTTACTAAATGTTTAAAGTGGGGCCAGACCGGCTGCATGATATTCGAAGGCAGGATTTGTTTGCACCCGGAACGTTTATTATAATAGGTCTAATAAACCGAAGGGGCGTTAAGCGTTGAAGAATCTTCTGGTGACCGGCTACCGCGCGCATGAACTGAATATTTTCAACCAAAAGCATGTGGGCATTCCCTATATTCAAAAAGCCCTGACCCGGCGCCTTTTCCCTCTTGTTGAAGAAGGGCTGGAATGGGTCATTACACCCGGCCAGTACGGTGTGGATTTGTGGGCCTGCGAGGTCGTGATCGCATTGAAGCATACCTATCCGCAGCTGAAATTGTCCATTATCGCGGCCTTTCAGAATCCCGAGGAGAAATGGAACGACGCCAAGAAGGAATATTACAATGAAATCCTTAAAGGCGTGGATCATTACGCCAGCGTCAGCAATCAACCGTACAGCGGCACCTGGCAGTTCGCCGCCAGAGACGATCTGTTATTCCGCAAAACAGACGGCATCCTGCTGGTCTATGACGAGGATGCCGGCGAAGGAAGCCCCCGCTTCTACAAGGAACGGGCGCTGAAGAAGCAGCAGGCGGAGGGCTACCGCTATATCAACGTCAGCTCGGAGGAGATCCAGGATATCGCCAATGAAGAGAGCTACGAGGACTCTTCTTGGAATGGAATGGCTTGAGCCGGGTCAGCGATTGACCGGCCGGGAGGACAGCCCGGTAGCAAAAAAAGAAACCTGCCCTGCCGCATGAAGAGGCGGAGCAAGTTTCTTTTTTTACATCAAAGCGGGATGTTCATCCTCGACAGCGCTCCCTCGAATGAGACATCGATGGTGTCGTCACCTGTAACATATCGCCACAGCTTCGCCCGCGCCACATGATCGAGACGCCCTTCGTTGCCCTGCCAGATCTCATACCCTCTATAAATGATGTTGGATACTTCCTCGTCCCGGTAGCCCTCCGTATTGAACAGCCCACGCTGCTCCTGGCCGGGGCGCAGCCGCAGCTTGAACACATAACGAGTGTCGTCCGTATGGTTCGGCTGGGCGCAGTGCCAGATTCCTTCGTGAACGAAGAACATGGTGCCTGCCTTGGATACCATCCGCTTCTGTCCGACGATGTTCTTGTACCGTCCGATGCTGGAGGTGTTGACCCGGCGCAGATGCGAACCCGGCAGCACCAGGGTCGGTCCCATCTCGTCAGGCGCATCGTGGGCAAAGTAGAACGCCTGTATGTCAAAGCCGTACTTGCGCGTGTTGATGATCGAATCGGCATGCCATTCCTGCGCCTTGAGATGCTTCGGCTGCACGATATGCAGAGCGGAATGGTCATAAACCGGATAATGGCCGACCAGGCTTTGGATAATCCCCTTCACCTGCGGCAGATCGAATACCTGCTGCATGTACTGGGAATTCTGCCAATACCCCCGCTGCTTGACGCGTCCGCTGCGCTGCTCCTCATCCACCAGCCTGTTCAGCTCATCCGGCACAAGGTTCTCAATATGCAAATAACCGTCGGTGACGAAGGAGGCCATTTGCCTGGCTGTCAGCAGATGCTCTAGGCCCACGGGCTGCGGCTTCTGCTCAGACTTCAGCTCGCTTCCAATGATGTTCATGATACTGCAACTCTCCTCTCAAGCACATATTCATAGGGCAGATGACCGCTCTCATGCTCCGCTCCCCTTAGATAAGTGGGGGCATGAGCCAACTGAATGACAAACCAGCCGTTTCTCATGGCATCGATGACCGATTTATAGGGAGGCTCATTCTGATCCCCCGTATTCATCTGCAGCTGGCTGGCTGGCAGCGCGCCGTCGTATAACGCCCAGGCCACCGTATGGGAATCCAGATCGGGCATAGCAAGATGAAGAATCAACAACTGCTGTCTTTCATTGGCCATAATGTGTATATCCTCCTCTATGGGCAATCCCCAGGCATGGGGACTGCCGCCTTATTCAAGTTGCAATTATGCAAAAAATGATCTTGTAACGATCATATGCCTGCACTTCTGGTTGTATCCTTATTTCGTGCCTTCGTAAGCGGTCTGCATAAGCTCTAGGTAGCGCTTCAGGTTCAAGTTGTCCAAGCCTTTGACGTAAGCATCCCAATCCTTGTCGAGATCCTTGGCTCCCGTGACGAATTGCAGGGCGTTCTGATCGATATAATCCTTAATGTTTGTCTTCATCATCGCCACTTCATCGGCTGTCGCGGGATCGATCCAGATTGCCCAATGCGGGAACAGGTTCTCCGGCTGCTTGCCGTCGTAGAGTTCTGTCGCCTGCTGCAATCTGCGCTCATAGCCTTCGGAGGAATAGATATCATCGGCAGCCACCCAGCTGTCCCTGTACTCCTTCGGATTGTAGTACTGCGCCATTGCACCCCAGTTAGTGTTATGCGGCTTCTCATCCTTCTTGAGCGGAATGGTGGTGAAGTAAGGAGCAACCGCATCATTAATGGCTTTCTCGCTCTCGGCAGGCTTTCTCCAATCCACCCCTTCCTCGCCAAAGTTGGCACGAAGATTCCCTTCCGGCGTCATCATGTAATCGACTAATTTAATCGCCGCGATCTGGGCCTCTTCGCTTGACTTGTTCGTCAGCACGAAGGTTGCGCCGGGATCGCTCGGATAGTTGTAGGTGGCAAAAGAAGCTTTGGGTCCCTGCAGCGGTGCCACCGGATTGTAATCCGCTCCGTAAGGGGCATCGTTGCCCGTGGTCACGAAGATGCCCGGATGCATCGCCTCACCGGCGCCAAGGATTTGAATCTCCGCATTGTCGCCGATTTTCTTGTAGGCTTCGCCGTTCTGCGTAAAGGCTCCCGGATCGATCAGACCCTCGTCATACATCGATTTGACGAAAGCAAGGCCTTCCTTCCACTCGGGCTTGTTGGCCGCAATATCCACTTTGTCGTTGTCCAGCAGCAGATAGGTTCTGTCGTCGTCATAGATGAAGCCGTTCATAAAGTAAGGAATAATATGCTCGCCAGACTCTCCGTTGGCGCCGCTAAGCGGCACTTCATCCGCCTTGCCGTTGCCATTGGGATCCTGCGTTTTGAACGCTTTCAGCACGGCTTTGAACTCTTCGGAGGTCGTCGGCATCTCAAGGCCAAGCTTATCCAGCCATTTGGTATTCAGCCACATTTTGTTCGGGAAGGAACAGTGGTAGCATTCGATCAGCTGGGAAAGTCCGTAAATATTGCCGTCCGGCGCAGTATTCATCGCCTTGTAGAACGGATATTTATCCATAGCCGCTTTGATATTCGGGGCATATTTGTCAATCAGATCGTTGAGCGGGAGAACGACGCCCTGCTGGGCGAAACGAAGCAGGTCCGTCTGCGAGAAGCGGTCTACCCACGGAATCAGCATGTACAGGTCGGGATAGTCGCCGCTGGCAAGCGAGATTTGTCTTTTCTCAGCTGCGCCGTCATACGGAATAGTCTGCCATTCAAACTGGATGTTGAACTGCTTTTCCGCTTCTTTGGTGAAGGAATTGGTTGTGAAATCCGTGTCGGGGTTTTGTTGGGCGAAAATCGAAATCTTAACAGGAGCCGCCGCCGCATCGCCGCTGCCGGCATTCGCATTGCCTTCCGCAGCCGTCCCGCCTGTATTGGCACCATTTCCGTTATTGGCGGCGCCACCGCCGTTATCCTTGGAGCAAGCAGCCAGTACCAGCGTACAGACAAGCATGAGTGACACGATCAAAGCCATCTTCTTTTTCAATCTAATCCCTCCCGTTTGTGTAATCATAAGTCCCCCTTTACACTTACATACAAACTCCCCCTCTCAAGGCCATTCGCCTGATTCGTCAGCCCTTAACGGAGCCGATCAGCATGCCCTGCACAAAGTAGCGCTGAACGAACGGATAGATGATGAGCACGGGCAGGCTGGCGACGACAATCAGGGAATATTTCATCAGATCCGCCATCTGCTGGCGTTTGAGCATTTCCGAAGCCTCCATATTGCCGGTAGCGGTATTGAGGATCAGAATGTTGCGCAGCACCAGCTGCAGCGGATGAAGCGCTTGCGTCTTCAAATAGATCAGGGCGTCAAAGTAAGCATTCCATTGACCCACGGCATACATCAGCACCAGCACCGCAATGATGGGCTTCGACAGCGGGATGACAATACTCCGCATAAACCTCAGATCGCTGCAGCCATCCATCTCGCTCGCTTCCACCAGCTCGTCCGGGATGGAGGATTGGAAGAACGTCCGGGTTATAATGACCTGCCACACCCAGATGGCCTGGGGAATAAGCAGCGCCCATCGGGTGTCGATCATGCCGAGCTGCTTGACCACCAGATACATCGGGATCAGTCCGCCGGAGAAAAGCATGGTGAACACAATGAAGATCATCAGCGCATTGCGCCCGAAGAACGATCTGCGCGACAGCGGATATGCCAGAACAACCGTCAGCGACACGCTTATGAGCGTCCCCGCAATGACATAGAACAGGGAATTCCCGTAGCCCGTAAGCACCTGGGAGTTCTCCAGAACCGCCTTGTAGCCGACCAGGGAAAAGTCAATCGGGAACAGCCATACACGGCCGGACGATACGGCATTCGGACTGCTGAGCGATGAGCTGAAGATATAAATAAGCGGATACAACACAACGAGCAGTACGGCTATCAGCAGGATATAGACAATTGTCAGGAAGATCCGGTCCCCTAAAGATTCCCGGATGCGGACTCGGCTGGTTTGCATCTTTGGATACTCCTCCCTCTTACCAGAGACTATTATTGGATATACGCCGTGCCAGTGCGTTGACCAGCACAAGCAGTATAAGATTGATGACGGAGTTGAATAATCCGACTGCGGTAGCGAAGCTGAAGTTGGCATTGAGCAGCCCGATTTTGTACACATAGGTGGCAATGATCTCGGATGTGCTGGTGTTGAGCGGATTTTGCAGCAAATAGATTTTTTCGAAGCCGATCGCCATAATATTGCCGACGGACAGGATCAGGATAATGACAGCCGCCGGCAGCAGCCCCGGAATGTCGATATGAAGGATTTTCTGCATCCTGGATGCGCCGTCAACCCGGGCAGCCTCGTAGAGCGCAGGGTCCACACCCGCAAGCGCCGCCATATAGATAACTGCGGAATAACCGGCCGTTTGCCATACATCCGACCACACATACACCGACCGGAAAATCCCGGGGTCACCCAGAAAGTTGACCGGCTCCATTCCCATGTTCTGCATGAGTATATTGAGAATGCCAAGCCGCGGGGATGTCAGAAGCATAATAATAGAGACCATCACGACGGTAGAAATAAAATAAGGCGCATACGTTACCAGCTGCACAGCGCGCTTGAAGAAGCCGCTGCGAATTTCATTAAGCCCCAGCGCCAGCAGAATGGGTATCGGGAAGGCGACAACCAGATGATAGAGGCTTATAATCAGCGTGTTTCGGATCAGCACCCAGAAGACCGGATTGTCAAAAAACAGCCTGAAATGCTTGAGCCCGGCCCATGGGCTTCCCCAGATTCCTTTAACAATGCTGTAATCCTTGAAAGCAATGACCGCATTAAGCATGGGGACGTACTTGAATATGATGAAGAAAAGTACAGGGGGGATAATGAGCAGGTAAAACTGCCAATGTCTTCTAAAGCTTCTTCTGGCGTCAGCACGAAGCTTTGCCCCTCTTAAGGCGGTCGTTTTTTTTCCAGGCTGCACAGCCCTAACCGTTTCCATGGATTCCCTCCTCATCGTCTTTTTCGTCATCGTGCGTACCGTTTTTCATAGAGAAAGGCGGGCAGCTGGAAGGCAGGCTGCAATCCGCTGCAATCCCATTCGAAATGGCAGCGCTTTCTTTACGCAAATATTACGGGTTAGCAAGCACCTGCGTAAAGGTACAGTTGAGAAATCGGGGTACAGCAGCATGCTGTACCCTGATTTTTCCAGTGTACGTATTGCTGAAAGAAGCGGCTGCGCCTGCCATGGCGGCACATGACCAAACTTGTGACGGACCGCCCATGCCGATGAATGGAGTCATGGGCAAGACCATACGCGAGGAACCGGTTTGCAGCGCCGAAGTACTTGCGGGGCCTTCAGCCAGGGCAGGGGGACATGCAAGCAGGTTTTTCCTTGCTGGAGCAGCCGTTTAGGCCTGGCTGGTTCCGGATCTGCGCCGAAGTACGGTTTTTCCTGCTTGCGGGGCCTTCAACCAGGGCAGGGGGACATGCAAGCAGGTTTTTCCTAGCTGGAGCAGCCGTTTAGGTCTGGCTGGTTCCGGATCTGTGCCGCAGCACGGTTTTTCCTGCCGAACGATCATCAATGCAGTGGATTCATTCTTAACCGTTTAAGGAAAAAGCCCGACCTGATGGGGTCGGGCTCACGATAAGGAATGGTTATTCATTTGTGGATTTGCGGTATAGACTGGGGGAAACGCCCAGGACGCGCTTGAACGCCCTGCGAAAGGAGTGAGAGCTGTTATAGCCGACCTGAGCAGCAATCTCATCAATTGTCAAATTGGAGTCAAACAGCAGGCCGGAAGCATGCTTGATCCGGATTTTCTCCAGATAGTCCGAGATAGGCTCACCGGTCTGCTCTTTATAGAGCTGGGAAATATATTTCTCCGGCCTGCCAACCGAGTCGGCGATCTGGTATAGAGACAGATTGGCGTCTCCGTACCTTGCTTCAACGGATTTTCTTATTTTGTCCACCGTTTCATTTTCTTTCTCGGTCTTCTTCCTTACGATGAGCTCGCAGATTTGTTCAATAATTTCTTCCAGCTCGCTGTGCACCTGCTCGACGCCTTCCGACAGCATGATCTGAACAGTCCGGTTCTTCAGGTGCTCGGATTCATCCGGATCCTGAATCACCTTCTGATCGATCAGCTTCAGTATCGTTCCTTTGATCTCCCCGATGAGCTGCTGCGACATTTCCGCGGACAAGCCGCGCTCGGCGAAGTTCTGTACGAAGATCTGATCCACGATCCGCTTGGCTTCCAGGGTTTCCCCAACCTTCAAGGCGCTCAAGAGGCGCATTTCCTGATCGATCGGATAATAATAGGTTGTGGTTTCCTTCCAGGTCTCGTGATACCAGGTAATACTGCCGTCACTGCTTGCGGCGGCACCGTAATCCATCGCCCGCCTTGCCTCCTCGAACGATCGGCTGATATCGGAGAGGCTGTGGAAGGAGGAGCCTACGGAAACCGAGATGGATATGCGGTATTCCGTTTCGAGAGTCGCTCTGAGCCCGGCGATCTTCTTCTCGTAATCCTTCCGCTGTTCCGTGCCCGGCTCCGTGGCAAATGTGCTAATCACCGCGATTTTGTCGGAATCCATATCGGTTATGGCTGCTGCTGCATCAATCGTACGCATGGTTTGTGTAATCAGGAGACGTGCGGCCTGCAGCTCATTGAGAATTTCTTCCGTATTCATGCCGCTGTAGCCGTTAATCCGGATCATGCCGACATAACCGTAATCGCCTTGAAATTCCGTGCCCGACTGTGAAGAGGCGGCCCGGATTTCATGCTGCGAATGGAACTCTCCCCGGAGAATCCGCTTCATGAAGGCATCCCGCACAAGCGGAATCTGCCGGTTCAATTCCGTTTCCAGCAGCCGGTTGTCGCTTATCAGACTCGATATATTGCCGTGCAGGAAATCATAATCATTGTAAGCGACATACGAGTCTTGACCGATCTGCTCCCGCACAATGCGAACGAGCCGGTTGATGGGCGTGCTGTTGCGGTAAGCCAGGAGCAGACAGATCAATAGGCCAATCACAAGCGCGACAACCGTAACCGTCCACGTAATATGCTGAATCTTGTCGGCCTGCTCCATCAGAGCCTTTCGCGGAATACCGGCAACATAGACCCAGCCGTTGCTCTCCGAGCGGACGGTTATCCGCAGCGTATCATCGACGAATTCCTGGGTCTCCATTTCCTCGGGCGTCGTCTTTAGCCCCAACTGGTCAATCTGCTCATTGTCGATTCCCGCGGAAGCGAGCGGCTTCCCATCCTTGTCCGTTATATACGCCCAACCGCCGTATTGGCTGGAGAAGCTCATCAGCATGCTGCTGATCTTGGACTCATCGATGACCACCACCACCGTTCCGCTCGGTTTGGTGAAGCTGTTCAGCGGGAGGGATTGAATATAAGTCATGACGAAGGATTCCGTCTTGTTGCGGATATACGAGCGCAGAGGCAGAATCGTATCCTGATGGCTCGTCTGAATGATCGTCTTCTTCCATTCATCGAACGAGAGACCGCTGTAATAGTTTTGCTCATAATAATGAAGCGGACGGTAATAGATGGTTGCCGGGGTCAGCACAACATCATAATTGTTCAGATAAATATAATAGTTTTGCAGAAAGTCATTGGTCTTGTCGTAATAGGATACATCCCGCCAAGTCTTCCATAACCCATAAATATTATAAGAGTCCTTCTTTACATTTTCATTCATGATCAGCGCGATATCCTGGTTGATGGCCAGCTGTCTGGTGAAATTCTGCACCTCGGCCATCCGTCTCTCCAAAATATCCTTGCTTTGCTTGAGCAGCAGCAGGCTCGTGTCAATTGAATTCTTCTCAGCGGCGTCAATAGAAGTCCGATACGTGATATATCCCGCTATATTCGGAATGATCAGAATGATGAGATAGGATAACAGAAATCTTCTGAACGTTTTGGAAAACCTGGTTTTCATCATTTAGCCGCCCCTTATTTTTGAAAGCGATTCCATTTTCATGGTCAATGGTGGGTCTTCCCCGCGAGGTTATAAATTTACTTTACAACAGGTTGCGGAGCTAGGCAAATACGGCTTAACCCCGCCACGCAGTGCCGCATCATGCTCCTGCAGCTGAATTTCAGGCATCGTCTGGCTGGCGCAAAAGAAAAACTCCCCCGGCTCAGGAGGAGGTTGAGTCAAGGTCACTTTCATCCTGTACGGTCAGCACAAGCTTGCCGATGTTCTTGTTCGCTTCCATACGCCGGTGGGCTTCTCCGACCTCCTCCAGCGGATAAACGGTGTCAATAATGGGTTTCAGACTCCCGTCGGCAAAAGCAGGCAGGGCATCCCGGACAAAATCGCGCGTTAGCTGCGTCTTATATTCGACGCTCCGCGTGGAGAGCAGCGTTCCGACGATGGTGATCCGCTTGGCGTAAATCGCCGCCAGGTCTACATTCTCCACCTTGGAGCCGCCAAGCGAGCTGATCAGCACCATCCGGCTGTCGACAGCAAGGCTGGCGATATTCCGCTCCCAATAGGAAGCGCCGATAAAATCAAGAATGAGCTGGACTCCCTGTCCCCCTGTTGCCCGCTTAACTTCCTCGTCAAAGGAAGATTGCTTGTAGTTAACCGCAATGTCGGCGCCAAGGCTCCGGCAGACCGCCAGCTTCTCGTCGGTTCCCGCAGTGACTATGACCTTGGCCCCCTTATGCTTGGCCAGCTGAATGGCAGCCGTCCCCACTCCGCTTGCTCCTGCATGAATCAGTACCCATTGACCGGCCGCAAGCCCGCCCTGCCAGAACAGGGTTTGATAGGCCGTCAGGAATACTTCGGGAATGGCCGCCGCTTCCTCGAAGGACAGCCTGTCAGGGATGCGCATCGCCATCTCCCCTGGAATGACGGCATATTCCGCATATCCTCCGCCGGGAAGCAGCCCGAATACGCGGTCGCCAGCCTTCCAGCCTTCGCAGGCCGCTCCCGCCTGCTCAACTACCCCCGACATTTCCAGACCCAGAATCGGGCTTGCGCCTGCAGCTGCCGGATAAAGTCCCCTGCGCTTGAGAATATCCGCCCGGTTGATGGCCGCGGCTTTTACACGGACCAATAGCTCGCGATCCGCGGGAACCGGCTTCGGGTACTCCCCTGCCTTCAATTGTTCGATCCCTCCGGGCTGTTCAACTATTATCGCTCTCAATAGGACATCCTCCTTGATTCATAATCGGGACATATCGATGCGTTATCCCCCGTGTCGAGCCTCATCGTGCTTGAGTGTTTTCTCTTTTAGTTTAGCACTCAAGTATCGACGACTCAATTTCCCCTGGGAAATGGAAGCCCCTGACGGCCGGGCAAATCTCCATCACACAAGAAGAAACGGCCTGAGCAGGAAGAGAATCATCTCCCGCTCAAACCGTTTCTTTGATTAACATGATTGACTATTAAGACCTTGAATGATTTCTTTGTTAAGCCCGGACAACAGCTTTATCTGAATATCCGGCTGCACGTCGACGGAAATTGGACCGCCTGGAAGAGCTCACCCCAGCTCTTGATAAAATTTCCTGAATTTCCCTGGAGGACAGCCTACCTGGCGGCGAAATAAACTGGAAAAGAATGTAGGATCCTCATAGCCCACCAGAATCGCAATCTGAATGACCTTCTCATCGCTTTCCATCAAATATTGTTTGGCCCGGTTAATGCGGATTTCATGCACACGCTCCGTGAGCGTCTGTCCTGTTTCTCTTTTGAAAATACGATTCATTTGGCGCGTGCTTATATTAAATAGTTCACATATGGAGGATATGGACAATTTTTCGGCATAGTGATGCTCGAGAAAGCCGTTAACCCGGCGTGTTAATATCCGGTTGTGACTGCTCCGCTGGAGCCTGGGTTCCGGCTGGAAGGATGTATTCTGGCTTTTGTAGCGCGACAGCAGCACCAGAAGCTCCAGCACCAGAATTTTAATCAGGGTATGATGGTTAGCTTGCTTGAATTTCCACTCCAGCTGTATGCAATTCAGCAGTGATATGGCGCGCATGCTATCCTGCTTTTTGAGATTCAACCGATTATAGCGTCGCTCCCCTTTGTTCAACAAGGAGTGAACATATGAACAGTCCATTAAGGTTGTGATTTCCAGCTGCCGCAATAAACTCTCCTGGATGAACTCCGAGTTAAACTGGCATTTGATCATTTCAAATGGTTTGCCTTGTCCTACCTCATACCTGTGAGTTTCACCCGGATTGATAATAATGACATCACGAGTATGGATATCATAACATTCCCCTTCACAAATATACCTCGCATCGCCCTGTACGATAAAAACCAGCTCAACAAAATCATGCTCCTGCATCGATGGACTATTATGTTGATCCAGAAAGACTCGGGAGATCGAGAAGGGTAATTTATGTTCATCCAAATACGAATGATTCGAGTAATTGAGCATGCCAACTCCCCTTTGCATAAGTATGCTGAAGTTTGAGTAGTGAACACTCACCCGGATTGTACGATCACTCCATTAATTGAATGACTTGAATCTGCTTGCCTCTTAGTTGATTTATTATATCCGGACTGGTCTTGGCATCGGTGATCAGATGATGAATACCCTGCCAGCCGTTTACAGAAACGAAGGACTGAATGTCGAATTTGCTGTAGTCTGCCAATACATACACTTCTTCTGCCATCTGCATCATTTTTTTCTTGATCCTCGCCTGCATTTCATTGGATTCGCTGATCCCGCGTTCCAGATGCACACCCTTGCAGGAGATAAAGGCCTTATTCACATGGAAATCATCCACTGTTTTTTCAGCGATCGGACCCACGAAGGACAGCGAATGCGAGAGCATAGTACCGCCTGTATTGAAGACCTGAATATTCTTCTTCATGCTGAGCTCCAGACTCACCTTGAGCGAGTTGGTGATGACGGTTAACGGAATGTCAGGCAGCTTCGAGGACATGTACCAAGCCGTTGTGCTCGCATCCAGAACGATTCGCTCATGAGGTGCGATGTGCTGGATAGCCGCTTCAGCAATTTTGCTTTTTTCCTTGATATTGGTTATCTCCCGTTCCTTGTAGGAGATTTCCGGCGTATACGTTCGAATGCCAAGCGCTCCCCCGAAGCTGCGGTAGAGTCTGCCTTCGCTTTCCAATCTGCCCAAATCCCTGCGGATCGTTTCCTCCGTTACCTGGCATAATTGGCTGAGCTCCGTTACCCGGACACTCCCGCGCTCATTGACCAGGTCGACAATCCGCTGGTATCTCACAGCAGCAAGCATGATTTCATCACCCCTTGATCTCCTCTGCATTCATGGCCGTCCGCTTATTTCTGGTGTAATAAATCAGGGATATCCCGACACCTCCAATGCAGATCAGGATAGTCCAGCCCAGCGCATCCATTATCACGGATCGAACAAGGACGGAAATCAGCCGAATAACAGACCCTATGAGCATCTGGATGCCGATCACGAGACAAACGCGGCGGAACAGGCAGCCTGCCAGGTAGCTCTTGTGATAGACATGCTGCACAAAGAATACGCATGCGAGCCATAGAATACCCAACAAAAGAAAGGAAAAGTTGTCGATCGCCCGCCATGCTGAAGGATTGATATTGAAGACGATCAGCAAACTGGAAATCAAATCACGCAGCTCGAACCACAGATAAATCCCCAGAGCACTTGTCGCAAAGGATAGCAAATAAGAATAAATGCCCGCCTTGGCCTGCCTGTTACTCCTTTTCAAAAACTCATCCATGGGAGGATTGATCCTCCCACTTCATTCTGACCGAATCGAGCAGCGTAAGCGTATAGGCTCTTGTTTCTTCACTATCGACAAGCCGTGTTTTTCTTAAATACAGGGAAAGCCGCCTCAGTCTTCTTACATAACTTCTTTTCGCCGCTTCCTGCAGCTTCCGGGATTTCACGTGGTCCCCTTGCTGATGCAGCTTCATAATCCGCCCGTTATACCTGGCCTTCCATTGCTCAGGAATATCATGCAGCGTTGTTATCCGCTCCAGCTGCTCATGCCTGCTGACGACGAGTACGCCGGTTATGGTTCTGAGGTACCATAGCAGACCTACCATGGTCAATCCCAGAAGAATAAGAAAGCCAAGGATGGTAATTAGGATAGGCGTCATAAATGATCAACTCCCCTCAAGCTGAGTTCTCCTGCGAAATGACAGGCGGAGTAATGACCCTCATCCACCTTGACCCAGGGCGGACTTTCCTTCTTGCAAACATCCTGGGCATAGGGGCAGCGCGGATGAAAATAACAGCCGGACGGAGGATTGGCAGGATTAGCCACCTCCCCTGCAAGGATAATCCGATTGGATTTCTTCCGGGGATCCGGTATCGGTTTGGACGACAAGAGCGCTTCCGTGTAGGGATGCATGGGACGGTTGAACAGCTCCCTGGTGCCGGCTGTTTCCACCATCTTGCCGACATACATGACGCCGACCCGATTGGAAATATGCTGAATGACACCAAGATCATGAGAAATAAATAAATAGCTTAAATTCAGTTTGGCTTGCAAATCCTGCAGCAAATTAATGATTTGAGCCTGCACGGATACATCGAGGGCGGATACTGCTTCATCACACACGATAAACTTGGGATTCGTGGCCAATGCACGGGCAATACCGATCCGCTGTCTTTGCCCTCCGCTGAAAGCGTGGGGATATCTCTCCATGTGGCGGCTGTTTAGCCCGACAAGCTCCATCAGCTCGCGAACGCGTTCCTTCAGTTCGTCTCCGCTGGCCAGGTTATTGCATACCAGGGGCTCCCCCACGATATTCAGCACGGTCATTCTTGGATTAAGCGAAGAATAGGGATCCTGGAAGATAAGCTGCATATCTCTGCGTATCGCACGCAGGCTCTTGGTATCGAGCTTGGTAATATCGACCATTTGCCCATTGCGCTTTTGAAACTGCGCTTCGCCCGAGGTCGGTTCAATAGCCCGCAAAATACAACGGCCCAAGGTTGTTTTACCACAGCCCGACTCCCCGACCAAACCAAAGGTTTCCCCGGGACCTATAGACACGCTCACATCGTCAACCGCTTTGACATAGCCGACTGTCCGCTGAAAAAAGCCTTTTGTAATCGGAAAATATTTCTTCATCCCCTTGACGTCCAGAACCCGTTCCAATGTTTCCACAGCTGCCACATCTCCTTTATTCCAGGTTTACTTCAGCCAGCACACATCTGACGCGATGCCCTTCCTTCACTTCAATCAAGGGAATGTCCTCCCGATTGCATACCCCATCGATCGCATGCTTGCACCGTGTATAAAAACCGCATCCCGCTGGAAGATTCATCGGAAAAGGTACCGTTCCTTCGATGGATTCAAGCCTCTCATTTACTCTATTAATGGTTGGTATGGAATGAAGCAGGGCCTTTGTATAAGGATGCTGCGCTCCATGGAATAAGGTATCGACATCTGTATACTCCACAACCTTGCCCAGATACATGACCGCCACCTCATCCGACATCTCGGCAATGACCCCAAGATCATGCGTGATGAAGACGACAGACATATTATTCCTGGCTTTAAGCTCATTAATTAAATACAGAACCTGCGCCTGTACAGTCACATCCAGCGCAGTTGTAGGCTCATCGGCGATCAATATCGAGGGCTTGCAGGAGAGGGCCATCGCGATCATCGCCCGCTGTCTCATTCCTCCTGATAATTGATGGGGATATTCGTTCATTCGCTGCTCCGCATTGGACATCCCGACATTTTTCAGGGTCTGAATAGCAATTTCTTTAGCTTCCTCCTCATTATTGGTAATATGAAGCTTTATGGCTTCCATAATCTGATTCCCAATCGTATGAATGGGCGAGAACGCCTTCATCGGTTCCTGAAAAATCATAGCGATTTCGCCGCCCCGAATATCGCGGATATCCTTTCCCACTGGATCAAGCTTGACCAGATCCGTAACTCTGGCCTGATCATGATCCTTCTTCCTGCTCAGCAGAATTTGTCCTTCCACTTTTCCCGGCTTGGGTACGATGCGTAATAATGCCTGGGAGGTCACGCTTTTCCCGCAGCCGCTTTCACCGACGATCCCGAGCGTTTTCCCGCGCTTAATCGTTAAATCCACGCCATCCACTGCTTTCAGAATACCCTCATCCAGATGAAAATGTGCGGTAAGATCCTTCACTTCCAGAACGATATCTCCGCTAACAACCATGGAAAGCCTCCTCTACTTGTAGGGATCTGCCGCATCACGCAGTCCGTCACCCAGAAAATTGAACATTAGTACGGCAATGACAATGAAGATAGCGGGTATCAGCAGCCACGGATGATGCGCGAGCGTCTCCAGGTTCTGCGAGTCCTGCAGCAGCACGCCCCAGCTGACGACTGGCGCCTGAAGTCCCAATCCCAGAAAGCTAAGCGACGTTTCCCCGATAATCGTCGCAGGAATCGATAGCGTTGTACTGACAATAATATAGCTGGCAAAGGACGGAAGAAGATGCTTGCGGATAATGCGTAAATCCGTAGCACCCGAGAGCCGGGCCGCCATTGTAAAATCCTCTTCGCGCAGGGATAGAATTTTCCCCCGTACCACCCGGGCAAGACCCGTCCAGCCGATAACGGAGAAGATGATGATCATCCCGAAGTAAATTTGCAGCGCTGTCCAATCCCTCGGCAGCGCCGCAGCGAGCGTCATCCATAAGGGAATGGTGGGAATACAGATTAACAAGTCAATCGTCCGCTGAATGATGGTGTCGGTAACCCCGCCCAAATAACCGGAGAATCCGCCCAGGAGCAGCCCCAGGATAAGGGTAAATACAATACCCAGCAGTCCGAAGGAAAGAGAAATCCTCGATCCATAAATAATCCGCGACAACATATCCCGGCCAAGCTGATCTGTACCAAGCGGAATGAATGCCTCGTTGGAATCCTGAAGGCCGACCAGATGAATATCCGATTGAATAAACCCCCACATTTTATAAGGCTCGCCTTTGACAAAGAAGGAAATCGGGTACTTCCGCGATGTATCCTCAACAAAGGTGCGGCGGAAGGTTTCCACATTCATTTCTTCTTTGAGGCCATAGACGAAGGGCCGCAGGCTGAAGCCTTCCTGCTTATCGGTGAAATGGATTTTTTGCGGCGGAGCATTTTTATATTCAGGATACCGTAAGGCCGGAACGCCTGGCGCCAGGAATTCACAGAAGATGGCTGCCAAATAAAAGAGCAGAAGAATAATAGCTGCAGCGACCGCCATTTTATGCTTTTTAAATTTCCACCACATCAGCTGCCATTGAGAGGCTACTTCCACATTTTCAAGCCTGCTTTTTTTGTCGGACCTTGGCTTCCTGTTCCTCCGAAACCTGCTCGATAGCTGGGTGATCGCGCTCATTCAGTGCCTCCTCCATATCTAATCCTCGGATCCAATGCCGCCAGCAGAATATCCGAGAGAAGCGTCCCAATTACGGTCAATACACTAATAATGAGCAGGAAGCTGCCGGCCAGATACATGTCCTGGAACATCAGCGCCTTGAGCAGCATCGGTCCTGTTGTTGGCATATTGAGCACGATGGAGACAATCGCTTCACCGGAAATCAGCGCGGGAAGAGTCCATCCTATGGTACTGATTAAGGGATTTACCGCCATACGGACTGGATATTTAAATAGCAGCTTACGCTCAGAGACGCCTTTTGCCCTGGCTGTGATAACATACTGCTTGCTGAGCTCATCAAGCAGCATTCCCCGGGTTACACGGATAAGGCCAGCTGTGCCGCTCATCCCGATTACAACGACGGGCAGCGCAAGTCTTGGGAGCATATTCAACACTTTATCGATACTCCAGGGCGCATCCTGATACTCCGGCGAGAATAACCCCGTTATGGATATCCCGGTCTGGGCAAAAACCGCATAAACAATGATCAAGGCGATAAGAAAACCGGGAACGGCAAGACCGATAAAGCCGATAAACGTAAATACATAATCCATAACCGAATATTGCCTTGTTGCTGAATAAATGCCAATCGGTATGGCGAGGATCCACACGAAAATAAGCGAAATAATGGATATGGTCATGGTCAGGGCCAACCGCTCGCCGATCACCTCCGTTACCGGCATGTTCCATTGGAAGGACCGCCCTAAATCTCCGTGCAGAATGATATTCTTCACCCATACCAGATACTGCATGTACATAGGCTCATCAAGACCATACTGCAGCTTCAAATTAAGAATGGCACTGTCATTCACATCCGTACCGGATAGCTTTAAATTGGCAATGTATGTGGTCAGGAAATCGCCCGGCGGCAGTTGAATGATGACAAACACAATAATACTGATGGCGACCAGCAGCGGAATAAGTTGAAGAACCCGATAACCGATATAATTTAACAAGCACTTTCCTCCTTCATCCAAGCATTCCTGCCTCTTGTGATTCCAGGTCAATGTTTGAGAGAGCCCAGCCCTCCCGCAACCCGCCGGGCTCTCTCATGCGGATATCTGCCTAGTTGCCGAACCAGAACTGCTCCCCGCTAAAGTTTGCGGCAATAGCAAAGGACTCCTCGGTTGGAACATTATGCAGCTTGTCATTGACGATCAATGGCTGCTTCACTTCTTCAATCGGGATGAAATACCAGTTCTTCTCTACAAAGTCCGCCTTGATTTGCGCAAAAACTTTCTGTGCCTCTGCCGGCGCAGCGGCCGCCGCGGTGTCAATCTGAGTGAATAGGGCTTTCACCTCGGCCGGCGGCTCCACACCCTCCTTGCCGCCAGTTGTGCGCCATCTTTCCCAGGCTGGCGCCCAGTTTCCGATACCCCAGTCGCCCATATACCACAGGGGGGTATGCGTCCAGATCATGGTCGCCCGAAGCTCATTTGCAGTGTTGCGGGTGGTCCAGAGGGCTTGGTCAATGGTTTTCATCGTTACATTCAACCCCAGCGCCTTCCACATTTCAACAACAAGCTGTGTCATGGGAACGATATCCGGAGCCTGTGCCCCTACCTCAAAGGGAATCGTAAATTTCTTGCCGTCCGGGGCCGTGCGGATTCCGTCAGCACCCTTCTTCATCCCCATCTCATCAAGCAGTTTATTTGCTTCATCGACATTGAAGGTTGGATCAGCGATAACAGACGGTGCGGCAAAGCCATAATAGATGGCATCGATAATCTCATCCCGGTCCAGTGCCATATTAAGCGCTTTGCGGAAACGTACATCCTGCACAACGCTCTGCCAGGATTTATCATCGAAGGTCATGTTAAGGAAAATATCCGTTGGCGTGACATGCATATTGGCAAGTAAAGCCTTGTAGCCGCTTTTTTCATTTTCCTTATACAAGGGCATTTTGACCAATGCAGCCGATTCGCGGGAAAAATCCACTTCGCCAGCAATGGTTTTCAATGAGACCATTTCAATATCCTGCACCATGGTGCTCACAATCTTATCGATGTATGGAAGCTGATTCCCTGCCGTATCTACTTTGAAATAATAAGGATTTCTCTCGAAAGTAGCGGTTGTCTCAGTGCTTTTCACAAAAACCCACGGATACAACACAGGAAAGCCGATGGCCTTCTTGCTCGTCAGCTCCCCGCTGGTAATGTCCTTTTCATTGAAAAGCTTCGCCCATTCGCCAGGCTGGAACCCGGCTTTCTTAATTAAGGGCTCCAATTTATCAAGCGGTGTGTATTTGGTATGGAACTGCTTCAGATAATGTGCCGGCTGCAGCAGTTCGGAGTAGCCTCTCCAGCCTTGAATGGCAAGACGGATTGCAAGACCTCCATAGGGCCTGTCAAAAATCAGCTTGAAGTTATATTGGTCCGCAATCTCAAGCTTGAACGGCGCGCCTTCGGGAACACCGCCCCCACGAAGATAAACCGGAAAGATGGGTGTTATGTCCGTATTCAACAGGACATCCTCAACTGTGAATTTGACATCATCCGTTGTAACGGGCTGGCCATCCGACCACTTAAGTCCCTCACGCATAACAAAGCTGAACGTCTTTTGGTCTTCGCTCATCTTGAAGTCCTTCACCACATTGCCCGTTATTTCTTCTCCAAGGATACCGGGCGTGTTGATGAGAGGCTCGTCATTCATAACAAAAACATCGGCATCCCAGTCTACGGCAGAGGTAATGGTTCTTAAAGTGCCGCCAAAGGTGCCATTCTCATATTTCAGCAGGCCTGCCGGCATTTCATTGGTAATCTTGTAATCCTTCGGAAGGCGGTCTTTGACAGGCGGCAGTGATTTGTCATCCAAAAAAGGAGATTGATTGAACTCGGTAATCTCCTTCAATTCAGCCGTCTCAGCCGGTTCTGTCATTACAAGTGTTTGTTCCGTGTCGGCATTGTTTGAGGGGGTTTTGTTCTCTTCGGCTGCAGGGGTATTGACAGTTGTTGCAGAATCCTCACAACCAGCTAATAAAACAATAGCCGCGAGTATTGTTGAGAGGATGATCAAACTCGTTTTCCTCATCTTTTGCCCTCCATTTTTGAAAATGTTTGAGTTTTTTTATTGCAGCCTTACACTGTCCCACTATAAAATTTGATTATTTATCCTTCTTCAACCTCCTTCCATCCTCCTAAAATAAGTATAAATTTACATGTAAACGTTTTCTTTTTGCCTATTTTAGAATAAGGGGTTGTAACGTATCTGACATCGTCTACTAAGACATTTTTATAGTCTATTGAGACAACTTTTAACATTTGTCTTGTCCCATAAACGGAAATAATCGGATATATTCGGAATCCGCAGAAGGATACCTTGAGCTGTGGGTCATGGATACGAGGCTCCTGAGGGGGAGGAACAATGGCATTTCGTTGAAACTTATAAATTTTATAAGGATAAAAAAAAAGCCCATGGAATGGTGTCATCATGACAACCATCCCATGGGAGAATCAAAGGATGAACAACAATTAAGCTAAACATGGGGAAACGTTATTATGGGGGAAGTGCATCCGCATGAACCGCTCCATCCTCGCAAGCGCCTCATTCAGCTTCGGCAGTGAAACCGAGTAGGAACAGCGGATGAAGCCTTCCCCTCCCGGTCCGAACACGCCGCCTCCTACGGCTGCAACTCCGGCTTCCTTCAGCAGACGCAGGGCAAACTGCTCCGAGGTGAGTCCCGTGTGTTTAATAGAAGGAAAAGCATAGAAGGCGCCCTGCGGTTCATGACAAGGCAATCCAATCTCCCGCAGCCCCTGGACGAACAAGCCCCGGCGCTCCTTGAACGAGCTGATCATGCGGTCCTTCTCCGCGAGGCCGCTGCGGCGCAGCGACTCGATTGCGGCAATCTGCCCCAGCACAGGCGCGCACATGGCGGTGTACTGATGGATCTTGAGCATGGCGGCAATAAGCTCCCGATTGCCGCAGGCATATCCAACCCGCCAGCCGGTCATTGCGAATGCCTTGGAGAATCCGCTGATCACGATCGTCCGATCCTTCATTCCCGGGAGCGATGCGATGCTGAAGTGCTGCCGGTCATAGGTCAGCTCCGCATAGATTTCATCGGAGATGACAATCAGATTGTTCGCGATCGCAAGCTTCGCAATGGGCAGCCAATCCTCCCTGGACATGACGGCTCCGGTGGGATTGTTCGGGAAGTTCACAATGAGCACCTTGGAACGGGGCGTAATCCGCTCCTGCAGAGCCTCCGCCGTCAGCTTGAACTGCCGCTCGGCCGATGTCTCCACCTCGACGACGACTCCGCCATGCAGACTGGCAATCGGCGAATACGCGATGTAGCTGGGGGCGCTGAGAAGAACCTCATCGCCGGCACCGATCAATGTCCGCAGGGCCAAATCAACCGCTTCACTGCTTCCAACCGTCACCAGCACCTCGCTCGCCGGCTCATATTGAAGCTGAAAGCTGCTGCTCAGATAACCGGCTATTTCCTCGCGCAGCTCCAGGAGACCGGCATTGGGCGTATACATCGTTCGGCCTTCTGCCAATGCCCGCATGCAGGCCTCTCTGACATGCAGAGGCGTCACAAAATCCGGTTCCCCCACGCCAAGCGATATCGTATCGCTGCCTGCCTCCAGTTCAAAAAACTTGCGGATCCCCGAAGGGGGGATATCCCGTATATGCGGCGTGATAAAATCATTCATGCTCATCGTGTTAACTTCCATTCTCAAACGCTCCCCTTCAGCTCATCATTTGTTTGGCCGTCTCGCCGATCATCCGGATTCCCCTGCCGATATCCTCATCGGATACCCGGGAGAATCCGATCCTCATCGTATTCTGCCCTCCGCCGTCCGTGAAGAAAATATCGCCCGGCGTAAAGATAACGCCCTGCTTCCGGCATGCTTCCAGCAGCTCCCTTGTGCTGAAGCCCTCCGGGAATGTGACAAACAGATGCAGCCCCCCGTCTCCGGAAAGCGAGGTATAGGGAATATGCTCCCGGCAGCAGTGCATGGTCCATTCGTATTTGCGTTTATACTCGGCTCTCGCTTTCTTCAAATACTTCTCCAGATTGCCGTTGTACAGATACTGGTACAGGATCGACTGATCCAGCGTAGAGGTATGAATGCTGCGGGCCCGCTTGACGCTTTCCAAATAATAGATCAGCTCCCGGTCAGCCAGCACCCAGCCTACGCGCAGTCCCGGAAACAGCACCTTGGAGAAGCTGCCGATATAAACCACATTGTTGCCCTGGCCAGCCGCTGCAATGAGCGGCGACACATGAGAGCCCGAGTAGCGCAGCTCCTCGTTGAAGCCATCCTCTATAATCGGAATCTGATAGCGCTCCATCAGCTTCATCAGCGCAAGCCTTTTCTCCGGCGACATCACAATGCCCGTGGGATTATGATAGGACGGAACGAAATACGCGCAATCATAGACACGCTGCTTAAGCGCCCGCTCCAGCTCCCCGAGATGGATCCCGTCCCGCTCCATTGCGATCCCGGTTATGTCGAACCCGTGCAGCTTGAGGTTCTTGAGGGCCGTATGGTGAGTCGGATTCTCGCAGATTACGGAGCCGCCCGGCCTGCTCAGGGCCGATAATACAATGTCGAAGCCCTCCGTAAACCCGTTCGTGATGAGAATATCCTTGCCTTTCAGATCGACTCCCTTATGATCCATGTAGCGGAGCAAATAATCCATCAGGGGCTTGTAGCCTTTGGCATAACCGTAATTCAGCAGCACATTGCCCTCCACCGACATCCGGTCCAGAAAAGCCCGCTTCACATTATCCAGATCAAACAGCTTCTCGTCGGGCGCAATGCTGGTGAAGGAAATCGTTCCCCTGTCCGCCCGTATGCCGTGCTTCATCAGATCCAGCTCCTCGGCCAGCCGGGCATTCCCGTTCAAGCGGGCCGTCCAGGCCATCCGCCAGGATGGAGCCGCCGCACTGGCGTTATCGGCGAGCGCTGCCACGTAGCTGCCTTTGCCCTGGAGCACGTAGACGAAGCCGTCCGCCTCCAGATCCGCATAGACCGCCATCACCGTATTGCGGCTGACCTTCAGCAGCCCGCCAAGCTCGCGCGTGGACGGAAGCTTCTGCCCCGCCTGCAGGGCGCCTTTTATTATTAATCGTTTCATGTAGTCCTTTACTTGAATGGCTACCGGACGTTCATCTATGAGTTTAAAATCCTTAAACACGGTTCATCGCCCCCATAGCTATCATGGCACAGAAGGAGGGTTAAAAAAAGAACCACGGCCCTGGATTTTTAATCCGGTCGTGGTTCATGCGGTTTGTCTTGCTGTATCAACGATAATTGTGCGAGCTCCACTTGCGCAAACGTCTTCCGATGCTTCGCAGGTGTTACAAGCGGGTTATCTGCTTGTCACTCATTGAAGAAGCCGTTGTACCCAGCTCCGCCGGTTATTCGCCATATAGCGAAATAACATAGCCTGAACCGCTGGCAGTCGGGAAGGACAGCGTATCTCCCGCTAACTCATATTCGACCTGCAAGCCTGTAGACTGATCAGTGACAGATGGTTGGTGATGTGCAAAATAAGGATGCTGAATAACCGCCTTCTGCCCTTTCCTTGAGCGGATTACCGCTTGCTTCAGCATGCCCTGCTCCCACTCCATATCAATTACGAAGCCGCCCCGGGCTGCCAGACCATGCACATGCCCGCTTGGCCAGGCGTCCGGAAGAGCCGGCAGGAGCTGTACCGCATGCAGATGGCTTTGCATCAGCAGCTCGTTGACAGCCGAGACCGCCCCGAAGTTGCCGTCGATCTGAAAAGGCGGGTGGGCGTCGAACAAATTCGCATAGACGCCGCCCTGACTGGCATCCATCGTCACCTCGGACACCGTGGTTACTCTCAAGGCATGGGTCAACAGCCGGTAGGCCCGGTTTCCGTCCAATAGACGCGCCCAGAGATTCATTTTCCAGGCAATGCTCCAGCCGGTCGAGAAGTCGCCCCGCGCATCCAGCGAAACCTTGGCCGCATCCGACAATACGGGATCCAGCGCAGGAGATATCTGCCTGCCGGGGAATAGGCCCATCAGGTGGGACATATGCCGGTGCGAGTTGTCCGGATCATCCTCCGTCATCCTCCACTCCCGCAGCTGCCCCCAGCTGCCGACCTTCACGCCGGGGTCCAGCTTGCTCAGCTTCGTCTCCAGCGATTCCCGGAATGCCGCATCCTCATCCAGCGCCTTGCTTGCCTCAATCGTATTGCTCAGCAGATCCCAGATCAGCTGCTGCGCATAGGCGACGCCATCCTCGTCAGGGCCATGCTCCGGCGACCATTCCATCGGCGCCACCCAGCTGCCGTCCGGAGCGAGGACCAGGCGGTCAAGCCAGAATTCGCAAGCGCTCTTCATGACGGGATAGGCGGTGCGCGCCAGATAATCACGGTCAAGCGTATACCGGTAATGCTCCCACAGCTGCATGCACATCCACGCGTTGGCGGGATTATTCAACCGCCAATCGGAGTAGCCGAAAATGTTCATCTGCGTATAAACGGTCCAGCCCCTTGCGCCCATCGACTGCGCCGTGCTGCGCCATACAGGCTGAACAATGGCCTGATTATAGATAAAGTCCAGGTAAGGCTTGTCCATCTCGGACAGATTCGCGGATTCGGAAGGCCAATAATTCATCTGTACATTAATATTCGTATGGATATCGCTTTGCCATGGCGGCGTGTTGGAGTTATTCCAGATTCCCTGCAGGTTCGCCGGAAGCGGCAGCCCCCGTGAAGAGCTGATCAGCAGATAACGCCCGTACTGGTAATAGAGCACCTCCAATGCGGGATTAAGCTCGCCTGCGGAATATCCGGCCAGCAGCTCGTCTGTCGGAATTTCCGGTTTCTGTTCATTCAGACTGAGCTGAACCCTGCCGAACAGCGCCTGGTAATCGTCCCTATGCCGCTCTAATAGCAGCTCGTACGACTTGGAAGCAGCTTCGTTGATTTTCTTCGTAAGCGCTGTGGATAGTCCCGTTCCCGTATAACTTGGGGAATCGGGGTCATAATCGGTTCCCGCTGCCGCCAGAATCGTAACGGCATTGGCATTGCTTACGATAATACCATTCTCGTCTGAAGCAATGGAACCGCCTTCACTTTGGATGAGAAACTGCGCTTCATAGGTAAGAATCGTTAATTTCCCTGTCAGCTTGGCCCGGTTTCCCGAATAGGCAATAATGCCATCCCGGCTGTCCGCCAGCTTGAAGGTAAAGCTGATTTTGTTCGCTTCGCTGCATGTAAACCGGGCCACAATCACATCATCCGGGCTGCTGCTGAAGTATTCCCGCTCGAACCGCGCTGCTCCGATGCTGTAGCTGACGCGGGACACGGCCTGCGCAAGGTCCAGCTCCCTCCGGTATTCCGCTGCCTCTTTTGCATCCGGGAACGCCAGATAGATATCCCCGAAGTTCTGGTAATTGCCCAATGATTCCGCCGAGCCCGTCCAGAGGGTCTTGTGGTTGAACTGGATATGCTCCCGCTGCGTTCCGCCGAAGATCATCGCCCCCAGCATCCCGTTGCCGATCGGCAGCGCCTGCTGCATCCAATCCTCAGCCGGCTGTCTGTACCACAGGCAAAGCCTGCTATCTGGGGCACCGGATAATTCTCCTGCATGTTCCCCCGGATTGTTGATACGATTTTCCATCATTTTGACCACCTTTCTAATGCCGTTCTTTGGCTCCTGAAGCAGGTTTCTTCATCTTCGTATGATTTGGATAAAAAGCCCTCCCTTGACAAGAGCGGGAGGACTTACGATTTAAAGGATATCATATGGGATGTGATCATGGAAGCAGAGGCTTTATATTGAAACAAAGCCCCCGCTCCGCAAATGAAAGCTTATTTAAATGAAGCGTCATACGCCTTTTGCATGATTTCCAGATAACGGCCAACCTTCAAATCTTCCAGACCTTTGACATAGGAATCCCAGTCTTTGTCCAGATCCTTGTTGCCGGTAATGAACTGAAGCGCGCTCTGATCGACATAGCTCTTGATGTTCGTCTGCAGAATGCTCGCTTCATCCGCATCCGCCGCATCTACCCACAGTGCCCAAATCGGGAAGAGCTCCTTCGGCTCCTTGCCTTCGTACAGCAGCGTCGCATTGTACAGTCTGCGTTCATAACCGTCCGGCGCATAAATATCCGTGCCTTGTACGAAGCTGTCACGGTATTCTTTGGGCTGGTAGAAATGTCCCATGCCGCTCCAGCCCGCATTGGAAGGAGCAGCTCCCTCTACCGCAGGAATCAGCGTAAATTGAGGCTTCACATCCTTGCCCAGCGCCTGCTCGCCTTCCACCGGATCCTTCCAGCCGATGCCCTTCATACCGTTTGATGCATTGGTTTCGCCTTCCGGCGTGAACATGTAATCAACCATCTTGATCAAAGCGATTTGCGCTTCCTTGCTGGCCTTGTTCGTAATGACGAATTTCGCGCCGGATGAAACGCCTCCGCCATCATGAGTCGCATAGGAAGCATGAGGTCCGGTGAGCGGAGGAACCGCATCGTAATCGCTGCCATTTTTATTGCCCGCATCGGTATTCACGAAGATCGCCGGATGCATGGCTGCCGCCGCACCCAGAATTTGCGCGTCTGCATTCTCGCCGATTTTCTTGAGCGTGTCGGCATTTTGCGTAAACGCGCCCGGATCGATCAAGCCCTCGTCGAACAGGGATTTAATATATGCCAGGCCTTCCTTCCACTCCGGCTTGTTAGCCACCGTGTCCACTTTCCCGCTGGCAAGACTCAGGTAATTCCGGTCGTCGTCATAAATGAATCCATTCATCAGATAAGGGATGACGTGAACGCCGAAATCCTCTTTCGATCCGCTAAGCGGCACTTCGTCCGCTTTGCCGTTGCCGTTTGGATCGTTATTTTTAAACGCTTCCAACACTTTTTTGAAATCCTCGGTCGTTTTTGGCGTTTCCAGGTTCAACTGCTTCATCCATTTGCTGTTCAGCCACATCTTGTTGGGATATGAACAGTGAAAGCATTGGGTGAAAGCGACAAGTCCATAAATATTGCCGTCAGGCGCTGTGTTATACGCTTTCAAATCAGGGTATTTTTCCATGGCTGCTTTAATATTAGGCGCATACTGGTCAATCAGATCGTTCAAGGGAATAAGCACGCCCTGTTTGCCATACTTCAGAACATCGCCTTGCGAGAATTGGTCGATGTAAGCCGTCAGCATATACGCTTCCGGATAGTCTCCGCTGGCAAGCGAGATTTGACGTTTTTCTTTGGCACCGTCGTAAGGGATGATCTCCCAGTTGAATTTGGCATTGAATTTCTCTTCAAGAAGTTGCGTAAATTTATTCGTCTTGAGATCCGTGCCCTGCTCCTGCTGGGCAAATAAGCTGATCTCAACCGGTTTAGCGCCCGCTTCCCCTGTTCCCGCTCCGGCTGCGGCATTGGATGCCGTTCCCGTTGTATTATTCTTCTCCGAGCATGCTGCCAGGAACATGCTGACCATCGTGACGATGATGAATAAGCTTACCAATCTCTTTTTCAACTTATTTCCTCCCCTATGAATATGTATCCTGAAAAATACTAAAGGCTCATGATTATGGTTGTTTTGGCTCGGGTTCTATACTACATAAAAATCACCCCTTTCATCAATGGGGATAAGCCCCAGTTATTAACCCTTAACCGAACCCACCAGCATCCCCTGGACGAAAAAGCGCTGCACGAACGGGTAGATGATCAGAACAGGCAGCGTCGCCACGACAATCAACGAATATTTGAGGAGCTCGGCGAGCTGCTGTCTCTCGACCATTTTCATCGCGTCCATGGAGCTTGCGCTGTTGTTCAGCACGATGATGCTTCTGAGGATCAGCTGCAGCGGGAACAGCTCCGCCGATTTGAGGTAAATCAGAGCGTCAAAATAAGCGTTCCATTGACCGACGGCATACATCAGCACGAGTACGGCAATGATCGGCTTGGAGAGCGGGACGACTACACTGCGCATGAAGCGCAGATCGCTGCAGCCGTCGATTTCGCTGGCCTCCACCAGCTCATCCGGAATGGAGGCTTGAAAGAATGACCTGGTAATAATGACCTGCCACACCCAGATGGCGTTCGGAATGAGCAGAGCCCACCGGGAATCGATCATTCCCATTTCTTTTACAACCATGTACGTCGGAATCAAGCCTCCGCTGAAAAGCATCGTGAACGTAATCAGCATCATGAGCACATTGCGCCCGTAGAAGGTTTTGCGCGATAACGGATAGGCAATCATGATGGTCAGCAATACGCTGATCACCGTTCCCGCTAACGTATAAAACAGCGAATTGCCGTAGCCCTGCATGATTTGCGGGGTATGGAACAAGGTCTCGTAACCCTTGAGCGAAAAATCGACGGGCCACAGCCAGACGCGGCCGGATGTGACGGCCGACGGGCTGCTGAACGAGCTGCTTACGATATAGATGAGCGGATATAAGACAATTACCAGCACAAATGCCAATGCGACATAAATCGCTGTCAAAAATATTTTATCGCCTGTTGAATCCCTGATCGCTGTTTTCATAGCCGACATAGCTGCACTCCCTTTTTACCAGATACTGTTGTTGGATACCCGTTTGGCAATCCCGTTGACGACTACCAGCAGAATAAGATTGATGAATGAGTTGAATAAACCGACCGCAGTCGCAAAGCTGTAGTTCGCATTAAGCAGCCCGACCTTATACACATAGGTCGCAATAATTTCCGAAGTGGATGTAGTAAGCGGATTCTGCAGCAGATAGATCTTCTCGAAACCAATCGCCATAATGCTTCCCACATTCAAAATGAGCACAATCGTGATCGTGGGCAGTATCCCGGGCAGATCCACATTCAGTATCTTCTGGAAGCGCGTCGCACCGTCTACCTTGGCCGCCTCGTACAGCACGGGATCAATGCCGGCCAGCGCCGCCAGGTAGATGACGGCCGAGTAACCGGCTGTCTGCCAGATATCGGACCACACATAGATGGAGCGGAACATTCCCGGTTCGCCGAGGAAATTGATGGAATCCATGCCTATGGCGTTCATCGCTATATTGACAAAACCAAGTCGCGGAGCCAGAAACAGCATAATGATGGAGACCATGACAACCGTAGAGATGAAATAAGGCGCGAAGGAAACGAGCTGGACAAGCCGCTTGAACCTTCCGACGCGTATTTCGTTCAGGCCCAGGGCCAGCAGAATGGGAATCGGAAATCCGGCGAGCAATTGATAGCCGCTGATGAGAATCGTGTTCTTGATCAGCGTCCAGAACATCGGATTATCAAAAAACAGTCTGAAATTGTCGAATCCGACCCACGGGCTGCCCCATATGCCCTTCATTACGTTGTATTCCTTGAAGGCAAGAACCGCGTTGAGCATCGGGTAATACTTGAATATAAGGAAGAACAAAGCCGGCGGAAGCACAATCATATACAGCTGCCAATGCTTCTTCAGGCTCTTCCCCGCGGATTCCGCGAAGCCTGCCCTGCCGCTTCGCGGAAGCGTCCTTTGATTGGTTAGTGTGTCCGTATCCAAAACAATACCCCCTAATGTATCGATGCCTTATGAAAGGTGACAGCGCTTTCTACACGACTGATTGTATGTGATTTTTCCGGGCAATGAATAGGTACATCTGGGTCGTTTTGCGTACAGATTTCCTTGTTTCGGGGGTCCATTTGTCCGCAGCAGCGTCCTCTAATCCCTTGTATATCAAGGGGGAACGACATTCAAGCCCTTGTGCGAAGCGGGATTTGGGAGGTGCCGGGCATTCAAGGGAGCAGCAGCGTCAGGAGGATGTACTCGTCTGTCCAATCGTTAGAAAAAAATCCCGGCTGCACGAGGCAGTCGGGATTATCATTCACCGGCAGATTGTCTGTACGAGCTTGGGGAGACTCCCATGACCCGTTTGAACGCTCTGCGGAAGGAATGCGAGCTGTTATAGCCGACACGGGAAGCGATATCGTCGACGGTGTAATCGTTCTTCTTTAAGAGTACGGCAGCATGATCCATCCGCACCTTCTCCAGATGATCCGATAAATTCGTTCCCGTCACATCCTTGAACAGCTGGGAGATGTATTTCTCGGGACGCTCCACCTTCTCGGCAATGCGGTAGAGATTCAGATCCGGGTCCATGTACGTCTTGGCAATGTACAGCGTAATCTGCTCGATGGTTCTGGTGTGGACATCATTCTTCTTGCTTGTGATAACCCCGCACAGGGCTTCCATAATGCCATCGATCTCGCGTGTAACCGGCTCGATCGCTTCCTTGGCCTGAATGCCGATAATCCGGTTCTTGACATTCTCGAATACCTCGGACTCCATGAAGGACTTCTGATCCAGCAGTTTAAGCAGCGTTCCCTTCAATTCCTCGATCAGCTGCTGCTTCATATCGATGGAAAGCTCCCTGTTCTCCACATTCTGCGAGATGACAGAGGCGACAATCCGCCTGGCTTCCTCGATATCCCCGCTGCTGATCGTGCTGATAAGGCGCAGCTCAATATCCAGCGGATAATAATAGGTCGCACTCTCCATCCGGGTATCGCTGAACCACAAAATCCCTTTCCGGTTCATATAGGCCGCATACTCCAGCGCCTGCTTGGCCTGCTCGAAGGAATGGCTGACCTCCATGACGGAAGGAAAGCTATCGCCCAGGGCGACGGTTACGGTAATGCGGTATTCCTGAAGCACGAAGTCCGCAAGCTGTTCCAAAAGCAGCTGGATCTCCGCTCTGCGGCTCTCTTCCCCCGGCTCCTCTTCCCCCGATGTGAAAACTAGCACCATGCGGTCGGAGCCCAGATCCGTCATCTGGATATCGCTGCCGCTGTCTTGCAGAGCCTGCTTGAGCAGCAGCCTCGCGGCGCTGAGCTCGTTCAGGATTTCCACGCTGTCCATGCCGGAGTAGCCGTGAATCTGCAGAATGCCGGCATAGCCGCTGTTCATGCTCAGACCGGTGTCTGCCTGCCCGGCCGCAGCGATAATTTCCTCCCGCGATTGAAATTCGCCGGCGATCAGCCGTTTGAGAAAAGCGTCCCTGACCAGGGGCATCTGGCGGCTCAGCTCGGTCTCCAGACGCTTGTTGTTGATCAGCATATTGGATATATTCCCCTGCAGAAAATCATATTCATTGCGGCCGCCCGGAACTTCATCCTTGCCGAAATTCTCCTTCATGACCCCCAGCAGCCGGTTGATCGGCGCGCTGTTGCGGTAAGAGAGCAGCAGCCCGACCAGCAGCCCGACGACCAGCGCAATGCCGGTGACCCACCAGGTAATAAGCTTGATCTTGTTGGCATTCTCCATCAGAACATGCCGGGGGATTCCCGCCTGATAGACCCAGCCGTTTGTTTTGGAACGGATCGTGACGACCAGATCGTCATCATAGAATTGACTGACCTTGGATTCATCGAACTTGGGATCCGCCGCTAAAGCGTCGATTTCCTGCTCCTTGATCCCTTGTATGCTGATCGTCTGTCCATCCGCATCGCTGATATGAGCCCAGCCGTTATACCGCTCAGTCACGCCCGACAGCAGGCTGTTGATCAGCTTCTGGTCAATGGTAATCACTACGGTCGCCGGCGAAGAGTCGCTGAAGCTGTCCAGTGGCAGCGATTGCATATAGGAGATGACGGAGGTCTGCGCGCCGTTATCCATATAGGAGCGAAGCGGCATGATCTGACTTCGATGCGTTTCCCCGAGCACCGTCTTCTTCCATTCCTCCAGAGACATATCGGTATAATGAGAGGTCTCATAGTAGTATTCCGGCCGAAAATAGGACGAACCCAGCGTCAGGATCGCATTGTAGTTTTTCAGATAAATGAAAAAATGCTGCAGGAAATCATTGGTCTGGCTGACCGCCATCACGTCCCGCATGACCTTCCATACGCCGTATACATTCGTCTTGTCGCCCTTCATATCCTCATTCATCAAGACGTTCAGGTCCTGGTTCAAAGCCAGCTGTCTCGTGTAGCCCTCGACCTCAGCCATTCTGCGCTCCAGAATCTCCTTGCTCTTCTGAAGCTGCATGACGCTGTTATCGATGGATATGGACTGCGTAACATTGATGGAAGTGCGATAGGACATATAGCCGGCAGCACTTGGAATAATCAGAATGACAATATAAGAGATCAGAAATCTGCGAAATATTCTTGAATGCTTAAGCACCAGCCCGCTTTCTCCCTTCCAATAATGACAGCGCATTCAAGTTGACAGCTTGAATGCGCTGAAGTTAGTTCCTTTAATCATAAACGATTTTACGCTTCCATGTTTCTTGTTTTTGTGAACTCAGGATGGCAATTTAAGCCTTTTGCCTATCAGGCCTGCTCTTCCTGCACGAAAGGAATGGTCAGCGGCCCCTGCGGCATCACGGCTACCGTCATCCCCTTGCCGTATTTAGCCGTCAAGCCCTGCAGGGCGGCATCCACGCTGTCCGTCGGGGTCATCATGGCAGCCCGCACATCCTCTTCAGACAGTGTCGAGTATACAATAATATCGGCCCAGACTTGAATGACCGCCTGCTTCTGCACCTGCCATTGATCGAACAGACGGAACTTGGGATCATTAATCATGTCCAGGATCTCCCGGGGCGTTGGACGCATCCGCAGGATATCGGCGTAGTTCCCATGAGACGGAATCCCGTCGGAGCATTCCGCCGCACAGATGATGGTTCCCCCCTGCTTGACGATTTTGTGGGCGGCGCTCATCCCCTTGACCGCCTGGTATAAATTCTGATCCAGCGGATAACCGGAATTGGAGGTGATGACCACGTCGAAGCGCTCCTTGACCGGCACCATCGTGTGCTCCGTCACATAGGCACAGCCTATTGCGTGGGCAGCGAACAGCTCTCCGGCGAACACCGCGGTAATCGCCTTCTCCTTGTTCAACGTAACATTCAGCATAAAATGCGGCGGGCACATCCGGTTTACCTCCGACGTCATTTCCTGCAGCGGATTTTGGACCATATTGCCCCATGTCGACCGGGGATCGCCGATCATTCTCGCGTTATGAAAGGTCATAATCGTTTCGATACCGGCTATTCCCGGCATAATGCCCTTGGGCCCTCCGGAAAATCCGGCAAAAAAGTGCGGCTCTATGAAACCGGTTACAATTCGGAAATCAGCCTCCGCATATTCCTTGTTCAGCCATACCTCACAGCCGAAGGAGCTCGTACCAACATGGGTCAGCTCCTCCTTCTCATGGCAGTGATGATTGATGATCCGAATCCGGTTCACCACATCCTCCCCCAGCATCCGGACAAACTCCTCGCGGGTCTGGTCCCGGTGGGTACCCGTTCCGTTGATAATGACGAACTGCGCCTCCGGTACAAAGGACAGCTCCTCCAGTATCCAGGGAATCAGCTTCTCATTGGGGGTAGGTCTTGTGATGTCGCTGATCACGATGGCAATCCGGTCAGTTGGCCGGACCAGCTCCCGGAGCGGAGGCAGACCTTCCGGTCTGCGCAGCGCCTCCGTCACGGCTCCCTTCTCATCGGCAAGTCCAGCCTGAGCCGCTGGCTCAATAATGACCGCATGGTCCGGGACCTCGATGCTCAATCCGCTTTTGCCGTAAAGCAGCTCCGCTCTCATTTTCTTTCGCCCCCTGAATTATTCATATAATTTATAGAGTGCCTGCGTTCCGCTGTTCTCCTCGCCGGACGCGGCCAGCCGCTCATACAGCGACTTGGCAAGGCTGAGGCCATGCGCCTGCAATCCCATCGCTTCCGCGGATTCCAGGGCGATCCCCATATCCTTGATAAAATGCTTCACATAGAAGCCCGGATCGAAGTCTCCCTTAATCATCCGCGGCGCCAAATTGCTGAGCGACCAGCTGCCTGCCGCTCCGCTTCCGATGCTTTTCAGAACGGTATCGGGATCAAGCCCCGCCTTCTCCGCATAACGGATGGCCTCGGTCACCCCGAGCATGTTGGAGGCAATGGCGATCTGGTTGCACATCTTCGTATGCTGTCCCGAGCCCGCCGGCCCCTGGAACACAATATTCGTGCCGATCGCTGCGAAAATAGGGCTGATGCGCTGGAATACCTCTTCTTCCCCACCGACCATAATGGACAGCCGGGCTTCACGCGCTCCGATATCTCCGCCCGATACGGGGGCATCCAGACTGAAGCACTCCTGCCCGCGTGCAGATTCCTCCAGCCGCTTGGCCAGCTCCGGACTTGAGGTGGTCAAGTCCACCAGCACCGTGCCCGGCTTGGCGTGCTTCAGCAGCCCCTGTTCGCCGTAGTAAACTTCTTCGACATCATGCGGGTAGCCCAGCATGGTCATCACCACATCGGAATGCTGCGCCAATTCCGCCGGATTATCATGCCAACGGGCGCCTTCCTCCAGGATGTCCTCCGCCTTGGACTTGGTCCGGCTGTACACATGCAGCGAATACCCGGCTTTCATTAAATTGCGTACAATGCTTTTCCCCATCACGCCGATCCCGATAAAACCGATGGCTGGCTTAACCTGATTTGAGCTCATTATTATTCCTCCCGCTTATTCGTACTTGGCTTCATTGTAAACAATTCCGTCCCGGCAATAAACAGAAAATATTTGCGCTAGCTTATTTATACCGCTCTCCGGAGGGGATGGCAAGAAGCGGCGATGCCTGTCCGGCATGTTTCAACCGCCATCTTGCACCGCCGCACCGCGCGCTGGCAGCTAGTTCGCAGTGCGAAATAGACGCACGAACGCCGGAGCAATCCCCGCCTCAGCCCGCCATGGATAAACGGGGGATATTCCTTGCAGGATACGCTTCCCGCATTGTCGAAAGGACATAGAACAGATAGGCGTTGGCGGAAGGGAGTGTACAGATGGCTGAATTGACTGAGCTCAAACGGGTGAATATCTATCTGGTGGCAGGCATTCGTACGGCGGAGCCGGTGTTCCGGCCGCTCGCGGATGCGCTGCGCAACCGGTTCGGGCAGGAGAATCTGAATGTGACCATTCGCATTCTGTTTCCGTATGGCGGCGAGCATAACAGCACCATGAAGCAGATCCGGTCGGCGCGCCGGGATGTCCGGCTCTATCCCGAGCAGGTGCAGCAATCTGCCGGGGGACAGCAGGTCAGAACGCTTGTGCGGACGCTTGGCGCACGCGATCCCATTCTGCTTATTGGCTACGGCATCGGAGGAGCCGCGGCCTATCATGCCGCCGAGCTGCTGGAGCAGGATGGGTGCGATATCCGCTTCGTTGCGCAGGTGGGATCGCCAAAGGTGCCGATCGGCAGACATTTTAAGGGGAGAGTCGGCTACATCGTCAAGAAGGGAGCGTGGCTGGAAGGCGATCCCCTGGCCTGGCAGGGCAGCTGGTCCCATGCCAAGTACCGCTTCACCTCGCACCGATACCCCGGCCTGCTGTATAACTCGCAGGAGAAGGGGCGCCGCTATTACGCGCCAGACAATGTAGCCATGCTGGATGTGGAAGGACCATCGCCGAACTATTTCTCCCCCAGAGCGGGGAGAGGCGCCGTATCGAATCTCGCGAAGACGATGAATATGATCTGGAATTGGTTCTATGCCTCTTCTGCCGCCCGCTAGCAGTCCAGTGAAAAAAATCCGGCTGCGCCTGTTCATCACCGGACTTCTGGATTTCGCTAAAACGCCCGGAAGCGAAGCCTGTCAGGGGGCTGCTTTCCGGGCGTTTATTTAAGGCGTTGCAGCGTTAAAGCATCAGGACGGGTATATCCGCTCAATTTGGATTGGACCGTCTTTACAAGCCTACCGGTTTGACCTCCTCCGCGGGCGGCGCGTGGCCGCTTGCGCGCTCCTTGCCGATTGCCATCCCTTTATTATCAGAGCCGCGCGTCCGCAGCTTCCACTTCATCGAGGTATAGGCGGAGAAGCCGAGCATTGTCGCAACCAGGAAGCCCCCGCCGGCGTAGAAAGCGATCGTCAAGCCGAACCACTGGCCGAGCACCCCGAACATGGCGGGACTTAGAATTTGCGAGAAGCGGTTCATGATCAGCCGCAGCCCCATGATTTTGCCGCGGTCGGAATCCTTCGTATCGTTAACCACAATCATAATGCTGACAGGCAGATTGATGCCTACCGCACCGCCCATTACGAGAACTAATATAATCACTCCCGCGATATGAAAACCGGCAATCGGCGTAAACACGACACATACAGCAGCGGTCAAACCGGCGATCAGCAGAATCCGCTCCATATGCGTTCTGGCCATCAGCCAGCCGAGACCGTAGCGCGACAGCATGCCAGCCAGTCCATTGATTGAAATAATGATAGAAATCAGCAGGGTCGTGTAGCCCAGCTCTTTCAGATAAATCGGCATAAAACTCATATACAGCGACTGAATGTACATAATGAGGAACGTTCCGATCAGTCCGAACTGGACGGAGCGGATTTTGGTCAAATGGAAGCCGCTCACATAGCTGTCGGCGATGCCTTTTATCCTGAGCAGCTCTTTGGGATGCGCGGCTCCGTCATAGGACGTATTCCGGTAACCTCTGGCTGCGATCATCAGCACGATGAAGAAGAGAAGAGAGGCGGTGCAAGCCACCCCGAAGGAAAACTTGTAGCCGAACAGGGCATTGGCGAAGAGAGAAGTCAGTCCGCCGCCGATAAGCGGACCTAACATCCCGCCGCCCGACATCCACATGGAGTATTTCTTGATGCTCTCGTTCCGCTCCGTTTTCTCCCCCTCCGATACCAGCACCTGAAAGGAGGAAGCCATGATGATGACGCATGCGCCCATGAAAATCTGCGACAGGCTCAGCATCCACAAGCCCGTAGCCATCATATTGATGAATAGCGATAAAATGAGCAGCACGCTGCCGTATTTGAGCATCCGGATGGGACCGATGGAATCGATGAGCTGGCCAATCGGCATAGCGATGAAGATGGGAAGCAGCGACCGCAGCGTCACCATGAAACCGATCGCTGCGGTCGAGGCGCCAATTTCCTGCGCATAAAGCGTAAAGAACGGCTGCGCCATTCCCGTAATCGTGAAGAAAAGCCCCCCGCCATAGATGCCGAATTTCCGGTAAAACTCAGGAGACAGCATGGCAGGCGACCTCCCGGCGCTGCATATGCCCTTTCAGCTTCGGCTTGGCCGAGGTGCACACATCGGTCGCATGCGGACACCGGGAGCTGAAGGCGCATCCCGACGGCGGATTGGCGGGACTTGGCAGCTCCCCTTTGAGCAGCTCGATGCTTCTGGCTCCTTCAATTTCCGGATCGGGGACCGGCACGGCGGCAAGCAGCGCCTGCGTATACGGATGCGCCGGGCTGACGAATATCTCCTCTGCCGGGCCGTATTCCACAATCTCGCCCAGATACATGACCGCAATCGTATCGGAAATATAGCGGACGGTCGACAGATCATGTGAAATAAATACGAAGCTCAGTCCCATCTCTTCCTTCAAATCGCACAGCAGGTTGATGATCTGTGCGCGTACGGACACGTCGAGCGCCGAGGTCGGTTCATCGGCCACCACGACGGACGGGTTCAGCGAGAGCGCCCTGGCGACGCCGACACGCTGGCGCTGCCCGCCGCTCAGCTGGCTCGGGTATCTGTCGAGATAAGACGGGTCCAGCCCTACCTTCAGAATCAGCTCCCTTACCCGCCGCTTCCGCTCCTCGCGTGTGCCGATCTTGCGGACATGAAGCGGTTCGGCAATAATATCCGCGATTTTCATCTTCGGATTGAAGGAAGAATACGGATCCTGAAACACGATCTGGATGCTGCCGTTCCTGTCGATCCGGCCGCTTGTCGGTTCATCCAGCTGCAGCAGCATGCGGGCGGTCGTGCTTTTGCCGCAGCCGCTTTCCCCCACGATCCCGATGGTCTCGCCGCGCTGCAGCTTGAAGCTGATGCCGTTGACGGCCCGGATTTCCGAATCCTTCTTCCACGGCAGCACCGAGGTTTTGGTGAAATGCTTATGCAAATCGGTTATTTCCAGCATAACATCGGAAGCAGCTGCAGGAGCTGTATCGCCTGGGGCTGCTTCGACGGTCATAGCTCCGCTGACGGGTTCCGCTTCGCCGCGAATGACAGCGTTCATGGATCCGGAATCGGCAGCAGCCGCTGCCGTCGGTGCAGCCGCCTTATCGGCAGGCGCAGGCTTCTCCCCCCTGCTGAGCATGGCGGTGATGCTCTCGTATCCTTCGGTCATAAGCCCTTCCTCCAGCCAGCAGGCTGCTGCCTGCTGGCCCTGACGGGGCATCAATTCCGGCGCATCCAGATAACAGCGCTCCGACGCGGCGGGACAGCGCTCCTTGTAGGAGCAGCCCTTGACGGGAAGCTTCATATCCGGCGGAAAGCCCTGGATTTGGAGAAGCCGCCTCCGCTTCTCGCCGCTGATGCTCGGAATGGTCATCAGCAGGCTTTGGGTATACGGATGCCTGGGCGAGCTGAAAATTTCGCCGACCGTGCCGAATTCGACGATTTTGCCCGCATACATAACCGCGACCTTCTGGGCAAACCGGGCGACAAGTCCAAGATCATGCGTAATAAACATCATCGCGCTGCCGGTCGTTTCCGTCAGCGTCTTCAGCAGCTCGACGATTTGCGCCTGGATCGTCACGTCCAGCGCCGTTGTCGGCTCATCGGCCAATATCAGCTTCGGATTGCAGGAGAGCGCCATCGCAATCATGATCCGCTGCCGCATGCCGCCGCTCATTTCAAAGGGATAGGAGGAAATCCGTTTGGCCGCATCGGGGATTCCCACCCGGCTCAGAAGATCCACCGCATGGCTGCGCGCTTCTTTGGGCCCAAGCTTCAGATGCATGCGGATGGGCATCATCATCTGGTCTTCAATGCGCATGACAGGGTCCAGTGAGGACATCGGGTCCTGGAATACGGTTCCGATAGCGCTGCCTCTAAGCTTGTTGAGCTCCGGCTCGCCTAAGCCGACGAGCTCCCTGCCGTCCAGCTGCACGCTGCCGGACACAAGCTTGCCGGGATAGGAAATGAGTTGAATGAGCGACATGGCCATTGCGCTTTTGCCGGAGCCGCTTTCGCCTACGATCGCCAGCCGTTCTCCGCGCTGAAGCTCGAAGCTGACGCCGTTGACCGCTTTCACGACGCCGGAGTTGGTGAAGAAATGGGTGTGCAGGTCGCGGACCTGCAGCAAGGGCTGAGAAGGTGAAGCCGAAATGTCGCTTGGGCGGTTTAGCGTACCCGCTGCTGCCCCGTTATTCATGGCTGTCAGCTCCTTTTACATGGTTGAAGTCATCACAGCATACCGAATGTAAACAGCTACTTGCGGGCTCTTGGATCAAGCGCTTCGCGAATGCCGTCGGACAGGAAGTGAAGGGAAATGGCGATTAGCAGAATAACGACTCCAGGCAGCGTGGAAATCCACCATGCCTGCTGCAGATACATCTGGCCATCCTTGATTATGTTGCCCAGCGACGGCTCGGGGGGCAGAATACCCAGACCCAGGAAGCTCAGGCTCGCTTCGATCAGAATGGCGTTGGCGGCGGCAATACTGGCGGCGACGAGCAGCGGAGCGATGGTGTTGGGCACAATATGCTTGGCCATCAGCCACAGCTGGGGAGCCTGCACCGTTCGGGCGGCGTCGATGAAGGTCCGGGATTTCAGACTCAGCACGAGCGACCGCTGCAGCCGGATAAAGCGCGGCACGTCAGCCAGCGCAATCGCACAGATGACCGGCACCGTTCCCGCGCCAAGTATCGCAACCAGGCCGATTGCGAGCAGCAGCGACGGGAACGCCAGGAAAATATCGACGACTCCCATAATGATGCGGTCGGCAGCTTTTCCGAAAAATCCGGAAATGGTGCCAAGCACAATGCCGAACACCAGAGCGATCAGCGCGACCGTGAAGCCGACAAGCAGCGATACCTGGATGCCGGACAGCGTACGGCTGAGAACATCCCGGCCCAGCTTGTCGGTGCCGAATGGATGATCCAGCGATGGAGGGTTCAGGCTTACCCGGATATTGCTCACAAGCGGCGCAGGCAGCGGAAGCACCGGCGCCAGAAAGGTCAACAGCAGAATGGGCAGCAGGATGATCATCGCCCATTTGGCATTTTTGTTGACATAGAGAAAGCGCAAATAAGGGAGCTGGATCCAGGTTCGCGGCGGTGCCGCTGCAACCGGCTGCCGGACCGCACTGACTACAGCATCTTGTTCCACGTTTCATCACTCCTAACGTTAACTTCACGGGGTACTTTTTCCGTTTCATTGTGGCTCAAGCCGGCTTTAGAACTGGACGCGCGGATCAACCTTTTTGTAGACCATATCCGTAATGAAATTGATGGCGACAAAGACGAACGCGTAGAATAAAATGACATTTTGCACAAGCGGGTAATCGCGGCTGTTGATGCCGTAAACCAGCAGTGTGCCGATGCCCGGAATGGAGAAAATAAATTCAACGATGACGGTGCCGTTAAGCAGATTGCCGAAGCTCAGTCCGACGACGGTAATGATCGGGAGCATGGCGTTCTTGAGCGCATGGCGGAACACGACCACAATCTCGGACATTCCAAGCGAACGCGCGGTACGGACATAGTCCTCGTTCAGCACTTCAAGCACAGCTGTCCGCGTGATGCGCGCAAGCGTCGCGACCTGGGAAATGGCCAGCACGATAACGGGCAGCGCAATGCGCCTCAGCATAAGCGCCGGATCGTCGAAGGAAACCGCTCCGCTTGCCGGAAGCAGCCCCAGATTAAGAGACAGGAACAGCATCAAGAGAAGAGCCGTCCAGAAGGCCGGCATCAGATCGACGATCATCGCCGTCCAGGTGATGGCGTTATCGAGCGTTTTCCTGCCTTTGTTCGCCAGAAATGCAGCCAGCGTTCCAAGCGGTATGGCCAGCACCACCGCAAGCAGTACCGTCAGTCCCGCAACCATAAGCGTAATCGGCAGCGCCTTGAACATGAGACCCGCAATCGGCAAGGATGTGGTAATCGTGCTGCCAAAGTCGAAGCGGACCACACTGAGAAGATAATCCGTGTACTGCTGCCAGAGGGGGGCGTCAAGCCCCAGCCTCTGGCGGAATTCTTCAAGCGCGGCGCCGGACAGGTTATCGCCGGCCATCGCCGCCGCAGGATCGCCCGGGATCATGCGGATGGCGAAGAATACAAGCGTTACGACGCCAAACATGGTGACAACCAGCTGCAAAATCCGTTTCATCGTATAGCTCAGCATCGCGTTTCACCTCCACTATCGTGCTTTATCAAAAATGGAGTTGCCCGTTATTTGATATCAACGCCGTAGAAATTGACCTGCGCCAGCTTGTTGATGACAATGCCCTCAATGTTCGCCTTGCTCGGCCAATAGACGTTGCTCGCGTATGTCGGCAGGTAGGGCAGGTCGTTCATGACAATCTGCTGCACCTCTTCATACAGCTTCAGCCGTTTCGCCGAATCCGTCTCGGCACGGGCAGCTTCAAGCTTCTGCGTCAGCTCGGGATTGTTGTAACGGGCGCCGTTCAGCCCCTTGGGAGCAATATTGTCGGGATGCAGATAGCTGAACAAAATCGTGTCCGGGTTCACCGCAGGCAGCAGCCGTCCGGATACATCGAAATCCCCGCTGTTGCGCTTCTCGTTGTAGGTCGGCGTGTCGACCAGATCAAATTCCAGATTGATGCCGACGGCCTTGAGGTATTCCTGCTCCAGCTGCATCTGCTCGGTAACCCCTGTCGCCGAAGTGCCGTCCTGCTTGATCGTAAAGCCATCCGGGTAACCGGCTTCCGCCAGCAGCTGCTTGGCTTTCTCCGGGTCATAGCTGTACTGCGTCGCGTTCTCGCTGTAGCCCTCCATCCAGTCCAGCAGGATGCTCTTGGCTCCCTTCTGCAGCCGGGGGGATACGCCTTCAGAGATAGCATCGAAGTCAACGGCATAGGCCCAGGCCTGACGGACCTTCAGGTTGGAGAGAATGGGATTGTCAAGATTGAAGACTTTCAATGAAACCGCATAATTGTCCACATGATTCAATTTGAAGCCGGCTTTCTCCAGAATATCCAGATTCTCCTCGCGGTTGGCGCGCATAATGACATCGATCTCGCCGTTCTGAAGCGCGATGTTGGCTGTCGCTTCATCCTTGATGATGCTGAAGATAATTTTCTGAATCGGCGCCAGGCCCTGATAATAGCCTTCATGGCGGACGAGGATGATTTCCGAGCTTGGATCGATTTTCTCCACTTCGAACGGCCCAGTTCCGACCGGATTCCATTTGACCTGATCGCCGAATTTCTCGATGGCTTCCTTCTTCACGATCTGTCCCTGATGGTAGTTCGCCACCTGATGCAGGAAGTTGCCGTCCGGCGTTTTGAGCTTGATTACAACGGTGTATTCATCAGGCGCTTCGATGCTGTCCACGTTATTGAACTCGGCAGCGTATGGCGAAGCGGTGGCCGGATCGAGAATCCGGTTGTACGAATACAGCACGTCGGCGGAGGTGAATTCCCCATAGTCCTTCTGCCACTGCACACCCTGCCGCAGCTTGAAGGTCCAGACTTGGTTGCCTTCGGTCTCCCACGATTCCGCGAGATCCGGTATGATTTCCCCGGTATCGGACGCGTAGCTGGTCAGCCCGCTGAAAATATTAAAGGCGATGTTCTCGTTCTCGATGCGGAAAATATTGGCCGGATCAAATCCCGCGGGATCATCGTAGAACCGGACCTTGAGCACCTTGGGCTGACCGGCTGCCGCCGAGGCGGTATCGGCATTCCCGCTTGCTTCATTCCCCGCAGCGGCGGCATCGGCGGGCGGCGCATTGTCCGCAGATGGATTTGCGCTGTTGGAGCAAGCAGATAACAGAAGTACAAAAGCGATCCAAATGCCGAGATTCAGCTTCCATTGTCTTTTCATATGGTTTCTCCCCCTGTGATCATACATTTACCGGCAGCAGCGTTATCCTTTTTTACGCTACGCGTGGATTTTCTGTTTGTTGGCCGCTCCGATGCCGTTAAAATACGCCTTGGCATCTTCCAGGAACACGACATCGGCATATTTGTTATGCATATCGTACAGGTTCATATAATGGGAGGATTCCGTCCGGTCGAAAACGCATTCCGAGACGACGCCCATCCGGAACCGCTGGGTCGCTCCGTCGACGACGGATGCGCGGACGCAGCCGCTCGTGGTTTCCCCTGCCACAATAACCGTATCGATGCCGAGGCTGATCAGCTGAAAGGTTAGCGGCGTGCCGTGGAATGCGCTCGGCGCAGCTTTTTCGATCACAAGCTCATTATCCAGAGGCTTCACCTCGTCGACGATTTGCGTGCCCCGATGCCGCATTTCCGGCGACATCTCCACCTGCTTGCGTCTTCTCCTGCCCCAGTGGTTCACTCCGCTGTGCAGTCCTTTGACATGAATGACCGGAATGCCGTTCTCGCGGGCCACCGCCAGCAGCTCAGCCGTTTTATCGACCGCCTCCCAGCCTTCCAGCCCCGTACTGCTTGGCCACATCTGCATGGATTCGAAGATCGGCTCCCTCGTGAGGCCCAGCACACTGTAGTAAATATCGATCAGTACCAGAGCGGGCTTGCTTCCGAAGCCATACAGCTCCTTCTTGCCCCACAGCTTGTCGTGTTCCTTGTCCCGCTCGCTTAAATACGGTTCCCATCCATACATGTCCATGACCTCCTGAAATTTGATTTTCGTTTCATGCTCTGCACTCGGTTTTGATTAATGGTCATCATTTGGCACCTAAACCGTTACCTTGGCGCCCACCTTGCGGAAGTAGTCTTTGACGGAATCCAGCATCACGACATCGGCATATTTCTGATTCAGGTCGTACAGATTCATCCAGTGGGAGGCTTCCGTCCGGTCGAACACACACTCCTCTACGACGCCCATCCGGAACCGGTGCGTAGCGCCATCCACGACGGTGGCTCTGACGCAGCCGCTGGTCGTTTCGCCGCAGCAGATGACCGTATCGATGCCGAGGCTGATTAACTGAAACAGGAGAGGCGTGCCCTGAAATGCGCTCGGAGCCGTTTTCTCAATGACCAGCTCGCCGCTGGCCGGCTTTACCTCGTCGACAATCTCGAATCCTATGCTGCGCTGCTCCTCCGTTTGGGCCGATGGACGGGATTTGCGGTGAATCCACGGGGTGATGCCGCTCTGCATCCCTTTCACATGGATGACCGGTATTCCGGCCTCCCGGGCTACAGCTGCAAGCTCCGCGGTTTTGTCCACGGCGGCCCAGCCTTCCAGCCCTGTGCTGCCCGGCCAGGAGCTCATCGATTCAAAGATCGGTTCTCTCTTCGTTCCCAGCACGCTGTAATAAATGTCGATCAGCAGCAACGCCGGTTTCTCCCCGAATCCAGCCGGTTCCTTCTTGCCTGTCAGCTGATTGTGCTGCTTGTCACGCTCCGAAAAATACTTTTCCCACCCTTTTGAATTCATTCCTGCTCCTCCTCTTGATTTAGACGGCTATCCTCATCAAACATTTTGCGTTATAAAATCTAACTCGAAACTAACTTCTCTCTTATTCGTTCTTGTGATGACCTCATCATACAGTTGATTATTGGAGGGGTAAATAATCGGTTTTGAATGGTTTTATTCATAAAACGAATGATAGCGGATACATGAACGAATTTTCTGACTATTATACAGTGAATTCCATTGTTTATATGTTGTAATTTTGTTAGACTTGCGTTAAGAATACTAACAATAAAATACAGGAGGAATCTGGGATCATGAACTTGGAGCAAATCTCAACGTTTCTGACAGTCTATCAAAGCGGAAGCTACAAGAAGGCAGCGGAATTGTTGTATCTGCCTCAACCGACTGTTTCCCACCGGATCAACCAGTTGGAGAAGGAGCTGGGCAAGTCGCTGCTCATTCGAGGCAAAGGCAAGGTCAGGCTGACAGAGGAAGGCAAGGCATTCCTGCCTTACGCGCGGCGTATTCTGGGGACGTTGAAGGAAGGACAGGAAGCCGTGGAACGGGTTGGCGAAGGATTGAAGGGCAAGCTGTCCATCGGCTGCAACAATTCCTTCGCCGCTTATATTTTGCCCGATGTGATGGAATCCTTCAGCAAGGATTATCCCCATGTATCCATCAAGGTGTACACCTATGCCTCCAGCGAGCTGGTCCGGCTAATGAAAAACCAGCATTTTCAGCTGGGCATCACCCGTTACACGAGTAATGACAGCAACTTGACGTACCGCCCGGTCCTGAGCGAGAAGGCGATGCTGTTCGTGTCGCCGGAGCACCGGTTTGCCAAGCGCAAGTCGGTTACGCTGGAGGAGATCCTGCAGGAGCCGATACTGACTTACCCGAAGGAAACCCAGTACCGCAACATGATCGATGTGACGCTGAATCAGTTCAATCTGACTTATCAGGCGAAGCTGGAAACAAACAACCTTCAGCTCATCAAGCATTTTCTTAAACGCAATGCAGGCGTGTTTCTGTCCGGCAGCGCCTATATGCTGCAGGAGATTAACGACAAGGAGCTGGTCCAGCTGGAAATTGAAGACAATCCTTTCCCACTCAGCCAGGTGTTTGTCACCTACCGTGAGAATGAGCTTCACAGTCTGGATTATTTGTTCATCAAGCATTTCGAGGACCGGATCAACCGGAAGCCCCAGACAAGCGCCGCTCTCGCGACTTTCCACAAGACAGGCGCAAGCTGAAGCTTGCCGTCAACGCTCCGGCGCCCGCCCCTGTGAAGCTATCCGCTCAATCGCATCAAGCTGCGCGCCTGACAGCCTGGTATCGGCATACTGAACAGCCTGCCGGATATGCTCCGGCCTGGATGCCCCCACAATCGCAGCCGCGACCCCCTTCCGGGCAAGAACCCATGCGAGCGCCAGCTGCGGCAGGCTCATATTCTCCAGTTCCGCATAGGCCTGCAGCTCTTCGACAATACGGAAATTCTCCGGCTCATCCAGCAGCCGCATGAGCGCACGATCCCCCGCCGCCGCTCTCGTTCCGGATGCAGCCTCCTGGCCCTGTTGGTATTTGCCGGTCAGGAGGCCGCGGGCCAGCGGACTGTATACGATTGCGCCGACGCCTTCCGAGGCGCAGAACGGAAGAAGCTCCTCTTCGATACCGCGGCTGAGCAGGCTGTATGGCGGCTGAACAGAAATGAATCGATGCCAGCGATGCACGGCGCTGATGCCATGCGCTTTGGCTATTTGCCAGGCGGCATAATTGGAGCAGCCGATATAGCGCACCTTGCCCTGCGCGATCAAATCATGCAAGGCGCCCAATGTCTCTTCAAGCGGGGTATGCGGGTCAAAGCGGTGCACCTGGTACAAATCGATATAATCCGTCCGCAGCCGCCGAAGGCTTGCCTCAATGGCGCGAAAGATGTGAAACCGGCTCAGTCCCGCATCATTAACCCCTGTGCCGGTACGGCCGTTCACCTTCGTGGCGAGCAGGATCTGCGGTCTGCGGCCCTTCAATATGCGGCCTAAAATCGTCTCCGATTCCCCCGAATCAAGCGGGTTGCCGTTGTCCATCCCTTTGCCGTAAATATCCGCCGTATCGAATAGCGTAACACCCGCCTCGATCGCTTCATCCATTACCGCTTCGGATTCCTTCTCTCCGATCCAGCGACCGAAGGCCATGCATCCCAGCGAAATTTGCGACACGCGCAAGCCGCTGTTCCCAAGCTGCCGATGCTCCACTGCTGTTCCCGCCTCTCTATAGTCCCTAAAATGCCCAAAGGGACGCACCCATCCTGCCCAAGGATGAAGCACGCCCCTTTCTTCAAGCTTACACTGCGAATCAGGCCGTAACGGTTTGTCCGCTCCGGCTGCCGATCGTATCGAAATATTGGGTAGCATAGCCAAGATCCACGACATCCGCATATTTCTGGTGCATATCATACAAATTCATATAATGCGAGGACTGCGTCCGGTCAAACACGCACTCTTCCACAACGCCCATCTTAAAGCGGTAGGTGGCACCATCTACAACCGAAGCTCTTACGCAGCCGCTTGTCGTCTCGCCGCAGGCAATAACCGTATCGATGCCGAGGCTGACCAGCTGAAACAGCAGAGGCGTTCCGTGAAAGGCGCTTGCGGCCGCCTTCTCGATGACAAGCTCTCCCGGCAGCGGCTTGACCTCTTCGACGATCTCCCGTCCCTTGATCATCATTTCCTCCGTCAGCCTGGAGAAATCGCGGCGCTTCTTGCCGCCCCGCGACCAGGTGTTGACGCCGGTATGCAGACCCTTCACATGAATGACGGGAATGCCGTTCTTGCGCGCCGATGCGAGCAGCGTGACCGTCCGGTCCACCGCTTCCCAGCCTTCGAGGCCCGTGCTCATCGGCCATGTCTGTACGGACTCCATAATCGGCAGCCGCTGAAAGCCAAGCACGCTGTAATAGATGTCGATCAGCACCAATGCCGGCGTCTCGCCGAATCCGGCGAGCTCTTTCTTGCCGAGAAGCTCATCATGTGCTTTGTCCTGCTCGGTCATAAAATCGTACCAACTTAACTTGGTCATAACGCATCCCTCCGAGTCATTTAGTTTCAGCTTTATCGTAATCGACTGGAAAAAGCGTGTAAATGTGCGGATTTGAATGTGGTTTGCGGTTTTTTGAATGAAAGCGAATTCATATTCGTTATGTCAGCTGATTAAATAACATAGAGCTCAAGCCGAATCCGGCTTGAGCTCTTGTTTTTGCGTCAAATAATCCCTAGCCGGTTCTTACCTAAAGGCATCGGTCCGGCCATCATTATACAGCAGCATGCGCGCGCACCGGGAGTGATGCGCGCTAGCGAATGCCGGCTATTTTCCCTACAACGAAGACGTGCGCAGCTCCAGCTCCGGCAAGGGATCCGGCTCCTTGTTCATATTTGCATGAATATAGAACATGAGCAGCGCGGCAATGGAAGCGATGGTGCCGATCAGGAACACCGGAACGATTCCCCATAAATCGAACGCATGGCCGAACATCAGCGGACCGACCATACGCCCCAGATTGGCAAAGCCTCCGGCCAAGCCCATATAGAACGGCGCGTAAGCTCCCGTCCGCTCCGAGAAGAAGGTCGGGATGGTGGGCAGAAGCATCATTTCCCCCAAAGTGGCCAGAATCATGCCGACGACCAGATAAATATAGTATTCGTGGAAGACGAGTACAAACGAGAAAGCCGACACGGTAAAGATGGCGCTGATGACCATCTGCCTCACGATCTCCGGGGCAGCATGCTTCTTGATCCAGCTGGTGAGCGGCTGACCCACCAGGATGACGACGCCGTTGATCGTCCAGAGCAGGCTGTAATACTTCAGATCCAGCCCTTTCTGGTCGATATAAGGAGCCACTCCGGTCGACCACTGGGTGAACGACAGCCAGAAGAACATCGCCCCGAAGGCCAGAAACAAATAGATCCGGAAATTTTTGAGCAGCTTTATCCGATCCATCTCAATCGGGCCGGATGAAGCGCCGCGCGATCTCCGCCCGGGCTTACCGCCATCTCCCGTATCGGCAAGCAGGTCAGCCGGAGCGCTTTCTTTCATAAAGAAGAACAGAAACACAGCGAACAGAAACGTCGTGCCTCCCGTCAGCATATAGGTGAAGGAGAAGGAAATCGAAGCAATCAGCCCGCCGACCATCGCGCCGATCGATAAGCCGAAATTATTGCACACGTACATGACATTATAGAGCTTGCGCCGATGCTCCTTCCACCGGAACCCTACATAGGCGTTCATGGAGGGCATGGAGATCCCGTTGGATATGCCAAGCAGGCAGACAAGCACCATATAGAGAGGCCAGTTATGCGTAAAGGCAATGGTAAACAAGGCTGCGGAGGAAACGGTGAAGGCTGCCGTGATCAGCGTTTTGGGCCCGACGCGGTAATACAAATTGCCGCCAATAAATTCTCCGACTACACTTGCCAGCGCCTGATACAGCAGGATCAAACCCGCTTCCCCGTACGATTTGCCCATGACATTATGCACGTACAGGGTGGTGAGCGGCCACATAATGGCCTTTCCGGTCGAATTGACGAAGCTTGCCATCAGGAAGAACAAGGCATCTCTCGGGAATGTCCGCAGGACGGACAAGGATTGAAACATTAGCAGATTAGGCTTCATGTTGGACCACCATTTTTAGAATTTAAGGTTATTTTCACCCCGTATTAAGCGTTGATTTTCTTCGGGTCCATGGCATCGCGGATGCCGTCGCCTATGAAATTGATCGAGAGCACCGAAATCACAATAATCATGCCCGGCGGAATCCACAGCCAGGGCTGGCTCTGCAGGGCCGTGATGGATTGGGCGGCATTGAGCATATTGCCCCAGCTCGCAGTGGGAGGCTGAACCCCCATGCCCAGGAAGCTCAGCGAGGATTCGGACAAAATGGCCGCTGCCGCGCCAAACGTCGCATTGACCAGAATTGGCCCCATCGCATTCGGAAGAATATGACCGAAGATAAGCCGCGGCGTGTTCAGCCCCAGCGCAACGCCGGCCTTGACGAATTCCGTCTGCCGCAAGGAGAGTACGCTGCCCCTGACAAGCCTCGCTACAGCCGGCCAACCAAGCAAAGCGAGCACAATAATAATATTGGATAAGCCCGTACCCAGGACCGTAACCAGCACCAATATGACCATCAGGCTGGGGAAAGACATAAACACATCGATGATCCGGTTGATCACCATATCCACCCATCCGCCCACATAGCCGGAAATGGCACCGATAATAATCCCGACCACCATATAGATGGCAACGGTAACTACACCCACTGTCAGAGATACCCGCGTCGCATAAATGAGACGGCTGAGCACATCGCGTCCTACCTGATCCGTTCCGAGCAAGTGTGCTGCGGATGGAGCGGCAGAGAAAGCATTGCCGATTATATTGGGATCATGAGGCGCGATCCAGGGAGCGAAGATGCCGATCAGAATCAACAGGGCGAATACGACAAGCCCGGCTACAGCCATTTTATGCCGGACGAACCGCCTTGCAATCAGCTTCATATAACTGTCGGACTTATACACGACCGGCTCGGGCTTCAGAAAGGCGAGCAAAGAATCCGGCGCGTTCATTTCTTTTTGCAGCTCAGGCGTCATTTTGTTTTCCTCCCTTCGCGTGAGAATTAATCGTATTTGATTCGCGGATCTACGACCGCATACATCACATCCGACCATAGATTGGCGGTAAGCACCGTCAGAGCCGCAAGCATATTAACCCCCATCAGCAGCGGGAAATCGCGGGAGAAAATCGCCTGGATGGTCAGCTGCCCCATTCCATTCCATTGAAAAATGCTTTCCGTAATCACGGCGCCGCCGATCAGGATCGGAATATCCAGTCCCGCGATCGTAATGACGGGGATGAGAGCATTCTTGAGCGCATGCTTGTTAACAACCTTAAATGCGCTGACTCCCTTGGCCCTTGCCGTCCGGAGATAATCCTGCCCCAGCACCTCCATGACGCTTGAGCGGACATACCTCACCATCCCCCCGGCTATGCCGGTTCCAAGCGTGATCGTCGGAAGAATCAGATGCTTGAGCGAATCCCAGAAGCCGCCCGTTCCGCCCATCGTATTCATCCCTCCGGTCGGCAGCACGCCAAGCTGGACGCCGAATACATAAATCAGGCCAAGCCCCAGGAAGAAGCTCGGAATCGATACGCCCATGAAGGAACCGGCGGACATGAGATAATCAAACTTCGTATTCTGCTTGACCGCGCAGTAGATTCCAATCGGAATGGCGATCAAATAACCGAACAGGATGGATGTTCCCATCAAAATCAGCGTCGGCAGAAGACGCTCGGCGATCATCTGGGTGACCGGCTGAAACGAGCTGAAGGAATGTCCGAGATCCCCGTGGACCAGAAGCCACAGCCATTTGACATAACGCAGCATAAAAGGATCATTCAGTCCGAGCGCCGCCCGGCGGATCTCCTTATCCGCTTCCGATACATCCGGATTGACATACATATCGACGGGGTCTCCGGGCGCCATATTAATGAGGACAAAATTCAGGAAGGTGACACCAAGCAATACCGGAATCGAGATCAGCAGCCGGCGGATGATATAATTAACCATGGGCAACAGCTGCAATCCGGACGGCAGCATCATCCATTAGCGGATAGTGGCAGGCGACAAGCTCCTGTTGTCCTGTCAAAGCGGGCTCCTGCTCTCTGCACTGCTGCGTAGCCATCGGGCAGCGGGTGTGGAAGCTGCAGCCGCTTGGCGGGGAGGCCGGACTTGGCACATCTCCCTCCAGAACGATGCGCGGCTTGTTTCTTGAATGCGGGTCAGGCACGGGATAGGCATCCAGCAGCGCTCTCGTATAGGGATGCTTAGGCGCGTTAAATATCATGTCCGTCGGGGCAAGCTCGACGATTTTCCCCAAATACATCACGGCAATCCGGTCGCTCATATATTTGACCGCTCCCAGTCCATGGCCGATAAACAGGTACGTGAGATGGAACTGCTTCTGCAGGTCCTTCAGCAGATTCAGAATTTGCGCCTGAATGGACACATCAAGCGCGGACACCGGCTCGTCGCATACGATCAGCTTCGGCTTCAGTCCCACAGCCCTTGCGATGCCGATGCGCTGCCGCTGGCCGCCGGAGAATTCATGCGGGTATTTGCCCAGGCTCTGGGCCGACAATCCCACAACCTCCATGAGCTCGGCCGCCTGGCGCACGGCGCCCGATTCACTGAGGCCAAGCAGCAATTTCATCGGCTCGGTCATCAGATCCACAATTCGTTTGCGCGGGTTCAAGGATGAATAGGGGTCCTGAAAGATCATTTGAATGTCCGTGCGCAGACTGCGCATTTGCGACATGCTCATGGGCGCTAGATTTTGCCCCTGATAGAGAACACGGCCCTCCGTCAATTCCTCCAGCTTGATGATGCTCCGCCCAAGGGTCGATTTGCCGCAGCCCGACTCCCCGACAAGCCCTACGGTTTCACCGGGATAGATATTCAGATCGATGCCGTCCACCGCTTTGATCTGGCCAACCGTCCTTGAGAACACGCCCTTCTTGATGGGGTAATATTTCCTCACGCCCTCGAGCTTCAAAAGAGGCTCTGACAAAGCCATTTCCGGTCTTATCGTCGTCAGCATCGCAATTCCCCTTTTCCCGTTAAAGTTGTACGACCTGCTTGAAGTCGTGATGCGTCTTCTTCCCGTTTGCGAACCAACAGCGTACCTTATGTCCTTCCCTCACCTCGACAAGAGGCGGGGCCTCACCGCATTTCTCGGCTGCCATCGGGCATCTCGCCTGATAACGGCAGCCGGCCGGCATGTCGCGCAGCGAAGGAACCGTTCCTGGTATGGAGCTCAGCTTCTCGTCGCTTAACTCAATATGCGGAATGGAGCCCATCAATCCAACGGTGTAGGGATGCTTGGGCCGGTCGAAAAGCTCGAATACATCCGCCTCCTCCACCACCTGGCCGGCATACATGACAATGACCCTGTCCGCCATCTCGGCGACGACTCCCAGATCATGCGTGATGAGCATAATGGAAGTGTTCGCGTCCTTGCGGATCGTGTTGATGAGCTCCAGAATCTGGGCCTGGATCGTAACGTCCAGAGCGGTTGTCGGCTCGTCGGCAATGAGCAGCTTGGGCCGGCAGGCCAGCGCGATGGCGATCATGACACGCTGCTTCATCCCGCCGGAGAGCGTATGGGGATACTGCCCCATCAGCTCCTCCGCCCTTGCGAATCCTACCTTCTTCAGAAGCTCTACAGCCAGCTTCCGGGTTTCCTTGCGGTCAAGCCCCAGATGCAGCCGGATCGACTCCGTCAGCTGATTGCCGATCGTGTATACCGGATTCAGCGAAGACATCGGATCCTGGAAGATCATCGCAATATCCTTGCCGCGGATCGCTTCCAGCTCCTTCTCGGACAAAGCCGCAAGGTCCTGGCCCTGGAACATGACCGATCCGCTCTTGATGTAGCCATTGCGTCCAAGCAGCTTCAGAATGGACAGCGAGGTCACGCTTTTGCCGCAGCCGGATTCCCCTACGATTCCCAGAATTTCACCCTGCTCGAGGGAAAAGCTCACATCATCCACCGAGGTCACTTCCCCGTCCTCCGTGCGAAAGGCCGTTCGAAGCTGCCTGACTTCCAAGAGATTGCCCATTTGCCTCACCCTGTTTTCGTTATTGGTTTAACGGGACCATTCATTCACGTCATAATGCATGCCGTCCACGACGCCACCCTTGCCTTGAACATCCTTAGACAGCGCCATGAGATTAAATTCCGAATAGATCGTGATAAGCGGCACTTCTTCCTGAATCAGATTTTGCAGCTCGGAGTACAGCTTGAAGCGCGTGTCTTTATCCGTCTCTTTCATCCCCAGATTGAACAGCTCATCCACCCGTGCATTCTTGAATCTCATATCGTTCAGTGCTGCTGTCGAGCGGTAGACGGTAGCGGGTCCATCCGGGTCCATGATGCTCCCGAAGCTGCTGAGCGTCAGATCGAATTCACCCTTGATCAGATAGGAAACTGTCGTCGGAAAATCATAATTGGTCTGTTTCACCTTAAGCCCGATTGCCTGCAAATTCTGCTGTATGATATTTCCCGCCATTTCGCGTGTACGGTCGCCGGTAGGCACGATCAGCTCGATCTGCTTCTTCATATCAAAGCCCGCTTCCGCCAACAGCAGCTTCGCTTTCTCGGGATCATACCCGTAGCTCTTCACATTCTTGTCGTGATACGGATGGGAATTCGCGTACGGACCGTCCTGAAGCTCGCCGGCTTCCGGCATTAACTGGTCCACGATCATCTGACGGTCGATTGCGTAAGCAAGCGCCTGTCGGACCTTCTTATCCGGGAAACGCTCCGTATTGATCTCGATGGAGTTGTAGCGCCGCGTCTGTTCCTCGCTTGTCTTGAGGTTCGCGAAGGTCTTCACCGTCTTCCATTCCGCGGCCGGAATATTCCCGGTTCCCTGCGCGGCGTTCATATCCAGCTCGCCGGATTGAAGCTGGGCGACGATGTTCGCTGCCGGCATAATTTTGATGAACACCTTCTCGATTTTCGGCGCGCCTCTGTAGTAATCCGCATTGGCAGCCAGCTCGACATAAGCCTTATTCTCATATTTCACGAATTTATAAGCGCCCGATGTGACGTTCGGATTCCTCCAGAACGGATTCTGGTTCAGCTGGGCCGGATCGACATTCTCCAATACATGCTTCGGAACGATTAACACATCGGAGAACCGCTCATAAATCAGATTAGGATCGACCGGACTCGCCGTCTTGATCTCCAGATGCTTGTCGTCGATGACCTTAACCGAGCTCAGCTTCTCTTGGCCTTCCGGCAGCATCCCCTTCTCATTAAGTCCATCCAATGCGAAGATTGCAGAACGCTGTGTCGTGATGGTAGCGGGATTGGCAATCAGATTCAATGTAAATTCAACGTCATAAGCCGTTACCGGCTTGCCGTCGGTCCAGTTCGCATTCGGATTAATCGCGATGCTGAAGGTCTGATCGTCCTTGGTGTCAAAGGATTCAGCCAGCATCATCTTGAAATCGAGCGGCCCGACGGTCTTGACCAGGGAATCGAAGAAGTAACGGTACGCGAACACCGCTCCGCTCGAGCCGCTGCCGTCCGAATCAATCGGGTTGAACATAAGCGGGGGATTGGTAATCCCGATATTCAATTGGTTTTTGACTGCGGCTGCTGTACCGCCGGCATTACCCGTGGCGGGCGCAGTTCCTTCAGTCTTACTGCCGCCTGAACTGCAGCCGGTGACCAGCAATGCAGTCAATAGAGATAACACGGCCCATTGTTTATATAGTCTCCTCATCCATCTATCCCCTTTTGTGTGTGAACTGCCTCACCTGATCCGGAAGGCCCCCGCGAATACCCGAAGACGGATACGCGCGGGCTGCCAGGCTTTTCACCGGTCTTCTACACCGTAATCCCGCTTTGCAGTTCAGTCATGCTGTCCATGCGCCGCCTGACTGCCAGGAGGCTTACAAACTCAAACGCAATATTAGCTGCATTCAAGGCTGTAATCTGATTCGAATCCCTATCCGGCAGCACCTCCACCAGATCAAAGCCGATAAAGTCCAGACCAGCGAGCCCCCGCAGCATCTGCTGCGCCTCATAGGTTGTGAATCCGCCGACCTCCGGCGTACCTGTACCCGGAGCATAGACAGGATCAAGGAAATCAATATCAAAGGTCAGGAATACCGGCCTGTCGCCAACACGCTGCTTAATTTTCTCGCACAGCTCAGGTATGCTGAGCTGCCGGACATCGTCGGTCGTCATTACCTCGAAGCCCATCTCTCTCGCATCGTCCAGCCCGCTTGCCTTGAAGGTGCTTCCCCGCATGCCCATCTGGATGGAATGCTGGGCATCAATTAATCCCTCGTCAACGGCGTAGCTGAATACCGCGCCATGCGACCACATCCGCTCAGGGAACTTGGAGCGTCCCGTATCGGAATGGGAGTCAAAGTGGACCAGACATACCGGACCATGCTTCTTAGCAGCCGCCCGCAGATGAGGCAAGGAGATCGAATGGTCGCCGCCGAGCATGAGCGGCACGATGCCTTTTTCGAAGATAGGAGTCAGCTGTTCTTCTATAATTTGATAGGATTGTTCAATGTACCCCGGATACACCTTCAGGTCTCCATAGTCGATACCCGAGAGGTAATCGGAAATATTAATGTCATGAACGACCGATATCGGCCGGATCCGCTGCGACATGGTACGGATCGAGGAAGGGCCGAAACGGGCGCCTACTGCATAGCTGACGCCGGTGTCGAACGGCACGCCGATTACTGCAAAATCTACATTTTCCAAGGTCTGTATATGAGGCAAATGCATAAAAGTATGAATGCCGGCGAACAACGGTCTACCCATTTCAATTTGAGGACGATACAAGTGGATCCTCTCCCTTATGTTTTTTTGGATCATGCATGTGATTCGACTTTCGCTTGCTATAGGGCTGGGGCTTCCTCCTGAATTCCCGAAACTCCCTCCAGGCGCCGTCTGACAGCGAGCAGGCTGACAAACTCAAACGCAATATTAGCGGCATTAAGCGCCGTGACGCTGCTGGAATCACGGTCCGGCAGCACTTCCACAAGATCGAAGCCAATGAAGTTGATCCCTGCCAGACCCCGCAGCATTTGCTGCGCTTCATAGGTGGTGAACCCGCCAACCTCCGGCGTGCCCGTTCCCGGTGCATACACCGGATCGAGGAAGTCGATGTCGAAGGTGAGGAAAACGGGCCGATCCCCAACCCGCTGCTTGACCTTCTCGCAGAGCTCCGGAATGCTGATGGCACGCACATCATCTGTCGTCATGACCTCGAAGCCCATCTTCCGGGCTTCATCCAGATTGCCTGCCCGATACGCCGTACCCCTCATCCCCATCTGAATGGAGTGCTCCGCATCGAGCAGCCCCTCGTCCACGGCATAGCTGAACACCGCGCCATGCGACCACATCCGTTCTGGCGTATCCGAGCGTCCCGTATCCGAGTGGGAGTCAAAATGAACCAGACATACCGGACCATGGGCGGCAGCGGCAGCTCTCAGATGGGGCAATGAAATCGAATGGTCGCCGCCAAGCATGATCGGCACGATTCCCGCCTCGAAGACCGGCTTCAGCTGTTCTTCAATAATCGTGTAGGATTGTTCGATATAAGCCGGGTAGACCTTAAGATCCCCATAATCGATACCCGACAGATAGTCGGAGGTATTAATCTGATGATGCCTGGATATCGGCATAATCCGCTGCGACATGGTGCGTATGGCGGAAGGACCGAAGCGGGCGCCGACCGCATAGCTGACTCCCGTATCGAACGGCACGCCAATTACGGCATAATCCACATTCTCCAGCGTTTGAACATGCGGCAGGTGCATAAACGTATAAATCCCTGCGAACTGCGGCTTACCTGTACCAATCTCGATTTGCGGGCGGTACTTCATCCCCATCACTCCATCCTTGTTTTCGCAATATTCAGAAAGGTTACGATGCAGCCTCACCCTTCTGATGTTTCCGCGTGGAAGAAGCCTGCTTTAACAGTCAGAGGACCGTGTCAGCCGTTTCTTCTAATAAAAGACAAAAAGAGGCCCTTCTTTGAGAAGTGGCCTCTTTGCCTTTACAAATCCCCACCGGGTGGGAATTTGTGATATGCAGTTGTTTGATATGGCTAGTATAGGAGATTTTTTTGGTAATGTCAACATATTTAACATATAAATTACGCCGTTAATGAAATCAAACTTTCCCAGCTGCATAATATTACATCGATGTTGACATTCCTATAGAAAATGATCGATACTTAACACATATATAACTCGTTTATTATTATCCTATGCCCGAGGTGATGATTACGATGAAGACTAGAGTGCTGCATGTACATGATATCCCGACCCCCAAGTGCCGGGTTGATCAGAAATTGAAGGAACTGAATTACAGGGTATCCTCTATTGAAGCAAATGCGATGGATACATTAAAATCAACCCGGTTCGAATTCATGGTGCTCGACGTCCCGGCCTGCCGGCTCAAACAGTGGCTTTATGAGGCCAATAATCACTATAATGTGCCGCTTGTATGGTGGTGTGAGGAGAGGAAGCCTGCAACAGCCGTTCCCCATGACAAGATCGACGGGGTGCTCTGCTGCGGCATGAACGATAACGAGCTTCAATGGTCGCTGCTGGTCAGCATCAAAAACTACCAACGGCGGCTTCATCTCGAGCGGGAATATTCCTTTCTGGCTACCAAGTTCGAGGAGCGCAAGGTGGTAGACAATGCCAAGATCATGCTTAGCGCCATTAATAATATGAGCGAAACCAAGGCCTACGAGATGATGCGCACCCAAGCTATGGCGGAAAGAAGAAAGCTCGTGGATGTGGCCCAATCCGTTCTGGCAGGCGTTCAGGACAGTCGGCGTCCCATGGAGCGGACACCCTCGCGAAGGAATGGCTAGCACCCCTATTAACCCGTTCAGGAGGGAGACCCTTTGCAGCTAATCACAGAATCCCCATACTTGTCCAATTATGTAGAGGAAACAGAAGAAGTCGATTATCATCACCCTGAGATTGAACGGTTAGTCAGCAGATTATTTGCAAACGGGGATGAGGATGAATACTCCCGGATCAGGACCGCTTATGAATTCGTGAGGGACGAAGTCTCGCATTCCTGGGATATCCAGAGCAGCCGCATCACCAGGAAGGCTTCGGAGGTATTGTTCCACCGGGAGGGCATCTGTTACGCAAAATCGAATCTGCTGGCCGCACTGCTCCGGCTGCAGGGGATTCCGGCAGGTTTCTGCTATCAGAAGCTGACGATTGGCGATACGCCGGAGACCGGGTACTGTATCCATGCTCTGAACGGCGTATATCTTACGGCGCAGCAGCGATGGATTCGTCTGGACGCCCGCGGCAATAAGGCTGGCGTCCATGCTGCATTTTCCATTACGGAAGAAAAGCTGGCCTTCCCAGTCCGGGCAGAATATGGCGAGGAAGATTATCCGTTCCTGTTTGCAGTGCCCAACCGGAAAACGATGGATGCCCTGAAGAGGAATACGGATTGCTTGCGGATGTATCTTTATGATTTGCCGGTAGAGCTGTGATCGTCCCGGCGCCTCTTGGCCCATGAACCCATTGTTAATCCTATCAAGAATCTGCTAAATTAAAGAACGCTGCAATAAAGGAACGATGAACGTTTTGTACGCTTCTGCTTGTACCTTCAACTGCGGACGGACATGCCACATATGAATACTGTCAACATTGTCATTCCGGTGTTTACCAATCCTTGGAATACCGGATTTTTCCACGCTTAACAAGTCGAATACCTCCCGCTTTCTTTTATTCAGCAAGCTATGTTCCTTCAGTGACCAGCCAACCCAATTGCAAACGTAAGTTCCGGCCGACATGGAATGAAGATCCGTTTCAATAACTTTGATGTAACTTCCCTTATTCTTGAGCTCTGAATATAACTTTAGCGCTTTATCGAGATTGCCGCATCTCAGGTTAAAAAGATTTTCAATGCGAACAACTCCTTCATACCCGGGAAGTGCCTGATACATAATTTCGCAAACTGCTTTCATCGTTTGATCGAGGGCAATCGTTCCTGTAACGGGGGAGCCGTCTTGGCAAAGCAAATTTGTCCATTCCTCTTCATCGGATAGCCGCGATCCGCCTGGATTCAACATAGTGAGCTTGATTTTCTTACCCGATCCATTCCCAAAGCGCAATTCTGCTGCCGTCCTGAAAATATGTTCGTTTACTTTGATAAACGTACCGGTCGCCTGAACGTGATTCATCGAACAACCTCCTCAAAACGCTAAAGCCTAAACTCTAACCAGTCTTAAATAAAGGGAATTCAAATGCGAACAGATTCTATGCATCTCCAGAAGGTTTATTGCCCGTTTAAAAGCAAAAAAGAAACATCCTAAGCATCTTTGCAGGTTGTTTCTTTCTCTCGCCAGATCAAATATTCATTTTCAACGCCTTATCCTATCCACGGTTATTCATCAACTCCTGCCCTTCGCTCCATCAGCCCCGCTCCCGCCTGTACCGCCATCACTTTTCCCGGCTTCCGCCGCTTTCCCTTTGCCTTTGCCTTTCCCAAAAACCTTCACGGCGCTCTTCGCCTTGGCGCTCTTGTCCCATCGGGTCCAGCCCTTGCGGTCTGTCCCTCTGCCTGTTCCGCCTTTACCCTTAGCCATATAACCACTCCGATCTATTATCGTTCATCCCATTAATATGGCCCACATAAGTGGAGCCCCTTCGTCCAATTCGGGCATCCGGGGCTCAATCACTAATTGTTATCACTTCGCACCAGTAATGAAAACCAGTATAACCTACACCAACAGCTTCTAACAACAGCGCCGCTTATCAAATTTCGCCGATTCTATCGACGCAACGAGCCTCCCCCGCTTGACCAGCACCTTCAATTCGACAGCTCCATCCATATTTCCAGGAGCTCATCCAGCTGCGATTGCCTCTCTTCCCGCTCACGCCATCTCGCTTCAAGCAGGACAGCATCGCCCCTGTGATCGAAATGGCGCAGCTCTTCATCGGTACGGGCCAGCTCCGTCTCCAGTGCAGCAATCTCAAGCTCCAGCTGCTCGCGTCTCCGCTCGACCGTCCGGGACGAACCGCTGCTTGCTGCGACGGTTCCTGCTCCCGGCTGCTGCCGATCAGCGGATGCCGTCTTGGCTCCCTGCGTCTCTGCACGCGACGGTGCGCTCTCCTGAATAGGCGGTTCCCCACGCTTTTCTTTAAAATCATCATAATTACCGAGATACGCGGTAATCCTGCCCTGATGCAGCTCCCATACGCGCTTCGCCAGACGGTTAATAAAATAGCGGTCATGGGAAATGGCCAGCACCGTCCCCGGAAAATCCTCCAGCGCTTCCTCCAGCGCTTCACGTGATGCCACGTCAAGATGATTCGTCGGCTCATCCAGCAAAAGCAGGTTCGGCTTCCGCCTCACCAATAATGCCAGCCGCAGACGGGACCATTCACCGCCCGAGAGCATGTTCAGCGGCTTGAAGACGTCCGCGCCATAGAACAAATATTTTGCCAGCACATTCCGCGCCTCGCCTTCCTCCAGTGCGCCCTCCGTGCAAAAAAACTCCAGTACCGTCTGCTTGTTCTCTCCCAGCGGCTCCTGCTGAGCCAAATAACCGATCTCCACACGCGCTCCCCGCACGATCTCGCCTGCATCCGGCTCAGCTTCGCCCAAAAGCAGCTTGAACAGCGTCGTTTTCCCCGAACCGTTATCCCCAAGCAGTACGGCCTTCTCGCCGTAGAGGAGACTTCCCTCAGTACCATCCAAAATCAACCGATCTCCGAATTGCTTCACCACACCTTCGAATGTGATGACCTTACGGCCCGAACGATCAAGGGGAGACAGCTCGAAGTCTGCCGTTTTCCGCTCCAGAACGGGACGCTTTACCGCCTCCATCCGCTCCAATGCTTTTCGCATCGAGGCTGCCCGTTTGAAGAATTTCTCATTTCCGCCGATACGCCCCCATTCCTCAAGCTGGCGGATCGTCTCTTTCATCTTTTTCATCACCTTCTGCTGCTCTTGATACTGCGCGAACTGCTGCAGTAGCCTCTCTTCCTTCTCCTTCATATATCCGCTGTAGTTGGTGAGATACGTATGGGCTTCGCCGTCCTCCAGTTCGATCATTTTTGTGGCTACAGCATCAAGAAAATAACGGTCATGCGATACGATGACACATGCGCCGCCATAGCGCTGAAGGAACTGTTCCAGCCATTCGATGCCCTTGAGATCCAGGTGATTCGTCGGCTCATCCAACAGCAGCAGATCGGGATGGATGACCAGCTGGGATGCCAAAACAACCCTTGTCTTCTCTCCGCCGGACAGACTGCCGAACCTTCGCCGGTCGTGGCTTCGATCGATTTGCAGGCCGCTCGCCACCTGATCAATGGCCGTATCCATTTCATAGCCGCCAGCCTGCTCGAACCGTTCTTGAAGCAGCGCATACATCTTGAGCAGCCGCTCCATCATTTCCGGATCGACTGCCGCTTCTGAGCTGGACATCTGCTGCTCCATCACCGACATTTCCTGCTTGGCGGCCATAAGCTCCCGATAGCCATAGGCCAGCACTTCATATACAGTCAGCTCCTCAAACTCGGCTGGAATTTGCGGCAAATAGCCGATTTGCAAATCCTTCCGGATGGTCAGCATACCCTCATCTGCCTGCTCAAGACCGGAAATTAACCGGAGCAGCGTGGATTTTCCGCTCCCGTTGCGGCCGATCAGACCGACTTTCCCACCTTCATGGAGCTGCAGCGTGATCCCTTCCAGCACCAGGTTTGCCGCATGGTATTTTTTTATCTGTTGAACATTAACAATAATCATCATTAAGAGCCTCCTGTTGGATGAAGACCCCAGCTTGAATACACAAAAAGAGCCGCGGCAACAAGCCCGCGACCCTTAGGATGGTAAAGCTATCCGTGTGGTTAAGGTAGGCGTCTTCTCGCGAATGGTTCAAACGTATAATCTTCATTGGACAGACTGATCCCGTTCGCGGAAAATGCATGAACAATGCCAGCCATAGCAATCGGCAGCTGGCTAATACGGTTGTTAACCATTTCGTGATTCACCTACCTCACCCCCTTCATTGTTCGTAAGTTAAAAATAACACAGACCGTAGGGATATGGCAAATGGGACCTGCGTTTAGTCTGATCAACGTATCCCTATTTCTCAGAAAAGGAAGCTAACTCTGCTTTTTTAATTTGGCTGCTGCCGCTTCTATATTCTCAGCCACTCTAAATTGAACGATTCTGCTTATTAATTCATAAGGCAGCGGCTCATCCAAAGGGAATTGTATGGACCCTTTTGCCCCTTTGTATTTCGATAACTGCTGCTTGAATGCAACAATGCCGCTTGGCGCCGGATAAAATCCAATATGGCTTTTGTAAGCTGCAAAATGCACCAAATTCCCATGCTGCGCGTATGTAGGCATTTGGTAGCTTATCTTCTCCTTTGCATCAGGAGCCGCCTCTTGGATCACTTTCCTTAACGCTTCAAGCACTGCCTGAATCTCGGATGGGAATGTTGAGATGTATTCATCAACAGATTCATACGTGACTTTGTTTCCGTCCATGATTTCTCCTTTCTTGACTCCTATTCGTGACGTTATGAATTTCTAAGTGATTATGATATTAGCTGATAATCCGGCCCTCTTCGATAAACGTGATACGCCAAACTTTAAATAGCTCCTTCAGTTCATTTGATGTTTGACTGATAAAATTCTTAACAATCTCTGGGTGAAAATATGCCGGTTTAATTTTTGGCTCGTTATCATTATTTTGGAGCCAATTTAACTTATTATCCCGATATTGATTTACTTCCAGTTGAGTAACAAAAGGCTCTATTGTATACGCCTTAGCTTGTGTCAATCTTGAAAAGAGATCATCCACATTGTCCATTGACAACAAGAGACCAGCTTCGATCCGGATGCCCATAACACTACGTACCACTCAACCAATACCAATGGTCGTTATATTTCTTGACTTCAATAAATTTTGAGCCAATCAACTGTTGATCAGGTGCATTACCATTGCTTGTATATACAAATCCCGAAAAATTACCTAAAATCCCACGAAACGTGAAAAAAATCACTTCTCTATTATCTGGAGAACCGAGTATGATTACTTCTCCTCCTCCCTTCGACAGATGAGCGTAATTATCTGGCAATACGGCCGTACTCTTATTAATCGAACTTCGGATTTTGCCCTCATCAATTAAATCGACTACTTCAAGACGCTCACTTAAATAACGATGAAAGTCCCTATTAATAATCATTTTGTCCAAAGGAACAAAATAATTTATACCAATAATACTAATGCCGATTAACAACGGTATGGTCTTCTTCTTTTGGAAGTTCTTCAGCGATCTTGCTTTTAATAAATTTATTAATACATATAATAATGAAATACAAACAACTAAATAAAAAAATCCATAAATGATCATTTCTAAAAACGGTTCGAGAATTGGGGTAAGTTCGTAAATTAATCTCCACCGAAATATATTAATATAAAGAACCAGCACTGAGCTTAATGATGCCAATATGGTCAAGAGTACAAACCATGTCATGGATTGCACTTCTTTCCGTGTTGTAGACATTATTCACCTCTGCTCTTGTAGGGTTTGCAAACATACTTATGCTCAAAAAACGAACGCCCCCCTTTACTAATAACCCTCTTACTACTAGGAAGGTTATCTCCTAAAAAAATTATTCATTATCCCTAAGGATTTGATGACCATTATATTTCCATTCTGATCTTTGAACGTATCTTTTATTTTCAGGTAAATACCTGTATTCATTTTTGCTCTTGAAATCCAATCCAGTTTTTTATTCTGATCCAATATTCTTATTGTGCAATCCTCTGTTATTTTAGCACCGGAACATGAAATCTGGTGTTCCTCAAGAAGCCAGTTGATATACCTCTTGTCATTTGGAATGCTGATATTCAAAATAATAATGATAAATAATAAAGCCAATAAAACTCTCACTACATTCTTATTCATATTTATCCTTTCAAAATACGGTGTTTTAAGCTGATATCAATTCCTCACGATTGTAGATCCTAAATGCCCATTAAGTTGAAATAACCAGAATGTTAGCAGTAAATGAACTAAACTAAGACTCCAAAATACAATCCTTTGCTTTTGATAAAGCAATATATAAGTAGAATATAAGTGATATTGGAATCATTATTATCTTCTTCAATTAGTCGCGCCCCTAGAAATATATGATACAAACCCCTTGCTATACATTCTACCGATACCAGAATATTCCTTCCTCATCGATTGTTGAATGTTGAAACAGCAAAAGGGACAGCCCCTCAACAAATTCAGTTTCTTCCGATTGATCATCATTCCCTCAATTGGTAATCCTTCATGAAATGGAAAATTTAGAAAATCAGGTCGTTCTCTTTTATTATAGATATTTTGCAAAAAGCCGGTTGCTTCTTTTCAGAGCAATCGGCTTTTTTTTGCATGAAAGGAAATTATCACTCTCGCTTATATGGAAAACAATGCGGTCATGCGGACGTCTCCGTTACTTAGCGCCAAAATGTAATTTGATCACTGCGCAACCGTACAGATTCATGTCCTTCTGATTGAGCTTTGCCGATGGAAATGATCATGACAGGTACATACCGCTCTTCATCTAAGTCAAACGCTTTTACAATTTGGTCTTGCTCAAAACCAGCCATAGGATTGGTATCATAACCATGTGCGCGAGCCACTAGCATAAGCTGCATGGCAAAGAGGCTTGCGTCAATTTTCGCCACCTCGCTTCTGACTTCTCGTGGTAGATCCGGATACATGCTCATAATTTGTGCCACTTGTTTATCCCGTACGTCCGTCGGCATTTTTCCTTGTCTAACGGCTGTATCATAAATTTCTTCCACATTCAAATGGCTTTGTGTATCACCCAAAATGATTAACATGGCAGATGAAGTATCATTTTGCAACGTATTGAAACGCACCAGCGGGCGCAGTTTATTTTTCCCTTCCGGGGTATGGACAATGACAACACGCCAAGGCTGCATATTTGCGGAAGAGGGGGCCAAACTCGCCTCTGCTATGATGTCATTCAATTCTTCTTCCGGTATTTTAATATTCTCTTCATAATGGCGTACAGTGCGTCGTCCCTTAATGATATTCGAAAAATCATTGTTTTGAATACGGTCCAGCATGTTATCTCTCCTTTTGATAACACCAGATGTTTTTGACATTAGACATGTCACTGGTTATCATGTTTATATTATGAACTATGAACCTAGGTTTATAGCAAATACATCGTGGAAGCCATATAAGCCTTAGTATTGTTATAGGATAATCACATGAGAAGGGAGAGACATATGAAAGCTAATGAGATTTCAAAACTAACAGGGTTGCCGATCTCCACCTTGCGATTTTATGAGCGCAAAAAGTTGATTCCGGTTCCGCTAGTAACTAGAGATGAGAATAATTACCGGGTATATCATGAAGAAGTTATTGATTTACTTGACGATCTGAAAACATTGTTATTAGTAGGTTTTACGATTCAAGAATTGAGTTCGCTAATGAATGAAAACGAGGCTGCTTATGAGGAAAAGAAACACATTGTTACGGGTAAAATTCAGCATATAGAAGACCTTCAGGCGAGTCTGGAAACGTCGAAAACATTTTTACATGATTTGCTGGAGGGCAAGGCAAAGTTTCAAACAAAGTGCAACCATATAAATGAACAAAGCTGATGCAGCCACTTATGGCCAGCATCAAGGAGCCAAACTATTTGCGCCGATTGATTACGAAACGGGTCATGTCATTCACGGGGAAGACTAAGTGATTGTGCTGGATCATTCACGAATTCATCACGCCGAAAAAAAGCCTTAAAAAGCGAAAAACCCTTGATACATAAGGGTTTTTCTTATTATGCGGTCGGACGGATTTGAACCCTCACACCCGCTGAGCACTATCCCCTCAAGCCAGCTTCCTGACTGAAAGTGGCAGTCTCGGGTCCAAGAATTCGAGCTATATTGTTCTAAGTCATCCTTAATTTTTAAATCCAGCCCTCTCTCAAGGAGAATTGAAAGCATTCGTTGCTTGCTCTTCCCGCGAAGTTAGTATTGAATCCTACGTGGATCGCCATCATTCCCAACCTGCCATTTTCAGAGTTTATTTCTCGGATGTGTCCGGCTGAATTTGCTCCCTCGAAAATCCTTGATCAGCCCAAAGGCTGTGGGAGTTAGATTTCATAAATTTCTATATATAAATCAAATATATCCATCATTACCCATTCAATTATATGTCATCCATACTGTATCTCCCAAAACCTCAAACCCCTGTTTAAACCAGAAGTTCCGCGATTTATCCAGCGTATATACGTACATTTTTTTATTGGAATACTTCTCTTTAAGCCAGTTCACAAAAAAAGCGGCATATCCCTTGCCTTCAAATTCCTTCAGAACATCCAACGCTTCAATAAATATAAAATGGGTTCTGTTTTTGATATCAATATAGAAGTCCCTCTCCAGATACTTTTCATCATCATTAAAATAATCCTTTTCCGCCTTGCGGATTAACTGTTTCCCGTTATCGTATTCCCATACCACGCCGTACCCGACCATAGCGGTATCCGCTTCAATGATATAGATGTCTTCTGGTAATTCCGACTTGTCTTTCTTGCTCAATTCTCCTGCATGATAGCCGGATTTCAATTCGCTTAACAGGTTCTGCATACCTGGATCAAATGGTTTTGCGCTAATGGTTGGCATTTGTGAACTCCCTTTGCTGTTTGTTTTTAAAGTGTCATATTATGCCCGTGCCTGGCCAGATACTCTTCCTTCTCCTTATAATCCGGCATCACGCTTCCTACCCGCCGCCAGAATGAACGATCATGATTCATATGCATGAGATGACATAGCTCATGGATGATCACATAATCGATAACTTCAATTGGAGCCATGGCCAAACGATAATTAAAGGTTAATTTTTTATCCGAGCTGCAGCTTCCCCACTTGATTTTAGATTCGACGACCTCCATGGTTTTGGGTTTTACTTTCAGCTGTGCCTGATATATTTTGATCCGTTCCCCTACAATCTTCTTGCAGCTTGCGAAATAGAATTTCTTCAGACTGCTTTTAAGCTCTTCTTCATTTAAATCCCCGGTCTCTATAAGCTCATGAAGAAAATAATATTTGCCAAGATGCAGGAACTTCCCGTTGTCTTGATAATCTCTTATCCCTGAGGTATCCCGGGCCTTCGCAATGGATTGTAATTTATCCAAAATCCTTCGCCCATGATGTTCCACAGCCCTCATAATTATTTCATCACCTGTATGATTAGGAGCCCTAACGGTTATGTGGCCCAAAGAATCGATTTGAATCGAAATCTTTTCTCTGCTTCCATATTGAACATTAAATTCGATTGTATGAGCTTCAAAATCAATCTTCATAATCACCATCGTTCCTGTAGGGTTATTTCTCATGTTTCCCTTTTTCTCTTTCCCCTATTATATCAAGACATATTCTGTTTAGGCAGGCTTATATCGGCGGAGTGGCAGGCTGGGAGGAAGGTTTGATAAGCTTCCCGGATTCGTTCGCCCAGGTTCCCCCATTCTGCGAGCGGCATTCGCATGGATGAGCCCTCTTTTGTCAGGAGGCAAGGCAAATTAAGCGGAAACGCGGAATTGCCTCCGGCGTCTGGTCGTACTGCTCCATCTGTTCGTCAAGCTAGTTGATCGCCCCGCACCGGGAACAACATATTCCCGGTTATTTTAATTTTTTTTTGGAATCTGTCGATTTTATCCTATCTCATACGTTGTCTTCATAGAGGCTGACAAGACAGTCCACAAAACAAGGGATGAAAGGAAGTTATGAGATGGCAAAACACACCACTTATATTATGTCGGAGGACGCTAGAGCTCAAGCTGAGTTCTACACTCATGCGCTCGGTGGAGAGATTATGTCCGTTATGACGCATGGGCAGCTTCCTGAAGCAAGGGAAGAGCTTAAGGACAAAGTCGTTAACTTGAGTCTGATGGCAGGAGGAATTAATTTCTTAATGTCCGATTCCGTATTTGAGCCGATTATTCGGGGAAACGCCATAAATTTGAGTCTCGAGTTTGCAACAGAAGCCGAAGCCCGCGAAGCCTTCGATAAACTGGCTGAGGGCGGCAATGTGAAGTGCCCGCTTGAGCCGGCGTTCTGGGGAGCCTTGTTCGGACAAATCGAAGACAAATACGGCATCATGTGGATGATCACCACCGCGGGACCGACTGCCTGAAATAAAAGCAAGCGCAAAAGCCCGCCCCGAAAATAATATCGGGGAGGGCTTTTTTTCATGAATAGGATCTTCAACCTATACCTTGAAAATCACTTTTCCCTCCATCTTGTACATTGTGTTAATCATTGTCCATAATTTTTTGCAATCGATTTGCAACCCATTCAATGTCATAGCCTACTTCCTTAAGAATCACGGTATTGTAGATTTCTTCTAATCCAATGCGGAGCATATAGCAATAGATTCGTTCTTTGGACTCGGGAGACGCAATATACCGTTGAGTAATTTGTTGAACAAGCGGCTGAAGCTTATCTTCATTCCAGAACAAGATATTTGCCTTGTCATACAGATGGTCTCCATATAACGCAAGACTCCAATCTATAATTCCTGAAATTTGATCGTCTTTTGCCAACAGGTTGAATGAGCCCAGATCCCCATGAACCATATTTTTTTCCCTCAATGTGACACTGCTAATATGAGCCTTTAGTTCCTGAATGGCATTTTTTACTACTTCCGAGTCTAATCCATTACTCTCCAAGGCCGACCAATTATAAATATTTTCGTTATAGACTGCCTTAATAAAATCTAACCACGAGGGATAAATCGCATGTCCCGTTTTGTCAAAACGTCCATATCCTTCCGACTCAGTCACATCAACTTTTTCCAGAGCTTCCAAGGTTTTTATTACGGCAGGAACAATATCAAGTAACTCTTGACTGTTTAAATCAAACAATTTGTTTCCTTCTATAAATTTTGAAAAGGAGTAAACAAGCTCGTTCCCAGTCACGTGTACCTCTAACACTTTGCGCACCGGGAGAATGGTATGAATATTTTTATCGATCCATTTTTCTTTTTCATATGCTTCCAGGCTATTTCCTGCCTGGAAAATCAAGCGATTTTCGCCTTCCTGAAAGGAGTAGGTTTGTGAAACCAGCCCGCCGTGAAGCTCTTTAATATTTAATGCAGCGGGATATTGCTTTTTGATCAGAGCCCCAATTTCCACCTCAGTTAACTTCTTTATCATTGGAAACGCTCCTTTAAAAAAGATTTTTCCTAACAGCAATTCGTCTAAGGAGAGCTCATAAATATGGCTTAACTTAATAATGGAATCAATGTCAGGATAGTTTTTACCGACTTCCCAATTGGACAGCGTTTGTCTTGTAATATTCATCTTTTCTGCTATTTCTTCCTGGGTAAATCCTGCTTTTTTTCTTCTTGCCTTTAGCTTTTCACCAATATTCATAACATCTTCTCCTTATGTAGATTTTCTCATGTCTGATGGAAAAAGCCAGCAAGGGATTATTGCTTATTTAATTTTTAAAACCTGAATGGATACAGAATACTCAATATTAAAATTACCCCATTGAACTGGTTCAACGGGGTCTTTTGCTGCCCGACAGAATCTTCGTCCGCATGCCAGTTCAATGTCTTATAACACTTTATTTAAGACGCCTGCGGTAACGCTGCAGCAAAGGCTGCCGTTCGTCGGCAGCCTTCGTCATGACGCTATCGCAATCCGTACCGCTGAAAGTCTTACTACCATAGGCTTAAGCCGTTTCCCCTAACATTATTCACCATACACTAATCTGTACTTTACCCTTTTAATGAAAGGAGCCTCTTATGAAAATTCCTGTATCCGGATTCGTATTGAACTCCGGAGATGATGACGATACTCATCATTCACACAAGCTTTATATAACGTCTTGGAATGGAAATCCTGTTCATGTTCATTCCTTGTCCGGTATAACTTCTATAAATAACGGACATTCCCATCAATATGCAAGCTGGACTGCCCCTGCCCCGACTGGTGTTCCTCACGTACACGGCTATAATACCGTTACTTCCTTGAATCAAGGCCATACCCACCACATCCAGGGAACTACCGGCCCCGCCATTGCTCTTCCCGGCGGTGGGCATTATCACTTATTTGAGGGGTTTACGACAATAGACGGCAGTCGTCCCCATTCGCATGCCTACAGCGGGCGGACAGGTAATGAAGTCAATAGTCGATAAGTTGTTTTCCAAACATGAAGGACATGATCTTGGTTTTTCTCCAATACGTCCTTCATGTCTGTACGATTGACCCGAATACATGGCATATGTTGTTGCCGTAAATCTGCTCGCCATTCACCAAAAGGCGGTTTTCCAACATTTCTTCTTTGGACAGGCTCTACAGAACCGCTTCTTAGAAAAACCCGACCTTATTCGTCGGGACATTCACCCGCTCTGGCCGCAATAATGACGGATAAATACTCCTGGATCATTTCCCGGGTAACATTCATTTCGATCAGATATAAGTCTGCCAATGTTTTCTTAAACTGCAGAAGGGTTTCCCGATCATTCGCTTCTGCAGGTACAGGCGTATATTCCACCAAAAAAACAGTTCTTGCAACATCGTACAAAAAATCTCCGCGGCATACATTCATGAAGTCTATCACCACGGTATCTTCATTAGACAGCAATATATTTCCCGGATGAAAATCTCCATGACAAAGCGTATTTCCTTCTTTCAAATTATCCAGGAATGCTAATGCTCCTTCCTGTTCCATTAAATTAAGCGATTGCGCGTTTAATATATTGGATCTTAAAAATTCCTTGTAATCCGGTACATTGCGGGCATTGTTCTGAACGATTGTTTTATGCAGCCTCGCCATATATTCTGCACAGCCCTGAAGGTCGCCTGTTTTCAAAACCCAATCCCGCAGGGATTCGCCCTCCACTCTGTCATAGACAATACCCGTTCGCTCTTCACAGCTAATAATTTCATAGGCCTTTGGCTTTGCAAAGTTCATATCATTAATTGCCTTTGCGTTTTGAAACTCTCTTTCTACCGCATTTTTTGGATAGCCATGAACGAAAAGCTTAAGCACTGTACCTTCTTCCCATTCATATACAGTTGCCGTATTGCCTTCACCCATTATTCTTCCATATTTCATTCATGTCACCCTGCCTTTAATAGCATTAATGGTAGGTAATATAAGATTCTCTTCTGAGTTTCACATCGTCCCATCGTCTATTATTCATAATGCCTCAGAGTCCAGTTATCGGGATCTCTATAAGATTACCAAACTTTCCCTAAAGAAAAAACAAGCATCCTGTTTATATCCCTCACCCGTACAGCAACCTCCTCCACGTTTGTTGAAGAGACAGTTCCAACACATAGGATAAGCAAATGTAAGGGACGCTTAAACCCTATATGCTGCTCCATCGGGCAGCTTCGGGAATAGGATAAGCCCGTTTTTCTAGATCTTACGATTTATTTTTTAAGTATGGTAAATAGAACCATATGGTGCAAACCCTCGCCGTCTTATTGACAATAAAATTAAATTCTTTTAATGTTAAATTCGGATTAAATTATATAAGCATAAAATATGTTTATTATTGGAAGGGGATTACTGTTTCATGAGTACTTTCGTATTGGTTCATGGATCATGGCACGGAGCATGGTGCTGGGATAAAATTACCCCTTCGCTGCAAAATGCAGGTCATCGAGTCATCGCCATAGACTTGCCTGGACATGGGTTAGATACAACACCGGTACAAGAGGTTACCTTTAAAGACTACACGGACCGCCTTTGCAGCGTTTTAGACAACGAGTCTGAAAAGGTAATTTTGGTAGGGCACAGCTCGGGTGGACATGCCATCTCCCAGACAGCCGAGTACCGCCCGGAAAAAATTCAAACGCTTGTGTATCTATGCGCATATCTTCCAAAAAATGAGCAGACCGTACTTCAAATCGCTCAAAGTGAGCAAAGAGATACAACTTCCGATACGCCTTCTGCCGTTTTGCTTAGCGACGATCAAACATACATGTCACTCAACGGAGATTTCGTCAAGGCGAGCTTTTATGACGATTGCTCAGATGAGGACGTACTTTTTGCCAAAGAAAGGATTTGCCCTGATCCGATGGGGCCTTTCATCACGCCTGTCCATCTAACGGACGATAATTTTGGATCGATTCCACGGGTATATATTGAAACCCTCAAAGATAAAGCGATCTCGATTGGTTTGCAAAGACAAATGTACGCCCAGTCTCCTTGCAAAGAAGTCATCACCATGGATACGGCTCACTCGCCGTTCTTCTCGCAGCCGGAAGTTCTAACCTCTCATTTGAACCATATAGCCCAAACTTCAAACGAGTAGGTAACGGCGCCGGGTATGATCGTACAGCGGCTGGCTGCCCCCCGGTCAGCCCGATCGAATCCGCTGCAGCGCAAAAAGCCGGCTGCTCTGAATAATCAGAGCGACCGGCCATTATTTGTATGAGAAGGGAATGTCGCAGGATACGGCGTTCCCTCATCCTCCTGAATATTATTAGCGCAGCGCAAGCTCCGCCGCGATCACCACCGGGCAATTCAGAGGCGTGGCTGCAACGCCCATTGCTGTGCGTGCGTGCCTAGCAATATCCTCACCGAATAATTCGGTGAGCAGCATGGAGCTGCCATTCACCACATTGGTCGTTCGATCAAAGCCCGGTGCAGACAGGACAAAACCGTCAACCCGGAGCCAAGCGGCAATATGGTCCAAATCCCCAATTGCGCGTTTAACGCTCCCCAGCATGGCCAGTGTTGCAAGTCTCGCGGCCTCTGTAGCTTGCTCCGGCGTAACCTCGGCTCCTACCCGGCCGAACGGACCGATTACACTGCCGTCAGCCGCTTGCGGGCCATGTCCCGATATATACACCCTATTGCCGTGGACGCGTGCCCATGCAAAATGAATGCGGACATCCGGCGGAACTTTAGCAGGCTCCGGCAGATATAGTCCCAATGCCTGGATTCGATTTTCAATTTCCATATCTTTAGCTCCTCTCATTTATTGAATATCTTACCATATGCTATTATCTCATAGTCAAATTGACGAATGCTCCGCGATCTCCGGTGTGCTGTACACTGTCGCCAGCTGACTGCATAGATTTCAAATTGTTACATAGAAAAAAAGTTATACAGGAAACGTCTCAAATGAGCGCTAACTGGCATGAAAAAACCTCCAGATTGGAGGTGAATGAGTTATTTATTTTCATAACGTACTAAGCCGTAGTTTATAAAAATACTGCACAATTGGATGCTTTAACTTCATCTTCTCTGTCATGTTTAAAATTCGCTTTTTTCCAACTCGTCTGTCCACCAAAGCTAGAATATTCAATAAGATATCATTGCTCTCTATGCTTTCCTCTATAGAAGTGGATAAAAACTTATTAGCTACAACGATAAAATTTGATTTACTTAATGATGACTGTGCTGACAAAAGCTCCTTTGCATATTCTGATATTTTTCTGCTTCTTGCCATTACTTTTAGACGATCCTCCGGAACTATTCCCTTGGTATCTTTTCTGACCGCTTCAATTTCTTCATTGTTGATAGGAATTTGGATATCTGAATCATTCTTAATTTCCAGCTCCGTCTGATACCATCTGATCAAGGTAGTTATGTCACTCATATTGAGTACGTTCTTTTTATCTACCGTAATATAACAAAGTCCGGCTTTATCGGGTAAATAACGGTAGCTGGTTGAACGGTATTCGACCCTTCCATATAACGCAGGACAGAGAAAACTCTCCAGATGTTGCTTCAATTTGCTCCAGGACATGTATCCTCCTATGTTCCATATTATAAAAACCTCTATAGAGGCAGTCTCTCTATTATCCATAATACAATAACCAACACATCGATCATACTAAATACAAGCAACCTTGCGTTTCTCAATTTTCTTCTGAATTCGAACCCCCATCTCTGAGTATATGTTCGCATGAAAAAAACCTCCCGATGAGGAGGAAGATAGGTGTTTGGAACGCATGTATGGAGCTTCGTTTAAATGCCTCAGCTGCTTATTTACCTCATTCAATTCCTCTTTAGCATGCGTAATTTTCACATTTGCTCGTCAAAGCCTACCGCTGAACCGTTTGATCGCTTCCTCGGTCACCGGCTCGAAGAGGTTAACGAGGTTGCCGTCGGGATCGCGGAAAAGTACAGAACGGTTCCCCCACGGCATCGTGGTCGGTTCCTTTACCCAATCATCGACAAATGGCTTCAAGCGCGCGTATTCGGCTTCGACATCGTCGACGCGGAACTCGATGATGACAGAGTGATTGTTGGCCGCCACTACGGAACCAGCGCCGAATAGTTGCGCCGTCTGGGAGTGGCCGATTGCCAGGGTGCATGATGGCACAACGAGTTCGGCAAAAACGGGCGCGGGGCGCTCCGCCGAAACACCCATGACTTTCTCATAGAACTCGACGAGACGATCCACGTCGTCGGTAATGATGCGCACAGAAGCGAAATTCACAAGATATCATCCTTCCTATAATTAATGATACAATGCCGTATCATATCGTGGGCCAGAACCAGCGAAGCTTCCTTAATGGGCATAATAGCTGTAAAAAATAGATAGGCTATGTCCCCCAACCGATGCAAGACGTACTTCGCATTTATTCTCACCACTCCTTTATGTTTACATACCCGATTATAAAACAACGCTACTGACAACGTTATGTCAGTAGCGTTTTAACATTTTTTGAGCTTCCTCACGAATCCGATTTCGGAATGATTCAGGTTCCAATACGATCACACCCGCTCCCCAGCCAAGCACCCACTCCAGCAATTCATCCAGTTGACGAACGCGTAAGACCACATGCAATCCATCTTGATGCTCTTCCAGATCCTCCATGTAATGATTGTTCGATTCCTTCACCTTATCTGCGATGTCATGGTTAAATCGAAGGCGAACCCGTAAGTGGCGATCATCCGGAGGGCTATACTCCCTTAAGTTAAAATGCGCCGGTAGTTCGAATCGTTCTTCCAGATCGATAAGTTCGGTCATTCGGGACAAACGGAAATGGCGAATGTCTTGGCGTAGATCGCAACGGGCCACGAGCATCCAAGATCCTTCAACGAGTACCAGGCCATAGGGAGCGACGGTACGATCACTATGGTGATTCCCCTTGGAATCCCCAATCCCTTTCGAATAATGAAATCTGATCTTTCGTTCATCTAATATCGCTCGACGGATCTTTTCGAAATATTCCTTTTCTTTTGACTGCGCGAACCGTTTACCGGGATTGAGCAAGCGCAGCGCCTTGCGCACACGAGAGGTCTCATTGCGAACGCTCTCCGATAGAATGGCCTCGATTTTCCTCCGAGCGGCCTGAGCCTTGACACGATACTCATCATCAAATCGCTGCTCGATAAAGTCCGTTCCTATAAGCAAGGTTACGGCTTCTTCTACTGTGAAACTGATCGGCGGCAGGAAATAGCCTTTCATCAAAGAATATCCTGTGCCTGGGGTACCTATAATCGGTACGCCCGTTTCACTAAGTGCCTGAATGTCACGATAGATGGTCCGCACGCTGGTTTCGAATAGGTCCGCCAAATCTTCGCCCTTTACCACTTCTCTGCTTTGCAGCTCCAGCACGATGGCTAATAAACGGTCTGTTTTGTTCATTGGCTGCCCCCTTGAAACTTAATGCTGTTCACCAAAAACTTGCCATCACTTGTGGCAAGGTTCACCGCGATTTGCCTTAACTGCTCGTTAGTCTAATAATACACCTAAGTGTACAGAGACATTAAAATTCAATGCATTTGAGCGGTACTGTCACATCTCATTTTCGAACCATCAATATTAAGCATTCCACATGCCCCGTATGCTGAAACATTCTGACTTGGGATGTTATCTCTGTTGCTATCCGCTGGAACCTTGATATGACGAGCTCCTGTGTCGCTTAAGCTCTTTACAATTATATAGAATGTTGGCACTATCAGTCAGACCCTTAGCGAGCCACGGAACCCCCTGGCAGCATAGTAGGAATCTGCTCCATTGTGGTATACAAAGACAGTATCGTAGCGGCGATCACAAAAGATGGCCCCGCCGAGTTTTCTGATATTGGCAGGCGTTTTCACCCAACTTGATGTTTTCGTATCGAAATTTCCAAGCTTCTGCAGCTCCCGGTATTGTTCTTCCGTTAAAAGCTCAATGCCCATGGCAGCAGCCATATCAATCGCGTTGTTTTCGGGTTTATGTTCTTTCCTTGACTCCAGCCCTTCACGGTCGTAACAAACACTTCTGCGGCCTTTGGGACTCTCCGCTGAACAATCACAAATAATGTATTCGCCTGTCTCATTATCATGACCTACAACATCCGGTTCGCCGCCAGTTCTTTCCATTTCATTGAGCGACCACAGTTTTTCAATATTCGCTTCAAGCTTTATTAGTATTTTTGTCCATTCAAGACTTTTATGGCGGTTCATGTATTTATCAAAACGGGTTTTCAATGCTCGGAGTAGTTCTTCTTGTTGTTCTGGTGACAACTTTTGTTTATTGTTGACTTCACTTTTCTTGGTCATGTTAGTTTCCCCCTTAATGTTTTTACTTAGATTGGGAACGTATGATCTAACGGGTTTTTGCCCAAGGCTTTCTTGTTCCATCAATTTTACATTAAATATTTAACGAATCAAACGAAACGTTCGCGATGAACCCATCATAGGATATAATTCGAATGTCCTTTGGAGGTCTTCCCCTTGTTTCTCGTCCGGTGGAAATAGGTTTTTTATAATTTTCCATTGAGCATCGTGAACTATATATTCGGCATTAGATAGTTGGAATAATTTTCTGGACAATGAAAGCAGAGTCGTATATCGTAAAATTATAACTCTACATGGAAATTACTGGAATTGTAAGAAAACGATTGTCTCGAGCAGAATCAAAAACAAGAATGCTTCTCAACAGAGAGTTGCAACCACACATATAAGGAAGGTAGGAAGATAAGATGGGAGATATCACCCCTATAACAAAAGGAGTTACTCCAACAATTTTTAAGAAAATTTCAGCTTGGGCTCTATTGACCGTATCTGGCATTGTAGGAATGATCGTTTCGATGGTCGCGACAATATACTTTGCTGGAAGTTCAGGGAATAGAATAATCGCTTTTGTAGCCGGGATAGTTATTCTTGTTATCATTGCAGGTGGAGGTGGGTATTTCACCGGACGAATGTTAAAGGGAAATCAGGTACGGTCAAACAGGAAATACTCCATGTTTTCTGCTGGAATAGCTCTACTTTTGTCCGCATCGCTCATGTTCGGTTTCCTTTATGCTCCTGTCGAATCAAATCCAATGCAACCGAGCGATAATGTACATTACTGGGATTTATCCACTGGTTCACGAATTGCGTATACACATATCTCCGAGAATGTGGATAAGCCATATCCCGTTTTACTCGTTCATGGGGGCGCAGGCGCACCCTCTTTGGAGAACGATGATTATGCTAATGCCCTTGCCAAAGAAGGGTATGACGTATACAACTACCACCAAGTCGGTGCCGGCCTTTCCAGTCGGCATAATCCAGATGAATATACTGTAGATAGACAAGTACAGGATTTGGAAGCCATCCGTAAACAATTGAATGCGGATAAAGTGATTTTAGTCGGTGAATCCTGGGGCGGAACCTTGACTGCAAACTACATGGCGGCTTACCCTAACGTTGAGAAGGCTGTCTTTCTGTCCCCAGGAGGTATCTGGCTTAGAAATAACAGTGATATTGGACCTAAATTAAATGAAGCCGGACAAAAGGATCAAAGTGAAGTAGTTTCAGCAAATTTACGCTTTACCCTAGCTCAAATCATTTCTCAAGCGGGAAGCACACAAGGTCTATACGTCTTGATGCCTGAAAAATCACTCGATGGATTATACGAAAGTTTTGTAGATATGCTTAACATGGAACCGAGTAATCCGAATCCAGATACGAATGAGGTCTCTCCTTCCGAAGGGTTTGGTTTCTGGGTTAATGTGAAAATGGCATTGGATTCTCAGAAAGTCCCAGATCCGCGGCCAGCCTTGAAAAAGGATACAACACAAGTCTTAATCATTCGTGGACAATATGATTATATTGCCTGGGAGCAGACCCGTGAATTCCGGGATACATTCCAGAACTCCAGGCTACTGCCAATTAAGGGGCTTGGACACGTAATCACTAAGCCCTACCAGCAGACTTACACTGATGCCATTGTTAAATTTTTGAATGGTGAGGAGTTTCCTATCGAACCCTATACCGGGATAGAAGATCCTTTTTCTGTTCAATAACTTTTGAATGAACCCGAGTTTGACAGTAAATCGGTAAAATTAGAATACACGCTAAAATAAAGTCCCTTTAATTTCAAAATGTCATTAACATAAACAGGTTTCATTGTTGTACCAGAAAAGTTGGGTGGTATACTGCAAGCCTCCCTTCGTCAGGCCGGAACATTCTTGCTTATTTGGGACGGTATACCCATAAAATTGCGATTTCCAACCAGAGGATCTGCAGCATGAAAAACGGACAAGTTACCTTCAAATACAGGGATTATCGCGATGGAAACAACCCCGTACGAACAATGATCTGGAGCAAGGCCTTTCCTGAACGCCGAACAAGAGCAACTCGTCTATCAAACAATTGTGAATCAGACACCTGCGGATGTTGGCTTTCCCGCCAAAATGAACTGGACTTCACCGATCATCCGGAAATGGATCGAACGAGAATTTGGCGTGATGTACTCGGACCGTGGATCCCGAGAATTGCTCTATCGTTTGAAGCTTAGTTTTACGGTGCCTACATACACTTTGGCGAAGGCGGACCCGGCGAAACAGGAAGCATTCGTGCAGAAGTTCGAAGCATATAAAAAAACTCCTGAACGGTGAAATCGATCGAATCCTGTTCATTGACGCGCATCATCCGGAATAGGGGAGATTTTCGCAAACGAACTTGCCAAAAAAGGATGTACCTTAATATTAGTTGCCCGGTCAGAGGATAAACTCAAACAAATTGCAGATGAACTTCAAGAAACGCATTCGATCCACTCATTTCATGCTGTATCCGGTTCGGACAATTTGAAAAGTAAGCGCATGGAACCGATTGATGTCGTGAACGCGGCATTTAAAGCGGTAGAAAGGAATCGCAGCCACATCATAGTTGGACGAAATAATTATATTACGGCTCAGCTGCCGCGTTTACTGCCTCGGAGCACGGTCGTAAAATTCGCTAAACGAATATTTCAGCAAGCCTTGAATATCAAGTGACATCCTTGGCTTAATATGGGGAGGTTGTTATATCATATAGAACCACTCTTTTATCCGCTGAAGCGGGAAACGGAGTGGTTCATTTTCCCTTGCGTATTCGCTTAAGTAGGTTAAGCGATGTATATCGACCACGATGAACATTTACGGTCATGCCCTTCAGTCAGCTTGGCCAGGCCGCAGCGGATAAGCTCGAATCCCTGTTTTTCCCAAAAAGCAAAAGCACAAAAATAAAGACGCTCGAGAGTGTCGCTCCCAGCGCCTTCTTTGTAATCTATTGTGTCGAATATCTATTAATCAGGTTTTTCACATCATTTTCACATCAACGGACATTATAGCCAAAAACCCTTAATATATAAGGCTTCCCAGCATCCTGTTTAATTCCTCACCAGTGATACAACCGCCTCCACATGCACCGTCCACGGAAACATATCCACCGGTTGAACCTCAACCGTCCGGTACCCGCCATCCTCCAGCACGCGCAGATCCCTCGCCAGTGTCGAAGGATTACAGGATACATACACCACCCGCTCCGGCCGCATCGCCAGAATGGTCTCCAGCAGCGCTTCGTCGCAGCCTTTGCGCGGCGGATCGACTACGATCACGTCCGGCACGATGCCTTCCTTCCTCCAGCGCGGAATAACCACTTCCGCCGGACCCGCCTCGAACTCGGCATTGCCGATTCCATTCAGAGCGGCATTGCGCCGCGCATCCTCTATCGCCTCCGGCACAATCTCCACGCCATACACTCTGCCCGCCTGGCGGGCCAGAAACAGCGAGATCGTGCCAATCCCGCAATACGCGTCAATGACCGTCTCCGATCCGGTCAGCCCCGCATGCTCTACCGCCTTGCGGTACAGCTCCACCGTCTGCACGGGGTTTACCTGATAGAACGAGCGGGCCGAAATCGCAAAGCGGATCCCGTCCAGTTCGTCATAGATCACATCGCTGCCCCACAGGACGCGCGTCTCTTCACCGAAGATCACATTCGTCTTGCGCGTATTGACGTTCTGCACGATACTCGTCACACCCGGAACCGCCTCGCGAATACGCTCTACCCAGCGCTCGACCTGCGGAATCCGCTGTCCGTTCGTCACCAGCACGACCATGGCTTCACCGGAGACAAAGCCGACCCGCGCCATCACATGGCGCAGCAGCCCGCGGCCTGTCTCTTCGTCGTACGCCGTGATGCCAAGCTCACGGCCGACGGCCTTCACCTCGGCCACAATCTCGTCATTGACCGAATGCTGGATCAGGCATTGATCCATATCGATAATACGGTGGCTGCCCCTCGCGTAAAATCCCGCAACCAGCCTCATATCCCTGACGCTTGCCGAACCATCAGCCGCTCTACCCGCTTCCGGCACCATCCCAATCGGAACCTGCGCCTTGTTGCGGTAATGCCAGGGCTTGTCCATCCCGATAGCAGGATGCACGATCACATCTCCGCTATCTCCGCCCTCACCTGCAGCAACACGCAGCTTGCCGATCCGCTCCAAATTATCCACCACATGCTGCCGCTTCCAGCGCAGCTGGGCGTCGTAGTCCATATGCTGCAGCTGACAACCGCCGCACTGCATATAGATCGGACACGGCGCCTCGACACGGTCGGGGCTGGCCGCAACCAGCTCCTGCAGCTTGGCATAGCCATACTGCTTCTTGACCTTGAGCACTCTTGCGCGCACGCGCTCGCCGGGAAGCGCTCCCTGTATAAAAAGGGTAAAGCCGTCTGCACGGCCTACCCCTTCTCCCTCATGCGTCAAACCGACAATGTCGACGACGACTTCATCATTTTTGCTGACTGGAACACTCATTTGCCTTCGATCGCTCCGTTATTCTCTAGTTTACTTATAGGTTGTATTGCCCTCTTCATCCACGAAGATTTCCAGATGCGACGGCAATATATTAAACGTACAAGGCAGCGTGCCGCCGTATTCACCATCCAGATTAAGCTGAATATAATCCGGCGTCGTTACCTGCAGCGCACGGGTCTGAAAATGAACCACATGCGGATCATGCAGATGCTCGCCGCGCAGGGCAAGCGAGGCAATCCGGATGAATTCGCCCAGATTGCATTTCTTCAGCACGATGACGTCGAGCAGCCCGTCGTCAATCGTGGCATCCGGCGCGAGCTTCTCGAAGCCGCCGACCGAATTGCTGTTGCAGATGAGGAACAGCATGATCTCCTCGTGCATCTCGCCAATCTCATCGGCCTGAAGGATCAGCTCGGTCGGGCGCAGACGCGTCATTTTCTCAAGGCCCTTCATATAATAGGCCAGCTGCCCGATCATCGTTTTCAGCTTGCTGGGCACCTCATAAGTCAGCTCCGTCAATGAGCCGCCGCCCGCAATATTGATAAAATACCGCTCGTTTGCCTTCCCAAGATCGATCGGACGCTTAAACTGCTGGATGATCAGATCGCAGGCGGACTCCCACTGCTTGGGAATACCCAGTCCCCGGGCAAAATCGTTGGTTGTGCCCAGCGGCAAAATCCCGAGCGGCGGCCGCGATTCCTTGGTCGCCAGACCGTTGATAACCTCATACAGCGTTCCGTCTCCGCCCGCCGCAATGATCATGTCGAAGCCGCGGTCCGCTGCTTCCGATGCCGCTATGGTGGCGTCCCCTTCGCTCTCAGTAGCATGGCAGCTGGTCTCGATGCCGCCCCGCTCAAGCCGCTGCAGAATATCCGGCAGCCGCCGCTTGATCTCTTCTCTTCCCGAGGTCGGATTATAAATTAATCTTGCCCGTTTAATTGACATTGTGGCCACCTACGGCATGTTCCAACCGTGCAAGCGCCGCTCCCGCGGCCGCTTGGCTACAAGTGAAACCGGCCTGTTACCCTTCCCCTTATCATATATCTTTACTTCTATCGATTAAACCAATCTCCGGCCCCGCGAATCGCCGGCAGCCGATCCGGTTCTAACCCAGCCCGGCAAGCCATCCGCTCATCTGCCGCTCCATCCAGCCGGTCATGCAGGAATGCGGAAGCATTGCGCGGCCGTTATAGCGGTAAGCCAATCCGCCCAGCCTCGCCGGTATCACTGTCCGGGTGAAATATCCCTCACTCAGAAACAGCGGCACCACAATAACCGCCTGATCCGGCCGCTTGCGCAGCATCGCGTCCAGCCTGCTTGCCGCCTGATCCGGCAGCAGCATGGCGATATCCCCGCCCGCGAAGCCGCCAAGCTGCTGCAGCCGCTGGAGCAGCTTCGTCATGCCGCTTCGCCAGCGGTCATGAAAGACCGCTTCGCGTGAGCCATGCGCCACCACCAGCAGCCGTTCCCGCTCCGGCGCCTCCGACAGCCCGCGTATGTTCGCGAGCAGCAGATCGGCGATCTGCGGATCATCGTCGATCGGCACGCCGAACCGGATACGCGTCCCCGGCTTCCAGCGAAACCGTTCCAGCTCGCCGGTCCGCGCCGGGGATACCGGCGCCTGGCCGAAGGCCTGGGCAATGTCATCCACATGCGTGCTGCCGGACGAGACAAAGAGCGGAAGGACGTAAATATCCGTCACACCTTCCGCTTCCAACTTGTCAATGCCATCTTGTATTAGCCGCCCTTCGACAATCTCCAGAAAGGACGAAACGACCGGAACCGCCTGTCCGCCAGAGGCAGCAGCCATCTCCAGCCGCTTCCCGGCCGCCGTTGAAAGTGATGAAGATCCATGCACGCTAGGGGATATTCCTGCCTGCGTTTGACCGCTCGCCAAAGGCTGCTTCACATACGAGGCTGCCGACTTCACCGCGTCATCCACCAGCCGCACCCAATCCGCTTCCCGCGAACCGTGGCTGATAACCAGCACCCCCGGCTTCATCGATTAGCGTCCTGCGCGCTCCAGCGCCATTTTGTACCCGTCATTGCCGTAATTCAGACAGCGCTTCACGCGCGAAATCGTCGCCGTACTTGCGCCGGTCTCCGCCTCTATCTGATTATATGTGGAACCCTTGCCCAGCATTCGCGCCACTTCAAGGCGCTGCGACAACGATTGAATCTCGTTCACCGTGCACAAATCGTCAAAAAAAACATAACATTCCTCAACTGTTTTGAGCGTCAATACCGCTTCAAACAGCTGATCGACCGTTTTATCGTTAAGCTTCTTAAGCTGCATCGTTTGCTTCCCCCTACCCGAACTAATATTCTCATTGTATCGGTTTCAGGCTTACTTTTCAAGCGTTACCGTATTCACGCATTACAGGATAGAAGAACCGTTCGGCTCGCAAATACCCGCACCTGCGGAATTTTTTAAGGCAAAACCGGGCATTCGTCCAATCCTTATGTTTGCCTATGCCATAGACTATAAACAAAACGGAAAAAGGTTGTGATCCGCGTGAAATACCGCTACGATCCGTCCCATAGAAGCTTTCAGCAGCCGCCTCTCGGGGGGCCGGGTCCCGGCCCCTTTCCGGGCATCTCCGATCCCTTCTTCGGCGGAGGAAATATGGGCTTTAACCAGGGAGCTCCCTTCAATCCCGGGCAGTTTCAGAACCCCGGTCCGGGCGCTATCGTTCCGCTTGCGGAGACGATTACCGAAGGCGTAACGGCAGTGCCGGCCAAAGTAGGCGGCTTCTCGCTGCCTACCAGCCTGAGCGATATCAAAGGAATTGTCGACCGGATGGGCGGCATCGAGGGTATTGTCAGCACGATGACCAAGGTGCAGAAGGTTGTCGGCAGCATTACCCAGATGGCCCCGTTGATCAAGGTGCTGGCAGGCTCCTTCGGCAAAAAAGACGCAGACGAAGAGGAGGATGCGGCAATAACGCGGCGCAAGAAGCGCCGGCGGCCAAGAGGGGCAGGTTCCGGCTCCAAGCGCAAGCGGCGCCCTGTCAGCAAGAAACGGAAGCGTTAATAAATCGCAAACGGCCTGGGGGCAGACACGCTCATCCTATTGGGATGCCCGACATTCAAGAACATTCTATGGGATAAAACGAACTTGAGTGAGCAAATGTAACCAACATTGAACAAGAAAGGCTGGATGTCAGAAGCCGCTGGACGCTTGATGCGCCTGCGGCATTGACAGCCAGCCTGTTATCATTCACGGGAAGCTACATAAACAGCAGCATAATCTGATAGATCAGAGCGGATAGAAGCACCGTCACCGGAATGGTTACGATCCAGGAGACCACGATCCGCCCGGCAAGCCCCCACTTCACAGCCGAGAAGCGCTTCGCGCTGCCGACGCCCAGAATCGAGGAGGTAATGACATGCGTGGTGCTGACCGGCAGATGCGTAAGCGTGGCGGTCAGGATAACCGATGCCGACGTGATGTCTGCCGCAAAGCCGTTGATCGGCTCGATTTTGAAAATCTTGGTGCCCATCGTTTTGATGATTTTCCAGCCGCCGATGGAGGTGCCAAGCGCCATGGCGGTTGCTGCGGATATTTTGACCCACAGCGGTATATGCTCGATGTTGTCCTGCAGGCCTGCCGTCACCAGTGCGAAGGTCATAATTCCCATCGCCTTCTGCGCATCGTTGGTGCCGTGCGTGAACGATTGGAAGGCAGCCGTTATGATCTGCCCCGTACGGAAGCCTTTGTTGATCTGATGCGGGCTGGATTTGGCGAAAATCTTCTTCAGGAGCCACATCACAATAAAGCCGCCTGCAAAGGCAATTAACGGCGAGAAAATAAGTGCTTTTACTATTTCGGTGAAGCCGCCCTCATTGAGGGCGCCAAATCCGTCCGCGCTAACAACCGCACCGGCAAGCGAACCGACCAGAGCGTGCGAGGAGGAGGAAGGAATGCCGAACCACCAGGTGACCAGGTTCCAGATAATGGCGGATATCAGTGTGGCGACGATAACCTGTACCCCGTTGTCAAGCGTGGCGGGGTCGGCGATGCCGCTGCCGATTTTTTTGGCCACGCCGGTGAACAGCATGGCTCCTGTGAAGTTCATGACGGATGCAATAACAATCGCCATACGCGGCGAGAGCGCTCTTGTCGATACGGACGTTGCAATGGCATTGGCCGTATCGTGAAACCCATTTATAAAGTCAAATGCCAATGCGAGAAAAATGACTGCTCCAACCCAGATGTACATCATATCCATACCCGCTCGTCACCTACTCCTTAGCTGTTGCGCATGATGATGGTTTCGAGTGTGTTGGCAACGTCTTCGCAGCAATCGGTCGTTTGCTCCAGCCGCTCATAGATTTCCTTGCGCTTGATCAGTTCAATCGGATCCTTCACATTGGCAAACAAACTTTTGATGCATACCCGCAGCAGATCATCGGCCTGGTTCTCCAGTTCATTAATCGAGATAGCCGGCTCCCGGATTGCCAGAAGCTTCTTCTCCGACAATAGATAGATCGCCTTCTTGATCTGCTGGGCGCTGCGGAGCAGAATTTCGGCGAACAAGGTAATATACTCATCGGGCTCCGTGACATTGTACATTTCAAAGCGCGATGCAGATGCTTCAATACCGTCCAGCACATCGTCAAGCGATGTGGTCAGCGCCATGATATCCTCACGCTCAATCGGCGTAATAAACGTTTTGTTCAGCTCTGTCAGGATGGTATGTACATAGCTGTCGCAGGTGGTTTCATACTCCTTCATATCCTTTGCGAACTGGGTAACATCCCTGATTTTCGCGACATTGACCTCAAAATATTGAACAGCCTCAAGAATCGTATCTGCCATCGCTTCCAAAGTCGTAAAAAAAATGTCCTTTTTCTTAAACATCGGTATTCCCCTTCGCCCTTATCTTTATTGTGAAAAAACATGCACTTAAGTGAACATATGAAACCGACAATAGCTTAACATAGTTTACCTTGCAATTGTTAAGGGATTGTAAAGGTTTTATGACTTTTTATGAAAAACAGCAAAAATAAATTTTCCAGCTATTTTTTTCGGTCCTTTCAAGGAGAAAAGGATCTGCCGCTAAGATTCCGGAATCGTTTCCTGCCCGAATACCCCTGCATGATTGAAGTAAAAATCCAGCCCGCACCGCTATTGTATTCCTTAACCGCTTAAAATAACCAGTCTTATGGACATTCGGTGTAAATGGGCATAGCCGCATCATCATTGTGTATCTGCTGAAGGCCATCCCCGCTGCCAAGGTAAACCGGATATTTCCCGCTTAACTGCACAGCACGGAATAAGCCAGCCGGATGCTCCCCATTGACCGGATACAACAAGAAAACCGGGTCAGCATGCCAGCCGCCCGGTCACCCGTCTTTATCTGTCTGAAACCATGCCTTAAGCATCTGAAATCATCAGCTGTAGCTCAGATGCTCCTCAAACGAGGGGGTCATCGGTACAATGTGATAGAACGTCTTGCCCGGGACAAATGGCAGCTCGCGCCCCTCCTTCATCAGCCTGATCGCTCCGTCATCGGCCCGCACCCACTCGCAGTCGACCGCCTGCCCCAGCTGGAACAGCACCGCCGGGCCGCCGGACTGCAGATCAATTTCCAGTCTTCCGTAATCGTCGTAGGTGTGGTGCGCAGCCCCGATAATAACCAGATTCGTCGCCGTCAGCTGCTCCTCCGTGGTCAAATCCGTATGCGGCTTGTCGTTGATCGACCGTGCATAGATCTTCCTGGCTTCATCGAACGCATAAGAAACCTTGTAATCCTTCAGCAGAAAATGAATTTCTACCTTCGTGGCCGCCATCCCTCCGACCGTCGCACCTACATCGGAGAACGGATAGGCCGGTATTGCGACCGTGTCCTTGTATTTCTTGTGGGCGGCGCCTTCCCGCAGCTTCTCGATGTTGGAATATAAATTATGCGGCGCTTTGCGGAACGACTCCCGCCAGAAGTAGCTGCCCGCATTGGAGATTTCATCGAGATAGGCCTTGCCCTGATGCTGCAAAATATCGTAACCGTCCGTGCTTGCCCCGGCATGCGCCAGAATCGCGTTGAAGGTATCTCCAATTTCAATCAGATAGGGGCGGTTGCTGCGGATCGGACCGATCGGATCCTTGAAATTATCGCTCTGAAAAATCGCTACCAAACGTGTGATTCCACCCTCTGCCAGCACCTCCCACACCATATCGGCATGGGGCAGACCGGACTGGGGCCGAGCCAGCGCCATATTATTGACCATAACCGCTATCGGACGCTCCAACGCTTCCTGCTCAAGCGGCAGTCCCGTAAGCGACGCCCTGAAGGCAGGGACGGGGTCCGGCTCCGGCTCCGGCTTGGGAGTAGGCTCCGGGATGGGGACAGGCTTCTCCTCGGTGAGCGGCTTGGGATCACTATTCAGCTTATCGGCTCCACTGCACCCGGAGAGACTGCCCATAAGCAGCAGGAACAGGGCAATCAGCCCGCTGCCTGCGATGCGCCGGAAGGTTGTACGGCCTTTATCAACCATGAGTAAACCACCTTTTTGCTTGTGATGACTGCCTTTTTCCTATTTCCTTATTAAACCATACGCAAAGGAGGATTGTCTTGTTTTTCATGGATGTCCGCCTGGCCGAACAAGGAGCGTCCGTTCTGGAGAGAGGATATCATGGGGCAGAACAGAGATTAGTATGCAAATGGAATTGATGTCAATTGAGCGAGTCTGAGCAGGAAGGGATACCGCCAATTTCGTGGGTATACTGTGTCACTAAGTTTCCATACTACTTAAGACCTGTTCATTTCCTGCGGGAAGAAATATCAGTAAAGGACAAGTCAACTTTAATGCTTTCTGATGTTTCAAAAAAAAGGAGCTGAAGCATAATGCCCCAGCTGATTGAATGGACGGGCCGCCACTGGCTTGTCATCGTCCTGATAATAGGAGCAGCGGCGTCTGTTGCCTACATCTTCGCGAAGCGCAAATCCCTCTTTTATAAAGAATAACAGCCCGCTCCCTTTAGATGCCGGGCTCTTCCGGAGACGGCGGCTCCTGGACCGCGAGCGGGAGACGGATGGTCACCGTTGTGCCTTCTTCCCATACACTGTCCACGCGAAAAGCCCCGCCATGAAGCTCCACGATTTCCTTGCAGATGGCAAGCCCCAGACCGCTGCCCATCTTCTGGCTCCCGCCCTTGTAGAATTTGTCCAGCACATGGGGCAGATCCTCCGGCGATATGCCGCAGCCCGTATCCTGAATGGCAATACGGGCCCAGCCGGGTTCCTGCTCGGCCGATACAACCACGCTTCCTCCGCTCGGGGTGAATTTGAAGGCGTTGTCCAGCACATTGATCAACACCTGCTTCATCCGGTTGGCATCGGCTTCCACCAGCAGCGGCGGCGTATTCCCGAAGTTTGCCGTGAGGCGGATTCCTTCCCTCTGGACGCGCGCATCGAACTGGCGCATGGTCTCCTTGACCGGCTTCAGCAGGTCCACCGATTGGGGATGCAGAATGATGCTCTTGGCATAAAGCTTCGAGAAATCAAGCAGATCCTCCACAAGCCCCGACAGCCGGTCGGTCTCCCGGTCAATAATCGTCAAGCCCATCTGAAGCTCCTCCGCATCGGAAGGGTCGCCTGCGAGCGTTTCGCTCCAGCCCTTGATCGAGGTCAGCGGTGTCCGCAGCTCATGGGAAATGGAAGAAATAAAATCATTCTTCAGCTTCTCCCGCCGGGTAAGCTCGGAGGCCATCGTATTGAGCGTCTCCGCCAGCCGCCCGATCTCATCATGATCATGCGGGGTGGCTCTGCGCGACCAGTCTCCTTCCGCCATCTGCTCGGCTACCCGCGTCAAATTACGGATCGGCCTGGCAATCCGGTTCGCCAGCAGCACGCTCATGGCAAAGAACAGCAGCACCACAATGAAGCCCACCAGCACCGTGATCCACAGCATATTGCGGACTGTTTCATCCACGCTCACCAAAGAGGCCGTGTAACGGAACATAGCGACAATATGCTTATCCTGTTTGACCGGCAGCGTGACAGCCGCAATACGCTCATTCGTCACAGGATCCACTCCGCGCCAGACGCCGCGTTTGCCTCCCATCGCCTCAAGCACATCGGGCGTTTCAACCACTTCCCCGTTTCCCGGCAGGCCGTCGCTGTCCACCACCAGGTAGCCCGTGTAGTCCAGCAGCTGCAGATGCGCGGTGCCCTCGGACATATTTTGCAGCATATAGCTTGCCTTATCCTCCATGGGCTGGTAGGAAATATTGCGGTTATGGAGGGCTGCCTCCGTCTCCGCACGCTGGATGACGGAACCGACGGCGCTTCCATAATAATAATTCCATACCAGGGTAACGAACATGGCGCCGAGCAGCACCACAACAAGCGTAATGAGCACCCCGTAGCTCCATACCATGCGAGTCCTCAGGCTGCTCATCTAAAATCCGCTCCGTTTCCAGCGGTATCCAAAGCCCCAGAGGGTCTCAATATATCGCGGATCGGATGGCTCGTCCTCAAGCTTCTGGCGGATTCGCCGGATATTCACATCGACGATTTTCAGGTCGCCGATAAAATGCCTCCCCCATACCGCATCCAGAATATCGTCGCGGCTGAGTCCTTCCCCTTCGCGCTCCATGAGCAGCAGGACAAGCGTCCACTCCGTCGGCGTAAGCACGATCTCCTCGCCGCCCTTCCACAGACGCCGCTCCGCCGCCGACAGCCGGAACGGTCCTGATCGCAGCTCGCCTGCACGCTCGCCGGGAGATCGCTGCCCCGCTTGAGCCGGCGTGCTTCCGCTCAGCATGTCTGGGCTTTCTCCTGCAGATCGCCCCATATTAGCTGCCGTACTTCCCGTCGCCGCTTCGTCCGTATGAGGCGAGCCGGGCTGCCTGCCCTGCCCGGCTCCCTGGGCAGCGGAACCGCCAGCACCTGTGCTTCCGGCTTCGTCATCGGGCGCTCCAGCTTCGGCAATGCCGCCGCTGCCCGCCGCCGCCCGGGCATCCTGCGAAGTCAAGCCGCCCGGCATCATCCGCCGGTGCAGGGCGTTCAGCCTGGCGATCAGCTCGCCGGGGCTGAACGGCTTCTGCACATAATCGTCGGCCCCCAGCTCCAGGCCGCGGATTTTGTCCTCCTCCTGGGACTTGGCCGTCAGCATAATGATTCCCATGCTCGGAAATCTCCCGCGCAGCTCGCCGCACACTTCAAAACCGCTGATCGTCGGCAGCATCACATCCAGCAGCGCTACGTCAAAAGGAGGAGAAGCCGCATAGGCAAGCGCCAATGCGGTCTCTCCATCCCCGGCTTCCGTTACATCCATTCCGTTGCGTTTTAAATTAATGCGGATAAAACCGCGAATGGCTTCCTCGTCTTCCAGCAGCAATATTCGCATATATGGCTTCTACCTCCCGACAGCGGCGGGCCGCCCGGGATAAACCTTGAGCGGACCGTCCATTTGATGCAACGATTACCTTTATTTAATCCCATGAATATTTAATGCTGGGGAATCAGCCTGAAAATCTGCTTCAACGTCACTTCATCCAGCTGCAGCTGATCATAATCCTGCTTGCTGTCAGCGGTCCAGTCCTCCGGAGCCTCCGACCAGACGGCAGCATACACAAATCCGCCAGCTTCCGTCAGCACCGTCACTCTTCTGGAATCATCCTGCAGCTCCTGCTCTTTATCGCTCCAGTCCGCCAGAGGCACCGGTTCAATCGCGAACAGCTCCGCCCGGTCCTCCGTCTGCTGATTGTAATAATCAACAGCCAGTTCTCTCACATCGCTGTCATTGGTGAGATGCACCGTATATTTCTCACGCCATTCCGCAGGAAACCGCAGCTCGTAGCCGTCCGTTTCGTCCACATATCTCTCCTGTACCACCTGGAACTCTTCCCCGCCATCCCACTGCTTATATTGTTCGAGCCAGAGAAGATCGCTGTACGGCAGGTTCGGAGCTTGTCCGGGAGCCTCCAGCGTCACGTTAATGTCCAGAATGCCGTCTCCGTTCCCGTCCCCGCCTACGGTCTGCCGGGAATTATTCTCTACGACCTCGCCGTTTGAGGTAGGCCTGGGATAAATTTTGCTGAGCTTCCCTTCATTCCAGGCCAGCATGACTGTACTGGAGGAGTGTGCTCCCAGACTGGCGTCAGCTAGGATGCCATAGCGGTCTGCAGCGATTTTGCCCACTACGATATTATAATACCCGTTCACATTCCCGTTCAAAGGGGCCGAAGCGATTTCCTCCACCTTGCCCTCATGAATGCGGTGCAAATGGGCGGAAGCCTTCATCTGCTCGCGGTCCAGCTGGATCAACACCAGCTCCGAGCGGCCATCGCCATCCGCATCGCCAATGCCAAGCGAGTCATAGGGCAGCTCGGCAATGGGGCCGGGCAGACTATCGCCGTTATACGAATCATTAATATGATAGACAGCCAGACTATGCTGAGGCTCGCCGTATTGATTCCAGCCAATCAGCACCTCCGGCTGCCCATCCTGATCCAGATCGGCCACCTGCAGCAAATCAATGCCGTAGCTTGAGGACTCGTCGAATGTGAACCATTTTTTCCAGCGGTCATTCTGCTGCTTCAGCACCATAACCTGCTCCGTATCATTCTCCGTGACGAACGTGACAATCGCTTCCTGCTCCCCGTCGCCGTCAATATCCGTTTTGTTGACGGCGGCATTCGATGCTTCCTGAACCGGAAGCGCAAGCTTGGCCCGGACCGGAAGCGCGTCGCGCACCGCTGAAGCCAGCTTCGCGTTCTCCGGCGTCGATTGCGGACTGAGCAGCAGGTCTGCCGGTGTAGTCGTGTATTGGCAGCCTGAAAGAACGAGCATACCGACCATGATTAACCCTGGCATCCAGCCGGGGCTCCCCCTTTTATATCGTCGCTTCATCTGTTATTGCCCCGTCCCTTCCGGTCGTCATAACCGCTGCAGGAGAAGACATCCGCTGTATCATTCTAAAAAAGCTTCTTCGCCAAGCGGCAAGCGGCAAACTCGCTTGCAGCACTTACGAAGGATAGATGTCTTCTTTTGTATGTTGTGCCATTCTCTGTACGCAGCAAAACTGCTTTTATGAATGAACGACCTATGGCATTCCGAGCCTCATGCTGTATGCAGCCTAATGCTTCTTCGCAGCCAATAATTGATCCACGGTTACAAAGGTATAACCCTTCTTCTGCAGGTCCTTGATCACGCCGGGCAGAGCGGCCACCGAGTTCTTAATATGGCTGCTGCCGAAGGAGTGCATGAGAATAATACCGCCCGGCTTCGTATTTTTGTTCACGTTGGCCCTGATGCTCGCTACCGATTCGCCCGCCCAGTCTCTCGTATCGACCGTCCAACCTACAAGATCGCGGTTGCTGCCGGCGATCATTGCATCCAATATATTGTTAGTCGCGCCGTAAGGCGCCCGGACCAGACGGGGCACGAACCCCACCGCCTTCTGAATCAACGTGTCCGTCCACATGATTTCATTGCCGATATGCAGGCTGTCAAGCTTCGTCAAATCCTTATGATGATAGGTATGATTGCCGATTTCATGGCCTTCCTTAACAATGCGTTTCATCATATCGGGGTATTTCTTAACCTGCGTGCCTACTGTGAAGAAGGTTGCCTTGACCTTGTATTCCTTTAAAATATCCAGAATAGCCGGTGTGTAATGATTATCCGGCCCGTCATCAAACGTAAGAGCCACCAGCTTGCTTCCAGTCTTTGCTGTATATTGTACAACCGGGAGTGTAGGTTTATCCAGCTTCACTGCCGCTGCACCACCCGGAGTGTTCGCCTTCTGCACCGTATTGCCGCCCTCAGGCGCCTTCTGTATCTGACCGCTTGCCGTATTCTTGCTGCCAGCAGCCTCCCGGACTTGCGCCTCCGATTGCGCCGCTCCCGCTCCATCGTCCCTGCCTGCTGCCGACGCTACATTACCACCTTCAAGGGGTGCTGCGTTCCCCGCTCCGCCAAGAGCCTCAGTGCCTTCGACGGCGCCCCTCACTCCTTCATCCGCCCACAGCTCCCATGCAGACTGGGTATTGTATCCGGCAATAAAGAAAATGACGGCTATCGAAATAATGAGCAGCACAAACCGACGACGTTTCTTTCTGTTTCTGGCTGTGACTGTTTCTCTGGGTATCATATCGCTCTCTCCCTGTTCATTGCTATACCTTTATGGTAAAGGAGCGATGTTAATAAGTCGTTACAAAAGTGTAACATCGGATATGTATTTCAAATTACTAACACTCCCAAGGGAATCCTATGAGCTGGAATAGATTGAAACCTTCACTATATTCCCGAATTACAACCAAAAGGGGCATCGCCATACGGACTGACGATAGGTTTTCCACTGGAACATCTAGAAGATATCGATTTTTTCCCGGGTTTCATCACTTACAATCAAATGTTTTGTAAGGGAACTAATTCAGCATAGTCGTTAAGCTAAAGAAGCATGATAGTGGAATAACGGTTTGCTTCAGATGTCGTTTTTAATAGGCATATGGCATATTGTATTTTGGGTAATTTTTGGAGGTGAAAGTGCTGTTTTTATTGAAGAAGTTTACATTTTGGCTCTCCTTAGTCAGCATACTAATATGCTTAAACAACTCAGAGTTCACTATACTGCCTATCTTATGCATTTTAGCTCATTCTTCTTGATTGCGGTTGTTATTGATTTTCTTATACACCACTTATTGAGACGTAAAAGTGTTTTAGACTAACTGGGCACGTTAGTGAGGAGCTTGCCGCGCAGCAGCTCCTTTTTCGTTTGTTAAAGTTAACTGGCAGTTTACTTGAAAGACATGAATGATAAAATAAGATAGAACACAAATTGTGATGCGAAAGAGTGATTTTCGTGAGAATAGGATTTTTTGATTCTGGCATAGGTGGTTTAACAGTACTTCATCAAGCATTGCGATTCCTTCCACATGAAGACTACATCTTTTATGCTGATACCTTACATATTCCATACGGTGAAAAACCAAAGGAAGAGGTTAGGGACTATATTTTCCATGCAGTCGACTTTATTGCCGAGCAAGACGTGAAAGCACTCGTCATTGCCTGTAATACTGCAACCTGTATAAGTATTGAAGAACTTCGCAAAAAGTATGATTTCCCAATTGTAGGTATAGAGCCTGCCGTAAAACCAGCTGTTCTAAAATGGGAAGGAAAGCAAAAAAAAGTTTTGGTTTTAGGGACTAATTTAACTCTAAAAGAGGAAAAGTTTAATACTCTTGTGAGAAGCATAGACCATCAAGACTTAGTTGAAAGATTACCCCTTCCCGGACTTGTTCAATTCGCAGAGAAATTTGAATTCGATGAAGAAAGAATTATACCCTATTTAAGAGAGGAATTATCGTCATTTGATTTGAACCAGTTTGGAACCGTTGTTTTGGGATGTACTCATTTCCCCTTTTTTGAAGATAGCCTAAAGAAATTATTTCCTGAGGGAGTAGACATTATTTCCGGAAGTATTGGTACCGCTAAAAATTTAAGACGAATACTCGAAGCAAGGAATCAAGTAGGAGGCGGTACAGGGGATATTTTGTTTTTTCAATCCGATTATAAAATTGAAGATACGGAAACGTTATCTCGTTATAAAAACCTATTATTAATGTTAGATGCGTTGAACTAACAGGTACGTTAAGCTCAACAGAAAAGGATCATTATGGTCCTTTCTTTTTGTCCATTCGCTCTCGTATCAGCATCGGCTGCTCCAAGCGGGAAACTCCTTGCTTATCAACAGTACATTATGGACTGCACCGACATTTTATAAAAGTGAGAATTAGAAATGAACGTCACAAAAGACGCCGGAACAGCAACCGTTCCGGCGTCTTTCATCTTCCATCCGCTCTATAAAATGCCTTCCTTCATCGCTTTGTACACAAGCTGCGAGAACAGGCTGTTCGACCAGACGAACCAGTCTCTCGTGTACACGCCAGGGTCATCGGCATGAAAGCCTTCATGCATATAGCCCGTATCCGCATCGGTCGCTTCCAGCATGGCGATCATCGCCAGCTTCTCCTCATCCGATGAGGCGGTTATTCCCTGCATCGACAAAGCCATATGCCAGATGTAACCCGGAGGCGTGTGCGGGCTGCCGATTCCCCGGGCCGCGCTGCCCTCGTAATAGTAAGGGTTGCTGCGGCTCAAAGCGAACCTTCGCGTGTTCTGATACACCGGATTGTCGGCGGTCGTATAGCCCAAATAAGGAATTGACATCAGCCCCGGCGTGCCGGCATCGTCAGCCAGACAGTAATTGCCGAAGCCGTCGGTCTCATACGCATAGATCGAGCCGAATTCCGGATGACGGTAGATGCCGTACAGCTCAATGCCGTGGCGGACATCCGCCTCCAGCCTGCCAAGCTCCTGCACGAGCGCGGAATCCCGGAACACCCACTCGGCAATTTCGCCAAGCTGGGCCAATGAGACCGCCGCAAACATATTGGCAGGCACATTATAGTGAAAATCGCACGCATCATCGCTTGGCCGGAAGCCCGACCAGATCATTCCCGTATAATTCACCGGCATCCCGGCGCCGTCATTGCGCAAGGTGTCGGTTGCGACGCCGTTATTGCGCGTGAAGCGGTAAAATGAAAGCTCGTCATGACGCTGCTCGGTTCTCCACAGCTTTACAATGACTTTCATCGCCGCCTTGAAATTCGCATCGAAGATGTCTGTCAGGCCGGTAGCCTTCCAATACATATGGGCCAGCCGGACCGAGAAACAGATGGAGTCGAGCTCGAACTTGCGTTCCCAGACCCATGGTCCCATCTCCGTCTCATCTGCGGCATTCCAATGCCAGTCATTCGCCGATTCATTGAATGCATTGGCATACGGATCGATGATAATCGATGCCATATGACGCTTGATCAAGCCGCCGAGAATCCGCTGCAGATCCGCATCTTCCGCGGCCAACGGCACATAGTGGATGACCTGCTCGACGGAATCGCGCAGCCACATGGCCGGGATATCGCCGGTCAGGATAAAGGTGGTATCGTCGTCCATCAGCTTCGTTGCGGTTTCCAGCGTATTGGGAAAACAATTCCGGAACAGCTGGAGCAGCTTGGGACGATGGGCCAGCTTCTCCTCCGCCTCATCCAATACTGCCTGAACGGCGGCCGGAAGCGGAAGCTCCGGCATAGTGATTTTCGGTAAACGGAACTGCTTCATCTCTTATTTCCTCCCGCATCCCCACGGGGATATGATCATCATTTAAATATAAGTTCAAAACGTTCGACTTTTAGCACCGAGAAGATCCGCTTCCTGGTAATCTTCGCGATCGAAGTCGGACGTTTTGAACAACCTTTCCATTTATTCTTTTACCGCGCCAATCGTCAAGCCCTGCACAAAATACCGCTGGAAAAACGGATAAGCCAAAATAATCGGCCCTGTTGCCAGGACCACCATCGCCATACGCGAGGTTTCCTGCGGCATATCCTGAAGCATGCCTGCATTGAAGTTATTGGAATTTTGCGTAATGAACTGCATGGTGGTTTCAATCCGCATCAGCATCGACTGCAGCGGAACGAGGTCCGGATTTTCGATATAGAGCAGGGCGTTGAACCAGTCATTCCAATAGCCCAGCGTGCTGAACAGGCCGATGGTCGCAAGACCCGGCAGAGAGAGCGGCAGAACCAGACGGATGAACGTCTGCAGCTCCCCTGCTCCATCGATCCGGCCCGATTCAATGATTGCGTCCGGCACCATCGTACTGAAGAAGGTGCGCATAATCATAATGTAGAACGCATTAACCGCCATCGGCAGAATAAGCGCCCAGATATTGTCGCCCAGGTGCAACAGCTGCGTTACGACGATATAAGTCGGGACAAGTCCGCCGTTAAACAGCATCGTGAAGAACGCCAGGAAGCTGAAGAAATGGCGGTACTTGAAGCTTTTGCGGGAAATCGCGTAAGCATACAGGGTGATAAAAATCAGGCTGATCAGCGTTCCCACGACAGTGATGAAGATCGTGACGCCGTATGAATGAAGCAGGGAATCGCCTGTTCTGAATATATACCGGTAGGCATCCAGACTCCACACGTCCGGAATAATCGCATAGCCGTTGCTGGCCAGCGTAAGCTCATCCGTAAATGAAATAATCAGCACGAAAACAAAAGGAAATACACAGGCAAAAGCGAACAACGCGGCGATAATGTTGAACACCACATTGGCCGGGGGAGACAACCGCTGGAAATCGCGGGACTTGCTTCGTGTCTTCGACATGACCGCTTCTCCTTTCTGATTAGAATAAGGCGTTGTCTTTGTTGAATTTGCGTACGATCCAGTTGGATGAGATCACCAGGATGAAGCCGATTGCCGATTGGTACAAGCCAGCCGCCGTGCTCATGCCGATCTCGCCGGTCGTTTTAAGTCCACGATACACATAGGTATCGATAACATTCGTCGTTGAATAAAGCATGCCTGAATCGCGCGTAACCTGGTAGAACAGACCAAAGTCCGCATAGAAGATGCGTCCGATTGCAAGCAGGGTCAAGATGGTCATAAGCGGCGTAAGCATCGGAATCGTAATATGCCGGATCTGATTCCATTTGCTTGCACCGTCGATCATGGCCGCTTCATAAAGGGATTTGTCGATCCCGATGATGGCTGCCAAATAAACAACGCTGCTGTAGCCGATGGTTTTCCACAAGTTGATAATAACAAGCAGGTAAGGCCATTTGTGAGGTTCCGCATACCAATTGATCGGATTCATGCCAAAGTAGCCCAGAATCTGGTTCAGGAGCCCTTTGTCCGCACTCAGAAAGCTGAACACGAAGTAGCCGACAATAACCCAGGACAGAAAATAAGGCATGAAAATAGCCGTTTGATAAATTTTGGACAAGCGTTTATTGACGATTTCCACCAGAATGATGGCCAGACCCACTGAGAATATCAGGCCCAGAATAATAAAGGCTACATTATAAAGCACGGTATTGCGCGTTATGACGTAAGCATCCTCGGTGCTGAACAGAAATTTGAAGTTATCGAGGCCCACCCACTTGCTCTGCAGGATGCTGGCCAGAAAACCTTCCTGTGTAAAGCGGTATTCCTTGAATGCGATAATGGTGCCGGCCATGGGCAAGTAGGAGAAAAAGAAAAACCATACCGTGCCCGGAAGCACCATGAACAGCATCGCTCTATTTTTGGCAATATCCTTCAGAACTCTCCCAAGCGTGCTCATTCTATCCCTCCTTATCCGGTAACAAAAGGAGGGGCGGACGCATGCATCCGCCCCCTCCTGATTCATAAAGCTTTATTTTTGCGTTGCTCTCCATGCGTCCAGTTGGGACTGGGCCTCAGCAATGATTTTGTCCAGTCCGGCCGCTTTGAATTTCTCGATTGCCTGCGGCAGGTATTTATCCGGATCAGCGGTTCCGGTCATCAGTGCCGGCCAGAATTCGCCTTTCACGTTCTGAATGGCAGCCAGTTCATTGACCACTTTGGAGCTGTCGAAGTTGAAGCCGAGCGTCGGAGCAGCTTTACCGGCATCGTTATAGGCTTTGAATTGCTCCCATTTGTCAGCAGGATCTGCGGCGCTCAGGTAAGTCAGCATGATATTGCCCAGTGCAAAAGTAGGCATATCGTAGTTTTTGGCGTCAGGCAGGTTTTCCATGTGCGTATCATCGATTTTTTTGTAATGCACGCCTTCGATACCGGAATCCACCATATTGCGCAGTACAGGATCGGTGTTAAGCAGGTTCAGGAACTGCATTGCTTTGTCCGGGTGTTTGGAGTTCGCCGAGATTGCTTGCATGGAACCCATTACCGACCAGTTGTAAATAACGGAATCGTTAGCCGGTTTGGAAACAACCGGATAGCCGTAGCTTTGCGACCAGAGAATGTCGGCGAAAGGCTGGGAAGACGCGCGGTCCAGGAACCATTTGCCTGATTTCGTCAGGTCATCTGTCGAGCTGATCGTTGCCGCTTCCGGAGAGATGTAGCCGGCTGTATAGTATTTGTGCATCGTTTCCAGCGCTTGCTTCATTTCAGGTGTTTCAAGCACATCGACGATTTTGAAATCCGTCGTATCCAGTTTTACTGCCATTGGCAGGTTTTGGATAATATAGTCATAAGGTACAACTGGAACATGATCCTTGTTGACCGCGAACGGTGCAACCTGCGGCTCTTTTTCCTTGATTGTTTTGAGCAGCGGCTCCAGGCTTTCAAGCGTATTCACGTTTGAAATGTCCAGGTTGTATTTGTCGACCAGGTTTTTGTTGAAACGCCATACTTCTTGAGTAGGCAGCTCTTTGTTGGCCGGAACGCCGTAGTTATGGCCATCGACCTTGGAGCCTTCCAGGAAGGCCGGATCAAGCTCATCCACAATGCCTTGTCCGTACTGCGTCAGCAGCTCGTCAATCGGTGCGAAAGCGCCTTTGCGTGCATTCTGCACATAATCAAACGCCCATGAGCAGGAGAAAAGGATATCCATTGGCGAACCAGATGCGGTAAGGACCTTCATCTTCTGGTCATAGTCGCCAAAATCGATCATTTTCATCGTTACAGTGACGCCGATTTTCTCAGCTGTATATTTGCTGACCTCAGCCATAACCTTGTCCATATCTTTTTGCGGAGCACCGATCGTGTACCAGACCAGATTTACCGGTTCTTCTGTGCTGCCGCCGCTGTTTCCGGCTGTGCTGTTGTTCGTGCTGCCGCCGTTATTTGCTGCTGTATTGCCGTTATTGTTCTTGCTGCCGCAGCCGCTCAGGACCATAGCAACAACCAGCATCAGCGCAAGCGCCAGACCAACGCTTTTTTTTGTTCTTGTCATTTTTGTTAACCCTCCCGTTTGATGATTGCTTCTTTCATGCCTCTTAGGCTCTTCTTTACATTAACTTATGAAAACCGTTACAAATAGAGCTTAAACTAGACATATCGTGTTCAAAATAAACAAAGAAGGACTTTTCTCCTCCTAAGAAAGAATGATCCTTCACCGTCTTCAAGGGCCGGCAGGATCATCTTCCTTCAACTGAAAGGCCGTCAAATAAGCCCTTTATAATCCGTCGGCGAGATTCCCACATATTTCTTGAACTGCTTGTGAAAATAACCCGTTTCCCAATAACCGACGCCGCGGGCGATTTCATGCACCTTCAGATTGGTTTCCTTGAGCATTTCCTTCGCTTTCTGAATCCGGTATTTATTGATATAATCCGTGAAGGTTTCGTTGGTTTCCTTATTGAACAGCTTGCCCAGGTAGCCCGGATGAATGTTATATTTGCGCCCCAGCGATTTCAGGGACATTTCCTCCATATAGAACTCATGAATATGGTTCAGGACCTGTTTGACAATCGGACTTCTGTCATCCTGTCCCAGAATATCGATCATCATCCCGGCCGCTTCCTGTACGAGCGCAACCAGCTCCGCCACGTCAGAAGCAAGGGCCGCTTTCCCGAACACATCCTTATAAAGTCCGCTGACCATAGCCTGCGCCGATTTCAAATCGTTCAGCTCCATCTTCAGCCGCAGCATCATCTCGATGGCCAGACTGCGCAGCAGCGCGGGAGTAACGCCCTCCTGCTTCTGCGCCTGCTGGAATTCCTCCTCGATCCGGGTAAACAGATTCTCCTTGTCCTTGGCCACCATCAGCTTGCCGAGATCGGACCAATCGACGGGAATTTGCGTCAGCTGCGCATCGCGGTCCGGAATAAGCGTCTCATATTCAGCGATGTCCGTCCGGCCAAGCATCAGAAAATATTCCTGCGCCCGCCGCGCCTGCTCGTAGCTCTGCCGCTGCTCCTCCCCCATGCGCTTCACGGTGCCGAGCGAAATCCGCGACCGGTAGGATTCACCCAGCTCATCGCGCAGCCTGGTCAGGAGGTCAAGGGCAGCAAGCTTGCAGGCCTCCGAGCTGTCGCCCATAAAAACAATGACAATATCCCCTTCCAGATTGGTAAAACAAACGGTGGCGCGGTCCGCAGCCACCCGCTGCTTGATCTCGCGCCTCAGCTCAAGCACCATCTGCTCATCCTCATCGTCGGGCCTGACGATCGACGCCAGCAGATAAGGCCATTCAAAGACGATGCCGAGAAGTCTCGCACGCTCCGCAAGCTCGGCTGGCGAAATCTGGCCGGTCATCCAGCGGTATAGAATATTGTCCCTCAGGATACCGATCTCATCATCGGTGAAAGCGGAAATCAGGGACTGTGAGGCAGAGGCGTTCAATTTCTCCACCGTGTTCTGCAGGGTCTCCGTCAACTCGGTAAAATTAATGGGCTTAAGCAGATAATTCTCAATGCCCAGCCTCATGCCCTGCTTTAAATAATCAAACTCGTTATAGCCGCTCAGGATAATGATCCGAAGCTCAGGATACAGCTGCCGCGCGGCGGAAATCAGCTCAAGGCCGTTCATTACCGGCATGGTGATATCGGTGATCAGAATATCCACCGGAACCTCCTTCATCCGCTCCAGCGCCTGCTTCCCGTTCTCTGCCCGGCCGGTGAGCTCGAGGCCATACGAGGACCAGTCCACCGCATCGTACAAGCCATCCAGAATAAACGGCTCGTCATCGACCAGAAATGCCTTATACATATCAGCTTTCCCCCTCTGATGTGTTTGGAAACCAGATTTTCACCGTTGTGCCCTTGCCGGGCGTGCTTGCAAGCTCAACCCCGCATTCGTCCGCATACACCAGCTTCAACCGTTCGTATACGCTTCTAAGCCCCAGCGATCCGCTTGTTTCGTCGTCCTCCGGGAGCAGGAATGAGCTGCGGATGCGCTCCAGCTTGTCCGGCGCAATGCCGGTCCCGTTATCCGTAATTTCAATATGGATAATGCCTTCCCGCTCCTCTGCACGCACAGCCAGCACATTATCCGTATCATCCGCGCGTATGCCGTGAACAATATAATTCTCGACTATGGGCTGCAGCGACATTTTGATCATTTTCCGGCTGCCAAGCTCCGGTTCATACGCAATCGTGTAGCTGAACTTGTCCTTGTAGCGGATGCGGAACAGCTCCAGATAACGGCGGCAGTTCTCCATCTCCTCCTGAAGCGTGACCACGGTCTGCTGCTGTACGAAGCTCTTGAACAGCACAGCCAGGCTGTAAATCATTTCGCTCACATCCGTCACGCCCTGCGAGATGGCCCTCATCCGGATGACCTCCAGCGTATTGTAGAGAAAATGGGGGTTGATGCGGGCCTGCATCGCCGTAAGCTCCGTATGCTTCTGCTTGATTTCCGCTTTATAGACACGGTCGATATGACGCGTCAGCTCCTCCAGCATTTGATCGAAGCTGCGCGAGATCTGTCCGAGCTCATCCTCTTTGGTGTCCTGGATACGCACCGACGTATCGCCGGTTTCAACCTTGCGCATGGACCGGATGATCCGGTTTGTGCGCTTGGCGAAATTGATCACAACGAGCGAAGGAACGATGACCGCAACGAGGATGCACGCCGCGCTGACAAACAGAATCAGATTGCGGAGCGTCCTGTAGGACTCCGCCACCTCCTGCTTGGGAGCCACGCCTACCACAACATAACCGAGATTGTTTGGCGTCAGCGTGGAGATATAAGAATCCTGCTCCAGCTCGCCTGAGATATTCAGCGAATTGAGCTTGTCCGCATAAGGATAGGTGGTCCCGTAATAGTTGCCCGACGAGTCGAAAATAACCCCGCCCTCCGATGCCAGAACGAGAATATAACCGTGAAAATCCTTCTCGTAGCCCGAGATCGATTGCAGGATGCTGTCGGAATTGAAATACACGATCAATTGCCCGACCGCCTTCAATGTGCCGAGATCGTTAATGGAGCTCTGAACCGAATACAGCCTCTTGTCCGGTTGATTGATGGTTTTGCGCACCCATTCATTGGGCACCGAGATGTTTCCGTTCTGGAGCGCCATCGCATCGGGGATGAAGGACCTCGAAGGATTCGTTGTGATCAGCCGGGACGTATTGCGCTGGCTTTGTACATAGAGAAACTGCTTCTCCGTGCTGTACAGCAATAAATTTTCCATATCCTGATCGTCCTCAATCATATTCTTCAAGTAGGCAATGCCGTCGGTCGAGCTGTTCTGACTGCCCATAAACTGATCCAGGCGGCGGTTCACATACTCCTGAAAGGAATGCTTGAGCAGGTAGGTCATATTATCTGAAAGCTGCTGATCCCTGTAAATATTCTGAACCATCAGCTGAACCGAATCATGCTTGGCCGCGATATAACGGTCGACCCGTTCCATCGCGTTCTTCTGATTCGTAAGCTCGCTCTGCACAATCGAGCGGGATATAAAATAGAACGTAAAATAAGAGAGCGTCATGATGGTAAGAACAGCTATTGCGGAGAAGATCAGGATCATTTTCACGAACAAATTATTGCTGACGTAGTTGCGATATCCTCTTCTGAGTCCCATTGGCGCCCCCCTTCCGCGTCTGCCGCTTGTCCATCCACATCCCTTCATCATAGCGCTCTGTATCCAATTAAAAAAGGGAGAGATTAATGCAGTTCTGTCCAAAATAAGATTTTTATTAGGAAGTATTCTCTTCCATGAGGAGCGCTATCCTGTCCTGATCACCCTGCGGGCCCTTCCTCCCCGCACAGATGTGCGAAATCTGGTATCATAAAGGCTGTACGCCCTTGATAACCAATCACAGTTCACACAGAAGAAAGGATCAGAAGGCCATGAGCATTTCGCTGACCCACAGGGTCATTAAATTGTTGTGCGGCCAGATCTCTTACGATAGAGGAAAAGCCTATTACCGTTCCGGCAAAGTTATGCTTCAGGATTTCGATCCCGGGATTCCCGTCTATGAGGCCATCGTCAAGGACAATGGCAGCTGCCAGGTCACCGTCCGGATCGATGGCGGCGGTGAAGTGCATGCGACCTGCAGCTGCCCTGCTCTGCCTTCCTATGATAAATACTGCAAGCATATCGCAGCCGTGCTGCTCCATCTCCATGATCTGCAGCAGGATGGCCGCATATCTGCGCAGGCGTCAGCGGCTTTGCAGCCAGCAGATGCCTTCCCCCGCGAATCCGGTCATCTTGTACAACGGCATGACGGTTCGGCATCCCATTTCGCAGCAGACGCCAAGCTCGTAAACGGCATGCTGGGGCTGTTCGGAGACAGGACGCTGCGGCCTGTCCGTACTTCAAGACCTCTTTTCAATAACCGTACCGTTCTCGAAGCCGAGTTTATCTGCAAGCCCTCCGCTTACGGCTATGGCAAGCATATGCTGGGCCTGGAGCTGAAGGTCGGTCCCAAACGGCTGTATATCGTACCAGACATAAGAGATTTCCTGGATCGCGTTGACCGGAAGGAACCGTATAGGTTCTCCCGGCATTTCACCTATGATCCGCAGCTTCACTGCTTCCAGCCTGAGCATGATGCCATCCTTGGTCAGCTGATCCATATTTTGAATCATGAAAGGCTGTATCGGGAATCATCCGGCGCCTACTCCGCCCGTGCCAACCCCACAGGCGGCGACCGTACCCTGCTCATCCCTCCTGTCTCCTGGGAAACCCTGCATCCATTGCTGGCAGCAGCTCCATCTGTGCGGTTTCAGCAGGACGGACAGATCGTAGACGGGGTTGGCATATCCAATGAGGCGCTTCCCCTTGAATTCGGGTTCAATGAGGGGGAGGATGGCGGCTTTCAACTGGATATCCAGGGGCTGGATCCATTGATCGTCATGGAATCATATGGGCTTGTGCTCTCGGAAGGCAGAATGCTGAGGCTCCCAGCCGATCAATGCAAACGCCTGTCCGATCTGAAGCAGATGCTCAGCACCTCCGGGAAGCCGCATGTGCAGATATTACCGGAGCAGATGGAGCCTTTTATGGAGAAGGTCATTCCCGGATTGATGAAGCTGGGCGCTGTTCACATCTCTCAAGCGGTATCGGAGCGTATTGTGCAGACCCCGCTTAAGGCAAGGCTGTATCTGGACCGTGTGAAGAACCGCCTGCTTGCCGGTCTGGAATTTCAATATGGGGATATTGTGATCAATGCCTTGGAGGGAACCGGGGAGAAGCGCGGCGAAGGCCGCATTCTTATGCGGGACGGAGAACTGGAGGGACAAATTCTGTCGCTGATGGAGCAAAGCGCGTTCACCCGGACGGAAGCCGGCTATTTTATGGATGATGAAGAAGCTGAATATGAATTCCTTTATCATGTCATACCGCTGCTGGAGAAGCTGCTGCAGGTTTATGCGACTACAGCGGTGAAGACCAGGCTTCACACCGGACATGTCCCTCCGAAGATCAGAGTCGAGCTGGATGAACGGACGGATTGGCTGGAGTTTACCTTCGACATGGATGGAATTCCGGAAGCGGACATCCGCAATCTGGTTCAGGCAATCGAAGAGAAGCGCAAATATTACCGGCTGCCAAGCGGAGCGCTGCTTCCCCTCGAGAGTGCGGAATACGAGGAAATCAGGCGCTTCATCAACGAAACAGGACTCATCAGGGAGGATCTGAAGGGAAATCAGTTTCGTCTTCCGGTTGTCCGCGGCTTGCATATGATGGATGCCGAAGCAAATGGACAAGCCGTCAAGCTGGGCAAATCCTTCCGCAAGCTGCTGGAGAATATGCGAAATCCCGATAATCTGGATTTTCCTGTGCCGGAAAGCCTGGAGCCTGTGCTCCGGGATTATCAGAAATATGGCTACCAATGGATGAAAACGCTGGCCCATTATCATTTCGGCGGCATTCTGGCCGATGACATGGGGCTGGGCAAGACGCTGCAGAGCATCGCTTTTCTCGTTTCCGTTCTGCCTGAGATTCGCAGCCAGAAGCTGCCTGCGATCATCGTATCCCCTGCCTCTCTGATCTATAATTGGCAGAACGAGCTGAAGAAATTCGCTCCCGGGATCCGCTGCATGATTGCTGACGGAAGCAGAACCGAACGGATTGCCGCTCTGAAAAATGATTCCCGGGTGGATGTTTTCATCACGTCCTATCCGCTCCTTCGTCAGGATATTGACACGTACATCAAGCTGCCCTTCCATACGCTTATTCTGGATGAGGCGCAGACCTTCAAGAACCATGCGACCCAAACCGCGCAGGCGGTGAAGGCGCTGCAAGCCCGGTACCGGTTTGCGCTGACCGGAACCCCTGTGGAGAATACCCTGGAGGAGCTGTGGTCGATCTTCGATGTGGTATTTCCCGAGCTGTTCCAAAGTGTGCGGGCATTCCACGACTTATCGCGGCAGGCGGTTGCCAGGCGGGTCAGGCCATTTATACTGCGCCGGCTGAAGACGGATGTGCTGAAGGAGCTGCCGGACAAGATTGAGTGGGTTCAGGCTTCCGGGCTGCTGCCCGAACAGAAGAAGCTGTATGCGGCCTATCTGGCCGAGCTGCAGCAGGAAACCTTGAAGCATCTGAGCGAGGACAGCTTCCAGAGGAACCGGATCCGAATTCTGGCCGGCCTGACAAGGCTTCGCCAGCTGTGCTGCCACCCCGCCCTGTTCATTGAAGGCTACGATGGAGGCTCTGCCAAGTTCGAGCAGCTGCTCGACATTATAGAGGAATGCCGCAGCTCCGGAAAAAGGATGCTGATTTTCTCGCAGTTCACCCGAATGCTGGACCTCATCGGGCGGGAACTGGGTTACCAGGGGGTGCCATTCTTCTATCTGGATGGACAAACGCCTGCAGCCGACCGCGTCGAGCTGTGCAGCCGCTTCAATGAGGGAGAGCGGGATGTGTTCCTGATCTCCTTGAAAGCGGGAGGCACCGGATTAAACCTGACCGGAGCCGATACCGTTATTCTGTACGATCTCTGGTGGAACCCCGCTGTCGAGCAGCAGGCCGCCGACCGTGCCCATCGCATCGGGCAGAAGAATGTGGTCCAGGTCATCCGCCTCATAACGCAGGGCACTGTAGAGGAAAAGATGTACGAGCTGCAGCAGAAGAAGAAAAATCTCATCGACGAAGTGATCCAGCCAGGCCAAGAGGCGCTGTCTACGCTGACGGAACAGGACGTACGGGAGATTCTGATGATGGGATGAAGAAGAGCCTTGATCGGTGAGCGACTTGACTCAGCAATCAAGGCTCTTTATTGGAACAGCGAGGCAGCCGAGTCAGACCCGCAGTTTGGCAATAGTCCCATAAGAAAATCCACTTTTCAGCACTCTAATAAAGGTTATCCAGCCTTGAGTGCTGTATCCTCACTTTTCAACACTCTAATAAGGATTTTCCCGTTACAGCATTATGTCCACCTTTAAAGCACTCTAGTAAGGATTTTCCAGACTACAGCGCTTTATCCTCACTTTTCAACACTTTAATTAGGATTTTCCCATTACAGCATTATGTCCACCTTTTCAGCACTCTAGTAAGGATTTTCCGGCTTACAGCGCTTTATCCCCGCTTTCCAGCGCTATAACAAGGAATTTCCGGTTTGCAGCCGCATTACATGGCCAAAATTGCCACTTCACTTCCTCTAGTGAGGAAAATCCCGCATACAGAGGCAGTATTCGTGGCTGGGGTACATCTAACAAGGACTTTCCTTACTAGAGACACCGATTAGACTTGGCTGACACTTTGTCGTGCCGCAGCAGAATTTTACCCGCTTAAACAAAGCCAATAACATATCCATGGCCGACGTGCATGCAAGGAGTTTCAATAACAGTAGTAGGGGTCTCACCCCCCCCCACATCTTCAATTCCTTTCTCTTTGCTCCCCTGTTAACCAACCAGCAATAAAGCACAAAAAACGCCGCCTCCTGTTTAAGGAAGCGGCGTAAATTGATCAATCTTCACAAGGCAGCTCATATAGCTTTGAACGTATGAATGAATGCTTTATAAAAATTCCTGTGCTATTTGTTAGTTCTTCAGCGCTTTAGCCCCAATATCCGTGCGGTTGTGCATTCCGTCGAAATGGATGGTCGAGACCGCTTCATAAGCGCGGGCCCGCGCTTCAGCAATATCCTTGCCGCGCCCCACGATGCCGAGCACCCGTCCGCCGTTCGTCACAATTTCCCCGTCCTGTTCGGATGTGCCGGCGTGGAATACAAGCGCTCCCTGCGCTTTGGCAGCTTCCAAGCCTGTAATAACGCGGCCCCTTGGATAAGTAGCCGGATAACCCTCCGAAGCGGCAATGACACAAACGACTGCTTCGTCGCTCCAGGTGATATCGATTTGATCCAGACGGCCGTTAAGCGAAGCCAGAATGATATCCACCAGATCCGTTTCCAGCCGCGGCAGAACAACCTGGGTCTCGGGATCGCCCATACGCGCATTGAACTCGATCGTTTTCACGCCGTCCTTGGTGATCATCAGGCCGGCGAATAATACGCCGCGGAACGGGCAGCCTTCGCTGACCATTGCCCGGGCAGTCGGCTTGATAATGTTCTCGATTGCATCCTCCACCAGCGCCGGATCGATATGAGGCAGCGGCGTATACGTCCCCATGCCTCCGGTGTTTGGACCTTTGTCGTTATCAAAGACCGGCTTGTGGTCCTGGGCAGGCACCATGGCACGCACGGTTTCGCCGTCCACAAAAGCCAGAATTGACATTTCCTGTCCTTCAAGAAACTCCTCGATGACGACACGTCCGCCCGATTCTCCGAACACTTTGCCGACCATCATGTCGTGCAGGGCCTGCTCAGCTTCCGCAATCGTATACGCTACCGTTACGCCCTTGCCCGCTGCAAGACCATCCGCCTTGATCACAATCGGTGCCGTTTGCCCGCTAAGATAGGCAAGCGCTGATTCATGATCCGTGAATGTCTCGTATTTGGCTGTTGGAATGCTGTATTTCTTGAGCAGATTCTTCATGAAAATTTTGCTGCCTTCAATAGCCGCGGCATTCCTGCGCGGACCGTAGATGGGAATGTTCTGCTCCTCGAATGCGTCCACAATACCGTCTGCAAGCGGATCGTCCGGTCCAACAACGACCAGATCGACCTCATTATCGCATGCGAACTGGATCAGATCGGCGAACCGGTTAACCGCAATCGGCACGCACTCCGCAAGCTCCGCAATTCCGGCATTGCCCGGAGCGCAGTAGATTTTCTTCACTTTATCGCTTTTATTCAGCGCCCAGACGATGGCGTGCTCACGCCCGCCTCCGCCGATGACCATAATCCGCAAAGGAAACCCTCCCCAAAGTTTAAAACGATAACCAATCCCCAAGTTTTAATGCTTGAAATGACGAACGCCCGTCAGCACCATCGCAATATTGTTGGCATTGGCTGCCGAAATGGATTCCTCATCCTTGATCGAACCGCCTGGTTGAATGATGGCCGTGATTCCGGCTTGAGCTGCCAATTCGACTGTATCGCCCATCGGGAAAAAAGCATCCGATGCAAGCACTGCACCCTGGGCCTTCTCCCCTGCCTGCTCAATAGCAATACGCGCTGCGCCGACACGGTTCATCTGGCCTGCGCCAACACCGACGGTCATGTTGTCAGCCGCCAGCAGAATGGCATTGGATTTAACATGCTTCACCACTTTCCAGCCAAACAGCAGCTGCTTCAGCTCTTCATCGGTCGGCTTGCGGTTGGTCACGACTTTCAGATCATCCAGCGATAAGCTGTGAACGTCGCTCTCCTGTACGAGCATACCGCCGTCTACGCTGGTCACGAGCCATTCCGGCTTGCGCTCTGCAGCAGCCTGCAGCTCGCCAAGCTTCATGAGGCGAATGTTCTTCTTCTTCGTCAGAACATCCAGTGCCTCGGGCGTGAAGTCCGGAGCGATAATGATTTCCAGAAAAATTTCGCTGAGCAGCTGCGCGGTTTCCAGCCCGATTGTACGGTTCGCCGCGACGATTCCGCCGAAGATCGAGGTAGGATCGGCCGCATAGGCTTTTTGGTAGGCTTCATGGATGTCCGCTCCGATACCCACGCCGCATGGATTCATATGCTTGACCGCTACGACAGCCGGCTCATTGAATTCCTTCACAATGGCAAGCGCCGCATTGGCATCGTTGATGTTGTTGTAGGACAGCTCCTTGCCGTGCAGCTGCCGGGCTGTTGTGATATTTCCTTCAGCCGCCAACGGCTTCCGGTAGAAAGCAGCCTGCTGATGAGGGTTCTCCCCGTAGCGGAGATCCTGAACCTTCTCGTAGGTGACCGTGTAGCGCTCAGGAAGCGGGTCGCCGCCCAGCTTGGAGAGGTAATCGCCGATCAGCGCATCATAAGCACCCGTGTGGCGGAATACTTTTGCCGCCAGGCGTTTGCGTGTGTCAAGGCTTGTATCGCCGCCAGCTTGTATTTCCTCCAGCACTCCGGCATAATCGCCGGCATCTACGACAACCGTAACAAAAGCGTGATTTTTCGCGGCGGAGCGAAGCATAGTCGGGCCGCCGATATCGATATTCTCAATGGCATCCTCATACGAAACATCCGGTTTGGCAATCGTAGCCGCGAACGGATACAGATTGACCACGACCATATCGATATAATCCAAACCGAGGTTTTTCATCGCCTGCTGATGCTCTTCATCGTCGCGAACGGCAAGCAGTCCGCTGTGCACAGCCGGATGAAGCGTTTTTACCCGTCCGTCGAGAATTTCCGGAAAACCCGTCACGTCGGAAATACCGACAACCGGAACGCCTTCCTTCTCCAGGAGACTTGCTGTCCCGCCTGTTGAAATAATTTGTACGCCAAGTCCCGCAAGTGCCCGCGAAAACTCAACAATGCCCGTTTTATCCGATACACTGATCAATGCCCTGCGAATAGCCAAAAGGGTACCCTCCCAAAAGTTTTATTGTCATTCAAGCAGAATGCGAATCTGGCCAGAGCAGCATCTGCATGAGTGCGAAGCTCATATCCGGTTCAAGCTAAATGATTACTGCGACTGGTAATAAAAATGAATAAAGGTTTGGATGTCGGCTGCCGGATTTTACGATATTTACAGCAAGTAAGGGAGCTCCAGCCCGCTTTGGTGCGTGAGCGTCATGATTGATATGCTGCTGCACACGGAAATATTGCGGCATGTCCAAGTCCAAGCAGTTCACGCTCGACCACCGTCATGCTCTTCCGGGACATGCGCCTGGAGAGATCGCTATGAATTGAATTTACTGTTATTGCTGCGTCCGCTATCTCTGCTTCTCTTCGGTTCCTGCTGCAGCATGCATGCCTTTTATTGCAACATGTCTTCCGTCAAGGGTGACTGCGCCCGCTGCAATGCGTCCTACAACCCAGGGGAGCAGCTCTTGCTCCGCCGCGTGAATTCGCGGGGCAAGCGTTGCTTCCGTATCGCCGTCCTGCACCTCCACAGCCCGCTGTGCAATAATCGGCCCGCTGTCCATGCCGCCGTCCACATAGTGGACGGTGACGCCCGTCACCTTCACCCCGTAGTCAAGCGCCTGGCGAATCCCGTTCACACCGGGAAAAGCAGGCAGCAGCGCCGGATGCACATTAATCATCCGCCCATAATAGGGCTCAACCAGCACGGGGGTAATAATCCGCATATAGCCGGCAAGCACAATGAGCTCGATTCCGCGCCGCTGAAGCTCCTCAAGTATTTCCTGCTCGTAAGCTTCACGCGAGGAATATTCCTTGGGTTGAAACAGATGCAGATCAATGCCTGCCCGCCGCGCACGCTCCACCACGGGGGCCAGCGGCTTGTCACATACAAGAAGCTCGAGGCTTGCGCCCTCGAGCCGTCCTTGTTTGGCCGCATCTGCAAGCGCCTGGAAGTTCGTCCCCTGCCCCGATGCAAATACGGCCATGCGTAATTCCGCCATTAGACATCCGCTCCTGTGAAGGTTACGATGCGGCTTCCTTCCGTGACACGTCCAATGCGGTAAGCCTTCTCGCCCAGCTGATTCGCCGCCTGCAGCGCTTCTTCAGCCTGCTCGGCAGGGACGACAACAATCATCCCGACGCCCATGTTGAACGTAGTAAACATATCGCGATTCGTGATATTGCCTTTCTCCTGCATCAGCTGGAAAATCGGCTGAATCGGCCATGAACCGTATTCCACTTCCACATTAACGCCCTGCGGCAGCACCCGCGGAATATTCTCGATAAAGCCTCCGCCGGTAATATGGGCCATGCCTTTAACCTTCACGCGTTTGATCAGCTCAAGCGCTGATTTCACATAGATGCGCGTCGGCTCCAAAATAACATCGCCCAGCTTCTGGCCATCCAGTTCAGGCAGTGTCTGGTCAAGCGAATAACCGCTCTTCTCCAGCAGCAGCCTGCGAACCAGAGAGAAGCCATTGCTGTGAATGCCGCTGGATGCCAGGCCAATCACCACATCGCCTGCGGCGATTGTCGACCCGTCGATGATATTCTTCTTATCGACGATCCCTACCGTGAAGCCGGCGATATCATATTCATCGCCCTGGTACATGCCAGGCATCTCCGCAGTTTCGCCGCCGATCAGGGCACAGCCGGACTGCAGGCAGCCATCGGAGATTCCTTTGATGATCGCTTCGATCTTCTCCGGCTCTACTTTGCCGCAAGCCAGATAGTCCAGGAAGAACAAGGGCTCTGCGCCTTGAACGACAATATCGTTGACGCACATTGCGACTGCATCAATACCGATCGTATCGTGCTTGTCCATGGCAAAGGCGATTTTCAGCTTGGTGCCGACACCGTCGGTTCCCGAGACCAGCACCGGTTCCTCGTACTTGTCTTTATTCAGTCCGAACAGACCTCCGAAGCCGCCAAGCTCGGTCAGTACCTCCGGGCGGAACGTTTTTTTCACATGCTTCTTCATACGTTCGACCGCTTCGTTACCCGCCGCAATGTCAACGCCGGCTTCTTTGTAAGCTTCTGCCACCAGGGTCACTCCCTACGCTTAGTCAATTAATCCCGCAAAGGGTTAATTCCATTTATAATAAAATGACATAAATACGAATCATGTTACAGCTGCACCATTCACTGGTTCTTGTCCACCGGATGGATTTCTAGCAGCTGCAGCTTTTTTCCGATTTTGGATCAACCGGTGTCGGATAATCATTGTCGAAGCAGGCCATGCACATGCCGCGATTGTATTCCCCATCATTCCCGCCTACTGCCTCGATAAAGCCATCATGGCTGAGAAAGGTGATGGAATCCGCGTTAATCGCCTGCCGGATTTCCTCAACGGATTTCTGGGAGGCAATCAGCTCTTTCCGGTCCGGTGTATCGATGCCGTAGTAGCAGGGATTCATGAACGGAGGCGATGTGATCCGCACATGCACCTCGGTCGCTCCCGCTTCACGCAGCATGTTGACGATACGCAGAGAAGTGGTGCCGCGCACGATGGAATCGTCGATCATCACCACACGCTTGCCCTCCACCACCTTGCGGACGGCAGACAGCTTCATCTTGACGCCCTTCTCGCGAAGCTCCTGGGATGGCTGTATGAACGTACGGCCGGTGTATTTGTTCTTGATCAGGCCCAGCTCATAAGGAATACCCGTCTGCTCGGCATAGCCAATCGCAGCGGAAATACTGGAGTCCGGAACACCCGTGACGATATCCGCATCGACAAAGGATTCCAGAGCAAGCTTCTGTCCCATCCGTTTGCGGGCCGAGTGAAGATTAATCCCATTAATGTCGCTATCGGGCCGGGCAAAATAAATATATTCCATCGCGCAGGTCGCGCGGCGCTCCAGCTTCTCGAAACGGTCCATACGAATGCCGTCGCTGTCCAGGATGATCAGCTCGCCGGGCTGTACGTCACGCTCGTAGACGGCTCCGCAGGTTTCCAATGCACAGGTCTCGGAAGCAAACACATACCCTTCGCCAAGCTTGCCCATAACCAGCGGACGCAGTCCATGAGGGTCGGATGCGACCAGAAGCTTGCCGTTGGTCATAATAAGAAAAGCAAATCCGCCGATAATACGCTGCAGAGCATCCTTGGCGGCTGATACAAAATCCTTGTTGGAGCGGGCGATCAGATGGGCGATAACTTCCGTATCGCTGGTCGTCTGGAAGATCGAGCCCTGACGCTCCAATTCCTCACGAATCGAAGGGGCATTCACGATATTGCCGTTCGTCGCAATAGCGAGATCGCCATCACGATACTTGAAGATGAGCGGCTGGGCATTCGCCAGCTTGCTGGCACCCGATGTCGAATAACGGACATGCCCGATCACACGGTCACCAGGCAGCGCATCCAGGCGCTCCTGGTTGAATACTTCCTTGACCAGTCCCATACCGCGGTGGTAGTTGAAGTTCCCGCCGTTCCTGGAATCCACGGAACACATGCCGGCACTTTCTTCGCCACGGTGCTGCAGGGCATGAAGCCCGTAATAACCAAGAGAAGAGGCATGAGGGATATTGAAAGCCCCGAACACGCCGCACTCCTCGCGCAATTTATCAAAAATGTCGTCCCGTCCTATACCCTCATTGTAATGAGAGCCTGCCCACAGCTTAGAAAGCTGCATTACTTCATCAGACATGGAATCGCATCCTTCCAGACCTTCTCCAGTTGCTCAACCGGTGCGTTGACGCCCGGTTTGCCATTGATGTTAAGGGTCAGCCCGCTATCGCGGACAACGCCGATAATTGCGTTTGGTACGCCTTGCTCCGTCAGGTAATCCGTCAGTTTAGCCGCTTGCTCCGCACTTGCGGAAAGCAGGATACGTGATTGTGTTTCACTGAATAAAGCAGCGTCGGCACGAAGATCCGTCGTGATGTTCACTTCTGCTCCCAGCTTGCCGCTGATGCAGGATTCCGCCAGCGCCACGGCAAGACCGCCCTCAGCAAGGTCATGCGCCGAAGCGACAAGTCCCTGCTGAATCGCGCCAAGCACAGCAGCTTGAAGCTTCTTCTCTACAGCCAGGTCAATCTGCGGTGGACGTCCTTCGGCTTTGCCGTGAAGAACGTACTGCAGCTCGCTGCCGCCCAGCTCATTCTTCGTCTCGCCGAGCAAAACGACTACATCGCCCGCATGCTTGAAGCCCTGTGTCGTAATATGATCAATATCATGCACCAGGCCGACCATCCCGATAACCGGGGTTGGATAAATCGCGCCTTTGGCATTCTCGTTGTACAAGCTGACGTTGCCGCCAATGACAGGCGTATCCAGAATCCGGCAGGCTTCGGAAATCCCGTCGGCCGCCTTCTCGATTTGCCAGAACACTTCCGGCTTCTCGGGATTGCCGAAATTCAGATTATCGGTAATGGCCAGCGGTTCGGCACCGGAGCACACGATATTGCGCGCCGCTTCCGCAACGGCAATCTGCCCGCCAACCTCAGGATCAAGGTAGACATAACGTCCGTTGCAGTCTGTTGTCATCGCAAGCCCTTTGCGGGTACCGCGGATAGTGACAACGGCTGCATCGGATCCCGGCTGAACGGCTGTGCTCGTACGAACCATGTAGTCATATTGATTATATACCCATTCCTTGCTTGCTACAGTCGGGGATGCCAATACTTGTTTCAGCGCATCCGTCAAATCCGTCACTTCCGGATAGGCAGTGGTGTCCACTGACGCGTTCTCCCCGTAATAAGCAGGCTCCTTGGAAGGCTTGTTGTACACCGGACATTCGTCGACGAGTGCCGTAACCGGCATATCTGCAACTTCCTGCCCTTGATGGAACAAGCGGAGACGTCCATCATCGGTTACTTTGCCGACCTTGGCGCAAATAATGCCCCAACGCTCGAAAATCTCTCTCGCCTGCGCTTCATGCTGCGGCTCGACGACGAACAGCATCCGCTCTTGGGATTCCGAGAGCATCATTTCGTAAGGGGTCATGCCCGTTTCACGCTGCGGCACTTCATCGAGATACAGCTCCAGGCCATTGCCGGCTTTGGACGCCATCTCCGCGCTGGAGCAGGTCAGCCCTGCCGCGCCCATGTCCTGAATGCCGAGAACAATGCCAGAGTCGATCAGTTCCAGCGTTGCTTCCATTACCAGCTTCTCCATGAACGGATCGCCGACCTGAACCGCTGTGCGTTTCTCCTCGGATTCCTCGGACAATTCAACGGAAGCGAAGGTAGCGCCGTGAATACCGTCGCGGCCGGTGGCCGGGCCTACGTAAAATACCGGGTTGCCTACGCCCTTGGCGACGCCGCGCTGGATTTTATCATGATCGATCAGGCCCACGCACATCGCGTTTACGAGCGGATTGCCTTCATAGCTTTCGTCAAAGACCACTTCGCCGCCAACTGTCGGAATGCCGATACAGTTGCCATAGCCCGCGATGCCGCTGACTACATGCTCGAACAAATATTTTGCCCGCGGATTCGTAAGCTTCCCAAAACGCAGGCTGTTCAGCAGCGCGACAGGACGGGCTCCCATGGAGAAAATGTCGCGGATAATGCCGCCAACGCCAGTCGCCGCACCTTGATAAGGCTCAACCGCAGAAGGATGGTTATGCGATTCGATCTTGAACACAACCGCTTGATTGTCGCCAATATCGACGATTCCCGCTCCTTCCCCCGGTCCCATCAGGACACGCGGTCCGGTAATCGGGAACTTCTTCAGAATCGGCTTGGAGTTCTTATAGGAGCAGTGCTCGGACCACATGACACTGAATACGCCAATTTCGGTGTAGTTGGGTTTGCGCTCAAGAAAGCCGCAGATCAATCCGTATTCCTCGTCCGTCACGCCGAATTGCGTATAAATCCGCTGCTCCGCGATTTGTTCCGCCGTCGGTTCCTTAGCTGTTAACTGCTGCGCCATGCTGTTCCCTCCATGCGTTCAAAATCGATGTAAACATCCGTTTGCCGTCTTCCGATCCCAGCAGCTGGTCCACAGCGCGCTCCGGATGCGGCATCATGCCGACGACATTGCCGCGGACATTGCTGACCCCGGCAATATCTTCTGTGGAGCCGTTCGGATTCGCACCCGCTTTGTAGCGGAATACGATCTGATTATTGGCTTTCAGCTGTGCAAGCGTCGCTTCATCACAGTAGTAGTTGCCTTCGCCATGAGCAATCGGAATGTCAATTATCTCGCCTTTGGCATATTGATTTGTGAATGAGGTTTCGTTGTTCACCACTTCCAGCAGTGTGGAGTGGCAGCGGAACTTCATGCCCGTGTTGCGAAGCAGCGCTCCGGGAAGGAGACCCGCTTCCGTCAGGATTTGAAATCCGTTGCAGATGCCCAGAACGAACTTGCCGGCTTCGGCCGCCTTTTTCACTTCATTCATGACAGGGGCAAATGTTGCGATCGCGCCGCAGCGCAGATAGTCGCCATAGGAGAACCCGCCGGGAACAAGGATGGCGTCGAAGCTGGACAGATCCGTCGCAGTGTGCCAAACATATTCAACCTGCTCGCCGATTGTGTCCTCAACCGCCTTGAAGCAGTCAATGTCGCAGTTCGATCCCGGAAAAACGAGTACCGCAAACTTCATCGTTTATCCCTCCAATTCAAAGCGGTAATCTTCGACTACCGTGTTGGCCAGCAGCTTCTCGCACATTTCCTTCAAACGGGCCTCCGCCTGAGCGCGATCGGTTGTATCCAGATCAAACTCCAGATACTTGCCGATTCGCACCTTGGCTACTTCTTCAAAGCCCATGGAGTGAAGCGCGCCTTGAACGGCGCTTCCTTGCGGATCCAGTACGTTTTGCTTGATGGTCACGTAAACCTTTGCTTTCATGTCGATGGTTCGCCTCCTGAATTCTCTGTTGCTGATCACGTTTTATCCGCATCGCCGGCTGTATGACGTTCGCAGGATTAGGGGTGCGGGACATCTTTGCTTGCCCCGCGGGTTATGTTGTATGACTTTAGCTTATAAAGGTTTAATCATGTTGACTTTATAGAGAAGAGCCGGTCAGGCGCTGATAAATGTCAAGATAACGGCGTGTTGTTTCTTCAACGACATGCTGCGGAAGCGGGTCGGGCCGGCTTTCCTTATCCCAGTCCGAATCAAGCAAATACTTGCGGACCGGTTCCTTGTCCATGCTGTCGATTTCGATATCGTACTCATAATTTTCTTTTGCCCAGAAACGGGAAGAGTCCGGTGTGAAAATTTCGTCGATCAGAATGATCTGACCATTAATAAGACCAAATTCAAACTTGCAATCTGCAAGAATAATACTCCGCTCTTCGCAATAGGCCCGGGCGAATTCATACAACCGGGTGCTGCGGTCGCGAAGCTCGACAGCAAGATCTGCGCCTATCAGCTCCTGCATACGCTCGAAAGGAATATCTTCGTCATGGCCCACGTCGTTCTTCGCGGCGGGCGTGAACAGTGGCTGCTCCAGCCGCTCATTCTTGCGAAGCCCTTCCCGGAGCTCGATTCCGTTAATTGCGGATGTTTGAACATATTGTCTCCAACCACCGCCGGTGATATAGCCCCGTACCACACATTCCATATCGATGCGCTCAGCTTTGCGGGTGACCATAATCCGGTTCTTCAGCAGCTCCGGTTCGGTCACGATATCGCCTAGCTTGTAAACATCGGTATGTACAACATGATTGGGCTGGATGGCTACCGTTTCCTCAAACCAGAAAGCCGACAGGCGGTTCAGTACATTGCCCTTCTCCGGAACAGCCGGATCGAGTACATAGTCGAACGCGCTGATGCGATCCGTTACCACGATCAGGAAATGCTCGCCCAGATCGTACAGCTCCCGCACTTTCCCTTTATAGACCAGCGGAGCTTTAACGTAATCTGCAGCCGTTGACAATGCAGGTGATGTCATTGGTTATCTCTCCTTGGTACTGCAACCGTTAGCTGCATATTTAGAGCAGCCCGGTTGACAGTAATTGTTGTGCTGCTGCAACCGTTAGCTGCATTTTTGAGCAGCTCGGTTGTCAGCAATAGTTGTTGCGCTGCTGCAACCATTAGCTGCAAGTTTAGCAGCTCGGTTGTCAGCAATCGTTGCGCTGCTGCACCGTTAGCCACTGGCTTATGCAGCTCGGTTATCGTTGTGTTACCACACCGTCAGCTGCAAATTTATGCAGCTCCGTTATCAGTGTTAATCCGCCAGTATGCCTCCGGATCAGATCAGTTCAAGCCTTTTGAAAATGGTGTCCACATGCTTCAGATGCCAGGTCGGGTTGAAGGCATCGTCGATATCCTCGAGCCCCAGAACCGCCGTAATTTCAGGAGTGGATTCAATAATTTCGCGGAACTGACGTTGTTCCTCCCATGCCTGCATGGCGCGGGGCTGCACGGTGTCGTAGGCTTGCTCGCGGCTGAAGCCGCTGTCGATCAGCTTCGTCATCACACGGCCGGAGAAAGGCACGCCGTATGTGCGCTGCATATTGCGTTTCATATTCTCAGGGAATACAGTCAGGTTCTTGATGATGTTTCCAAGACGGTTCAGCATATAATTGAGCAGCATCGTCGCGTCGGGCAGGATCACCCGTTCGACGGAGGAGTGGCTGATATCGCGTTCATGCCACAGCGTAACGTTCTCGTACGCGGAAATCATATGGCCGCGAATCACGCGGGCCAGACCGGAAATATTCTCGCAGCCGATCGGATTGCGTTTATGCGGCATGGCCGAGGAACCCTTTTGCCCCTTGGCAAAAGCCTCTTCCACTTCGCGGATCTCACTCTTCTGCAGAGCGCGGATCTCGGTGGCGAATTTATCAAGCGATGTAGCGATGAGCGCCAGTGTCGCCATATATTCCGCATGACGGTCGCGCTGCAGCGTCTGGGTCGAGATCGGCGCCGGCGAGATGCCAAGCTTGCGGCAGGTAAATTCTTCTACGAAAGGATCGATGTTTGCATACGTTCCGACCGCACCAGAAATTTTGCCGAACTGCACGCCATTCGCCGCATGGCGAAAGCGCTCCAGGTTCCGTTTCATTTCCTCGTACCAAAGCGCTACCTTAAGACCAAATGTGGTCGGCTCGGCATGAACGCCGTGCGTACGCCCCATCATCGGGGTATCTTTATATGCCACCGCTTGTCCGCGGAGGATTTCAATGAAGTTCGTAATGTCACGCTCCAGAATTTCATTTGCCTGAAGCAGCAGGTAGCCAAGCGCCGTGTCAACCACATCCGTGGAGGTCAGACCGTAATGAACCCATTTGCGCTCCGGACCGACCGTCTCGGAAACGGCGCGGGTGAAGGCGATGACATCATGCCGTGTCTCCAGCTCAATCTCGTTGATCCGGTCGATGCTGAAGCTTGCTCCCTTGCGAAGCGCCTCTACATCACCGCGTGGAATGACACCAAGCTCAACCCAGGCCTCGCAAGCGCAAAGCTCAACTTCCAGCCAGGCTTTAAATTTGTTCTCTTCGGTCCAAATGGCTCTCATTTCCGGTCTGCTGTAACGTTCTAACATGAATTTTAAACCCTCCAAATGTTTGTTTCGGCAATCCAGGCAAGCGCCGTATCGACGTCATCCGCCAATACGTTGACATGTCCCATCTTCCGTTTATGCTTGGCTTCATGCTTTCCATACAAATGAACCTTCGATGCGACGTTCAGCCGCTCCGCTGCATCATCATGCTCAGCCATACGCCCGACAAGCGACTGTATATGCTCACCCAGCACATTGACCATGACCACAGGAGTCAGCAGCGCTGTATCGCCGAGCGGCAAGCCGCAAACCGCTCTGACATGCTGCTCGAATTGCGAGGTCCGGCAGGCCTCCATCGTGTAATGACCGCTGTTGTGCGGCCTTGGAGCCAGTTCATTAACGAACAGCTCCCCATCCCCGGTAACAAACAGCTCCACAGCGATCAGTCCGACAACGCCGAGCCCTTCGGCAATCTGCGATGCCAGCTGCTGCGCCTTATGCTGAACAGCTTCATCAATTCTCGCAGGGACGATCGATAGATGCAAAATGTTGTCCACATGAACATTCTCCGAAATCGGGAACGTTCGGATTTCGCCCTGCGGGCTTCTTGCGGCGATGACGGATAATTCTTTGTCGAATGAGATAAACTTCTCAAGAACAAGCTCCGTCCTTGCCTGCTTCAGCGTCTCATATGCCTCGCCGATTTCCGCTTCGCTGCGGATGACCCATTGGCCCTTGCCGTCGTAGCCGCCCGTTGCCGTCTTCAGCACGCAGGGAAGACCGAATTGGTCGACAGCCGCTCTCAGCTCATCCACGCTGCGGATCTCGCTGTAGGGTGCGACTCGCACCCCGGCCGCTTCGATCGCCCGCTTCTCGCGAAGACGATGCTGCGTGGTGTACAGCAGCCCGCTGCCCTGTGGCACATAGGAGGTCTCCATAAGCATAGAAGCCACATCGGCATCGACATTCTCAAATTCGTACGTAATGACATCGGCCCTCCGGGCAAGCTCCGCTGCCGCCTCACGATCATCATAAGCGGCAACAATCTGCTGAGCGACCTGGCCGCAAGGCGCATCAGGCGTCGGATCGAGGGCGACAAACCGGTAACCCATCGCGCTGCCGGCCTGCGCCATCATCCGGCCCAGCTGGCCTCCGCCCAGAATACCGATCGTGGATCCGGGCAAAATGACCTGCACCGGCGGGGAATCAGCAGCAGCTTGCTTCTCGGCCGGCTCGCATCCGTCTATGCCGCAGCTTCCGAGTCCGCCCTCCATACCTTCCAGGTCAAGCGGCTGAAGAATAGGGACCTGCTTGTCTTGACCGCTCATAACGTCTCACTGCTTTCCATTACCTCGCGCTGTACCCGGTCACGCCTTGCCTGAATGCGGGCTTGCACTTCCGGCTCGAAGGCCCCGATCATTTGCGCTGCCAGAAGTCCTGCATTCGTCCCCCCTGCGTTACCAATGGCAACGGTGGCGACGGGTATGCCGCCAGGCATCTGCACAATGGACAGCAGGGAATCCAGACCGTTCAAGGTCGAGGACTTGACGGGCACGCCAATAACCGGAAGAATCGTCTTGGCAGCGACCATACCGGGCAGATGTGCAGCTCCGCCAGCTCCGGCAATAATGACTTTAAGTCCCCGGGATGCGGCGGTTTCCGCGTATTCAAACATGAGATCCGGCGTGCGATGCGCCGATACAACCTTTTTCTCGTAAGCGATTTGAAGCTCATCCAGAACGTCACAGGCTAGTTTCATTGTCTCCCAATCGGACTTGCTGCCCATTATGACGCCTACCTTCGCTGACATGCGATTGATAACCACCTTTTATATAAAATGTTGTTCCGCTATCCTTGTCCTTGCCTTAAAACTGCCTGAAAGAAGAAAAAAAGCCCCTCAGCACCTGTTCCAATTTTGGAGGAAGGCTTCGGGACATGAACAACCATGGAACCAAGAAGCTTTATCTCATCTCATGATTCCGGCAGCATGGCGTCCTGCAAGCAGGCGCTGCAAACCGGATTGGACTGGATAAAGACAACATCAGGCTGCCCCTGATAGGCGGCAACCTGCTTCTTTTGTTTCATGAGCTCATAGTCCGAAAATTAACGGTCTTCGGGTAGGTACTCTCAGGCCATATTCCCAAGGATATACGAGGCATCAGCAATAATCGACAAACCACTTTCAAACCTCTTCTAGTGTAACAATCCCATGTCAGATTGTCAACGCAGAAAGACGAACATTAATCTTCATTTTAATAAAATAGTTCGTGTTTGTGTCACCATTCCCATATATTCCCTGTACATTTGCTAACATGACTAAACCAGTCTGCTTAATTACGAACCATGTGCACGATCGTGATAAAAGAGACACCAAAAGAAGACAGCACCGGTCCAGGGCTGTCTTCTTTTGGTTGGCAGTACCCGGCATATCGCGCTGATCTAGCCCGCGCTTCCAATAAAGGCATACCTGGCAATAATAAGAACCGCCAAAACCCACATCAGCCAATGAATCTTGTATTTAACATCGCTTTTGCCCGACAAATTAGCCACAGTCGCCAGCAGGACATAGGTGACGATACCGAACGAAACGCCGTTGGCGATATTGTACGTGAACGGCATCATCGCAATGGTCAGGAACGCCGGGATGGCATAAACCATATCCTTGAAGTCGATTTCCTTCACCGACTGCACCATCAGCACCCCGACAATAATCAGCGCCGCAGCCGTTGCCGAGCCCGGTATGAGCGCGATAATCGGCCACAGGAACAAAGCAACCAGAAAGCCTGCACCCGTCGTAACGGCTGTAAGGCCTGTCCGCCCGCCCTGGGCAATACCTGCGGAGCTCTCCACAAAAGCTGTGACCGTGCTCGTTCCAAGCATCGCTCCGCCGCTTACGCCAACTGCGTCGACGAACATCGCTTTACCGACCCGTTTCTTGCCCTCTACAGGGTCTTTCATGATACCCGCGCGGTTGGCCGTACCTACCAGCGTACCGAAGGTATCGAACAATTCAACGAACGTAAAGGTCGCAATAACGGAGATCAATCCCGTTTGCCATACGCCCTCGAAATCAAAATCCCAGAAATTCAGCTCGCCGAATCTCGGCGCCCATGTTTGCCCTTCGAGCGTTGCACTTACATTCACATCGCCGGTGATAATCGCAATGACTGTTGTTGCCAAAATGCCCCACAGTATCGCTCCCGGTACGCGAAGCACCATCAATACGGCTATCAGGGCAAGTCCTGCCAGCGTTAAGTAAACGGTCGGATTCTCCAGGCTGCCCATATGAATAACCGTCTCAAAGCTAAGTACATCGGTGAATTGGGCTTTCGGAATGTCCGTTGCCGTATTTTCCACGCCGATTGTGAGCAGCCCGCTGTTCTTGAGCCCGATAATCGTGATGAACAATCCGATTCCGACCGTAATCGCATGCTTCAGGCTGTCCGGAACAGCGGTGATCAGCATTTGGCGGATTTGCGTGAGCGTCAGTATCAGAAAGATGATACCCGAGATAAATACGGCCGTAAGGGCCATTTCCGGAGAAATCGGTGAATTTGTGGCTTGTGAAGCCAGTACAGTCGTTGCAAAATAAGCGTTGAGTCCCATCCCCGGCGCAAGCGCGACCGGAAAATTGACGAACAAGCCCATTGCAATGGTAAAAATACCGCCCGCGAGCGCAGTGGCAAGGAATACGGAATATACGCTTAGCCCCGTTCCGCCAAGAATGCTCGGGTTTACAGCCAGAATATAAGCCATCGTCATGAAAGTGGTGAGGCCTGCCATAATCTCTGTCCGTACATTTGTTCCGTTTTCCTTCAGTCGAAAGAAACCATCCATTTTTTAACCTCCCCAAAACATGTGTACAGAACAACAAGAAACCTGAGAAATATATGCCTATAAGTCAGCATCTTCCCCAGGTTCCGGGCAAAACAGGAATCAGGACTGCTGCTATCCATGAGACAGCATGACAGGCGCATGGCGGACCGTTACCACACTTTCCTTCTTCCAGCTTTTCGTAGCAGATCATTTAGGGTGATCCCGCAAACGACTCCAAGGCCGATTCCTGGGATTATACGAAAAGTTGTGCAATTGTCAATGTGAAACATGACTATACATCATTTTAAGGACGTTGCTGCAAAACTGTCAATTAAAAAAAAAATAGTTTCATAGAGGATTGGCTGAAGTCTCGATTGTTAAAAAGAGCCTGGAATCCCTCAATGGAGGAGTCCAGGCTCTTGAAATTTATTCCCACTCGATCGTCGCCGGCGGCTTCGATGTAATGTCATAGACAATGCGGTTGACGTTGTCCACCTCATTGACAATCCGGACCGAAATTTTCTCCAGCACATCCCAGGGAATGCGCGCCCAGTCCGCCGTCATTCCGTCGATGGAGGTAACGGCGCGAATGCCGACCGTGTAAGAATAGGTGCGCGCATCGCCCATAACGCCAACGCTTTTCATATTCGGCAGCGCCGTGAAGTACTGCCAGATCTCGCGGTCAAGGCCCGCTTTGGCAATTTCATCGCGCAGAATGGCATCGGATTCGCGGACGATCGTCAGCTTCTCTTCCGTCACTTCGCCCAGCACACGGATGGCAAGTCCGGGACCCGGGAACGGCTGGCGCCATACGATAGCATCCGGCAGTCCGCATTCCTCGCCGACCTTGCGCACTTCATCCTTGAACAGCGCTTTGAGCGGCTCGACCAGCTTGAATTTGATATCCTCCGGCAGCCCGCCGACATTGTGATGCGATTTGATCGTTTGCGCCGTTGCCGTGCCGCTCTCCACAATATCGGTATAAAGCGTGCCTTGGGCAAGAAATTCGAAATTCTCGAATTTATCGGATTCTTCCTGGAACACATAAATGAACTCGTTGCCGATGATTTTGCGCTTGCGCTCCGGATCGTCTACGCCGGCCAGCTTGCCGAGGAAACGCTCGCGGGCGTCGATTTTGACCACCTTCATGTCGAATTTGCCGACGAAGGTCTCCATGACGCTGTCCGCTTCGCCCTTGCGCAGCAGACCGTGATCAATGAACATGCAGGTGAGCTGGTCGCCGATCGCCTTGTGCAGCAGAATCGCCACAACCGAAGAATCAACGCCGCCCGATAACGCGCACAGCACCTTGCCGGTGCCAACCTGGGCGCGGATATCGCGGATTGTATCGTCAATGAAGGTTTCCATGCTCCATGTGCCTTCACAGCCGCATACATTATAAAGGAAATTACGGATCATTTCATTGCCGTAAACGGAGTGGCGAACCTCCGGATGGAACTGAACGGCGAACAGCTTGCGCTCGGCATGACTCATCGCTGCGATTGGCGCATGGTCCGTGCTTGCATCGACGCGGAAGCCTTCCGGCAGCTCCACGACATGATCGCCATGGCTCATCCAGACGGTTTGACGGCCTTCCAGTCCTTGTACAAGCGTAGCATCCATAACGAAGTCCACATCGGCCTTGCCGTATTCGCGCTTGCCTGCCCGTTCGACTTTGCCGTTCAGTTGATGGGACATAAGCTGCATGCCGTAGCAGATACCGAAGATCGGCAGACCCAGATCATAAATAGCGGGATCCACAAGCGGCGATTTCTCCTCATAGACACTTGCCGGTCCTCCCGAGAACACGATGCCTTTCGGCTGCAGTTCGCGGATCCGCTCCACCGGCGTGTTATAAGGGAGCAGTTCGCTGTATACGCCCAGATCCCGGATACGTCTTGCGATTAATTGGTTGTACTGTCCCCCGAAATCAAGGACGATAATCATTTCATTTGGCTTGTCCATGCCGTGCCTCCTCAGGATTTTTTGCTATACTTCGGATATCTGATCCTGCGAGCCAAACCATCCCGCTTCGGAAGCATATACTAGAAATCAATGTGATCATTATATATAACGTCGTTTGGGACAGTCAAGGCATAGTAAAGGCGATTGTTGAGCGCCGTCCGGAATCGGGGAGGGAATGCCTGTCAGGGCATACTGTTCACGAAATGCTTCAGGCAAAATAAAGGGAGGCGGTTGCCTCCTGCCTCCGGCAATAGATTGACGGGTGCTGCACGTTGCGGGATTTCAAAACGCTGCGAAACGACGAAGAGCTGTGGAACTTTGAACCGTTGCGGAGCTTTGAAACGTTGCGGGATTTCAATACGCTGCGAAACTTCAAATAAAGCCTGGGCGCTTGAACGCCGCCCAGGCTTAGTTGTTTCTTCGTATCCTAAAAAGCTTTCCGGCGCGAAAGAAAAGGGCAGCTGGGCGGGCATGAAGTTGATAACCATCACGCATCGTCACACCCCGCGCTGGGAGCCGTGCGGGGTGCCGAAAGTTATTTGGCTGCCAGTCTCCGCTGCAAGGCCTGCTGCGATTGCACGGCTTTGCCGACTGCGCCCGGCTGCAGCGCGCTAATCAGCAGTTGAAGCTGCTCCACGGACGGCGGCTCTCGCCAGTCGTCGCCGTAGCGGGCTTCTTCGTCCCAACGGACGAAGTCGGCGATCAGCCGTGCGGTGTCCGGCGGCAGGTTCAGCGCCGCCGTATATTCGCGCGCCGTGCGGCCGGTTCCCCGGGCGCCGCAGCCAGCCTGCAGCTCGCGCCAGCACGCGTCCGCGAGCGCGAGGAAATACGCGCGGACCGCTGTGCGCCGGCCCGATGCTAGAGCGCTGCCATACTTGTGCAGCGCTGTGGCGAACGCATGGCGTTCGCGCCTGCGCCACGCCGCCGCCAGCAGCACGGCGACGGCTGTGGCGCCTGCGGCCAGCGCGGCCACGGCCCATGGCCTGGCCGCCGCTGCGCCGCGAACCGCTTGCGCGAGGGCATCCGCCTCGCGCAGAGCGGCATCGGCGGCCCGCACCGCGGCCGCCTGCAGCTGAGCTGCCGCGCGCATAACGCGGCCCGGCGCGCCCGCGGTACTTCCCGCTGCGGCGGCATCGCCCGCCTGCGCGGCAAGCCCCTGCTGGGCAGCATCGGCCGAATCAGCCGATGCTCCTCCGCCGGCTTTGCCAATCGTCGCCGCAAAACCCGGCGTCGGCTCAAAAGCCACCCAGCCGGCGCCCGGGAAAAACACCTCTACCCAGGCGTGCGCGTCGCTTGCACGCACGTTGTAGCTTTGCAGCCTTGCCGCTCCCGCGTTCCCGTCACTGACTCCTTGCCCTCCGCTCTGCTGCCCCTCTGGCTGATCGGCATCCGAATCCGTCTCCCAGGATGCCGCAAATCCCTTCACATAACGGGCCGGAATGCCCTGTGTGCGGAGAAGCACGGTCATGGCCGTGGCAAAATGGACACAGTACCCCTGCTTCTGCTCAAACAGGAACTGATCGACGAAATCCTCCCCTTTTCGGGGAATCGCCGTATCCTTGAGCGTATACGCATAATGGCTGCGCAAATAGCTTTCGACAGCCTTTGCAATTTTATACCTTCCGCCATCGGTTGCGCCTGCAATGTTTCCTGCGAGCTGGCCGACACGCGGCGGCAGGGATAAGGGCAGCCGGGTATAGTCGCGTACAATATCTTCCGGGTCCAGCAGCCCTGGCTTACCCGCTTCAGATGATATGGCCTGCAAATCCGGCAGTGTGGTTTCCACTGTATATTGATAGATTCGCTGGCTGGCCGTCTCCGGGTATAAAGCTCCGGTTGCCGTATCGGCCCGATAGCCCAAGACGTCGGCATCACCATGTGCAGCAGCCAGCTGCAGCGACAACACTTTGGCATCCGCCCCTGCACTGAACAGCGGCCAGCCCTCCGCGGGATAAACGGCCGTGACGGTCTGGCGGAGCAGGTCCCCCTCCTGCCCGGCTTCTCTGGCGGTTGGATCGGCGGAGAGGCTGGCCACATGAACAGCGCCGCCATCACCGGCAATCAAGCCGCCGCCGGCGACTGCCCGCCGCTCCAGACGCTGTTTGCTTTGAATCCACCCCTGTCCGTCGTAGGTATCCTTGCTCTCTCCACGCAAATAAGTCGGCTGCGGGGTGAGCACCTTAAACAATATAGTGTCATCCGGGGAAATCGGCGCGCCCAGGGAGCGGTCATCGAAGCCGTAGCCGGTCAGCGCGCCACCGCCCCAATCCGCGCCTGTCTGCAGGTCTCCGGGCATAGGGCCGCTCATTGCCCCTTGCGAATGTTCACCGTTCAACCGGCTGGTTCCCCATTCGACTGCTTGCTCTGCCCAAGGCGCCTGCTTGCCTGAAGACTCCGCTCCCTGCGCCGCCCATAATCCGCCTGCCATCAGCAGCACAGCCACCCAGGCTGCCGCGCTCCACCAGCCTGACGGCCATCCCGCCAGAAGTCCGCCGCGCCCTTTGTAAGCATCAATGGGTCCAAGGGTTCTCTCCACGCGCGGCAGGGTCAGCAGCATGCCCAGCACCAAGCCCTCCAGGCAGGTACGAATCAGACCAGGCAGCACATCCAGGCCGAGAAATGCGGACAGGGCCACCAAATAGGCGGCAGTCAGCACGGCGAGACCGATCCCCCATTGACGAAGCCATACCAGAGATTGAATTGCGGCGGCCATCATGCCAAGTCCGGCAACCAACAGCAGGGTGCGCGTCTCTCCGCTAAGCTGCAGATTTCCTTGCAGCAGCCCCAAAGCGTCAGCTCTCAGCGCCTCCACAAGCTGCACAAAAGCATCCGTCAACGAAGGAGTTTGGACACCGAACAGCACCAATACCGTTGTCAGGCATACAAGGCTGCTTAGCGCCAGCGAAACCCACAGCGGGGGCACAAAAAGGCCGATCGCCAAATAACAGCCGATCGCCGCAATAACGGGATAAATCCGGTAAAGCTCGGTATAAGCCTTTAACTGCTCCAGGGGCAAAAGCCACTCCGACAGGAGTCCGAACAGCAGCAGACTCGTTATAAAACGGCGCGGGAAGCTGGCAAAAAATCCGCTTTCCTTCTCGATGGCCAGCATATCCTTATTGACTCGGGCCGGTGTATCAGATACGGACACTGGCATAGCCGTCTCCCCCTTCCAGAATTTCAGGCTGCCTCCGGTAAGCAGCGGGAAGCGGGAGCAGCACCGCCCGGCAGCCGCGCTTAATCAGTTCCTCCATATACAGCCGTTCGCTATCTGCAGCATCCCCCGCGCATGCCAGCAGCATATGCAGCTTGCCCCGGCGGGCTGCGGCCAAACGGGCGGCATAGGCTGCCCTGTCACTGCTCTCCGGCTCTCCGCCATTCATAGAAGCTTCGCTTGAAGCATGCGCCATATAACCGGAACCATCTGCCGCCTGTACGTGGGCACTCTTGCCTGTTCCCTGTACAGCGCCTGCCGTCAGTGCTGTTCCGCCGACAGCCCTTTTGCCGCCGCTGTGCGCCGTTGTCAAACAGATGACAGCTGAGCCGTGCGGGAGGCGGGCAATGATATTCCCAAGCTGGTCGAAAAACGGTTGACGGCCGGACGGCTGCAATCTTAGAAGCCGTTCCTCTGCAGCCTGCAGGCTCTTCTGGTCCAGGGCATGAACATGGAGAACCGCCTCTTCATGGCCCGTCACCAGGAGCGTTATACCGCTTCCTGCCCAGAATGCGCGGCGTATCACCTGGGCCGCCCGCCCGCAGTTGGCGTCAAACAAGCGCCCGTCGCCGCCATACGAGCTCAAATTCCCATCCAGCACAACAATGATATCGCTGGGCGCATCATTGTCATGCAGCCGGGTTTGCATGCCGAGCCCTCTGGCCATCGCCCGCCAATCAATGCGCCAAAGAGGATCTCCAGGGATATAGCCGCGAGACTGCGAGCCTGCCCCCGATCGGCGGCGGGCGAATTTGGCAGTCATGCCCGTCCGGTCGATGGGTCGGCGTTCATAGGACCGGCTGCGCCCCTCCATAGAAGCAGGCAAGCCTTCCAGCTTCTCTCCCTGCGGGGCATCGGCCCCTACTGTTACGCTGCCCAGTGTAGGGATCGTGAAGCTCCGTATGCTTACTCCAAGCAAATCGCCGGCGCTGATCTGCACCGGACGAAAACGCCATTCTCCCCTGTGCAACCCGCTCACGGAATATGAAAAAGAATGGCTGCGCCGCAGCCAGGGAATTTCCAACGTCCGCCGCTGCAGCGATGCACGGCCGTCTCCATTGGAAGCGAAATTATTCTCAAGCTCTTCATGTACCGAAATCCACATTAACGGAAGCGGCCTTGTCGTCTTGACGGTCACTTCGACCTGTATCGTTCCCCCATCGGAGAGAGATCCCTTCTCCTTGATGGTCCGAACAATCTGAATGCTGCCTATAGCCGCATAAGGGATGATGAGGCACCAAACGGCGGCAGCACAAACAACTGCGGTCAGCAGCCACTCCACAGCACCTCCCCGCGATTGCAAAGCAAGCAGGCAGACAATGACCAGCATAACGAGCATAAGCCGTGCAAGATGGCGGCTGCGCGGCTTGGTTCCCAACTGTTTCACAGTAGTCGGGGCCTCGGCCAAGGGATTGGCCCCTCTTCCCGCCGTTTCGGCTATCCCGCCAATCCCCCTTGTGCTGCTCGTTGCCTGAAGATTGGAGTTCAATCCTCCAAACATGTCCCCGGACCGGATCATCGGGTTCGGCCGCCATCCGAGGTTGGAGCAGGTATGGGGGTCTCCTCCAGAATCCGTCTGAGCACAGCGGCTGCGGAATGCCCTTGCGCAAGCGACTCATCCCTAACAATGAGCCGATGTGCCAGAACGGACTCGACTGTCGCCTTCATGTCATCCGGCACGACAAAACGGCGTCCCGCCACATAAGCAGTCGCCCGTGCGGCGCGAACCCAGTCGCGGGTGGCCCGCGGACTTGCTCCAAGCAGCAGCTCCGGCGCACAGCGCGTGGCATGGATGATCATTACAGCATAGGTCAGCAGAGCCGAGTGTACATGCACCGACTGGGCATCCTTCTGCATGCGCAGCCATTCCTCCGGAATAATAACCGGGCGCAGCTCTTCGGCTTGCAGCCGCCCCTCGCCGGACTCCAGCATGAACAGTTCATCCTCCGCGGACGGATAGCCGACCGACAGCCGCATCATGAAACGGTCCAGCTGCGCCTCCGGCAGCGGATAAGTCCCGTCGTCGCCAAGCGGGTTCTGGGTCGCCAGCAGCATGAACGGTTTTGGCAGCCGCATGGTCTCTCCATCGGCTGTTACGCTCCGTTCCTCCATCGCCTCAAGCAGCGCGGATTGGGTACGCGGCGGAGTCCGGTTGATCTCATCGGCAAGGACAACATTCGCCATAAGCGGTCCCTTCCTGAACACCAGCTCTCCGCGCTTCCCGTCCCACACCATCCCTCCCACTACATCTGCCGGCATCATATCTGAGGTAAATTGAATGCGGCGGAAATCCCCGCCCATCACACGGGCCAGCGCCTTCACCAGCAGCGTTTTGCCAACGCCCGGCACATCCTCCAGCAGCACGTGACCCCCGGCGAGCAGCGCTGCCATCACTTGAACGACAACTTCGTTTTTGCCTATAAAAACACTGTTGATTCTGGCAATCATCAGCTCCAACAGTCCGCTGGACGCTTCCGGCCAGCCTTCAGGCTCTCCATGATTTTGAAAAACCGAAGATCTCAGCTCATTTGCCGTTTGATTCGGAATCACTGCGCATCACAATCCTTTCATCGCTTTCGCTCGCGACCTGTCTATCAGCTAGCATTTCCACATCCTCTCCTGTTTAGTCTCATAGTTTGCGAGAAGCTCCACCCTGATCAATCAGGGTTTGTACGATAGTCTGGTCGTTATCGGCTATTGAAAATAAGCACCCTTGAGGACGGGCCTTACTAAGTCTGGAGACAGAGCATAAAATCATACCGGAGACCGCATGGATTTCATCCTTACGCCTATCACGTCAAGACCACCCCTCCTTATAAGATAAGAGTAACAATTTTATAAGAAGGAAGGGTGTTTAAGGAGTGAAACTGACAATGGCAAGAACGGGTACGGGAGCAAGATTTTTTGAAGGAGAGAAATGGCTGGTGCTTACCGGGCTGCTGGGTTTTGTGCTTGCAGGGGTATGCGCTGTATGGGTTCTGCTGTACGGAGGTCCTGTAGCCCCGAATGGGGATGTCGCCAAAGCTATATCCTTCGATGCGGCGTTGGGATTATTCTTGCTGTCGACAGCCGCTATCAGTCCGTTGTCCGGGATGGGGACGCGAGGGAGAGCTTTCTTCCGTTGGTTTTATATCGCGCTTGGACTTTATTCATACGGGGCGGAAACGATCCAAAACTTCCGCGGCGTCAATCCGAGATTCGTAGAGGGCGGTTCGAGCTTTGATGTCGCGGTCGGTTCCGGCTTTGCTTTCGTTGCCCTGCTGCTTGTTTTGTTCTATCTGTTCCTGGGCATTCAATATTTCCGCAGGAAAGCCTCCGGACTTCGTCCTGAGCTGGTGCTGGGAATCCGCTATGCGATGATTGCCGTCCTGCTCTCTTTTGCGGCCGGTATCTGGATTTCAGTCAATCAAAGCCGATTCGTCGGGATGAGCGGCAATATTATCTGGCTGCACGGCCTCGGCTTCCATGCGCTGCAGGCTGTACCCCTGGTTGCATGGTTGACGGAACGCTCATCCCTTAACAGCCAGAAACGCAGAAGATTGATCCATATCACGGGTATCGGTTTTATACTTGGATTAGGCGCCATCGGTTGGCAGACCGTTAACGGAGCTTCCATTATGGAGTTTTCGGTCCTTCCGGTTCTTGCGTGCTGCTTCTTTCTTATCTCACTGGTGCCGCTTGCTCTGCTTGTCCGCAAGCAGGGAATCAATGTCCCCAGTGGCAGATCACATGTTCATTAGGTTAGTACTGCCGCCAAGGATGAATGGAGCTCATTGTACAGCCATGGCTGGATAATTTGTATGGTTTAAAAAGCTCTCGTCCGCTTTGGCGGCTTGCACAAGTCGCTTCACATTTTATAGATCCGTCATGGTCTGGCTGGCCCCGAACCGGCCACGCAGTAAGGTTTTTCCCGCCTACAGCGATCGGAATCGAGGCTGGCCTGCATGTAAGCAGGTTTTTCCTCACTGGAGCCACCGTCAGGGCTGTGGCTGGCCCCGGACCAGCCACGCAGTAAGGTTTTTCCCGCCTACAGCGATCGGAACCGAGGCTGGCATGAGTGTAAGCAGGTTTTTCCTCATTGGAGCCGTCATTTGGATTTGCTTGCACCGGATCCCCATTCAATTATTACCGGCACAAATAGTTTGCAAAATAGAAAATGCCGTATTGCCCTCACCGGCAATACGGCATTTTTTAACCCGCTCAAGAAAATATAAACTTCGCACCTGGCATTCCTGCCTGCACCGGTTAAAGGCTTTGCGCCGCTTCCAGCACCTGCTGCACATGCCCTTTAACCCGAATACTGCGCCATTCACGGACCAGTTTGCCCTTTTCGTCAATCAGGAAGGTCGACCGGACCAAACCCATATATTCTTTGCCATACAGCTTCTTCAGCTGCCAGACACCGTACAGCTCGCAGACCTCATGCTCGGTATCGGCAAGCAGCTCGAAAGGCAGCTCGTATTTGGCTGCGAAGCGCTCATGCCGCTCTGCCGTATCCAAACTGATCCCGAGCACCGCCGTCCCGATCTCGCCAAATCCGGCATAATTATCGCGAAAATCGCAGGATTCCTGTGTACACGCCGGAGTCATATCCTTTGGATAAAAGAATAGCACCACCTTCTGACCGAGATAATCGCTCAGCTTCACCCGGCGCCCGCCAATGGTCTCCAGAGAGAAATCCGGTGCCGGTTTTCCAATGCGCGCCTTTGCTTTTTTTGCCGGCATTGTACGCTCCTCTCCCTTCCTCGTTTGATTTCCTTATAACATCCGGGCCAGGCTCAGCCTAAGAGCCCGCCCCGCGGTAGCGCTTGACTCCGTAGTTCCAGACCATGAGTCCGATTGTCAGTACGACAATTCCCATCACCGGCGTCAGCAGCGACAGCGTGGACAGCCCGTCTTCCTTGCGGTCGAGAAAATAAGAAGCCGGGATGACGCCGACGAAGGCAAAAGGCAGCAGCCACGTCAGGAGAAAACGGATGGTTTTATTATAAATGTTGACGGGATACCGTCCATAGTTCTGGATATTGTACATAAGCGGCAAAATACCCGTCGGCGCATCCGAGAAGAAGGAAATGGCTGTCAGCGCAATATACAGACCGGCGTAAATAAATACAGCGCCCAGCGTGAAGACCACCAGCATGAGCGCATCGAGCAGCTCGAACGGAAGGCCCAGCTGCGACCAGCTAATTGCCATAATGACCGCGCCGACAATGGAGCCGAACAGGGATGGCGGGTCCATATTTTCCAGCAGCACCTGATACAGGTTATGGGCTGGACGCGTCAATATGCGGTCCATCTCGCCCTTGACTATATAACGCTCGCTGAAGCCCCAAAGATTAAAGAAAATCCCGAAAATGCCCGATGGCACCATGAAGAAGCCATAGACGAACACCACCTCGGCTTCCGACCAGCCGCCCAGCGACGCGGTATGCTGAAACACGACGAGAATGAAGATCAGGTTCACGCCCTGGAATAATAAATCCGAAAGCACCTCGACCCAGAAGTCCATCCGGTAAGTCAGCCTGGTCTTGACATAATTCTTCATGTATTCCGCACATAATGACCAATAGAATCGCATTGCGCCTCAACCTCCTTGAACGAACAGCCGGTAACGCGCCTGCCGCCATACCCATGCGATCGGGATGATCAGCACGAGAAACCAGATTATTTGGACGCCCAGCACCCGGACCGCCTCGAAGCCCGCAACCCTGCCGGTAAATACCGAGCTCGGCAGGTAGGTAATCGCCTGGAAGGGCAGCCATTTCATCGTCACGGCAAGCCATCCGGGAAAGAACGAGATCGGTACAACAACGCCTGAGAACAGGTCAACCAGGACGCGCTTCATCCGCAGCATCCCTTGATTATTTTCCACAAAAAAAGCAAACAGCCCCGTCAGCATATTAATCTGGGTGTTGATCAGAAAGCTGAGCACCAGCATGACAAAGTAAAGCGCCCATACGCCGGGATCCGTAGGCAGCTTGACCGGGAACAGCAGGCAGGCTATCGCAAGCCCCGGAACCATGAACAGCAGCAGGCGGAAAATCCCTTCCCCGAAGCCCTGCATCAGCTTTACGATCAAATAATTATAAGGCCGGATAAACTGGATCGCCACGCTGCCGTCCCGGATTTCGTTGGCTATCTCCGTATCCAGATTATTGAAGTAGAACGCTCTGGCCATCCAGGAGACGGCCACATAGGTGGTCATCTGCCCAAGCGTAAATCCGCCAAGCACCTTCTGGTCGCCAAAGATCGCTTCCCAGAGAAAATAATAAGCTCCGATATTAATGGCATAAATAACAATACCGCTGTAATAGTTAACGCGATAAGCGAGCATCATCAGGAAACGGATCCGGATCAGATCCAGATATGCGCTACCCATGATGTACCGGCTCCTTCTCGCTGCTGCTGTCCTTTGTTATGGGAGCGGCTGTCCCGTCAGAGCTTTCCGCTGTCCGTTCTCCCATATATTGGCTGAGCTTATCCGCCGTCTCCTGCGAAGCCGAACCGGATTTGTAAATTTCACGGACAATCTCGTCTGTATTGGTCTCCATGATTTTGATATCGCGGATCTCCGCGACACCCCCGACAACACGCGAGAGCGCATCGGAAACATTGATTTCATGAGGCAGGAACATTGTCGCCGTTACTTCATTGTCGATGGACCAGCTCACTCCGCTTAAGCCTTCCGTTTGCTGCTTCAGCACACGGATATCCGGCTGTTCGCCGAACTGGAATTGAATTTCACGCCCTTTGCTCCAGCGCGACTTCAGCTCATCCAGGCCGCCATCGTAGATGATTCTGCCATCATCCAGCATAATAACCCGCGTGCAGAGCGCTTCGATATCCTGAAGGTCATGCGTGGTGAGGAGTATGGTCGTCCCCTGCTCCCGGTTGATTTTCTTCAGGAAATCCCGGATTTCAGTTTTTACGACAATATCCAGCCCGATAGTGGGCTCGTCCAGGAATAGAATGGAAGGATTATGAAGCAGCGACGCAACCAGCTCGCAGCGCATCCGCTGACCGAGACTGAGCTTGCGTACGGGCCGGTTCAGCAGATCCCCGAGCTGCAGCCGCTCCACCAGTTCATTCAGACGCTTGCGGAATTCCTCCTCCGGAACACGGTATACTTTGCGCAGCAGCTGGAAGGACTCAATAACTCCGATATCCCACCACAGCTGGCTTCTTTGACCGAACACGACTCCGATTCCATTCACAAATTTCTCGCGGTCTTTGAACGGGACGAAGCCGTTAACCTGAATATGTCCGGAGGTAGGAACGAGGATGCCGGTCAGCATCTTGATGGTTGTTGATTTGCCTGCCCCGTTCTCTCCAATATAACCGCATATTTCACCTTGAGGTATTTGGAAGGAAATATCCTTTACAGCTGTAATTTCATTATATTCGCGCTTAAACAGATCCTTCAGCGCCCCGCCGAGTCCTTCGCGGTTTTTCTGGACACTGAACTGCTTGCGCAAATCTTTGACATCAATCGCTAGCATTGCGGAAGCTTCCTCTTTTCTCTTCGACATTTCCTGGGAAATGTTCGTTTTTTTTCGATTTCTCTATCTATTTATACGCCGTCAGCCAGGCGAGTTCAAGCAGGAAAGTCCTCCTTTTTTCTCCATTGCGGCGTTTTTCACGGGGTTTCTCGGGGTCCTTTACAAAGATTTCTTAAACAAAGCTAATCTTTGGTTTCTATAATTTTCCTTTATACGTGGCCGAAATGAGCCGTTTCAGCTTTATTTTCGACATTTTATTGTATTAGGAGGGTTTTTTAACGACCAATACACACCAAATACAAGATAAAACTTGCTTCTGCATGTCAAAACATTTTATAATTTTATGATGAAGAACAGCTTCACATAAGTTCTTCTTTCAATCAGGAAGAAATCACCAGTACCTTTCATCATTCGTTAATCCATGCAGACAATTCCAAAAACAAACGTGAATCATACCAAGGAGGGGAACAAAAAAGGATGCCGCGGGTGAAATCAAACAAGAAAAGACCATGGCTAAAACCGCTTATTATCGTCTTGTCCATCCTGTTTGTTGTCGTGGGAGGCGTTGGCGCCTACGCAGCATATCAAGGATATGGTATATATAATCAACTGGACACCCTGCAAAAACCAAAAGAAGAATCCCGTTTCGGACAGTTTGAAGTGAAAGAAGAAGAAAAACCGGTTGAATGGGAAGGAACGGAGCGCGTCAACATTCTGCTCATGGGCGGCGACAACCGCGGGCTGGAGAAGAATGAAGCGGCACGATCCGATTCCATGCTGGTCGCATCTATCGATCCGGTAACGAAGAAAGCTCATTTGTTCTCCGTTTTGCGCGATACGTATGTGCCGATTGAAGGTCATGGCGAGGGCCGGATCAATACCGCGCTTGCGCTCGGAGGACCGAATCTGGCCATGAAGACGATCGGCGGTATGCTCGGACTTGATATTCAATATTATGTGTATACGGATTTCGAAGGCTTCAAATCGTTGATCGACGCCATCGGCGGAATTGATTTTGACGTTGAGAAAAACATGAACTATGTCGACAATGCCGACGGCAACCGCTATGACATCCATCTCAAAAAAGGATTTCAGCATCTGGACGGCGAGCATGCGCTCATGTATGTGCGCTTCCGCCATGATGCGATGAGCGATTTCACACGGACTGAGCGGCAGCGCAATTTTCTGGATACTGTTGCAGACAAGCTCAAGAACGGTTGGAATTTGTTGAAAATGAAACAAATTCTCGAGAGCGTCAATCCTTATATCGAAACGAATCTGGATATTTCCGATATGCTCAAGCTTGCCCAGCTCGGAGTGAAGACGCAGCTGGCCGGTCAAGCGCAGGTTCCCCCGATGGATAACATCGGTGACCGCAAGGTCTCCGGCGCTTCGGTGCTCTCTATCCGCGATGATGATGAGCTCCTGACGTACGTGCAGGAAATCCTCACAGAGGATTCAACAGCACCGGATACAACAACTACCGGTACCGGCAATGCAGGCGGAGCAAGCGCAAATACTTCCGGTTCAGGCAATACCGGTTCAAGCACGAATATAGGCAATACAAGTTCAAGCTCCAATACCGACTCAAGCACCAAAACGAACGAATAACCGGTAACATCATAAACAAAAGGGTGAATTCGCGAGCGGATCGCCCTTTTGTTTTGTTCTCCGGCGGATAAGCGAAAGCCGTTTCCGGAGAAGTACATAATAAAGTAAATTCGACAGGAGGCAACAACATGTCTTTGAATCATACCCGTTCGGAGGCGCTCTACACCGAGGCGCTGGAGCATATCGTCGGAGGTGTGAACAGCCCTTCGCGCTCGTTCAAAGCGGTCGGCGGCGGTGCCCCTGTTTTTATGGAACGCGCACAAGGCGCTTATTTCTGGGATGTTGACGGCAATCGGTATATTGATTATCTTTGCGCTTACGGCCCCATTATTACCGGCCACGCCCATCCTCATATTACGGATGCCATTATCCGTGCGGCGAAGAATGGAACCCTGTACGGCACGCCGACTGAGCTGGAAATTCAGCTTGCCAGGATGCTGAAGACCGCCATTCCCTCGATGGACAAGGTCCGTTTTGTCAATTCGGGCACAGAAGCGGTGATGACGACAATCCGCGTTGCCCGCGCTTATACAAAGCGCAATAAAATAATCAAATTCGCGGGCTGCTATCATGGCCATTCCGATCTGGTGCTTGTGGCTGCCGGCTCCGGTCCCTCCACGCTCGGAATTCCCGACAGCGCCGGCATTCCGCCCAGCATTGCCAGTGAAGTCATTACGGTTCCTTTCAACGATCCGGATGGACTTCACCAGGCTCTGGAGCGTTGGGGCGAGGATGTGGCCGCTGTGATGGTAGAACCTATCGTCGGCAATTTCGGCATGGTCATGCCCGCTCCCGGATTCCTGGAGCAATTATGCCGGATGACGCGCGAAGCAGGCGCTCTGGTCATCTACGATGAGGTCATCAGCGGCTTCCGCTTCCACTACGGCAGCGCCCAGACCTATGAGGCTTTTCCCGATCGGCAGGCGATTGAGCCCGACCTTACCGCACTGGGCAAAATCATCGGCGGAGGTCTGCCAATCGGCGCTTACGGCGGGCGCAAGGACGTGATGGCCCAGGTTGCGCCGCTCGGGCCTGCCTATCAAGCGGGCACGATGGCCGGCAACCCTGCCTCGATCTCGGCAGGTATCGCCTGTCTGGAAGTGCTTCAGACTCCCGGCGTTTACGAACAAATGAGCACTCTCGCCCTCAAGCTCAGCGCAGGACTGCAGCAGTTGGCGGATGATCAGGGTATTCCCCTTACGATCAACCGCATCCGAGGCTCATTTTCGACTCATTTCTGCACAAATCCCGTGACGAATTATGAACAGGCCCAGCTTGCCGACGGCGAGCGGTTCGCACGGTTCTTCCGGCTGATGCTGGAGCAGGGAATATGTCTGGCGCCTTCCAAATATGAAGCCTGGTTCCTCACTACCGCGCATACCGAAGCGGATATTGACCAGACCCTGGCTGCTGCCCGGGTCGCGTTCCAGACGATGGGCCAGGATTAATTTCATCCGGCGCAGCGGTTTACCGTTATCTTACTCCTGTTTCATCATCCTATGCATAGAAACCGCGTAAAAGGCCGTCCACAGCTGGACGGCCTTTTACGCGGTTTCTCATATAATACTGCTGCTGTTCTGAATTCCTCTAAAGCTTCATGTCAACAAGAACGCTGGGAGCTTTGACTACTGATACATCTGCAGGCATAGCATGCTCACAGCTCCAGTACTATCAAGTCAAGTGTCCAATATGGAAGTGATCAGCACGATAACAAGCAGAATCAGCAGTATACCTCCAAGAACAACCCAACTGACCGGATGCGCCATGTTGAACGTCCACCCCATCCCGTACCGCTTATTCACGATAAAGGATGGATCCTCCGGATTATGATAAAAGAAGCCGCCCTTCCAGTGACTGTCGTCGCTTACCCCGGCAGCTAAGACCTGATCGATGCCTTTACTCCTCAAATAAATGATTAATCCAATGGAACATCCGATCAGAATAAGAGGCAGAAACAGCGATGTCAGCATGAGCAGATCAGCAGACCAGCCATATAGTATCGTCGCCTGAATATAACTGAACAACGCCACAATGAACAGGGAGAGAAAATAAAGAAATATCGAGTTGATGCGGCGAAACTTCTGCTGCTTGATCATGGATTCATCCGGTTTGGCTGGATCCAGCTGTTGTTTGGCCGCACGGATGACAAAATTCGCAAATAGAAATATTCCGATCAGCAGGAGTTGGGTAATATTCATCATAAACACGGAGTTGAAGCTTTTCTCAGAGAAGCCGTCCGCTTCAAAGCTGGCATTATAATGAGTGGTTAAGGTATCGGGAATGCTGTCCCATTGAACAGCGGCGCCAATCACTGAAATGATGATGAGCAGCAGATGAAGGAGATACCAGCGATCACGGATCGTTAGAGGTCCTTTCCGAAAATTCAAATTGGCGACCCGCTTGGTGCTCTGCGGCGGCTCCCACCCCTTTTCCAGCTTGATGCGAAGCGCCCTGCGATGACTGGCCGCGAGAGACAGGACGAATCCGATGACTTGAACCAGTGTGGCGCTGAGCAATACGGCTTCGGACATCCCCTTCATCCACCAGCCCACCAAGCCGCCTGCAGCTGCAGCGCATACCATAATGAACACAGATATTCGGATGTAGCTTTTACGCACAGCTGTTACGGCCTCGTCATCCCGCATAGGCTCGGGAACATAAACACCGAACAACAAAACGCGTGTGCTTATCAATGGCACCAGCAAAAACACAATCCCCATCATGACATACATTACAATCGAAAAAAGCCAAATCCCCCATGTCGGATCCATACGCTCCTACTCCCCTTCCTTCGTATTCTTCCGGTTGAAAGCATCCTGGCAGAGCCTCAGAAATTCCTCCTCAGCCATGCCCCTGACGATTCCTTCAGCGGACAATGCGCGGAGCTGTCTTTGCACTTTATCCTTGAACCCGGCGGTCACGCCAGGCATTTCACCAGGCTGTACGACGACCCCCTTTTTGCGGTGGACCTGGAGAAAGCCCTCCTGCTTCAAGGTCTGGTAAGCTTTATTAACGGTATGCAAATTAATGTCCAGGTCTGCTGCCAGACTGCGGACTGACGGGAGCGCATCTCCCGGCTTCAAATCGCCCTTGGCGATGCCCTCAATAAGCTGCTCGGCAATTTGCGTGTAAATCGGCGACTCCGATTGCAAATCCAACTCCATAAACATGATGATTCACCTGCCTCTCCTGACCCTGCCTCAATCTGTCGATGACTGTATTATTTTGAATGTCTGTTATACATCAAATATAACAGATGATCAAATTTCATGCAAGGAGCATTTCCAAAAGCACGGGAAAAAAGGCGTTTTCCCCAAGTCATCTTGACCATGGCAGGAATACGCCTTTTACAATTTTATTATGCTGTTGCAAAACCAATTCTCTCGATATCGCTGCATATCAGTTCAGAGAAGCCCTGCTGCTCTGCACAATCAGCAGACATATGACAGCTTCTCTTCCTGATCTAGCCTGCAGCTTCCACTTTCTTAAGCTCGTCTACAAGCTGCCCATGAATCGCTCCATTAGTCGCGACAACATTACGCACTCCCAGTTCATAGGGGCTGCCCAACATGTCGGTGACTTGCCCTCCGGATTCAGAGACAAGGAGCGAACCCGCTGCCAGATCCCAGGAATTCAAACCGATTTCCCAAAAGCCGCTGAGCCGTCCGCATGCCACATACGCCATATGCAATGCCGCCGAGCCGCCGGAGCGGATATTGCGCACCTGCGGCGCAAGCGCCTGCAGCCCCTTCATATTGAGCGGCAGCGCGTACTGCTGATCGGCCGGGAAACCTGTAGCCAGGAGGCTCTCGCCAAGCTGGCTTTCCGTGCCTACCTGCATAGGCTTGCCATGTACATAGGCGCCTTTGCCTTTCTCGGCTACGAATAATTCATCCCGCATGGGATCATACACGACGCCTACAATGACCTCTCCCTTGTGCGCCAGAGCGATCGACACAGAGAAGAAAGGGAAGCCGTGCACGAAGTTCGTCGTCCCGTCGATTGGATCGACCACCCATAAATACTCGGCGTCACGCACATTATTGAGCGCTTTCGCAGAGGCCTCCGGCCCCGGCTCCACGCCTTCTTCACCAAGAAAGGAATGATGTGGAAAATGCGTCTGTACCAGGTTGCGGATCATCATCTCAGAACCCTTATCCACTTCAGTTACTAGATCGGTAGGGGAGTATTTTAAAGACAAGCTTGTATGATTTCCAAGTTTGGTTCTGATCCATTCACCCGCTTTAGCCGCGCAATTGATTGCCACTACGGTAAAGTTTTTGCCCCCTATTGCAGGTGTATTGTTGCTCTCGTCACTCACGGTTCTATCACACTACTTTCCTATGAGTTGCTATATGCTTATTAGTATACGTTACCATATCTTCAAAGTTTCGCCCAGTTCTTGCAGGAAACCGTCTATAATTTCGCTGCTCCTTCAATAATTAATTCAACAGCCAGAAGGCCCAGCGTAATGCGAAGGAGCCACATAAGCCCTCTGCCGCTTATCCGGGTTGCAACGTAAGCGCCGAACTTGCCACCGATCCATGCCCCGGGAACAAGCGCCAGCACAATGCGCCAGTCTACTTCGCCGAGCCATATATGTACGCTGCTGCCCAATGCAGAGGAGAGGAAGATCACGAACATCGAGGTAGCCGTGGCAAGATGGGGCGGAAACCGGAACAGGAGCACCATCACCGGAACAAATAACGAACCCCCGCCGATGCCGAACAAGCCTGAAATGAGCCCGACAAAAAATCCGATGACCAGGGCTGGCCCTACGGCATAACCATAGACATGCCCGACCCCGTCCTGATCGGTATAGAGCCGCTCCACAGGCCACTTTCGCGTGATCGGCCTGATGTAATCCCTGGCAACCAGCAGAGCGGCCATTAACAGCATAAAGATCCCAAATACGAGCTGGAAGCTGCCATCCTTCAAATAACCGGTCAGAGCCGAGCCGACCATAGCGGCAGGCCCGCTCGTCACGAACAGCAGCCACGCGCTGCGGAAATCCACTCTTTTCTTCTTGGCGTATGAAAGTGTGGAAGCAAGCGCTGTCACAATTAACGCGCACAGCGAGGTGCCCACAGCCGTTGTATGGCCGATTGGAGACCCGGTCAGCTGCGGCCCAAGAAGAACCAGGGTTGGAACGATGATAATTCCCCCGCCCAAACCGACAATGCTTCCGAACATTGCGGCGATCAGACCCAGAAGGAGGAGAAGGACAATCTCAAGCACGCCGGTCACCTCGCCTGATACTTAATGACATCTATATTTTACCCCGATTCCTCGCATGCAAGACTCCCTTGCCCTCCCTTAAGGCAATAAAGCCCCCCGGGCGGTTGTCCGGAGAGCTTATGCTATGTTCAGCGGCAATACCGGCCTGCAGTTGAATCAGTTCACTTCAATGCTTGCTCCATCGATGATCCGTATGCCCTGTTCGTCCTGTGCCAGCTGGCGCAAATCCTCCATCAGCCTGAACAAAGCCAGATCCTTGCCCTTGGCCTCCAGCATCACATCCAATTTATCAGTCGAACCAGCCGTTTCCTGCAAAAACCGCAGGAGCGGAGCCGGCTCCACATAGTCGGCATGACCGCGCGGGTCCCGCTCGCTCTTGGGACTGGAAACGTGGAGCTTCGGCGGAAGCGGTCTAGAAGGTTGAGCGCCAGGTATAAGCATGGCTCGCTTTGCGTCAGAGACTCCTCCAGGTTCAGAGTCCGCATCAGGAAGAGCGCCATCCCATGTCCGTAAAATGCGCGGCCACAGCTCGCCGGCAAGCGATGCGTCACTCTCGTTCCCGTCATTGACAGCGTGATGATGAATATCAAGCACCATGGGAACGCCCACAGCTTCGGCCGCGTCCAGCGTCTCCCGGACGGTAAACGTCTTGTCGTCATTCTCAAGCGTTATCCGGTTCCTGATCCTCCAAGGCAGCTGCCCGAACTGGCGGACAAATCGCTCAGCTGATGAAGGCTTGTCCCCGTATGCTCCGCCTACGTGTATATTGCATTTTACCTTCTCGTCCAGTCCCATCGCTTCCAGCATATGCAGGTGGTAGCTCAAGTCCTCTTCGGACTTTACAAGCACCTCGGGACGCGGCGTGCTCAGGACGCAGAAATGGTCGGGATGGAAGGATACGCGCATCCCCTTGTCCTTCACGAACGCGCCAACAGCGGCGAAGGCTTCTGCAAGCGCCGGCCATGGCGACCAGTCCTGAAGCTCCCCGTGCGTAGCCAGCGGAATGAGCTTGGAGGACATGCGGTAAACCTTGATATCATGGGCATGACAATGGCGCAGCAAACGCAGCGTATTATGCAGATTTTCTTCGGCGATGCGCTCCAGTCTGCGCAGAGCTGCTTCACGATCCGGCAGCTTTGAGAAGCTGGTGTAGGTCATGGTGCGGGACGGCGAAGCATTCTCAAGCTGCAGACTCATCGCGACAAAGCCAAAGCGGACAATCATACATGCTCTCCGAAGAACATTTCATAGGCAAGGGCGGTTTGCACGCGCGCCTCCTCCTCTGTCAGCTTTCGGATAAGCTCCATTTCAACTTGCGTAATTTCCTCGCCCTGAAAATTAATCTCCGCGATCGACACCAGAATGCGGACAATCGCAATCGCTTCATTATTGGGCGTATACGCAATAACCTTCTGTCCGGTAGGATAAACGCGAAATCCGTTCTTGACTATTTTGCTGCGGCCGTATTCAAGCAGCTCGTTCAGCTCATTGTCATTCTTGAACTTGCAGACCGAATTAAACTCCGTTTCGAACCCCATATGATTTCCTCCAGCAATTATATTGTGGCGTATTTCTTGTCCTCAGGAGCAAGGCCTGATAACAATCAGCCAAGTCTTGCCAACAATCATCGAAGAAACAGACTCCGGTCCTGTATCAGACCGGGTCTCCTCCCCCATAATCGATACGCTGCTTCTCCGTGTGGCGGGCAACTGCAAGTCCAATCAACGTGTCCAGCAGATCCGTATAGGAGACGCCGCTTTCCTTCCACATCAGAGGATACATGCTGTAGGGCGTAAAGCCCGGCATGGTATTGACCTCGTTGATGAAAAGCTTGCCGTCGCTTTTGCGCAGGAAGAAATCGGCGCGCGCAAGGCCTGAGCCGTCAATCGACAAGAAAGCGCGGATGGCCATTTCGCGGACGGCTTCCGATGTTTCCGCCGGAATATTGGCCGGAATATGCATCATCGATTTGCCGTCAACATATTTGGCTTTATAATCATAAAATTCACTGGATGACGTGATTTCGCCCACCACGGAAGCACGCGGCTCGTCATTGCCAAGCACACTAACCTCAATCTCCCGGGCGTCGACAAATTCCTCCACAATCACTTTGCGGTCAAACCGCAGCGCATAATTGATCGCCGTGATCAATTCCTCGCGGTTACGGGCCTTGGAGATGCCTACGCTCGATCCCAGATTAGCCGGCTTGATGAAGCAAGGATAGCCCAGCGCAACCTCGATCTCCATAATAAAAAAGCCGTGATCCTTCTCCCACTGGGTACGGTTAAAATACCGGTACACGCACTGCGGCAGGCCGTCCTGGGCAAAAATTTTCTTCATCGTGATCTTGTCCATGCCGACTGCCGAAGCCAATACGCCCGCTCCCACATAGGGGATACCCGCCATTTCCAGAAGGCCCTGTATCGTACCGTCCTCGCCGAAGGTGCCGTGCAGCAAAGGAAAAACAACATCGAGAGCCGGACCAGCCTCAGCAGGCGCAGTATCCAGGGCAGCGGCGGTTTCTGCCGACAAAGCGTTGAAAACCGGCATAAGCGCGTCCGTTCCGGAGGCAGCTTGAGCGCCAACAAGCCGGAGCGGCTCTAGTTCATCAGGAGGCGCCAGAAGCGTCTGTCCTGCGCGCCACTTGCCTTCTTTTGTAATATAGAAAGGAATAATTTCGTAACGGCTGTAATCAAAAGCTTTCATGACTGCAAGCGCAGTCTGCAGCGATACCTCATGTTCGCCCGATCGGCCCCCGTAAACGAGTCCGACGCGCACTTTCTTCCCCATGGCTAATCCTCCGGTTACGAATAATTTCCCACATCAGGATATAATCATGCATCTAAACATGCATCCTTACAGGAATAATGCTTAAAATTCATCGGCAATATGAAAAAAGCGATATTTGGTACGTTCGGTCCACGCATAAGAATCTTTGTAATCCCAATAGCGGTGGCGGCTTGGCACAGTGTTGGCATTGACAAGCGGCATGCCCGCCGCGTCGAAAGCGGTCACGATGGTGCTGTGCTGAAAGCGGTTGTCTCCACTCCAATCATAAATAATGACATCGCCCAGATCCAGCTGATCGGCTGAATCCACGACCGTCGCCCGGAGGCCGCTTTGGCGGGAGCCCGACAGGAACAGCTGCAGCGCACCGGCAACGGCCCAGCTGTAGCTCCACATTTCGCGCCCTGCGCTTCTCTCCCGATACCACCAGCCCGAATCCCTTTTACCAGTATAGTTCATAGGCGCGTGGCCTGCAAAGAGGCATTGAGATACATAATTCGTACAATTGACATCGAAGGTTTCATAAGCCGGATTGCCTTCATTCCACCACCGATCCGCATAGGCAGCGGCCAAGTCCCGGCGGTAACGAATTCCAGCGCGGCCATGTTTGAAACGCGATAAAACATCATAATTTATAAAAGGTATGGATATCGGCTTATCTTCCATTTCAACTTGCTGCTCGGCAGACAGCTGTGAAGCGAAGGAATCGGACATACTATATCTGGGACGCCGTTCCATGACGAGCGGCTCCACACGGTTAATCCGGTAGCTCTCGCCGTCCAGCGACAGCCACAGGCGCTCCCGCTCCCGCCTGTCCTCCGTATAGGTGCGGCCATGCTGCTGCATCGTCCGCTTGATCTTCAGCTCGATCAGGGCCGTCGCCTCTGCCAGAGATTCCGATTCACTGATCCGCAGCAGCTCTGCGCTCGTCTCGCTGCGCAGAGGCAGAACGCCGCGCAGCAGCTCCTGCTCGCGAAGTCGTGAAAGCTTGCGCTGATAGCGGGACAGATGGTCCACATCGGTGACGATACCTTCCGATTCCGGCGTAAAGCGGTCAATCTCGGCCTGGTTAACCAACTGAACATAATGGTGCACGCAAGCTTTCCACCCGCTTGGCTCCGGATCCTTGAGGCCGGTCGCCTCCTTCGCCCTGGCGGTCCCCCGGCTGCTGCGTACTGCGGGCCTGCTTGACGTTTGCACCCCTTTGCGTTTTCTAACTCCGGTCCGCGTTCTCGCTTGAGGCATCAGTATTCCCTCCCTGCAGTTTTTGTGCCTGACAAAGTTGGTTCATTATATGAGACCAACGGCAAATTCATGTGAGGAAGAGAAAACAACCTGATGCAGAAAACGCTCAGCAGATCAATTCCGACTGATTGAAGGGACTGTAATTTCCAAATGGGTAAGAGGAAATGACGGGCTCCACCTGTTGGATGCACAGTTAGTTTCTTCCTTTTTGAGATATAAGCAAAGTATAGGGCGAATTTATACTTTCTTATATTTACGAAAAACGTTATACTTAAGAAAAGCAGCGATTTTTGAAATCGTGTTTTACAGAGTGAAACAAGAAAACCATTTTCAAAATATCACATGGTTATCTTCATGCCATTTTTCTTTGATATTTTTGAGGGGGAAATACCTTGCTGCACTCCACAACCAGCATCGAACCATTTATTATTTACCCAATTGTACAAGGAGGCGTCAAACGTAAATGACATCAAAGAACGATTACTCTGTCCGCGAGTCGCTTGAAGTCGGAGGTAAACCTTATGTTTATTACCGCCTGCAGGGTCTTGAAGACCAAGGATTAGGCAATATTTCCAAACTGCCTTTCTCCATTAAAGTACTGCTGGAAGCAGCGGTTCGGCAGTTTGACGGCCGCGCCATCACGTCTGAGCATGTCAAGCAACTGGCAAACTGGGCCGATGGCCGCGAGGACAAAGAGATTCCTTTCATTCCTGCCCGTATCGTGCTCCAGGATTTCACCGGCGTACCGGTTGTCGTTGACCTTGCCGCCATGCGCGACACCGTCAAGAAATCAGGCGGCGATCCGAAGCAAATCAACCCGCTCGTGCCGGTCGATCTCGTTATCGACCACTCCGTTATGGTTGACGCATTCGGCAGTCCCGAGTCGCTTGAGTACAATATGAACATTGAGTTTGAGCGCAACGAAGAGCGTTACCGTTTCCTCCGCTGGGCGCAAACCGCTTTCGATAATTTCCGCGCCGTACCGCCAGGAACGGGTATCGTTCACCAGGTAAACCTGGAGTATCTGGCATCGGTTGCCGCAACCAAAACAAAAGACGGCGAAACCGTTGTCTACCCGGATTCATTGGTTGGAACGGATTCCCATACGACGATGATCAACGGACTTGGCGTTGTTGGCTGGGGCGTAGGCGGCATCGAGGCCGAAGCCGGCATGCTGGGACAACCGCTTTATTTTGTAATGCCAGAGGTTATCGGCTTCCGCTTGACGGGCAGCCTGTCGGAAGGCGCTACGGCGACTGACCTGGCGCTGACCGTTACGCAGGTGCTCCGCAAGAAGGGCGTTGTCGGCAAATTTGTCGAATTCTTCGGTCCCGGCCTGTCCAATATCGGACTGGAAGACCGTGCGACTGTTGCCAACATGGCTCCCGAGTACGGCGCAACCATCGGCTTCTTCCCGGTCGACTCCGAAACGCTGCGCTTCCTGCGCAACACCGGACGTACAGAAGAGCAGATCGCGCTTGTCGAAGCTTACTATAAAGCACAAAACATGTTCCGCACCGACGATACGCCGGAGCCGGTTTTCTCCGATATCGTGGAGCTGGACTTGTCAACGATCGTACCGTCGCTTGCAGGTCCGAAGCGTCCTCAGGACCGCGTCGAGCTGACAGCGATGAAAGAAGAGTTCAATGGCATTATCCGCACTCCGATCGACAAGGGCGGCTATGGACTGTCCGACAACAAGATTGAGGAAATGATTGAAGTGAAGCATGCGAACGGTTCTGTCAGCAAAATGGGAACAGGCGCTGTCGTTATCGCCGCCATCACCAGCTGTACAAACACGTCCAATCCAAGCGTTATGATGGCTGCCGGACTTGTGGCCAAAAAAGCGGTTGAGCTTGGCCTCAAACGTCCTGCTTACGTCAAGACTTCTCTTACGCCGGGCTCGCTGGTCGTTACCGATTATCTGGAGAAAGCCAATCTGCTCAAGCCGCTCGAAAAGCTGGGCTTCTACGTTGCAGGCTACGGCTGCGCAACCTGTATCGGCAACTCCGGCCCGCTGCCTGATGAAGTAAGTTCGGCAATCACGGATAACGACATGACCGTAGCTGCCGTGCTTTCCGGTAACCGTAACTTTGAAGGCCGCGTTCATGCCCAGGTCAAAGCCAATTACCTGGCATCCCCGCCGCTTGTTGTGGCGTACGCGATTGCCGGTACGGTCAATATCGACCTGGCTAACGATCCGATCGGTTATGACGACAAGAACCAGCCTGTATATCTCAAGGATATCTGGCCATCATCCAAAGAAATCTCCGACGCGATCGGTGTTGCGATGAGCCCTGAATCCTTCCGTGAGAAATATGCCAATGTCTTCACGCAAAACGAACGCTGGAACCAAATCGATGTGCCGCAGGGCGAGAGCTACGAGTGGGACGACAAGTCCACATATATTCAAAACCCGCCGTTCTTCGAGAACCTGGGTCCCGATATCGACGATATCAGCGAGATCAAAGGCGCAAGCGTGCTTGCTCTGCTCGGCGATTCGGTAACGACTGACCACATCTCGCCAGCCGGCAACATTAAAGCCGACAGCCCTGCAGGCGAATACCTGATCAAGCATGGCGTCGACAAAATCGACTTCAACTCGTACGGCTCGCGCCGCGGCAACCATGAAGTCATGATGCGCGGTACGTTCGCCAACATCCGTATCCGCAACCAGGTTGCTCCAGGCACTGAGGGCGGCGTGACCACTTACCTGCCGACAGACGAGGTTATGTCGATCTATGACGCTTCGATGCTGTATCAGAAGAAAAATAAAAACCTGGTCGTTATCGCCGGTAAAGAGTATGGAACGGGCAGCTCGCGCGACTGGGCAGCCAAAGGCACCATGCTGCTTGGCGTAAAAGCCGTTATCGCCGAGAGCTTCGAGCGGATTCACCGTTCCAACCTCGTCGGAATGGGCGTACTGCCGCTGCAGTTCCAGGCAGGACATGGCTGGAGCACGCTTGGGATCACGGGCCGCGAGACCTTTGATATTATCGGTCTTAACAATGACGTGAAGCCCGGACAGGAAGCTCATGTCGTCGTCACCCGCGAAGACGGCACCACATTCGAATTCCCGGCGATCGTTCGTCTGGATTCCATGGTGGATGTGGATTACTACCGCAACGGCGGTATTCTGCAAGCTGTTCTGCGCCAAATGATTGCCAATCAATAATATTGAGCCGGATATTGGCTGAGGTGTAGACAGACGGTCCCCTCCTGTATGGAGCGGGACCGTTTTTTTGAAATATCGGCAAGCAAGCGGATCAAACACGGATCTAAAGTCAAAAAAAACAGCGGGGCCGCTTCGACACATAGTCGGGCTGCACCGCTGTTTTACATAGCTAAACATTAACTTCATTCATATTGCCCGCCAAAGCATTACTTCAGCATGGCTCCAATATGGTTGGCCGCTTCAATAATAGCTGAAGCCTGCTCGCGCATCTTCTCCGGCGTCAGCCGGTTCGCGGGGCCGGAGACGGACAAGGCGGCGACCAGCTTTCCCGCCCGGTTGAAGATCGGGGAAGAGACTGCCGCAGCGCCCTGTTCCCGCTCTTCAACACTTGTAGCGTAGCCCAGCCCTCTTATCTCCTCAATCTGCTTGCGGAATTGCGCCTTGTCGAAATAGGCAGGCCATGATTCGTCGTGGAGCAGCTCCTCCTGTTTTTGCGGCTCCTCGAAGGCAATAAGCACCTTGCTGGACGCTCCCACATACAGTGGCAGACGGGCGCCTACAGGAGCGACTCTGCGCACTGCCTGGCTGCTCTGAACAGCTTGTATGCGGATCCGCTCATTCCCGTCGCGCAAATAAAGGCTGATGGTCTCGCCAAGCATATCGCGAAGACGTTCCATCTCAGCCAGTCCAAGCACAGCCGGATCGTCCGTGCCGGACATATTGGCGGAAAGCTCCCAGATGCGAAGCCCCAGCCTGTAACGCTCGGAAGCGGGATCGCGAATGACAAATCCTTTGTCCTCCAGCGTCGCAAGCATCCGGTGGACCGTGCTTTTATGCAGGCCGACGTTGTCCGCGATCTCCGTCATCGGCCATTCACTCTTGGTGGTGAAGCACAGCAATATATCGAGCGCGCGCTCAACAGCGCGAACGGTTGATTTTCCATCCTCGGACATGTGATCCCACCTTCTCCATCAGTTTCATTCAATGAAACTAAGTTACAACCAGTATAACTCATGACCCGGCATTAGTAAAAGCGGGTGGAGATAATTTCATTTCAGTTTACAGGTAGATTACAAGTTGATAACAATACGCGTATATCCATTGACAGGCCGTTGTCCCCACATCTATCATAGGAATATAGGACTATAAAGCGTTTTCATATTTTTCCATCCTAAGGGGGATTCCATCATGAGCACATCCGTCACTCCGATGCTGCCTGCAGGCTTTACGCCGCAAGGCTTTCTCCCTTCCCCCGGGCATTCTCTCAAGCCTCCCGGCAGGACGATCGGCAGGACGCGCCGCAGACATGCCGCGATTGCTGTCGTTTCCGCATTTATGGCGCTGCTGTTTGTCACGCTTATTGCTTTTCACGGCTATGTGGCCTGGATCGTCGCTCATCCTTATGTCGCACCTCTGACCTCTAATCCCAAAATCGCCAAAGGCCTTGATTATACAGATGCCGTCTTTCCCAGCAAAAGCGGCCGCACCACCGTTCATGGCTGGTATATCGCTGCTGACGCAGCCGCTTTGCTGCCAGCTAAAACAATCACCGCAGCAGCAGGCGGAGATGATCAAGCCGCGCTAGCTGCAGCAGCTCCAGCTGCCTCTGACCGGACCGTTGTATTCAGCCACGGTTACGGGGCCAATCGCGAAGAGACCTGGGTCCCGATGTATGATCTCGCCGCTCTGCTGCACCGTTTGCATTACAACGTCCTGATGTTCGATTACGGTTATGCGTCCGAAGCTGACCGGTCTCCGGCCACGGGCGGAGTCGAAGAAGCGCAGCAGCTGCTCGCAGCTGTCCAATATGCCCGCAGCCAGGGGGCAGAACAGGTGGTCGTATGGGGCTTCTCCATGGGAGGCGGTACCGCCCTTCAGGCAGCGCTGCAAACAGACGCATCCGATGATATCGACGCCCTGATTCTCGACAGTCTGTTTCTGCCGAGTCCGGAATCCTTGTTCAACAATGTCAGGCAGTATCTGGATCTGCCGCGTTTCCCCTCCCTGCCGCTTGTTCAGCTGATGCTGCCGTTCTGGACGGGAACCAGCTTTAATCAGATCCCTGCCCAGCAGGTTATGCAAACCTCTTATACGATTCCGACCTTTATTATGCACGGCACCGACGACGTCAAAGCGCCGATTGCCACCGCCGAGCATATCGCATCCAGCCAGTTGAACCCGTTATCCAGGGAGTGGGTCGTCCAAGGGGGCAAGCATGAGCTGTTATTCCAGACACGTCCGAAAGAATATATTCAGCGCGCCGCCTTGTTCCTCAGCCAGGTGGATGCAGACTGGAAGAGCAATCAGCCGACCTTGACGGCGAGTGCGACATAGGAAGAGCCTGATCCGAATACATCTAGATTATGGATGCCATCGGATGTAAGAGGATAAAGAGCCGTCCGGATTGCCGGACGGCTCTTCCTTTATGCCGCAGAGCAGACCCATTCCTGCCGGAAGCGGTTGATGACCGCATCATGCGACACCACACCGCCTCTGGCTGCCACCGTCACGCGACAGCCACACCACACGCTGGCTGCCACCGTCACGCGACGCCACACCACACGCTAGCTGCCACCGTCACGCGACGCCACACCACACGCTGGCTGCCACGTCACGCGACGCCACACCGTGCGCTGGCTGCCACCGTAATGCCGCTCGCTGGATGCGCCAGGAGAGACAGGTTTTTGTGTGAAAAATAAGCGGCATTTTTGCTTTTAGCAATTCGTGAAGAAGAGGGAGGCTAAAGTCTGTGCTGTTTGTTTATAGAGGCTATATGCCCTTGAGAGTGCTGGAGGAGATTCAGTTCTGGAAAACGCAGGAGAAGGAGCATACCGCCGTTATCCGGGAGATTATTCCTCACCTGGAACCGGCCTATGTCCAGCTGCTTCAGGCGTGGGAGCCCATATTTGCCCGTACGGAGCAAATGGCGGAGAAGCTGCTCATGGCCGCGCTGGCAAACCCCGAGGACATTCCGCCTGATCTGGTCAAGAGCAGCGAGGAATTGCTGAAGGTATCCGCCCTGCAGTCGCGGAAATTCGTCGCACAGCTGACCAAGATGCTGGAGGACAGCGCGGCAGCAGCTTCAAGCCCGTTCGCAGGGATCGTCATCCGTCATATTATCCGCGAGTCGGACTATTTTCTATGTGTTCTGGAGTCGCTGCTTCATCCCCGCGATGAGCAGATTGAGGAGCGGCAGCCCGGTCCATCCAGTAAGACGGCAGAGGATAACGGGATAGAAGAAATCGTCAAACTTCATGATTATGAAGAAAAGCAACTCGAGGAAGAGTTCGACGTCTCCGTGCCCACACAGCATTCGGGCGGGGATGGGGAGCCTGGGCAGGTGCATTTGCCTGAATTCGGCAGCCGCCGCGCCGCTTCATCTGTCCCTATCGGCGGCCATACGCTTCCCCCGCTTCCTTATGCGTATGATGCGCTGGAGCCGCATATCGATACGGCTACGATGCGGATTCATCACGATATCCATCACAAGAGCTATGTGGGTGGACTTAATCAAGCGGAGAAGGAACTGGAGACAGCCAGGAAAACGAATAACTTTGACTTGGTTAAGCATTGGGAGCGGGAGCTCGCCTTCCATGGGGCGGGGCACTATCTTCACACTTTATTCTGGCCCGTCATGTCGCCCAGAGGAGGAGGGGAGCCTACCGGTACGCTGGCTCAGCAAATCCAGAAGGACTTCGGCAGCCATGCCGCCTTCAAGAGACAATTCAGCGCAGCAGCGGAGAAGGTTGAAGGCGGCGGATGGGCAATTCTGGTATGGAGTCCGCGCAGCCGGAGACTGGAAATTCTGACCGCCGAGAAGCATCAAAATTTATCCCAATGGGATGTCGTGCCCCTGCTGCCCCTCGATGTTTGGGAGCATGCCTATTATCTCAAGCATCAGAACAAGCGGCCGGATTATATCCGGAACTGGTGGAAGGTCGTCAATTGGCCCTACGTCAGCGGCCGTTTCTCCGAGGCCAGGAAACTGGTCTGGGAGCCGTACTAAGCATGCCAATGCAGTGGAGTTCCAAAAGCTGAAAAAAGATTGCCGGTTCCCTGTTTGGAATGAGAGGGAATGGCAATCTTTTCTCAAGAATCAAAAAGCTTTACTGCGTAGGGTACAATCAGCAGCCTCGTCCTATGACTGCTTCAGCAGCGACAGGAACTCCGAACGCAGTGCTGCGCTCGTACGGAATTCACCCCGCACGGCCGAGGTTACCGTATTGCTGCCGGTCTTCTTGACCCCGCGCGCGCACATGCACAGATGCTCGCCCTCCACGACCACCATAACGCCATGGGGCTGCAGAACTTCCTCCATGATGTTGGCGATCTGCGAGGTAATGCGCTCCTGCACCTGCAGGCGCCGCGTGACGGCATCGACCAGCCGCGCCAGCTTGCTCAGACCGGCAATCTTCCCGCTCGGGATATAGCCGATATGGGCTTTTCCGAAGAACGGAGCCATATGATGCTCGCACTGGCTGTAATATACGATATCTTTTACAATTACCAGCTCTTCGTGCTGCTCATCGAAGGTGACCCCGAGCACTTCCCGCGGATCAACCTCGTAGCCTGCGAAAATTTCCTCGTACATGCGGGTTACGCGCGCAGGCGTTTCCAGCAGTCCCTCGCGGTCGACATCCTCACCGATGAGACTTAATATTTGCTTGATATGATATTCAATCTGTTCACGGTTATCCGAAACGACAGAATTGACGTAGTCTTTCTTGCCCGCCATCCTTGTTCGTCCCCCTTCTTCTGCAAGCGACGCGCTGATTATCGGCGTCCGCCGCCCGGACGTTGATTTTTCATCATGCTCTGTGCTTTTTGCAGCTGCGATTTGTTCATATTATAACCCATTTGCTTGGCCATCTTCTGCAGCATTTCCGGATCGTTCTGCATCTTCTCAAGCTGCTTGCGCAGATAGAAGACACCAATAAAGAATCCGCCTACCGCTCCCAAGAGGAGCGTAACAATCGGAATAATAATATTCCACATGCCCGTCTCTCACCCAACCTTTATCTGATCGTTATGAATGTACATATTGCAACCTATCATAGCATGTACGGGTGCCTACCGCAAACCCCGGATTCGACAATAAAATCAACCCATTACCTGCTCAATGAACACCGTGTTTTCCTTGGCCAAATCGATCTCCCGGCTGCCGATGGAATCGTCGCCCTCGCGCTCCAGCAGCCGCACAACCGGCCGCCCCGGCAGTCCGCGATGCTGGCCGACCACCACCCCCGCTTCCCTGGTGGACAGCCGCACCGATACCCCGTTGGGATAGATCGAGACCACGCGCATGAACTGGATGACGACCGCATGGTCGAGCTCTTTTCCCGACATCGCCAGCAGCCGCTCGCAGGCTACGTGCGGAAGCATCCTTTTGCCGTTATCAAACTCCTGCAGCAGGTTGTCGTAGGCATTGGCCACGGCAACAATCCGTGAATAGAGATGAATCTGCTCGCCGGCAAGGCCTCTTGGCTCTCCGCTGCCGTCGATATGCTCATGATGCTGCAGCGCAACATGGGCAATCAGCAGGCTGAACTCACGTCTGGCCTTGAGCAGCTGGAAGCCTCTCCATGTGTGATGCATGGCCATCTTCTTATTCTTCGCGGCTTCATCATCTGCGGGCTCAAACTCGAACTCGGACTCTTCGAGCGGTTTGCCAAGATCATGCAGCAGCGCGCCGATGGCGAGCTCCTTCTGCTGGATCTGGTTCAGATTCATATGAATGCCGAGCAGAGCCGAAATCATGCAGACATTCATCGCATGGACGAAGGCAGCATTATCACGCGTGCGGATATCATTGAGATGGATAAGCACGTCTTTGTTGCGAAGCACGTCCTCGAGCATATCTTCCACCGAGAGACTGACCGAACGCGAGTTGAAGTCCTTGCCCGAGCGGATCGAATCCATCGTTTCCGACATGGTGCGGATCAGCGTCCGCTTGGTCTCCTCCGAGAGCAGCTCTTCCTCGATCTCAATATCCTGCAGCCTCGGATCCGTAATATATAAATTCGTAACCCCGATTCGTTTCAACGTGCTGATCATAAATACCGTAATCTGGACTCCTGCCGACAGCAGAATCGTTCCATTCGTCGCATAAATCGTCTTTCCCAGCAGATGGCCTGGTTCAACGGATTCCATATCAATGTATCTCATGAGACTCCCCCGCCTTCCTTCTGCCGTTCAAGCGCAAGCAGGTAGGTTTTCGTATCCAGTCCGCCTCCATAGCCTACCAGGGCCCCGCCAGCCCCTATGATACGGTGACAGGGGACGATTAGCGGAACGGGATTGCGATTGTTGGCCCCGCCGACTGCCCGGACCGCCTTCGGCTGTCCAATGGCTTCCGCGATATGCTTGTATGACCGGCTTTCCCCGTAAGGAACCTCCAGAAGCGCCTGCCACACCTTCGTTTGAAAAGGAGTCCCCCGCATGTCAAGCTTGACAGTGAATGCTTCCAGCCCGCCTGCAAAATAACGCTCCAGCTGCCCGGCAGCCTCGCTGATCATGGTGTGCTCATTCGGCTTCACCTGCACCACCCACTGCGCGTCGCCCGGAAACCAGGCCCGCGTCCAATTGCGCAGCTTCTCTTTCCGCAGGGCAAAATCGCCGAATTCAATGCGGCACAGCCCGGCATCGGTTGCCAGCAGCACAAGCGGCCCTACAGGCGACTTCAATTCGGTCCAATAGATGGTCTCGCTCATCCTCTAAAGTCCCTCCTTATGTTTTGTTGCCGTTATGGATTTGCAGACTTTGGCCATGCCGGGTATGGCTTATGGCATGCCAGCTGCAATCAAAACATATATCGGTTGACAGCCGCTTCCTGTTTATATTTAAGCAAAATCGCGCAAATCCCAGCATGCTGCATGACCGCTGCCAAAAGGTTGGATTTCGAACCTCCCTTTCGCTCGTCAGGCTGTTACAAGCCCTTAGACGCCCCTCTGAAGCCTCAAAACCATGTAAAGCATTATTTATGCTTGACCAATCCGTCATCCTCTCCAGGCGCTCCTGACGCTTCCTGGGCGGCATCCCGATTGCCGGGGCCGCCGGCCGCCAGTGCGGCGGATATGGCTTCCAGCACGGTCTCCTCCCGCTCAAGCTTCAACGCCAGCTCAAGCGCATCACGCGCCGCCGCGCCGCCAATTCGGCCCAGCGACCAGGCCGCAGTCGCCCGCAGCTCGAACCGCGGATCGCTCCGCAGCACATTCGCCAAGGGCTGCACCCCGCTCGGGTCCTTGAAATTGCCCAGCGCGATTACCGCGTTGCGCTGGATCGGTTTTCTGCCGCGCCAGGCCGAGGACGTCTGGCCGTATGCTTCCTTGAATTCGCGGTTTCCCATCGTCAGCAGCGGGACAAGCAAGGGCTTGGCCTTCTCAAGATCCGGCTGCAGCTCCGGCTGATGGGTCCAGTTTTTGCCCCTGTTTTTGGGACAAACCGTCTGGCAGGTATCGCAGCCGTAGAGACGATTGCCGATCTTGCGCATGAGCTCGTCCGTGACAAGACCCTTGGTCTGCGTCACAAATGAAATACACCGCTGTGCATTCAGCTGCCCGGGCGCCACCAGCGCGTCCGTCGGGCATGCATCCATGCAGGCGGTGCAGTCGCCGCAGCTCTCCGCAACGGGTTCATCCGGCGGAAGCGGCAAATTCGTGATCATTTCGCCCAGGTACACCCATGAGCCCCATTCCGGTGTAATAACAGAGCAGTTCTTGGCGCTCCAGCCGATGCCGGCACGCTCGGCAACCGCCCGATCCGAGAGCGCGCCGGTATCAACCATGCTCTCCGCCCGCAAGGAAGGCACGCGCTCCCGCAGCCAATCCTCCAGCTTCCGCATTCTGTCGCGCAGCACCTTATGATAATCCTCGCCCCAGGCGGAACGCGACATGATTCCGCGCCGCGCTCCGGGCTCGGACTTCGGGGGATTCTTCAGCTTCGACGGATAGGCCACCGCGATTGCAATAATCGACTGCGGATTCTCAAGCAGCAGCGAGGGCTGCGTTCTTTTGTCCAGATCCGGCTCCTCGAAACCCGACTCGTATCCCAGCTCACGGTGGCGGATCAGCCGCTGCTTCAATTCCACGAAGGGATCCGCCGAGGCGATCCCGATTTTATCAATTCCAAGGCCGGCCGCCGCAGCTTTCAATTCATGCTTCAGCTTCTCCCAGGATGTCTCATTGTCCACTGCGATAGCCTCCTTCCAGCTTGCACTATTTTTCAAACAGCAGCTTCTTACAGCGTGTTCAGCTTGGTAATCGGCCACAGAATATAATCCGCCCGCCCGCGAATCATCGAAGCAGGCACCGTACCGAATGAGCGGCTGTCTCTGCTTGCACGCGCATGACGATTATCTCCCATGACAAAATAACGGTCATTCTCCACCACAAAGGGTCCATAATCGATATCCTCAATCGCCGTGTCCGTAAACCGCTCCACCACCAGCTCCCCGTTGCGGTACAGCTGACCTGAGCGAATTTCGATCTTATCTCCCGGCACTCCCACAATCCGCTTGACCAGAAACTCTTTCTTGTCCGCTCCCGCGGAAGGATCCTTCAAAATGATCACATCTCCCAGATGAGGAGATCCAAAGCGGTAGGAATACTTGTTCACGAACAGCCATTCCTTCTCGTAAAGCGTCGGTTCCATTGAATGACCTTCTACCGTGGACAGGTTGAACACAAAGAAATGAAACAGCAGTACGATCGCAACCGCGACGATCAGCGTACGGGCCCAATCCCATAATTCCTTGCCCCAGCTCGTATGTTCTCTGGAGGGTTTCTCCGGTTTGTCGGTCCTTCCTGACTGCGCCTTGTTCCTCGATGGGGAATGGGAGCGTTTGCGGGGACCGATAGAGCCAGGCTCTGTTTCTTGCATTGAATCCGAATAATTGTCCATACTGCTGCTACACCTCGCCCGTCTGTTTATTCCATGTCTCGAAATAAGCGGCGACTTGATTGTTGTTGAACGGTGCCTTCCCGGATTCCACCCGGGCCAGCAGACCATGAAGCCCCTCTTGTACTTTTCGGTCAACTTCCTTCGAATAATGATACATCGCCTTATGAAGTTCATATTCCTCGACATCCACAACATGAACCGATCCATCCTGCGCGACAATCACATCCAGGTCATAATCAATATAGGTCAGCACATCATCCTGAAAATAAGGCGGCGAGGCCACATTGCAATAATAACGGATCCCCTCGTTCTCCAAGAGAGCAACAATATTATACCACTGTCCGGGGATAAAGAACGAAACAGCCGGCACGCGGCTCGTCCATATCCCGCCATCCGCCTCCTGAATAGGCGTCTGCCGGTTAATCAGAATATACATGGATTCCGCTGCATGTTCAGGTAACGTCAGCTGATCCGGAAGCAGGGAATTTTCCAGCCACATCCGATGCAACCGGCCGTTATGCTTGAAGCTTTTAATCACACTTGGGCGATAATTGTCCATATGCGAACTCTCCCGTGGAAGTCTGAATGAATCGCTGCCTGAATCTGCTTAATAAGTTAAGAAAAGCATATCTCGCCGCCAAAATCAATGACGTTCGAGATATGCTTGTCCATGATGACAATGTATTCAAATAGGGCGTAAGAGTTATCCTGCGACGATGCTAAGCTTCTGAAACGACCGGAAGAAATCCGATGCCGCATAGCCCAGCGACTCATAAAGCGACAAAATCGGCTCGTTATGCTCGTCCGCCGATATCAAGATCTTAGTTACATTCTTCTTCTCAAAACGCAGCTGAAGCCCGCGAATCAACGACTTGCCAATACCTTGACGCTGGTAATCCGGATGAACGGCGATACGGTAGTAATAACCCTTATTATTATCGATTGTGCCAATTACGATACCCGCAACAACATCGTTCACCAAAGCTACAAGCACTAGCTCACTGTCCCACGACAGCTGCCGGCCAAAAGCCTCCATGGTCAATTCGTAGCATTCTGCCGATAAAACCGTTTCGAGCAATTGGGTGACAGGTCGATAGTCTGACAATTGGAAAGTACGAACGTCCATAACTAAAACCCCTCTATACGCAGTATAAAAAAATTTAGGTAAAGTTAATAATACGACAAAATCATGCGAATTCCTTCTAAAAAGTTAAAAAAACCTTAAAAAGTTCATAAAATCTTTGTTTTTCTCATGTAAGCGCTTTATAGTAAGCGTTTTCATTAAAAAGAGGCTAATTACGCCCGGTTTTCGTGTCGAAGATATTTTGATTCTTGTAGTGTAATATTTTAATGTTAAGGAACTTCTTGCTGCCCAAAGGGTTTTGGACACAAGCAAAAAGCTCCAGATTGTATCCAGAGCCTGATGATTATTGAAGGATTGAGCTTTACCTATACGCTTGCCTCTGATTACACGGACATCCCTTTGCCCTTGACTCCGCCTTCGGCGTTCAGCTTGTCCCATATTTTGCGGTGCATGCTGAATTTGACGCAAAGTCCGTTTGGCAGGCTGCGGTAACGCTTGCCCAGCTGGTAGCCCAGGAGCTTGGCTGCCGATTCAGCGAACAAGCGCGGCATCCAGTGCCATTTGCGCTGCCGGTGCAGCTCGCTCAGCTGTGTGCGCACGAGACGCGAGCCCTCTTTGCCCACGGCCGAGTACTGGAAGACCCAGTCATTATTGCGCATGGATACGCCATTGTCGAAGAAACGCCTGAACTGCTGAATGAGCGTATAATCATGGGAATGCACGACCCGGGCCTCAGCTGCGTAAGCAACCGTGTAGCCCTGAAGAATGCATGTTGCCGCGAAGAAAAGATCCTCGTTAAAAATAACCGGCTCCGGAAAGCGGCCAACCTCCATGAATACGTCCTTGCGGATGGCTGCGCACACATTGGAGCAGAAGAAGGTCTTGATTCCCATGCGGGGGATATCCCTCTTATCCTTGGTGGATGACTGCTCCGGATAGTTAAAACCGCGGGACAGCTTCTCCAGCACATTCGCCTCCGGACTTGCCAGCTGCCTGGCATAGACACAGGATATCTTCTCGTCCTGAAATGGTCGCACAAGCTCCTGCAGCAAGTATTCATTATCCGGAAGCGCGTCCTGTGTCATGAACACATATATATCGCCTGCCGCCAGACTCACTGCGTAGTTTCGGGTTCCTCCATGGTCGAATTCGCTTTGGAGGATGGTAAATACACGAGCCCCTGCCCGCCTCGCTCTCTCAGCCGTCCCGTCAGACGACGAGGAATCAACCACGATAATCTCATGGGGTGTGAGCGTCTGGCTCTGCAGCAGGCCAAGGAGCCCGTCAAAAGCGGGTCCGGCGTTGTAGGTTGGAATAATAACGGACACACGGGGTCCGCCTGATGTCATCACTGCTGTGTCAGTATGCATTTTTATTAACAAGACCTTTCGTTATCGTCTTCACGATGATTTTGAGGTCGAAGAAAAAGGTCCAGTTCTCGATGTAGAACAGATCATGCATAATACGGTCCTGAATGGATGTATCGCCGCGCAAACCGTTGGTTTGCGCCCAGCCGGTAATGCCGGGACGAATATGGTGCTTCACCATATATTTCGGAATTTCCTCTTTGAACTGCTCCACGAAGAAAGGGCGTTCCGGCCTTGGACCGACGACACTCATATGTCCGACAAGCACATTGAAGAACTGCGGAAGCTCGTCCAGACTCGTTCTGCGGATAAAGCTGCCGAAGCGTGTCCGGCGCGGATCATTTTCCACCGTCCACTGCGTATTCGAGGTGCCGGGATCCGAGATATGCATGGAGCGGAACTTGTACATATTGAATGTGCGCCGATCCAGCCCCATCCGCTCCTGCTTGAACAGGACAGGCCCTGGTGATGTCAGCTTAATGCCGATATATACCATGAGCATGATCGGCGAGACGATTGTGATGGCAAATAGGGAGAACACGATATCGAACGCCCGCTTCAGAAGCCGGTTGCTCAGCTCATCCAGCGGAATGTCGCGAACATTAATCAGCGGGATACCCGCAAAATTGTCGAAGAAGGGACGCGCCGGGAGCATATCGAAGAAATCGGGAATAATGAGCGTCTTGACGCCCGTTTTCTCGCATTGATCGATAATCGTCGCATATTTCTTATGGGCCTTGAGCGGCAGCGCAATGATGACCTCATCGATCATAAACTTATTCAGCATTTCATCCAGCTGGTCTGTAGTCCCGATAATGGGCTTCAGCCCGCTGTGCTCGGCCGCATGCTCAGTCTGGAAATCATCCAGGAAGCCGATTGCCTCATAGCCGAGCTCAGGATGCTGCTTCAAGCTGTCGTAGAAGCTGCGCCCCACCGAGCCTGCGCCGAGAATGAGCACATAACGTCTGTTGAACCCTTTGCGGCGGAGACGGGTCAGAATGCTCTTCACGGCATAGCGGTAAATAATCATGCCCATAATATTGGCAGCGATGAAGATGGCCAGAAACTCACGCGATATATGAACTTCTTTGGCAATAAACAGCAAGCTGAGCAGGCCAAGGAAGCTTAAGCCATGTACCTGGAAGATTTTGAGAATGTCGTAGGAGAAGCTCTTGCGGCGCCGCGGCGCGTAGAAACGCACATAAAAGCCAACAAGAATGGCGGCGAATGAATAGATGGTGCCCCAGAGGAGATAGCTTTTGAGTGGGAGATTATTATAATGCGACAGGAGCCCGCTGTTGAACTTCAGCCAGTATGCGGCCAAGAACATAATCAGGGTGCACAAGAGATCCGCGAGTACATATATTTGAGTCAGAAATCGTTGGTTCTGTCGGATCATAAGTCTCTCAGTCCTTACTATCTAGTATTCGAATGACGAATCTACCAGTATTGTATCAAAAAAACGAGAGGGAACCAACCATGAGAATTGTTAGGTTTTGACTTTTCTTTCAGCAATTCGGCGCCAGAGAGCGCTCCGCTGCCTGAGCAGCTCCGGCATGCGGCGGAGAATTGTCGCCCAGCACCGCAATAAGCCCTGCTCCAACAGTAATATATACCCGACTTGAACGAATTCAAGACCGATTAATCGTGGAATCGACAGAAACATTTTCCAGCCCGCAGGCTCATTCTTAATGATGGTAAATATCCGGTTCTGATACGAATGGCGTCTGAGAAACAGCGGGATCTGCTTGCGGCTGCGGCGTCCCTCATACTTCCAGCCCCGCTCATGAAGCGCTTTGGCCTCCGCCAGATAATACGACTTCCAGCCCAGCAGCTGGGCCCGCCATGCCACGTCAACGTCTTCCTTGTAAGCAAAATAGGACTCGTCATAGAACTGCCCGTCCATGCTGATATCCTCCACCATCCGACGCCTGTAAACCGATGCCGCACCGGATACCCCAAAAATATAACGGGACTCCTCCCACTGCGCAGCCGGTTCCCCGCCGCCGAGATCCCAGGCTCTTCGCGAGCCGCCCATGTCGAGACCGGCGCTGTCCATGACGTCCGGACGGGCCGCCAGCACCAGCTGGCCTGTCACGCTGCCAACCTCCGGGTGCTGCTCCATAAATTCCACAATGCAGGCTATGTAGTCCGTTCCGAGCTCCACATCAGGATTCAGCACAAGCACATAATCGGAATCCGTCTGCTTAATGGCCTGGTTCTGGCCGGCAGCGAATCCGACATTATCACGGTTGGCGACAAGCCTGACTGTCGATTCCTGGAACCCGCGAACAATGTCGCAGGTATTGTCGGTAGAGGCATTATCCACCACGACAATTCCTGCGACCGGATGCGACTGCTGCAGGACAGCCTGAATGCATCGCTGGATATCGGAAGCACTGTTATAGGTTACGATGCATACACTGGCAGTCGCCGCAGCTGGGCTCATTACTGATCATCCTTTAGAAAATGAATTAACGCCTCCCGCCAAGGCCGCAGGTCAGTCAGGCCGTTTACCCGAATAGATGAATGGTCCATCACGGAGAACGCAGGTCTGGGTGCGGGACGCGGGAAATCTTCTGTCGTGCAGGGCTCAAGATTGATGGCGGAGCCGCTCTCCTCGAAGATTGCCGCTGCGAAATCGAACCAGGAGCAAACGCCTGTATTGGAGGCATGATAAATGCCGTAGCATTCCGTCCGGACAAGCTCCAGCAGAAAATGTGCCAGATCGAGCGTATACGTAGGCGAGCCGATCTGGTCGTGCACCACCTTCAGCTGGTCCTTCTCGCTGCCAATCTTCAGCATTGTTTTCACAAAATTATTGCCGTATTTGCCGTACACCCATGAGGTACGGACGATAAAATAGCGGTCATGCAAAGACGTGACCGCCTGCTCGCCGGCAAGCTTCGACTTGCCGTATACCGTACGAGGGTTCGTGTTGTCGATCTCATTGTAAGGAATCACGCTTGTGCCGTCAAACACATAGTCGGTGCTGATATAGCACAGCTTGGCTCCGATTTCTCTGGACGCAATGGCCAAATTCCGCGTTCCGGCCGCATTCACGCGAAAGGCCTCGTCCGGTTCGGACTCGGCCTTGTCAACGGCGGTATAGGCGGCGCAGTGGATAACAGCATCCGGTTGGAATCGGGCCAGCACCTCCCGGCACTGCGCAAGGCTCGTGATGTCAAGCACATCACGGCCATAGCCTTGAATGGTGAAGCCTTCTGCAGAGAGATGAACAAGCTCTGCGCCCAATTGACCATTAGCGCCGGTGACAAGAATCTTCAGGTTCGGCGCTGTTGTCATGATTTTGTCCCCAGGCGGTCGCCGTACTGCGTTTTGAAATAATCCTGGTAGGCACCGGAGAGAATTTGCTCCATCCAGTCGCTGTGATCCAAATACCAGCGAACCGTTTCCTTGATGCCGTTCTCGTAGTCGTATTTCGGCTTCCAGCCCAGCTCATTGCGGATTTTGTCGGCATCGATCGCATAACGCCGGTCGTGGCCAAGGCGGTCCGTAACATAAGTGATAAGCGATTCCGGCTTGCCCAGCTCGGCCAGAATCGTTCTGACCACCTGCAGATTATTACGCTCATTATTGCCGCCGACATTATAAACCTCTCCCGGACGTCCATTATGCAGCACCAGGTCGATCGCGCTGCAGTGGTCCTCCACATACAGCCAGTCACGGACATTCAGACCGTCGCCGTACACGGGGAGCGGTTTGTCATTGAGGGCATTCTGAATCATCAGCGGAATAAGCTTCTCCGGGAATTGATACGGCCCGTAATTGTTGGAGCAGCGCGTAATATTGACATTCATGCCGAATGTTTCGTGATACGCGCGAACAAGGAGATCCGCGCCTGCTTTGCTGGCAGAGTATGGGCTGTTCGCAGCAAGCGGCGTCTCCTCCGTGAAGAGGCCTGTGTCGCCGAGTGTGCCGTACACCTCATCGGTGGACACCTGGACGAATTTAGTGATGTTATACTTCTTCGCCAGGTCGAGCAAGGTCTGGGTTCCCATAATATTCGTGCGGACGAAAATCTCCGGCTCCAGAATACTGCGGTCCACATGCGATTCCGCGGCAAAATTTACGATAACATCAACGCCCTCTGCGAACAAAGGTTCCAGCGCCGCACGGTCCGCGATATCCGTTTTGACGAAGCGGTAGTTTGGGTGCTGCTCGACCGAACGAAGATTTTCCAGGTTACCCGCATAAGTCAGGGCATCAACATTAATGATCGTATAGCCGGGATAATTCTTCGCCATATAAAGCACAAAGTTGCTTCCAATAAAGCCGGCACCGCCGGTGATTAACAGTTTCATGACGTTATAACTCACCCTTCATAAACAAAATTCATCTCGGCATCCGCCAGCAGTGGATGCTTCGTATCTTTCTCGGATAAGATCGGTGTTGACGTCGGCCAGTCGATTCCAAGTGCCGGATCATTCCATGCGATGCCGCGGTCATGCTCGGGAGAATACAAAGCATCCACCTTATACTGTACTTCACTATTGGGAACAATCGTGCAAAATCCATGAGCGAAGCCTTGAGGAACAAGGAGCTGGCGTTTATTAGCTGCGCTGAGGATAAATCCCTGCCACTGCCCAAAGGTTGGAGAATTCTTGCGAATATCTACGATAACATCATAGATGGCGCCTGCCGTTACGCGTACAAGCTTGGTTTGAGCTTTCGGATTGAGCTGGTAGTGAAGTCCTCGCAGTACGCCTGTCTCAACGGAAAGGGAGTGGTTGTCTTGGACGAAAGCATGCAGAATACCGTTGGAATGAAAAGTGGCTTCATTGTAGCTTTCCGTGAAAAAGCCCCGGTGATCACCGAACACAGCCGGTTCAATCAGCTTCACACCAGGTAGCTTGGTTTCTATGATTTTCATTTGAGTCCCACCTGCTTTTTACAATTTAAGCTTGCCGAATTCTTCGCCGAATACGATATCCTTTGCCAATTCATTGGCTTTGGTCAGTGAGGCATGCGTTCCAGCATCCGTCCACCAGCCTTGTAATATGTCATAAGAAAGCTCATTGCTCTCAATATAGGCATTATTGACATCGGTGATTTCCAGTTCCCCGCGTCCGGAAGGCTTCAACGTCCGAACGATTTCAAACACACGGCTATCATACATATATATTCCCGTTACGGCGTAGCTGCTTTTAGGTTTCTGCGGCTTTTCTTCAATGGAGACAATTCTGTCCCCGTCCAATTCTGCCACACCATAGCGCTGCGGATCATGAACCTCTTGAATAAGGATCTTGGCCCCTTTGTTTTGTTGACGAAAATTATCGGCAAAGGTTGCGATGCTATCGTCAAAAACATTGTCACCCAAGATAACGACCATTTGGTCACCATTGACGAATTGCTCTGCCAGACCTAATGCTTGTGCAATACCTCCAGCTTCGTCCTGGACTTTGTAGGTGAAGAATAAACCGAATTCATGCCCGCTTCCGAGAAGATTGACGACGTCACCCATGTGGTCTTTGCCAGTCACGATAAGGATATCCTGTACTCCTGCTTCTTTGAGCTTCGCGATGGAGTGGAATATCATTGGATATTTGCCCACTGGGAGTAAGTGTTTGTTGGTTACTTTGGTTAAGGGGTAGAGGCGTGAGCCTGTACCGCCTGCTAGGATAATGCCTTTCATCTATATTCACTCTTTTCAGTATTATATTTGCCCATAAAAACGTTTATTAGCACTTTAAGAAGCATCAAATTCCCCTTCAGCGGGCTTATTTTTGTAGGGATTTTACCTTTTGGATAAGTACGACTAACTGGGATTTCAATCACTTTAAACTTCTGTTTAGGCGCAATATAAGAGAAGTAAGCCAGTAGTTCATAAGTTTGGAAAACATCTCTAAAAGGTTGCACTCTGTCATCCAATAAGAGACGTTTTGAATGACCTCTAAATCCATTGGTTGTATCTGTATACTTAAAACCAGATATTAGGGAGAGATATGGAGCATGGACGAGCTTAATTGCCAGTTTTCTAGATAGCGGAGTATTTACTTCTTCACCGCCCTTTACATATCTAGAACCTTGTATAAAGTCAAAACCTCTATCCAGATAATCAATAAACAAAGGAATAGAATCTACACTATCTTTATTGTTACCGTCAACAGTAATTACACCTTCATATCCCTCTTTCATAGCATAAGCGAATCCCATTCTTAATTGTGCACTTAGTTTGCCTTGATCACGTTTTACCAGTAGAGATCGAACTCGATTTTCTTTTAGAAACTCTATATTTAAAGAATCGTCAGTGCTACCACCATCGAGCAATATAATATCTACGAATTTAGAGAAGACAGACATTTTAACCAATTGCTTTCTTATTTTTTCCCCTTCATTAATGACAGGGATACAGATACAATATTTATGATGTTTTGGTGATAACTCCGTGCATTCGTGTTTAGGAATTTGCCATTCCACTGGATCAATCATATTTCTCTCCTCTTCTGCACTTATTCTTGCAGATAAATCCGTTTAATATATGCCAATGCTTCTCTTATCGACTCTTTATCATCTAATCTTATACCATTTTTCATCTCCAAAGATACAAAACCCTCAAATTGGTATTTCCTTAATGCATCTGCTATTTCTTCATGATTATACTGTTGAGAACCGGGAATAAGTAAAAATGGGTCGCTTATATGAAAATGAGTACAATACGGCAAACATTCTCTAATTATTATATCAGGGGATTCATTATTTAAAAGCATCGTACCTGTATCCAAATGAAGTCTTACCGACTCATGATCAATATCTCTAACAAACATCAAACCTTCAAGACTTGAAGTTACAAAATCACATCCATATTCTTTGGGATTAGGCTCTATACAAATTACAACATCAAATCGTGAGGCCTCTTCTCCAAGTCTGCGAAAAAAATTTATCGCATGGCTATATGATTCTTCTCTATTTTCATTAGCAATTAATCGATTTTTAGGCGATCCAAAAACCAGAGATCTGGTCTTTAAACTCCCGGCTAATTTCACAATGGACTTCAAATACTGTAGGGTAGCGTCACTGGACTCACCAAAAACGGATAGGTTAGAACGATTAAAAAGAAGAGATTGCATTGCTACCGGAGTCAGTCCATTAGAAAGCCAAAACTGTCTATAAGCATTAGACTCCTCTTCAGTCGCATCATCAGGATTTGGCCAACGCTTGGTTGGTGCAAGTTCAATTCCAGTAACACCAAATTCTTGCAACAGTGCAATAACCGCAGGATTGTCAGATGAGTCCCATGCAATATTAGAAGCAGCTAATTTCATAGAGTTGACCTGCTTTCCTGACTAACGAATGACTTAATCTGGTCAAGAACGCCATTTTTTGAAGTCATATAATTTGTTTGTTCACTATCAAATATTGAAGCAAATTTACTATGCATATCATAGAAGACAGGTGCCTTTTCCGTACGGTTTGTAAATTCTATGCCAAAACATGCCCTCGCAACCTCTTCAGCAGATACGGGCTCAGTGGCAAAATTAACTAATTTTATCTGCCTTGATCGTATCTCTTGCAAATCACTCCAAAGTCTGGACATATCATAAAATTGAAATATACTTTCACAATGTGTCAAATGAAGACAATTATCATACATTAAATCATAAATAAAATTCTTTTTGAGCCCTTTGCCAAAAAGACCTGGAAGTCTAACAATAGAATGCTCTGTAAAGTGTTCCATCACGAATTTTTCCAACAAAAAACGGTGTTTACCATACGGATCCGTAGAATCGATATCAATGGGTGTATCTTCATTAACTTTGATTGGCCTCTGATAAACGTCAACTGTAGAAATAAGAATAAATTCAGAAGCTTTAACCTCTTTCAAACAATCCATTAGCAACTCTAGATTTTCAAGATCTTCTTGAGGATTTTGATTCGCTTTCCATTTCATTGCAGGTGCTCCAGCACAAACCACTCGCTCAAAGGTCTTCCCCTTGATCTCGGCTATATTCTTTGAATTATAAAGTTCAGAGAATTGGCTCTGTTCGAGCAAAGTTGATCCAACAAATCCCGTATAACCGATTAAAGCAGTACTCATTGTTTTCTCCCCTAACTATAATTTATATTTTCTCTTTCCCAGCTGCTACTTCGTTCATTACATGAAACTGTTCTTGTTTTGATTTATATACCTCAACGGAACGAGTTGTATAAAAAGGGCGGTCTTGCAGTTCGATTAAAATTCGTGATATATATTCACCAAGCATCCCCACAATGAAAAAGAGTCCGGCGAACCCAAAGCTGATAAGAATCATCAGTGTTGTCCAGCCTTGAACAACATGCTTATTATAAATATAATTATAGAGGGCATATGCTCCCATAAAAATACTGAACAAGAAGAAGAAAATCGATAGATAATGAGAGGATTTCAAACCAATATTTGAAAAAGAAACCATAACATCAACTGCTGTACTAAAACTCTCTTTTTTAAAATTAGCTCGTGAATCTTTATTGTCATTACTTGGCTTGTAGAGCAAAGTTGTCTTAGAAAAACCAGTATAAGCGTACAATGCCTTTCTATACCTAACCTTCTCCTTTAGATTCATCATGGCGTTCAGTGCCCGACGTGAAACTAGACGTACCGATTCTGTTCTCAAATCTAAACTCAAATAAGTGACTTTGTTAATGACTTTATAGAACAGTTTTGATGTTAAAGACCTGCTTAACTCAGGTGCCAAAACAACAATATCAGATCCTTTTAGTACAGTTCGGTACATTTCCATAATTTTTTGAGGTTCATAATCTAGTACTGCACTTTCAAATTCGAAGACAAAATCCCCCATTGATTTTATCAAACCACTCATCATTGCTTTTTCAATTCCATGTTTTCTTGAAAGGTTTAAAACCATCATAGTCCCATATATTTCACTCGCTTGCTTTCTGATGACGTCAGTTGTCAAATCGGTACTCGAATCGTTAACGACAATAATCTCATAAGATTCAAAGTTTTCATGGAGAACCATGTCAATTTTTTTTAAAGAGCCAGCAATCATTTCTTGATCATTGTGGACGTAGAGGACTGCTGAAATAAACACCTTTTCCTTCACAGTAATGCTTCCTCCAAATCATAAATAGTATTAAATTTCCCTGAGAGTATTGAAATAAATGTAGGTTTGTCCGAAAGTTTGCGAATTACTGTGGGACGTGAGTCATCAATTTCAGCAGAATTTAGTATTGTTTTTACAGCATATAATGATTTTTTATATTCAAATTCTAAAGAAGAATTTAAATAAATCGAAGTTTGTTGTCTTATATTATCCCAGGCACTCATGGGTCTTACACTACAATAATTACAGTTTTGCAATAAATTAGAACTACAATCTTCTCTGTGAGCTTGACATGAAAAAGCCGGCAATTTACCCACTGATGCCTCATGGGGAGTAAAAGTCACGGAGGTTAACGAATGATACCCCGAGTGACCAAAAGGCATGATTGAGAAAAAGGGGCCATCCATTACTGTTATACCTATATTTTTCAAATTACCTGAAGCTTTTGTTAACACGACCTCACATATTTCATATTTGGTTTGAAAACTCTCCAATCCAAATAAGTCATGCATTTGATTAATGCTAGCATAAGTGGCATTAATAACAGCAGGAGTAACTAACATTTCTGCACCATTCAGAGACAGATAATAATTTTCAAGATCATTTTTTACATTATTAATTTTGTTCTTAAAGTAAAAGGTTATTTTTTCTTCTGTTTTCAATTTATTTAAATACCACTCTCTTATTATTTCAGCATCGTACGTATATTCAACTGTCTCAAATGCAGCTGATATCATATTCGTATTAAAATATTTTGTTGGATTAATCTCTTCAGACGGAATACCAACATGATTACAAAATCTTTCAAACTGCTCGGGGTTAGTATAAGAATCAAATTTTGAAATAGCATATATTTTTCGGAAACTGCTGTTAACTGCGAACTCAAACTCTTTATTAAAGCGTTCGTAGTAATGAGCTGATTTGGCAGCCGTGGAAACACTCCTGGGATAATGATATCCATTGTGAACTCTAGCTTGATTAATATAGCTTGCTCTCTGCAAAGGTTTTGCATCCATCTCGATTATAGCTACATTGTATCCTTTTTCACTTAGTAAATTAGCAGCAAATAATCCATAGATTCCTGCTCCAACGATCACAAAGTCGAATTTTGTTGAGTTCATATGTTTCCCCTTGTCGTTTATTGAAACAAAACAATGGTACCTACAATTAATAATACCAGACCTATGACCTTTGTCATAGTCAAGGGCTCGTTAAATAACATGACAGATATTAGGACAACACCAATTGTAGTTAAAGCCTGAGAGACAGGTGAAATCCGACTTAATTCGCCTCTGGACATTGCCATAATATAGAATAAAAAGCTAAAACCATAAAAAAATGCACCTCCCCATATTTGAGGTACCATAATTATTTTACTGATAAAAGTAAAGTTTATACTATCGAAACGAATTCCAGTAACAGCTTGTTTCAGAAAAGTCTGTGCCAATAAATTAAAAATAAGCGCTAATAAAAGTAATATAATAGTCATAACAAACACCCCGATATCTAAGAATTAAAACTTCAAAAGTCACTTTTAACAAAAAAAGTGGATTCTTTAAACTGATTTAAATTACCTTTAAGCCAAACACGTTCATTTTGTATATCTTCTACTAAAAACAAATCTCCATTCTGATTTTTTACAAAATCATTTATTTTCAAATATGTTAGTACATTTTTATTGTGCACAAAAAACATTTCACTTTCACGACCAATTCCGTTATTCCAATTTTGATCACTAAATTTAGCAGGATAAATGCTAAGCTTAATTGGTTTGTTTAATCCTTTGTTGATTTCAATTACCCCGCTAATATTACCATAAAATAACCAGTCATACTTAATAATATCATCTGGCTGTACGTTATAATAATCTCCGCCAACAATGAAAAGTTTAGCTTTGTTAAATTCAGTAGCCTTTAGATAATTTAATCCAGCATCAAATGACATAATATTTTCAACTATATTTCTGTTGGAATAATAAATTAAATGTCCTCTAACATTGGTATTTATCATTGCTAACTCGTCATCTGCAAGGCTGCTTTTAATTATCAGACCTGTACTTTTATAATTAGAAAATCTAATATCTTTTATGTATTTGGGATTATTAATATTAAAATATTCATAGAAAGATACAACACTACAAAGCACTATAATCATAACCAAAGGAAATATTTTATTTATATTTGATTTTAGATACAAGTAAACTATCGTAATAATTAAAGGAACAGTAAACTTTAGAGTGTCGAAAGTATAATTTGCTACGTGATCGAGCAGTAACAGATTCTCTAAAAGTGGAAACCAAGATAAAAATATAAAATAAGGGAATATTCTGCTCTTCTCCTTATACTCAGATCCTTTAATTCTTTTATATATGTATAAAATCCCCAATAAAATAAGAACAAAAATAAAAGCGTTATAACCAATTAAATAATTTTCAAAAACTATTTTTATTTGGTCGAGTTTTCCTTGACGAACAGTTGCTCTGAATAATAGACCTGCTAAGTAATTGTGAAAACCAATTATACTGGAAAATTGTAATATAATAATTATTAGTGAAAAGAAAGGAGCAAGGATCGAAGCTAACAAAATATATACATACTTTTTCTGCTTTTTTTTAAACCAGAGCCAGAGGTTTAATAAAACATAAGAACCAGCGATTACAAACGCTGTCCATTCGGTATAACACATCAGTAACAATAAAGTAAAAAAAATTCCGAAGTCCAGTTTCCTTGGACCATCACGGACTATTAGTCTGTAAAGACAAATTAATGAACCCAACCACAAGGGTTGAATTAAAGATTGAGCCCAGTAAGCATTTCCATGAGTCCATAGAGACTCTTCAGCAAAAATATATATTAAAGCTCCAGAAAACGCCAGCCACCTACATGAATTTATTTTCATATAATACGTATAACTTAATCGATAAACAAGAAAGTAAATTAAGATAGATGTGAGGATACCCAACAAAATATCGAATATTCGCAGTGATAATATTGAAATAGGTAAATTGAGTAGCTTTATAAAAATATAGGGTGCAATAAAGCCAAATGGTGGAAATGAAGTATAGTAAAAGTTCCCCATGGAGTCAGTTTTAGCAGCCGAAGGAAGGTCATCAATTCCTTTATTAACTTCTGAACCTAATGAGAAAATCGGTAAAAAATGATGGGTCCCTATTGCATTCTCACTGAAAGATTTTAAAGTTACTAATACATGCGCGGGAGCGTCTTCATTATGGTAAGCTAACGGTCTATCGAATATATTTTGATATCTAACTAATATGGTAATCACACTTATAATAGTAATCAATACTATAAAAGAAGCATTTCTTTGAAGTTTCATATTTACCCCCTGTAAATCAATCCCAGTATAAAGTGTGGGATATGCTCTAATCATTACTCGCCTCCGCAGTTGCACAAAAAGAAAAAAATCACCAAGTTTAAGCCTATGACGAAATCTATTCGTAAATCAAGTTCTTTTACAACCGCAAACGAATTCACAGTGCATTGGGTTACTTATTTCCCGGACCGGTTTGCCGCTCTCTTTCACGAGAAAAAGAAAGCTTAGTTTTACTTTATTAATAGTCCACTTTCCTGACAGAGGTCCATTTCTTACCGCCCGGCTCGTGATGCAGCTATGCATTTCTTCTACTCTTGGCCCTCTACATAGTGGTTAACTATTTTTGTTATAGCATTATTTTTGATTAAGGAATTGTTGTTTATAGAAAATGACACGATAAAAGATAGAATCCCCATCAAAATTATTCCAACCACCTTTTGATATTGAACATGCAATCCTTTATGCAGAATAACTATGTACATCAAACAAATCGTAATTACATTCATGTATAAATACCGACCAATCATGATGTCAACTTCTTGGCTTATAGTTCCGTAAACAAGTACCATAAAATTTAAAATAATAGAAATTCCCAAATAAAAGTTAAAGGTATTTTCATTTTCGTAAAACGGATTTTTTGCTGCATAGTATATCCAATAAATTGATACCAAAATAATTAGTACTAAAGACATAGAAAGAAAATTATTAAACGTTATGTAAAATGGAAAACCTAGAGCTGCTACTTCTTCTTGTGGCACAAAAAAACTGTTCAGAAGAGAGGGCAATTGTTCAAATGCAAAAAATAATCCATAATCCTCATTATTTAAGTTAACAAGACCCTTTACGAATGCAACATGAAGATATGTCCCAGTAAAATGATGATATATATAAATATTATATATAAACCAAGGGGAGGTAAACAGCCCTACTTCCAGAAGGTATAAAATAAAGAGCCGCACTTTTCTTGCTCTGAGAAAATACAATGAATATATGGCAAGAACATATATTGCTGTGAACTTTGTTAGTATTAACGCGGCCGATAAGATTGCTGCATACAAAACATCTCTTATGGTAATCGTTTCTTTGAAATACAGATTAATAAAATGAAACATCAGCATGCTGAATATAAGAATGACCAAGGATTCATTTGACACACTTGTCACACGTGTTAATATGCCGGGGTTAAGGTAAAAAATTGCTGCTATCCCTGAAACCATCCAATAGGAATAAACAACTTTCAATTTTTGTTCTAGTAACTTCAAGCTTTTAATAAAATAGTAATAAGACAATATCAGTAACACAACTCCAAAAAGACGCAGGAAGAATAAATGAAATAAGGATGACGAGATAAAAATTACTGATACAATTGCGCTTATTATATAATATAACGGAGGTTGAACTGCTTCATATTGCATTAAATTAGATGGATATTCGATATTCATAATTTCTGTCAAGTACTTGTTATCAATATAATCATAGAGTGTAGGCAAGGAGAAATGATCAATAATATGGCGGATATAATCATAATGAGCGCCTTCGTCAACAAGCGAAAAGTAAGAGGTCATGGTTACATAAACAGTACCATAAACAACAATTAATACTCCCGTAGCATAATATTTAAAGGTTTTTACAAGTAGCAGATTAACTACAAATAATACTAAGCCAAGAAAATAGATATACTTATGGCTTATCCCCCCTTTATTTGTTAACAAATAATAAATGAATAATATAGCCAGAATAACAACAACGATGGAAGTTATTCTTTTGTTAAACTTGAACATAAATCGCCTGCTCCAATCTTTGTTTTATAAAACCCACTTGTTCGCCTAGATCATAGCGTCCCTTTGTATTTGTCAAGTTATACTACTCCGAACGATTTCCGAATCCCCTAATCTTTTGTTTTCCTTTTCCTTTAAACAGAGACTACGAGGTTGCGTTATTGCCTCGATGATTCTTCTTATTAGTAGATCTGGTCCAGAATTTAAGAACATTCGATGGGCCAGTTGGAATCATGCATGATTATCAGATATATATCCTTTAATTTAAGAGACCTTCATTATTTTATAATTAATAGTGAAACTATCCAACTTACTAAGACCATCAATATCAAATCTTATATATTTAACCTGTTCTGTCCCAAACCATTGACTATATTTACCTATTGGCAAAACTAAAGAACCATTATTCACTTGAAATTTATATGAATTCACTTCTGTAAATAGTGATGGTTCTGGAGCCCAAAACACCTGTCCTTCTAATTGTTTTTTAGATTTTAAATCTAAAGTTAAATTAATTATTAGAACATTTTTTTCGGAAGTTTGAATAGGTGACGATAATGCTAAAACAATATGAGGATCATCCCCAGTGACTTGTAGTCCACGTTGTTCTTCTGCGATATTGTGAAACATAAATGGATTTGTCACATTATTCACATCTTTAAATAACATATTAGAATCTTTCCCTAGCCTTAGAGGAAGCTCATCTAGATTGGGTTTCTCTAATAATTTTTGCTTCATGGCTTTCTCTAGATTAAGGGGAGTGATTTCTTCATACGATAATTTGTTAATATTATTCAGGATATTTGATTCAGATGGCACATATATATAGATTGAATTAGCCAGCATAATTGCAGAGCATATTATTAATAGTACACCGGCAAATTTAATGTATTTTTCGACCATAACCTTATAATAGAAACATATTGCCAATATGCAAATAGGGATGATATTAATATATAGATATCTTCCTATAATAATATCGACGTCTTGACTAATCGTTCCATAGAATAATAGCAAGGGACTCAGAATACATGAAGATATAAGTATTACATTATAGGTTTGATCTTTTTTAAGTATCCACCCGTTTTTTTTCAAATCATTTATATTGCTAATGGTTAAAGTCACTATTATGAGTAGTAAAATTAGAGCCAGGAAGTTAATAATTGTAAGAAAATGCAAAGTAACTGCTGGGAAATTAAATTCTTGGGGAACAAAGAAGCTACTAAATAAATATGCCAAATGGTCGATTACAAACATGATATTGTAATTTATATTTTGGGGATTTGCTATTGACTTAACAAAGTCAACATGAATCTTTGTACCAGTTAGGCTTTGATAGGTTATGAAATTAAAAATAATCCATGGTAATACTGACAATGCAATTATTGAGAAATATATTGGCAAAGCACGATATATTCTATGACCTATAAAGAATAAAACAAGAATAAGAACTATGAATGCAGCTGTTAATTTAGTCAGAATCAATCCAGCGGATAGTAAAGAAGCAAAAATAATATCTTTTCTATTTATACTTTTACCAGTATGCATTTTAGTTAAATGATATATTTGAGTGCTGAATAAAAGAACAACTAAACTTTCATTTGATATCGTAACCATTCTTGTTAGAATCCCTGGATTGATATACACAATTGCTACTATACCGCCAACTAGAATCGTAGTACTCTTTATAAATCCTATATTCTTCAACTGGTGATAAGTACCAATAAAAAATCTTAATGATATAACTAACATAATCAAGCCTGCGACACGTAGAATGATAAAATTAATCAGTGGAAAATGTTTGAATGGAATTGATATTAAAGCACATATTATATAGTATAAAGGGGGATGAACTGCTTCATATTGAACTCCCGTTGGGAGAGAATATGAACTTACTTTAGATAGCCCATCCGTATCTATTTGATCAAATAAAGATGGTAATTGACCTTCTATAAGAATATGTCTTATGTAGTCAAAATGTGCTGCTTCATCTATTGGAGAATAATAAGGCACTAGTATAATGAATAATAAGCCATAAAATAGCAACATACCATAAAGGGCACGATATTTAAAACAATAGATAATAAATACATGAGTGATAGCGAGTAATCCACTCAGGAAATAAACATGACCACTGGATAAACCTGAAAAGGCTAACTTAGAAATGTATAATATTGAGATTACTACTAGAATAATCGCCAGAACTCTACTGTGCTGCTTGATAAAAACCATAAAACAACTCCTACCCCCATAGATACATCAGGTATCTTTTTATAACCTGTTTGATATGCTATTCTTTTCTTTTATTGCTATTAGATACTCTAATAACTCCTCCCTTAACCCTTCTCTTTTTAAAGCAAACTCAATGGTTGTTTTTATAAAGCCAATTTGCTCCCCCACATCATATCGAATTCCCTCAAAATGGTAAGCTAACACTTGTTCAAAACTGTTTAATTTACTAATGGCATCTGTCAGTTGAATTTCTCCATTTGCCCCTACTTCTTGTGTACCAAGTAATTCAAATATTCTAGGAGTTAGAATATATCTACCCATGATAGCTAGATTTGAGGGTGCACACTCGAGGCTGGGTTTTTCTACTAGATTTTTAACACTGTACAATTTTGCACCAATACTAACAGCATCTACTATACCGTAACGTGATACATCCTTGTACGGAACCGGGTTTACACCAATTATCGAGGCCTGATGGTTATCAAACATATCAATCATTTGTTTTAAACATGGCTGCTCTGATTGAACTATATCATCGCCAAGAAGAACAGCAAATGGTTCATTGCCAATAAATTTTCTTGCACACCATATAGCATGCCCTAAACCCTTCGGTTCCTTTTGACGTATATAATGAATATCAGCCATGGAAGCCGACTTTTGAACCTCATCAAGGAGTCTAAATTTACCCTTTTCCCGAAGATTATTTTCAAGTTCAAAACTGTGATCGAAGTGATCTTCAATTGACCGTTTACCTTTACCTGTAACTATAATAATATCTTCAATCCCTGAGGCTACTGCCTCTTCGACAATGTACTGAATGGTGGGTTTATCAACAATTGGCAGCATTTCTTTAGGCATAGCTTTAGTAGCAGGTAAAAATCTTGTTCCAAGACCTGCGGCTGGAATGATAGCCTTACGTATTTTCATTAAAAAATCTCCTTAATGATCAAAATAATTAACCCAACTATTCTTTAATATACAAAGATTCCGTTATATCTAATTTTTTATATACTTCTTTCACAAAATGAAAAGGAGTGTCAGAATTCTGCAAGTAATTCGGCATCTTACCTTCTCCTAGAATTCCAACAGAATTATTTTGATCAAATCGTATACATTGCTCTTCCAATGACTGTGCAATTGTGTTAGGTGTTATATCATTCAACGAAATTATATTTTCATGCCATTCCGATAAATTTTTATTGGCATAGCTGTTAGTCACGACCAATGCTCCAAAGTGAGCCATTTCAATAGGTGGATAACTCGGATGTGGGGAAATCATTAAAGACAAGCCCACAGCTGATTCCTGAAGCTCCCGAGTATATTCAACCAACGTCATTTTCCCCTTAGAACGTAAGGTGATTCCATTTCCAAGATCGACATCAGGATGCGGTTCACCCGCAGAGATCAGTTCCCAATCCTTCGCATCACTATAGCTCCATACCCAAACTCGCAAGGCTTCAGTAATTAATGTAAAAGCATTCCTTGCAACTGAAGGTCTTCCGTAAATGAGTATCTTTTTTCTTTTTATGTTCTCTGATTTATTTAGGCTTTCCCTCAACACAGCATTCATCTGAGGTTCAAATGAATAATATGAAGTAAAATGATGTCCTCTGTCTATGACGAAATCTTGAAGTAACTTTGTATTGAAAACCGCAATTTGAGGCCCATCAAAGTTATAAGTACTCTCTGCCAATATTGATTGACTAGACCACGGATAAAAGCAAGGTTCATAATCCTGTATAAAATAGACCATTGTCTTTATCGGTTGATTATACGATTCTTCCTGCCATTTCAATAAACGTTGAATACTATAAGCTGTCCACCATGATGTCGCAACAAAAACATCAGATTTTCTGACAGGTATTGTCTTTTGATATCGATCATTGAAAGTTACAACCTGATAGTTTATATCAGGATCCTGATCTGCCGATATGGACCTATAGCCCGATAGTAAAGCAACATCTTCTTCACTGGGACTAGCATCTGTCAAAATAATTCGACGTTCTACCTCACCTACCGATGCAAGCTGATCAAAAAACTTTAAAGCCGTAGAAATACCACCAAAAAGATGTTCTTTATTAATGGACGGTACCAACAAATTTATACGCGGCATGCCATTGTCTGATTTTCGCGCTATGAATGGGGTTATCTCCCCAATATGCGTTGTGATAAAATTACTCTTAGCCTGATGATACACTTTACTGATCGTTTTATTCTTCTTGGCAAACCTTTTAAATTTGTCCATCCATGTAGTCAATTTTCTTCCCCCTACTTTAACGTGGGTATTACATGATTGAGCGACAAGTTATTATTATAATACGGATCTCCGTGTTCTAGATAAGGTTTATAAACTATTGCCGACATACGAAAATCCTGTTCTGGAATATATGGCGTCCGAGTCTTGGACTCATAATGATACAACTTAATATGAGGGTCATATATATTGTTTAGTCCGTATTGAATCGCTCTTATCGACAATTCAATATCACTTCCGCAAATAATAAATTCCTCGTTAAAATTTCCAATCCGTTCAATATTTTGTTTAGATATAGCTAAGCAAGCACCTGTCGAGGAGCTTACATTGCGGGTTACGACAGGCGAAATGTAAGGCGAACCGTAGTGAACCGGCGATAAGCCCTTAAATACATGGTCGGCCCAACCACCTACACCGATTACAACACCAGCATGTTGGATGGTTCCATCTTCAAACAATAGCAAACCGCCGATCGTTCCAACATTTACCTGCAATGCTTTTTCTGCGAACCGATTAAGCCAGTCTGGTGTAAGTATTACTGTGTCATTATTCAAAAAGACATATACTTCACCTGTGGCTACCTCAATCCCATGATTATTCAACTTAGACCAGTTGAAGGGGTAGTTGGCATCCACTACCTTTATGAATGGATGCTTTCTTGTCATATCCTGAAACCAATTAAATGTTTCCATCAGTTCCGAGTTATTATTCATAATTAGAATTTCATAATCCGGGTAATCCGTAACATTTATTATACTTTCCACACAAGGGCCTAATAAGTCAATCTTATCTTTTGTAGGGATAATAATACTCACCCTGGGAGCTGGAGTAGGGAGTTTGTATCTTGCATCGTAAACGAATAAATGATTGGTCTCCTCCACCCAAGCCTCGTCTTTTCCAAACACCCTTTCCATATGCTCATTAAGAGCTCTTAAACCAGCCGTATGTGCGTATGGTTTGGAATGAGGGTTTGCGGCAGTGGATGTACTGAGTTCCCTCCATGAATATAACACTTTTGACACATGGTGTATTCTACATAAAGGCTGCTCCGACATTCGAAGCATTAAATCATAGTCCTGCGCCCCTTCCAATCCAATACGAAACCCGCCTACTTTTTCAAATAACTCTCGCTTGAACATCAGAAAGTGGCCGACATACATTTGAGAACGTAATAAGTCCGGTGACCAGTCAGGTTTATAGAATGGTGTTTTTCGATTACCATGAATATCAATCTTATCTTCGTCAGAATACAAGATATCAGACTCTTCATGCTGTAGCGCCTTAACCATTTCATATAAAGCATCCAAACGCAGTTCATCATCGTTATCCAAAAGTGAATAATAAATTCCAGTCGCTTGGGAAGCGGCTAAGTTGGTCGCACCAGAGATACCTTGATTTTCGGTAAGAAACTTAATTTTAATACGCGAGTCGTTAATCTGCCTCAAGTATTCTACTGTTTCTTTATGAGTTGAACAATCATCTACAATGGATAATTCCCAATCGGGATATAGTTGCCCTTGCACAGACTTAATTGCTAAATCAAGCCACTGCGGATCTACATTATATACAGGCATTAAAATACTGACCTTTGGCCTGAAATTCCAGCTGCCTATCTCATAATTGATTAAGTTAATATCAATCATTTCTTCTTTTTGAAAGTATTCAGGTTGATCCTGTTGAATAGACACTCCTTTTATTTTTTCAGCTAAACCATTTAACCCTCTGCTGCGAAGTTCATTTATACCTCGTTTCAAATAATGGGGGTTTTCTTTTATCAGCTTTAGGAGCATATAGAATTTCTTCGCTGGAGTTCTAAACGGTTTTGGCAGCATACGTTTTATTCTATTTTTCAAACGTAATGAGTTGGCTATGTTTTGAAGATCATTTATATAAAGATCTTTTTCCTTAATATGAAGATTCTTCTCATTGATAACCGACTGTAACTCGTTATATCTAGTTGTATATTCATCACGAATTAATTTAACCGTTTCTTGTTCTTTATTGGATATCATGAAGTCTAATTTATGTTGAATACTTTCCAGAGTACCATTATGCTCTGAATTCATTTTACTAATTGATAAGTCAACTTGAGACTGGGATGCTTCAAATTGAACTGAAACCTCATTAATTCTATCAGTGAGATGAGAAATTCTCGCATTTAGCTGAATATCCCGGTCCCGGCCAGATGCATGCCTTTGCAGTATTTGCATTTGAGCTTGCAATGACATTAATTCATTTATATCTTCATTATTAATGATTTGTTCTTTCTTTAGAGAATAAATATTTCTGATTTCATTAAGTATAGACTCATCATCTATAGAAACAATAAATTGCCTGTAGTTAGGAACGGCATAATCATGTTCATAAATTTTCTGATTGTAATGATTATCAATAATTGAGCGAAAAGAATATAAATCAGAAATACCCGCCGACAAGAAATGGGTTGAGGTCATTTCCGTCCATAACTTAAGCGATCCGTGGCCAAAATTAAAAAAAGGAATCTTCGAATCATTCAAATAACCTAAAGTATCATCCAAATTCGGCAACCTAAGTTCTTCGTGCTCTTGCAGCCATATATAATCTTCGCCATAGAGTGCATGATAATAAGTATTCACACGCTTCTCTGATTCTTTAACTCCTGGAGTGTCAAAGGGAGCTGAAATCACAAAACCATATCTGCTAACTCGCCTTAATTCACTAAGAAATGCCTTTTTCCTATCGTTAGGAATATGTTCAAATACATCCAGTGCTACGATCCAATCAAATTGTGATTCTGAAAAGGACATATTCGTAGCGTCACCTTGTATATAGGAAGAATCCGATCTTAAATGATCCGGAACAACAATATCCAGATACATAATAGTATCCCCACGCAAAAAGCCTTCAAGGTTCTTATGTTCGTTCGCACCTACTTCAAGTATAGAAACCTGACTATTCCCTGAAAGAGATTTCCATTTGTTTATTATCTCAGCCGCGTGGTTATACCTTTGATATTGATCGAAAGGAATTGAAACATTCATTTGTTCATTCTCCATTCATGCTCCATATAGACAAGTCCTTCGGTGAAATAATCACTTTTAATTGTAAATTGTTCGGCAGCGGTTTTATAGTCTATCGCCACCAGACCTTTTTCGGTAAACAATCCGCCATCGAGAAAGTAAGTACCACTTAATAAAGTAACGCGAGGAATAGAATAGGTAATTCCATGTCTTCCCTTAGAATTTTGAATTGCAATCTTATCCAGATGGGTATTAGGACCAAATATATATTTTCTATCCCTATCATATATCGCAACTCCAATTAATAGATTAGGGACCTCTTCCTCATAAATGTCATAGATAACTTCAACATCTAACGATTGAAATGTATTTATAGTGGATTTTTTACATTTCAACGATACAATTCTACCTACAGAATCTGGTTCTAATGGAATCGGCATCTCGTTAAACAGATCCACATGTTCATCTTCAGAGTCAATAGAAGCCTTCTGAAGCTCTCCTAAATACAATGAATCCTCATAAATATTAACAACCTCGTTTGCATCTCCATCTTCTTTTAGTGTGCCCTTTTCAATCCAAATTGCCCTCGTACAAAAACGTTTAATTTGTTCAATAGCGTGGGAAACAAACAAAATTGTAGTTCCATTTTCACGAATTTGCTTCATCTTCTCAATACACTTCATCTGGAAACGCGTATCACCGACACTTAACGCTTCGTCTACAATCAGAATATCTGGTTCCACATTGATAGCGACAGCAAAAGCAAGCCTTGCGAACATACCACTGGAATATGTCTTTACAGGTTGATAAACAAATTCACCAATCTCAGCAAAATCCAGAATAGACTGCATCTTCGAATCGACTTCCTGATGACTGTATCCCATAATAGTACCGTTCAAATATATGTTTTCTATTCCTGTATACTCAGGATTAAACCCAGCACCAAGCTCAAGAATTGCTGAAACTTTGCCGTTAATAATCACTTGACCAGAAGACGGAGTAAGTACACCGGCGATCATTTTCAGAAATGTTGATTTTCCAGATCCATTTGTCCCCACAATCCCTACACTTTCACCTTTCGTAATGGAGAGGTTTATTTCGTTCAATGCGTTGAATTCTCTATGATATTTTTTTCGAAATGGATGTATGGATTCCTTAAGTCGGTCTCCTGGAGCATTGTATATTTTATATTTCTTGGTAACACCCATGAATTCAATAATAGACTTTTCCATTGTGTACCTCTTCTTTATAAGACATCCGCAAAATGCGGTTTGATTTTCTTGAATAGTCCATATCCTACAATTAATAAGACAAGAGTGATTGCCCAAAAATATATTGTTAAATTTGGATAGTCAAGAACAGACTCTTGGGTAAACATCGACAATCTATATCCATCAACTATATAATAAACGGGATTTAATTTAATCAGAAAGCGATATTTTTCAGGTACAGTATCAAGCATCCAAAAAATTGGGGTAATCCAGAAACCAAACTGAACAACAACCGCAACGACTTGACCAATATCTTTTAGAAAAACATTCAAGGCTGAAGTGATAAAATTAACCCCGATAAGCAGCACAATCGTACAAAATAAATAATAAAAAAGTTGAAGATTATTAATATTTAACGAGTACCCATAGAAAAAATAAATTATAAAAAATATTGCAATAAAAAAAACATGAATTTTTAAGGATGTTATCACTTTTACTATTGGTAATATTTCGATTTTAAAAACGACCTTTTTGACTAGAAATGAATTTTCACTAATGGCATTGGCTCCATTTGATATTACCTCTGAAATAAAGAACCATGGTATCATACCTGCAATAAGCCACAATATAAATGGGATATTATTAACAGGTACTGATTTAAATCCAACTGAGAAAACAAACCAAAGGATTGCAATTGTAATAACCGGTTGAATAAAGGCCCATAATATACCTAATAAAGAGCCTTGATACTTTAATCGAAATTCTTTCTTTGATAATTCATTTGCCAAAAACAACAATTTCATATTATTTTTCAGAAAATCCATATTCACATCTGCTCCCGATCATATTTGAATCTATGAATAAACAAAGCTATTCTAATATAACGTATATTTTTATTAAAAGTTTCTGGAGAGGAGTACTTCAGAACTATCTTATCAAACTTACACAGCTCATGCATAGAATTAAAAATGCTTATATGTTCTAAAATATGCCATTACTATAATGATATTGAATCTTGAACCTCCACGCAGAAAACACATTAATGAGTTTGATTTGATAGTGTGATATAGTTTTATAATGGCTTGAGAATGTTAACAAAAAGGAGCTTCAAAGTTATGCAAAAGAATAAACCAAATGTATCGTCTGATCTTTCATTACTTCAATGGGCAATACTTGCCGGCACATGTTTATTTTTCTTCATCTTTCCCTTTCAAGTGGCCTTATTTAACGGATTTGCGTTCGATTTTGAGGCGGCTCTACTCGAATCCATGTTGTATGCATTCATACTCTTCTTGATCGTTGGCATTCGTTTCTTTCAAACCTGGAAATTAATTGACTACAGATCCATTTTGTCAGTTCTTGTGCTCCTCCTTCCTCTCATGTATATATTATCTTCAACAGACGCTGTCTCCTCACATAATGCCAAAACGATGATTTTGCTTGAATTTATGATTGCAGCTTTTTTTATCATTGGTCTGTATATGGCTGAAAATAAATTACACCGCAAGTTTATTGAACTATCCATTCAATTGTCCGGTTATGCCATTGTAATATTCGGGTTCATGAATCTGTTTGGACAAGCTTACTTCAATAATGCTCTATGGTTGGCAGACACGAACTATCGGTTGACATCTGTCTTCCAATACTCCAACTCGTATGCTGCACTTCTTACAGCCTTATTCCTGGGAGCTCTATTCTCAGCCATTCATGTCAAGCAGTGGTACTGGCGGGCGTTGCACAGCTTTATGCTCGTACCAATTTGGATCTCTTTAATGCTGACTTATTCACGGGCAGCGCTTGTATTCATTCCAATACTTGTCCTTATTATTCTTCCTTTCCTCAAAATCAGTAAGCAATTGTCCTATCTAATATACATGTTTCTTGCTGTTGTTTCATCTTTCGCCATTTTGAGTAAGTTAACAGCAGCTGCGGATAAAATCTCCAAAATCACGGACCCAGTCTCCCAGTCGGGTAAAACAATATCTCTTTGGAGTTCCGTTCCTCTGACTGGATGGGGTCTGCTTCTAGGTGCATCCATTGTTGTTGCATTATTAATTTCCCTCCTTCATGGCAAACTTTCAAAATGGCTAAATATCCGAACAACAAGAATCCAAGTATCCAAATGGTCTTTCATTGCAGTTCCTCTTCTTTTTATTGTAGTAGGCGCACTAGCGGCTATTTTAATTTTCTCAAGCAGCAGTGTTAGAAGCCTATTGCCCCAAAGTATTGCTGATCGTATAGAAAGCATTAACCTTGAACAGCATAGCGTTCTCGAGCGCGAAACCTTCTATAAGGATGCATTTAAAGTTTCAGCAGATTATCCACTAATCGGTGCAGGTGGTGGCGCTTGGTCAGTACTTTATGAGAAGTACCAAAGCAACCCTTACACCAGTAATCAGGCTCACAGCTATTATTTGCAGACACTGATAGAGATCGGCTGGATCGGAATTATTATATTAATAGGCTTTATTGTCCTCGTCTACTACTTATTCATTCGGGAATACATTAGAAATCCTGAGTTACGAGGCAGCCAATTTATATTTTTCATCATCTCTATCTCTTTGCTGGCCCACAGTGCTCTGGATTTTGATATGAGTTATGGTTATTTATCGATTCTCGTCTTTCTGTCTCTAGGTGCGATGCTTGCTCCATTCCACAAGACATTGATAATTCCGGCTATGGAGGGATACAGATATAGTAAGTGGCGATTGGTATATCCAGCAGCCATATCGTTACTGGCCTTGTTTCTCTTTATATGGGTCTACAGGGAATATGATGCCAATCTTAGCTACCGTCAAGCTCTGAATCTTGCTATTGTGGAGAAAAAGCCGTTAAATGAATTACTGCCACCTATTGATCATGCCATTAACGTGTCTCCTGACCATCCTGATTATACTTTAAGAAAATTGAATTGGATGGATCAAGCCTTCAATTCAACCCAAGATTTACAATACAGACAGGAATATAAAAGATTGCTTGATCAGTTGAAACCTTTTGCACCTTACAATCGTCAATTACTTCTGGACGAGTATCAATACTATAAAGCCGAGAACGACTACAGCCATATATTATCTGTTCTTGACGAATCAATTTCTAAATTCCCTTGGGATATGAACTTTTACGAAGTCGCTATTATGGAATATTTTCTTGCCGGCCAGAATGAGGGAGAAATGGATTCCAAAGGACCTGACTCCAAGTGGAATCACTCTCTGGAGCTGTATAAAGAAGTGCTCGCCAAGGAGGAACAACTCAAGTTATTACCAGCAGGACAGCTTCAAGGAAGAGAATTTAATGTCACTCCTATTATGAGACAGGCAATTGGACAAATTTTATACCGCAACAAAAGCTACGAAGATGCGTATAACCTTTTGAAGCAAGACATTACTGGCGATTTAAGCAATGAAAGTATCCGTATTAATGTTAGATATTACCTCGCTGCGCAGGATGCAATAGGACAAAAAGATGAGGTATTATTGAATAAATTAATAGGATTTGACGCGAACGAGAAAAACTTGCTTCAACAAGTTATTGACAGCAAGTAAATATCCTGTTATCCTTTTCCAGTATTTCTCTAACATTATTATACTATTTCCCAAAATTGTTTCTATCTTTCCTGATTACGATGATATATAATAGTTTCTCGATGGGTTTAAAAAAAACGTATTTACGATTGTTTAATGAAAGGAGGTGAAAACTAAAAATGAAAAAGATTTTTGCAAGCAAAATTTCAGCTCTTATCGCCTCATTGATGATTATATCAGTGCTTGTGCCTGTTCTTGCATTTGCTGCTCACAATACGAATGGTTTTAAAGATGCGAACTATTCATACGGAACAGTAAGTGGTACGGTTTATGTTACGGATGCAGTCTACAATCTGGGTGTGCCAGTAAACGTTTATGTCTATGGCGCGGGTGAAACTACCGCAACTGCTGTTAAAGCGGTATATGACAAAGATGGCTTCTATACATTCAGTTCTTCTTCCGTACCATGTACTACATATGTGAGATTGACCGTGGCTGACTCCGCATACAAAGATGTTTACAACTCATCTTACTGTGGAGGTGGTGGCTTCCCTGGATTTCCGGGTGTTGGCATCATTGACAGCAACGGCAATGTAGACGGTACTCAATTGACTAATCTCTTTGCAACCGATAAGAATGCTACTATTACATCAACTTCCGAAGTAGTAACAATTCCTGCTGATGCATTGATCAAAGGTGAAACTCTTACGATCAAACTGGAAGATGGTACATCCATCACCCTTCCGATCGCTGCTTTGAAACTGGAGGACCTGGCTAAATCCCTTGGGGTTGAACTGAGCGCTCTGAAAATCAAAGTAGAACTTAAGAGACTTACTGGCGACGCTGCTAAAGCGGTAAGTGATGCTGTGTACGGAATTGATGCGAAACCACTGGCTACGCCAGTTGATTTCAAAATCACTGCTGTAGGTGGCGGTAAAGAGCAGCAAGTCAATGACCTGGGTGTTTACTTCAAACGTACTCTTCCGGTAACTGGCTCTGTTGATTCCAAATTGGTAACTGGTGTAGTTTATAATCCGGATACGAAAGAGCTGAGCTTCGTCCCAGCTACATTCGCTGCTAACGGTAATAACACACTTGCTACTTTGCTCCGCAACAGCACAAGTATCTACACTGTCATCCAACTGGATAACGTATCCTTCGCGGATCTCGCTAACCACTGGGCGAAAGAAGATATTGAAACTCTTGCTGCGAAGTTGGTTGTAGAAGGTACGGGCGCTAACAAGTTCGAACCAAAACGCAACATTACTCGCGCTGAGTTTGCGGCTCTGATCGTTCGTTCACTCGGTCTTGATGCTACTGGAACCACATCTAAATTCTCGGACGTAAGTTCGAGCCAATGGTACGCTGGCGTTGTAGCTACGGCTGCAGAAGCTGGTATCGTACAAGGTGATGACAAAGGTAAATTCAACCCGAACGCTAACATCACCCGTAAAGAGCTGTCAGCCATGGTCGTTCGCGCCCTTGGTTATGCTGGTAAGGAAGTAACGCTTACTGATGCGGAAGCATCTGCTGCGTTGGCTGCCTTCACTGATGCAAGCAGTCTCGGCTGGGCAAAAGCTGAAGTCGCTGCAGCAGTTAAATCCGGTATTGTTCTTGGCCAAACTACTACGAAAGTGGTAGGTGACGCTAGCGCAAGCCGTGCTGAAGCTGCTACAATGGTAATTCGTTTGCTCGGTAACGCTGGTTTTATCAACAACTAATCCAGTGACTTAAAAACGATCCTTCGGGGTCGTTTTTTTGTTGCCCGCGGATGTATAGATATTTCATTATTGATCATCCTATAGTTGATGCAAATATATCCATGAATACAGACTTTCTAAACATTTTTGTTGATTTATTATTAGAGAAGATGGATAATGGGTAATGGATAGAGACATTACATATAATAGGAGGTTTTTTGAACATGGCACATCAACTACCAGCTTTACCGTATCCGAACAACGCACTGGAGCCCCACATTGATGAAACAACGATGATGATCCACCACGACCGTCATCATAATGCTTATGTAACGAATTTGAATGCTGCTCTGGAGTCCTCTCCTGATCTGCAAAGCAAATCGGTCGAAGACCTTATTGCTGATCTTAACAGTGTACCTGAAGCCATCCGCACTGCCGTTCGCAACAATGGCGGCGGACATGCTAACCACTCCCTCTTCTGGGAAACGATTGGACCAAACGCTGGCGGCGCTCCAAGCGGAGCACTTGCCGATGCGATTGCAAGCGAGCTTGGCGGATTCGATAAATTCAAAGAGGATTTTGCAAAAGCAGCTACAACCCGTTTCGGAAGCGGCTGGGCCTGGCTTGCAGCTGACAAAGCTGGCAAATTGAAAGTGTACAGCCTGCCTAACCAAGACAGCCCGATCATGGAAGGCGATACGCCGCTCCTTGGCCTTGATGTTTGGGAGCATGCTTACTATCTGAACTACCAAAACAAACGCCCTGATTATATCGCAGCGTTCTGGAATGTTGTGAACTGGTCGGAAGTTGGCAAACGTTACGAAGCTGCGAAATAAGCTTTGGAACAGTTAAAAACAGGACGAAGGCAAATCTGCCTTCGTCCTGTTTTTTTATGCTTTTCAAGCTTAGCTGCTCTATAGTCTGATTGTAATTCCTTCTCACCGAATAGGCGATTGCCGCATAAGCTTTATCATGATATCGACCTATACGCTCTGATGAAGGAGACGAATATGCATGTGGTATAACTTTTACACCCCCGTCCACGTTCAGGATGGATATAGTGTCGCCTATATCCCCCCTGCTCCGGCAGGCCGGGATTGCGGTTGTGGCGGCGGACCGCGTGGAATGATGGGTAGCCCCGGTGGCGGCCTGCAACCCGGACCGGGACTATTCCCACCGGGCCCAGGGCCGTTTCCACCCGGCCCAGGACCATTCCCGCCGGGGCCTGGGCCGTTTCCACCCGGACCGGGGCCATTCCCTCCGGGACCAGGACCATTTCCACCCGGACCGGGACCGTTCCCGCCAGGCCCGGGGCCGTTTCCACCCGGACCGGGGCCATTCCCTCCGGGACCAGGTCCATTTCCACCTGGACCAGGACCGTTTCCGCCCGGGCCGTGGCCATTCCCTCCGGGACCAGGTCCATTTCCACCTGGACCAGGACCGTTTCCGCCCGGGCCGTGGCCAATTCCGATCCCTATTCCTATTCCCATCCCGATTCCCGGGCCACCAATATTCCCTGGCTTCGTGACAGTGGTCATTAATGGAGGACGTTTCTTTCCTCAGGTTACTCAGGCCTATACCGTGCGCCATTTTCCGGGGATGACTGTTTATCAGGCTTTGGCCGGGACAGGTGTTGTTCGTTTCAATAACTTTGGCCAGATCATCTTTGTCAGCGGCGTGGCTATAGCTGGTGATATTGGAACGATTCTGCGTCTGAATGGACGCCTGATTGCGGAGTCCCAGCTCTATCTGCCCATACAGTCAGGGGATACAGTCGGACTCGAGCTCATTCTGACAGGCGCTGGCGCAGTCATACCGAGGAGCATCCAGGATGCGGGGACTGCATTGCCTTACAATTTGCAGCTGGAAAATAATTATGATCTCATCACCGACGATTCGGAAGATGACCTTTAAACAAGACGAAGGATGATTGGTCCGATTACTCAAAATCTCTTGCGTTGATTATGCTCCTTTGAAATTCCTCAAAGAGCCGGCTTCCCCCGTCCAATTAGTGACGAAGCAACTTCACCTATAAGAGTTGATCATCCTCCCATGAGATGCCACCAAGAGTCGGCTTCACCGTCATCTTGGTGGCGCAGCAACTTCACCTATAAGAAAGGAAATATAAACTTTCTTGTATTTAAATGAAGAAGGCCCGATTACAGCGTCATCAATTGACGCCTGATCGGGCCCTTCTATTTACTCCCTGCGCTTAGTGGGCGCTGGCTTCTTCTTTAATGGCCTTTAGCCGTTTCATCACATCATTGGCGCCACGGCCGAAGTAGTCGTGGAGCTGATTATACTCCGCGTACAGCTTGTCATATACCGCGACGTTCGCCGGAATCGGCTTGAACGTCTCCTCCCTCACGCGGGCCATTGCCGCCGCCGCGTCGACAACATTATCGTAGCCGCCTGCTTCCGCACCGGCTGCCACAGCGCCGAACATGGCCGCCCCCAGCGCAGGCGTCTGCCGGGAGGCCGCGACTTTGATCTCGCGGTTGGTCACATCTGCGTAGATTTGCATAAGCAGACGGTTCTTTTGCGGGAGGCCCCCGCAGGCGTACAGCTCATCCACAGCCACACCGTTGCTGTGGAAGGCTTCCACGATTTTACGAGTGCCGAAAGCCGTCGCTTCCAGCAGTGCGCGATAGACTTCATAAGGCTTGGTCAGCAGGGTAAGACCAACCATCATCCCGGTCAGATCCGTATCGACAAGCACGGAACGATTGCCATTCCACCAGTCGAGCGCGAGAACGCCGGATTCGCCGACATTGAGCTCTGACGCTTTCTTTTCCAGCCACTCATGGATGCTGATTCCTTCCTGATTGGCTGCCTCAATGGCATAGGCCGGAACCGCTTCATCCACATACCAGGCGAAAATATCGCCAACGGCCGATTGACCGGCTTCATAACCGTAATAGCCGGGGATGATACCATCCTCGACAACGCCGCACATACCCTCAACCTGCTTCTCTTCCGAGCCGAGCAGCATATGACAGATCGAGGTCCCCATGGCCATTACCAGCTTGCCGGGGGTGACAACACCTACTGCGGGAACCGCGGCATGCGCATCGACATTGCCGACCGCAATTGCGATACCTGCGGTTAGGCCCATGCGCGCAGCCATATCCGCCGTCAGCTCGCCCGCTTTGGAGCCAAGCGGCAGAACATCGCCGCGGAGCTTCGTATCCGCAAGATTTTCCAGCCTTGGATCAAGCGCTTTATAGAACTCGCTGCTTGGATATCCATCCCGCTTGTGCCAAATGGACTTGTATCCGGCCGTGCAGCTGTTGCGCACAATGTTTCCCGTCATCTGGCCGACAACCCAGTCGGTTGCTTCCACGAATTTATCCGCAGCCTCATACATCTCCGGAGCTTCGTTCAGAATCTGCCATGACTTGGCCAGCATCCATTCGGAGGAAATTTTGCCGCCGTAACGGGGGAGGAACGACTCGCCGCGGCTTGCCGCGATTTCATTAATAAGGTTCGCCTCATCCTGTGCCGCATGATGCTTCCACAGCTTCACCCAGCTGTGCGGATTGGCTTTGTACGCCTCATTGAAGCAGAGCGGCTGCCCCGCCTCATCGATCGGCAGCATGGTACATGCGGTAAAGTCGATGCCAAGACCTATAATCTCGCTTGCCGCAATTCCGGATTCCTTCATAACGGCAGGCACCGACGTCGTCAGCACCTCAATATAGTCCGCCGGATGCTGCAGCGCCCAGTCATGCTCCAGCTTGAGACCCAATTCCGGCAATTTCTCATCAATAACGTTGTGACGGTAGGGCGTCACATGCTCGGCGATTTCCGCACCGTCGCTCAGACGCACCAACACCGCGCGGCCGGATTCCGTTCCATAGTCCACGCCAATTGCATATTTGCTGCTCATGATTCAGGGATCCCCCTTTGAAATATAGTCCTTGTAAACGATTACTTTTGTCCATAATAAGCATTTTTACCGTGCTTGCGCAAGTAATGGCGATCCAGCAAATGCTGATCCATCGGCTGTATATTCGGATTTAACTGGAACGTGTGCAGTGCCATCTTGGCCGCTTCCTCCACGACAACCGCATTATGCACCGCATTATGGGGATCCTTCCCCCAGCAGAAGGGCGCATGGCTGTATACGAGCGCAGCCGGCACTTGATTGGGATCGATGCCGCCTTGAGTGAAGGTCTCAATAATGACGTTGCCTGTCTCCAGCTCATAAGCGCCTTGAATTTCGGCTTCCGTCATAGGACGTGTGCAAGGGATTTCACCGTAAAAGTAATCCGCATGCGTCGTTCCAAGCGCGGGAATCGGCCGTCCGGCCTGCGCCCAGCTCGTGGCCCATGGAGAGTGGGTATGCACGATCCCTCCAATGCCTTCAAAAGCGCGATACAAAGCGACATGCGTCGGCGTATCCGAAGAGGGCCGAAGATTCCCTTCGACTACATTCCCTTCCAGATCCACAATGACGATTTGCTCAGGCTTCAGCTCATCATAAGGAACACCGCTCGGCTTGATGGCCACTAGACCTCTCTCCCGGTCAATGCCACTTACATTCCCCCAGGTAAAAGTGACAAGCCCATACTGGGGCAGCTCCATATTGGCTTCCCATACGGCTTTTTTTAAAGCATCCAGCATAAAATAGTTCTCCTTTCGCCGCATTTATCCATAGTCGCTGCGGCATCTTGGCTATTTATTCAAATACCCGAAAATATGCTGCCAAATATAATGGTGTTTCATTCGCTATTATTATAACTTGTACGTACAAGTGTGTCACGATTAATTTTTTACTTCTTCTCCGGCCGGGGCGGTAGACTCCCTGACAATTAATCGCGGTTCATATACAATATCCGCCTCCGGCTTGCGGCTGCGGCCTTGTCCCAACAGACGAATAAGCAGTTTCACAGCATCCTCACCCATCCGAGTCTTGGGATGCTCCAGTGTAGTCAGCTTCACTTCCGTTGCTGTAGCCAGTGTGGCATCATCAAATCCCACCATAGATAGATCCTCCGGCACCGTCAAGCCCTTCCCCCGCACCACATCAAGCAGCTTCACAGCCAGCTCGTCGTTATAGCAAACAATCGCCGTCGGACGCTCCCCGGCTGCCTGGCCAAGCAGCGCCGACAGCTCCGCAGCAGGCCTGACCAGCTTCTCCTCGGTACTATACCGGATAAGGAGCTCGGAACGCAGCGTCAGTTGATGCTCGCGCAAAGCACGCAGGAAACCGCGCATCCGGTAGATCCCCTGAAAATCGTCGGTCTTAAAAAATCCGGCAATCCGCCGGTGACCGAGCCTGATCAAGTGCTCTGCTGCGCGGAATCCGCCAAGCTCGTCGTCAACCTTCAGACACGGTGCATCCAGATCGCTATATCGCTCGTTAAGCATAACAAATGGAATTCCTCTGGATTCCAGCGACAGATAATAGTCGAGATTAGGGTTTCCCTCCGCACTCTTGGTCGGCTCGATGATCAGTCCGCTTGGCTGCTGCTGCAGCATGGATTCCAGACTCTCCCGTTCCTTGTTCTTCTCATTGTCCGTGCTGGCCAGCAGCAGCCTGGCCCCATGCAGGCGAAGCGCCGATTCCACCCCGCGCACGATCGTCGGGAATATATAGTCGGAGATATGCGTCGTCATCAATCCGATGGTCAGCCCCTGCTGGTGCGGGTGCTTGCCGGCAGCCGCAGAAGCCGCGTCAGCTACGAATGTTCCTTTTCCCTGTGAGCGATAAAGCCAGCCCTCCGCTTCCAGTTCCCCAAGCGCCTGCCTGACAGTCTGGCGGCTCAGGCTGAACGTTGCGGCAATCTCGTTCTCCGAAGGAAGCTTGTCATGCGGCTTGAATTGTTCCGCCGTGATCCAGGTCAAAATCTCTTCCTTTAGTTGCATATACTTGGGCGGAAGCTGTTCCTTCACGCTGCACCTCGATTCCTGCATTCAGCTTGTATGCCTCATATTATATCATGTGCTTAACTTGTACGTACATACTCGCCGGGTTGCCCCATTATTTTCAGTCTGCAAGATTGTTTTGACAACAAACCGGATTATCCCTAACATATGGATCACAGATATATAGAATTGAGATATACAACATAAGGGAGGTATGGAAGATGCCCACAAACCAGGCTGACATGGAGAATCAGACTGACGCCGAGATCAAGGCCAAGCAAACGGGAGCAAGTTATATCCGGCTGGCGCTATTTTTGCTTGCAGCGGTCTTCGCCGTATGTGTCGTCATGCAGGTATTCCTGGCAGGAATGGCTTCATTCGTCGATTCGTCGCATTGGCAGGATCACCGGTCGTTCGTTCACTATTTCGAAATGATCCCACTGGCTATGCTCGTTTTAACCTTTATTGGCCCAACCGGCCGCGCCATCCGGTTTTTGGGATTTGGAATGGTCATTCTGATCATCATGCAGTACCTAACGGCTCATATGGGAGGCCGGATTCCCGAGCTGGCCGCGCTTCATCCTGTGCTCGCTTTGCTGCTGTTCTGGATCTCAATGATCGCAGTGAAACGCGCCTTCAGCGCCTGGAGGAGCGGGCGGGTCTGATTCAATTTCCAGTGTCTCCTGCCTGGCAGCTAAAGAGAAATACAAAAAAGCCGTCTGCCAAGGATCGTGCCCTGGGCAAACGGCTTGAACTTAAGCGTTCCTTACTTCGTCACCCAAAGCATCATACGTCTCAAGACGTTATGACGGTGTTGGGTGCACATGCTGGCAAGGAGAGAACCTGCTTAAGGCGGGGTGAGAAAGTCAGGCTGCGCATGCGGAATCGTTCTTAACTTAATTGCAGGTTACAAGGTCGATCGACTGACACCACGGCAGACTGTATTCCGCCTGCTCCGCCAGGCAATCTTTTAAAGCAGTTCATTATTTACTTCATTAATTATAAACCTCGCTTAGCGTACACCTGTCCCAAGGCGCTCGATCATAAATGCCCTTACCTCTTCCGAGAGATCTTCTCTTTCCAATGCCATATCAATCGTAGCCTGTACAAATCCCAGCTTATCGCCGACGTCATGCCTTCGACCCTGGAAGCGGAATGCGGTGAGCGGCGATTCCCAGTTCAGACGCTGCAGGCTATCGGTGAGCTGAATCTCGCCGCCTTTGCCGGGTTCGGCCCGTTCCAGCAGCGCGAAGATTGCCGGATCAAGGATATATCGGCCAACTACTGCAAGATTGGACGGCGCTTCACCGGGCAGCGGTTTTTCCACGAGTCCCCTGATACGGCCCTGCTCCGCTTCACGGTCCAGCTCGACAATACCGTACTTATGCGTCTGGTCCCACGGCACTTCCATAACGGCCACGACTGAGGAACCGTTCGTTTCGTAAACGTCGATCATTTGCTTCAGACAGGGCGGTTCCGACAGCAGAATGTCATCCCCAAGCAGCACTGCAAAGGGCTCGTCCCCCACAAAGCTGCGCGCACATAATACGGCATGTCCAAGTCCGAGCGGCTCGCGCTGGCGTGTATAACAGATATCCGCCATATGCGAGATGCCTTTGACCAGATCCAGCATTTCGGCTTTGCCGTGTGCCTCCAGCTCAGCCTCCAGCTCCACCGACTTGTCAAAATGGTCCTCAATCGCCCGTTTGTTGCGTCCCGTCACAATCATGATGCTCTCGATTCCGGAGGCGACTGCTTCTTCTACAATATATTGTATGGCAGGCTTATCAATAAGCGGCAGCATTTCCTTAGGCTGTGCCTTGGTAGCGGGCAGAAACCGGGTACCCAGTCCCCCCGCCGGAATAATGGCCTTGCGCACGCGTTTTCCCATCATCATTTTCATATCCCCCATAAGCGTTATTTATACTACCTCCATAATACTCCCATTCGGACAATCGCACCATGGTAAAATAGGCATCAGGTCCCGGTTTGACATCCCTTCTGGCTCATGACACACTTGAAAACGATGGATACTTCCGCGTATTACTCGTATAAAGGAGGACTAATCATGCTGATTACCCGATCGCTGCGGACGTCCCGGCACGATGAGATGATGGATATTACCCGCGAAATCACAGCCATTGTCAGTCAAAAAGGGATAGAAAACGGCCTAGCCGTCATTTATTGCCCGCATACGACCGCCGGAATTACGATCCAGGAGAATGCCGATCCCGATGTGAAGCATGATGTGCTGATGCGTCTGGATGAGGTGTACCCGTGGGAGCACCCGAAATACCGGCATGGCGAAGGCAATACCGCCTCCCATCTGAAAGCCATGACGACCGGAACCTCGCAAACGGTCATTATCGCAGAGGGCCGGCTGCTTCTGGGCAGATGGCAGGGGATTTATTTCTGCGAATTCGACGGGCCCCGCACACGCGAGTATTATGTGAAGCTGATTGCAGACTGATAGGCGTTCATCGCTTTTGGACTTGATTGCCACAGCGCTCGAAAAACATCCGCTTTCCAGCCAACGCTGTGCCTCAAGCCGGGTGCTGTTTTCTGATCCGCAATTTCCATGATACATGGCTATAACAACCCTAAACACGCAGCGCGGGCGGCATTCCTCCATCTCACAAGAGCTGGAAGCTGCCGGCTGAGGATTGCGTGTTTTTCATTATTTCAAATTGCTATTGACAACTTTCCTTATTTATAATAATTTTAATATAGAAATAATTATCGATATGGTTCAAGGTGAATCGGCTTGGTTAATGAGAGGAGAGAAACGATATGGAAAACATCACAATAGTAGGTACCGGGCCAGCCGGATTAACGGCTGCCATCTATCTTGCACGCGCCGGCTTCAGCCCTCTGGTTCTGGAAGGACCGCAGCCGGGGGGACAGCTGACTACAACTACAGAGGTCGAGAATTACCCCGGCTTCCAGGACGGCATCCTCGGTTCCGAGCTGATGTCCAATATGCGCAAACAGGCGCAGCGGTTCGGGGCGCGTTTTCAGACCGGCTGGGTGGATGAGGCGGATCTCTCCGAGAGACCCTATAAATTGAAGCTGGAGAACGGCAGTGAAATTTTTACGAAATCTGTGGTTATTTCCACCGGCGCTTCGGCAAAATATATGGGAGTGCCCGGAGAACGCGACAACGTTGGCCGTGGAGTCAGCACCTGTGCGACTTGTGACGGATTTTTCTTCCGCGGCAAAAAAATTATTGTTGTCGGCGGCGGCGATTCCGCTATGGAGGAAGCTTCCTTCCTGACCCGATTCGCATCCGAGGTCAGACTGGTTCACAGACGCGACGAGCTTCGCGCTTCGAAAATCATGCAGGACCGGGCCAGAGCCAATGATAAAATTGTGTGGAGCCTGAATGTAACTCCGCAGGAGGTAGTTGCGGGGGATCAGGGGCTGAGCGGCCTTCGCGTTCATGATAATGCAACCGGCGAAGACGTGCTGCTTGAAGCAGACGGCGTATTTGTAGCGATTGGCCATACGCCGAATACCGCTTTTCTGGGCGGGCAGGTCACGACCGATGATCAAGGCTACATCGTAGTTCAGCCGGGAACGTCGAAAACCAATCTGCCGGGCGTATTCGCCTGCGGGGATGTTCAGGACCGCCATTACCGCCAGGCCATTACCGCCGCGGGCAGCGGATGTATGGCTGCGCTGGATGCCGAACGGTTCCTGGAAGATGCGGATGCAGCTTTAATGGGCTCGGATCTGGAGCTCGTTACACAGGAAATCGCCTTCGGAGACTGAGCAGCTTTAGCATAATGCCCCTTAACATAAGCGTTGATAATTTTCCGGCAAGGCCGGAGGTTCATCAAATAGATAAGAGAAATCAACTATTAAGGAGCGTGTTTTCAATGACGAAGCTGCATGATATTTTAAACAAGCAAATTTCCACCTGGAGCGTTCTTTATGTGAAGCTGCATAATTTCCACTGGTATGTGAAGGGCAACCAGTTCTTCACCTTGCACGTGAAATTCCAGGAGCTTTACGAGGAAGCGACATTGGTCGTGGATGATTTTGCCGAGCGCCTGTTGGCGTTAGAGGGCAAACCTGTAGCAACGATGACGGAACATCTGAAGCTCTCCAGCGTCAAGGAAGCTACCGGCAAAGAAGAAGCGACCCAGATGGTCGATTCGCTCATTGATGACTTTACCGTAGTCGCCGGCGAGCTGAAGGAAGGCATGGAGGAAGCCGAGAAGAAAGGCGACGAAACGACAGCCGATATGCTGCTTGCCGTTCATAAATCGCTGGAAAAGCATCTGTGGATGCTGAAGGCTTTCAACGGCCGTTAAACCTTTCAGCCCTTCGCGAAGAAGGCTTGATCTCCTTGTTCTTCTTAACAATAAGAAGAAGCGCTATTACCCGATTATGGCGAGAAGAAAGCTTCTTCACCTTATGGAATACAAGCCATGCAAAGACCAAAAAAACTTTCTTCTATTATATATAGGAATGAAGCGCCTGTTTCCCGAAATCGGGGAGACGGGCGCTTTTTCATTCTTACTCTTTAATGTACGCTCAGAGCCGGCTCCGGCTGCGCCTCTTCCTTCCCTCCCCATTTTTTGTGGCGCTTGATTTCCTCCAGCATTCTCACATAAATATCCGGTCTCCAGTCCGGCAGGCCCGTAATCTGATTGTCGTTGAACAGTGTCAGCAGCTTGCGCGCTTTGTCGGCGAGGGACAGATCAAGCGTTGCCACCAGCAGTTCTTCGTGCTGCTCAACCGGCTCTGCATAGTATCGGGTGGACAGCATATTCACAGATGGGCCGATGATCATGCTGCCTCCGGGAAATTTCAGACTGTCCAGATCCGGTCCGACCAGATTGGAGCTGACGAGGAAGGTTCCGTTCTCGATCACCCGCGATTTCAGTGTCGTATAATAGAATTCCTGCCAGCCCTCTATCTCCGAGACCGCGGTCGGATTCAGATAGAGCCGCGAGCCGAGCGCCGAATAATGCCGGGTGAGCTCGGGGAAACAGTAGGAATCATAGCATATGCCCACACCCACCGGACCCCATGGCGTATCGAACATCAGCGGCTCGCTGCCTTTCTTCGCCCACATCGACTCTTTGCCGGCCGGATGAATTTTGCGGTAGGAGCCGATCACTCCCTCAGGACCCAGAACAAGAGCGGAATTGTAGATAAGGGCAGGATCTTCCGCATCCTTCTCTATCATACCGAGTACAACATAGAGGCCAAGCGATTTCGTCAATGCTGCCAACCCGTCTGAGGCTGGTCCGGGAATAGTCTCCGCGATTCCAACCTGCATCTCGATGGAGTCACCCTTCACATCGTACCCGGTAAGCGCCGTCTCGGGAAACAGGACAATCTTCGCCCCGCGGTCTGCCGCCGCCTGAATATACCCTTTGATCCGCTCCAGATTGCCTGCTTTATTGCCCCATTCCGCATTAAAGTTCACACTTGCGACCGTAACGATATTTTCATACCCCATTGTTCATCCAACCCTTCCATATTTGAGTTTATGAGAAAACGTGATACCTCTATTAAGCCGGCATACTCTCCTGAAGCAGCAGACAAGCCGCTTCATGCCCGGGCGATACCTCCTGCAGAACCGGTGTCTCTACTGCGCAGCGTTCTGTCGCCAACGGGCAGCGCGTACGAAACCGGCAGCCGGATGGCGGATTCAAGGGACTTGGCAGCTCCCCTTTCAGCACTGGTTCCCCGTTTCCTTTGTGATGCTCAAACGCCGTTTCCAGAGAGGGGGCAGAGGCAAGCAGCGCCTGGGTATACGGGTGGGCGGCACGGCCAAAAATCTGCGAGGTTGGCCCTTTCTCCACCACACGCCCGAGATACATGACCATGACTTCATCGCTCATGTACTCGACCACATGCAGGTCATGAGATATGAAGATCATCGACAGCGACAGGTCCTGCTTCAAATCCTGGAACAGATTCAGCACCTGAGCCTGAACGGATTTGTCCAGCGCGGAGACCGCTTCATCGGCAATGACGATATCCGGGGCCAGAATGAGCGCGCGGGCAATCGCTACACGCTGCCTCTGTCCGCCGCTGAGACTGGCCGGAAGCCGCCCGGCATGCGTACGGGACAAGCCGACCGATTCCATAAAATGATGGGCCTTCGCCCGGGAAGCCGCTTTGCTCTCACCGCTCGCCCACAGCGGGAAAGCAATGTTATCGATCACCGGCATTTGCGGATTAATCGAGGAATAAGGATTCTGGAACACCATCTGGATGCGCTGGCGCATATTTTTGAGCGGAAGGCCCTTCAGATCCAGAATGTTCTGCTCGCGATATTTCACTACACCCTGGTCCGGTTCGATCAACCGCATCAGCAGACGGGCAAGCGTGGATTTGCCGCATCCGGATTCGCCGACGATGCCAAGCGTTCCCCGTTCGCCCAGCTTGAAGGATACCCGGTCCACGGCAGACACGCCGCCCTTCGTACGCCCGAAGAAATTGCGGATCGGGAAAGTTTTGCCCAGTTCATTAACCTCAAGTATATGCTCCATACCGATCCCTCCGTTTATCGCTTGATTTCTAGTGCGTCACTGAGCGCATCCGATACCAGATTGAGCGACAGTGAGGTAAGGAAAATGAAAATCCCGGGCACGACGGTGACAAGCGGGTTGATAAAGATCAGCTGCTTCAAATTATTGAGCATGAAGCCCCACTCCGGGGTTGGCGGCGAAACGCCCAGTCCCAGGAAGCTAAGGCCCGAAGCCAGCATGAGGCATACACCGATCTGCGATGTGCTGAATACGAAGACTTTGCTGAATATATTGCTTAAAATATGAGAGCGGATAATGAGCAGATTACCGGCTCCGCTGGATTGGGCCGCTTCGATAAACTCCTCCTTGCGGACCTCCTTCACCGCGCTTTCGGCAATCCGGGCGATCGGCGGAATAAAGACGACCGTCGCGGAAATGATAATATTGCTAATTCCCGGCCCAAGCGCTGCGGATATCCCGATGGCCAGCAGAATCGCGGGGAATGAAAATACGATATCCAGCGAGCGCATAATAATCGTATTGATCCATCGTCCAAAATAACCGGCGATAACTCCAAGCCCGCCTCCGATTACGACTGCGAGAATCACAGGCAGAATCCCGGATAACAGGCTGAGCCTTCCGCCATACAGGATCCGGGACAGCAGATCCCGCCCCTGTTCATCCGTACCCAGCAAGTGTTCGGCAGAGCCAACCTTGAGCAGACGGTCCTGGACATTTCCGTTAACGGGATCATAGGGAGAAACAACGGGCGCCAGCAGACAGGCGAGAATAATGATCATAAGCAGCACCAGCGCACCAACGGCCACTTTCCTCTTCGTGAAAGCACGCCATATATTGGTCAGCCGGGAAGGTTCCCGGCTCGCACCCGGCACCAATACCGCATCACGTACCGTCTGAACATTGGTGGACATTGTTACCGCCTCCTTAAGAGATTTTGCGCTGCTTCTTGAAGCTGCTCCCTGATAAGCAAAAACCCGCTTCGGAAGCATAGGCTTAGTTTTTAGCGCTGCTTCATAGTCCTGAAAACTCACTTCGGAAGCATAGGCCTTGAGTTTGCTTACACCTGACGAACACGGGGATCCATCGTCGCATGAATGGCGTCCACGATCATATTGATCATGACGAACGCAATCGCAATGATCAATACGCCAGCCTGCACAACCGGGAAGTCGCGCTGCCCGATCGCCTGATAGATAACTTGACCGACGCCCGGCCAGGAGAATACCGTCTCTACCAGCACGGAACCGCCGAGCAGATAACCAAACTGAAGTCCCGTTACGTTAAGAATGGTCGGCATGCCATTGCGGAGAACATGGCGCAGCACTGTCAGCGATCCGCTTCCCTTGGCCTGCAGGGCAAACACAAAATCCTGCTGCAGCAGACCGGATACTGTGCTCCGTATCATCCTGGTCATGACGCCGACTGTCGACAATACCGTTGCAATGGTCGGAAGAATGAGGTGGCGGAACAGGTCCGCCGCCCCTCCCTGCCCAACGGAAGTCATCCCCGAGGAGGGCAGCCACCCCAGCGTGACGGAGAAAACTCCGATCAGGATCAGCCCCGCCCAGAAATTCGGCAGTCCGATACCCGCAAGGCTGAGTCCATTCACGATGGAAGCGAGCCTGGATTTGGGATAATAGGCGCTGAAGACACCGATTGCCAATGAAATAATGAAGGATATGATTGCTGATGCAAGGGCGAGAATCAATGTATTCTTCAGTGCCGGCAGGAGCAGATCCGTCACCGGCAGCCTTCTGACAATGGAGTCGCCCAGATTGCCCTGCAGAATACGTCCCAGCCAATCCACATACTGAATGGCAATCGATTTATCGAGGCCGAGCTCGGCTCTGATGACCGCGCGCTCCGCTTCGGAGGCGTCCGGCGGAAGGATGGAATTGACGGGATCGCCCGGAACAATTTTGAGCATCAGGAAGACGACGACGGAAACGCCAAGCAGTGTCGGAATCATGAGCAGCAGTCTTTTCCAGATGAATGAACCCATGGCGCGTGCCCCCTTATCTATTCAATGGAAATCGTGGTCAAATCGGCGAACCAGGATTGCGGCTGCACAAAGCCTTTTACTTTCGGCGCCAATGCGCGAAGGTTCATGTCATGGACCACAAAGATCCAGGGCGCGTCGTCGGCAATGATGGCGGAAGCCTGGTTAAGCAGGGCCGTTTGCTCCGCGGGATCGAAGCTCGCAGTCGCTTTGTTGATTAATTCGTCGTAAGCCGGGTTGGAGTAGCCGCCCAGATTGATCCCGTTCGGAAAGATCGAAGACGTTGCGAAAAACTGAGAATAGAAGGATGGCGAGATCGTCGGAAGCGAGATATTGTAAGCTCCCACCTCTTTATCCTTGGGAAACCCGGACAGGAATTGCGTCAGCAGCGTCTGCCATTCAATCGATTCGAGCTTGACGTTGATGCCGACATCCTTGAGATTCTTCTGAATATATTCATTCATCTGCATCGGCCACATATTCCCAGATCCGCTGGTGGGAACGACGAAGGTCGTCGTGAAGCCGTCCGGATAACCCGCTTCCGCCAAAAGCTGTTTGGCTTTCTCCGGATCGTAGGTGTAGGGCTCGCCTTTATCGCTGAACCAGGCATGGCCTTTGTACATCGGCTGTGTAGCCGGAGCCGCCGCTCCGCCCAGAAGCGCCGTGCTTAAGCCGTCGCGGTCGATCGCATAGTTGGCCGCCTGGCGGACCAGCTTCTCTTTCCATGGACCATCCTGCAGATTGAGCACATACGGCCAGATATGCGGGTAAGGATTCGTCAATACCTGGAAGCCCGAGCTCTTCAGCAGCTCAATGGATTCGGTCGGCGGCACTTCCGCCCAATCGACCTCACCGGATTGCAGAGCCGCCAGACGGGCAGACGGATCGCTGATCGGACGAAGGACGATTTTATCCAGCTTCGGCGCGCCGTTCCAGTAGTTCTCATTCTTGACCATGGTCAGCTCCTGCCCCTGCTTCATGCTGTCAAACTTGAACGGGCCGGTGCCTACAGGGTGGTTGACATAGTCGGCTCCGCTTTTCTTAATGGCATCGGGACTGCCGATCAATAAACCGGACAGGTCATACAGCAGGAAGCTGTAAGGCCCCTTGGTCTTGATCGTGACCGTACTGTCATCAACCTTGGTGTACGATTCGACATACCGGAATGCGCTGGCGCTGGTACCTGCCAGCTGTGCGTTGTAATATTCCGATTTCGGATTCATAATCCGGTCAAAAGCAAAGATGAGCGCATCCGCGTTAAAAGGAGTTCCATCATGGAAGGTCACATTCTGGCGGAGATGAAAGGTCCACATCGTGGGGTCCGTTGTTGAGGTTTCCCATGATTCCGCAAGCCCGGGAACCAGCTCGGCCGGTTTATCGCCCTGCTTCAGATCCCAATTGACCAGCGCATCATATAATTGATAGCCGACAAACCGCATACCCTCGTAGCCCTCCGTCGGGTACGTGTCGGGAACCGGAATATTGGCCGCTGACATGCCGATAATCAGCGTCTGCTCCTTGGATGATCCGGAGCCCGAGTCGGTTCCGCCGCTTGCAGCTGCATTGCTTCCTCCACTGCCGCCATCCCCGCATGCGGTGATCATCACCATTGCAGCAATCAGGAGAAATCCTGCTAATTTTCGTGCCGACATGAATCCCAGTATGCTTCTCATCTCATAACCCCTCCATGATTTTGGCGCTTCTTGCGCCTCTTTATTTTCTGATTATTCTGTCTATTTTAGCTCCAGCAACCCTATTCTCATCACCTTACCGATTATTGAGCGATCGGCTGCTCCTGATCCAGCAGGAAGCATGCAGCGCCATGGGCTTCGCCGTAGTAAGTAAACGAAGGGGCTTGCTCACGGCATGAGCTTCGGGCAAGCGGGCAGCGGTCTGCAAACGAGCAGCCTTCAGGCATGGCGGTAATCAGCGGCGGCTGCCCCGGAATAGTCGAAAGCTTGCCCTGCTGGCCCCGTCTCGGTGTCGCAGCGATAAGCCCGACCGTGTAGGGATGTGCCGGAGCCGAGAGAATCTGGCGGGCTCTGCCGTACTCCACAATTCTGCCTCCGTACATCACCGCAATATCATCCGCCATTTCAGCCGCTACCCCGATATCGTGAGTGACAAGTACGACCGACATACCATATTCCGCCTGGATCTCTTTGAACAGCCGGAGGATTTGCGCCTGTATCGTCACATCAAGAGCCGTAGTCGGTTCGTCCGCAAGCAGCAAATCCGGCTTGCAGGCGAGCGCCATAGCGATGACGGCTCTCTGCCGCATCCCGCCGCTCATTTCATGCGGGAAAGCCCGCATTCTCTCCTCCGGCGAAGGGATTCCCACTTTTCCAAGCAGCTCGACGACCTGTCGTCTGGCTTCATCCTTTTTGATGGATTGATGCGTAAGAAGAGTCTCTGCTATCTGGTCTCCTACCCGGTACAGCGGGTCCAGAGCCGACAAGGCATCCTGGAAAATCATGGAGATCCGGTTGCCGCGAATGCGGTTCATTTCCTTCTGCGATTTGGTCAGAAGCTCTTCATCACCCAGCTTGATGGAGCCCGATATCGCAGCCCCCGACGGCTTGAGGCCAAGAATCGAACGAAGCATCACGCTTTTCCCCGATCCCGATTCCCCAAGAACAACAAGCGTCCTGCCCTTCCGTACCTCTAATGACACGCCTCTGACAGCAGCCACCTTGTTACCCCGAATGGAAAACTCCGTAACCAATTGGCTCATTTTCAGCATCTCTGACATATGTGCTCCCTCCTTGCGATTAGGTGCGGAACTCTTGATGTCATAAATACTAACACACAAATTATCCTAACAGGCTATCAAAACATTCTATACCCTCCCTTCCGTCGTTTTCAAAGAATTTTGTGTTATATTTCTTACCAATAAAACATCATTACGCCTTGAACAGTCTCTTTGAACTATCAGAAAGTGCAAAATTCGTTGTCCTTTTCTGATATTTCTGAAGGAAGAAGCTAAATTTGCCGCCAAAGGACGGCGAATCCGTTTCTTCTTATCTATCAAAATGTTCATTGCGTTATGTTTTATAACAATCCAAGTCAAGGAGGAAGTAAGAAATGAAAACCATCAACCCTCAGCTCTCCTTCTCCACCATCCATGAGCTTGGCGATCAGATCCGCACGCGCGAAGTCTCTCCCGTGGAGATTACGGAGCAGCTGCTCCAGCGGATCGAACAGCTCAATCCGCAGCTGAATGCCTTCGTCACCTTAACCGCCGAGCTCGCAATGGATGAAGCCCGTCAAGCCGAGAACGACATTATGAACGGCGGATACAAGGGACCGCTTCACGGTATTCCGATTGTACACAAGGATCTTTATTATACGAAGGATATCCGCACCACAGCCAGCTCCAAGATCTTGAGGGACTTTGTCCCGGATTATGATGCCACGACCGTTGCCAAGCTGCATGAAGCGGGCACCATTCTGCTGGGCAAGGTTCAAACCCATGAATTCGCCTCTGGCGCAACGACGCAAAGCCCGCATTTTGGCCCATGCAAAAATCCATGGGATCTCGAGCGCGTGCCGGGAGGCTCAAGCGGCGGCTCCGGTGCGGCTGTTGCGGCAGGGCTCGCCTATATGGGAACGGGTTCGGATACGGGCGGTTCCATCCGGATACCGGCGGCCTGCTGCGGAGTCGTCGGGATGAAGCCGACCTACGGCCGGGTCAGCCGTTACGGCATATTTCCGATGGCCTGGTCGCTTGACCATGCAGGCCCGTTAACCCGCAGCGTCAAGGATGCCGCCCTCTGTCTGGAGGCGATGGCCGGGTTCGATCCCAAGGATGAATCCACCGTGGACACCCCCGTTCCCCGCTATGCCGATTCCTTGCTCCCCACGCTCAAGGGCTTAAAGATCGGCATCCCTGCTACCTACTATTACGAAGAGCTGGACCCGGAAGTGGAAGCCGCGCTTCACGCCGCTATCGCCGCATACAAGGAGCTTGGCGCAGAAATCATCGATGTGGAGCTGCCGAAAATCGAGTACGCGGCCTCCGCCTTATCCGCTATTCTGTTAGGGGAAATTACAGCGATCCACGAACAATGGATGGATTCGCGCATAGAGGATTACGGCACGGATGTCCGGCTCATGCTGGAGAGAGGACGCAATCTTCCCGCATCCACCTATCTGCAGGGTCAGCGCGCGCGCCATCTGATTGTGCAGGATTTTCTGAATGCCTTTAGCAAAGTGGATGTGCTGCTTACCCCTGCCACTCCCCTGACTGCACCTCGTGCGGATGATATTGCAGGAGGAATGAGACTTGCCAGGCTTACCGCTCCCACCAATCTCACCGGACTCCCGAGCCTGTCCATGCCATGCGGTTTCTCCAGCGAAGGATTGCCTATCAATATGCAGATCATCGGCAAGCCCTTCGATGATGCCTGCGTACTCGCCGCAGGCTATGTGTACGAGCAAAATACGCCCTGGCACAGCCGTCATCCCGAGCTTTCCTGATACGGACAGCAGCATTCCATTCATAGGAGGATAAAAACCATGACAGAACAAAAAAAGACTTCCGGCACGGAAGCCCTGGAAACAACCGTTGATACTCAGACCACCAAGGAGGATTCAGCTATCGACGCCTTCGCCTCGCAGATAAAGCGATTGAAGGAGCTGGATCTGACCGGCATCGAGCCGCTCCTGCCCCCCACCTGGAAGGCAGAGCGCTATTCCAGGGATTAAGCGCCTAAGCGCCGTCATCCCTTTATCTGATAGGCATTGGGGAACAAGCAGCTGACGCGTTCGACCAGGCTGCTGTGAATGCGACGGGCGATTTGTTCGGTGGGATGTGCGGATGTGGGGGAAGCGGAGTAGGTGACCAGAACCGGCAGATTGACGAAATCGTATTCGACCAGAACCATATTGAAGGGGAGCGGTTTTCCGATCAAATGCGCGATGCTGGTCGCCGGCAGGAAGGTGTGCCCGAAGCCGCTTATGACAATATCCAGCGCCGCCCCCACATCATTGACGATATGGAAACGCTCCGGAACGCCGCCAAACATACTGATCAGCATGCGCTCTGTCATCTCATGGTAACTCAGCAAGGGCGAATTCTCGAACAGCACGAACGGCATGCTGCGCAGCAGCGGCAGATTGCTCAAGTCGGGCGCGATGACCGGATAATTCTCCTTGGGCGTAAGCACGACCACTTTATCTCTCATCACAAAAAGAGAGTCCTGACGGGCAAAGCTGTCCGTCGGCGTATGGATGCAAATATCAAGGCTTCCGCAATCCAGCAGATGCTGCAGCACTTCGGAATGCTTATGAATAAACTTGCATTCGATCTCCGGCGCAATCTGCTGAATCCCTTCGATGATCGGAGACATGAAAGCGGGATGGAAGAAGGACTCGACGCCGATCCTCAGCCTCCTGGCATCCGTGACCGCTTCGAAGGGGCCTTCCAGCTCCCTGTTCTCCTGCTTGCGAAGCAGAGCCGAAGCTTCCTCCAATTCCTGAAACAGCTGAACGGAGTATGCCAGGAAGAAGCGCCCCTCCTTCGTCAGGCGGATGCCGTCCCAGTTGCGCTCCAGCAAAGTGACGCCAAGACCGTCCTCCAGCTTGCGCAGACGGGCGCTCAATGTGGGCTGGGTCACATGCAGCAGCTGAGCCGCTTTGGAAATGCTTTTCTCACGGGCAACGACAATGAATGAATGCAGGCCTTCCATATCCATCTTTCCTCACATCCCTTCGTTATCATAAGTGGAAGTCTGATAATTCCGAGAACTATATGTCATATTCTATTACATGATTATGAAATAAGAAAGCGGATATGCTTTTTATTGGTTGGTCAGCATTCAATTTCCTCACATGAGAAACTAAAAAAGGAGTGATTCACTATGAAACATTATTTAAATCCACAGGATACCGCTTTGGTCATTATTGATATGCAGAACGATTTCTGCCATGAGGAGGGCGCTTCCGCGAAGATGGGGACCGGGGACATCAAGGCCTTCCAGGCCACTGTACCCCCGATTAACGCGCTGATCGATCAGGCGCGCGAAGCCTCTGTACCCGTGATTTTCGTCATGATGACGCTTGACGAGAGCACGATTTCCGAAGCATGGTCCAACAAGTTTCCCGGAGGCTCCATTGTCGTCAAGGACACGTGGGGAACAGAGTTTTACAAGCTGCAGCCGCAGAAAGGCGACTACATTGTGGAGAAGCACCGCTTCAGCGCCTTCATCGGCACCAATCTGGATCTGATTCTGCGCTCCCTTGGGCGCAAATCCATTGTCCTGACCGGCGTTCTGACGAACGTCTGCGTGGAATCGACGGCAAGAGACGGCTTCATGATGGATTACAACATAACCCTCGTCTCCGACGCCTGCGCCGGATCAAGTCCGGCCGCCCATCAGAATACGCTGGATATGATTAACATGGTATTTGGCCAAACCACCGACTCCGCTAGCGTCGCCGATTATTGGAAGCAGGCGATGAGCATAAGCCAATAGACCTTTTTTCTGCCATAGAACATCAAATGCTCAAACCGCGGTTCTCCAACGAGTCCGGTTTGAGCATTTATGCAAGATTACACAGAACCGCCACGGGGGATTGAGCAGCGGAGCTATGAAGCCCCGCCTTATTAAGTATACGCGGTACTCCGACCAATATTTTTTGCATTCTGCGTTATAAAATAAATCAAGCGCCCGATCTCCAGAACCGGGGAGACGGGCGCTTTCTCATGATTTGCCTTTCTATGAACGCTCAGAAACGCTCCGCTGCTGCGTCACTTCCCCTTCTTCCTCCGCTAAAAAGCGACAGGAAGGGTGGCTAACCCCTGCGAGCTCAGCGTGAAGCTCCAGACCACACTTTCTCGAGGGATATTGAGCCGCAGGTCAGGCATCCGCTTCAGCAGGGTGGTAAACGCAATATCTCCCTCCAAGCGGGCCAGCGGCGCCCCCAAACACATATGGATGCCTTGTCCAAAGGCGAGATGACGATTGATGGTGCGCGTAATATCCAGATCCTCCGACTGCGTAAACTGGTGCTCATCCCGGTTCGCTGATTTCAAAACGGGAATGACGACATCACCCTTCTTGATCTGCTGCCCGGCGAACTCGATATCTTCAGTGGCATAACGCGGTCCCGCGATGGTGGCAGGCCCATTGAAGCGCAGCAGTTCTTCGACGGCCGAAGGAACCAGACTGGGGTTGGCTTTGAGCTTCTCCAGCTGCTCGGGATTATCCAGCAACGTGAAGGTGCCTGTTGCGATCAGGTTCGAGGTTGTCTCGTGGCCGGCAAAGATCAATAAGGTGATCATCGAGATCAGTTCTGCCTCGCTGAGCCGATCCCCCTCCTCTTCGATCGCGACCAACTGGCTGATCAAGTGTCCATCAGGATGGCGGCGCTTGTCGTCCACAAGCTGCGCGGTATATTCGCCGAAGGCGCGCATTTGCTCCTCGACCCCCGGCTCTCTCCTTCCGAGGCCCAGGCCGTGCGCGATCGTCGCGGACCAGGCATGGATCTGTTCCCGGTCTGCTTCAGGTACCCCGAGCATGTCGGAAATGACGTTGATCGGCAATGGATAGGCATAGTCCTTGACGAGGTCCATCTCGCCTTGAGCCTGCACCCGCTCAAGCAATTCGTCAGCAATCTCCTGTACGCGAGGGCGCAAGCTTTCCATATATTTGGGCGTGAAGACTCTGGACACCAACCTGCGCAGCCGGCGGTGATCGGGTTCATCGACAGAGAGCATGGATTTTCCGGTAAAGAAGGTAGGGGGAGCGGATGGATCCGCATTGACGCCAATTGATTGCCTGATGTCGCTGTGGCCGTCGATGGTGCTCGCATCTACAGTAAAGCGGGCATGATCCTTGAGTATCTGCGCCGCCTCTTCCATACGCGTGACCATCCAGGCTTGGCGGTCGGTTCCGCCCAGCGGAAACGGGATAGAAATAACGGGTCCCATAGCCCGCATCTGCGCGAAAACCGAAAACGGGTTTTCATCGCTTTCACCGCTAAACAGGCTGAGTGCTGCCTTCTTGGATACGCTTTGATCCGAATTATTCATGATAACCATCCTTTCTCAAGAACCCTTTGCTTTTCAAAAAAAACGGGGATTGAGCTTTCAAAGTCACATGTCTGGATGCCGAATTCAAGATAGAGAACCACGCAGCCCGTCCAGAAATAACCTCAACGGCGGAATCAATACAGCGTTTTCACTATCTTACATTGTCAATTGCCTCTGCACAAAGTATAATGTCACTGAATGACAAATGTCAATGAAGGAAGAAATGATATGGATAACATAGAATCTTTACAATACGAGGAAACACAGCAAGCGGGCTTGCGGGAGCGCAAGAAGCGTCAGGCTCAGGCAGCGATTGAAGAAGCAGCACTCCGGCTCTTTCAGGAAAAGGGTTACGAACAAACCTCTATCCAGGATATTGCCGATGCGGTCACGATGTCTCCACGCACCTTCTTTCGCTATTTTGCGTCCAAAGAGGAGATTCTCTCCGGGCTCATTCGTACAATACAGCGTGATGGTATCTGCTCCCTCTATCACGTTGAGTCAACGGCATCGCCGCATAATGCGCTGCGGGAGCTCTTTGGCTGTCTGGCCAGCCGGTATCAGCAGGAGCGATCCGGTCTTTTAATCCGATATCAGATCGCAATGCAGACCCCGTCGATTGCTTCCTTGTTTCTGTATGCCCTGCTGGAAACAGAGCCTGCCATCTGTGACGCGCTTTGCTCCCGCCTCGAACCTGCGGCAGACCGCAATGAGATGCGCTTCCTGGTGGCCATCTATATGGCTTCATTGCGTGTCGCCATGGGGGAGTGGCTGGAATATGAGGACAAGCTGGATCTTGTCTCCCGGCTGTACGGGCATCTGGACCACTTTTTGTCCATACCTCTTGGGAACAAACAAATGAAATGATGTGAATGATTTATCACCTTAACGATCATTGAGCGGCCGGCCGCTCCTGAACGGCAGGAAGCATGCTCACGCCATGGGCTTTGGGCAAACGGGCAGCGAGCGGGCAGCCTTCGGGCATGGCGGCGATCAGCAGCGACTGTCCCGGCCCGAGGTCCTTACGGAGCAAATCGTACATGTGCAGAACTCGCAGAATATAGGACAATAAGATCCAAACAAAAAAAACTTGCCCCGATAGAACTATCGAAGCAAGTTATTTTTATGGTCAACGGCACACACTCCAATAAACCTTTTGGGTTTATTTTTTCTTGCTCTGCGCGATCCACTCATCCAGCTCATTCAAGTAAGTCCAGCGATCCATCAAGTGCTCCAGCTTGGCTTCCAGCTCCTGCCGCTGGGCAATCAGCAGCTGCAGCTGGGCCGAATCGCTGGATGCCGCTTCCATCTTGTCCGTTGTAGCTTCCAGCTCCAGCTCCGCTTTCGCGATATCCCCGTCGATTGTTTCGAATTCCCGCTGCTCCTTGAACGACATCTTGAGCGGCCGTCCGGAACCGCCCTCCTGGGAGGATTCACTGGCCGGGCTGCCGCCCTTGTCAGGTACCGGCTGCCCGCCATTCTTCGCATCCTCTCCATCCGAACCGCCGCCGCGTCTAGCGCTTCCCTCCGCTGATACTCCGCCGCTGCGGCCAGTTCCCGATCCGCCAGCGGCTGCTGCGACCTGCTCGTAATCGGAGAAATTGCCGACATGCTGGGTGATGACGCCGTCACCCTCAAAGGCAAAGATGCGGTCGACGGTGCGGTCCAGGAAATATCGGTCATGGGAGACCACGAACACAACACCGGGAAAGTCATCCAGATAATCCTCCAGCACGGTTAAGGTGCTGATATCCAGATCATTGGTCGGCTCATCAAGCAGCAGCACATTGGGCGCTTCCATCAGCACGCGCAGCAGCTGCAGCCTCCGCTTCTCTCCGCCCGAGAGCTTGGCGATCGGCGTCCACTGCTGGGCGGGAGGAAAGAGGAACCGCTCCAGCATCTGCGAGGCGCTTACGGTTGAACCATCCCCTGTCGTCACGCGTTCCGCGCTTTCGCGGATATACTCGATGACGCGCAGCTGATCGTTCATCTCCTCCCGCTCCTGCGAGAACACGCCGAGCCGAACCGTGGCTCCCAGCGATACATCTCCGCTATCCGGCTCAAGCTTGCCGGCAATCAGCTTCAGCAGCGTCGATTTGCCGAGCCCGTTGCGGCCCACAATTCCCACCCGGTCCTCCGGAACGGCAATATAACTGAAGTCGCGAATCACTGTCCTGCCTTCGAACGTTTTGTTCAGCTTCTCCAGCTCGATAATTTTCTTGCCCAGCCGCGAGGACGCGACGGACACCTCAAGCTTGCCATTCGCTTTCTCCGGCGCAGCATCCTGCAGTGCCTCGAAGCGCTGAATGCGCGCCTGCTGCTTGGTCGAGCGGGCCTTGGCACCCCGGCGCATCCATGCCAGCTCATTGCGCAGCAGATTTTTCCGTTTGGATTCCGTCGCCGCCTCCCGCTCCTCGCGGTCGAGCTTCAGCTCCAGAAATTGGCTGTAATTGGCCGTGTAGAAGTACGCCTTGCCCCGGTCCAGCTCCAGCGTCCGGTTGCTGACACGGTCAAGGAAATACCGGTCATGGGTAATCATCAAGAGAGCGCCCTTGCGCTTCTGAAGCATGCCCTCCAGCCAGGCAACGGATTCGTTGTCGATGTGGTTGGTCGGTTCATCCAGCAGCAGCACATCGGCAGGCTGCACAAGAGCGGCCGCCATGGCGACGCGTTTGCGCTGACCGCCGGACAAGGTACCCAGCCGCACATCGAACCTCGCAATGCCAAGCTTGGTCAGCGCAGTCTTCGCTTCGCTCTCCAGCGTCCATGCATCCAGCTCATCCATCCGCTGGTTGGCCCGTACCAGCTGCTCCTGCAGGCCGCTGTCTCCGGGCATCTGCTCCAGCGCATGAAGCGCCTGGATCGAAACGCGAACGGCGCGCATCTGCTCCGAATCGCCGCTCAACACATGCTCCAGCACGGTAAGCTCCGGATCGAATACCGGATTCTGCGAGAGCATCTGCACAGTAGCCCCGCCGGCAACAAGAATAGAGCCCGAATCAGGGGGCTCTATTCCTGCAACAACATTCAGAAAAGTCGACTTGCCGGTGCCGTTCACACCGATAATCCCGATCTTGTCGCCTGTCTCAACGCCAAACGACACATCATCAAACAATATTTTCTCACCATAGCTTTTGGCAATGTGATCAATCGTTAATACATGCATACCTTAATCCCGCCTAACATGGAGTCGATCACAAAGAATACACGCATGTGCATTCCCTGTCCTCTATCCACTTTAAACGATAAGCTAAGCTTCAATCAAATCTTTCTTTGAATAGGCGGCCGCGGACTGCTCCGCCTTGAAGGCGATCGCGGCCATCGTACGCACCGCTTCCACCGGATAAATGCCTGAAGCCGTCTCCCCGGAGAGCATCACCGCATCGGTTCCGTCCCATACCGCATTGGCTACGTCGCAAGCCTCAGCGCGTGTCGGACGCGGTTGGCTTTGCATGGATTCCAGCATTTGCGTCGCCGTAATGACGAATTTGCCCGCTTTGTTGCAAGCGCCGATCATCAGCTTCTGGGCAACCGGAACATCCTCGAGCGGAATCTCCACGCCCAGATCGCCGCGCGCCACCATAATCCCGTCGGAAGCCTCGATAATGGCCTGCAGCTCCTCAAGCCCTTCCTGGTTTTCGATTTTGGAGACGATCTGAATATGTCCGGCGCCCTGCTCAGCCAGCATCCGCTTCACCTCAAGCACATCCTCGGCGCGGCGCACGAAGGACATGGCGATCATTTCCACATTCATTTCAACGCCGAACCGGATATGCAGCTTGTCACGTTCCGTTACGCCCGGCAGACTTGTGCGGATACCCGGCAAGTTGACGCCTTTGCGGGATTTGATGATGCCGCCGTTCTTGATGACGCATTCGACCTCGGAGCCTTTAACGGAGACAACCCGCAGCTCAATCAGACCGTCGTCAATCATGATGCGCGAGCCCGGCGTCACATCCTGCGTCAAATCATACGAGACGGAGATCCGTTTGTCCGTGCCGGCGATCTGCTCTGTCGTCAAGGACAGCGCTTCTCCGGTCTTCAGCAGATAGGAGGGCTCCTGCAGCAAGCCTGTGCGGATTTCCGGCCCTTTGATATCCAGCATCGTGGCGATCGGCATATTCAATTTCCGGGCAACCGAGCGCACTCTCTCAATACGTTCTCGGTGATCGTTCAGCTCGCCATGCGCCAAATTCAGCCTGGCAACGTTCATGCCCGCTTGAATCATCTCTCCCAAAAGCTCATCGGTATTGCAAGCCGGTCCCATTGTACATACAATTGTTGTTTTTTTCATCCGTGTCACTCTCTCTCCTTGTATATATCTCTATTCTTCTATTATAGAAGAACCCTTGCGGCAAGAGGACTCACTATAGTACAGTAATTGTATTATAGTATGACAGAAACCGGTGATAAGCATGTTCCACATCTTTGAGATCTCACAGGACCGGGGAATTCCGGCAAGAGAAAGAAGGCCGATCGGCAGTGACTGCTACACGCTGATCTGGGTGCGCTTCGGGCAATGCAACTACGAATACAGGGGCAGCATCGCGCTCTGCCGCAAGAACGAGCTGCTGCTGATCCCCGCAGGCGTGCCCGCCGCCGAGCTGCGCGGAGCCGGCGGTATTCGCGAGAGCATCACGGTCCGGTTCAGTCCGGCCAGCAGCGGGGCAGCAGGCCAGCTTCCCCTGCTCGCGCGGAGGGAGCCGCTGCGCTGGATGACGCATATGCCGGAGCTGCTGCTGGATAAGCTGCTCCAGCTGGCCGAGCACTGGAGCGAGCGCGATCCTTATTTTAGTGTGATGTGCGGCGCATTGCTGACCGAGCTGATTGTGACCGTCAACCGCGAGGTCGATGAAGGGGAGCAGGCCCCCTCCTCCATCCGGCATATTGAACGTATGAAGCATTATATTGAGGACCAGTACCGCAGCCATATTACCAAAGTCGAATTGGGTGCCTGCATCGGCGTCAGTCCCAATTATGCGGCGGCATTGTTCCGCAAAATGACGGGGCTGACAATCAGCGAATATGTCCACCTCAAGCGGATGAAAACCGCCCAGTTTATGCTGCTGCACTCGCAGCTGTCGGTGCAGGATATATCCGAGCATCTGGGCTACAGCGATCCTTCTTATTTTAACCGCGTGTTCAAACGGATCGTCGGCAAGCTGCCCTCCATGCTCCTCGCCGAGCGGGATGGAACAGGAAGAGAATAATCTTAAGGAGGACGAGTTCTTGAAAAAAAAACCGAACATCCTGCTGATTACAAGCGATCAGCAGCATTGGAACACACTAGGTGCCTTTAACCATGAAATTTCCACCCCCAATCTGGATCGGCTGATCAGAGAAGGCACTACCTTCAAGAACGCCTATTGCCCCAACCCGACCTGCACCCCGAGCCGCGCCTCCATCCTCACCGGCAAATACCCGAGCCAGCATGGAGCATGGACTTTGGGAACGAAGCTCCCGGAGGATCAGGATACGATCACGAATAACCTGGGCAAGGCAGGATATAAAACAGGGCTGATCGGCAAGGCTCATTTTCAGCCGCTTGTTTCCACCGAAGACTATCCGTCCCTGGAATCATACCCGCTCATGCATAATCAGGAATTCTGGAAGCAATTCAACGGCCCCTTCTACGGCTTCGACCACGTGGAGCTGACGCGGAATCATACCAACGAGGCCCATGCAGGGCAGCATTACGCCCTCTGGCTGGAGCAGCAGGGCTGCGCCAACTGGCGGGACTATTTCCTGCCCCCAACCGGAACGATGGATTCCTCCATTACCTACAAATGGCCGATTCCGGAGGAGTACCACTACAATACTTGGATTGCGGAGCGCACGAATGCCAGGCTGGAGCAGCATGCCGGAAGCGACGAGAGCTTCTTCCTCTGGTCCAGCTTCTTCGATCCCCATCCTGAATACCTTGTTCCGGAGCCGTGGGATACCCTGTATGACCCTGACAAGCTGACGATCCCGTCTATTTATCCCGGCGAGCATGACCGCAACCCGCCTCATTTTGCCAAGACCCAGGAGGAAGCGCCCGACTTCTCGGACCTTCGCGAAACCGGCTTCGGCATTCACGGCTATCGCTCCCATCTGCATTATGGATACGGGACGGATTTTCCATTAACGGATGAGCATCGCAAAAAGCTGGTGGCTGTCTATTACGGAATGATCAGCATGATGGACAAATACATCGGGCGCATTCTGGATAAACTGGATGAGCTTGGGCTCACCGACAATACGATTGTTGTCTTCACCACGGATCATGGACATTTCTTCGGCCAGCACGGCCTGCAGTTCAAGGGCGGATTTCATTATGAGGATCTGATCAAGCTTCCGTTCATCGTCCGGTATCCCGGCCATGTACCTGCAGGGCAATCCTCCCATGCCATACAGTCGCTGGTCGACCTCGCCCCTACCTTCCTGTCCTTCAGCGGACTTGCGGTTCCTCTCCCCATGACAGGAGTCGATCAGCGGGAGGTGTGGCTCGGCCAGCAGGCAAAAGCGAGAGACCATGCTATTGTGGAGTTCCGGCATGAACCTACCACCATCCATCAGAAAACCTATATCAATGAACGCTACAAAATAACCGTTTATTACAATCAGATTTATGGCGAGCTGTTTGACCTGAAGGAGGATCCCGGAGAAATTCATAATCTGTGGAATGAACCGGAGCATGAAGCCTTGAAGTAGCAGCTGCTGCTCCAATATATATGGGCCGAGCTTGGCAAGGAGCCGCTGGCCATGCCGAGGATCGCCCATGCCTAGAAGACCGGCGATAAGCCGGCGGAGCAGGCGAATATAGTCTGCAATAAGCATTCGCCTTTTGTATCCGCGCGCGGCATCAAGCCGGCATCTAAGGTGTATTTGATATTTGATAGCAGCCGCTAAACGGCGTATTGGCCTGATTCAAAAAAATTCCCGTATCCAAGATGGCGGTCATCCGCTGAAGCAGCGGAAAGCTTGCCATCCGGTACGGGAATTTTGCTTGTCATTACAGCTTGAAGCGGTGGGCCAGCTCCTGCATTTCCTTGGACATGCCGCTTAGTGATTCAGCGGAAGCGCCGATCTCCTCCATTGCGGCCAACTGTTTCTCCGTAGAATCGGAGATGCCATGAGCGAGTGTATTGCTTTGCTCCGATATACGGTCTATTTCCTGCAGCGAGGCGGCAATTTCCTGCGAGCTCGCGGACATCTGCTCTGCGGCGGCCGAGCTCTCCTGCACCTGATCCACAACACTTTGCGTCGCATCCAGAATCCGTGTCAACGCTTCGCTGGTATGCTGGATCGACCTTGTTCCCTCCCGGACTTCCCGCTCGCCCTTCTCCATTGCAACGCCCGCTTGTCCGATATCGCCCTGGATCGTTTGAATCAACTCCGCGACCTGCTGCGCCGATTCCTTGGAACGCTCGGCCAGCTTCTTGACCTCACCCGCCACGACCGCAAAGCCCTTGCCCTGCTCACCAGCGCGCGCCGCCTCTATGGAAGCGTTCAGCGAGAGCAGATTCGTCTGCGTCGACAAGTCCGTGATAACCTCAACGATCTCGCCGATCTGGTGCGAGCGCTCACCGAGCCTGGTCACGATGACAGCCAGCTCATCAACCGTCATATTCACAGCGGCCATCTGCTCCGTGCTTTGCTCCAGAAGCAGATTGCCCTGCCGGGCCTCTTCCAGCGTCAAGGTCGAAGACTCGAATGCCGCGGCAGAGGTCGAGGCCACACGCTGAATGCCTGATGCCATCTCTTCCATCGCCATCGAGCTCTCCTTGATGCTTCGCGCCTGCATTTCGCTGCTTGTCGCGCTTCTTAGCACCGATTCGGCGATATGATCCGTCGCCTGTGTCGTCTGCTCAATCGCATCGCTTAATTCGCGGGAGGAAGCCGACAAAGAATCCGAGCCCTTCAGCAGCCCCGAAGCCAGCTGCCGCAGATTGGTATACATCGCCTCGAACGAAGAAGCAAGCTCACCCAGCTCGTCTTTGTTGCCTACCTTCAGGTCTGCTGTCCGCAGATCTCCGGTTGAGAACACTCTGGCCTGTGCAGCGAGCTTTCGAACCGGCCGGGAGATATGGCGGGCAAACAGTGTCATGACAACAACGCCCGCTACCCAGCAGCACAGCAGCGTAATAATAATCGTATCGCGGATATGCTTTTGGCCGCTGTTATAATCCTGCATATAAGACCCTGCCGCAATAATCCAGCCCCATTCGGGACTTGCCTCGGCGTAGACGATTTTCTCCGCTTCCTTGGCAGAATTCGGGAGCGGCCACAAGAAGGTCGAGAATCCTCCGCCGCTCAGTCCCTTCTGGATCATATCTTTTATGTAAAAGAATCCGTCGCTCGTTTGCTTCTCGGCTATATTCTGGCCTTCCAGCAGGGGATGCGCCAATAAGTCCCCGTTCTCATCAAGCACGAAGAAATAACCGTTCTCCCCCATATCGATATTGGCGTTAATCGGCCGCGTATCGCCTTCCTTCGGCCCCAGCAGCAGCTGCTTCATGTTCTCCTCAGCTTCTTCCTGCGTCATGCCGCCTTGTTTCACCTGCTGTGACAAGGCTTCGGTCATTTCAATAGCCATGTGGACGCTATTGCTCAGGTTTTTTTTAATCAACAGATCCGCTTCCTTGAACGAAACCTGATAACTGATAATGCCCAGTACAAGAACAGGAGTCAGCAGGAGCAGCAGCGAAACCAAAATTAATTTGACCCGAATCGATAAATTCCTTTTTTTCTTTATCGGAATCATGATATTCTCCTCCTAATGGACGGTATATAGATCTCATGTCCTATATATTACTATTTATTTCGATTAATTTCGATATTTTTCGCTATAATTTGGTTAGAAGTATGATTATTATATGTTATTTTGACAGAAGCGCGTGACCCCCGATGCAGCTGCTCATGAAAAACGGCTTGAAAAGCGCAGGCTCAGCTGCGTTTTTCAAACCGTATTTTAGGATATTAAATAATTAATTCACGGAGGTCGCCCACAATCCGGACAGGCTTATGAATTGCGTCCTCAGGTTTACCGCCTCTCCGGTTGAGCCATATCGCGCGCCAGCCGGCAGCCGTTGAAGCTGTGACATCATTCACCCAGGCATCGCCGATGTACAGGCAGTTTGCCGGAGGCTGACCGATGATACGGCTGATATGATGAAATACCTCCGGGTCCGGCTTCGCGATTCCCAGAGCATCGGACACAAAGATCCGCTCCGCCGGGATCATAAGATCCAGCCCCAGCGCCCTGATTTTGCCCCATTGATGCCCGTAAGGCCCATTGGTCATAATGCCCGCATCGATTCCCTTCCGCTGCAGGGCTCCGATAAGCTCCGCCGCTCCGCCGGACAGGCTGATATGGTGCTGCCGGTGTTCATAGTCTCTCTGCAGCAGCGAAGCTTGCTCATTATCCAGTCCGAGCCCCAGCTCATCGAAGGCAAGGGTAAGGCGCTGAATTCTGACATCCTCAAGGCTGAGCTCTCCCGCCTTGTACTTGTCCCATAGGCGGTCGCTGTAATGCCGTACCCTGCGAAATAAAGTTTCCGCTGCTGATTCCGCCATTTCCAATTGCGGCAGCGTATGATGCACCGCATCGCGAAACGGCTGCATCTGATCATACAGCGTATCATCAAGATCAAAGAACACCGCCTTGATCCCCCGTAAAGCTGTTTCCATTGCCTGTTCTCCTTCTTCCTGCACTGACTGAGTACATTATACAGGACAAGGCAAGCCCGGCACCAATGGTACGGCAGGCCTGCCGGCAAACAGCGGAAACGGATAAGTGCTGCCTCGCTTATTCATTCAAGTAGGTGGTGACCTTGCCTTGGATAGCGGCAGCGGTTTCCTCCGCGCTCTTCTGTCCCCTGAAGAATGGACCGGTCTCGCCTGCAATCAGCTCGGCGATTTTGCTGTCTGTTTCCTGAACAGCATTAATACCGGTCATGTAGCTCTCCAGCTTGTCGATTTCCTTATCTGTCGGCGGTTCAATCACAATCGATTGCCCGTCCAATGTCTTCTTGCTCGTGGCGCCGGTGTTTTCCTGCTGCTTGAGCGCCTCCTGAAGGCCGTGGAATGCCTTCTTGCTTACGGGCATCCCTCTCATGCCGCTCCTTGAGCTGTTGGATTGAATTTCATCAGACAGTATGAATTTCAAAAATTCCCACGCCGCCTGCTTGTTGGGCGACTTGTCATTAATCGAGAGGGTCAAATTAGAGCGGAAAGCATATCCGGGGGCTGCGCCCGGAGCTCTGTAAACCGCCCCCTCAGCACCCAGCATCACTTGAGGAATCGTGATGAGATCGCTCAAATATCGGAAGGGATAGGGCAAAAACAATTTCAAATTGGTCCCCGCATCCGGGGCGACCATACCATCATCAACCATCTGCTTCGCCTGCTTGAGCAAATGGATGAATGCCTCCCCATCGAATGAGGCCTTCCCGGCCTCTTGATCGACGAACTGTCCGATGCCGGGGTTCAGCATCGTTTGCAGAAGCGTATCTGCCGGCATCTGGCTGATGGCCGAACCCCCTGACGGAACGAGCGGCTTGACCCGGTCGATAAATTGCTGCCAGCTCCAATCCTTGTCGCCCACATCGCTCTGTCCGATGGCCGAGCTGTCGCCGATCCACAGGTTGGTGAACTGCACCGAGGTTGGAATCGTCACATATTTACCGTTATATTTCAAGGTATCGAACACATTGGCATAGTAATCGTCCAGCTTAAAATCGGGATCGCTGTTCATCATTCCGCCGATATCGGCGAGCATATTCTTGTCTGCGTATTTCTTATAAGGCAAATAGTTCGTAACCAGCATATCCGGACCTTTGCCGCTGGCCAGCTCCGTCGTGACCGTCGATACGAATTTATCCATATCCCGCTGAATCTGCGCTGATGCGCCTGCGGCGGTTTTATCGCCCGGCATCGCGACATACTCTTTGAAATTTACCTCGATTCCCGGATGGGAAGCTTCGAATGCCGCTTTCAGCGAGTCAAAAAAAGGCTCATTCGACTGGACGGCGATCGTCAGAACAATGGGGTCCGCCGATACCGGTCCCGCTGTGTCCCCCGCAGGCACCGACGGTTCATTATTCGCTGTACTGCATGCTGCTGTCAGAAGCGGGAACAGTACAACCAAACTCATGGAAAGTTTGCGCAAGGTTATAACCATTGGACTGGACATCCTGAATTACCACTCCTTCTTGATCGTTATTTGGTGGTGATACCCGGCAACACTTAGTAACCATCCCCATAAAATGATCGGATCGTGAGGGGATATTATGATTTCAATATTCGCCTGCCTGGCTGCAGCGAGCATAACCAGGTGCGCTGCCAGAATGTAAAGGAAGATTCGAACGGCCATACTGCCGCTGCCGAGTCCGGCAGATCTCCATAATTTGATTCCGATCCATGTAAAAGGCAAGCCTGCCAGCAGACCGACTGCTGCAAGGCCGCTAACCAGTTCATTGACCCGCTGCCGCATCAGCGTCTGCCCATCGTACGAAACCGCTCCCGCCTGATTGGCAACAGTCAGAAACCGCTGGCCGACCAAATCCCGAAAGAACGATAAATCGATCCAGCGGTCGGGAATCATTTCAGCCGGCAGATAGAGGGGAAAACGGATCAGCAGCCACATCATGCCGATACCTGCTGCCAGAGCCAAACCAGTCGCGGTTCTTCCAAGCAGCCATAGACGGTTGCTCCGCAGCACATCCATCCAATCATCCTTGACCAATGACGCTTGAATTCGCCTGTAAGCCTGGCTCAGCTGGAGAATCAGGACCCTCGCGGCGGCAGCCATGGCTCCAACTCCTGCAGCAAACAGCAGGAGCTGTGTTTTTTGCGCAATCCACCGGTGCTCCTGCATGTCACTGTCGATCACAAAGGAATCGGATCGGCTGCCTACTGCTGAAAGAAGCTGTCTAATCCTGTCTTCGTCGGCGATCCAGGACCCGCTATCAGCAGCAATGCGCATCTCCTGTATGGAAAGCCCCGGGTAAAGGTCAAGCAGGGTGGTAACCGGTACGATTATGTCCGGTCTGCTGTCATTCGTCATACTGCGCAGCAGTGAAGAGGATTCCTCAAACACACCGACGATATGGAATGCAGTACCGCCGATCTCAACGCTTTTCCCTGTTACATCGGTAGAACGAAAGAGCCTCTCCGCCATTTCCGTACCAAGCACCGCCACTCTGCTGTGCCCCGTTAGGGCTGTTTCCGTAACCGGACTGCCGGATCTGATCCATCTCTGCGTGAACAGGCCGTCATCCGCACTGACGCCAATCACGTCTCCTGTCACCGACACTTGCCCATAGGCAATCGTATCGGGTCTGCTTGCCGACCAGGATGAAGGCAAGGGCGCCCAGGCAGCGGCGATGCGCTCCATTTGCCGAAGCGTCCATCCGGCGGAGCCCGTTGGATTGGCAGAAGCCGCTGAAGCGGATTCGGGATTAACCCGAACAGTTAACCTGTCAAGCTTCTGTGTTCCATTTGCCTCTTCCCAGCTGTGGATTATGGCAGTCGATAATCCCGCACCTGACATCAGGAGCAGCACTCCTGCAAAAACAATCCAAGAAGCCAAGCGTATACGGCGCATCGCGTGGGCCTCCTTCTCATAGTCATCCCGCATAGCCCTTCGCTCTGCGGTCCGCGGGCTACTCCGCAGCAAGCACCCTGTCGCCGTCTGCCACTGGCTTACTGCTCGATACGACTACTTGGTCCCGGGGAGTGATTCCTTTGACCACGATTGTCTTTGTTTCATCCTGATCTCCGGTTTCCACAGCTGCCTGCTGCAGGAAGTATTCGCTGCCGAGCGGACCGTTTCGTTCCTTCAGCAGCAGCACAAATTCTCCGTCGGCATCCTCCCGAATAGCACCGCTGGGCAGAAGCATGGCGGACGGCTGCATCTTCTTCACAAGCGTCCATTCTCCGGTTTCTCCACCCTTCAGCCGCTCGTCCTTCAATGTGAGGACAACTTCCTTCATGCCGCTTGCGGGCTCTGCGGCAGATCCGGCCGTTTCGTCCCCGGAAACGGGGGGAGCACGGACAATCGCTACCTCTGCGGGAATACGCGCATTATCGAGCGATTCAAAGACAGCCTCCGCCTGATCGCCGACACTGATCCGGTCGGCTTGACTTGAATCGAGCAGAAGCGTAATGCGCTGGCCAGCGGCGGGATCGGCCAGCCGGACCGCCGCCATCCCTGCCTGAACCGCAGCGCCTCTGTCCGCATTCAGCTCAATGACAATTCCATCTGTAGGAGCCTTGATGACGGAAGACTGCTGAAGGGAGTCCTCCTGACGGGATATCTGCCTCTCCATCATCTCCAAATCAAGCTGCATGCTCTTGATGTCCAGCGAAATCGTTCGGATAAGCTGTCCTTCCGAGCTTCTTTGGGCTTCGATATACTGCTCCTGAAGCTTCTCAAGCGCGATCCGCCGCTGCTCATACCGCGTCCGGTCGTCTTCCAGCGCCTCCCTGGCCGCCTTGGTGTCGAATGCGACAAGCGTCTGCCCGCTCTTGACCTGGTCGCCGGTCTGGACATAAACCTTACTGACCGGCCAGACTGCTCTCGTATACAAATCAAGAGTCTGCGCCGCTTCCACAGCTCCAGAGCCGGAAATCACATATTGAAGCGCACCTGGCGCCGCTTGCTGCAGCGTAACCTGCGGAACCGAGTAATTCAGCAGCGTGTTTGAGAACAGTGTAAGCAACGCAATGCCAACGATGAACAAGACGATCACCTTGCGCAGGTATCGTTTGCCGGACCGTCCGGGCGATGCCGGGAGCGGACCGGCTGTTTCCGGCAGCTGCATATTGAACCTCCTTCGATTTTGCGCGGGGCAAAATCATTACTCGTTAGCTTCGACCCCGCTTTGCCCGGCAAACCGCAGCAAGCATAGGATTGAAAAGCAACCCGGCGGCAGAGAGGTTACCCTTTAATGCCGGACAGCTGGATGCCCTCCACCAGCTCCTTCTCCGCGTACAAGGCCAACAGGAGCATCGGCAGCATGTAAATAGTAGAAGCGGCGAATGCGATACCGCGTTCTTCCGCTCCAATGACGGACAGATAAACGGACAAGGGCTGCTTGATGGCATCCTGCAAAAAAATAAGCGGCTGCTCCACCATATTCCAGTTGTCGACAAACGCGAGAATCGCAAGCGCCGCCATCCCGGGTCTGCACATGGGCACGATCACCCGCCTGAAGATGATCCAGTGCCCAGCCCCATCCACTCTGGCGGCTTCGGCATACGCATGGGGGATCGAGCTCATATACTGCCTGAGCAGAAATACACCAAATGCGCTGAATATTCCAGGAAGCACGATAGACGAGTATGAATTCAGCAGGCCCAGTCGGTCGGCAACGATGTAGTTGGGTACAAGCGTGACCTGAAAAGGCATCAGCATCATCACAATGTACAGGAAGAACAGCGGTTCCCGGCCGCGGAAGCGGAAACGGGAGAACGCATACCCTGCAAGCGAGGCTATGGCGATTTGTCCGGCAATAATCGGCACGACGATTCTCAGCGAATTCCAGAACATAAACAGAAATTGCGGCTTCTCAATCAGAACGGTATAGTATTGCGACAACGTGATCCGGTCGGGAATGAACTGCATGCCCACAAATCTGTCTCCGCCCGAAGAGGAGTCATCCAGGACCGCTGCGCCGCCGGATATCGCGGAATAATGCGCGGAGATTTCATTTTCGGTCATCAGCGAATTCGTAAAGGTCAGCAGCAGCGGAATCATGAATGCCACAACCACCGAAGCCAGGAGAATCGTGCGCAGCATGGCCCCCCATCCGCCGGCCCATACCGCAATCCGACGCTTCCAGCGCTTTTGCCCCGCAATGATGATGATCCTATGACCAGCTGGGTCCGCCTCCAATTTCCTCACATTCACGCCTCCTCTAACCGATCGATTTGCCAATGCGGCGTTCCGCCATAAACAGCAGCAGCACGAGCAGCACAATGATTACTGTCATTAAGAACGCGGCGGAGGTCAGCTTCTGATAGTCCAGTGATTTGAACATATTGTTCATGAAATGCTGCAGCATGTAAATGCTCTCGTTCGGGTAATCTCCAGCGATCAGATACGTTTCCCGGAATACCTTGAACGAGTTGATGATCGACATGATAAAGACAAGGAACGTCGTCGGCGTCAGATACACAAGTGTAATGGATCTCCATTTTTTCCAGCTCCCCGCACCATCCATGGACGCCGCTTCATAGTAATCGGCGGGAATGTTCTGAAGCCCCGCCAGAAACAGCACCATGTTGTAGCCGATGTTCTTCCATAAATAGACGACGATCACAACGGCCATCGCCGAGCCGCTTTCCATCCAATCGCGGGGTTCCAGCCCGTATCCGGCAAGGATGCCATTGAGGGAGCCGTTCAGATCGAACAGCATCTGCCAGACATACACAACCGAAGCGACAGGAACGACGAGCGGTATCAGAAATCCGATCCGCAGCCAGTTCCGGGCATATAACTTGCGGTTCAGGAGCATGGCAAGGCCCAGCGACAGCAGCATATTAAGCGGAACGCTGATGCCTGTGAAGAGGAGCGTATTCCGGGCCGCCTGCCGGAAGACGGGATTAGCCAGCAGGTCAAGATAGTTCTGTATGCCGACGAAAGAACCGTCAATGGGACTGTCAAACAGCGAATAACGGAAGCCAACCATAAAGGGGAAGAGATAAAAGACCGAGAAGCCGATCAGACTGGGTGCCAGAAACAAATTGACCGCGACAAATTCCTTTATCCCCCGGCTCCGGCGCTGTGCCATAAGCAATCACCCCCTTTCCTGCTGCGACTACCCACAGCTTATCCGCCGTTTATGAAACAACCATGAAAAAACGGGGCCGCACGTGAAACTCACGCACAACCCCGCTGTTTGTTTGCTTATCCGGGCAAAATAACGGTGAACCGGCTGCCCTTGCCGTATTCACTTTCCGCCGTGATTCTTCCCCCGTGCGCTTTGGCAATCCATGCCGCAATCGACAAGCCGAGTCCCATTCCGCCTGTACTGCGGGAACGTACCTTATCCGCCCGATAGAAGCGCTCGAATATAAGTGGAAGCTCATCCGCGGGAATGCCGGTCCCCGTATCCGACACGGTCAGCTTCCAGCCCTCGCTGCCGCCCGCCTCCAGCCGGATCATGACTGTTCCCTCCTGCCTGTTGTATTTCAGCGCATTGTCCAGCAAAATGATCACAAGCTGCTTGACCCTTGCCTTGTCTCCATGAAAGCTGCTTGAAGCACCCGCTGCAAGCTTATCTTCCAAATACAGCCGTACCCCTGCGCTAAGCGCAAGCGGGCGCATCATTTCTACCGCTTCCGCCACAATCGCTCTTAGCTCGAACGGCTCGAGCAGCAGCTGCGGATATTCGGAATCGCTGCGGGACAATGTCAGCAGTCCCTCAACCAACTGAGTCATTCTGCTGATTTCCTCCTCCATCTTCTGCAGCACATCCTGTTGAAAAGGCGGCAATCTGTCCCTGTATTCCCCGATGACCTCCACAGACGAATGAAGGACGGCAAGCGGCGTCCGCAGCTCATGGGAAGCGTCCGCCGAAAATTCCTGCTGCCGCTTATATGCCTGCCGGATCGGAATCATCGCCCGTCCTGCGAATACATAGCCGATTCCCGAAGCGATGACAAGCAGCCCCGCACCCAGAATGATCATAATCATCCGCATTTGATTGAGCACGTATTGATTGCTCGTGACTTCCTTGCCCGTGAACAAATAGCCGTAATCCACCGTGCTCTTATCCAGCGGAACGAGCATCGTGGTGAAATCCCTGCCTTCCGGCGTATGATGATCCGTGAGCGCATTCAAACCGCCACTGGAAATATCTGTTTTGGACCATGCGAGAATGTCTTCCGTCGGTATGCTTCCATTCGTGCTCTGCTTATAAGAAGAAGTCAGAAGCTGTCCGCTGGAATCGACCATGATGCAGAATTCATCCAGCTCAAGAAAGCCCCAGTTGAATGCCACCGTCTTGGGATAAGTCAGCTGCAGCAGCTCCGGGATACTGAGACCCGTCTTGAGCGATACCCCTTCGAGCTGACCCGATACTTGTGTAAAAACCTGCTTCAGCTGCGTGGACACATTGTTCTTCAAGGTGTGGCTGAGCAGCAGGTAATAAGCCAGCGCTACAATGATGAGAATGATAGCGATAATGCCCCCGTAGCTGAGCGCCAGCATACTGCGTGTTTTCTGGAACATGGCAGCCCCCTGGTTAACATTTATTTGATCAGCCGAAAACCGAAGCCGCGGATGCTTTGAATTAATTTGGATTCATAGGGTCCGTCGATTTTTTTGCGCAGCAGCTTGACGGTCGCGTCAACGGCGTTGGGCGTTATATCTGCGGACAAGCCCCACACTTGATCCATGATTTGCTGCCGGCTCAGCACCTGTCCGGCGTTCATCACCAAATAAGCGAGCAGCTGGAACTCCCGTCTGGTTAATGTAACCGGAATATCCTGACGGAGCACCTCGAAAGTCTGCATATTGACAACCAGGTCGCTGATCCGGTAAATTCCGCTGGTCCAATCCGTTTCTATTCGCCTCGCGAGCACCTGAATGCGTGCGAGCAGCTCTTCGAATGCGAAGGGCTTGACCAGATAATCATCAGCCCCGGACAGCAAGCCGCTTACCCGGTCCGGTACGGCATCCCGTGCCGTTAGCATCAGAATCGGCGTATGCAAATTCCGGCTCCGCGCTTCCTGGCAGAGCTCCAGACCGGTTTTTCCCGGCAGCATCCAGTCCAGGATGAACAGATCATAGCGGGCGGCCTCCATATAGTCGAGAGCCATACCTCCATCCGTAACCCAATCAACCGAGTGAAGCTGCTTGGCAAGCTTGTACTCCACCAGAGGCCCAAGCCCGATATCGTCTTCAACCAGTAATATTCTCAAACGCTGCACTCCTCCCTTACGTCAGTCCATTCCATGCCTGACTCCAGTATAATAGCCTGGCCAATAACAGAGACACAGACGCAATAACAAGATGGTCATGCCGGCCGCAGGTCAGGCTCTTCTTGCACTCAGCTTACAGGAGAATACTGAAATTTGTATGAAAAAAAGGCCCTCCCCTTCTACAAAATGCAGAAGACAGAGGGCCTGATCTATGGCGGCAATACGCTATATAACCTCGGGACGCGGAGAATCAAATTCGACTTTGTCGCTGCCCGTGGCAGAAAGCGGAATGCTCAGCATGCGCATGACGTCCATGGAGCGGAGCATAGGATGCAGCGGCGAGAGCTCTACTCCATCCTTTTTCAGCCAGTTGTCCATGTCCTCCTGCTCCAGAATTGCGGGCATAAGCTCCTGATATGGAGAAACAAGGGCATTGGCACGGGTCATGAGCAGGGTGCAGGTGCGCATCTCCCCTCCGGAGGCTGAGCGGAATACATCATACAGACCAGCGATTCCGAATGTCCCGCTGCGCATCGATATTTTGACTCTTTCCGTCTCCTTGCCAACCGTTCTGCTCAGGTAGAAGCCATTGCATGGAATGACGCAGCGCTGTTTCTTCACAACACGGTCGAATATCGGTTTCCACAGCATGGTCCTGCTGTCCATCCATAACGAATCCTTGGCCCAGAAAGGCATCAGCCCCCAGCGGCACTCATCCATGACCCGGTTTTCCTTGTGCTCGAATATGGCGGAAAGCGATTCCGTCGGTCTGATTTCACGGCGGTTTGCCGTATGGTATATCACCTGGTCGATTTGAAAGCGATCCGTCAGTTCAGAAGCGTCAGCCATAATGGAAATAGATTGGCACATGCAAAATCACCTACCTCTTCATGTTTTGACTAGTATTTGCCTATATCCCCCATTCCATGTACGAGAACATGAAAATTTGCTGTATCCCACAAGAATTCTTCATGTTTCAAAAGTTCGGTCGATATAATAAAGGACAACTATTGAAGGCATTCAAAGGTTTGAAGCAGTTATTGGCGGGGGTGGGCAGTGATGAATTCTCCATACGGCAGGCGAGGATCAACGTTCATTTTACTACTCGGTTTGGGGCTGATGATGTTTTTATGGCGGGGTGATGCGGCCAGCGCCGCCGGCGATTCTGCGGCCACTATCCAAGACTATGAGAAGAAGCTGGGAGCCGCGATGCTCCGGAAACCTGCCGCATACAGCATCGTTTATACGGGCGGCACCTTGGCAATGGATCAGCTGGAGAGCATCCTCCGGCGTATTCACAATGCGAACGATTATCTTCACTACAGCACCAGGCAGTACCGGTACGCCGCCTCAACCGACGGCCGCAAGACAACCGTAAGCTATACGTTTGAATATTGGGAAACCCAGGCCCAGTCCAATCAGGTGAGCTTGAAGGTCAAGGAGGTTCTGGGCAAAATCATTACCCGGAATATGAATGATTTTCAGAAGGAAAAAGCGATCCACGACTGGATCGAATCCAATCTGTCCTATGATACGACACTCAGGCAGTACTCCGCGTACGCCGGTCTGTTTGGCAATAAGAAGACAGTCTGCCAGGGCTATGCGCTGCTCGCGTTCAAGATGCTGTCGCAGGCGGGCATTGAGAATAAAATTATCGAAGGGAATGCGGGGGGTCAGCTGCATACGTGGAATCTGGTCAAGCTGGACGGGAAATGGTACCATCTGGACACCACATGGAATGACCCGGTTCCGGATAAGCCCGGACGAATTATGTATGATTATTACAACCTGACGGATGCCCAAATGAAAGCCTCGCACACCTGGAAAAAATCCGCCTCCTATCCGGCTGCCGTTACTTTGTTCGAAACCACACTCGATGCGAAAAGAAAATCGGATGCCGGCAATGCGGCTTTCTATCAAAATCTGAAAAAAACGCTGGGCCTGCATTATATGGAAGCCGCCTATACAGCCGGGAATGCTGCCGATCTATCGGGCTTTATCGCGAATGCCATCAAAGCAAATCAGAACAGCTTCACCATTCGCTATACGAACAAACGAACGCTCGCCTCCGACATCAAGAAGGCGTTCAGCGGTACGAACAACATCTCCAGGTACAGTTATTCATACTCCGACTATACAAGAAGTCCTTCAAGCGCGGATGTTCTGGTTGCAGTCACTCTGACCAGAAGGAAATAACCGGGAATGACAGGAGACTGATGGATTCACAGCTTCAACGCAAGCACCAGCGCCCAATCCACCCATGCGATTACCAGGAATATAGCGGCGGGCTGCTTTTGCCCTGCTGTGTATAAGGCCGCTGCCGCCAGTGTGAATACGATAATCTGAAGCGCGGCGCGCAGCGGCGGAGTAACAGGAATAGATGCTTTGGGAGCGATGAACAATCCCCACAGGATGGCAACCGCCAGCGGAGCGCCGATCCCCGCAACGACGTTCACGAGTAACCCTTTGTCAATATGAAAGCCCCAATATCCGAATGCGGCCAGAGCACCCAGCTCTACCAGGAACAACACAAGCAGCAGTACAGATTGAATAATGAACATAAGAGCAGCCTTCTTTCATTTGAGATGGACGTTTGTTGGCACAGGTTTAATAACCGTTGGTAATAATATAACCAATGGTTATTAAACCGTCAATAACTTTCTGCCGGCTGCCTCGGTCTGAAGACCGAGAAGAAATCATCCTAAAGCATATTTTTCAATAAAGATATCTATGGTACGATCTAGGAAGCCTAATAAAACGAACGGAGGAAAAGATTATGTCTAAAAAAGCACCACTCGGCGCACTGCTCGTTCTGGTCGGAATATTCCTGTTCACAAGCCGGGACAACGTCATGGGACCAGGCAAGGTCATGGCTTACTTCTGGCCAAGTTTATTCGTTATTCCGCTTGGGCTGCTGTTTCACTGGATGTATTTCTATGCGACAGAGCGCAGGGGGATCGGCTTGTTAATTCCGGGAGGCATTTTATTCGGGGCCGGCATCGTCTGCCAGATCTCCATGCTGTTCGACGGCTGGGCTTATATGTGGCCGGGCTTCCCGCTGGCTGTAGCGTTCGGACTGTTTGAATTCTATTGGTTCGGCAAACGAAACCGCTGGATGCTTGTGCCGGTGTTCATTCTCGGGAGCGCCTCCATCATCTTCTTTGTCGCCTTCACGCTGGGAACGATCTTCAGCTTTCACTTCATTGGACAAACGACAGCGGCTGTCGCCCTGGTTGTAGCCGGTGTTCTGCTGATGCTGAAAAAAAAATCCGACGACAACTCCACCTATTGAAGCTTGCCGACTCGTGATTATTTGAAGAAACCGGGTGCCTGCCGCCCTGTCGATTAATCAAGAAGAAACGGCTTCGCCGTCCTTTCGCGGCACAGCAAGTTTCTTTCCTCGGAAATAGAAGCCAAAGTATGGGGAATTCTAACCTTTCTGATATCTCGACGAAAAGAGACTGCTCCGGAATGTCATTCTCATGACACCCTGGAGCAGTCCCTTTTTTTTGTTTCAATCCTCGATTCAATCATTCAGCTCCGCAATCGCTTCTGCTTTCTCGCTGCTGGCGACTACCAGCAGAACCGCAATCAAGCAGCCAATGATAAGTGAAACACCCATAGGACCTCTCCTCTTCGACATCGGATGTTCTATCCTATGTCAGTGAGTCTAGCAATATGAATAGTTTCACCATGCGAGAGAACAATTATACGCGGGTACCTACCACCGTTTGCCCGACTTCCCTTTGAAATCAATATCGTCAAGCGTCCCGAGCCGCTCATAGGTCTCCTTATAAATCCTGATCAGGCTCTGCACCTTGTTGAATTCATTATCCTCCGGCCCATAGCCGTCCATATACATCCGCTGTATAATATCCTGAAAAAAAGCGATGCGCTCCTGCACCATCTCCTTCTCCAGCTGGAGGACCTCCTCAAAGCTGTGCGCTTCGATAAAATCAGTCTTCTCATCCCGCCCCGGCTGGGGGGAAGGCTTGGTGTATTCATCCGAGCCCTCCGGCCGCAGATCGATTGACGTTCGGAGCGCGGACAGCGTAATATTCTCACGGGCCAACAGCACATGAAAATCCTTGTTCTTCAGCAGATCCGTTACCACGATCGCGCACATTTCCTTATTTTGCAGCAGAATGCCGTCAAAAGGATGGAGCGTCCACTCTTCATCGCGCATAAACAGAGTAAAGATAAATACAGTGCTCCCGTATTGATAATGGATATTAATAATGGAATCGTCTATCAGCTCAAAAGAAAAATCCAGCATCGGACTTCTCCCCCTTTATTCACATGGTATCTTGTCACTTATTCTACCAAAATGATCCACATAAATACAGCAGGGACAAAGGGGTAAAGGGAGAGAACCTCCGCCATCCGTTTCCGGTCAGCCGCACAAAAAAAGCTCGCCCTCAAGAGCCGGGCAAGCTGAAGTGAAAGTGGATAACCGCGGCGGAAAGTAAGGATGAAGCGAGCTGCGCCGCCATCCGCAGAATGCGGTTTTGCCGCACTATTCAAGAAAGCTGCTCGCCTCTTTGGACGCAGCTATATCTTTGACGCCGCCTGGTACGGGCGCTTCCCCCTGAGACAGACCGAGACGATCGCTCAGTTGGCCATTGATGGCTGTCATGCGTGTGGTGTAATCATTGCAGCTGTCAATAATGCGGCGGTTCGACTGCTCCGAGGCATCCAGAGCCGCTACAAGGTCGCCAATCGCCTGATTGACGGATTCCATCGACATGGCAGGCTTGGACAAGAGCTCTGTCGTCTTCTCCGTCGTCGCCCTCAGCAGCTTGGCATTTTCCTTGAACTGCTCCTCTATTGTCCGGTTGGTGGCGTCCACCGCCGCAATGACCTTCTCCTGGTCATTAAGGGCGAGCGCTATCATCGCTGACACCGTGATCAGATTAACGGTCTTGTCGATGGCATTGCTCACGGAATCGATCAGCTTGTCGTTATTGTCGTTAATGATATCCGTTGCGGCAATCGCCTGATTATAGAGCATGATCATCTCGGTCATCGATTGAATCCGCGTGACGACCTTGCGGAGCCCGCGCTCCAGCTGCGGCTTGCGCGATTCGCGCGCAGGGTTGGCGATTTCCGCTTCAAACAGATGCTTGAGCTTGTTGCCAAAAGCGATCTTGGTCTGGAGATTGTAAATCTCCGCGATCGCCAATTTCTTCAGCTGGCGCATATTGATAATATTTTCTTCCAGCGAATCCTTGCCGTCCCGCAGACCTGCGACGATCGTGTCGACATTGGTGCGGACACTCTGGTATTTGTAGACATAATTTTTGAGCGGGCTCTTGCGCAGCAGCTTGCCGAAGAGGCTGACATTCTTGCTCTGCTGCAGCCTTTCGCATTCACTGCGCAGCTTCAAGATCATGTTCGATACTTCGGCGCGGTCTCCGGACATCAGGTCATTAACCGGCCGGTCCAGCATTTTCAGCGTTTGCCCGGCCTTTTCCTGCGTTTTGGCTCCCAGCTTGCCAATCTCGTCCATCAGGGAGTCCAGCTCCAGCGTATCCGTATGAGCGACCTTCTGAATCAGCAGCGACGCTTCCTCAGCGACTTTCTGCTGGTCTTCTTTTTTTAACTCTACAAGTTGAGCAGCCATTCGTTAACCCCTCCTCTTATAATTCGGAACTGCTGTACCGCTGGTGAATGAGCTCTGCTTTGGTCTGAAGCTCAAGCAAATCCTTGTGCTCGACGGTGGAGACAATATCGGAAATTTTCGTATCCACTTCCTTAATGCCGTTAAGCAGCATCCTCCGGTTGCGGGTCTTGGCTTCGCCGCCCAAACGCAGAAAAGGATTCAAAATGCCGTTCAAATCTTTGAGAATCAATCGCTTGACCGTATGGTTCACATTGCTGTCCTTAAGCTCCTGCAGAAGCGGGATAATCCGCTGCAGCCTGGCGAACAGGGCGAGAGATTTCAGGACGATCTCATCGTCCAGCGCATTCTTCTGGCCTTCGGATATAACCATATCCTCCAGTACCTCCAGGTACTCCACAACAGGGGCAAATTCGGGACTGATTTCCTGTCTATGTCCTCCACTTGCGGCAGCGGACTGATCAGAGAAGGGTGACGGTGCGGACGCGCGCGGTTCCCCGGAGGACGGTTCACTGCCAGCCTGACGGACCGGGGGGTTGGAATGAGAGTCGCCCGGCTTCAAGGAAGAGGAAGCATCAGGCAAAAATTCAGGAGAAATGGCGGGATTGTGGCTCCGCTTCTTCCTCTTGGGCAGCAGGCTGCCGATGATTGCGGCTATAACGGGAATGAGCAGCGACGCCAGCTCCGGAACGAGCGGACTGGTTACAACAGCTGCGACGTAACCGATCGCTGCAGCAATAAGCATATTGGATCTGAAAAGCATATACCGTAAACCCCCTTCGATAAGGACTGGCTTACCTATATTGTAGAAATACAGTGGAACGCTGTCAACAAAGCAGGCTTCCTGTAAAATTTTACACCCGCTTTACGGTTAACCATTCGCGTCCTTTGGCGGTCATGTTCCATGAGATCTTACAGACATTCATAGAAGTGAAACTTCTACATGCTGTCAAGCCAAGAGAACCGGCTGATGCGGTCCTTTGCCCAGCAGGCTTCTTCCTCTCAGAAATAAAAGCAGCGTATAGGCAGGATTTATTCTATTTTATATTTGCATAAGAAAGAAGAAACGGCTCGCCCCGTCCTTTGCAGGCAAGTTCGTTTCTTCCCATAAAGATATCAGAAAAGCAGAAGCCAGATGTCATACTTTCTGAATATGCAAAAAAGCCGCCGACTGCATTACACAGTCAGCGGCTTTCTCAAAATCAGTGGAATCCCTTACGACCAATCCGCCATACGCATCGGCTGCTCGATGTGGCTTGCCAGAATGTCATATTCCGGCGCAAGCGGGCCCACTTCCCCGCCGAGAGCTTCCTTCACGGCGAGATAGGGGAAATTCACTCCCGACAAGCAGGTGACATGCAATCCGCCGGACATGCGCGGATTAATCTCGAGCAGCTTGGGGGTGTCTCCGTTATATTTCATTTGAATATTGAAGTTGTAGGGAATCCGGTACGTCCTGGCTACATTATTCGCTATGGCCAGCAGCTCCTCATTGCGCTCCAGAAGGCGCAGACGGCCCCCTGCTTTGCGCCGGGGCACGGCCGCCAGCAACTCCCCTTCTTTGCTTGCGAAGCAGTCTATGCTGTACTCAAGTCCCGGGAGCTGCTCCATGACCATCAGATTCGGGAATTCCTGTACGGTGCCCAGGGCCTGATAAGCATCGCGGAACGAGACCAGTCTGGTCGAGACACCGAACAGCTCCTCCAGCGGATCTCTGGTATCATCAATGATCCGGAAGCCCACTCCCCCTTCGGAATTAGTCGGCTTGAAGCAGACGCGGTGACCCAATGCGGTTAATCTATCGTAGGCGCGCTTGAATTCCTCCGCATCGTTGACCACTTCGTAATCGGGAATGACCATAACCCCTGTCTTTTCGACCGATTTGTAGAAATGATCCTTCTCCATCAGCATCTCAAGCAGCCCGGTATCCCGGCATACCACAACGCGGGTGCCAATTTCCTCGAAAAGGTCGAGATGCCTGGCAATATCGAGCATATGCAATCGGGGGATGAACACATCGATCTCATGCTTCCTGCAGAATTCCACGCAAAACTCGACATATTCCATGCCTTTGAGCGCCGGCTCCGTCTCGGCATGATCGCAGGCCTGCAGCGACATATGCCGCGGGTCGGGATGGGTGCCGAATAGTTTGACCTCCAGCCCGTCCGCGTTATTGCGTATCAGGTTCATATAATGATACGCAACAGAGAACCAGCGATTGAAATAAATATGGACCTTCTTCTTCATAGAGAACCCTTCACCGCTTCCTTCGTCTGATAGACCGCATGAACATAATCCAGAATTTCATCCGCTGCAAAAATCCCCGATTTCACTGTGAAGCGCTCCGGTATCGAGTCCGGACTACGCTGCTTCTCGCGGAACAATTCCCCGTGGCTCGGGGCAATCGCATAATCGGCTATCTCCAGCAGGCATTGATCCAGAAGGGAATCGCCGGAGGCGATCAATTCGCTGACTCCAAGCCGCCTGCGGACTTCATGAACCGCATCCGCCTTATTGACGGCAGCGGGGACCAGGTAGATTTTCCTCCCCTGAATCGAGACCTCCCAGCCCAGCGCCTTCACCTGTTCGGCCTTCTCCAGAACAGCCTCAAGCGGCATCCGGTCGCGCTCTATAACAAAGGCATAGAACAGCTCATCGCAGAAGCGCTCCCCCACAACCCACTGCTCATTCATAATCGGTTCAAAATAACTCCGCACCTCTACGGCATCGGCCGCAAGCGCAGATACTTTCCCGCGGATCATCGACCGCCAGTCCTCATCCACCCTGCCGTGCAGCAGAATATTGCCCCCATTGCTGGTAACGGCATAACCCGGCACAACGTGATCGCGGAAGACATGAATCCGTTCGTACTGCGCCACCGTGCGGGTAGTTACGGGAACGAATTCCATCCCCGCGGGCAGTCCCTGAAGCAAGGACAGTGTATATTTTGACATGTAAGATACAATCTTTCCGCTCACGGTCTCTGCCGGCAGGATGTCCGGCGATTCGAGAGGAGCGCCCATGGAACGGGTTGAATAGATCAGGGTTTGATCCAAATCGCTGGCGTAAATCATTCCGTGCCGCCTTTCAGCGGCTTGATGATGCCGCAGCAGGAATAGGTCAGACCCGGATATACCTCAACCGGCACGCCGCGGTCCTTGGCCAGCAGCAGAATATGCTGCAGGAACGGGTTGTTCATCCGGTCCACGAGAATACGCCAGGGAACCCTGCGCAGCAGCACTCGCGTCGTCTCGCCGACGCCCGGCTTCACCAGATTCACATCGTCGATGCCGAAGGCCTGCTGGATCGCCCGGATATCCGCGAGTCCTTTCCAGGACACCTCCGCCTCCCGCTCCGTCATCGCAACTGCCTGCTGATACGCAGTCTCCGCGACAGCCGGGAAGAAATCCGATACGGTATCCACGAACAGATTGGATAGATCGTTCTCCAGCCATTCCCTGTAGAATTTGGCTCCGTGGAATTCATCCGGACCGATCAGATCATCCCGCAGCACCGTGCGGCTCATCAGGCCGGATACTGTAGAATTCAGACATGCGCTCGGGATCAGGAAATCCTCGCGCGTTCCGTAGGTTTCGCAGCAGAAGCCGGGATCGGCCAGCACAGCCAGATCATCATCCAGCCGGTAGCCGTATTTTTCCGCAAAATCATTGGAGGCCTGCGTCAGCACCTGACGAATGGCGCCCTTGCCTGTCCAGCCGTCCACAAACTGGAGATAACTATCCAATCCATGCTGCTGCAGCATATAAAGCACCGCATTCTCGTCAATGCCCTTGCCGCGGATAATGGAAATGCTGTAATGCGGCATATCTGCGCCATAGCGGTAAGCAATATACCGCTTGATCAGAATGCCGATCGGCGTCCCCGCACGCGCCAGGGAGACCAGAACCCCTTTGAGCCCCCGCTTAAGAACGATCCGCTCCGCGACTACAGCCGCCGCAAGCGCCACCTTCCCCGCAGACTCTGTCAGCGTGCGGTGAAACAGCTCGATATATTCGGCTGTCGGCTGATATTCAACCGGCAGCATTTCCGAATAATGCACGCCCGACTGTATGGCTTCTTCCCGATCCTCGGTCGGCCGCTCCAGCTGAACCCCGCTCAGATCCTTGAGCAGGAATATGACATCCGACGGCGCATAGCTGCCCATAGGCTCTGGAGAAGCAATGCGCGTCTGACTGAGTTGCCCGGTTATCGTCTGCTTCATGATTCGAATGTCTCCCATCCATGGACGTTTCCTGAGAAAAATACCGCAAACACTTTCCTGCCTGCCAGCTGCCGCAGAATGGCCAGCATCGGTTTCACGCGCGAGGGCGGCATATCCCGCTCGAACAAGACGAAAATCTCGTCGTATTGCCCGGGTGAAATATTGTAGATGAAGTTTCTGACCGATTCGTCCTCCGGCGAGGGATACGGATACCCGCAGGCAACCGCATAATCCGGCAGATCGGCGGAATAGATCGGACTTCTTGTCGTGGATTGATAGCTGATGCCATCGCCCATCCCAGCGGCGATTCTCATGGGAACGTACATAAATTCTCCCGTTCCCAGGACAAGCGTACTGGAGCTGCCGCGGCATGTCTTCAGCCACTCTGCCAGCCCGCTGATATGGTCATCGGCAGCCGCATGGTCCTCCGATTGTATTCCGAAGCGGCCGGTTTGTTTCATATAAGGCGCCGGATTCAGTTCGCCGCCGGAATTGGCGGATACGGCATCTATGCTTTCAAGAGTCTCCGCATGATGCATAACAACCAGATCGGCAGCCTTTTTATGGGTGATCAATGTAAATGCATTCTCGGCCTCAAGCCTTGGTGCGCCATCAACCTCCATCTGTCCTTTAAGCAAATAGACCGATTGGATGTCAATATCAAGCTCATTCTGCAGCTTGCGCACCTGCTGCTCGTTATCGGCTGTCCGCCAATCCAGCAGAGAAGCAATTACATATTGTTTTCGTGGAAATTTGGACTGGATATCGCGAATAATGTTCAAGGCTGTTTGACCGGTTGTCATTTCATCATCCACCAGCACAATGGGCTCATGACCCGAGAAAAGCTCAGGATCTAAAGCATAGCAGCGATGAGCGACCGCGTGGGAATGCTCTTCCTCGAAATTAATCAGCGAGTTCAGCTGCGGTATATACTCACGTGTCGTATGGATGTAAGAGGCGCCGTCCGCGAAAGCATGGAACACGCTGTGTCCAAGCGCAGTCGCCGTCTCTGCAAAACCAATGCAGAGTATGGACTCCGGCAGCCGGGGCTTATCACGCATCAGGCGGCGGTAAGCCTCCTCGGCCCGGGATGGGTCTCTGAGACCGGACAGCAATTCCTCCAGCAGGGGTTCAATGACCTTCCTGGTTGATTGAAACAGCCGGGCATGTATCAACAGCGCCAGCGCCGCTCCACTCAGAAGGGGGGTATAGGGATGGACCGGAATATGCTTGCCCAACAGCTTGCTGACAAACAGAAAGGATCGTTTCTTATTGATTCGTGCCGCCATGGAAAACAAAAGCCCCACGGGCAATTGGAAGGGGTTATCGGTCTCGGCAACTTTGATCTGCAAATCCTCAAAGAGCTTATACGTATGCACGTTCGTTCCCTTGGAGGAGGGTGATGAAATGCTGTTGTTCATGTAACACCCCATATACTTGTGATCGGAGCAGGATTCGTCTTGCCCAGTTCTGATGCGGCTTCATTTCATTCATTTTATTGGCATACTGGCTTTTGAGCACGCCATGATGGCCATCATTAAGAGCAACAATACTGGTGGCGTCGGCATATTCCTCATGCGTGACCGCATAAAGCGCCTGTACGGGCTTGATATGGGTGGGGTGAATAATGGTTTTTCCGATAATGCCGTTTTCCTTGTCCATAATAACCTCGCGGATCAGTCCATCCATGGGATCCTTGGTGAATCTGGATCTCAGATCGTGACCTGTGCTGCCGAAGGCTTCCTCAAAAGGCGTAACCCGCAGCTGCGGCTTCATTACCCGCTCACGCTTGGCGAAGTATTCCCAGACCGAACCGGAAATCACATAGCCTGCTTCTACCCGACCAAACACATTAATAATATCCGCGATGCAGTCCCGGATCGGGGCAATCTCATAAATAGTCATGTCTGGGCTCCTGCGCAGACCAAACAAACTGGAGAAGTCCGTGGCGCCAACCCTTACATTAAGTACGTAGTCGTGGTAGTCATCGAGAATCGCTTTGATCGCAAGCAAGGAGTCCAATCGGCTTTCACGGTAAATAACAGAGGAGCTTTCCAATATCGGCAGTCCGTACAACACCGGGGCAGAAGCAGCCCTGTTCTCGTTGTAATCCGCAATCTGCTGAAAATAATCGCGTCCGTTCTCCTGCGTGAACTTGGGAAGGACAAAGCCGGTAATCAGCGTAATCGTATCGGCCAGACGTACGAGCAGACGTTTCAATTGCGCGGCGGAGCGTACCCTGATAAGCAGAAGCGGCACTTCCGATTCCAGCAGGGTTCCGATCTTGATATATGAAGCAATCAGGAACAACTGCTGCATCAAGGATTCTTCCGCCAGCTCCACCTGTTTGTCGCCAATGGCATCTTCAAGATCCATGACGGCGGTGACCAATCCTTCATTCTTCCCGGAAATAATATCATCCGCAATATGCGGCCTGGTTGCCGGCATGTACAAAGCAGCCCCCACCGCATGGGCTAATAATTCCTTATCGGAGGAGTGATTAAATGAAATCGGCGGGCTGAAAAACAACGACTTTTCTTCTTCACGCGATAAATAATTAAAGTATCTCAGCCTGATCTCCTCCTTCCATCCCAAGCAAATCTGTCTCTACTACTTTCATAAAATAATCAGGCCTCCGGCTGAATTCTAGCCATGCCTGAAGGCCCGTCATGCATCAGGACTTGCGCAGCGCTTCTTTCTTTTGCCGGTTCATGCTGTAGATAATCGTTCCGGCAAACACCGCGATAATAATGGCAAAAAACCAGACATGCGGCAGATGATAGTCGAACGCACCAGCCAGCATCTTCGCTGCAATGATGGCGATCAGGAAGAAGGCTGCCCGCTCCAGCTCCGGAAATTTGTCGATGAGCTTGAGGAAAACCTGGGCAACGCCCCGCATCATCAATACGCCCAGAATACCGCCGACGAACAATACCCATACCTCGTTGCTTATTCCGAATGCGGCTACGACGCTGTCTATACTGAAAGCGATATCCATCAGCTCAACAAGCAGAACGGTCTTCCAGAAGGAATGGCCTTTATTGACCTTCTCTTCCCCTGCGACTTCCGATTTCTTGAAGATACCGGTGTAGGCAATGTAGAACAGATAGGCAGCGCCAAGTACTTTAACCAGTGTAAATTTGACGAGAAAGGTTCCCAATCCGATCGCAATAAACCGGAAAATATAGGCACCCAGGAGACCGTAGAATAGGGCCCTTTTCTGCTGCTCTTTGGGCAAATGCTTGACCATGACCGCCAGAACCAGGGCGTTGTCAGCAGACAGCAGCCCTTCCAGCAGCACGAGGCTTGCAATGATTCCCCAGCTCACGGGATCCGATAAGGTATTGACAATTGAATCCCAAGAGAAGAATTGCCCATAGCTATCGCCGATATTAGTAAAGAAATCCATAAACCAATCCATTTAATGCCGCCTCTCAACCAATTTATTTACTTCCCGCTTTCCATCTCAGGCCCCAGGAATAAGCCTCATCGACTTCTCTGTGGCCGTTGAAAAATTGCACAAGCCGTTCAATGCTGAAGGTTTCGTTATTCACATTCGTAATCATGGCAATGGCGCACATTCCCTTGCTGTTGTCATGCTCGTTCATATGAACAACGATCTCCGGGCCGCCGGCCTGCTTGATCGTAATAACGCCATCGGCGTCAGACCAGTTCTTGACTCCTTCATAAATAAACGTAAACACGACAATGCGCTTGATATCCGCTATCCGGGCGCCGTTAATCCTCATATTCTCGCCGGTCGATACCGTACCGGTGCGGTCATCCCCATCCAGAGCGATAAAAGGAGGCCTGTCCAAGGAGCCAAATGAGCTGCCCAGCGCCTGGACAACGCCTTTATCGCCGTTCTTAAGCTCGAACAGGCAAGCCAGATCCAGGTCAACCCCTTTGCTGCGGCCGAATAATCCGGTTTTGCTCTTCTTCTGATTCCAGTTCAGGTTGATCAGAATTTCACCAAGACCGCCTGCCGATTTCTTCAGGTTGATGGTGTCGCCCTTCTTCTTCAGCTCAATCTTGGTCAGATTAAGCGGAGCCGGAGCTGGCGTCGGGGCTGGAGCTGGGGTTGGTGCAGCCGCCTGCGGTGCAGGGACTGGCGCAGGGACAGGCTTGGATGCTGGCGGCGTTGGTACCGGAGCAGGCGCAGCCTCGCTGACCTCAATGCCGAAATTTCCGCACAGGGCGTCCAAACCGCCCGAGAAGCCTGCGCCAATCGCATTGAACTTCCATTGACCATTGTGCCGGTATAATTCCCCTGCCACAATGGCCGTTTCAACGGAGAAGTCGTTTGCCAGATCATACCGGAGCACTTCCGCACCGTTCTGATTATTAAGGAATTGAATAAAAATGCCGCTGGTCTGGCCAAAGTTCTGCCGACGCTTCTCACCTTCATAGATCGTCAGGGTGAAGGCGATTTTCGCTACATTCCCCGGTACCCGGTTCAGCTGGATTTTGAATTGCTTCTGGACAGGAGCAGCTTGTCCATCCTGATAATTAATGAATGCGGTGGAAGCATTGTTATAGAAAATAAGATCATCATCGCTGGAAACTTTTCCGTTTACTCCCAGCAAAAAGGCGGAGGTATCCAGCTCAAGCGATGCTTGCGCGTTCCATCCGATTCCTACTGTGATGTCCTGCAATCCTGGTACCGCAGCGGTCAGATCCGCCTTCTGCCCCTTAATTACCGTGGTGCCCATTAAGCGTCCTCCTTAAGGGTTGATAAAGATGAAGAAGAAAGGATGGCTAAAGTCATATAATGACCTGCCACCCTGGAGCCTGGAGCGTTAAACGTCCAACCCGTAGTTTCGGCAAAGAGCGGCAAGGCCTCCGGAGAAGCCGCTTCCGATCGCCTGAAACTTCCATTCGGCCCCGTGACGGTAAAACTCGCAGAATACAACAGCGGTTTCTGTAGAGAAGTCTTCCCCCAGATCGAAACGCAGAACTTCACGGTTTGAGGCTTCATCCACTACCCGCACGAACGCGTTCGTCACTTGTCCGAAGTTTTGGGCGCGGGCATCGGCATCATGGATGGTGACCGTAATTCCGATACGATGAATGGCAGCCGGGATTTGGCTCAGATCGACAAGAATCTGTTCGTCATCCCCGTCGCCTTCCCCCGTACGATTGTCTCCCGTATGAACAACGGAGTTGTTTCCGCCGCTTTTATTATTGTAGAAAACAAAATCATCGCTGCCCTTGGCCTTGCCGTCCTCATAGAGCAGAAAAGCAGATGCATCCAGGTCAAAATCCTGGCCGCCGCTGTATTTGTTCGTGTCCCAACCCAGACCGGCAACCACCTTGGTCAAACCCGGGTTTGTTTTGGTAAGATCAATCCGTTGTCCTTTTGAAAGATTAATTGACATCGTATGCTCCTTCCCGGCTGTTTACCGTTTCATCGTTTATAAAGAATACAAGACCGCCCGTGTCAGGCGGCCCTGCAGTACTTACAGCTTATTAAGCAAGTCCATAATCGCGCGTCAATCCGGCAAGACCATCCTTGTAGCCGCTGCCGATCGCGTTGAATTTCCACTCGCTGCCATTGCGGTACAGCTCGCCGACAACCACGCCTGTTTCGATCGAGAAGTCTTCGCCCAGATCAAAACGGACCAATTCTTCCTGATTGGCATCATTGACAATGCGCGCATAGGCGCGGGAGACTTGTCCAAAGTTTTGATTGCGCTCAGGTGCTTCATAGATCGTGATCGTGAAGGCAATTTTCTCAACATCGGAAGGTACGGAACCCAGATCCACTTTAACCTGCTCGTCGTCGCCTTCGCCCTCGCCGGTAAGATTATCGCCGGCATGCACAACCGATCCGTTTTCGTTTTGCTTATTGTTGAAGAAAATAAAGTTTTTGTCGCTGGTGACTTTACCTTCCGCATTCGTCAGAAACACGGAGACGTCAAGGTCAAAATCTTTGCCGCCATCGTATTTATTGGTGTCCCAGCCAAGTCCTACAGTGATTTTGGAAAGTCCCGGATTTGATTTTGTGAGATCGATTTTTTGACCTTTGGATAAGTTAATTGCCATCTGATAAAGCACCCGCTTTCGTCATTTTAAGTATAAGGGTCGAGCAATTTACTTGTAGCGTGCAGCCAAGTCGTTGATATGAGGGGAGTGGGTACCTTCGCCGATAGCGGCAAATTTCCATTCCGTTCCGTGACGGTAAAGCTCACCGCAGACCAAAGCCGTTAAGCCGGCATAGTTGTCGGAAAGATTGAACTTGGTCAGTTCGTTGCTGCCGGATCCGTCCAGAATGCGGATATAAGCGGATTGAATCATGCCGAAGTCCTGCTTGCGGTTCACGCAATCGTAAATATTGACGACAACGAGCACCTTATGCACATCTGCGGGGACCTTGGCCAGGTCGATGAAAATCTGTTCGTCATCGCCGTCGCCTTCACCGGTAATGTTGTCACCCGAATGAACCACGGAGCCGCAAGGACTTTTCTTATTATGAAAACAGATAACCTGATTATCGTCCGCAAGTTTGCCCTCGCTGTTCAAGAGAATGGCCGATGCATCGCAGTCGACATTCTTCTTGGCGCCTCCGAAGAATCCTTTGGATTTCACCGGATCCCAGCCCAGTCCCACAACAACCTTCGCCAGGCCGGAATTCCCTTTGGTCAAGTCAATCTTTTGGCCTTTAACCAAACTTATGGAAGCCATTTGCTTACGTCACCTCCTTCCCAAATTTGTGATGAAGTCTATCAGATAATGTAGAAAAATGAAGATACTAGACTGTACGCATCACATGGATAAAGAGTTTCATTAGATTAATTAATATATTTGAAGGGTTTAATGATTTACAGGCTGAATTCACTTGGGCTGAGGCCCAGAACGTTGCAGATATCGCGCACTACCGCCTGCTCCTGGAGGTCAAAATCGCCGTCAGCCGCCCCGATTGCGCTGCATACGCCAACAATGACGCGTCCAACCTCTGGCTTGCTTTTGAATTTGGCGATTGCCTTCAATGCTTCCTGCTTGCCGATCTCTGCGGAAAATTCAAAATTATTGACATAGAAATTGAAACGGTCAATGACATCAGCCATATTGAAAACCTTCAATTCCTGGCTGAGATTGATATACCCCGCCATTTTGTTCTTTTCCTCCACATCTACTTTGCCATCCGCATAGGCTACAACGGCGCAGCCAGCCGCGACCGCATCCATAAAATCCTTATTTTTGAATTTTTTCACCTGATCGCCCAGGTTTTTTTTGGAATTGTTCAGCCAATTTTTAAAATTACTCATACTTCTCCTCCTTAGTTCTCTTCCAAAGTTGAAACACCGTTTATATTAACCATCTTAATAGTACCGCAAATGACAGGAGATTTCACATCATTAGACAAGAATTTATATTCATTTAATGTTTGAGCAGGTGTAAATTCGCAATAAATGTCGGATCCTGGTACTTATCCATCTTTTTATTACCCTGTCCGGGCTGCCTTGCACCTCATTTTTTGCTATTTTGATATATTTTGATACTTCCAGAACTTGCACGATAAACACAAAAAAGCCTTGACCCGAAAAATATGGGCAAGGCAGATAGTTGACCTATTTTAGCTAACTGAAGACCGAAGCCTTCCCATCTCATGATCGACCACCATAGTCAGCTCGTCCTCGTATCCGCCCATGATCCGATACTTGCGGATATAATCCTTTACAAATTTTCGTGAATCCTTGGGTTGAAAAATCCTCGTCAGTTCCTGTAGGCTTTCTTTGACTTCATTGTGGCTGCGTTTAGCCATGAAATCCCCTCCCTATCATCGGTTGGTGGTCCTAACACTTCATGTACGAGAGCGCACACGGTTCAACGGAATACCCGTGCGGCTGGCACCCCATCTGTATCGAACGATCCGGCTGATTTGAGGCGAGCACATAGACTGAAAAAGATTGATTTATCAGTTAATTATAACAGTTCTGAATTCGTATGGAAAGCGAACAGTATATACAATTTCTGTTAAGAATTTTTAATCTGCATGAGGCATTTCTTTAATTTATTCTTGTTTAAGGCGTATTGTGCTCATCCTTTAAGGGGGCTTGACCCGACTCGGGCCGGGCGGTTGAATCATTTACAGTCTCAATCGTCTGCTGGGACTGCTCCGGCGGAGGAGAGGACGTCCAGGCGATTTTTTTGTACATACGCAGATAGGCAACCACGCCGATAACGGCGATAATTACACCAAACGCAATAACACTTATGGTTACCCATTCTTTAACCACTTTCCGCCCTCCCTAATCTTAAAATAGTGAAATCAATATCTAGGCTAAGTATAGGGGATAGAGAGAACGCTTTCAATCCAATGGTCAACTTGCTACAAAATTGTAACATTGTAATATTTGCCATACCTGCTAATCTTATTCCAAACCTGCGGCGAATAGAACCGGGTCAATAAAAAAATATCCCTCCGGAAAACCGGAGGGAGCATTGTCGGCGAAAGAGTAAAATTCTTCAGGTAAACCTGAAGGAGCGATTGTCTTGTCAATAAAACCCTTCATGCGAACTGGAAGGAGCCTTATTGGTTATAGAAAGGAAGGTTTCATGTAGACGGCTTTTCTGGAAAAAACGACGATGCCTTCCTTATCGCCATCCGTAGTCGGAACAGAGCCGACAGCCTGCTTCTCCCGCCTGAGCGGCGCATTGGATCCATGGACGGTATAAACAGGTATGCCTTTCGCGCCATGCTTGCGGTCGAATGATCTGTTCATGCCCAATCCCCTCCGAATAAATGATGTATGATTCCCATAAGTCCCTGATTCTGTTGAAACAACCGTTCAAAATCATCGGGACTAACCGGTGAATGCCCCGTGATGTGAATGCTGATGACATGCGAACTGCTAATAGGATAGCACAGCAAATATTCGTTTACAACATCCTGACCGATCTGGATGAACTCAATTTTGCTGTTCAGGTAGGCATCCACCACGAGCTTGCGCGGTTCTCCTGCTCCCAGCTTATTATTGGCCTGAATGGAGTATATGCGCTCTTTACCTACATTACCCGCAATTTGCCGGATTTCATCAGAGCTTGCTTCCCAGAGGGCGGCGCCTTTTACTTTATAGTGGATGCAGCTTGCTTCGTAGGCATTGCGGACGGCATCGATAAGCTCGTTCTCATGCCTGTCCCTTTCCAGAATTCCCTTGTTGAAATCCCGGTAGAAATGAACGACGGAGCGAAGAAGAGCTAACTCCAGATGAGCTGATTCCAATTCTTTATCCGGTGTCAGGAAGAACCCAAGCTCATGAATGCGGCCTATCAGGAACGAACATGCCTGGTTGACTGCTGCGATGCGGTTGGCGTCCGTCCGGTGAGCCTCGTATTTCAGCACCGTCAGGCCTTCCAGATCGCTTGCCAGATGATACTGATCCACTTCCTGGCCGTCCCTGCCGGTTTGAACCTGATCCGGAATCATGAAGAACACGCGCCCCCGCCGGAGCTTGCCCCAGAACAACCCCATTTCGAACATCGTATTGTCCCGTGCAATAAAATAGGTTTTCCCCCGCATTCGGATGACGTCATCGGGGGATAATACAAATACGGCAAAATCATTGGATTCCAGCTGTCTCTCGAGCGCTTCCATAGGGTAGTCATTCCCCCGAAACACGCCGGCATGCCACGGGGTGACTTCTGCGCTGAATGATAATTGATCGTGAATGGCATTCACATAAGCCATCGCTTCCCGTGAGGAACCGATAAAAACTTTGGGTTTAATTGTCACCGCAATACTCCTTTTCTATAACAGCAGCTGATGCGTAACAGTCTCTTTTCCGGGGGCGGGCACAAAACCAAGAGCCTGGTAAAACAGGTCCGCGGCCGGATTTTCCGTCCGCAGAGCCAGCACCGAAACATAGGGGCGGGCATGCTCCATTATCGCCTCCATCAGCAGCTTGCCGGCCCCGAGTCTTCTTGCTCTTTGCAGGACATAAACCCGACGCACGCGGCCGACCCGGCTTGAGCCTCCCTGCTCTGCCGCAAGCAGATTCAAGCCGCCGACTCCGATAACGCTTCCATTATGAAGAGCTGCAAATAGGGCTTCGCCCTCCCGGTCGAAACGGTTGCTTCCGTCCGCGTAATCCTGCAGCAGCCGGCTCACATGCCGGAACCCTTCCTTCATACTCTCCTGAAGCATAGAAGACAAATCATATTCGTTCAAATCCTTCACTTCACGCACCACTATGCTTGTCAAATGCTCACCTTGCTCTCTTGTGACAGGTTAGTCACTCTCCATGTTAACAGATACAGGGTCTGTTTGGTTTGCTCCGTTCCTATCTGCTCCAGCTTGTTCATGATCTTTTGCTGCTGTCGTCATCTACCTCCGTTTGTCGATTAAATTGAGTTCCGGTACATTCCTTGCTTACCAGCCCTTCTGCTGACGCAGCGAGGTAATATGCGCGATATGGTGACGGTTGTGCCAGGCAAAGAAAGACAGTGCTTCATCCAATGACCACAGACCGTTCTCAGGATGATTGTATTGGCGCGCATAGCTTCCGGCAGGCGTCGACTTCAGCAGCATCACCCAGCGGCGGTGCAGCCGGTCGTGCAGCGTCAGAGACAGCTCAATCGGCACGCTCTTCGCATCCGGCAGCTCCGCCCAGCTCTGTTCGTCAAACGTCTTCACCATGGGCTGGTCTTCAGTAAGCAGCAGCTTGGTGCGGATATAGCCGTTCATACCCGCATCCGCCAAATGATGGACCACCTGTCTTACTGTCCAGCCATCTGGCCGATAGGGAGTATCCAGCTGCTGCTCCGTCAGTCCCGATACGGCCTGTCCCAGTAAAGCCGGCGCTTGTGCCAGCACGCCGATCAGGCTTGCCCGCCGCACTTCATCCAGCGCGTCCTCACGCTTGAACGCTCCGATCGGAAATCGCAATTGTTCCATTTGGGGCACCACCCTCTCGATTCAATTATTTGCCATCATTATAATCCATAATTATTTAAAACTGAACTATAATAAGAGGAGAGCCCATATTTAGACAGGCTGTTCCTCTTTAGAATCGTGATTCAACCGTTCCCATTGAGGTAAATGCATTCCATACCTGTTTGTAAGCAAAGGAGCGTTTCATACCATGCTGAATCACTATCGGTTAAACAAGCGGGAGACGGTCAGGCTGAGCAGCTTCGATCCCGAAGACACCGCGTCGATCGGCAGTAAAGATGATATCAGGGAAGAATTCGAGCGTCTGAAGGAAGAGCTTCAGGACGAGCAGGAAAAGCTGTTCGCAAGCAAAACAAACGGCGTGCTGGTATTATTCCAGGGCATGGACTGCAGCGGGAAAGACGGGGTTATCAAGAAGGTGCTGGCGAACCTGAATCCCCAGGGATTTCGGGCGGAAAGCTTCAAGAAGCCGACTACCGACGAGGCGGCGCATGATTTTCTCTGGCGCACACACAAGGTTACTCCGGCCAAAGGCTACCTGACTTCATTTAACCGTTCGTACTATGAGGATGTGCTGATTACCCGCGTCCACGGATTGATTGACGAGAGAGAGGTCAAGTCCAGACTGAAGCATATCCGCCACTTCGAGAAGCTTCTGCAGGGCAGCGGAATTGCCGTAATCAAAATTTTTCTGCATATTTCCCGTGATTTTCAGTTGAACAAGATTAAAGACCGGCTGGAAAATCCCGAAAAGCTGTGGAAGTTCGATCCGACCGATCTGGAAGAACGCCGGTATTGGAATGACTACCAGCAGGCTTACGAGGATGCCTTCGCCGCAACCGGCACGAAGGACTGTCCCTGGCATATCGTGCCCGCCAACAACCGCTGGTTCCGCGACTATCTGGTGCTGAAAATTATCGTCAAAGCGGTGCACGACCTGAAGCTGTCTTATCCCAAGGTCGATCTCGACGCTTCCAGCCTGTTCAATCTCGAAGAACCGCAGAACTGATCTTTATCTTCGCTGTACGTACAAGCCGCTGTCCTCCGACCATTCCGCATAGATGACGTCCGCAAGTCTGGTTATGCCTTGGGCCTGCAGCTCCCCAAGCAGCCAGGCTTCGTCGCGGCCGATCGCATGAAGCTCATCCTTCTCGACAAAGCCCTTATCAATGAGGATGCGGCTCAGATATACAGGTTCCACAGGAAGCTTAAGATCCTTGCGTGTGATATTCTCCGCAGCAGACGATTTGAGCACGCTCAAATTGCCGTTGGTTTCGAAGATCGCATAGGCCACATCCCGCAGGCTGAATACCTCCTGCTCCCGCAGCAGCATTCCGACCTGGTGCATATCCAGATTATTGCGCTTCATGGCCTTCTCGTCAATTTTTCCATCCCGTATAATAATATCCGGTCTGCCGCTCAAAGTTGTGGCCAGCTGCGGGAAGATCTCCGCGACTTTTTCCAGCGCTAGCGATAATACCATCCATAGGGCAAGTGCGAACAGCAGCTCCCCATAGCGGACTTCCCTGTCATAAATGGTGTTCCCGACAAGCTCGCTCAACATCAGGGACGAGATAAAGTCAAAAGGCGTCAGCTGTGAAATTTCCTTCTTCCCCAGCAGCTTGGTCATGATCCATAATCCAACAAATGCAGTGACCAATTTGACCGCAATATACGTATAATCCATAGCGCTTCCCCATTTCAGAATATCCCGTTTATGCATCCTATACCCGTTAGGGGAACGGGGTGAACCGGAACACGGCTTGAGATCATTTCCCACCTTAATAAGAAACGGCGGAAGACGACCATTGACGGTAAAACCAGTGCCTCTCTCAGAAACATCGAGTAAGGAAAACTTATTTTATACGTTCTGGAATTTCAAAAAAACAGACAGAGCCTTGAACCAGTGCGTTCATTCCCTGTCTGCTGTCTTTTATTTGGTTATGGCGCGCTGCCGGAGTCCCCTGACGCTTCTTTCACGGTCACATCCAGGCCGCTGACTCCAATCTTGTACCCGAGAGGCTCAAGCGTCTGCTTCAGCGGGAGCATCACCATGGAGCGGTAGCGGGGAAGATAATTCATATAATGATAGCCTGCCCAGATCCGTTTCTTGCCGGAGCGGACCTGTACGGACTGCTCTCCTTTGCTGACCTTGACCGCGGCGCCATCCTGCTCAAGACGAAGACCAAGCGTGCGCGTAAAGTACGTCTGGTCGGCATATACCTCATCGCCTTTACTGTAAATAAGCCCTCTGTAAGTGAAAAGCTGCTCTGTCTTCGTCCCCTGAATGCTATGCGGTTCAACCTTGCTTAAATAATTCGGACCTGTGATCGTCCCGCTGTATGCGGAAAGCACATCCTTCTCCGTCGTCACCGAATAATCGTTAATCCGCCGATCGGCGTTGTATTCGGCTGTATTGTTGACATCGAAGTAGAAGACCGCCTTTACGCGGGGGTACTTGTCCGGCAGTTCGCGGTAGAAGCGGCTGATCTTACCCGCAGCGAACGCGAGGTCAGTCTTCTCGTCGGTAACCGAATAATGCGTCGCCCCGTATTCCGAGACCATTATCGGCTTGGTGCGGCTGAAGCGGTTATAGACGAAATTGAGGAGATCGAGCGGATCCTCAAAGTCAGAAGAATGAAGCCGGCTGTCGTTATGGTATTTAACGCTATAAATATTAACTCCGACCCAATCGACATAGTCGTCTCCCGGGTAGAAGCTCTCTATCGTTTCCTCGGGGACCGACAGGACGGCCCAGACCATGACAATGTTGGGCGCCCTTTCCTTGAATATACCCTGCACCAGCTTCCACTTCTCCATATATTTCTGCGGATCACCGCTGTAGGCCGTCCACGTCCCGTTCATCTCCGAGGCGAACCGCATGAATATGGGCACGCCGGCCTTGCCGGCTTCATCGGCAAAGCCCTGCAAATAGGCATCATCGAGCACCTCATCAAGCCCGTCATTGGGCTCGAATGCAATATGCGGCACAGCGCCGATGGATTTCACCTGCTCCACCCATTTGGCCGGGAACGGCTGGCCGTATCCGACATATTTGAAAAAGCTCGCGTGGGGGCGGCCTGTCCGTTCGTTAAACGTCTTCATGCTGAATTCGATGGCGGGGTTCTGCAGCACATAGCCGCCCAGATAAATACCTTCGACCGGCTCTGCCTTGGCAAGCGGGTAATCGCTCAGGCTGGTGCGGATTGTCCAGTCCTTCTTATCTACAACCCGGTATTGGTTATAGCCTACATATCCGAACATCGCCAGCTGCATCAGCATGACAAGCCCGCACAGAATCCACAGCCAAACCGGCCGTTTACGGCGCTTTGTATCTGTTACAATCACAGTTTGTTTCCCTCCAACGCAGCTTTCTTGGATCTATGTTGTTGCGCACTCCTGCTGAACATTGCAATGTAGACTACAAGTCCGAGTATTCCTCCGATCAATGCCCCTGTCCATGAACGGGTCAGGGAAACCGCAAGCGGGGAATGAATATGCGTGAAGGTATTCATCATGGAGCAGAGGCCGATCGCCGCCACCGGAAGGACAATTGCGCCCCTGTTCCGATAGGCGAGCAGGCATGCGGCAGCCATGAGCAGCGGATGGCCGATCAGCCATTCCTTCGTCCGCGGACGGATGCCGAACCAGTCTGTCAGCTGCTGGCGCAGCTCCGCTTCAAAGGGAAGCACCAGATCGCTGTTGCCGGTGCGGGCAAGCAGGAAGACCAGCAGCACCGCGGCGGCAAGCACGGCGGCTCCGCCAAGCCATAATCTGCGTGGCTTCAAGGAGCCGCCACCCTTCAGAGCTGTGGAAGTACGTTTGGGCCATATGCCACGCCAGCCGCCATCGACCAGCAGACAGGCCGATATAAGCGCAATCGGTCCGATATACAGCAGTTTGACGCCGCGGAACAGATCGACATACGCCAGATAGGAGATATCGCTTAGAAGCGCAGTTACGTAGACGATGCCGGCCAGTGTGATGGCCAAAGCACCGATATATGACGCAATCGCCGAAACGATCGGACTTTGCGGCCGCTCTCCCCGCTGCCGATCTGCAGCCGAAGCGTGATGGAAGCTTCGCAATCTTCCGCGAAGCCACAATACCGCAGCCGATGGCGCCGATACGGCGCCCCACAAGGCGATGACGCTCTCTATCCGGCCATCCCAAGGCGCAGGCGCGAATAACCATGCCGCCAATAGAAGCAAAGTCGCCGCGGCCACGACGAACACGACAGCTCTCTGCAGTGTCCGCGTTAAAGCGCCGAACAGGCAGCTGCCCAAAAGCAGGAACAGGGCTCCTATTCCGATAACCGGAATGGCTCGCGGCAGCTTGCCGGGAGCTTCCATATGACCGGTAATCGGCTTTGCCCCGCCAAAAGCAAATTCGGGACCGAGCTCTGCCCGCAGCGTCTCTATGATGCTTTGAACATGGTCCTGATAAGTACCGGAGGCTTCTCCCCCATTATCTTGCAGACTGCCTGGCGATTCAGGCATATATGTAATAAGGCGGATTCCCCGTTCACGGACGCCAAGCTCAAAAGCGTCGGCAGCTTCTCTGACCGGCATTGACGCAAGCTTCGGCATGTCGAAGAACAAACTGCGGATTGACAGATAACCGCTTTGCCGCGAGAGCTCAAGCGCCCCTCTCTGGCTTTTCACCAGAACGGAATGGAGCCCGTTGTCCACAATGCTCCCGGCAAGCGGCCCCAGCTTGTCCGGGTAGCCCGGAATCTCCATTCCCGCGAACTGGACGCGGTCAATTCCGACATCCGCGAGCTCGCGGAACAGCTCCTTTATTCGCGCCTCATCCTCAGGAACAGCCACCGCACGGACATAAGCGGTAACCTGCAGGCCCTCCTGACGCAGCGCAGCTGCCGCAGCGCGATACGACTCAGGCAGCTGTCTATCCGGGCTTGCCTGTTTCCCCGGCAGCAAAGCTGTATCCAGCATAACGGTCGTTGCTCCCGCCTGTTTCCAGCGCTTCGCCTTCGGCCCGTCCGCTTGTCCCTCAGCTCCCAGAACCCAGGCTCCGGGGACGGCTATCTCCAGCCGGCGGTCGTTATGCTCAGCCTTCCAGCGCTCCGCAAGCAGCGGCAGAGAGCCCAGCACGGTAACAGCCAGCAGGGCAAATATTATTACTTTTACAATCTTTGACAAAATAACACCTCAAATTCGCAAAATTATTCCTTATTATACCATAATTAAACAGGCCGCTCACGGCTGATTCAGCTCTTATCCGGCTCGCGGGATACAGTATGCTTCTCAGACAGCACACCCTTGTAGCGGAAATGCTGCGGGGAGACACCGTGGATATGCTTGAAGAGCTTCGAGAAATAAAAAAGCTCCGAATATCCGACGGCTTCCGCTATTTGCGTGATGGTCATCGAGGTTTCGGCCAGCAGCACCGTCGCCCGCTCCATACGGATCCTGGTGATAGTCTCCTTCAGCGAAATTCCCGTATACTGCTTGAACAGCCTGCTTAAATAACGGGGGGAGCATTCGAAGACATCGCCTATTTGCCCGGGTGTCAGCCGCTCGCGCATATGCTGGCGCATGTAATCGGTCACCTTCTGTATCCGCTGACGGTTCATTCGGGAGACAGGCGTTTCCTGCTCCTGCAGCTCCGTCTCGCGTATAAGACGGATCATGATCAGCCTGAGCAGCAGGTCAAACTCTTCTTCCTTCCATTTGCTCTCCCAGCGATCCACCTCCAGCACCCGCAGCAGATACATTTCCAGCCACTGCGGGTCCTCCAGACACAAATAGCGAGGCAGCCCGGATTGTCCGGGCGCAAGCCCTCCTTCCGGTTCAAACTGAAAGTGAACATAAATGACCGTCAACCGGTCATCCGGCTCGTGGCGGGCCTGGATGACGTCCCCCGGATAGAGGAGCACAAAGGTGCCCCGGCTGACGGGATAAGCCGTTCCGTTGATCTGGATCATTCCCTGCCCTTCCATCACGTACCAAATGTCATAATCCTCCATGGGGGCAGGAGGGTCCCAACGCCACTCCGGTTCGCATACCGCTTTGCCGCAAGCGCCCGCATTGTTGAAATGCCAGCTTCCTATATCCTCCATACCAGGCTCCATCACTTTTCCCCCATTTCTTGCCCTTATGCCGTTTCCTACAAAAATAAAGCCTTTTCCGCCATTTGGATCCGCCCCCTGATCGGTTAAATTGGAGATAGAAACCAACCACGAAACGGGAGTTGAAGCAGATGAGAAAAGTTGCCGTCAATCCGCAGGAAATCAATGAACGGCTGTATCCGATCAAGACTGTACACACTCCGCTGGCCTCAGGAGCTGAATTCACCGGAGAGCATATCAGACAGTTCTACGAGCAGGGCTTCCTGGCCATTGAGAACATGCTGTCGGATGCGGAAATTCAATCCGCTGTGCAGGCAATCTCGGATATTATCGGCGATCCCGACACGGGTGCGCAAGTGGAATTCGTCAAACCGCGGAGCGAGCTTGCACCCGGAGAGGAGATGGAGCTTGCCGTCCGCAAGGTCCACAACTTTGTCGATGTGGAGCCGCGGCTGCGCGTCCTGGCCGGGCATTCAGGTATTCTTGCCATCATTGAGCAGCTGCTGGGAGAAGCATCGAAGCTGGCCCAGGATATGGCTCTGCTCAAGCCTCCGCACGGCGGCGGCGAGAAGCCCTGGCACCAGGACATGGCTTACGGTCCGCTGGCCTTCGACAAGCCGGTGATCGGCGTGTGGATTGCCTTGGACGAGGCGGGAATTGATAACGGCTGCATGCATGTGATCCCCCGCTCCCATATGATCGGCGCGACGCCTCATTACGCCGTCCGCGACTGGCAGATCTGCGATACCAATGTCCCTGTGGACCGGGATGCTGCCGTACCTCTGAAGCCAGGCGGCATTCTGTTCTTCCACGGTCTGACCTATCACGGAACGCCGTACAACTTCTCGGACAAACGCCGCCGCGCGCTTCAGTTCCATTATGCCCCGGAATCGGCGGTCAAGCTGAGACCGCAGGAGTATAAACGGATTTTCACCAATGAAATGACCAAAGCGGAGTGCTGAAGCGACCCAAGCAGGGAAAATCAGCCGCGTGACAGGCGAACTGCTGCACAAGCAGCAGGAAGAAACGGTTGAGATCGTCCCCTGGCGGCTCCCAAAAAAAAGCTATTCTCTCTGAAATATCGGAAAGAACAGGATAAAATTTATACTTTGCCGGTATTTTTAGAAGAAACGGCTGTCCCGTCCTTTTGGCGTCAGAGGGGGTTTCTTCCCTTAGAAATATAAGCAAAGTATGGAGGAGTTTATACGTGCTCATATTTCAAGAAGAAACGGTTGTCCCGTCCTTTTGGCGGCAGAGGGAGTTTCTTCCCTTAGAAATATAAGCAAAGTATGGGGGAGTTTATACTTGCTTATATTTTTAAAAAAAGGGTTTATGGACGCTGCAGATTATTGTCTGCCGGCAGCCATAAACCCTTTTCATGTTCCTCCACAGCTTCAAGCTCCCGCAGACTGGCGGACTCTATTGCTCCGTTCCGTAGAAGAGGATGCCTTCCTCCCTGCCGACGGCAGTCAAATGATCCCGCGCCTGCGCGTACTCCTCAACGGTGTGGAGATGCTCGAGCAGCAGCGGGATTTCGCCCGGCAGCTTGTTCAGCTCGCGCAGATATGTTCCGTAATCCAGGTTCCCCGTTCCCGGCAGCGTCTCATCAAGGTGCAAAGACAGCTTGTTGCCCAGCTTGATGTCTTTGGCATGACAGCTCACGATATAAGGGCTCAGCAGCTTGAAGCAGCGTTTGATCAATTCTCCGTTATTGAAATATTGACGCGGCGTCAGAATGATATTGACGGGGTCCAGATGCGCGGCAAACTGCGGCCGGTCCACAGCCTTGATCAGATCGAGGCAGGCCTCCGGACTATCCGGCAGCACCCACTGCATAAATTCCAGCGCAAACCTGGCTCTCTTCGGCTTCACCGTATCGATCACGCCGCGGACGGTATCAACCGCCAGCTCGAAGCCTTCCGGCGACAGATTGAACGGGTGCGGGTCATACTGCGTATTCGCAGCGGCGGAGCCGATATATGTAATGCAGCACAGCGCGCCGACCTCTTCCGCCAAATTCAAGCGCTCATAAGCAAAATTAAGGTTGCGCCTCCTCCGGGCCTCCTCCGAGTCTACGAGATTGGACCAGCAGCCGACCTCCGCGATCAGGACGTCCTCCCCGGCGAAGGCATCCCGTATGCTGCGGATGCCTGCCGAATCGCTCCCCTCAACCTCCGGACAAATCGCGGCGCGATAGCCGAATTCACGATAAGCCCTGGCCAGCTGCTGCGGATCTCCGTCAGCTCCAGGTATGGATCCTCCAAGTCGAATCATGGTTTCCCCCCTTAATCTACGGTAATCGTATCATGCAAATGAACGATCACTGCCCCCCTGCCGGCAGCTTCATACTGCTCCAGATGCCAGGCATGTAGGACGCGCTCATAGCCCTTGTCCGCAATCCACTTATGCAGCTGCTCATAGGTTTGAAATATTTGACTGATTTGTCCCCGGTGATCCGTAACCGCATACGATTGCGGCGGCACTTTCATTGCTTCCATTCCTTCTGGAACAGACAAAATATCCTCCACCTCCGTGCAGGCCCAGTAGCCTTCCTCCCGCTCTGTTTCGCTGCTGACATAAAACGCGCCGTACAGCTTCTCCGGCTCCACTCTGCCGGCAATCTCCTCCCGCCGTGCCCGCAGCCGTTCAAAGGCCGGCGGAATTTGCTCCGCGTATCCCGTGGCATCTGCGGCCGCCACACGAATACCGATCAGCTTCAGCTCCGGCAGCACCACCACCTTCACATCCCGCTCCTTCAACGGAAAATAGACCTCTGTCCTGCCCGAGAGCTGCAGTGCCTCCCTCATTATTTCAAAACGCGGCTTTTCAGTATCCAGATGATAGCGTGCAAGATTCTCCGGTTTGCCGAAAAAATCCCAAAATGCCGCGGCCTGGCCGGCTTCAAAACTGAACGATACATACTCATCCCCCATGAGGGTATAGCCCATCATTCCATCAGGAACATCCGCGATGCTCGTCACAGGCACGGCTGCGAGCAGCCCCCCGGGGATAATGACCAGATACTGGTCTTCCCCGGTTCGGTTTGCAATCTCGGCCGCCCTCGCACTCAATTCCCCGCGCAGCTCCGGCTCCTTCTTCAGCCCGTCCCGACTCAGCAGACCGACCAGATGGATCTTCTCAATCACAACCGTACTAACCTGCATGGATGGTTCGGTTTCGCTTTGCCTCGTCACTTCCGGAATCCCCCTTAAACGTAATTATTCATGTTCGCTTCTGTTAGATTGCTCCAAAAGCGGCGAATACATCATGAGTGCATGATTTTCCGTAATATATTCATCGCCATGCGGCTCCCCATCGAGCCGGCAAACCCGCCGGTGAAGCACATTATGTCTGACGTAGCTGCCCCAGAATTCCTGTGTAATCCGGTGATCCTTCTCGTATACCTCATAGGTGTACACCTGCTGCGCCGTCCCGCGCCATTCGCCCTTTAATTGATGGTCTCTAACCTCAACCTTAAGCTGATACGAAGATTCCGTCGGATTATGAATCATCAGATCCAGATAATTATAAGCGCAGGTTGCGCCGCTTCCGAACGGCTGCGTCCGGTTGGAATCCGGGAACACATCGTAGCTGTGGCGGTGACGTTCAATGACGGACAGCGGTGTATGCAGCGTCATCCAGTAGATCAGATTGGAGAGCTGGCATAAGCCGCCGCCGATGCCCGGTTTGAAACCGCCGTAGAACAGCACCATTCCCGGCTTATAGCCCTTGCGCTTGCTGGGGCTGCCAATCAGCCGCCAGTAAGACATCGTCTCGCCGGGACGGAGAATCAGCCCGTTCAGCCGCTTTGCAGCCAATTGCAAATTCGTTTCCTTGTTATGCTGCAGCCACATGTCGACATCCCTCAGCTCCCGCAGGGTTGGCGTTTCGTGCCGAAAAATGCTGTGCGCCAAATCCATCTCCGAAAATGTCCTGGCGAACGCTGTGCGGTCCAGCACCCACTGCAGATACCTTTTCCACATAAAATAGGTTCGTCCTGCCGCCAGTCTCATTCTTGATCGCGGTACGGGTCTCTTCATGATTTCACCGCCTCCTTCGGATGAGCTACTTACTACTAACCTCATGGAGCAGGAAGGAAGCAAGCAATCGGCGGCCTCCCTATTGGTCCGGGTCTGTCTGTTTTGCGGCATTGCGTGCGAAGAAGGCCTCAATTTTCTTGCTTACGAAGATGGAAGCCGCAAGGAACACAACCACATACAGCACTTGAACCGGATGCTCCGCATAACGGGACAGGTCGTAGCCGATATAGGAAACGGCGAACACCATAATGGCTTTACCGATTGCAAGCGCCGCCGCAAACGACCGCAGGCGCATTCCGGCCAAGGCGGCAGCAATGTTGATCACAACAAACGGGCCTACCGGAAACAGGCTGAGCAGCATCACATAGCTGAACGCATTGCGGCGGGCCCATTCCATGCTGCGTTTTACTTTGGGCTTATCCGCAAAACGCTGCATGTAAGGGTGGCGGGCAATTCTTCTGACAATCAGGAAGGTCGCCGTGCAGCCCAGCATGAGGCCCAGCCAGGAATAGAAGAAACCAAGCCACAAGCCGTATACGGCAGCGTTGACTCCCACGATAACCAGCGTCGGGAGCGGAGGGATGAAGGATTTCAGAAACGTCAGGAGGATGCCCGGAAGCGGCCCGAATGACCGGTACCGCTCCATTAGATCATGCAGATTGTCCTCCGTAAGCAGCGACGATATATCCATCTATGAGCACATCCTGTTTATCGTGTTGGTGATTCTTTCTTCATCTTACCAAATAAACCCTCGGATTACGCAGGCAATCCGGATATTCTTGTGAACTGCTCCATGCAGCAGCAGGCAGCCCAAGGAAAACTCCCGGCTGCCTGCTTGTTTTATCCAACTGCGTCCATCTGTCTTAGTTATTCGGGGCCGGCATCAGAAACATGAGCAGCACAATCGCCACTACAATGACTCCGACTATAATATATATGCTGTTTTTCACGATATCACCCCTTTGCACGAGCTGGACTTGCCGTCATTGAATTTCTTTCCGGCGGAAAATATAGATCCCCCATAACGCAAAGACCGCGAATGTTGCGGCCGGCATGACGATAGACAGGAACAGATCGCTGTTATCCATTCTGAATTCGATCGTCGTCGTGAACAGCTTGAAAAGCGAGTAATCATACACCATCTTGAAGAGAGGCACGTAATTACCCAAAGAATGGAGAATCTGATCGACGAAAAGGAAAAACAGGATGGAAAAGCCGATTGTTTTGCCGTTGTCAGCCAGGACAACGGCGGCAAATGCGGCGATGGATGCGAAAGCGGCGGCAAACAGGACGGTGAACCCCAGCGTTCTGAGCACATACGCTATCGTGGAAATTCCCGTGGGCTGCCCGAATCCGGACAGCAGGCCGGCTTCGCTCATCAGAATTTCGATGACGACGCTGAGGACAGGAGCCAGCAGGGAGGTCAGGCCCACACCAAGCGAGTAAATCATAAGCTTCGAAACATAAACCTGCCTTCTGCTGTTCCCGGCAGATACGGTTCTCTTTAACACGCCGGAGGAATATTCGCTGGAAATGAAAAACCCGGCCAGAAGGCCCAGCGAAATTTTAAGAAAAAATTGATTCATCATCATCGCGTTCACATACATTTCGATTCCGGTGAGCGTGATGCCCGATCCCCCGTCCTTCGGATAACTCCAATAAGTAAACAACGGAAAAATGACCGCCGCCGCAACCATAAAAAAGCAGATGATACGGAACAGGCCGTTCTTCCTCAGCTTGTACCACTCCGACGCTATCAAATGGCTCATGCCCCGCACCTGGCGATCCGCTGGACAAAATAGCTTTCCAGATGCTCGCCCATCGGCGTAAACTGCTCGATTTCGAGACCTGAGGCTGCCAGCATGGATGAGATTTTGCCCGGATGCTCGACAGGGTTGAACAGCCGGATGATGCCATCCGGCATCACTTCGAATTCGGCACCCTCAAGCTCCCGCCCCATCACCTCGGCAGCCCGCCCGGAATCGTCCACTTTGATATGCAGATACTGCCGGCACTTCCCGCTCAGCTCTTTCAATGTCAGCTGCTCCAGCAGTTCTCCTTGATGAATGATTCCATAATGCGTGGCCAGCAGATGAAGCTCGCTTAAAATGTGGCTGGAAATCAGGATAGTTATCCCGCTCTCACGGTTCAGCCTCTTTAACAGCCCCCTTAGCTCTACGACGCTCATCGGATCCAACCCGTTCGTGGGCTCATCGAGAATAAGAAATTCCGGTTGTCCCAGCAGTGCGATGGCAAGGTCAAGCCGCTGTTTCATTCCCAGGGAGAAATCTCCCGCCAGCTTCCTGCCGGTCTCCTGCAGCCCGACCATCGCAAGGGTTTCCTCAATGGCTTCCTTATCCCTGATTCCCTTTTGCAGCCGCTGTACTTCCATGTTCTCGTAAGCGGTCATGAACGGGAACAAGGCCGGGCTTTCAATGGTTGTGCCTATGCGCGATCTGGCCCCCATGATCTCCTGCGCTCCGCTTTTCCCGAACAGCTCGATCGAGCCGCTTGTCGGGAAGGCGAGTCCGGTTACAATCCGCATAAGCGTCGATTTGCCCGCTCCATTTTGCCCGATAAAACCGTAAATGCTGCCTCGGCGGATGGAAAGATCGACATGGTCCAGCGCGTTATGACCCCCGTATTCCTTGGACAGCTGATTCGTTCTCAGAACGTAGTCGCTCACTCTGACGGCATCTCCTCTCTTATTGATGGTTTCGATCATTCCACTCCTGATCCTCACCCCGGCCTTCATATTAGCTTGTCAAGGTTAAGAACCAGGGGCGGCGCGTTTAAATTTGGGTTAATTTTCTCCGCTCTATCTGCGCACAAAAAAGAGGCTGAAACCCGCTTCAGCCCCTGTTTGCTCCTGCATTCATTTTTTGATCCATATTTTCGTTCCGTGCTCATTAGTTTCAATTCCCCAATGAAGCTGCATTTCCTGTAGCATGAGACCCGCTATCGACAGACCGATCCCGGCTCCGCCGGCAGCTGATTCAACGTGCATCCCCGGTCCGCGGTCTTCAATGATAATCCGTTCCAGCTGTGCATCTGCGCTTATCCCGATATATTTTCCCTGTTTGGCATGAAGGTTAATATTCTGGTAAAGGTTGTCCAGTATTCGTTCCATCCATTGGGGGTCGATTTCCCAGTGAAAAGCGGTTTCCGGCCATTTCAATTCAATGCAGAAGCCCATATTCTCAAAAGCGGGGTACCAGCCGGTAAAGGAGGCCTTCAGCAGGCGGATCATATCTGTCTTCACCGGGCGGTACGGATACTTTCCCGATGTCAGCAATGTATAGGAGAGAAGATTTTCGAGCAATTGCCCGAGATGACTGATTTTATGATCGATGGCGTCCAGCGACTCCCGGCCCTTCGGACTTAAGGATTCTTTCTTCAACCGATAGGCGTGACCCCTGATCGCAGTTAGAGGCGTTCTTAAATCATGGGACAGATTGGAAATCAGCTGCCGTCTAAGCGCTTCTTCCTCTTTTTCGCGCTGACGGCTGATTTCAAGCTCATGAACCATTTTGTTGAAGGAATCCCCCAGCTGGCCAATCTCGTCTCTCTTGTCAATGCGGATTGGAAGAGGAATCCCATTGCCGGCCGGCTTGGCCATCGCTTCCTGCAGATGCATCAGTCTTTTTCTTATTTTGTAGAAAAACAGCCAGGAGATCAGAATAAAGACACCCAGGATCGTTACGATTGCGATCATATAATTAAGATAAGGATTGTATTCGCTGAAGTTTGGAAAAACACCAACGGACACTACCAGGATCAGGATTGGCAAAAGCGTCACCGTCAAAAAATTAATCAATAAATAGGGATTCAATAGCGATTTTTTCGGTTTCATTGCTTTACCCTGTAACCCAGGCCGCGGATTGTCTCCACAATTTCGGGGGAGCCCGGATTCAGTTCCAATTTTTCCCGAAGATGCCGGATATGGACCAATAATGTTTTATCCCCTTCGATATAGGGCTCGCCCCAAACCGCTTCATAGATTTGTTCTTTCATCAGAATCTGATTCGGGTGGCGCAGGAAATACATCAATATTTGATACTGTTTGCCTGTCAGCTTGATTTCCTCTCCCGTCCGGTCGTCCCTGACCGTGTTCTCGGACAGGTTGACGCGAATATGACCAAGCATGACCGTATTCGAAGGTACCGAACCCGACCTCCTCAACAAAACCTCCACTCTCGCAGCCAGCTCGTCGGGATGAAACGGTTTGGTCAGATAATCGTCCGCAAACTGCAGGCCCTGAAGCTTGTCGTCTACAGCCGATCGTGCGGACAGCATGAATACGGGTAATTGGGGAGATTCTTTTTTGAGGCGCTGTCCAACCGTGAAGCCGTCCAGGCCGGGAAGCATGACGTCGAGGATAACAAGATCATGGTTGCGGCCTTCCTTGTCCGCCCCTTCGCCCGACATGAGCCATTTCACTGCAAATCCCCTTTGCTCCAGCTCTTCCACAACCCAGCTTCCGATTTCCGGATCATCCTCTATGTACAATATCTTTTTCATTATTCATCACCTTGGTTTATCGTATCATACAATCCACTCATCGCCCATTCCGCGCTTCGCCGGATGCGAGAGCTCTCCCCTTATGTTTCGATAGAAAAAAGACACCCCGCAAAGGTGCCTTGAGATGTCTTATTCCGCCTGACTGCCGTTACCGCAATCATCAAGCCGGGCTTACGTTCTGAGGCGTCTTCTGGCCATAAACTGTTTGTACTGAAAATAGACCACGCAGCCGATGCAGGCTCCCAGCAGCGCAGCTCCGGCGGCGATCACCAGCAGCACGGCAAACGCATAACCCGCAATGGTCCAGCCAAGAGCAAATGACGCCAGCGACAGTGTAAGGAACAAGACCGCCAGGGTGTTGTTGAACCTTTGCAGCTCCAGGGCTTGCGTTTCCCGGCCAGCCACGGTCAGGAACGGCTTCGCGATCCGGACAAACAGATTCCATTGTCCCCCAAGCAGCAGACCTGCAGTCTGAATTACCCAAAGCGCGGCAATGATCCATGGCTCCTGAAAAATAAAAGCGGCAGCAGCCAGCAGCACAATTCCCGCCTGGTTGGCCTTAATATAGGGCATCGGCACTTCTTTCACCGTGCCACCTCCCCTGTTCGTTCAGATAATTCCAACTTAACCGATTTGGATTATTAATTCAATACCTGTTTATTGGGGGAATAAAGGAGAAGCCCGGATATTCGACGACCGGCCATTTCTCCTTGCGCAGCGCATCAAGCAGTTCCGGTCCGACATGCAAATTGCTCTCTACCAGTTCGCGGGGCGTCAGCGCCATCCACTGGTTGAGCGATACGTCAACAAAGCGGTCACTCTTGAACATCTCCAGAAACCATAAGGTCTGAGTACCTGTGTTCTGGATATAATGCCCGTATGCAAACGGCACATAGCCCACATCCCCGGCTCTGTAATCGAAGGTCCGGGCGATCCCGTTGCCGGCAAATACGGTCATGCGCCCCTGCCCGGTGAGATAATACTGCCACTCGTCATTATTGGGATGCCAGTGAAGCTCCCTCATGGCTCCCGGTTCAATCTCTACCAGAGCGGCAGCGATCGTTTTGGCCGCGGGAAAATTGCTGGAGTCCACGATCCGCACGCTCCCGCCCGGCGTCTTGAGCGGCGTCTGGGCCAGGAGCTTATGGGTGAAGCTTTGCGGAACGGTTCCATACGGCGATTGGACCGCCTGGCTTTCCAGCGAGCCTGGAATGCTGCCCTGATAAATGTAGACCTGCCCGGACGGAATAGCGTCAAAGGCATGCTCCGGCACGCCGAAATTCGCGGAAAGCACCTCTTTGGGCGTGTGCGCGAACCAATCGGATATCGAGAGGGTATTCAGATCGGAGAAGCTGCCGTCGTCAAAGACCAGCAGAAATTCGCAGCCCTCTTCCAGCCCCTGAATGGAATGGGGGATTCCGGCGGGAAAATACCAGAGGTCCCCCGGCCCGACATCGGCAATGAAGTTGCGTCCGTTCTGATCAACCGAGGTCACACGCGCACAGCCCCACAGCATATAAGCCCATTCCGCCTGCTGATGCCAATGCAGCTCGCGAACGCCGCCCGGAGTCAGGCGCATATCCACGCCCGCAAGCGTAGTCGCAACCGGTAAATCCCGGACTGTAATTTCCCGGGACCAGCCTCCTTGATTCAGCTGCATATGGGTGTCGGAGAATGAGAATTTCAAATTCGGCAGAAGACCTGAATCTGTTACCGGAGGAACGAGCATATCCGGGTTCTCCAGATCGCGCATAATATCGCGCGGCCCCGGGTCCGTTGCCCCAGCTCCATCACTGCGGCGTATAGGCTCCGGTATTTCGACTTTTTTGCCCCTTACCTGATTCGGTGTATCTTCCATAAACAAATTCCCCTCCTGTTCAAATTGCCCTTTTTGCCCCATCTTCCATCTGCAGCTATTAGGTTGTCTCCGGTCCGTTATCAGGATCACATTTAATTAATTTATGAGGCGGGCTTCAAGGTTATGTGCCCCGCCGATGCCATTCTCAAATAGATAACGGCGATTGCCGGTTGACAAAAACGCTCGCGCAGGAGTATAACAATAATAATCCGAAATCCTGAGAAATTCGCTGATGGGAACAGGTGCGTTTGAGCCGGGCAATCCCCAGAGAGTTGGCACGCCGCTGAAAGCCAACGTTTGCCGTCAATTGACATATCCTCCCGAAGAAGCCGTGCTGAACATTCCTTAGGGTGCTGCGCCTTGGCGCACCAGCCGGTCCTGTAATAACGGGACGCGAGGGAAACAATAAGCCCGGACGGAATCCGCCGTTACACGGAGCGCGTATGCTGGTACGCGACTAAGCGCCGGTCGCAAGCTCCATGAGGGCTGACGACGGAACTAGGGTGGTAACACGAGATGCATCTCGTCCCTTGAGGGACGGGGTTTTTTTGTATATTTAGAGTATTTTTATATTCATAGCTGGAACAAGAAAGCGAGGCGAGGCGCAATGGCAAATGAATCCCTTCACACGAACAGCTATACCGTGGGCCTTACCGAGATTGCACAGGCCCAAATGCATGTCAAGGAGGTTGCAGCAAGAACCCCCCTCCAGCACAACCGCGTGTTATCCGCCCGTTATGGCTGCACGGTACTGCTCAAACGCGAGGATCTGCAGGTGGTACGCTCCTTCAAGCTGCGCGGCGCGTACCATATGATGAAGTCGCTGCCTGCCGAGCGGCTTGCCCGCGGCGTTGTGTGCGCCAGCGCCGGCAATCATGCGCAGGGCGTAGCTTACTCGTGCCATGCGCTCGGGATTCCCGGCAAGATATATATGCCCAGCACAACGCCGCGGCAGAAGGTGAACCAGGTCGCTTTCTTCGGCGGCCCCGATGTGGAGATCATCCTGACCGGAGATACCTTCGACGATGCCTTCAATGAAGCGATTGAAGCCAGCCGCAAGGATGATCTGGCTTTCATCCATCCCTTCGACGATCCGAAGATCATTGCGGGCAATGGAACCATCGGCAAAGAAATAATGGAGTCAGTCGAGGCGGCGCCGGATTTCATCTTCCTTACGATCGGCGGCGGAGGTCTTGCCGCAGGCGTCGGAGCTTATGTCAAGACGGTATCGCCGGGGACGAGACTGATCGGCGTTGAGCCGGAAGGCGCTCCATCCATGCGGGTATCGATGGATGCCGGCGAGGTGAAGACGCTTGAGACGATCGATAAATTCGTAGACGGGGCGGCTGTCAAGCGGGTCGGCAACCTGACCTTCCGCATGTGCCGCGAGCTGCTTGATGATGTGCTGCTTGTGCCCGAGGGCAAAGCCTGTACGGCGATGCTTGATCTCTACAACGAGAATGCCATCGTCGCGGAGCCTGCCGGCGCGCTGCCGATTGCCGCGCTGGATCTGTACCGCGATCAGATTGCCGGCAAGACGGTCGTGTGCATCATCAGCGGAGGCAACAATGACGTGGACCGGATGCAGGAAATCAAGGAGCGCTCTCTTATATTCGAAGGATTAAAGCACTATTTCATGGTTAATTTCCCGCAGCGCGCCGGGGCTCTCCGCGAATTTCTTGACGAAGTGCTCGGTCCGGAAGACGATATTACAAGATTTGAATATACGAAGAAGCACAACAAGGACAACGGTCCCGCCCTGGTCGGCATTGAGCTCAAGCATCGGGAAGACTATGAACCGCTGGTCGGGAGAATGCGCCGGAAGGACCTGCAGTTCCTGGAGCTGAACAAGGATCCGATATTGTATAATCTGCTTATCTGAGAATAGCTGCAGCGGCTGGCCGTCCTTCAAATAAAGAGGCCGCCGGGAGCGAACCGTCAAGGAGGTTTCGCTCCCGGCGGCCTCTTTTTAACATCCCGACAGAATAATCTTGCAGGATGAACGGTCTTATTGGCTATTATTGAGAAAATTGCATCTTTTGTCCGCTGACGCTCGTTTAATAAATAATCAGCTCCCTGCCTGACGGATGCCCTCTTCTTGGACTTTTGCCCCAACTTGCATATAATGGGAGGAGCACATTCGATCCTTATAGGAGTGAGTACGATTCGCAAAACATGGTTTGGACCGGAGATCATCCTGTTTTCGGCGATTCTGTTTCTGGTGGAATTTATGCGAGGGGCCATGCTGATCAGCTTCCTGCCGATTTTCGGAGAGAAGCAGCTCGGCCTCACGCTTGATATTATAGGCGTTGCGATCACAGCCCACTACCTTATTGATACTCTGCTGAAAATGGCGATCGGGTATTTGCTGGACCGCTTCTCCATCCGTTTTGTTGTCCATATCGGTCTCTTGTTCTCGCTGGTCGGCGTGCTGCTCTTTCAATTCGCTTATCAGCCCTGGATTTTCATTGTGGCCGCAGCCGTCTATGGGGTAGGCATCTCCCCGATATGGATCGTCTGCCTCACCAAGGTGTCCGACGATCAGCGCGCCACCCAAATGGGGTTTCTGTACACCATCTGGTTTATCGGTCTCGGCTCCGGCCCCATCGTGTGCAATATCCTGCTTGATTACAGTACGAAAATACCCTACTACCTGCTGCTGGGACTTTCATTTGCCGCCTGGATTCTGGCTATGTTCATCAGCAACCGTCAGAACAGCACAGTGACTTCCCTGCCCCTGCGTGAGCAATTCGCCATCCTGAGAGACCGTCTGCGCCACATGCGCCTCCTGCTGCCGGGCATGGTGCTGCAGACGATGGGAGCCGGCATGCTCGTGCCGATTCTGCCCAGCTTCGCCGAGGACCATCTGGGGATGAGCGGCACGCAGTATTCGTTTCTGCTGCTCGCCGGAGGCGCATTTACCGTGATCAGCCTCATTCCGCTTGGCCGTTTGTCGGACAAGCTCGGCGGGAAGAAATGGTTTCTTGTGCTTGGCTTCGGCGGCATCGGACTTGGTCTGTATTTGATCGGGCTTGCTCCGCCCTTATGGGAGAGCATCCTGCTGGCCAGCGTGCTGGGGCTTTCCTATGCAACGCTGCTGCCGGCATGGAATGCGCTGCTCGCCAACTATGTCCCGCCCAGGCAGCAGGGCCTTGGCTGGGGTATCTTCTCGACCGTTGAAGGCATCGGCGGTATGATAGGACCTGTCGTTGGGGGCACACTTGCCTCCTGGCATGGCGAGTCGCTTGTCATATGGGTCAGTGCGGTTATGTTTCTGATTATTGGATTCTTCTATATATGGTTCCCGTTCCGTGCGTTCGCGGATAATGGCGCCCGTGTGGAATAGCAGGAGGATTGGAATCAATGAGTCAAATACAAGAATGGATTCAGCAGATGAAGCAGATCGATCTGGAGCATCTTCAGCGCACACTGCGGAGCTATTCTGCATATGGGCCGCTTCCGGGGATTTTTCTGCCGCTGCTGGAATCGTTTATTCCCGTTCTGCCGCTGCTGGTCTTCGTGGCGGCTAACGCCAATATTTACGGATTCTGGCTGGGTTCTCTCTATTCATGGATTGGCGTGTGCAGCGGATCGATGCTGCTCTTCTGGATTGCCCGCAAGCTGGGGAAACGTTTTGGCAGCTGGATCCGGAGACGCTTTCCCAAAAGCGTCCGTTTCTTTGACTGGATCGAGCAGAAAGGCTTCACCCCTATTTTCTTTCTCGCCTGTTTCCCGTTCTCGCCTTCCGCACTTATTAATATTGTTTCCGGACTAAGCAACGTTTCCTTCCGCTCATTCATGCTGGCGATTATGCTGGGCAAGGCGGTTATGATTCTCAGCGTCTCGCTCCTGAGCTTCGACATCAGCAGCATCGCGCAGGAGCCCTGGCGTCCTGTCCTTACAGTCGCTCTTATTCTGGGCATGTGGCTTGGCGGCAAAAGAGTCGAAGCCCGTTATCACCTTAAATAATGCAAACACATATCGGATGTCCCAGGAAGGCGGGGGAGTGGGCTTTGAAAAAGGGGATGTTCCCGCTTGTAAGCATCATGGGCGGGCTGGCTACGGCGGTCGTGCTGCTGTTTACAGCGGCGCTGGTAGGGGGAATGCTCTTCCTTATCCGGCTTATGAGCGACGATTCGGACAAGTACAAGCAAATGAAGGAATATATGGAGACCATTTTCGGCACACCGGCTCATCTGCGCAGCGGAGGGGACGAGCCCGCTGCCGAAGAGAATGAGACAAGCACGTTGGCCAGCCCGCTGAAGCCCTTCAGCGAGCTCTGTCCCGCCTGCGGCGAGCCAGTCACCCATGAACATCGGGATTGTCCCGCTTGCGGCCTGCGGCTGCTCTAGGGCCGCGTCCTTCCTTGCGGCAGCCTTGATTGCCATTGTCTCGATGCATCGCCATGATGCTTATGAACGCTATAAAACCGGACAGAGCCCCGAATGATCCTTCAGATCATCCGGGGCTTTTTTTGTTGATATCCCGAGCAATACTTGCCTCCTTATACATAGTTTGCCTGTACCCGCGGCATGCTAAAGAAGAATTCGGAGTTAGCTGCGCTATCTCATACTGAAATTATGAGGAAAGACCGATCTATAATGACTCTGCAGGAGGAAAACAGCAATGAGCGATGAGCGTCATAATGAGATGGACCCGATGTCCGGTGAACGCGTAGAAACCGAAGGCGTCTACCGCAACCAATGGGGGCGCGAGGAAAAGCTTGAACGCGGCGACCTGTTTCCCGCCGATCCGCAGCTTGGCACATCGGAATGGGAGCTTGTCGAGCTTGATTTTGACAACCACCATGAAGGACGTACCGACAAGAGGCTGGTGCCCAAGAAGGAAATCACCCAGAAGGAGGCGCATCTGCAGCATCCGCGCCGCCATCCGGACAAAAAAGAAGAGGACTAGGAACGAGGCGGATTCTTTGGCGGCAGCACAGCTGCTTCCGCATGCCCGCAGCAAAGGCTGACAATTGTACCAGCCGTTCAACGAATTGAAAACGCCCATGCCGCGCAGATCTCTCATCTGCCGGACATGGGCGTTTCGCTTTTTTTCACTAATGCCCCAGTACCGGCGTCTCCTGCTCTTCCCGCTCAATAACCTGCTCCGCCAGCCTGTCCAGCCGCCGCAGATGATAGGCATATTCAAACATGGAAGAAGCGACAAATACCAGCCGTTTATGCTCATTCAGATCATCGCTGAAGTAATCCGTCAGCTGCTTCACCAGGCGCGCCTCCCGCTCCTCTTCAGGCTCGATATCGGCACCGGCTTTCATCTTTCCTTCCAGCTTCAGCAGAATTTGCTCATGATACTTCGTCAGCTCCTCGATCTGCTGATCAAACCGCTGCGCCCACTCTCTTGATCCCGGAGCGGCAAAATAATGCTCCTCCACAACCTCAAGCAGATCCGCTCCCTGCTGCAGCGCTCTTATCATCTGCTTGGACAGCAGCAGCTGCCGGATACGCGCCAACTTGCGCCCGGGGAGCAGCGACCGTTCTTCTTCAAACAGCGTATAACGCTCCTCCAGTTTGCGCAGCGTGCCATGCAGCTTCTCCTTCTCCTGCCGGTGGATATCCTCTTTCATCTCATTGGATATCGCCATCCGCAGCAGCAGCGACAGCTGGCCGAAGGCGTCATGGACCTGCCTGACGAACTGCTTGCGCGGCCTGGGAGGAAAGACGAGCACATTCACCAGAAAAGCCGCCCCCATCCCGGTAAGGACCATGGAGAATCGTTCCAGCGCATACAGCCAGCTCCCTCCATCCGCTTCCATGACTGCTACTACAGTGACAAGCGTCAGTCCGATCGTCGCTTCCATCCGCAGCCGGATACAGCACAAAATAACGATAATGCATACCAGTCCCAGCGAAATCGGCGTATTGCCGAATAAACGAACGGCTGCAAGCGCGATAGCTGCGCCCAGCACATTGGTCTGAAGCTGATCAAGGATCTGCTTCCATGAACGTGAAATTGAAGGCTGAATCGTGAAAATGGATGAAACCGCTGCAAGGATCGGGGATGAGAAACCAATCATACCGCTTATATAAACGGCCAGTGCAACCGCAAGGCCTGTCTTCATCACGCGTGCGCCGATTGTCATGCTCCGCCTCCTTCCGCAAGCGGCCGCAGCTCTTCTTCCACAAGCAGGTCAAACATTTTTCTCAAAGGTTGTGCCATTTCTTTATTACCGCCTCCTCACGCTATTATAGCCGAATTCACCAAGAAGAAACGACTACCCCGTCCTATCATGGCTAGACCCATTTTCTTCCTTTGGAAATATAAGCAAAGGTCGATGGAATTTTATCCTTTATTATAGTTCAAAAAAGCAGAGGCGCGTTTTCCCTCTGCTTGGTTGAAGCACAGTTCCTGCTAGAGCTTCCCCTCATCCGTCCGGCTCCGGCGAATCCGCGTCACCTTGCCGGGGCCGACCTCCGCTTCTGCCGCAGGTTCGAGATAAGGCAGCACGATCTCAAAGGTCGTCCCTTTTCCCAGCCTGCTGGTGACTTGAATGCTGCCTTGATGATTGTCGACGATCTTGTAGCTGACCATGAGACCAAGCCCCGTGCCTTTTTCCTTGGTAGTGTAAAAGGGCTGACCGATCTTGGCCATCTGCTCCTCCGGAATGCCCGGTCCGTAGTCCTCAATCCGTACCATGATCTGGCCGTCTTCCCGGATGCAGCGGATCAGAATCCTGCCCCCATCAAGCATGGCTTCAATGGCATTCTTAATCACGTTAATGAATACCTGCTTCAGCTGATTCTCAACGCCGAGCACCCACAGCGGCTCCTGGCCGGGGCTCCATTCCATCTCGATGTTGTGCAGAATCGCCTGGGCTTCCAGCAGGGTTATGGTATCATTCATAATCTGGCGGATATCCTTGTGGGACAGCTCATAAATTTGCGGCTTCGACAGCATAAGCAGTTCGCTGACGATCGATTCGATGCGGTTCAGTTCCGATTTCATAATATCAAAATAGTTTTTATTGTTATGCCTGCCGGAGGCGAGCAGCTGCAGGAACCCCTTCAGGGAGGTCAGCGGATTGCGGATCTCGTGCGCGATGCCTGCCGCCAGCTGCCCCGCGACGTACAGCTTTTCCGAGTTAATGAGCAATTCCTCATTCTTCTTGCGCTCCGAGATATCTCTGACAATGACTTGAAAGACGGGCTTGCCCGACATTCTCGTGCTGGTCTGGACCACCTCCGTGAACAGCGGCTTGCCTTTGACCGTGTTCCATACCAGCTCCGTCGGCCCCTGTCCCAGACCCTGCGCGGTTACCTGCAGCATCCGTTTCATATCCGAATGGCATTTGGGCTGCAGATGCATATAAATCGACTTTCCCAGCAAATCCGACTCATTATCCGTTTCGAACATCTGCAGGCCCGAGTCATTGATATATTCCCAATATTCATCGCGGATAATCGCGATCATATCCATGGAATTCTCCACCAGCAGCTTATAGCGTTCATTCATGGCATTGTAGCGACGCTCAACGAAGCTCGCCAGCAGGCTGAAGGCAAAGATCACCAGGGTGGTAATTCCGAGAATGACAGCAAGCAGCCGCATGTATTCGTTCAGCCGGTCCGTTGTCAGCACAATGGAATAGAGGATGGTTATCGCAAGCAGGCCGATCAAGTGCGTAGCAAACCCTGACAAGCCGAGCATCAGGCCCGGCAGCATCAGGTAGGTGCCGTTCTTTTGCTCGAACAGATGGAAGGAGTAGGCCGTTCCCAGAAAGCTCAAGACAAAGGCGAAGCAAACCAGCCCGGTGTGGACGCTGTAATCCTGGACCTGGTCGCTCAGAAGACTGGCATAATTCAAGAACACGGTCCCTGCCGCCATAATCAGGCTGCTCATCAGCAGTTTGATGACGAAGATCCGGGCCGAGCCAAGCAGCCATAAGGAGAAATAAGCGCAGCACATGATTCCAAACAGGTTGATGACGGATGTCCAATCAATCACAATCATATTATCCGTGGCAATCAGAACAATAAAGTGGCAAACCCACAGCCCCAGCGCATATACGGCAGCCCCGCTCAGCAGCCAATAATGCCGGAGCTTTCTGACTAGCTTGAAATGACCGATCATATTGTACATTGTAAAAGAGGCAAATAGATTGATAGCTAATGCCAAAAGCAGGTACATCCATTTGTCCGAAACGATCAATTCGCTCATACCTATCCTCGATTACCTAGAAATTCTGTTATATTCATGTGACAATTCGACATTTTTCCAAATAATCCTTTTTTCTGTGACATGAAATGTGGGATTAAAGCATGGGACGACGCTTTTTTTGCGGTGCGGCTTTACGTTATAATAGAATTCAATCGAGAGACTTGCAGCTCAAGGAGAGGATTGGCCCATGATGAAGGTATTAAAAGAATTCAGGGAATTTGCGGTTCGCGGCAACGTGCTCGATCTCGCAGTCGGTGTCATTATAGGAGGCGCATTCGGTAAAATTGTCACTTCGATGGTCAATGATATCATCATGCCGCCAATCGGCGGAATACTCGGCGGAGTGAATTTTAAGGATATGTTCATTAATTTATCTCTGGACGAACATTACGATACTTTGGCTGAAGCTCAGGCCCATTCCGCACCGGTGATCGCTTACGGCAATTTTATTAATGTCATCCTCGACTTCGCCATTGTCGCATTTTGCGTTTTTCTGATCGTGAAGGGCGCGAACGCGCTGCGCCGGCTGAACGCTAAGGAACCGGAATCGGTCACGGAGCCTACGGAGAAGGTATGCCCGTACTGCCTGTCCAAAATTCCGATAAAAGCAACCCGCTGCGGCCACTGTACTTCGCATTTGAATGATGAAGAGCTTGAGGGCGTTCAGGAGGGACTGTCCTAGCATGGCGGCCCATGACGACAAGCGACCCGCCGCCGAGGAATTCTTCGATATTTATGACAGCTCAGGCGCGCCGATCGGCACAGCCAGCCGCAGCGAGGTTCACGCCGCCGGTCATTGGCACCGCTCGTTCCACTGCTGGCTGGTCCGCCGGGAAGGCAGCCGGCGCCTTGTGCTCTTCCAGCAGCGGCAGTCCGGCAAGGATACCTTCCCCGGCTTCCTGGATATTACGGCTGCCGGCCATTTGGCTGCCGGCGAGACGATGGCGGAGGCTGCCCGGGAGCTTGAAGAGGAGCTCGGCGTCCGCGCGCCGTTCTCCGAGCTTATTCCGCTCGGCACCGCCCGCAAGGAGGCGGAAGGCACGGCGCAGGGCATCCCCTTCATCGACCGGGAAATAAGCGACGTCTTCGGGCTGGTGTACCATGCCCCCCTGGATTCGCTGCGGCTGCAGGCCGAGGAGGTGGCCGGGGTTTACGAGGCGGAGCTTGCCCAGATGATCAATCTGTTCGAAGGACGCTGCGAGAGCCTGAACGCCGAAGGCGTCGCAGCCCTGAGCGGCGGCCAGCTTCAGCGCGCTTCCCTTATTGTGGGAGCCGGGCATTTTGTACCGCGGCCGGCGCCTTATTATACGGATGTGTTTCGCGCCCTGCTCTCCCATATCTAAGAAGAGAGGACTGTCGCCATCCCTCTCGGATCCCCTAAGCGAAAATCGTTATATGCCGCCTCCCGGCACATCCCTTCGCGGAACATTCCCTTACGGTCCCGCTCCCGGGTTCTTGTCATAAGCATGTCAGGTTTGCCGGCTCGGGAAGAGGTTCCCTCTACCTTTTCTCCTGCGGGGCCATGCCGCCCTGCCGATGCCATGGGCTTGCTCCGCTCCTGGCCGGCCGGTGCCAGGGCGCAGACTGCCGGCGGCTGGACGACTGCACCAGCTTGCCTCCCGCTTTGCGGGGAAGCTTGCCTCCGGCGGAACGCCGCACGGACTTGCTCCTGCCGCCCGATGCTGCGCGCATACTGCCTGGTCTGCCCGCTTTTCCAGCCGCCCGCACACTGGCTCCGCCGTTCCTGGCCGCGTTCTTCAAACGCATGCCCTTCGCGCGCTCCCAATTCTGGTACCACTGATCGATCATGCTGTGTATGTTATAAAATATCGTATTCGCCGGAGCAAGGTCAAAATCGTTCAAATCCGGCTGCCCATAGAGCTTGGCCGCTGTCTCGTGGATACAGCCGTGCAAATTGGACGCTTCCAGAAACAAGCCAAGCTCATCCGCAGTCGCAAACGATTCCGGATTATTGCGGATCCGCATCTCGGCATTCCGATCGTAGCACGGGGCGCTGCGAATCTCCTCCGGCACTTCCTGCCATGGCGCAACAAGGCGCATGTCATACTCCTGCCGCTCATACCACTGAAGAGCCTTGGCGATATATTGCCGGTGGAACTGCAGAAATTTCTCCCCATAGCCAGGCGGCAAGTTTGCCGGATTGCTGTGATGGTTTGTATGATGCCAAAGACGGTGCTCCTCCAGGAGCGCCGCCGGAAAATTAGGAATAATGGGCATTACTGTTCCCTCCTGCCGTACATCCGTTTATGCTATTTTATGCGGTTAACTGCTATTGGTTCTTTTCCCTGCCGCTTGCAGCGCAAAAAAACCGTCCGCGCATAAAGACGCAAGACGGTTCTTTGCGGCCTGAAGCCGGGTAGGTGAAGGGAGCTACGGTCTTACAGGATATTGCATTGGCCATTCGATACGCAAATATCGAAGGTAATACGGACGTCGCAGCATTCTCCAAAAACACAGCTGATCCGTACGCAAGAGCTTCTGCCTTGATTGAAGAAGCAGACCACGCTGCAGTTATCCCCGATAATGTTGTCTACCACTTTACGGTTTTTACAGCGAATGGCGCGGACAAGTGCGGCTGCGTTATCGGCATCCTTCAGCTGGCAGAACAGCTTGCACAGATCCTGACCGGCTTCCTGAATGCCTTCGACGGCACTGTCTGTTTTTTTGCAGCAGCTGTTGGAAGAAATCCGCGCGCGGCTGCGGGTTTTCTTCGCAACTTTAATATTGGCAAACTTCATTTTGGCTGACATCTGTTTTCCCTCCTCTCGGATGTACATAATCCAATTTATGAGGAGGACATGTAAAAAGCATGGACAAGAATGCCCCGTAACCCGCATATTCTTCAATCCGCCGTTCCCGCATAGGCGTCAGTAGCCGATGACAAATATACCTCCAGGGTAATCTTTCACGCTAAGGAGCTCTCCTTCAAAAGGGGCTGCTCAGCGGATCTTCATGAATCGAAAAAATCATGATCTTCTGCTTCCAGCTCGGCACCCTCGACATCGGAGAGCCTGAACCAGTCCCCATTGACCATAAACTGGCCGCCCCGCTGGTCAATCCGCTCCACAATCCCGATTACGGACAGCTCCTCGAACGCATCGAACAGCTTGACGCGAATCTCCTTGTGCCGGTGCAGCGACTCGCTGAAAAGCATGGCAATCTCGCTCCACCGGGCTTCGTCCAATACCTTCTGCTCCCGGCGCTTCAGATTCTGCTGATGCCGGTTATGCTCCAGCTTGTGCTCGGGAAGCATCATCCGGCTGTCCTCCCACATCCAGTTGCCGCCTGGTGTCAGCTTCTTTGTTTTGCCCATCGCTTGCCCCGCCCTCCTATTTGTAGTGGCCGCCTATCTTGCTGGCCCGGTCCGCCGCCTGCCCGGCCGGTGTTCCCGAGACGGCGCGGATAATGACATCATCGCCGTACTTGTCCTTAAGCCGGTCTGTCACTGCCTCCAGAGCGCCCATGCGCTCCCTCGTATCGTCCATGACAAGCTGGTACTGCTCGTCGCTCTGGAAGCCGGTTACCGACACCCCTACCCTGCGGACGGGCAGGCCGTCCCAGTGACGGTCGAACAGCTCAAGAGCATGATAGTAAAGGTCGTTGGTCACATGGGAGGGATAAGGCATCGTCATCTGTCTGCTGAAGCCGGTCGGCCTGTCAAAATCAGCTCCCCGGCAGTTCACCGACAAGGTCCGGCCCATCTTGCCGATCGACCGGCAGCGCCGGCCCACCAACTCGCACAGCTCCAGAATGATCACCTTGATCTCATCGCGTGCAGCATAATCGCGCGGCAGCGTCATCATGTGGCCGACGGATTTCTCCCCGGCATGTGTGCCCGGCAGAACCGGCGAATCGTCAATTCCATTGGCGATTCGCCAGCACACCTCCGCCTGAATATCGCTGTTCTTGCCGAACTTGCTGCGCAGCCTGCGCTTCAATTCAGGGAGCGGCATCCGGGCGAGATCTCCGATCGTATGAATGCCCATGCGGACAAAATGGTTCGTCATCCTGCCGCCGACCATAAACATTTTGTTGATCGGCAGCTGCCACAGGGAATCGGCCAGTTCCCCGCGGCGCAAAACATACAAGCCCGAGTCATTTTTCTTGGCGTAATTGTCACAGGCCTGCTTGGCGAGGATTTTGTTATGGCTGATTCCAAAACGCGTATATATGCCGGTTAAGGCCAATACTTCCTGCTGCATCAGATGGGCGGTGGTTTGCGCATCGCCATACAGGTGAAGGGAGTCGGTCACATCGATGAACTGCTCATCGATCGAATAGGGTTCAACGAGGCTCGTGTAGGTTTCATAAATCTGCGTGATTTGAAGAGAGACATCGATGTAGTGCTGCATCCGCGGCCTGACGACAACCAGATCGCGGCATTTGCCAAGCGCATCGCCAAGCCTTTCGGCTGTCGTAACACCCCTAGCTTTGGCCAGCGGACAGGCTGCCAGAATAATTCCCGAGCGCCGCGCAGGATCGCCTGCGACCGCTACCGGCTTATCGATAAGCTCCGGATTGTCCGCCTTCTCCACACTGGCATAGAAGCTCCGGCAGTCCGCGAGGAAGATGGTTCTCTCTTTAGATGGCATGGCGTCTCGCCGGAGCCGGGACAATGGCCAATACCTGATCGCTTTTCAAGGTGCGGTAGGCTTTGGCCCTCAAGCAGAATACGCGCACATAGCTATCATTCTGTGAATACACGAACACCCGCCGCTGCGTTATGTTATTTTTGGCATCCTGATAAATGATTTCCGCATGCTGCCCGACGTATTTCTTGAAGTCCATTGCAACCCCTCCATCTGCGAACGTATATTCTTATTATATACAAGAACGTTTGTTCGCAACACAGGAAATATGTGGGGTCCATAAAAAAATCCCTGCATCCGCTAACCAGCCGCGGACACAAGGATCTTGATGTGGAGAGGAGCCTCGTCTTATTCATTGAGATAGGTCGTCACCTTATTCTGAATCAGCTTGGCGACGTCCTCCGCCGATTTCTGGCCGCTGAAGAAAGCCTTGGACTCGTCAGTGACGAACTGCGCGACCTGGTCGGATCTGAATAATGCGGAATGAATCGCCCCTTCCAGGAAGCCCTGCAGCTGGTCAAGCTGCGCATCGTCGACTTTGACGGGCACACCCTCCAGCGGCCCCTCCTTGTTCGTTGGCGCCGTCCCATCATCCTTCAACTGCTGCAGTTCTGCAGCAAACGCCTTCTTGTTGAGGGGGAACCCCGCGGTATTGGGAGGCGTTGTGATCTGATCCGACATCATGAATTTCAGGAAATCCCAGGCCTGCTCCTTCACCTGCGATTTCGCGTTAATGCCGATGGTAAGGTAATTCATGAAATAGCCTCCGGCAGCCGTATCCTGCGGATGCGGCATAATGAGCAGCTTCATATTCTTGGCGAGATATCCTCTGAGCGATGTAAGATAATCCCCGGGAGAATTGATTTGGAGGGGAAAGAAATAAGGACGCCCCTCGCCGATGATGCCGTCATCGCCCATCTCCTTCACCTGCTGCATCAGTCCGATAAAAGCTGCCGAATCGAAATTCGCCTTGCGGCTGGCGGCGTCGACGAATTGGGAATAGTTGTCGGATACCATCTGCGCCAGCAAATATTCCGGGGTGCTGTTAAGCACGTTCTTGTAGGGACCGTCCTCCGCCAGCTTCTTCGTAGCCGCGGCAAAATCGCTCCAGGTCCAGGATTTGTCGTCGATCTGCACGCCTGCCTGCGCGATGGCATCCATATCGCCGGCGAAGCCGTAGAGGAAGAAGGAGAGGGGCAGACCGTAGAGCCCTCCGCCGATTTTGGCGTTATCCAGAATGTTGCTGAAATAATCCTCTTTCTTGAACGACGGATCCTGATCCATCATCGTGTCCAAATTGACAAGCAGCTGCTGCTGCACGTAACTGGCGACAGGCAGCTCTTTCATTTCCAGCATATCCGGCCCTTTGCCTGCCAGCATGGCTGTGTTCATAGTCGTTTGGTATTTCTCCAGATCCGCATCCACATTCGCATTGTCGGTCGGCATATCCGTAAGCTTGATCTCGACATCCGGATGCAGCGCCTCATACTTTTTCTTCGCTTCCTGGAAACGGGCATCCGGCCAGAACGTCGAGAACGTGATTGTCGTCTTCCCTCCCTTGGCAGGGGGAGAATCTTTCCCGGGCGCATCGCCGTCCTTCCCCTGCCCGGGGGCAGTTGTTCCGGTATCGGTGGCGGCTGTTCCGGTGTCGCTTACCGCCGATCCCTGCCCTGAAGCCGTTCCCCCGCTGCCGGTGCCGCCGCTGCGGCAGGCAGCCAAACTAACCAGAAGCACAAACCCCAATAACATAATCATCATTTTTCTCATCGTTGATCACCTTTCCTGCCGGAGAACTTGGCGTATCCGGGCCCCTTCAGTCTAAGGCGAAGATGTCAACATAACTTCACTGACTTGTAAACAATTTGTCTCCAATAAGAAGAAACTAACTTCGCCGTCCTTCAGTGGCAAAGTTAGTTTCTTCCTCAAAAATATCAGAAAAGTAGAACCATATTGTATACTTTCTGAATGATTTTAAGAAAAAAACATCCTGATGAACAGTCGACAGGAACACCAAAAGTGTTCCTGGCTCTCCAACAAGATGCATCGGGTACTGCAGCTGCCGCCGCTTGGCGGGCGGTTCATTCAAATTCGATAATAAAGGATTGATTATCGTTCAGCGGGACCAGGTCAGAAGGCACAGTACTAGGCGCAGATTGCGTAGGCTGCGCAGGACCCGCCTCTCGCGCATACACTTTCTGTCCTTCAATCAGAAGTCCGCTGTTGTCCGGATTCCATGCCATCTGGAAAGGAACGACTCCCTGATAAACCGCTGTTTCGTTCAAGATGTTGTTTCCCTGCAGCTTGCCCGCATAAATTCTCATATCCTTGGTTGTCGAACCCTTGCCCTTCCAGTACGCGATATATTTCCGGTCCGGAGACAGCTGAAAGCTTCCGACCCGCCCCAGCAGGACGGTTACCGCCGCATTGCGCAGATCGTACGCATATAGAGATCCATCCGGCCCTATATAAGCGATCTGATCCTTATTGATCCAGTCGGCCTGGCTGCTGCCGCCGCCCACCCAGATCGCCGAACTGTCGCCGCCAAGTTCATGCTCGTATTGGCTTACAAACCCGCTGCCGCTCCAGGCGCCGACGCTGAAACTGAGTCGGCTGCCCCCGCCCTTGACGATCAGCACGCGCTGTCCGTCATCCGAAAGCTTGATGGAGTAGATGACATCGCTCCTCTTCCACTCCGGCAGTGAATAACGCTTCGCGGTTCCGGTCTCCGTATCGATGACGCCGATGCTGCCCTGGCCATTGTCGGAAAGCAAATACGAGACGTATCGGCCGTTATCCGACCATGTCAGGTTTTTTGATACCAGCAGCTGCTTGGACGTAAGCGTATCGGTAATCTTCGCCTGCTGGTCGGACGTTGAAATCAGCGTAATCGTATAGACTCTGTCGGCAAGCGCAATCGTGCATACATACCGGCCATCCGGCGACAGTCCGGCAAATAGGCTATTCCCGCCCACATCGCGCAGCTTCTCCGGCGTCTCGTATGGGGAAACAAGACGTTCAATGCTCAGCCCCTGCCTTGCTTCCCCGAACAAGCCGATAACGGTATCCCGGCCGAGCCAGCTGATGTGGTACAGGTTCTCCGCAGCCTGGGCGGGCAGCCGGTAATAGGTCTTGACCTTGAACGGCCCGCTGGCCTGATCAACCGGGCTGTCTTCTTCCGTATCAGGTATGATGATCGTCTCGGACCGCAGCTGCCTCATGCATCCGGACAGAACGACGCCCAGAAGCACAAGCGCTGCGCACAAGACCGCAATCCGTCTGCTCATAATCGCTACCTCACCGCCTTCATGTACGGTATTTCCACATAGACGCCCGTTTGCCGGTTCTCGCTGATGATGCGGATGCTTCCCCCGTGATCTTCAACAATGGCCTTGGCAATGCCCAGACCCAGGCCTACACTGCCCGCTTCCTTGGGTCTGTGATCCGCCAGATGGAAGGACTCGAAAATGTTCGCCAGATGCTCGGGCTCTATCGTTTCTCCGGAATTAACGAAGGCAAAACGGACGGTTCCGAGGTCAAGCAGCGCCTTGACTCCGATCTCCGAATGAGCGTCGCCATACTTGATCGCATTGTCAAGCAGATTGATAAAGAGCTGTCTGAGCCTGTCCGAATGTCCGTGTACGAAGAGCCCCTCCTCCGTGTCGCAGCGAATCGTCTTGTTATAGCGCTTGGCCTTGAAGGCCATCGCATCGCATACATCGTGCAGAATCCGGCCTGTCTCGACGCGCCCGAATTCATCGCGGCTGGCCGGTCCTTGCGATACCTCCAGCATCCTCAGCACCATTTCGTGCAGACGCTGGCTCTCCTCCACAATATGGTTCATTCCTTTATCGAAGAAGTCGCGGTCGCTCTCCCCGTTCTCCCGGATGATCTCCGCATACCCCAGAATGGAGGTCAGCGGAGTCTTGAGCTCATGGGTGACATTGTCGAAGAAGCGTTTGCGCTGCTGGTTCAATCCTTCGAGCCGATCCCGGTCCCGCTCGATTCTGGCAATCTGGCTTCTGATCTGCTCGATCATATCGTTGAAATTGGCGGTCAGCCGGCCGATTTCATCCTTTCTCCGAAAAGCGATACGGATATCCAGATTCCCGTTCATCACCTCCGTGGAGGCCTTGGCCAGCTTGACCAGAGGGATCGTAATATGCCGGGAGAGCATGTAGGAGAACAGGAAAGCTGCAGCGAAGACTGCCAAAGCAATATAGAAAATGATATCCAATATATGCCCGCTTTGCTCATAGAGCAGCGTAAAATCCTTGGAGAAACGCAGAATCCCCACCTTGACCCCGCCGATGATGACCGGGTACGAATACAGAACGGATGCAATGCCGTGCTCGTAGGAGATGGTGTAGGCCGTTTTGCCCTGAAGCGCTTGCTTGAGATCATCGTCCGTAACGCCTGAGAAAGCGTCCTGATCGGATGAATACAACAGCACGCCGTCAACTGTATAGGCAGTGACATTGCTGGAGGTCGCATGCTGCAGGTCGCCTACCATTTCCTCGGCCATCTGCCCAAAATAGAGATCGTCGTTCGTAAAGTGGTTGATCATAAACGCCTGCTGGACATAAACATTGCTGTTCTTCTTCAAGCCGATCAAATCGTCGGTGATGATATTCTGGTTGCTGGTCTGGATGACACGCGCGACAATCTGATTAAGCAGCAGAAAAGAGAGGCAGAAAATCAGGAAGAAGCCGATGATGAATTTGGCTCTGATTGTACGGATCATTCCGGCTTGTCCCCCCGATCGGTTGGCGGCCTCCGGATAGCAGCGCCGTCAGTCCGCCTGTTTGTCAAATTTATAGCCCACGCCAAAAACGGTCAGGATCACATCATTAATATCCAGCTTCTTGCGCAGGCGCTGGATATGGATATCGACGGTGCGGGTGTCTCCAAAATAATCAAAGCCCCAAACCACATCCAGCAGCTCCGGTCTGGAGAAGATTTTGCCCCGGTAATTGTTCAGAGTCATCAGCAGATCGAATTCCTTGGGCGTCAATTCGACCACTTCATTATCCTTTTTTACCAATCGCTCTTCTTTGATAATTTCGATATTTTTAAAACGGATGCTGGATGCCGGCTGATCGCCGGAAGGGCGTGCCGCCTGGGGCAATCTGCGCAGGACCGTTCGAATCCGGGCGATGACCTCCCTCAGATCAAACGGCTTGGTAATATAATCGTCCGCTCCGAACTCAAGGCCCACAATTTTGTCGGAGATGTCCGATTTGGCTGTAATCATAATGATCGGAATATTGAGGGTCTCCGTAACTTTGCGGCAAACATCCAGTCCGCTCACATCCGGCAGCATCCAATCCAGCAGCAGCAGATCCGGTCTGAACTGCTCCACCAGCCGCAAGCCATGCGCCCCGCTGTTTGCGGTGATCGTATCGAAGCCTTCCCTGTTCAAGCCATAGGCAAGCAAATCCGCAATCGCTGCTTCATCTTCAATAATCAGGATCTTGGCTTTCTCCATGCGGTTCACCCCATTCTAACGACATGGTAGCACAACCTGTGGGTTCATTCAAACCATGAATCATGGCACCGGTTGAGGCAAAACTCCTTATTGAGGTTCAGGCGTGTCCATCCCTGCATAAACAAGAAACCAGCCAGACACCATTAGTGTCCGACTGGTTTCTTGTTGTTTTTCTCTACCGCAGATTAGGGAACTGCAGCTTTTGCTTTTGCAAATATTCAATCAGTTGAGGCAGCGCCTGCACCGTCTGCTTCGACTCATGCAGGAGCAGGATCGAACCGGATAACTCGGTGTGCCTGGTATAATTCATAATCGTCTGGGAGCTGGAGGCCTTCCAGTCTTCCGAATCTTTGTTCCAGAGAACAATCTTCATTCCGTTCTTCTCGACAAGCTGCGAAAGCGCGTCATCCGTAGCTCCATAGGGCGGGCGAAAAAGCACCACGGGCTCTGACGTGACCGCTTCGAGCAGCTGGTTGGTACGGGCAATCTCAAGCTGCCGCTTGTCGGATGTCAGGTCCTCAAAATCCGCATGCGTCATGGAATGATTGCCGATCGAAAACCCATGGTCATCGGCATATTTTACATATTCGGGGAATTTCCTGACCTGCGTCCCCACGAAGAAGAACGTTCCCCCGACCTTGTGCTTCTCCAGAATGTCGACAATCTCCCGGGTATACTTGGATGGTCCATCATCGAAGGTAAGCGCAACGGAGCCTTTGGGCAGGCTGAAATTGACCAATCCGCCCAGTTTAACCTCAGGGACAGCAGCGGATTCAGTTACAACCGCGGGTACGACGAGGGCCTCCTGGGCAGGAGCCGGAACCGGCTCGCTTCTCGCCTCGGCAAGCTGCTGTGTGAATGACGTTCCCCTTTGCTGCGTTCTTTCTTCCAATACCGATGTATCGACCTTGGCCAGCACCGCCTGATTGGTAGAGGGGTAGTCGGGAACAAAGATCAGGAAGAAGGCTGCGACCACGAACGTAGCCGCCAGAATTCTCAGCGCCCGTGCGGGAAATGCAGGCTTCCATGACAAGCGTTCAAGCACCGTCTTCGGATTAGCCGCTTGTTCATGGCATTCGGAACCATCCTCCGTGCAAATAAAAGAAGATAATCGTTTTATTTGGGACAAGTCCTGAATCTCCCGCAAAGCGGCGAGCTCCTCAGCAAATTGCCGGGAACAGGGAAATATGCTTTTTTCACTCGAGCCCCGGTCATATTTGGTAAGCGAGCCGGAAGGATGGTTGTTCAAGGCATTCCAATTGCTATGTAAGGACAATCTATATTTAGCCGTTTCCCCGGATCCGATCAAGGCGCGGATATGATAGGCCGTATAGGAATCCAGCTTCCATTTGAGATTCATGGATTGTTCCAGATTTAATTGTATATGAATGCAGTGGCTCTCGGATTCATTCTCTACGGATAGGACCTCCAGCCATTTCCCCGTATAGGATGCCATTGTGGATTCCCCCTTTCAGTCCCTTCTCGCTGACAAAAAATCACTCAGACGGGGGAGATAATGAGAAGGCCATACGTGCTGTAAAGTCGGTGACGGACTGCAGCAGTTTCGTTTTTTCTTCTGTGACCTTCTGATATTGGCTGGCCAGCTGCAGGTTCTCCGCTTCCGCATCTCTGAGCTTCTCTTCCAGCTCCTTCGTTCTCTGCAGACTGTCCTGCTGAAAACGGTGCGAATCCTCATGGAGCTTGGCGTATTTGTTTCTTTCCTTCTCCAGCTGGTACTTCAGATTATCGATACCCGAATTGGAGGCGTTCTGGAACTCCTTGTAGTCCTCCAGAAGCTGGTCATAGCCCATCTGCTTCGCAGTCAGCTTATCCTCCAGCAATCTGAACTCCTGCTCCCTGTCGGCAATGAGCTGTTCTTTCTTCATCAGGTCGTTTTTGAGACGACTGATATCTTCGTTCGCATTGGCAAGCTGCTGCTCGATATCTTTGCTTTTGAAGTGGATAAGCTGACGGTCATTCAAGAGATTCTCGACCGCAACCACAAGGTCCAGGGCTGCCTTGTCCTGATCCAGCAAGGAAATTTCGGATGCCGGGTGCTCGGCGAGCGATGACTGTATTTCTGCTTCAGATGAGAATTCCGCCTGACGATAGCTTTGGGTGCGCGCTGTCAACGCATTTTTCAGCCACCCTTTTGCTTTGCCGGCAGAATGGGGTCTATCTGTCATATCGACATCTCCTTAACACACAGTATCTATCTACTACTATCCACTATGATATATTATCGGTATTGGAGACTCAGGGATATGTAGTACTTTGATACTATTTGCATGAAATTGTTATAGGAACATTGATCGATATCTGCAGGAGGAGATACGGAAATTCAAGTCTATACAACGGCTTCAAAACAACGGGGTTGAAGCATCAGGCACAATACCCTGCCCAAGAAGGGGTATGGAAAATTATGTAACGCCAAACAAGAATCCCCGACAGCCACAAGGCATAGCGGGGATTCTTATTGACAGAACCGTTTAACATCGTTAATCATAATTGGAGTGCCGGCTTCAGCCTCCTGACGAAAGCCGAAACTGCAGCAAGCCTCTATATGCCTCAGCCATGCCGGTTCTTGAAGACCGGCTTATTTTGCCTGCGTTATGCCGGCGGCTGCGGCTTCCGGTCTGTTCGTTTCGGTCAGGCGATGGGCCAGCATGGCAGAGCCCGCCAGAAGCGCTCCGGTAGCGGCAAAGATCACATGGGTCGTAAATGCCGCCCCGATCGCTCCGCCGATGCCCGGTCCGATCATATTGCCGACTTGAGACGCCGTATTGTTAAGCCCGAACGCCCGCCCCCGGAAATCGCTCGGAGTATTGCGGACCAGCATGCCGTTCAACGCAGGAATGACCGCACAGAAGAACGCGCCGTACACAAAGCGGACAATGGCAAAGCCCCAAATATTGTGAAAGGCCATCTGAAACAAGTTTCCCGCCGCACCGCCTGCAAGTCCAATGACCAGGACGTGTCGGAAGCCGACCTTATCCGCCAGCCTCCCCCAGAAAGGCGCAAAAATAATGCCTGCAATGCCCACGAGGGAAAACACGAAGCCCGCGAGCAGCGAGGCATCACCTGCCGTCCCGCCGATTTCCACCACATACAGGCTGATTACCGGCTCGATGGTCATCACCGAAATCGAGACAAAGGCGGTCAGGATCAGGATCATGGAGAAGGAGCGGTTGGACGCTGCGATTTTGAACGCTTCGAATACTGAGCTCCGCCCTTTGGATTCGCCGATTTTCTCCTCCTTGACCAGCAGGATAACCAGCAGCGTGGATAACAAAATGAGAACTCCGGCGCTCACGAACGCCGCGCGGTTGTTGAACAGATGCGCTATCCCGCCTCCCAGCAAAGGGCCCATGATGCGTCCCGACGCCGTTGCCGTAGATATCGTAGTCAGCGCATAGCCGACCTTATTTTCCGGCGTGTTGGTGCCGACAAGCGCGATTACGGCAGGAATATATCCGGCCAGGAGGCCATGGAGCACCCTCAGGGCCAGCAGCTCGTACGGATTGGTTACCATTGACGTTAAAGTGAACACGACGAACAGAACAATGCCTGCCCGGATAATCATTTTCTTCCGGCCGAATTTGTCAGCCAGCGAACCAAGATACGGAGATGACAGGGAAGAAGCCAGGAACGTGGAGCTGAAGAGCAGCCCCGCCCACATCTCCGTATTGTCCCTCACGCCAATATCGATCAGAAACAGCGGAAGGAACGGAATTACCATCGTAAGGCTTGCCGATGCGACAAAGGTGCCAAACCATAAAACCCAAAGATTTTTCTGCCAAATTTCCATAGCCCGCTTCCTTAATATAAATGACATGCAACCCATTGTTCCGGCATTATCTCCTGCAGTTCGGGACGCGCTGCCCGGCAAATACTCATCGCTTTGGTACAGCGGGTATGAAAAGCGCAGCCCGAAGGCGGGTTGGCAGGATTCGGCACTTCTCCCGCAAGCACGATACGTTCGCGCTTTGCCCTGCGGCTTGCCTCCGGCGCTGCGGAAAGCAGCGATTGGGTATACGGATGGAGGGGCGCGCCATAAAGATTGGATTTGGGCGCGATCTCCACCATTCTGCCCAGATACATCACTCCGACCTTATTGCTTACATGCTTGACGACGGATAAATTATGAGAAATAAACAGATAAGACAGGCCGAATTGCCTCCGGAGATCGTCAAGCAGGTTAATGATCTGCGCCTGAATGGACACATCGAGCGCGGAGACAGCTTCGTCCAATACCATCAGCTTGGGATTCAGGCCCAGGGCCCGGGCAATGGCAATCCGCTGGCGTTGGCCGCCCGAGAACTCATGCGGATGCTTGAAGCCGGCCTCCTGGGGCAGCCCGACTACCCGAAGCAGATAGGCGACCCGTTCCATGGCTTCTTTTTGCGTCATTTTCGTATTTACAATCATCGGCTCCGCTATAATGGCAGCGACGGTCATCCGCGGATTCAGCGAGGAGAACGGGTCCTGAAAAACCATCTGAAAATTTTGCCGCAGCTGGCGGAGCCGGTCGCCCTTGATTTTCGTAATATCATGCCCGTCGAATATAATCGAACCCTCCGTCGGTTCGTAGAGCCGCATAATGACCCTGCCCGTCGTGGACTTACCGCAGCCGGATTCTCCGACGAGTCCCAGCGTATCTCCTTTCTTGATGGAGAACGAAACATTATCGACCGCTTTGACCTCGCCTGTCTTGCGCTGCAAAATGCCGCCAGTAATAGGGAAATACATCTTCACGTTGCGGACCTCCAGCAAATTATCGCTGCCGCCCGCCGCCGCTCCGGCTTCTGTTACGGTCTGCTCTGCAAGTGTCATTGGCAAGCCACCTTCCATTCGAGTTCTAGATCAGAGCGCAGCGGACATAATGTCCGGGACTTATCTCGCGCAGCTCCGGCATACTTGTGTGACAGCCGGAGCTTGCAATAGAGCAGCGCTCGGCAAATCTGCAGCCCGGCGGAAAATCGGCGGCGCTTGGCACCGTACCGGGAATGGCGATCAGCCGCTCATTATCCTCCGTCATTGAAGGAACGGAGCCCATCAAAGCCAGTGTATATGGATGAAGCGGCTTGTCGAACACAATATCGGCGGAGCCCGATTCGACAATCTGACCGGCATACATAACCGCCATATCATCAGCCATCTCCGCCACAACGCCGAGATCGTGGGTGATAAATATGATCGCCGTACCCGTCCGGTCCTTCAGACTGCGCATCAGGTCAAGCACCTGCGCCTGTATAGTGACATCCAGAGCGGTTGTCGGTTCGTCGGCGATAAGCAGTTTCGGCTCGCAAGCCATCATCATGGCAATCATGACCCGCTGGCGCATGCCCCCGGATAATTGATGAGGGTACGAATGCACGATCGTTTCCGGCTGCGGGATGCCGACGCTGCAGAGCTGGGAGACCGCTTTGGCGTGAGCCTCCCTTCTGGAAAGCTTGCGGTGGCGCATCAGCACCTCGATAATCTGCTCCCCGATTTTGAACAGCGGATTAAGCGCGCTCATCGGCTCCTGGAAAATCATCGCGATCTTGTTGCCCCGCAAATCCGACAGACGGGCTTCGCTCAAGCCGACCAGATCTTCGCCGTCGAACAATACTTCGCCGTCCACAATGCGCCCGTGAGGACCCGGCACCAGCCCCATCAGGGACAGGGAGGTCATGCTTTTCCCGCTGCCCGATTCGCCGACGATGCACAGTACTTTGCCGCTCCCGACTTCAAAATCGACGCCGTCGACCGCTTTCACCACTTTGTCTGAAGAGGTGAACCATGTTCTCAGGTTGCTTACCTTAAGCAGGGTTTCCATTATGGTGCCACCGCCTTTACCCGGGATAATTCGCTGATATATATCAGGATTACACAAAGCTCGCCGCAGCAGCCGTAAGGCTGGTGGAAAGCGCGGTAAACGCCTTCGACCTCATGTTGTGCAGGGAGCCTTCCAGCACATGCGCCGGAGATGTCGTAGCCGTACAGTCCATCAAAAGCACATTGTCGTAGCCCAGATAAGCGGCATCGTGGACAGAGTCCATGACGCATTGGTCGGTATTAACTCCCGCGAAGAATAACGTGGTGATGCCGTTCGAGCGCAGGATCGGGTCGAGCGAGCTGCCCGGGAACCCGCTGATCCGGTACTTATCAACCCAATAATCGTCCGCTTCGCGCAGCTCCTCCAGCTCGCCCGTCAATGCGGCAGACCAGGAGTCCTTGATCAGCGTCAGCCCAAGATCGTCCGGCAATGGCTGGCCGATGCCCGGCCGTCCGCTGCGCTGCCAACCGTACAGCAGGCTCGGAGGCAGGTTGGCCGTATCGGGGCGGTGTCCCCAATTCACCCATATAATCCGCATCCCCAGCTGCCGGCTGCTTTTAATGGCCGAAGAGATGGCGGGCACCAGCTTTAACGCGCCTTCCGGGCGGTCCAGCAGAGGAGAGCAGAAATAATTTTGCATATCGATAATGATAAAGGCCGACCGCGCGGGATCGAATTTCAACGTGCGATTCTCATTCATGTCAATGTTGACGGCTTTGGCCGCTCCTCTGCTGACATCGAAATCATCGCCTTCCACGATCCAATAGTTTGCTCCGTTTCCAAATTTCATCGATAACCCTCCATCAGATAAAATTATGTTCCTGCTCTAGCCTGACTTGACCTTGGAATGGGGATCGAACTCATCCCGGATGCCTTCTCCGAGCAGGGTGAAAGCAAGCACCAGCAGGAAGATCGCAAGACCCGGCGCAAAGGAAATCCAGGGGGCCATCGTCAGGAACGTCGTACCGCTCTGGAGCATTTCTCCCCAGCTCGGGAATGGCGGCGGAGTGCCGAGGCCCAGATAGGATAAGCTGGCCACCACCATAATCGCATGGCCCATATTCAGATTGCAGGCCACCGTAAGCGATGTGGATGCGTTGGGCAGAATATGCCGCAGCAGAATCCGCCAGGTACGCACGCCGTGGCTCCGGGCCGCCTGCACGAATTCGCGGTCCCGGATGCTCAGCACCTGTCCCCTGGTTATCCGGATGAATTGCGGCGCCATGATTACAGCCACGGCGACAGAAGCGTTAATAAAGGACGGCCCCATAATAAAGGTAAGCGCCATGGTGAGCACCAGACCCGGAAAAGCCAGCCATGTATCAACGACGCGCATCAATATTTCGTCCGTCCAGCCGCCGTAAAATCCGGATATGAGTCCCAGCGGAACGCCGATCAGAAAAGCCAGCGCGACAATAAGAAGTCCCGATGCGAGCGACTCCCTCGCTCCCCAGACGACCCGGCTGAACACATCGCGTCCCAGATTATCGGTGCCTAGGAGATGGGACAGGCTCGGCGGCTTAAGCGCAGCGGTATAGTCGGTCGCAAACGGCGAATACGGGACGAAGGACGGCAGAATGAGAGCCACAACAGCAAAGCCGAGCACCATCAGGAGTCCGGACATGATCAGTCCGTTTTTACGGATTTTGGCCAGCAGCTTGCGGGCCCGGTTCCTCGGCTTGGCCTGAAGATGGCCAAGCTCGATTTCCCTTCTTGTCAGATCCATGGACATCGTGCTGCACCCCTTTCCATCAGGAATAACGGATTCTTGGGTCCAAGAATGCGTAAATAACATCGACCAGCAAATTCGTAAACAGAATGGTTCCTCCCATAAACAGGACGGTGCCGTTGACCACCGGATAATCCCTTTGCACAATCGCATTCAGCACCAGCTGGCCCATCCCGGGGAGGGAGAAGATGGATTCGATCAGAACGGCCCCCCCGAGCAGCCCTCCCATCTGCAGCCCGATCACCGTGATAACCGGCAGAATGGCATTTCGCAGTCCATGCCGCAGCAGCACCGCCTTCTCGCGCATTCCTTTGGCGCGGGCTACCTGAATGTAGACCTGACTGAGCACCTCGAGCATTTCACCGCGCAGCATTCTCGATTCCATAGCGGCGAGCGGAAGCGACAGGGCAATGACCGGCATCACCAGATGGTACAAATTGGAGCCGATACCCTCCGACAAAGGAACCCATCCCAGCGCCGGGAACCACCGGACAGTGACGGATAACAGGAAGACCAGAATGAGCGACACCCAGAAGGTAGGCACGGCCGCTCCGGCGAGTGCGATCAGGCGCCCGGTATGATCGATCCAGGAATTCGGGCGTCTGGCCGCCAGAATGCCCAAGGGCAGCGAGATGGCCAGCGACAGCAGAATCGCCAGGACGGAGATCTCAAGCGTCACCGGCAGCCGGGTAATGATCAGCTCCAGCACCGGCTGGCTGCCGTACAGCGAATGGCCGAAGTTGCCCTGCAGCGTATCCGACAGATAATCAAAGAATTGAACCGATAGCGGCTGGTCCAGACCGAGCTTGGCTTCCAGCAGCCGCACGGCGTCCGGACTCGCCTCCTCGCCCAGAATGGTGTGTGCCGGATTCCCCGGTACCAGATGGATCAGACTGAAGGTGAAAATAATCAGGAGCAAGGATACCGGGATAAACCACAGAAGCCGACGTCCCACATAACTGGTCATTGAAGCGTCCCTCCTTTACTTGCTGATGGTAGTCTTATGCAGCCGCAGCAGCTGATCCGGGTATACCTCGAAGCCCTGAACCTTGTCGGTCCAGACATCCACAACCGGCTGATAACCGGTGAACACGCCAGGTACTTCCTCCAGAAGGACGGAAGAAACCTCAGAATAAATCTTCTTGCGCTCCTCGGTTGAGCTGGATTCGCGCGCCTGCTGCATCAGCTTGTCGACTTCGAGATTGCTGTATTTGCCGTAATTGAAAGGCGCATCGGTGACAATGAACGCATAGCTGTTCTGGTCGGGATCGATCATTCCGCTCCAGCCGCCGCCGGTCGTCTGCCAGTCGCCGCTGTTGCGTTTCTCGGTGATAGCCGTGGAGTCCAGCGCTTCGATATTCATCTTGATCCCTACCTTGGCCAGTTGGCTCTGGAAAAGCTGGCTGAGCTGCAGCGTCTGAGGATCATTGGCGCTGAGCAGCGTGAAGGTGAAGCCATCGGGATTGCCGGCTTTCTTCAGCTCTTCCTTGGCCGATTCCAGGGAATAATCGATTTTTATGCCCGGGTCGTTGGCAAAGCCAGCCGGGGAAAAGAAGGAGTACCCCGGAACGAATTTGCCGAAATAGATCAACTGGTTGATTTCGTCCCGGTTGATGGCATAGTTGACCGCCCTGCGGTTGTTGACGTTATCGAACGGCGGTTTCTGCAGATTGAACGATAATCGGGAATAACCGAAAGAGGTGAGCGTTCCAAGCTTGAGATTCGGCGTATTTTCCACCTTGGGTATGTCCTGGAAGGGAATCGAATCCACCAGATCCACCTGTCCCGCAAGCAGCGCGTTCAACTTCTGCGATTGATTGACGATCGGCATAAATTCAACTTCATCCAGCTTGGGCTGGTCCTTTTCCCAATAGTCGGGATTCTTGCGGATGGTCAGATGGTCATTCTTATTCCATTCCACGAATTGGAACGGCCCCGTCCCTACCGGATTCATCTCGTATTGATCGCCGTATTTCTCCCTCGCGGTCGGAGACGCAATCAAGCCGGTACGGCCTGTAATCGTGGCAATGAACGGTGTGAACGGCGTTTTCAGCTTGACCACCAGCGTATAAGGGTCGGGGGAAGACAGCTCCTGCACCAGCACCAGATCGGAGCTGCGGGGAGAGGCATTCGCCGGATCCATAATCCAGTTCCAGTTATCGATAACGGCCTGCGCATTAAAGTCGGTGCCATCATGAAATTTGACGCCTTCTCTCAATGTAAAGGTATAGGTCTTGCCGTCATCGCTGACCTTCCATTCCGTGCTCAGACCGGGAATGAATTTGCCGTCGGGGGTCAGCTTGACCATCGGATCGTAAATATTGTTGTAGAGTTCTTCATCGATCAGCCTGGTGGATCTCGCAGGGTCCAGCGTGCCGAAATCGGAGATCGTGCCGACTCTCAGCTTTCCTCTAGCCGCTTCGGCGGAGGTCTCCGGCACATTCGACGCAGGAGCGGCCTCCCCGCCGCAGCCGCTTAACAGGAATGTGATCATGACAGCCAGCACGATGGGAATTAAGATCCTTTTATCAGGATTTATCCTTGATTTCATACAAGTCCTCCTCTAATAAAAAGCTTACTTGTAACCGTTGATCCGTTCTTTCATACCGCCCTGTTCCCTGACGCTTTCAGCAACCCTCATAATTATTTCTGAATATTCTGAATTTAAAATCCGATGAACACCGCCGCCCCCTCGCATCCTCTCTATGTAATATAAAATTACGTATATATGGCATTTCTATGTTGGTACACCTATAATAAGTCCGTATACTTGACTCGTAAATAACGTATTCTGAATGTTTAGATCAGATATTTGGATGTAAACGCATTAATTGGCGATATGATGTTATCTATAGTTACTTGAGTGCTGTGAAAATAAATCGCAATATTCCAGCATAGTGACATAAATTCTGACCGAGGGGTGGACAAATTGACATTTGAGCAGATCACGACGTTTTTGGCTATCTATCATCTGGGGAGCTACAAGAAGGCAGCCGAGCATCTATATTTGCCCCAACCCACCGTCTCCAACCGGATTAAACAGCTTGAGCAGGATCTCAACAAGCTGCTCTTTGTCCGCAGCAAAACAGGGATCCAATTAACCGAGGAGGGATTCGCCTTTCTGCCTTTTGCGAGGCGGGCGGTGAACTCAATCGAGGAGGGCCGCCGCGCTATCGATCAGCTGAGGCTGGGGCTCACCGGCAAGCTGTCCATCGGCTGCAACAATTCTTTCGCGGGTACGCTGCTTCCCTGGATACTGACCGAATTCAAAGACCACTATCCGGAGGTTTCCGTATGTATTCTCGGTTATTCCTCACGGGAGCAAATACGCAAAATAACCGACAACGAATTTCGGCTCAGCATCAGCCGTTATGCCTTGAACGTTCCAGCCCTGACTTTCAAAAACATCTATCAGGAAGACGTTCGCCTGATTGTTTCGCGGGATCATCCGTTGGCCGCCTGCGGAGTCATCACAATGGAGCAGGTCGCAGAGACTCCCCTTATCACCTATCATTCCGACACGCTCTATCGAAGAATGCTGGAGCTTACTCTCGGCAATCTGAATCTGCGCCATGAGATCAAATACGAAAGCAACAGCCTGTCCCTCATCAAGCATTGGATCATGGAAGGAAGCGGAGCATTCCTGTCCGGAGCGCTCATATTCCGCGACGAATTGATCCGCCGCGAAATGGCGGCTATTCCCATTAAATCCAACCCCTTTCCTCCCGAAAATGTATTTCTGATGTATAAAAAGGGCAGCTTGAACAGCCTCGACCAGCTCTTTATCCAACACACAACAAGACTCATGCAGCGTGAGGCCGCAGCCGGAGCGTTAGCCAATCTTGAGGGGGTGCAGCCCGATAATTCTGCCAGATCAAGAAGGCTGTATACCGATTAATTAATCAAAGGCTGGATGCCGGGCAGAAAAAAAGCGCGGTTCCCGAAATTCGGAAACCGCGCCGTTATTGGCATTGTATGGTGCTGATGAAGGGAATTGAACCCCCGGCCTACGCATTACGAGTGCGTTGCTCTACCCCTGAGCTACATCAGCATATTCACCGTCGCACGCGACGCGACTTTTATAATATATCGCAAAAACAAATCATTAGTCAAGCCTTTTGGGGACCGCGCAGCGGGGGTAAATATGACCTTTTTTACAGCTCTGGCGATCGTTCCACAATGGGTAATATCCATCAATGCTGCGGCTGTTAATCGGTCTGGACAGGCGGGCGCACGGGAATGTGCAGGGTGAACGAGCTGCCCTTGCCTTTCTCGCTTTTCAAGGTCAGCGAGCCCCCAAGCAGGCGGGCCAGCTGCAGACTGATAGAGAGCCCCAGCCCCGTTCCGCCGTATTTGCGGTTGATGGCGCCATCCTCCTGCTGGAAGGCCTCGAAGATCACCTTCTGCTTCTCAGTCTCGATGCCGATTCCAGTGTCGTGCACCGTGAAGGCCACCCGCTGCGGAGCAATCGGCCGTGCCGCCGGACGCACCCAGGTGGCGGGATTCCAGTTGAGGATACGCCTTCTCCCCTGCGGTCCCGGCTCGATGGAAGGAGCGCCGCCCTCCAGACGCACCGCCAGGCGGACCGTACCCTCTTCGGTGAACTTGAACGCATTGACCAGCAGGTTCCGCAGAATCTGGTTCACCCGCAGAGCATCGGTTTGCAGGCTGGCCGGCACATTTGGCGCGATGTCCAGCTCGAAGGATACTTTGTTCTGATCCGCGATCGGCATAAACTGCTGGTGCAGCATCTGCACCAGATCATGCGAGGATACCGGCTCAAAGACGATATCCATCTTGCCGGCCTCAACTTTGGACAAATCCAGAATATCGTTAATGAGCTGAAGCAAATCATTGCCGGCTCCATGAATCAGATCGGCGTACCGCACCTCGTCCCCTTCATAGCGCTCATCATCATTATCCCGTATAAACTGGGAGAGCAGAATGATGCTGTTAAGCGGCGTTTTCAATTCGTGGGACATATTGGCGAGAAATTCCGACTTGTATTTGGAGGCCAGCAGCAGCTCGCGCGCCTTCTCCTCCACCTCGCGCTTGGCCTGGCGCAGCTCGCGCGTCTGCCGTCTTAAGAGCATATTCATCGTGCGAAGCTCGTCGACACGGATTTGTTCCTTCTGAAAATCGCGGATAATAAAGACCAGCAGGCCGCTGAAGACCATTCGGATCGGCAGGGCATAACCGCCAATCTCACGCCAGTACTCATAAGCATCCATCGTATCGGAAACGCACATGATAACGGTTGAATTAATGGAATACAGGAGATTTACGACAACGACAACCAGAGCGCTTTTCCAAATAAAACGCCAACGCAGCTTTCTCAGCCAAATATTCAGAGCCGTACCGACAAGTCCGATAACGCCCATACTCAGAGCAGCCAGCCAGCTGTGGGGATCGTAATCGATGAAGAGCCGTCCCGCGCCGATGCCGACCCCGATGAAAGCAATCCAATATGGATTCGGCATCACCAGAATAGCGATAATCAACGGTACAAAACGCATATCAATCAGCGCCGTACCCGCCATTTTGCCGCCGAACACCATCGTCAGCCATCCGGCTATAATAAACACAGCAACCGTCAGCGCATATTTCACCCTCACGGAGGCGTGCTGGAAAATATATTTATACCCCAGATTAAACAGATAGGCCAAGGCAATCAACAGACTCAGATTAGCAAAAAAAACTTTGGCAAACATCATGCGCGATTCCTCCTGCCATAGTCGGGTACAACCGGCGGCTTCCTTCCGCTATTTGCATGCGCGCACGCAGCGTTCTTTTCAGATGATCGTCCCGCATACCTATTAGAAAGAATACCATATACGGGAACTGCGTGTGTGCGGCGCTCATCATTTTCAAGGAGCCCGCTGTATCATGCCCGAGCAACGCCCATACGAACACACTTCCATAACGCAAGCGCAAGAATATGCACCAATATGTTCAAAGTTCCGCCCCGATGCTTCAGGTCTGAACAACTGATTCGCCGCCTTAAATGTAAATGACATAGGGTCAATTACCCTTCTTTATATCCGGTGACTCATGACGCCTGAGCCTGCGGCGGCGACCCCTGTGCGCTGTCGTTTTTGTGCCTCATGCGAATGTCCGTCCATCTCCGAACTCCCCATTATTCTACATGAAACTCCATAAACATCCAGTTTCTCGCAAAAAAAGCATCGCTAATGTGATCTAAACCGACAGGAAAAGGGTAATATAAATTGTTAGCCAGGCATTAGCAAAGCAAACATGTACCTCATGTCTCCTTTATAAGCGATTAAATATTTTGGGGTATACTAAGCTTAATTCAAGATCGGAGGTGGTTACCGCAATGACTAAAATCATTACCTTTAAGAAGCATTCCGTTCCCGTTCATTACCCTTCCGAGCAGATCAGCTACATTGAGCTCCTTCACAATAAATTGCTTGAGATGGAATACAACTTTGACTTTCGCAAAAAATGGAAACGTATATCGTCCGTGGAGATGATTCGCGACGTGGCGATTTTACAATATAATGACGGCACAAAGCTTTACATGGAAGTTTGTTGAACTTATCTGAAAAAAAAGGACAGTAGCACGTTCCCGACCAGGCGGATAACATGCAGCTGTCCTTTGTTGTATCTGCAAAACAAAAACTTACTGCAGGGCGCTGCCGGTCTTGACCTGACGCTTCTCCGTGCGCCCGGCCCGCATCAGCGAAAGCACGCAGGCGATGACCATCAATGCGGCCATAACCCAGAATACCGTATGCAGGCCGTGGATGAATCCCGCAAGCGACTGATCCGGGTTGGCGAGACCCACCTGGGTACCCGAGAAAATCGCCAGCATGGCTTCGCGGGGAATACTCTGGGTCACAAGCGGAATCGTAAAGGCGACGCTCAGCATCATCCCCAAATTGGCGGTCATGGAGCGGATTCCGGAAGCTTCTCCGCGGAATTTGGGGCCAGCGGCATTCATAATACTGCTGGAATTCGGCGAATTGAAGAGTCCGGAGCCGATGCTCATCAGCGTCATCCAGAAGGCAAGCTGCCAATAAGGCGTATGAAGGCCCGTATCCATCGCCAGCCCGACCAGGCCGACAAAGCTGAAAATAATACCGACCGTTGCCGGCGACGTTTCGCCGAAACGGTCTCCGAGCCAGCCGCCGACAGGCGATACCACGAGCATGCCTGCAGCAAGCGGAATCGTCAAAATTCCGGCCATCAGCGCGTCATAGGACAGCGCGCCCTGAAAATAAAAGATCAGCATAAACATAACGCCCATGCGTGCAAGTCCATTCAGTGTAGCGGTGACGATGCCAAGCGAGAACACGACGTTTTTGAACAAAGGCAGATGCAGCAGCGCAGAAGCCTGGCGTCTCTCCGTTCGGATAAACAGCGGAAATCCGATAATGAAGGCAAGAAAAGAGATATAGACAACCGGGGAGTTCCAGGTCTGAATAGGGCCCCAGGTTAGTCCAAGCAGCAGGCCGGTCATGAAAATCATGTACAGCACCGACCCGGCAAAATCAAATTTCTTCGCGGCAGCCGTGCTCTTCACATCCTTCATTCCCATAGCCCACATGCCCCAGGCAATAGCGATTATGCCAAAAGGCACATTGAACCAGAAGGTCCATTCCCACCCGTACTCGGTTGTAAGCCACCCGCCAAGCACAGGGCCGATGATCTGCCCGACGGCGACCACCATGATATTCACGCCCAGCGCACGTCCGAGCTCCTCCCGGGGGAAGGCATCGGCGACGAGAGCGGTACTGTTCGCCATAACCATGGCTCCGCCAATCCCCTGCAGAATGCGAAATACAATCAGCATGGGAGCATTGGACGAGAACCCGGCTGCAAACGAGAAGATCGTAAAGATAATCATTCCCCACATATACATGCGCTTGCGTCCAAAGCGGTCAGCCAGACTGCCTGCCATGAGCACAGCAACGGTCTGGGCAACCATATAGGCGAGCATGACCCACATGGCCTGAAGAACGGATGCGTGCATGCCCTTGATTAAATCCGGAAGAGCAATAATTAATGTGCTGAAATTAAGCGCCGAGAGCAGCGCGCCCAGACTGGTTACCGATAGTATCCACCATTTCCGGTCATTCATATGCTTATCATTCCTTTGCAAAGTCATTCGTCTTCGCGGGCTGCTTGGCTTCTACCCGCTGAAGCCGTTCCTGAAATCGTTGTTTCATCTCCAGCATCCCCTTCACCTTCTCATCGATCAGGGATATTTGCCGGTTCAGCAGAACAGCAGCCTGATCCAGAAGGCTTGAGCGGCTGGAGTCCGATATTTCCTGGCGGTAGGTTTCCCGCAGAGCCGTCAGCTGCTGTTCGGCATCGAGAATCGTCCGGATTTCCTGCAGCGAGCAGCCGAGAACATTCTTCAACCGCAAAATATGCTCCATCTCCTCCGCTACTTCCTCGGAATAGAGACGGTGGCCTCCGCCAGTGCGCTCGACTTCCCCTATGAGGCCGATTTCTTCATAATAATGAAGGGTTCTCGCTGTTACGCCCAATCGTTCCGTAACCTCTTCAATGCTGTATTTCTTATTCTGCATTTCAACTCTCCTCATTATATACCTAACGTTTACGTAAAGGTATGGTTATTTTTTACCCTATAAACAAAAAAGGCCCTTATCCGCCGGTTTGCGAAATAGGCCACAATTACAATTTGAAATTTACCCGTCAGACTCCGTCATATATTTATACCCGACACCCCATACTGTACGAATATATTTGGGCTCTTTGGCATTCTGCTCCACCTTGCGGCGGAGATTGACGATATGTACATCAATGGCCCTGTCGGTTACGAAGGAATCGAATCCGCGAATCGCATTGATCAAATCCTCCCGGCTGAACACTTTTCCCGGATGCGAGAGAAATAATTTCATCAGCTCAAATTCGGAGAATGTCGTTTCGACCATTGCTCCACGGACAAGCAGAAGCCGGCGGTCCGCATCGAGCAGGATCTGCTCTTCCGGCAGTCTTGCTTCCGTGACCTCGGGAGAGGCAGCTCTCGCGGGAACGGCCTGCACCATTCGCGTCCTGCGAATCAAAGCTTCCACCCGCGCAGTCAATTCGTGCATGCTGAACGGCTTGCACAAATAATCGTCAGCCCCCGCGCGCAGAGCCTGTACCCGTTCGGAAACCTCGGATTTCATCGACACAATCATTATGGGGACACCCGAAGCTTGTCGAATCGTAGAACACAGCTTCATGCCGTCCCAATCGGGAAGCATCAGATCGAGCAGAACCACATCGGGTGGATACAACTCCAGCAGTTTGAGCCCGCAGTCGCCAGTGGCCGATTGCTTAACGGAATAGCCCTCTTCCGACAAATACATCGCTAACATATCGCTCATCATGACGTCATCTTCGATTACGAGTACCTTATTCAATGATTTCACCTCGGAATGGAAAAGAAATTGAAGATGGCTTCTTTCGTTAACGTTATATCCAATATACAATAAGGTTCGACCCGTCAACAATAGATTGTTAGAAAAATGTTAGGGGAATTTGTCGAAATTGTTATTTCTTGCGGTTGAGCGCCGATATCATCGGAGTCAAAACAATTTGGACACATGCGGCAGCCGAAGCGATCGCCAGCGGTTCGCGGGACTCCACAGGGGCCTTCAGCAGCGTTTCCAGCTGATCGGCCATGGCCGCAAGCTCCGCCGCGGACAAATTGCCGGCCACTCCCTTCAAGGTATGGGTCATCCTTCGCGCCAGACCATAATCCCCGCTTTGCAGCGCTTCGCGCAGCCGCACCTCGAATTCGGCATAATCACGGGCAAACAGCTTGAGCATATGGCCCAGAATATCCCTTTTGCCATTCACCCGCATGATGGCGGCGCCCAGATCCATTCCCGGAACCTCGTAAGGAAGCTCCTCTTCATGGCCCAAAATCGGTTCATATGCCTCACGCTGGCTCTCTCTGCTTGCTGAGGCAGCGCCAAGCCGGTTCTCTCTGCCTGCAAGCAGCCATTTCTCAATCATCTGCAGCATGCTTTCAGGCTGAATCGGCTTGGTCAGCACATCATTCATACCGAGCTGCATGTATCTCTCGTGATCCTCCCGGATTACATTCGCCGTGAGCGCAATAATCGGCATCCGGTCGTATTTGGAATCCGAGCGGATAATGCGCGCCGCTTCATCCCCGTCCATCTCCGGCATATGAATATCCATCAGCACCAGATCCCATCGCTGCTCCTCCAGCTTGCTCAGCACCTGCAGGCCATTCTCGGCGACCTCCACGATAAAGCCCCACTCGCGCAGCTGCTCCAGCGCCACGAGCTGATTGATTTTATTATCCTCGGCAAGAAGTACCGTTCCGCTGGGCGGCTTCGTGATTTCCACAGCGGAAGCTGTCTGGGCCGCGACGGATACATCGGATGACCGCTGGCATACCGCGAGCAGCGACTGGTACAGGCTGATTCGGTCTGCCGGCTTCACGATGATGGCATCGGGCCGGTCTGCCTCAGGCAGCTTGAGCAGCTCCTCCCGGCCGTAAGCCGTTGTCAGCGCAACCGTGGGAACCCCTCTTTGCGTTGCGGTTCTATGGAGTGTGCGCCAGGTATCCTCGCCGAACATATCCGGCATTTCAAAATCCAGCAGGAGCACGCTGGGAAGAATGCCGATGCCGGCCCGCAGCAGACGCTCGTGCACCGATCTCCAGGATCCGTGCGCAATCGCCGAGAATCCCATTACTTCCAGCTCGGCGCATAGATGATCGCACATGAGCGAATAGTTCTCGACCACCCAAGCCGACAACTCACCGTTGCGGCTTATTTTATACCGTTCCTCACGCGCCCCGGCCGTAACGGGCAGCTCCAGGGTAAAGGAGAAGCAGCTGCCCTCTTCCTCACTGCTGTCGACCTCAATCAAGCCGCCCATCATGCCTACCAGGCTTTTGACGATGACAAGTCCAAGGCCGGTTCCCCCGTACTTCCGGCTCGCCGCGCCATCCACCTGCATAAAAGGCTCGAACAGCTTGTCCAGCTGTTCCCGGGACATGCCGATTCCTGTATCCTCGACGAGAAAACGGATCTCCGCCCGGCCTTCCTCCGTGATCCTCACCAGCTTCAGCTGCAGCCGGACATGCCCCCGGTCCGTGAATTTGATCGCATTGATGCATAGATTAAGCAGAACCTGCTCCAGCCTCAGGGAATCCCCCACCAGCATCGTGGGCATATCCTGATCCATCTCGATAATGAACTCGAACTGCTCCTTGCCCCCAACGAAGACGGCAAGCAGATCCGCGAACCGGTGGATCATATCCCATGGATCAAAAGGCACCTCCGCCAGCTTGATTTTGCCCGCCTCCACTTTGGCAAAGTCGAGGATATCGTTAATAATGCGCAGCAACGCTTCGGACGAGGCGCGGGTCTTGTCCAGATAATCCTGCTGAAGACTGGTCAGCTCCGTCTTCTGCAGCAGGCCCGTCAGCCCGATAATCCCGGCAATCGGAGTCCTGATCTCATGACTCATGCGGGCCAGGAAGTTGCCCTTGGCGGTATTGGCCTCCTCGGCCTCTCGTTTCGCCTGCAGAAGATCGGATTGCGCTCTTTTCTGCTCGGAGATATCGCGCGCAATGCAGGAGTAGAACGTATCGCCCGTCCGGCTGTCCCGATGCGCCACCACAATTTTGGAGACGGGAACACTCTCTCCTTTCATCGTTGTCAGAAGCGCCTCGCTCTCATGAAAGCCCAGCTCCTTGGCAATCGCAAGACCGTGCAGCAGCTCCTTGACCGTACGCTGCGGAACAAGCTCCTTGGGCGATGTGCCGGCATACAGATCCACGCCCAGCAGCAGCCGGCCCGCATTGTTCATATACAAGAGACGCCCCAATTCATCGAAGGTGGCGATCAGATCCTTCGCAGCCCCCATGACTTCAAGCTGCTGGCTGCGGGCCTTCTCCGCCTGCTTCTGAATCGTAATATCACGGGCGACGCCCGCCTCCCCCATGAATCTGCCATCCTGATCGCGGATGCCGTTGGAGCTGTAGGCTACCGGGAAGCGGCCGCCGTCCTTGCGGACATATATCCACTCCCGGTCATAGGTGAATTGTTCCCGCCTCAGCTCGCGAAGCACGGACAGATCGGGGGGAACGCTGCGGAGCAGCCTGCGGCTCAGCCTTCTCGCTTCCGCCTGCAGGTCATCCGGGTCAATAAAAGTGATGGCTGTTGCCTTATTGACCACTTCCTCTGCCTTATAGCCAAGCATCAGCTCGGCGGCCTTGCTGAAGTAAGTGACCCGGTACTGGTCGTCAAGCACGATAAAAGCGAACTGATTCTGATTGATAATGGCCTCCAGCCGGCCGAACATGTCACGCAGATGCAGCCGCATGTCGTTGACGGAATGGGAAAGCTGCGAAATTTCGTCCCCGCCGTTTTCGGCGACCGCCTTGACGTCAAAATCTCCCCCCGCAGCGGCCTCCGTCGCTTTGAGAACTTTCTTGATCCGCATCACAATCCGGTTCATGAACAAGAAAAGCAGCACAATCATGACCACTTCCGCTATCGCGATCAACAGGACCGTCCGCAGCAGAATAGAGCCCAGCGGCTTCTCGATTTCATTCAGCGGCACATGCATGGCAATCCGCCATGTCGTGCCCGGCACCTTCGCGAAAAAAACGAATGAATCTCCCCCCGGTTCCTGCAGCTGGATGTAGCCGCTCTCACGGCCGAGGAGGTCTTGGGTCTGCGATCCGAACAGAAAAGGCCTGGACATGACAGAGCCCTTATCTGCTGCTTTAAGATCCGGAGATTCCAGAATATCTCCGGAATCGGTATACAGGAAAATATTATCCGATTCGGCTATATGAAAATTAAGATGCTCCCGGTAAATGCGGTCAGTCAGGATAGCGGCACAGACGACGCCGATTACCCGGTGTGCCTCGTCATTGACCGGAATCTGGAAGACCACAATCCGGTTTTGGGTCCAATCGCTGACGAAGGGGTCTGTGACTATCGTCTCTCCGCTCATTGCTCTTTTGAACGAGGGATCTTCCCCAATATTGATCCGCTTCTGGCTGGAGAGCGTCAGATCCCCGTCCGTATCCGCAAATCCCATCGTAACAAATGCCGAATCGACCCGCCCCGTCTCCTTGCTGAAATAGTTCAGGCGTTCGGCATCCGTCCCGTAGCGGACAATATCGGTGCGGCTCATCAATTCAATTTCCGTGCTTCTGGCCTTTACCCACTCGGCCAAATTATCCGCATTGTTCTTCACCTTGGCGAACGCATTGTCCGTAATCGCCGTGAGCACCGTCTTCTTGGTCATTCTATAATTGTCGTAGCCGACAATAGACAGCGGAATGGATGTAATGAGCACGACAAGAACCAGAATTTTGGTACGCAGCGATATCGTTTTCACCCCGGGTGTACCCCTTTCGCAGCAGCAGGCTTTATTGCATCTATTATACCGTTCATGCCAATAGCTTCATAGACGGACAAGATAGGGACCCGGACGTAAAAACAGGAGTAGAACCGGGGCATTCCCAAGAGTGAACATTCTATTCTTTGAGCTATCGGAAAGTATGGAATCTATCCTGTCTTTTCTGATATTTCCGAAGGAAGAAACCAGCTTTGCCGCCATAGGAGGATGGCAGCAAGTTTCTTCCTGTATGGTTCGCACGGCGGAGGATCTGTCCAATGGTAGATAAGACATCTGAGGAGGAGCCCCCGCTATGAACAAAAAAATCATCTTCTACGGTATTATCGGATTTATATTGACAACCTTGATTATTTCTCCGTTCGTCTTTGCCCAGGTGCTGCCCGGCATAGCGACTGAAGCCTCCCTTATAGTCTCCGGGAAGGAAACCGCCCCGGTAGCGATTCAGCCCGCTATCGAAAGCATGCCTTATGAATGGGTGAATCAGGAGCCGCTGATCTCGCATGCGCTGGGAGGCATAGGCGGATATTCCGGGACAAACAGCATCGAGGGGCTGAAGCGGGCCTATAACAGCGGGCTTCGCGTGTTTGAAACGGATATTACCGCTACCTCCGATGGCCATCTGGTACTGAGGCATGACTGGGAAGCCGGCACCTACATGGTGCTTGGACAAGCCATTCCGGACGCGCGCCCCCTGGAGCCGATGACATTAGCCCGGTTCAAATCAACGAAAATTCAGCAGCAGTACACTCCCATGACCTTCAAGGAGCTATGTGTGTTCATGTCGGAGCATCCCGATATGCTGCTTGTCACCGATACGAAGGAAGCCGATTCAACCAAAGCGACCCAGCTGTTCAAACAGATCGTCAGCGAGGCCAACGGGGTGGATGCGCAGGTGCTGCGCCAATTCATTCCACAGCTGTACAAGCAGGATAATTATGACGCGGTCAACCGGGTATACCCATTCAGGCAGTACATCTATACTTTATATATGAACGGTGACTCCATGAAGGATGTGGTCAACTTTGCCAGCGGGAAAGGAATCGGGGTTGTCGTAATGGACGAAAACCGCTATACGCCCGAATTTGTTCAAGCGCTGCTGCAAAAAGGAATTTATACGTATATTAATACCATTAATGATGTCGGCCAGATTCACAGCCTGTTCAGCACAGGGGTAAAAGGCGTTATGACCGACTTTGCCGTTCCTGGCGATCTATAGAATCGATCTATAGAAAAACCTCCGGTTCTATAAGCGGACCGGAGGTCTTTAAGCTGTTTCTTCTTGTTATACTTGTTATGCTTGATTTGCAAGGTCCAGACTTGTTTCGTCAGGAAGTCTGCTTGACGAGCTTAAGAGTGCGGGCGCTGCCGGAAATCTCCTCGAAAAAGTCGACATCATCCTGCGCCAGGCGAACCCACGCCTTGACGCACTTCGGGTCAAAGTGCACTCCGCTGTCCTTCACGATAATCGCCATAGCGTCTTCATGCGACATGGCCCTCCGGTATGAACGGGAAGAAGTGAGCGCATCATAGACATCTGCAACCGCCGTAATGCGGGCCAGCAGCGGAATGTCATTTCCCGCCAGGCGGTCGGGATAACCCGTGCCATCCCATTTCTCATGATGAGAGCGGATGACTGTCAGCTCATCCTGCAGGAAACCGAGCCGCTTGCACATGTCATAGCCAGAGACAGGATGAAGCTCAATAATTGTGCGCTCTTCCGGCAGCAGCTTGCCGGGCTTGCTCAGAATGGAATCCGGCACCTTCAGCTTGCCGACATCATGAACGACGCCTCCCTGTGCGATGGCGCGAAGCTGTTCCGTGGTCAGCTCCATTTCTTCCGCCAGCCGCAGCGCATAGAGAGCAACACGCATATTATGGCCGGCTGTATAGGCATCCCTGACCTCAGTTGCCATAATCAACGCCCGGACACTCGGCGTCATGCAGGCTTCCAGCCAGACGCGGGGATCCGATTGAAACAATACCTTCAGAGATGAGGTGAATGATCCTCTGGAGAAGTATTGGCGGGTCAGGCCGGCGATCATGATGATCATCGATCCCAGCAGCAGCCCGTGATAGAGCCACCAGCTGAGCTTCCATGTAATTCCGGTTACGATAATATATTGGGTAACCAGCAGCCAGCCCGAGCTGTATACAATTGCCTGCTGAAGCGGAAACCGCGCAGCCCGGTATGAATGCCAGTAGCGGTACATCGTCCATATGCATCCCGCTCCGGTCAAACCGGCTGCAATCCAGTTATAGGGCTGGTTCGCCAGCATCAGCCTATCCATCAGATCAGGACGAAGGAATGTAAACAGGGTAAAGGCAGCAAGCAGCAGCACCCAGCCGGGGATTAACCATCGGCGCCATTTGGCCAGCAGCCGGACAAGGGGATGATCCGAAGACGCTGCCGACAAACAAAGCCACATAACCGCCAGCATGACGCTAAGCTGTGCGGCGATTCCGGCTATATGCTGCTCATGCATCAGGAAGCCGGGAGTGGACAAGCCATGCAGAACGAATATTTCGGCCATCGATACATAGGACAGGGACAGAAACCCGACCTTGATATTACGCAGCCGATGTCCGGTGTAGCCGACCGCTACCGCTACAATGAGGGCAAGCGCGGCGATGGCGCTCACAATGTAGAAATGTCCTGTTGGAGCGTTCACGGAAATGTCAGTACCCTGGAACGAACGAAGCAGCTCATAAACCAGTAATGGCACTATCGTAATCGTCAGCGGCCAGATAATCGACTTCCCCTTATCCTGCATGAAGCTTCCTCCCGTTTCCCTGATTAAATACGCAAAACGAATTTCATATATGTGGCGCCAGGAAGCAATGGACTTCACTGTCCTGGAAGAAAGCTCTTTTTCTCTATATCGGCTTTTCTTAGTCAAGAATTTAGGTCTATAGTCACAAATATCAGTCAAATTTTGTCGTAATATATCGTTTTAATCAGGCATTCTACAAGGTAAAAAAACCGGCTGCAATTCCTCCCGCAAATTGCAGAAGCGAACGCAGCCGGCTGTTTGTAATCAACTCAGGTCCTGCATGAACACTTGATCTTTACCGTTCTCCAATCGTTAAATTACCTGATCCTGTCTCGACGCTTACCAGGATGCCGCCATTTCCGAATACTACATTTTTCTCATCATCGTCGTCTGTTGACTGCGCTGCGCCATCCCAATGATTGCGCAGGTCTCCAGATCCGCCGTCGAATTTGAATCTGACCGATTCCGGCCTTGCATCCGTATTAACGGTAACATCGCCGCTGCCGCTTGACAGCTCCATGGGGTGGGTAATTGCACTTTGCTCCACGCGGATGTTGCCGCTTGAGGTCTTCGCCTCCAGCTCGGCATCCACATCGTACAGCTTGATATCTCCGCTCCCCGCTTCAGCCGACAGCTCCCGGGCCTTCAGCTTCTCGACCGTGATAACCCCGGATCGCATATCCAGCTCCGCCGTGTCGGCTGTTACATCGGTGATTGTCGAATTCCCGCTGCCTATATCGAGAGAAAGCTTGCCGACGGTCAATTGGTTGAATTTCACATTCCCGGAACCTGCTTCGACATCCAATGTCTGTGCAGCCAAATCCGTTATGCTGGTGTTGCCGCTGCCGCTGTCCAGAGCAAGGGAATCATACTGCTGCGCTGGCAGTTCCAGCTTGAGCTTGGCGTTAAAAATGCTCACTCCAAAGGAGAATCCGTTTTTCGCGTCAACACCGACCGTAACGGTATCGCCATTCCGAACGACTTTCAGTTTTGTGGACTTCACAAATTTCTCGCTCACTTTGCCGCTGAGAGAAGCCTTGATTTCATTCGTCGGGCCTTTCACGACCGTTACATCCATACTTTCCATTGAAAGGATAATATTCTTCGCGCCTATGCCGTCAACCGCCTGATTCTGAGCGATATCGACCGTTCCGAAATTCCAGAATCCGTCCCTGCCCATCGTTGAGCCCGTACCAATTATTCCGACCACCAGCAGAATTAAGGCAATAATGATCCAGTTTCTCATTGTTTTTTCACCCTTATCATTCTCGAATTGAATTTCAGATACTGCAGGGTCCCTTTTGATACCGCACCGGTCAGCCATTTCGTAAACGCCCCGAGCAGCATGCCTACAGCCAGCAGCGAGATAGCGATGAAGACGGACTGAATCAGTGTGAACGTCCCGCCGATCGTCCCTTCGTAAATGGCATACAACGAGGCTATTCCGATGGCGATGGAAGATGCCCACAAGGCCAGCAGCACGCCTAGAAGCGCAATGTAAGGGCCAAGTACGAATATGAGGTTAAAAAATCCCAGACTTACCGCGGCAAGCACCGCGCGAGACACATGGGTAATGCCTCCGTTCCTGCTCTCGGCCTGTTCCACGCGGTATCCCAGCAGCATTTCTTTGGCTATAAGGCGCGGATCCCCCAGCTCGTGGGCAGCCTCTTCCTCGCTGCGGCCATGCTCGGCAGCCTGCCGGAAATGCTCCTCATAATCAAACATCCATTCACGGCGCAGCGGTTCGGGAACCGGCGCAAGCAGGTCCCAGAGATGCTGCAAATATTGTTCTCTTATCATCGTTCCACACCTTCCTTAATCAATTGGTCCACGGATATGGAGAAGGACCGCCATTCCCGGATCAGATCCATCAAATGCTCATGGCCATGCGGTGTAAGCTTGTAATACTTGCGCGGCGGACCCTCAGTGGACTCTTTCAGGTAGGTGGAGAAATATCCCTCCAGCGTCAGCCTGGCGAGCAGCGGATAAACACTTCCCACCGCCACTTCGAATTTGGAGGAGATCGATACGGCAAGCTCATAGCCATAGCGGTCTTCCCAGGCGGTCAGAGCGAGCACGCACAGATCCAGGACGCCTTTTTTAAACTGTACATTCATTCACAGCGCTCCCTATGATACATTGTATGGTATTCATCATTATAGAATAGCGAGGCAAAAAAATAACCTCCTGCAGCTATAATATATCACCTGCTATTCAATTATGCAATATAGTGGAGCATTATTTTCAAAAAAAAGGCTTACGCCGTCATTTTGCCGGTTAAGCCAGGTTTATTCCATCAGAAAGATAAGCAGCGTATAGGCCGGATTTAATACGGTATATATTTTTGGAATCGGCCTCCCGCCCTGTCTTGTCCGCTCGTGCCAAGCGTAATTTTCAAGGTGGAAGGCCCCTCATCCTGCCTGCTTTACGTCCTACATACGAATGTCGATGCTTCCGCCCAGATGGGGCTGTACGCTGCGCTCCATCATCTGAACAAGCGACTGCGCGTTCTCCTGCTGCGAATCAAGCGCTTTGCCCAGAACAGCGATTCCAACTTGCTGCTGCAGCGCGCTTGACGACTGGCCAGTTACCAAAGCTCCAATTCCTCCGATGTCCATTAACGGCTCATCCTCCATTCTGTTGTATGCTCTCTCCCGCTATACCAGCCGGTACTGCTAATATCGGTTGGGATGCCGATCCGCTTTAGTGCACAGGCGCAATATGATATGCTTTGTTTAAACTATGAATGCGATGTGGAGGCATGAACATGAGCAGCAGCTATGAAGTCGATGTGAAGCAGGATGTCTACACCCTTTATACACTCAAAGAACCGGGCACGGACTCATCGGTGACGGTATGTCCGGAACGCGGCGGCATCGCCATCAGCTGCCAGCTGAAAGGCGAGGAGCTTTTCTATCTGGACCGCGAATCCTTCAACGATCCAGAGGCCAATATCCGCGGCGGCAATCCCGTGCTGTTCCCTATCTGCGGACAGCTTGAAGAGGGCGTGTACGAGCTGGATGGCGCTACATATACGATGCGCAACCATGGCGTGGCCCGCAACCGCGCATGGGAGGTCGTCTCGACCTCGGAGGAAGGCGAAGCCTCAGTAACACTGAGGCTGCAGAGCGGAGAAGGCACGCGGGAGCAGTTTCCTTTTGAATTCGAGCTGCTGTTTACCTATGCCCTGGTCGACGGCAAGCTGCATATCCGCCAGAGCTACCGCAACTTATCGGACACCGCCATGCCGTTCTATGCCGGCTTTCATCCTTATTTCAAGAGCACCTCAAAAGCGCTTGTCTATGACACCGATGCAACGCGTTACCTCGATTATAACGATAATGAGGTTAAGCCCCTTCGCGGGGCCGTCGATCTGGGCGGACTCAAGGAATCCGTCGCCCTGCTGGATGCGGACAAGCGCGAAATTGCCTTCCCCGGTCCGGGCGGCACCGGGCGCGTGCACATGTCCTACAGCGATGTGTTCAAATATGTGGTGCTGTGGCAGGTGAATGATAAACCGTTCGTCTGTGTGGAGCCATGGATGGCGCTGAATGCCGAGTTCAACCGCAAGGATGAGCTGTTTATGCTGCCCGCAGGCGAAACGCTCAAGGCGCAGTTGTCGATCGGCTATACCCGCTGATAAGGTTCGTATATGTAAGAAGAAACGGCTGCAGCTGTCCTTTTGCGGACTACACTACAAGCTATACGGTCAAAAAAATTCCACTTTGAAAGCAGGGGATGTTCATGGCGGAAGGTATATTGCGTTCGCTCGGGGGATCGGATCTTGCGCTCTCGCCGCTTGGTCTGGGCTGCTGGCAGTTCAGCAAGGGCCGGGGCCTCGTCGGGAAGTTCTGGCCTGTTCTGGAGGACAGCGTCATCCGCGATATCACGCGGATCAGCTGGGAAGGCGGCATCAACTGGTTTGATACCGCCGAAGCTTACGGCGGCGGACAATCCGAGGAAATGCTGGCCGATGCGCTGAGTGCGCTCGGCGATGCAGGTAGAGGCGCACACGTCGCCACGAAGTGGTGGCCGGCTATGCGGACTGCCGCCAGCATCGGAAAGACGATCGATGAACGCCTGCGCCGTTTAAAGGGCTGGACTATCGATCTGTATCAGGTTCACCAGCCGTATTCCTTCTCTTCCGCCTCAAGTGAAATGAATGCCATGGCGAAGCTCGTGGAGCAGGGCAAGATCAGATATGTGGGCGTCAGCAACTTCTCGGCCGCGAAGATGGTGGAGGCGGACAAGGCCCTGCGCCGGCATGGCTTGCGGCTCATATCCAACCAGGTCAAATACAGCTTGCTGGACCGCCGCATTGAACGCAATGGCATTATGCAGACCGCCAAGGAGCTTGGCGTTGCGATTATCGCCTACTCCCCTCTAGAGCAGGGGATTCTAAGCGGCAAATTCCACAGCAATCCTGAGCTCGTCAAGCAGATCAGCGGCCCGCGCAAATGGTCCAGCGGCTTCAAGCCGGATGCCCTGAAGCGCACACAGCCGCTTATTTCGCGGCTGAGCGAGCTTGCCGGCAAATACGGGGCCTCTCCCAGCCAGATTTCGCTCAACTGGCTCATCCATGCGCATGGCGAAACCGTATTCGCCATCCCCGGCGCATCGAAGCCTCACCATGCAGCAGAGAACGTCAACGCGATGCGTTTTGCGCTCGAAGAGGGGGAAATCCGCGAGCTTGCCGAGCTTGCGGACCACAGCAAACGATAGAAACCGCTGCAGCGGACGAGAAGGAGCATGGCGTCAGAACTGACGTTATGCTCCTTTTCTGCTGCGCTTCCCGGTGCGCACAACGGCTTCAAGGCACCTGGTTCGCCTTGTCTCATCGTTCCCCAAGAACCGGCGGTTCTGGCTCTCGGCTGCAACTAACCGATACTCCGTCCGGTCCAAATAAGAAAATTTCCCTAATCTGCGCCCGTTTGAAGATAAGTACGGAACACAATATCCTGGTTGTAGTTGCCGAAGCCTTCCCCGTAAATCGTCAATCCGCCCACATGGACGGCGCTCTCGGGCACAGCCAGCCTGAGCATCCATTCATTGCGGGTCATAATGATATCCTCAAGCCTCACATCCGACAGCCGTTGGCCGTCCAGATACGTCCCCTCTCTCGTAACGCGTATGATTTTGAGCCAGCCATACTGGTTCACCGTCCACCATGCTGGCGTAAGCATACCCCGCCCCTCGCCGGAATCGCCTGGACTGGTCCATACGCCAAGCAGCATATCGTTCAGGTAGAAGTGGATATCCGAAGGCCAATCCGCCTGAACGCCAGGCGCCTCCGATCCGATTTCAAACGAAAATTCGATTTCTTCAAGCTGCTGGCTGCTGAGCACATAATTCGGAATGCGGTATTCCACATACCCTTTGCCGAACCACAGAATGCGGGCATGCATCCGCTGCGGCTCATGAAAATAACGGGGGTCGTCATATTGGCCGATGATGCGGTCCAGTGTCGCCAATCCGCAGGTCGGATGGACTTCGAAGCTCGAATAATGGCCAACCGGTACCGATACCTCCTGATATTCGCGCTGCTTCTCGCCCATCTGCGGTATATTCAGCTCCACCCGGCTGACGGCAAGGGAACAGATCTTGTGCGTCCCCCCGCCTCTGCGGATCAGTTGGGTATGGATAAGCCCCCCTTTCTCCAGTTTCTTCGTATGCATCGTCACGATCGCACTGCTTAGTCCCAGCGCGGATGCAAGCTCCTTCACATTCATGGGCTGACCGGCCAGCAGCTCCAGAATATGCAGCCGGACCCCGCTCGCCAGAGCTTCGTATAAAGGCAGCCATTTGCGGTCTGTATTTGCGCGTATCATTCCATTCTCCCTCTATCCCGATTAACAAAACCATTAATTCAACAAGATGGAAAATTAAAGCTTGTAATGGGTTTATTGTTCGTGTTTAATAATGATGCAGGCACTTATTCAGGTTAATTGATTTATATATTTGTTAATTTAACATGAGGTGATGACCATGTCAAACAAAGCCAAAATGATAGTGGACAAGGATTTCAAGATCGGTGAAGTGGACAAACGGATCTATGGATCGTTTATCGAGCATTTGGGAAGAGCCGTCTATGGCGGCATCTACGAGCCGGGTCATGAATCGGCAGACGAACAGGGCTTTCGCAGCGACGTTATGGAGCTGGTCAGAGGCATTGATGTACCGGTCGTCCGTTACCCGGGCGGCAACTTCGTCTCCGGTTACAATTGGGAGGACGGGGTTGGTCCGGTCGAATCCAGACCGCGGCGGCTGGAGCTGGCCTGGCGGACGGTTGAACCCAATCTGTTCGGCCTGAACGAATTTATCGACTGGTGCCGCAAGGCGGACACGGAAGCGATGATGGCCGTCAACCTCGGCACGCGCGGACCTGATGAGGCCAGACAGCTGGTGGAATATTCGAATCATCCCTCCGGCACCTATTTGAGCGATCTGCGCATTCAGCATGGCTACAAGCAGCCCCATAACATCAAAACCTGGTGCCTCGGCAATGAAATGGACGGCCCATGGCAGATCGGCGCCAAGACAGCAGCCGAGTACGGAAGAATCGCCAACGAGACGGCCAAAGTGATGAAATGGGTCGATCCCTCGCTTGAGCTTGTCGCCTGCGGCAGCTCCAGCCTTGGCATGGCTACCTTCCCCGAATGGGAAGCTACGGTTCTTGACCTTTGTTACGCCAATGTCGATTATATTTCACTGCATCAATACTATGGCAACCGCGACAAGGATTCGGCCAACTTCCTGGCGCAGTCGATGGGGATGGACTCGTTCATCAATACCGTTATCTCCACAGCGGATTACATCCAGGCAAAGAAACGCGGCAAGAAGAAAATCAATCTTTCCTTCGACGAGTGGAACGTCTGGTATCATTCCAATGAAGCCGATAAGAAACTCGAGCCATGGACCGTCGCTCCTCCGCAGCTCGAAGATATCTACAACCATGAGGATGCGCTGCTCGTCGGCTGCATGCTGATCAGTATGCTCAAGCGCGCGGACCGGGTCAAAATGGCCTGTATCGCCCAGCTGGTCAATGTCATTGCCCCCATTATGACAGCAAATGGCGGTGCGGCGTGGAAGCAAACGATCTACTATCCTTACATGCATGCCAGCATCTTCGGACGGGGGACGGCTCTTGTGCCGCTGATCCAGTCACCGAAATACGATGCCAAGGACTATACCGATGTGCCTTATCTGGAAGCCGTTGCGGTCCATAATGAAGAGCAGGGCGAGGTCACGATTTTTGCGGTCAACCGCAATCTGACCGAGTCCCTGCCGCTCGCCGCCGATCTGCGCAGCTTCGGTAATTTCAGCCTGATCGAGCATATCGTGCTGGAGCATGAAGACCTGAAGGCAGCCAATACATTGGAGAGGCCGGATCACGTCACTCCGCATAACAAAGGCAGCGCGGTTGTTGCCGGCAGCTCGATAGAAGCGTCGCTTGGCAAAGCCTCGTGGAATGTCATTCGCCTCAAGCTGGCCTGATCCATGCAAAACGAAGGGTACCCGCTCATTTGGAGCAGGTACCCTTTTCCAATCATATAGGAATGGTCAAGACTGGGCCTCTCTCCCCATCGGCGTAATCAACCCATCCATGCTGAAGGTGTTTTTCTCCTTGCGATACGCTGCAAGCTTCTCATCATCCTGCTTTTCCGCCCACAGCTTCAGGGTGCTTCGTTCCCCTTCATAGGAGAAGAAGGGAACACTGTAGCCGCATGAGGTTTTCACCGACTCAACGGATACCGATACGATCTGGCGGGCACCCGGAAGCAGTTGAAAATGACCGATCTTCTCCTGCCATTCCTTTGACCCGGAAAGAATGACGCGGCCTGTTCCGTACAGCCTGAGAATCATCGGCGGACCTTCCACCGCTATGAACATAAGCGTAATCCTGCCGTTCTCCAGCAGATGCGCGCTCGTTTCATTGCCGCTTCCGGTAAGGTCGAGATAAGCCACCTCGGTCGGGGAGAATATACGCAGCACATCGTAGCCCTTTGGTGAAATATTGACATGTCCGTCCCCCTGCAGCGGAGCTGAGCCTACGAAGAACATATGCTGTTTCCGGATAAAGGCCTCATGCTCCGGCAGCATCGCATCAAACAATTTTCCCATTTCGCTTCACCTCGTCAGGAATAGTCATATCTCTATTATGACTGAAAGGGCTCGCATAATGAATTATATTAATCTTAAATACTTTATAGACATGAACTATAAACCACAGCAAGAAAAACGGCTGATGCGGTACACTGACGGCGCTGCACATATCCTTTTAGGATTACGTTGGGTTTGACCCATGATTCAAAATGTTCTTCAACAGAGTCCACGACCTGATTTAGGGCAGGAAAGTATCGGTTATGTAAACAAAGGCGTCGTGTGAGTTTCCATACTCGTTCAATCGATCCAGGTCAGGACTATACGGTGGTAAAAAGGCCAACCCAAAGTGGGGTACCATCTGCTCACGCCATTCGCGATGCAGAATCGCGTGATGGTACTTGGCATTGTCCATTATCACCATAACTCTTCGACCCTCTTTGACGCTGGTAGATTCCAGTTGCTTGAGAAATTCCCAAAACGATTGAGCATTAAAGCGATCCTGCTCACGCCTGTAAACGAAGCTCCCGTCTCGAAGGTTAACGGCACCGAAGTAGCCGACTCCTTTTCGTGTTGGGTGATGAAGCCAAACGGGATCTTTCGTTTCCGGTGGAACCCACATTCGGCAACGAGAACCGTGTTGTTGAAAGAACTTCATCCAATGCCCATAAATCAAGATCGGTCTCCGCGGCCCATTGTTTCGTTTTTTTAAACTCCTCTTGGAGTTCAGGATTCGCACGGGCAATCTGGGGACCACGTTTCTAATTCAGGCGTGAAATTTGCACTCCGGCAACGGAGGAAGAAGGCTCACTCCTGAGGATGGGGATCTTACGAAGGAAAGCCGTGTGCGGGAAATCCGCATGTACGGTTTGACGGGAAGTCCGGGGGAGTAATCCCCCGTCTTACCCTACTAAGGCGGATGCAGGTGCCGGCAATTCCGTCACACATCGGTCTGGCACACGATAAACTCGTTGCCGTCGGGATCGCCGAATACGAAGCAGCGGACGCCCATCCGGGTTTCCATACCGCGGGCGACGGTCGCTCCCTTGGCTTGCACATGAGCCAGAGCCGCATTCAGGTCAGGGGTCTCGATAATGCCGACAGGCTTGCCGGATTCGCAAAGCCGCTTGTCGTCGAAGAGCAGGTGCGCGCCCTTCTCCAGCCGGATGCAGCGGAGCTCGGGGAATCTGGAGTCCGGTTCGGCGGTTCGCGCGACCAATGTTTCGTACCATTCCACGGTTTCATTCAACTTATCGGTATGGATCAGCACATGTCCGATCTTCGACAGAAGCGCATGCGCCGGCTTCGATTTGGCCGTTTCCGGCATCCGGTGCGCCTGGCAAATCATATTCGAATTGACGGTAAAGACGGAGATATACTCGTCGCTGAACACGTCGGTCAATGTGTCGTACCGCTGACCGGCGCAGAAATCGTAAGCGGAGGCGATATCCTTCGTATCGAACATGATGGTGGACGGAGACCCCCAGGCATTGCTGTCGAGGATGACCTCCGTACCGTCGAAGTCGAAGATGTATATGCCGTCTTCATGTTCTCTCGGGACAATATGCCGTTCGAGCAAATTGGCGTACCATTCGGTTGCCAGTTTCAGATCGCGAACCGGCACGAACAAGGACGGCACGCGAGGCGAGATCGGGTGAGACATGTTGAACTTCCTCCTTCAATTGGGATATTGGGATATTGGGATTTTTGTCATCATGATCCGGCGATGACGGCTTCAATTCGCGCGATGCCTTCTTCTTCCGCATTCCATGCCGCCTGCAGCCCCTCCTGGATATCCCGCCACCGATTCGCGGGGCTGCCGCCGTAGCCGAACGGGAACCGCGGGTAGAGCCGCACGAACCACTTGCTCACTTGCTTGTAGCAATCGGCCGCCGCCAGAAGTTGAGTTCTGCGATCTGCACCGCGGGATCTATCCGCCAGCAGTTCCAGGAAAGCTGCGGCTTGCTGGCGCGCCTCGGCCAGAATGGCGACCTGGTAAGCATGTCCGCTCAGATCGAGCGTGTTGCGCCGAGCCCCTTCCAGCCAGACGCGATAACCATCCAGACCGAAGACGTAGCCCTTGAGCGGCGGCTCCTTGCCCCGGGCATGATCGACAATCGCCCGAAGCACCGTGTCCTCCGATGAAGGCGGCGACACCCTTCTTCGCAATCCGAAGACGAAGACCGGCCGTTCGTCGGTTTGGCGTCCTAACTGGTCATAACGATAAACCCACGTTTCCCCGTTGTATCCCTTGTACCGGATCTCCTGCGAACGATCGTCGTACCCGTGGGCAAAGCCCATTTCGTTCCGCTCCATATTCCAGATAACGGCCGGAATCCCCCGATCGACCGATCCGTGGACGACTGACAGCATTCGGACCTGCATGTCGGGCGTTATCGTCGTCTGCTGCGGTCTACCGACACAAACTCCGCTGAAGCCGAGCCGTTCGACGGTCCGGTAAGCCGCGTAGCTCCAGTCGAACGTCAGTATGCCCTGCCAATCGCAATTTTCTGGCATATTGACGCGGAAAGCCTCCGCCGAAATTCCCATCAGTTCCGTATACGTGAAATTCGTAATATCGGCCGTGCCCAGCGCTTCGCCGATCATGGCCGAGATGAACGCATAAGGCCTCGGATAGGTCGGCGCCGGCAACAAGCAACAGTTCGGGTGGCCGTGCGTTTCCCGTTCCAGCAAATAGGCGGCAATCTCTTCCCGGAACCGCTCGTCGTTCACTTTGAGCCGGGCTCTGGAGAGGATGTTGTAGACATTGCTTTTCTTCATATTGTAGCGGTCCGCCAGTTGTTCCGGCGTAGCTTCTTCATTGGCGGCGGCGTCCAGAACGTCCCGCGCCTGCTTGGACAGCTTGGCGAGCGAGCGGCGAACCAACTCGGCGCTGGCCTCCTGCTCTTGCCACTCACGGATCTCGTCGGACCGGCCGCTATTCGCAGGTCCCGCCTCGGGCATCTCCTCGATGGCGATCGTGCGCCGGTTGTCCCCTCCGCGGATCGCATTGATCGCCATGCGGCGGATCATCAGACGGAACCAAGCGGCGAATTTATGATCGTCCGTCAACTGGTGCAGCTTGTCTTTCATGCGGATAAACGCTTCCTGCACGATATCGTCGGCCAAGTAGGGATCGCGGACGATACTTTGCGCCCACGACATCGCCGCCGCGCGATACCGGTTGAAAATCGTCTCATATGCCGCATGGTCGCCTTGTCGGATACGCGTTAACAAGTCCTTCAAATCCAACGAATGATCCACGATGCCTCCTTGTGATGGTGAAACCTGCTGCATGCTCACCCTATTAGGATAACCAAGTTATTCGACGAATAGCGGGATTTTCCTGTCGGATTATTTCTGCACCTGATAATGGAGGCAGACGACGCCGGATGGCAGTGTTTTGCTATCAAGCAGTTTAAGGCGGAGCTTGTCGTCGATCCCCTTGAATAACGGCAAACCGCGGCCGACCACGATAGGCGACACCGTAATTTGAAATTCGTCGATCAAGCCGAGCTGCATAAGACTGTGCCCTAACCCGGGGCTGCCAAGGATCATGATGTCCTTGCCGGGCTGTTGTTTCAGTTTCATGATTTCTTCCGCCGCATTGTCTTTCACTAATCGGGTGTTGACCCAGTCTATGTTGTCCAAAGTAGAGGAAAACACGATTTTGGTCGTGCGATCCAACCACTTTGAATGTTCGACTTCGCGCGGCGTGGCCGACGGATTCGAAGGCACGGTCGGCCAATAGTCCTTCATGATAAAATACGTCCCGCGTCCCCACAAAATCGTGTCTACCGTACTCAGAAGGTTATCGGCGTGTTTCGCCAAGTCGTCGTCATAGGAAACCCAACCAATGTCCATCGTTCCGTTCGGTCCTTCGACGATGCCGTCCAGCGATGCGTGCAGGAAGAGTACAACTTTTCTCATTGTTCATTTCTCCTTTGATGTGGTTTTTTCCTAATCGTAGGAACCCGCTAGGGAAGCCTTCGATAGGGATTCAACCTATAGACACAGGGGGACTTCATTTTCTATCACAGGCGTCTAAAATTTTTTTTAATTCCATTCTCTTCGACCCTCTTTGGCGCTGGTAGATTCCAGTTGCTTGAGAAATTCCCAAAACGATTGAGCATTAAAGCGATCCTGCTCACGCCTGTAAACGAAGCTCCCGTCTCGAAATTATGCGCAATTAATTATGTCGCTGTGTAATAGAAATCTATCGCTGGAAAATGTTTATGAATGCTATAAGATTCAAAGTAACCCCCAAACGGCCGGTCATGTTTCTCACTTTTGGCACCTCGCGAGGTGTGACGGTTCATGATGGCTGTCAATCTCAAGTATGTCCTAAGCCACCTGCAGCACGACGCTGAATTTTACGCCCCGGGGGGTATTCTCAATTCCGTAAGAGGCGCCATGGGCATCAAACACCTTGCTGACGATATACAGCCCAAGACCGCTGCCCCCCGTAGCCCGGTTCCGTGATTCCTCGACGCGATAAAAAGCCTCGAACAGCCTGGGCAGCTTCGCTTCATCCAGCTGCGCTCCGGTGTTCACGACCTCCAGCTTATACTGGCGTTTCATCCGGCCGTCCTTCGCATCCGCCCCGTCCTGCTCCATGCCTGCTCCCATCCCTGAGGTTACGCCCCTGCCAGCAGCAGAGCTCAGAGGAATGAACGCTTCTCCGGCCTGCGGCTCCTTCATCTCCGTAATACGCACATAAACATGCTCGCCATCGCCCGAATATTGTACGGCATTGCCGATGATATTGGATACGGCCTTGGCCATCAGCCGCTCATCGGCGGCAATGACGGCTTCCTGCGGCAGCTCGCATTCAATCGTCATATCCTTAACCTCAGCCAGGTAACTGATGTTTTCGACCGACTCGCGGACAAGCTCAGCCAGATCGACCTGCCGCATCAAGGGCAGAAAATCCCGGCTCTCCAGCTTGGACAGGTCCAATATCTCGTGCACCAGCTTATCCATGTCGCGCATGATTTTATAGGACTGTCTCAGATAGGTGTCACGGTCCCGGTAAGCGCCGACATTGCCGATCATCGCCTCCAGCTGGCCGCTCACCGCCGTAATCGGCGTCTTCAGCTCATGCGATATCGTCGCCACGAATTCACGCCGTTTCTTCTCCTGTTCACGCTCTTGTTCGATATCATCCTTCAGCTGCGCGTTCGCCTCCTGCAGCTCTGCCATGGTCGAACGCAGGTTGGAGGCCAGCTTGCTCAAGCTCTGGGACAGCTCTCCAATCTCATCGCCCGACTTCAGCGGATTCGCCGCCGCGGAGAAATCCAGCTTCGCCAGCCTGCGCGCCACATTGTTCAAGCCAAGCAGCGGACGGGCGATCAGGCGCGAATAAAGGGCCGCTCCGCCGACAGCAATGAGCAGGATGGCGATCAGCATGTAGGGAAGGAATCGCAGAATAACCTCGGAAGCTTCATCAATTGGCTGGAGCGGAGCGTTTACCGATAGCGTAAAGGACTCCGCGCTTTCGGCGAAATGAATGGTCCGGTTCACCGTCAGCATATTCGCACCTGCCGCAACCGCTGGCCTTGCCGGAACGAATCGTTCCGGATTCTGCCTCAGCTTGCGGAAGCCCGGCAAATCAATGCTGCCTCCGCTGCCTTGAATGAACCACATCAAATCAGCGGGCAGCAGCATTTGACCGTTCACATCCCGCACACGCAGCATCGCGTTATGTTCCTCTCCGAACTTTATAATCAGCGGAATGGCATCCGCGTAATCCTGTCCGTCGACAGCCGCAACAAGCTCATTCACACCGCTATCCAGCCGGGCTTGTTTGATGGACTTGTAGTAGCCGGGCAGCATGAAATACAGCGTCAAATAGATCAGCAGCGCCGACACGACAAGCAGCGCCGCTGTGATGGTGAATATTTTAAACGTGACGCCCCCGCGCCTCATCCTTCCGCTTCCGCCGGTTCGTTCTCCCATGCGTATCCGACTCCTTTGACTGTTCGAATCACCGAGATAACACCCAGCTTCTTGCGGATATTTTTGATATGCGCGTCGACAATTCTGGAATCGCCGAAGTAGTCATAGCCCCATATTTTGTCAAGCAGCATATCGCGGGTCATAATCCGGCCGGCGTTGCTGAGCAGCACGCTCAAGATATCAAACTCTTTGGTTGTCGTATCGATCAATTGACCGTCAACATACACTTTATAGGCATCCGGATCCAGCCGCAGCCGGCCGCCAAACAACAGCCCGCCCGGCTTCACTTTGCTTTTGGTCCGGCGCAGCACCGCCTCCACCCGCTTCATCAGCACCTGGAAGGAGAATGGCTTCACGACATAATCATCCGCATGCATCTCGAAAGCGCGCAGCTGATCCTTCTCTTCGCCAAGTGCCGTCAGCACGATCACGGGCATGTCGGATTGCTCCCGGATCATCCTGCATACGGTAAATCCATCGAGATGCGGCATCATAATATCAAGAATAACCAAATCGTAGGGCTGCTGCTGAATTTTGTCCCAGCCTTCCCGTCCGTCGCTTGCGACCTCCACCTCATACTGCCGGGAGCGCAGATACTCCGCTATCAGCTCTTGAATATATTGATCGTCCTCGATGACGAGAATATGTGCCGGCATAACCGCAGCAGCCCCTTGTTACTGGAATAGGCCTATTATAAACGGTGAATATGAAATTAAAATGAATGCCGCATGAAGCGGCGGGACAGAAAAAAGGACATCCGTCTCTATGGAATAAATTCGGCTTTTTCCGCACCGAATATTACTCGCATAAAGAAGATGTCCCGCTTTTCTAACAAAACCCCGGGCTCTTTCACCGGCAATTACTGCCGCGGTTCCTTCACCAGCTGCTCCTGCGCCATCCGCACCAATTCCCGGACCATCGATCCGCCAATCCGTCCGCCCACATGCCCAACAGACTCCGTGGTCAAACCGCCATTATAGCCATGCTCCATAGGTACGCCAAGCGATTTGGCAACCTCGTATTTCACATCGTCGGGCCTGTTCGGGTCCACTGCATAGCCCTCGCGCCGCATCACTTCCGCCTTAAAGGCGCTCATCTGCTGGCTTACGCCAGGTACAACATGTGTTCTTCTGCCTCTTCTGGCCATTGTATAACTCACTCCTTTTTGCCCATCCGGATTTATCTAGGCATAGGTTGCCCGTTGCGGAACGGAATCATGCGCATCATAAAAAGCATCCGTTTCACCCCCCGCTCGTGTTTGCGGAGGCCCAACGGATGCTTGTGAAATAATTTATACCATTTACTGCCAAGTCAATCAAACCATCCTTTGATCTTAAACCAGGCGAACATGCCGCCACCGAGAAGAACCATGACAGAGAGGACTCCAAAATAACCACCATGCCAGTCCAGCTCGGGCATATTTTGAAAATTCATCCCATAGACGCCGGCGATAAAGGTGAGCGGCATGAAGATGGTGGTAATGACGGTCAACGTCTTCATGATCGTGTTCATCCGGTTGGAGCTGAGCGACATATAATGATCCCGCATATCGGAGGTCATGTCGCGGTTGGAATCCACCATCTCCGACAGCTTCAGCAGATGATCGTGAACATCGGTAAAAAACAGCAAATAATGGCTCATCCCGTCAATACGCTGCGTGTTCACAATCCGGTATAACAAATCCCGCATCGGCACGATCGTTTTGCGCAGCTTCAGCAGCTTGTTGCGGATTTCAAAAACGTCGCTGAGCTTCCCCTGCACCTTAAAATCAAGCTCTTCCCCCTCAAACTCCAGCAGCTGATCCTCAATCGCCTCCACGGCCGGAAAATAATGATCGACCAGCTCATCCATCACCAGATATGCCGTGTACAAGGGGCCTTGCTCTTCGAACTGGGGCTTGCGCAGGAACTTGGACCAGGCTTCTTCCATCTCCTGCAGCGGCTTCCAATGGAAGGTGACCACAAAGCCGGGACCGACGAACATATCCACTTCCACCGGCCTCCGGCCCTGCTCCTCCATCGCGTGCAGAACGAAGAAATGGACATTATCGTAATGATCCAGCTTCGGACGCTGCAGGTGCATGAGGCAGTCTTCAATCGCCAGAGGGTGAAAATGAAAATAGCTGTCGAGCAGCTCCACTTCCTCCTCCGTAGGCTTGCAAAAATCAACCCAGATCCATTTTGCCTGCTCACGGTCGATCTCAAGAAGCGGCGTATGCTCAATCAGCTGTTTGTCCTTCGTGATGACTAACGTACGAATCATAATCCGTGCTCCATCCGACTTTTCTTTTCATTGTAGCATTGGAGATTTCAGGGAGCAATTTTACCCGGACTTCATCAGCTTCAGCACGCTCTGCCGATTGCTCTCGTAAATCAATCCGGCCAGTTTGACGTTGGGGAATCCCCGTTCCAGCAGCTTCAAGCCACCGGCCGTACAGGAGAGGTGATGATGGAATTTGTAGAAACGCATCCGGTTGGGATCAAGCCCGCTCCGCTGCAGGTACCGTTCATACTGCGCGCCGAAGCGGAACTGCATGAAGCTGTGCTCATGCTCGATATCAAAATATTCGGCGCCCTCAATATCGATGAGATACGGCTCATTCCTTTCATTCACCAGCACATGATCTGGGCCTAGTTCACCATGGATAAAGCCATACTGCTCACGCGGCTGAATACCGGTCATCAGATGTTCAAGATGCTTCAAAATCTGATGCTCATTCCATTCGCTTTGTTGAACACGCGGCACCGTGAAAGCAAGCTCCCTAAGTGCATGGTCATATATCTGTTTATGGCAGGGATTTGCCGGTGCTTGATGATGCGCTTCTCCGCCGGGCTGCGCCTTTCCCCACGCCTTGCCGCAGCTGCCATGCATGGCTTGGAGCATTTCCGCCAGCTCTCCATAAATTCCATCCCTAACATCCGCCGTTGCCTCTTCACAGACCTCCAGATTCATGCCGGAAACATATTCGACAATGGCATAATCAAAAGGGTAGCGGTTCCTCTCCCTGTTGATATAACGAATCGCGGGCACGCGAACGCCAATTTGGCTCAGCAGGCGTGTATTGGTCTCGAATTGGAGTGCCCCGTAGGACGCATCCGTTACCCCTCCCTCCCGCAAATCCCGCTCAAAATAATTCGCCGACAGGTCCCAAACAAACAGAATCAAGCACAGTCCTTCCGTACAATTCAGCTTGTAGACCGCTTTCTGCGCGCCCCCATCACTGATCCGGCTAATGTCGTTCAGACGATACCGGGTTCCTCCAATCTCCCTGATATGCTCCTCCAAATCCGCCTGGCTAATGTGTCCGCCGCTGTTTTGCGACATGATGCTCCACTCCCTCTCTTGAGTCTGCCTTCGAGCCCGGGAAGAACTGCAGTATCTCGGGAAAATCTGCTCAAGCCCGAATGCTTCCGGACTATCGTAAACAAAATGCCGATAAAAATATAGACTGTTTCGAAACCGTATGTTATGATGTTGAATGATTTCTGTATAAAAACATACATACGATCCGGAAGAAATGGAAAGCCGTTTCTGCTTCTGACGGATTCAAAAAAGCCTTGGGACAAATGAGTCCCAAGGCTTTCCTATTGTATTTTACTCAAACTTTCGCACAAAGAAACTGGCAAGTAAGCCTTGATGTAGCTAGGTAAACTACTGATCCATTGTAGTAGTTGCGTATGAATCCAAGTTGTGATGCGTTTTCCTGTCTTTAAAGCGATTTGTTCTACAAGTTCAACAAGGGTAGTGAGCGCAATTGCCCAGTCCAGTTCTTTCACCTCATCACACATTGCATGAAACATCCCACCAAATGAACGGGCATCGGTATATTATCATATGTAAAACTGTTGCAAAATACCGTCGAACCAGCTCCAGAGAGTAAACCCCAAAAATGGTCTACAGTTTTTGCAATTCGTACAAAATATCCGCTGGTTCCATACGCTGCATGAAATTAGGATTTACATACGCAGAGCGAACTATAGCACGCTCATCAATCATAAATGTAGCTGGAACTGGTAATATCCAACGATTTGTACTGTTATATTCCGCCAGGTTCAAACCGAAATTTTCTAACAAGCTTTGCAAAAAGCTGGGAACCTCATAAAGAATATTATATTTAGCTGCGGCAAGACCATTACTATCACTAAGAACCTTATAAGTTAAATCTTGCTTCTCTATTACGGATAACGAATTATCCGGTGATTGAGGACTGATCGCAATTAATTGCGCACCCAAAGCATGAATTTGAGGGAGAATTTGCTGGTATGCTTTTAATTGTATATTACAAAATGGGCACCATGACCCTCTATAAAAAACCAAAACTACGGGTCCTTTGGACAATTCATCATATAAATTAACCTTATTGCCTAAAGCATCTGTTGCAGTAAAATCCTTAGCCTTCTCACCAATTGAAATTCCATTATAATTTCCAGAGTCCTGCAATTCGCGTAGTGACCGGTCTAATACCATATGCGCCTCTGCAGGTGTACTTGCCATAAAGTGATTTTTTTCTTGCACTAATTGTTCTGCTAATTGTAAATTGTTCATCGTAATGCCTCCTATTTTAAATTATTATCTTGAGGTGATTAAGGATATCGAATAATGGCTTAGATTAGTTCGCGAAGAGCGTTCAGAGCGGCTTCATAATTCGGATGATCCGTCATTTCCTTGAGATATTCTACATACTGAATTGTGTTGTTCGAGTCTAGAATGAAGATAGCCCTCATGTCCAATTGTAATTCTTTTATGAGTACGCCGTACGCTTCACCGAATGAGCGGTGTTTATAGTCGGTGAGTGTAATCATTTTATCGATCCCGGCAGTGGAACAAAATCTGCTTTGAGCAAAAGGAAGGTCTACTGAAATGGTTAAAAAGATCACTTCATTACCAAGCTTGGATGCCTCTTCATTGAAAAGTCGTGTTTGCGATTCACAAACAGGGGTATCTAGCGAAGGGACAACCGAAATCAATTTGATTTTACCTTCATAATCGGAAAGGCTTGCTTCCTTTAGTAAATCTTGATTAATCTTGAAATCCGGTGCTTTATCTCCGATTTTTAATTCTGGGCCTACCAGAGTAATTGGGTAACCTTTCGCTGTTGCCACTCCTACGCGTTCTTGAGCCATTGATAATTCCTCCTCGAATAAATTCATATTAATCTCTACCTGCCTCAACAAATTTTTCAGCAATCATTTTCGGTTGCGTAATAACTGTACTGATATGATCTCCCGTGCCTTCGATGAAACGATATATCCCTAGACGGCTTGATTGAGTTGGATGCCATCCTAAAGCACCTTGAGGTAGAGCTGTATCTTCATCGAGGTAAAGGAAGCTTTTGGGAATCTCAAGACTATAGAACTTTTTAAGATCTAATTTCTCAAATAATGGACCTGCCGGCTCTGGCGCTGCTTGACTATAAATAGCTTGGGCTACATCAAGGGAAGCCGTGTTGGCTAATGTATCACGAAAGATCGGAAATGGAAGAGCAATTGTATCGTCTGTTGACGTGCTTCTAAGCTGCTTGAAAAGTTCTTGAATGGGAACAGGGAACTGATCAACCACACTTTCACCGTCTTGTGGCACAAAAGCATCAAAGAATACCAAGCGTTTGATGCGATCAGGAATTTGTTCAGCGACTTTCTCAACGACAGTCCCGCCAAAGCTATGTCCGAGAAGGATAATATCATGCAGGTCTTTTTCTTTTATAAAATCAACGACGGAGGTTGTAATTTGTTCGTGAGTCACATTTGTGTCTGCACCTGCGCCATGCCCTGCGTACTCCGGCGTATAGACAGTGTATCCCATCTTTCGGAGCTCCTCAGCCACTCCATTAAAGTAGCTGCTGTCAGCCCAAGCGCCGTGAATGAGCACAAAAGTCAGTCCATGCTGTTTAGCGCCTTTTTCTCCGACTGCTTTAAGTGTATCCACTGTGTCATAGGAAGTGCCGTTGATGATTGATTTTGGCTTGAATACATCCAAACCATCCACTTGTACATAGCCGTTAGCCAGATTGAATGTGATACGGCTGGAAGCAATTTGATATTGATTAACTAGGGTATCGCGTGCCGCAACGAGAGAAGTACCTTTTTCCGCTGCTTGAGCGGTATTAACCGAATTGCTAATATTTAAGCTAAGTAGTGCAAACGAGGCAACTAAAGATGCAATGACAATTTTGTTTTTCAAATTCATGATTAAAACCTCCTGGTTAGTCTGATTTTTTTTAATACGGTTATTTCAATTCCAATGAATATTACAGCTTGTCAACGATCCGTTCCGCCAACATTATTCAGCTTAATCCTTCTCCTTACTTGTTTAATCAGCTCCTAAGTAAGATAATAGCAAAATCAAATACTTGTAACCGTGACTTTGTCACATAGGAATAAAATTGGGAGGGAAAAATAATGAAGTATATAAAACGGAGGGAAGCAACGTAGCAACGTAGACCTATGCAGGAAGGAAGTTATTGAGGATGGTGCACGTATTGTTTCCCCAAATTCGACTGGCGCACAAATTGTTAGTGATCTTTTGCCGTCAGCTGATATTGTGTTAGACTCGGAATTATTGCTATCAGGAGAGTTTCAGCATTTGAACAATAATGAATGGGTGATGTATAAACCTCGATGGGTTGCCTTTTATCAAACAGGATTGGAATCATTTTTACTAGATAAGAAAAACCGCCTTTGGCGGTCTTTTTTTGTTTTAGCGCATATCTGTAATTTTGTACTCTATTCCTTTCAAACCCTTGCTTTAGTAAAATCAAACTGGCCGGTTGGCGATCCGCTTGACCTCCATCACGCTGATGCGTTGATCCATAACCTCGTGGAACAGCGTATCCTCCGTTACATGATCGATAAATAAAATACCGTCCAGATGATCCACCTCATGCTGGATGCATCTGGCGAGGAATCCTTCTCCCTCGATCACCACTTGTTCTCCGGCCCTGTTCAATGTCCGCACCGCTACGGTTTGTGCCCGTTTGACAATCCCCGCATATCCAGGGTAGGAGAGGCAGGCCTCAGGCCCGGTCTGTTCGCCGCTTGTACTGATGATTTCCGGATTAATCAGCTCAATCAAACCCTCACCACAGTCCATCACCACGACCCGGCGCAGAATTCCCACCTGCGGAGCAGCCAGGCCTGCCCGTCCATCGGAGTCGTGCAGCGTCTCTGCCATATCCTCCAGCAGCTTGATAATCCTGGGCGTGATCTCCTCGACGGGTTTGGACTTCTTGCGCAGGATCGGATCGCCGAACGGCAGAATTGCTTTGATGCTCATGCTTTAAGCTCCTCTCATTTGATGATTGGGGGTGTGCACCCAAAGGTCATTCGGCTTGCATTCCAGCGCTGTACACAACGCATCAAGCGTATCAGCCTTCATCTGTTTCGGAGCTGCCGTCAGCAAAGCGCTGATGGAAGGCGCGGACAGACGGTAGCCTGTTTTTTCATGCAAAAGACGACCCAGTGCCGCTCCGGACCAAACGCCCCGCTCAGCCATTACTTGTCTCAACATCCATTCGAGCATATCTCCACTCCTCTTCAGCCGATTAATTAGGCAATACTTAATTTATTAAGGCAATACCTAATATTATACCAACAGCAATTGAAAAGGCAACGGCGGCGGTCAGCCTTTTTGTCAATTTCTATTTCTGAGGGAAGAAACCTGCAGCACCGCCAAAGGATGTCGACAACCGTTTGTTGCTTGTGTAACTTTTATGATCTTGCTAACGTGGTACTAAGTGAAGCATCAAGCAGTGGTGTAAGGAGGAAAGCGCTTGTGACAGCGGGCTTGGATGATTTATACCGCCAGCATATGAATGACATTTACCTTTATCTATATAAACTATCTGGAGACAGGCAGACCGCTGAGGATCTCACCCAGGAAACTTATTTTCGCGCTTTCCGATTTCTGGAATCCTATACCGGAGGCAAGGTCCGCCCATGGCTGTTCAAGGTAGCGTATCATGCTTTCATCGATTGGCACCGCAAGAAAGCCCGACGCCGCGAGCTTCCCCTGGTTATGCAGCCTGAAGCCACTGGTCCGCCAGACAGCGATCCCGAGAGCAGAATGCTTGAGCAGGAATTGCATGAGCAATTCGAGACTCTTGCCCGGGAGCTTCCGCACAAACAGCATCAGTCGCTGCTGCTGCTTTACTATCATCAGCTTACCTATGAGGAAATCGCCCAGGTTCTGGGTATCCCGCTGGCCGATGTCAAGATATCGATCTACCGCGGCAGACAAAAATTACGTCAGTTATGGAGGAAGGATAACGATGACCCAACCATCCGATGAACAATTGAACAGCAGGATCGCGGCTTATTTGCGGGGGGAGCTTACAGGGGAGGAGGTCAATCTTCTGCGTAGTGAGCTGGAACAAAACGAGACCTTTGCCGGCCAACTGGAGCTGCTGCTGCTGGGACCGCCTCCCGGCGAAACGGAAAAGCCAGAACATGGCGGCATGCCCATTGCCATGCAATCTAACATCATCCGCCGCAGCAAGTGGCAGAGCCGGTTCTCGGTTGTTTCGATCACCTTTACAACGCTGGCTGCCATTTTCCTTGTATCCGTTTTGTATGGGTATTCCAATGTTTTCTTCGCCACCCGCTGGTTTGGTCCGGATGCCCATGCCATGATCCGGGTCACCAGCGATGTCATTTCATTCACGAAGCCTGGCATCAAGGTCGGCAATTCAGCAACCGGAAGCGCGCTGCTCACGTTCACAAGCGATTATGAGCTCCGGGAGCAGGTGGGCAGAGGCGAGAATACCGTCGGCTATTTCCGGGAAAATTGGTTTTTTGCCAAGGTATCGAGCCGATATGACTGGTCAGGCGGCCAGCATGCCCTTCCCTTCTTTTTCCGGTACCCGACAGAAGGCACCGACCCGGATCCTCAACCTTCGAGCGGGAATGGATGGCTGACGCTGGAGAAGCTTCCGGAGGGAACCGTCTCCCAGCTTGCCGTCTCGTTCCGGCATTTGCTGACACATGACGAATATTTCGCGATCATCAAAAAATACGACCTCGACACCATCTGGTTCGCCGTCGATACAGGGGTGGAAAGCAAGCTGTCCGCAAGCAATCCGCTGCTGGGCTCGGGCCTTGTGTTCGGTTATGCTCCAGATGCGCTGCCGTACGGAGATGAAGATAATCCGGGCAGCTATACAATAGAAGACAACGCGGAAGGCGAACGCCGCGCGCAGACCTATTTGAGGGAGATCCGTTATCTGCTTGACCACGGAAGGCTGACAGAGGCGCTGCTGCGCAATAATGCGCAGAACCCGCAATTCAAAGCAGCGAACCTGGAGGACCGCTACAGCTATTTGATGAAAAACGGCGTCAAGCTGTACGGCGCCGTATTGACCGGCCCGACCAAGGAACTGCTCAAGCTCAAACAGGAATCCGAGCTGGCCACTCCCCTGGTGGGGTCTACGGACTGGTGGAACTGGGACCAGCAGCAGGCGATCGGCGTGGAATACAGCCATTAATTAATCCAGCCAGCCATTCTTCCGGGCAATTCCGATCGCATCGATCCGGTTTTTGGCCTCCAGCTTCTGGATCGCTTCCGACAAATAGTTCCGTACCGTTCCGGATGTTAGAAATAGCTTGCCTGCCATATCGACCGCCGATAATCCTTCCGCGGCAAGCTTCAGCACCTCGCGCTCGCGTTCGCTGAGCGGGTTCTCCGCTTCCCAGAATGTCATAGCAAGCTCGGGGCTGACTGCCCGGCCGCCTTGATGGACGCTGCGGAGCGCTGCGCCCAGCTCATCGATCGGCGAATCCTTGAGCAGAAAGCCCTGTACACCGGCACGCATCGCGCGCTGAAAATATCCGGCCCGCGAGAAAGTCGTCAGAATGACCACCCGGCAGGAATGCTTTTGCGCCTTCAGGCGTTCGGCCACGTCAAGCCCCGTCAGCTTCGGCATCTCAATGTCCAGGATGCACAGATCCGGTACAAGCGACTCGATCATGGAGAGCGCCTGCTCGCCATTTTCCGCCTGGCCGATCACCTCAATATCGTCCTCCAGATCAAGCAGCGCGCTCAGTGCCCCGCGCAGCATGGCCTGATCCTCCGCCACAATGACTTTCATGGTTATTAACCCCCTTTATTCCATCGATTTGGTAACCCGCGGCACTGTGAAGGTTACAGAAGTGCCGCTGCCTTTGAATGGCGCGAAGCTCAAGTCGCCCTCGACCAGCTTAAGCCGCTCCTTCATGCCGTTCAGCCCGTTCCCGTCAGTGACCCCCGCAGCGGGGTCGATGCCGCGGCCGTCATCGGAAACTTTAAGATGAAGCAGATCCGGCTCCCCCGTCCATTCCACCGTGCATGTTCTCGCCTTGCTGTGCTTGACGATGTTCGTGACCGCTTCGCGCAGGCACATGCCCAGAATATTGTCGGCAAGCGGTGATGCCATGCTTTCCGCGAGCTCGCCGCGAACCTCAAGCACAATATCTGCCGCAGCCAATATTTGTTTCGCGTTTACCAGCTCGTCCCGGACCGTTACGGCGTTCATCCCGGATACCAGCTCCCGCACCTGCTTCAGCGCCGCCCGCGAGGTGGCGTGAATATCCTTGACCTCCTGCGCGGCGCGCTCCGGATTCTTCACGATCAGCCTCTCCGCAAGCTCGCTCTTGAGCGTGATAAGAGACAGGGTATGACCCAGCGTATCATGCAGATCGCGGGAGATCCGCTGCCGCTCCTCGTTCTTGGACAACCGCGCAATCTCCTCGTTCGCCAGATTGAGCTTTTCCCGCAGCTCAAATGATTTTTGGCCCATCCGCAGCGCAAAAGGCAGGAAGAGCATGACCAGCATCGCAGGTACAATCTGGATCATGTCATTAGCGCTCAGGTACAGCTGATAGTACAATCCCACGGCAAGGAACAGCGAAACCATTGCGCCCATCCCAACGTACATCTGCTTCCTCGACGATATCAATCCGATGATGGGGGACGGATAGAAGGCCATATAAATGAAGCCCGCATTATACCGGTAGCAGAACAGCCCTATAATGATAAGCTGCAAAAACACAGAAATAAGCCTTCCCCGGTTCACTCTTGAACTGTAGAGATACAGGGCCGTAAATACGGCAAGGACAAGGAGTCCGATTACAAGCTCCCCGACGGGACGGCTAAACAGCTCGGTAAGCGGAAACGCCAGGTAAAACAAAAAAACAAATGAAAAGTAAAGGGGCGGCCCTTTACGGGGCCGCACGGCCGATCGCTTCATATTACACCGCTTCCCGTTTTTTAATGATATAAGAGGATAATACCATAAATACCAGCACATACGCTGCCAATATCAGGATACCGCTCCAGTCCAGGGAACCTCCGGCCACCAGATTCCAGGCTCCCTGGCCAAGCCGGAAGGTCGGCGTGAATCGGGCCAGATTCTGCAGCTCTGCCGACATCGTGGAGGTCGGCATCCACAGACCGCCCAGCACCGAAAGCCCCATATACACGATCATGCTGATCACCTGTACGACATCCGCATTCTTGATCGTGCCCAGCAGCGTGCCAAGCGCCATGAAGGAAAAGCCGCCGATCCATATCCACAGACCGCTTTCGATCCAGACGGCCGGGGATAAATCGATGCCCTTGGCAATCCCGCCGATGATGAACATCATGGAAATAATAATCAGATTAATGAACGCCTGTGCCGCCACCTTGGAGAAGATATAGGACCATGAGGGCAGAGGCGTAATATGCAGCAATCTGATCCATCCTTGAGAGCGCTCCTTGGAGATCCGCTGGGAAAAGGACATGAGGCTTGCCCCGATAACCCCGTATACCGTCATGGACATGAGATAGTACGAGCTGAAATCCACACCTCCGACCGTTGTATCGCTTCCCATCGCACTGGTGAAGATAAAGAAGAAAGCTACCGGCATGATGACCGAGAAGAAAACAAACCGTTTATTCCGTGCCGTGCGAATCAGCTCCGCTTTGCACTGCGCCCACGTTGCCCGCATACTTGTGTTTTTCATTATCAATCTCTCCTATCGTTGGGTGGTTTGCTGAACAAGCGCCTGAAAAGCATCCTCAAGTCCGCCGCTGGCAATTTCAATATCTCGCATATCGATCCGTTTCTCTACAAGGGCGGCGATCAATCGGTCCGTATTGCCGCTGAACAGTCTGACCTTCCGTCCGCTCCACTGGATATCCGTGACTCCCGGCATTGCCGCCAGCGAATCCGGGGTGACGGAGGCTCCGGCAGTGAACGTTATCACACGGCCAGTTGTTTCCGCCTTGATCTCGCTTGGCGTGCCATCGGCGATCAGCTTCCCGTTATTGATGACCACAATCCGGTCGGCTACACTGTCCGCTTCCTCGAGATAATGGGTCGTCAGCACAATAGTCCGGCCTCTTCCCGCCATGGCGCGAATCGTATCCCAGAAGAGCTGGCGCGAGGAGACATCCATCCCGACTGTCGGTTCGTCGAGAAACAGCACCTCAGGATCGCCTGCTACAGCCAGCGCGAAGCCGAGCCGGCGCTGCTGTCCGCCGGAGAGCGCCGTGGCCATCTTGTTCTTCTCCTCCTCTAGGCCGGAAATCCGCAGCAGCTGCTCAAGCGGCAGCGGCTTCTCGTAATAATGACGGAACAGCTCTATCGTTTCATACACTTTCAGATTATCGATGACGCTGACATCCTGCAGCATCGCGCCGATCTGGTCGCGGATCCGCGGGTCCCGGGGATCTCCCCCAAGCAGCTTGACACTGCCGCTGGTCGGCTGATGGAGGCCAAGTATCATGGAGACCGTTGTTGTCTTGCCTGCGCCGTTGGGGCCAAGAAGCGCCACTACGCTGCCTTTCTCAATCGTCAAGGATAACCCGTCGACTGCTTTCTTCCCTTTATAAATCTTCGTCACCTGATCCAGCTGAATGGCTGCTGTCATGGACTCCCACCCCTTATTCCTTGTTTGCAGCAGGCCTTGTGCTGCGGCCTCTTTGTTGATTTCATCTTACCAAGACGTGATGCCGGCAGGTATTCACGAATGTAATGTCTTGCGCATGACAAATGTCATACGGGTCGGATTCATCAGGGAGGGAAGCAGTGCGGTCAGGAGGAAGCGAATTTCTTTGAATGGAATTTGACATTATTAATAGAATGTGATATATTATAAATCTATATGTAGTGTAACCTCATGGTTTTCCCCGATTTAGTTTTAGTTAAGATGGTTATCCTCCCATCCAGTTAACACATTCCTTTTATCACGGCTGCTTTAAGGAACACGGATTCAAACTGGCGCGGTCATTGGAACCGCAAGGACGACTGAGAGGTAAGGGCTTTCGTTGTTTTCGTGCAAGTGAATCGAAGACCACTAAATGTTACGCTATTATATACATCGCATATGCGCTCCGCTGAATCGATCGATCGGTTTGACGGCGCAGGCTAAGCGACTAATGCAAATGACCCCCGCTGATTAATCAGCGGGGGTCGACTAATTTTCAGGGGCTTCATCCTGACGATGAAGGGCAGGGCGGAGAATCGTCTTAACGATTCTCCGCCAAAGGATGCCTGATCCATATCGTAAAATCCGCGTTCTCCCAGGTCCGGGAGTCCGTCCAGTAGAAAGTGAACTCCACGCCCGTCAGCTTGTCGCTGGCGGATAAGGGGATATCAAACCAATAAGTCCCGAACCCGCTGCCCCGCATCTCATCATCATGTACGGTATGCCAATTATCCATGCTCCAGTGAATGCGCGCCTGAGCCAGAACCTCGATCCGCAGAGGCTCGCCCACATTCGTCGAGCTGACCTTATGATTGAAGCGCCAGACGTTGCGCAGCGCAGGCGGCCCGTCCTTATAACGCTCGGCAACGATCGGCACGCGGTCGAATAATTGATCATCCTGCAGACTCCGCAGCAGGTTGAGATATTCCGCATGAGCCCATACCAGCGGCATAGCGGAGCCAGTCGGCCTGCCCCTGTGCAGTCCCTTGTCCGGAATGTCCGGAAGGGTCCACAGCTGTTCGGGCAGCAGCTTATTACCGGCGGCGAAATCCTCAAGGGCGCGCGCCAGACGCTCCGCCTCCGCTTTGTTTCCCGCTGCCAATTCATAGTGCGCCCGTTCTCCCGTAAGCAGGGGCCATGCCTGTCCGACCCCGTAGCCCTGGAAGGGATCACCGTTCTCATGCTCGCCGTAGCCGTCATGATTATACCGGTACCAGCTCGGCCCGGCGGGCAGCTCCACTTTAATTACCTTATCCACCACCTGCACAGATTTCAGGATATGCGGATCATGGGGCGGGCGTATGCCGTAATCGACCAACTGCAGGAATCCCGCATCCACCACATCATCCACCGGGAACTCGCTCTGCACATCCGGCGCCAGATTGCGGATCGGGATTTTGCCTTGATGGGGACTATCGTGATCCGGATTGCCGACCACAACCGTGTTCAGCCGCTCGTAATGAGCAGGCAGCTCCGGATCGAGCAGGCTGTTCGTCGTATAGGTCCACGCATCCAGATTGCTCGCCCACCAATCTGCAACCTCTGTCAGATAGACGGAATGCTCCCGTTCGCCTCTGGCATCAGCCAGATCGGCAGCGCAGATCAGCGCCGTGATCATGGCCGCAAGCGTCGAAGGGGAATACCCGCCGTCCTCTTCCCACCGCTCCTGCCCGGTCACCGGCCCCTGCCGGATCAGAAAAGCCGCTGCTTTGAACACCATCGGCCAAGGGTCGAAGCCCTCCAGCGCATTTCGTTCACTCAGCCGCCAGGCGAGAATAACCGGAAAAGCCGTCTCATCCAGCTGAATGCCGTCCCAGAAAGGGCGTCCGTCAATCCAGTTGTTCTGATGCCAGCCCCCGCATTCCTGCTGAATTCCGGCCAGGTAGAGCAGGATCGCCCGGGCGCTCTCCACATCGTCAATCGCCAGATGGCCCGTTGCCGTCTGTACCAAATCCCGCGGCCATACCAGATGGTAACCGCCCGTTTGCCCGTCCGCCGTGCTTGTCTCCCCCCATGGGAAGGACAGCGAAGCGATCGTCCCGCCGGGATGGAGCTTGTCCTGGTGGCTCAGCAGCACTTGAACGCTCGAACGGAATAATGCCCCGTCATCCCCCGTACAGACGGATAAATTACGAATAGACTCCGTTCGTTTTTTCCACTGATCCACATAGGCCGTGTAGCAGTTCTCATAGCCTGCCTCTATCGTGGCATAGGCCTGGCCTGCCGCTTCCTCCTCCGTCTTCCCGAAGCCGAAAACAAGCGTAAACATCCCATCCTCCGGCAAATCGATCTGTCCTGTGAGCACAACATTGCCGTCCGGGGCCGAATCAAACTCATTCGTCATTCTATAGTTTGCGGCGATATCCTGCCAGCCGTCGGAGGTACCGGCATATCCGACCGAGCGTTTGCTGAAGCCGGAGGAGCACATAACGGCAAGCGTGATGGAGCCGCAGGAAGCCAGCAGCAGAGGATTACCCCGATATTCGCCGATCCGCGCGTCATTGTGGTAACCCTGATTTCCTATATGCGGGGAGGTCAACGCGAACAGCGAATAATCCGCAAGCTTTCCCTCCAGGGGAATGAAGCGGACCTGCTGAATCAGCGTATTTCGGGAAGGATCCGTGATCACATCCTTGGTAATCTCATACCGTCCCGAGAGGCAGGTGTTCGTAATCCGGAAAGCGGGCGCCCACAGATCCAACCGCTCCATTTTATGCCTGGTACCCGACTTCTCCTCAGAGAAAAATCCATCTCCCGCAACCACGAACTGCGTATCTTTTATATTTGCCGTATCGACCTGCGGATAATAAACCTCATTCATTATCCCTTGCGAAAAAGTGAACCATACCAGCGATTCGGGACTTGCCGCGGTACCCACACCGGATTTGGCCCCTGTCGTCCAGGTCGGACGCTCCCCGGGTCTGCCGAAGGCTTCATTCATCTGCAACAATCCCCCTGCATTCTTATTGTTGTCCGCGCACATTCCAACTAATGATTATATTTTACCCCTGCAGGGCGGCCGTAAACTGCCCGTCCATGCTGCGTGAGGACTGCTCATTTTAGCATCGACAAAAAAAGCATCCTGATCGGACGCGCGCTTGGAGAACAATTTAAGATAAAAAGCAGCTTCAGCCCTCTTCGAATCGAAACATCACACGGCAGGACAACCTAAGCGGGCAAACGCTTGACGCGCCGGTTCGTCAACCGGCAGGAAAACTCCAATTCCTGGATACATGCTGCTGCCGGCGGAAAGAAAGACTTGCCTGTAACGGATCGGAACTAACCCGCCTGCGCTTTCCGTTCTGGCTAATATGTTTCTGGAGTGGTTTTCTTGGTGTTCCGGAGTCTTCGGCTCCATATTCCAATACTTATCGGTATCGCCGTATTGATGGAATTTTCGAATCAATCTTTGATACCAGTCATCGTGTCGGGAAAGCAGATGGTTCCTCTTGAAAGCTTGTATCCCGTTGATGGCATGCGATTCCCACTGTTCAAACGATGCTGCATCGTAAGTGGAGCGAGCCCGTATGGGGAGATCGGAATTGAAATGAAAATCGATTAGATTCATGCGGTTCTCATAAAATAAATCGCGGGGGATATCAAATAAATCGCGGAATGGTTCATTAAACTCCTTGATATCCAACGTCGGGGTTACGATCATGGCTGGAAGAGATAAATTTGCCATCAATTGATGCGCCTGCTCCAGAGCAAGCTCCAGGGATCTTCCCGCCATTTCGGGCAGGATCGGAAGATATCCGGCAGCTGCGAGCAGATCATTGCGCTCATCGGACGTGCATTCAAGATATTCGGCAATACGAAGCATCGTTTGACGATCCGGCAATCTGTGCGAACGTCCAACCAGCAGGTTTTTATACGTCAGGCAGGCCTCGTCGTTCAGCTCCTGCTGCGTGAATCGTTTTAACGAAGGATGGGATTGATCGGCATATTGACGCTGGCGCTTCATACGAAGCGTTTCGATTTCTCCCAATGCGGCTTTCAGCCATTTATGCTGCGGGCTCCGGTTTCCATGCACGACTTTCCCCCCTCATTCGGGCTCAGGTGTAGTTTTACACTTGGGCTAAATGTTTTACTAAAGTATACTTCTCCATAAAACCGAGGTCAATTTAAGCTCACTGGAGCATGGATGACTATCGGATAAAGACGTATTCTCTATTGTTAGATCAGAATAGGAGGAAGCAATATGAAAGCGGTCGTTATGGTCGATTACGGGACTCCCGAGTTTCTGCAGGAACAGGAAACAGCCAAGCCGGAGTTGAAAGAAACGGAGGCGCTTGTGGAAATGTACGTAACGACGGTCAATTCCGGGGACCATCTTATCCTCTCAGGGGCGTTCCGGAATATCATTCCCCTCCGGTTTCCGCATGTTCTTGGTATTGAAATCGCCGGCGTGGTGAGAGAAGTCGGAGAGAAGGTTAAGCATGTGAAGCAGGGCGACCGTGTCATAGGGCTGACTGCAGCCGGCGGAGGCTATGCGGATTATGCGGCAGTGGATGAGAGGGGACTCGCAGTTATCCCGTCTATGCTTTCGTTCGAGGAAACCGCCGCGTTACCGGCTGTCGGGTTGACCGCATGGCAGTCATTGTTTCAGTACGGCGAGCTGCAGCCGGGACAGCGCATTCTGATTCACGCAGGCGCTGGGGCTGTGGGTCATATTGCCGTTCAACTGGCCAAGCAGCACGGGGCTTACGTGATTGCCACGGCGCGTGGCGACAATCAAGAATTTGTACGGCAGTTGGGGGCTGATGAGGTGATCGATTACGTCACAACCGATTTTGCAGAAGCTGTCAGCCCGGTAGATATCGTGCTCGATATGGTGAGAGACGGCGGAGAAACGGAGCGGAAAAGCTACACGGTATTGAAGGATGGAGGAAAGCTTCTATCCCTCGTATCCCCGTCAATCAGCGGGAATCCGCGCATTCGCGGCATCGAAGCCCAGTTTGTCCGCCCAGAGCCGAACAACAACGATTGGTCATCCCTTATGCGCAATGTCCAGGAACAAAATCTGAAGGTGCACATTGAGCGAATTTTTCCATTCAGCGCCGAGGGAATTGCGGAGGCGCATCGCGCGAGCGCAGCCGGCCGTAAGAAAGGTCAGCTGCTGATTGCACGGAATCCGTAACCGCTTGAACCGTTCATACCCTGCTCAGCTTCGATTCCGGCTGATTGCCAAATGAAGAAAACGGCAACAGCAGCATATGCTCCCGCCGCCAGGTGGGAGCTATTTGACGCTCATCTTGATTCCACATCAGATAACCGGCTCATCAAAATATTTATAACGTCGACGACGCCTGGCTGACCAGGGAGGACAGCATCTCGGCATCGATCGTTTGCCCCTGCCGCAGCTTGATCGTTTTCCTCTCCGGCGGCCCGTCGAAGCCCGCAGGAAGCGCAAGCTCCGCCGTGTTGAAGATCGTGAAGCTTACCGCGTCCTTCGACGTCGAGATGACAGCCGCATATTTGCCGTTTTTCAAGAAATGGGGCTTCTTATACTGAATCCGCTCATGAACATCCGGAATCGCCCCGTGCACAACCTCGCGCAGGCTGGCGCATAGCTGCCCCTGCCACGGCTCCTTCACCGCTTCTATAAAATCCGTTACTTCCTGGTTCATTTAAGACTCTCCTCTGCAAGATGTAATGTGTCAATATTTCTTACCGCAGGGTAATCAGCCGCTTTCACTAATGTAGTTAAAGAGTGGTTTACCTACAGAAATCCGTCTCCTATCTACACAACGAATGGAAGACCGTAAAATCGACAAAACCGGAAAAATAATGTTTTAACTTTTTTTCAGCATGTCGATCTGGCTGTGCAGCTCGTCCTCCAGGACCCGCATTCTCGGATCCTGTGCCGGCGTCCGGCGGTCAAGGAGCTGGCGCAGCTCGATTACACCCTCGCCATAGCCGTGAGGATCCGGGACACGCAAAGCCCATTCAATCGCTTCCTCTTCGGATTTCACTTCGATGAGCGTAAATCCCGCCACCAGCTCGTTCACCTCTGCCAAAGGCCCCGAGGTTACGGAGGGTTGGCCGCCGGGCCTGGAAAACGACATTCGCAGTCCGCTTGAGCTCGGATACAGCCGCTCGGCAGCCAGCAGCACGCCGGCCTTCTCCAGCTCTTCGTGATAGGCGTTCATTGCATCGATGCTTTCGCGGCTTGGCCGGACACCCGCCTCCGAGTGTCTGGTCGCTCTCGTCATCAGGATAAATCTCATAAGTATTCCTCCTCCCATTATCCTCCCGATTCGCATTCAGCGGCACGCCTAAGCAGCAGCTCGCGCTCGCGTTCATTTCTCGTCAGCGATGCCGCGCGCTCAAACTCATCCCTCGCTTCCTCCCGGCGCCCCAGCTTGACCAGGAGATCGCCCCGAACGCTCGGCAGTAAGTGGTATTCCTTTAATGCCGGCTCGGAAGTCAGCTCGTCAACGAGCTGAAGGCCGAATGCCGGCCCGAACGCCATCGCAATGGCCACCGCACGGTTCAGCTCGACCACCGGCGACGGCATCACCCGCGACAGCGCTTCATAGAGCGCGGCAATTCGCGCCCAATCGGTCTCCCCGGCAGTACGCGCTCTGGCATGGCATGCGGATATCGCTGCCTGCAGCGCATACGGGCCGAGCGGGCGGTCGAGCGTCTGGGCACGCTTGAGCGCAGCCAAGCCGCGGCGGATCAGCAGTTGATCCCACAGCGCCCGGTTCTGGTCCATAAGCAAAACCGGCTCGCCTGTGGGGCTTACCCGGGTTTTGAACCGCGACGATTGAATTTCCATGAGGGCAACCAGGCCGTGAACCTCCGGCTCCGCTGGCGCAAATTCCGCAAGGACGCGCCCCAATCTCAGCGCTTCCTGGCAGAGCAGCGGGCGTATCCAGCTGCTTCCCGACGTTGCCGCATAGCCTTCGTTGAACAGAAGATAGATGACCTCCAGCACCGTCGCAAGACGTTCCTTGAGCTCACTGCCGGATGGAACTTCGAATACAGCCCCGGCTTCCCGAAGCGTCCGCTTTGCGCGGACGATCCGCTGCGCGATGGTCGGTTCAGCGGCGAAGAAGGCTCGTGCAATTTCATCGGTTGTAAGCCCGCCCAGAAGGCGAAGCGTCAGAGCAATCCGAGCCTCGCGGGACAGAACCGGATGGCAGGTCATAAAAATGAGACGCAGGAGATCGTCGCCGATCTCCCCGTCCATCGCAGCTTCCAGATCATCTTCTGTGTATAAATCGGCGCTGCGTCCGACCTCCTCATATTTCCGGTCGCGCAGCTTGCTCCTTCGCAAAAAGTCGATCGCCCGCCGCTTGGAAGCAGCCATAAGCCAGGCGCCGGGGTTGTCCGGTATTCCGGAATCCGGCCACCGTTCGAGAGCGATGACGAGCGCATCCTGCGCGAGATCCTCGGCGAGTCCCACGTCGCGCACCATTCGGGTCAACCCCGCGATAAGCTTCGGCGATTCAATACGCCATACAGCATCGATTGTCCGGTGGGAAGCGGAGTGCGTCACGGCCTGCTGCGCCTCTCCATTTCCTCACGCAGCGCATCATGATCCGCCAGCAGCTCCGGATTTTCCGTCAGCTCCGGGCCCTCGAATACTTGGCGAAGCTCGATCTGTCCCTCGCCGAAGCCGTGAGGATCCGGCATGCGCATCGCCCATTCAATGGCTTCTTCCCTCGATTTGACCTCAATCAGCGTGTAACCGGCGATCATCTCCTTCGCCTCGGTGAACGGTCCGTCCAGCACCTTTGGCTTGCCGCCCGGCTCCGGATAAGAGATCCGGATTGCGCTTGAGCTCGGATGCAGACCATCGGCAGCAAGCAGCACGCCGGCCTTTACCAGTTCCTCGTTATACCGCATCATCGCTTCGAACAGCTCTTCGCTCGGCATTACGCCGGCTTCTGAATCCTTTGTGGCTTTGACGATCATCATAAATCGCATACGTGGTATGCCTCCTCTTATTTTTGCTAAAGCCTGCTGTACCACCCGATTCGGGCGGTTTAACCTGCCTCTATATAGACGACGAACGAAAGACGAACGGATCGACATGCGGTTTAATAAATTTTTTTCGGCGGCAAGCAGCGGTCATACGTCACGGGTACGCGGCAGCTCAAAGATTGCGGTATTCTGCTGTGATTATCACTTGGGCAAACAAACGAGCGCCTCGTTACGATGGGACTTAAGTACGAGGTCATTGCCTCAAAAACCCATCCAGGAGGTCGCTCTACTATAAGTTTAAAGCGCAGGACAACCAAAATCAATTCATTGTAGTCTTTTAACATATTTTGCAAGCGCATAAAAGGCAGCAGTACGAGACAGGCCTTATTTTAGGAATCTGTATGTTCTTCTTCAGTCAGTCCCTGCGGGATTGCCTTCGACTGTTCCTTCCGGTAGAACAGTTCTCTTATTAAAGCCCCGAGAGTGCCTGAAACAACTACAATAAGAAATAACTGAATAATCTTCACGAAGAGAAAAGGAGATCCAATAACAATGAAACAAGATAGTACAATAACTATTGGATAAAATATTAAACGGAAATACAGCAGTCTGTTCGAGTGTATGATTCCACCTCCTTTGTAACTATTATCCTTATTTGTAATAGCACCTCTGAAAGGAGCCTGAATGATATTTATTTTTATGGAGGAACAGAATCCGGGAATCTGAACTTTTCATTCTATGATGAAAAAGCCGTACCTTACTCAGCAGTGATTTCTGTTGTTGATTGTCAGCTCATGCGGGAACATGAATCCAAGGGAGCCTCGGTGCCCGTCGTCCGATACTGCCCGACGAAGTGGCCTCTAAGCAGGAAATTCCGGCCTGGAGTGTGAATCTGCTCGTTGATCGGACGCTCCAGCGAGGTAAAACCTTACTACCAGCCAGATATCTCATAACCCGCCACTCGAAACAATCTCCAAGCGGGAATTTCCTGCTAACAGCATATATCCGCCGCCGGCCGGACTCTCCAGCAAGGAAAAATCTTACTGCATCGGCTCCTCAATGCCGCCAGTACTTAAGGTGATCATAACTGCCCCGATTTGAGCCGGGTATGCAAGAAGAAATGGCCGTCGCCGTCCTTTTGGCTGCAGAGGGAGTTTCTCCCCTTATTAAGGGAAGAAAAGTATGGAGGAGTTTTATACACTATTATATTTTAAGAAGAACCGGCTGTCGCCGTGCTTGGCGGCAACGCTATTTTCCCCAAAACGTCAGAAAAGGATGAGACATCCTTTTCTGATCGTTTAAAAAAAAGACCATAGAAGCCTATCGCTTCCATGGTCTTTCTCGGTCCTGCCGCCCCATAATGTCCTAACATCCCTGTGGCGGTGCATGACGGCTGTCCGACCACATATCCGCACGATCAGCCCAGCATGATCTCCACACCGGCCTCTTGAAAAACACCGGCCAGTTCTCCTTGCGGCAGCTCGTCGGTAATAATGCGGTGCACTTCGGTAAAAGCCGCGAAGGATACCAATTCCTTCTCCCCGAATTTGCTGTGGTCGAGCACCACATTCACCTCTGCGGATTGCCTGATCGCAAGCTTCTTGATTTCCGCTTCGTACATATTGGAATTGCTGAAGCCATGAAGCAGACTGACGCCGCTTGTCCCCAGAAAAGCGCGGTCGAACGCCATGCCGGCCACCGTCCCGGCAGCGATAGGGCCAACCAGCGATGCCGTCGCATCAAGCAGCGTTCCTCCGGTGACAATCACCGGAATTTGCTTGCCTGTAAGCTCGGCCGCCACATTGAGGGCGTTGGTCACGACCGTAATGCCGGCGGCGGACTTCAGATAGCGAGCCACCTGCAGCGTTGTGGAACCGCCGTCGATAAAGACCGACTCGCCGGGCAGAACCCGTTCGGCTGCCCGTTTTCCGATCCGGCGCTTCTCCTCGGTCATATAGCCTGCGCGTTCCTGCAGCGCAATGTCATTGCCGAACACAATGGCCCCGCCAAAGGTGCGCTTCGCATGTCCGGCCGCTTCCAGCTTCTCGAGATCCCTGCGGATGGTCATTTCCGTCACAGCGAATGCTTCCCTGAGCTCGGCGATTTTCACTTCGCCTTCAGCGTTCAACCGCTCCAATATTTGCTGCTGACGATCATTAAGCGTGATGCTCATCGTATGCGGTCCTCCCGCCAAACGGCTTTGTCTGATTTTTATCTATTATTCACGATTTCCAGGCAAGGTTCAACTCCAGCTTGTAAAGGACCGACTCACCTGGTTCAAGCTCGCGGTAACAGCCTGGGCCGCGCACACCGTCCACCGTACAGTTGGCCGGCTCCAGTCCCAGCACATGCTCGCCCGCCCCGGGCATCCGCCACTGCAGCAGGCGGGGCAGCGAGTCCACCGACCAGCGCAAGCTTGCGCTTATCGGCTGAGACCCTGCCCCGACGGGGAAAGCCGGGCAATGAATCACGGCTTTCGCCATCCCCTGGCTATCCGCCGCGTCCTCCGCCAGAATATGCTCATACACATGTTCGGCTGCAGCCGGATCGGGCTTCTCCCAACGGTCATAGCCTTCAACCGGCACGCCCGGGGTGACGGGTATCACTTCTGCCTCGGGAAACGCGATATGCGTCCCTTCGCCAAGCAGCGGGAAGCCGAAATTGAAATGGTACAGCATCATATGCGGACAGCTGGCGAAGCCGGCATTTTCCACCCGGTCCTCAATGGCGATCCGGTTCTGCCCCAATCTGCTGGTGATGGTGCGGACCAGCCGGAGCTTCGTGCCGAATATGGCCGTCTCCTCCACGGTTCCGGAAACGATCAAATCCAGCTCGTCTTCGTTCCAGACGGCGGCCGCATTGACCTGACTGGCCGGGGTATGATGAACCCGGCCGTGCAGGCCGTATCTTCCTCCGCTGTCTTCGGCCGGCGAGCCCACATGGGCAAGACCGCAGGTCATCAGCAATCCGCCGGAAGCGGTGCGCAGCCATCCAGTGCCTTCCGCTTCATAATACGCCGGATGAATATCCCCATTGGGAGACTGCCAGCTGACCGGCGTTCCCCCAAGCTCGGCAAGCGATATATCAAGTCCCTTGGAGGGAATGACGTAGTAAGTCAGACCGGCGCCAGTCCGCACCTGGATGGCTTCGACATCCCTCTCCTTGCCTTCCGTCAGCTGCATCCGCCGTACTCCGCCGATCTGGCTGATGCTTCCAACACGCGCTTCCAGCTCCCGGCGGGTCCAGCTTCTTCCGTATAAATGCATTCGAGCCCATCCTCTCAAAGTACGTTCGGAACCGGATTTCAAGCGTAACAGACCGCCGTCATGCAAGCCTGACGTCTACCGCCGGCAACTGCCCGCGGTTCGGGCCGATACCGCTTCCCTGGATGCAATCAGGCTTCGTCTTCCGTAATGACGGGCATCCGTTGAATCGCCGGATCGGTGAAGATATCGTATTCGTCCCGGCTGGTGCTGGAAAATTCAGATACGATCGCACCTTCATTCCCCCCCTGAAACCAATGCTTGGTGCCCGGGGCAATCGTATACTGCTCGCCCGGATTCAGCTCCACCTCGTGAAAAACCGTATAATACGGGCTGCTGCCGAGCGGTACTATGGCCGATATATTCTTCGAAGGCTCGCCTTCCACATAAAGGAAAACCTTGCCCCAGCGGCAGCGGAAGGTCTCCATTTTCCCCGGCTCCCCGTTAATGGGGGGGTGAATATGCTCCGGGCAGGTCTGCCGCGGAAATAACACAAGCTCCTTGGCGCAGTAGCGGTCTGTATTCACATAAGTAACAAGCTCGAGGCCCTGCGTTTCCAGCTGGCCGAGTCCAAAACCCGCAACTTCAATTCCAGCTTCCTCCTCCGGCGCAAGGGTAATGCCTGCCTCTGCGAACATCGCAGCCGCACGCTGCTGCGCTTGCCTCACTTCGCTTCTCAACATAAACTGATGACCTCCCTCAATGATATCGCTCAAACCTGCAAGATGTTACCCGAGAATCGTCATTCGCCAGTCTGTTTCCCAAACGCATACCGGGAGAAGCGCAGGTTATGAAGCCTGCACCACAATCCGGCCAGGCGCGGGCCAGTTTGAAGATAAACCGCTTATTTCGACCACACGCCCTTTGGCGCATCATAATGCCATCCCGGGAGCATCAAAGTGACGTCCCGCTGCTCCCAGCCTGCCTCGATGCGTCCGCGCACCGCTTCCCACGGCGGGATGCCGCTTGTCGCATCGGGCTGCTCAACATTGCAGGCCCCGACGCCGACGGCGCTGCGAAGCGCCTCTTCAAGGGATAATCCCTTGACCATGGCGGTCAGAAAACCGGCAATCGTGCAATCGCCCGCCCCAGTCGTGCCCGCTGCCTTCACGGCATAGCAGGGCGCCAGGAGCTCGCGGCCCAGCCAGTCCTTCAGACTATCCGTATCCGGACCGCATCTGCCCATGGCGGCAAGCCTCCCGGCATCCCCGGTCGTCTTCACATACAGCCCATGCTCGCCTAGCTTGATAGCGGCGACGGCCGTGCCCATGCCCAGCATCTCGTCCGCCAGCGACGAGAGCAGCCCGCCGTCCGCATAACCAAGCAGATCTCCCGTGCTGTTATCGCTTTCGAACTGCCCGTAGGTATCCCGCCGCAGCATGTAGAGGATTTCCTCGAAGCTCGGGAGGAACACGTCCACATGGGGCAGCGCAAGCGCCAATATCGCCTGCCAGTCGGCTTTGCCCGCGTCGGAATCCGGATCGGGCTTCGCCATATCGAGGGAAACCGTCAGGCCTTCCGCTTTGACCCGGGACAGAAGCCCGGCAAGCTGCCCGCCGCCGTTGCTGTACATGCTGCGCATCAGGGGCGGATAGCCGAAATGAAACATTCGGGCGCCCTGCAGCGCCTCGGCCCTTACATCTGCCGCTTCGAACGTATCGTTCGTACCCGTGCAGTGCAGGAAGGTACGGTCCACGCCGGGCGGACTGATGACGATCGAATAGGAGCTGTGGCCGCCCTCGGAGCGGATCATTCCTTCCGTCAACTCAGAGCCGTAGCCGGACAGCACCTCCAGAATGGCTTTGCCGAACCAGTCATCGCCGATTTTGCCCATCAGTCGGGTAGCGACGCCAAGCCGGTGCAGCGCGAGTCCGGTGTTGGAAACAGCCCCTCCTGTCGATATGACAGCCGGTCCGACATCGACCAGCTTGCCGGGTACGAGAATGCTGCTGTCCTTGGCATGCAGGGCAGGAATCAGGTCCAGGCAAATATGCCCTGCAACAACAACCTCAGCCGCTGGCCTGCTCAAATTAATCCCTCCAATCAATCGCGACCGTTTGTCCGGTACGCTGCGACTCCAGCGCCGCGGTGAACACGCGATGGCTTCCCGCCGCTTCTTCCGGCGTTGCGCAGTGGAAGGGCTGCTTCATCTGAGAGCCGCCGGTCAGCTCATCGCAGAACGCCGCCCACATTTGCAGGATGGAATCGGAGAAGCCGAATTCGAAGATCCCGCCTGTTATTGTGCCGTAAGCGGATTTGTACGGCGCGTCAGCGACATGCCATGCCTGCACGCCTCCTGGGGAGTAAGGAAGCGAAGCCACTTGCTTCGGATTCTTCGTCGAGAATTCAGCGGAGAATTCCGTCCCCTGAATACGGATGAACCAGGTATTCGCGTGGCCGGGCGCAATGCGCTTGGTGGACAGCACCATCGGGAACTTCTGATCCGCCGTTTCGACTTCACAGGCCAGAATGGCATTATCCCAAGTCTCGCAGGCCGCTTGGCCGCCCCGGCCGTCGGGGCGCTCTTCCACAATCTTGGACAGCAGCGCCCGTACATTGGCAGGCTTCCAGCCAAAACGGATCGGCAGATGCAGCACATGCATGCCGAGATCGCCCATGCAGCCATACTCCCCATTGGTTGCAATTCTCCGCTTCCAATTGATCACCTTGGTGGGGTCAAGGTCGCTGGAATGCCAGAAGCCGGCTTCCACTTCAATGATCCGGCCGAACCGGTTCTCATTCACCCACTGCACAATTTGCTGTGCGCCTGGGAAGAACGGAAATTCCGAGGAGCAGCGGACGATAACGCCGGGATTGTCGCGCAGCGCCTGCGCGATCAGGGCATTCGCCTCCGCATCGATGCCGAACGGTTTTTCGCCGAGCAGATGCTTGCCTGCCCGGATAATATCCACGTAAATTTGCGCATGCAGATTATGCGGAACAGCGCAGTAGACGGCGTCCACTGATTCGTCAGCCAGCAGCTCTTTATAGTCGGAATACGCGGATTTTACGCTAGGCACCTGCTCGGTGAACCACTCCGTTGCGGCAGGATTGGCATCGCATACCGCCACAATGCTCGGCTGAAAATCGACATCCGCGAGATGGCACCAGCGCGCAGCTGCGCTTGCGAACTCCTTGCCCATCAGGCCGCATCCGATGACGCCGAAGCGTATTCGCTTTTTTCCCATTATTGCCCTTCTCCCTTCAGCAAATCAAGTGCGGTCTCAGCCGAAGCCCCGTGATGCACAATCGCCATCAGCGCATTGGTCATCCCCGCCGGGTTCGGGTGCTGGATCACATTGCGGCCGTATACGATTCCCGACGCGCCCTGATTCATCAGCTCCACAGTCCGGCTCACGATTTCCTCGTCGCTCGCTCTGCCCCCGCCGCGTACCAGCACCGGAACGCCGGATGCCACCTCAATGACACGATGGTATTCGGAGACATCGTCGCATGGATCGGCTTTGATCACATCGGCGCCGAGCTCGACGCCCTGACGTACAAGCGCCATAATTTTGCGGATGTCGCCGTCCACCATGTAGCCGCCTTTTTGCTCATTCGGCAGCATGACGAGCGGTTCAACCATGAGCGGCATGCCATATTTCTCGCTTTCGGTTTTCAGCAGGGCGATGTTCCTCACGCATTGATGATGAAGCTCAGGCTGATTGGGAAGCAGCAGCAGATTCACGCATACGGCAACCGCGTCCAGGCGGACTGCCTGTTCGATCGCGCGGTCGATCAGCTCGCTGAACAGAAAGTCCGGCAGCTCCGAGCCATAAATATTCGCCGCATCCGTGCGAAGCACAAGTCCGGGCTTCTGCTTGCCGGGGATGGTCTGAAGCAGGCGCGCCTGCCCGGTGCTGAGCTGGATGCAATCCGGACTCGCTTCCACAATCGTCCCGATCGCCTGCTTCATATTCTCGATGCCCGATAAAAAAGAAAACTCGTTAAAAAACCCATGATCGATTGCAACATCAAGGCATTTCCCTTGTCTGCTGAACATTCTGTTCAAGCGCGGGGTTACCGACATCATTACCAGCTCCTTATAATGTTTAAAAATAACATATAATGTTCTTTTATAACTCATATATTAGTATAAAGCTGTTGCGTTGTCTACGGCTTCGCAGCGGGAATTGAGGGATCAGAGGCGAAACAAGCTTCAATTAACAGCATAAACCCGCCAATGCATGCGCAGCGGCGGGTTTATAGTGTTAATCCTTCATGATCTTCACTTTTTATGATGCGAACCCTCTAACTCCATAACAAGGGCTGCTCCGCATGCCTCAAAGCACGCCGGCTTCTGCGGCCTTGGCCAGGGATGGAAACACCGGCATATAGCCGAGCTCGCTCTGAATGCAGGAAATATCGACAATATGTTCCCAAGGGCGCTCAAGCGTCCGCTCATAGGCGCCCTCGTCAAGCTTTTTCCCCAAGAGTGCAATAATGTCAGCGGCGGCAGCCGGCTCCAGGTCGGCGGCATTATAGATACGGCCATCAATGCCTGTCCTGTCGGCAGCAAGCATCATCGCCTGCGCCGCATCTGCATGATGGATCATATGAATCCGTTTCGCCGGATGCCATTGCCCGAACCATCTCATGCCTTCCTCCAGATGCGGATCCCCATCGCCGTAAACGAATGCCAGCCGTATGATACGCAGCCCCAGCCCATGCGTACGATGCAGCTCCATAAGCGCCTGTTCCGCCTCTATTTTGCTTGCCGGATAGGGAAACGCCGGGGCGAGCCTGTCATCTTCACGCAGGGCGCGCCCTTCCAGACCTTCGTACACCAGATTCGTGCTGGCGAATACAAATCGCTTCACCCCGGCTTGTACAGCGGCACGAGCCAGAGCAATCGTCCCGGCTGTGTTGACAGCCTTCATTTCCGCCTCCGATGCTCCCCGGAAGAAGGCGGCCAGATGAATGACGGCCTCCACATCCCTAACCGCGTCAGACAAGGTATCCGGCTGCTGCAGATCTCCCACCGCCACTTCCGCTCCCAGCTCCTGCAGCGGTTGTGCGGTCTGCCGGCTGCGGACAAGCATGCGCACCTTATCCCCGCGTTCCAGCAATCTGCGAATGAGCCTGCTTCCCACGCGCCCCGTCGCTCCTGTAACAAGTATATGCATGGTTTCTCCCTCTTTCTTGGCGTTTTCTTATGCTTCGCTCCAACCGGGGTCTATTTTCATAGCTGCCCGCGAATTGATACAATACCAAGTATGATGCATACCTGAAGAGGCATCCACATGCCCGTTATCGTAGGATGCCGAGTGTCAGGATAAGGAGGGGCTTCTGATCATGAACGAGAATTTGCAGAAGGATGAGGAGAGGCGTTTGGCGCTCGCCGATTTCCTGCGTATGAGCCGTGCGAGGCTGACGCCGGCGGACGTCGGCCTGCCCGAGAGTACGCGCAGACGGACACCGGGACTCCGGCGCGAGGAGGTTGCCGAGCTTGCGCATATCGGGGTTTCCTGGTATACCGCCCTGGAGCAGGGAAGAAATATTCAGCCCTCCGTTCAAGTGCTTAACAGCCTGGCTCAAGCGCTTCGTCTGACTCGTGCCGAACAGCAGCATCTGTTCACATTATCCCGGGAACCGTTAACTATCAATCCGCCATTTCCAGCCGAACAGGCGGGACCTGCTCTGGAGCGAATGCTCCGCTCCCTGCAGCCCCACCCTGCTTATGTAATGGGAAGGAGATGGGATCTGCTTCACTGGAACCGGGCGGCGGAGACCGTTTTCAACCTGACGCAAATACCGGGACCCCATTCGCGAAATATGCTGTGGCGCGCTTTCGCCATGCCGGAGCTGATGAAGAATCCGAACTGGTCCAAGATGGCTCAAGGACTGGTAGCCCAGTTCCGCGCAGATTACGCTTTATATCCTGGCGATCCCTGGTTTGAAGAATTGAAGCATGATCTGGAGGAGGCAAGCCCGGACTTTGTCCGCTTCTGGTCGGAGCATCAAGTGATGGAAATGCCGGATTGCCATAAGGAATTCAACCACCCCGAGCTTGGCGATCTGGAATTTGATTATGCGGCATTTCAAGTCACAACAGTTACGGGAATGAAGCTTGCCGTCTACACGGCCTCCCCCGCGACTGCCGCCAAGCTTGCGGGTGACAGAACTTCCGCAGGCCCGCCGCAATCCGTTCTTTATCCACTGAGTGCTTCTGACAGGGGAGATGGAGTATCCTGACCTGGACAGACATTTTCAGGAGGGAACATAACATGATGGATAAGCTTGATTAGACGAAAGCGGACAAAACCTATTACTGCGCAGGAAAGACGCCGCAGCTTATAGAGCTGGGGGACATTAGCTATTTGACCTTTACGGGAAGAGGAGAACCGGGAGGTGAGGTTTTCAGCCAGGCGGTCGAGGCATTATACAAGGCGCTTACGGCATTAAAGCCATCTGCAAGAAAGAAGCCCGGGACTTTACGGTCGCCAAGCTTGAAGGGCTGTGGTGGTTTGATTCCGATCTGCCTGCGGCTTCGGTCCCCCGCGTGGAATGGAACTGGAAGCTGAGGCATTGGCGGAAGGAAGCTGCGTTCAAATGCTGCACATTGGCCCGTACAGCGAGGAGCCGGCGTCAATAGCTCGGATGCATGCTTTTATGACCGAACAGGAGCTTCAGCAAAACGGGCTGCATCATGAAATTTATTTGTCGGATTCGCGCAGAACGGACTCTTCCGTCTTGAAGACAATCCTGCGCTTGCCCGTAACGGATGTGCGGCAGAACCACAAATAGAACATACGGGTAATCCAGAATGTCCCCGTCACGCTTATCCATGTCCAATACCACTGCCAATGCAGGTACACAATGAGCTGTGTATGGTACTTGAACCATAGCTCCGGCAGGACGATAGCCATAGAGCTGCCCATGTAATAGGCTGTCTGCATGGAAGCCCGGGAGCCTGCTGGGTAAAACAGAATGAAATAGACGGAAATGACCGGATATGCTATATATTCGAACGTAAAGCTGGTATGGTTGGCCATGGGAAATTCTCTGACCGGGTAAGCCAGCAGCCCCCATTCTACTGCCATTATACCCAGTATCCAGGTAATAAACTGGTGGAACAAAAAAATAATGTGCGCCTCCCTACGCCTCTCCTGCGGCACCAAAAGAAAGGCGATGATGCATGAGGAATTAATCGCCATAAGTATATAATGCTCAGCTCCGATCCCCATCGTGGAGGCCTCCTTTTGCGGGCAGCCGGTAAAACCATTGATAATATTTGAGGGTCGCAAAAAATCCGGCCAGATAGATAAACGCTCTCCATATCCATGGAAAATGGTCAAAACGGATTAATAACGTATACCGGGCGACAATGTAAACAAACAGACATGATACCCCTACGTACGCCACAGTATAGGCCAGCTTTTTCCATATGCCCCGCAACGGATAGAAGCAGACGAAGAACACGGCAGTCGTTGGATAAAACACAAAGTTGAAGCTGAAGTTGGCTGCCAGCGCCCGGGGAAATTCCCTTACCGGATTGCTTACGGCGCCAAGCTCTGTAACAATCAGGCTGAGCAGCCAAGTGAAAGTTTGATTGAATAGGAACAGCAGTATAACCTCCCGGTAGCGCTCGCGCGGGAATAGCAGCAGAACAGGAATGCAGACGATCCAGACTCCCGCCAAAATCAGTTGTTCAAGCTTCAATTCCCCACCCCTCCCGAAAACGCCGTCACTTATAAATATGACTGTATTCCTCTCAACTTAAACCTGCCGCTTCGAATAATTCAATGCTGCCGGCACAGACCGGGCAAACAGCGGGTCAAAGGAGAGAAACCAAAAAAAGCGCCAACCGCATAATGCGGCAGCGCCTGGACGGAACATTTTTATGATGAAGGAACCTTGAGGCTTCTCGCGATATATAAGACCGGCGTCGACGCTGCGGAAATAACGAATTTAATCAGGTAGGTCGTCAATAAAATCTCCAGCCACACTTCAAACGGATATTCGCCGCCGAAGGCAATCGCGCAGAAGATGAGTGAATCCACCAGCTGGCTGATGCCTGTGCTCCCGTTATTGCGGATCCACAGCTGGCCCGGCCTCGGAAATACCCGCTTGAGGAACGAATAGATCCGCACATCGAGGAACTGGCTGGTGAAATAGGCGCATAAGCTGCCAAGCGCGATCATGGGCAGCAGGCCGAAGATAACTTTCAGCGGCTCCTGACCGAGGTCGCCTTCCTGGGCCTTGAAGATCAATGCCATCTGCATCACAACCATTGACATGATCATGAAGAAAAAGCCGAACCAGACCGCCCTTTTTGCATCCTTCTGTCCGTATTTCTCATTCAGCAGATCCGTTGTCAGGTAAATCGTACCGTACATCGTGTTGCCCAGCGTCGTGGTCAGGCCGAACAGATCAATTGTCTTCACCACCTGAATATTGGCGAGCACCGTTGCCACACCTACCCAGGCATACAGTCCATTCTTGCCGAACATGCGGTAGCAGAGCAGGAACATCGAGAAATTGACAAGGACAAACAAAACTCCCCAAGAAAAATTAAACATGCCCCATACAGCCTCCTAGTTTTGATAACGCGGGAGTTTCCCGAACCGCGGCTCGCGCCTGAAGACGCGAAGCGTTTTCCAACCTTATCCTTCGGCTTGCCAGCCGCACTACACGCGGCGGGAGAACAGCTCCATCGCCCACCGGCACCACGAGATTTCTTCGCGATTGATCTGAAGCTGCCGCTGAAAAATGAGATAGCGTCCGAAATGCCTGGAATCAAGCTCCGTCAGCGCCTCTGCGTACTGCTCCTTCATGCGCTGTATTTCCTCTTCCAGGTAGGTGAGCGCTGCGGTGAGACTGGATATGCGGTCTTCAAATAAACGAAAGGCCGTCTGCGGCTCGGCCAAGCCGATTGCATAGATTTTGATGATGAACTCATCCCGGTTGACCGGCGCTGCCGGCGGTTGGTTGGCTATCCAATCCTGCAGGGCGGCTATGCCCTGATCCGTGACGGTATATATTTTTTTATCCGGCTTGCCTGTCTGCCCCACGACCTCGAAGGTGGCCAGTCCCTCCTGAACCAGCTTCGCCAATAACGGATAGATCTGACTGTGCTTGGCCTGCCAGAACAATTCCATCAGCTTCTGCAGCTCGTAGCCCGTGTAAGATTTACGGACAAGCATGCTAAGCAGCATATAAGCCAAAGCGTTCATAGCGTTTACCCCCTGAATATATTCCGCATACGCAGTATTACAAGTATTCCCCTAATTCAAAAGCTGGACAATACGATCCTCGAACTTGAGCGGCGCGGTCATCGGGGCGAACCGTTTGACGGGTTTTCCCTCCCGATTGACGAGAAATTTGGTGAAATTCCATTTGATCGCCGAACCCATGAGCCCTCCTGTCGCTTTCTTCAAATAGACAAACAACGGATCGGCATCCGGTCCGTTCACCAAAATCTTGGCAAACAGCGGGAATGTGACGCCAAAATTAATCCGGCAGGCTTCTTCAACCTCATTATTGCTTCCCGGCTCCTGATTCTGGAACTGGTTGCAGGGAAAGCCGAGAACGGTGAAGCCTTGATCCTTATATGTCTCATACAGCTTCTGAAGCTCATCCAGCTGCGGGGCGAAACCGCATTTGGTGGCGGTATTCACGATGAGCAGCACCTGCCCGCGATAATCGGCAAGCGGCTGCCGCTCGCCATGAATGGTCAATACGCTAAAATCATAAATACTCAAGGCCCATCACCTCATTCTATCGTCTTACCTTCCATTATAACCGCCGGACCGTTGAAAAGCCCGATCGGGTATTTGCTCGCTTATATTAAAAAAATGGACATGAATAAACCCCTCCGAAATGCGGAGGGGCTACGATAAAAAGCTTTTATATTTGTCCTACCGTCAGTTTATCATTCAACTGCTCCACCAGCTCAAGGAACTCCAGCGGCTCGCTTACCGTATAATCGGGATGCTCGTTTTCGTCGGCCGGAGTATGGGGATAGCGGGACGTCCAGCTCAGAAAAACGCTGGTGATGCCCAGCGCATTCGCGCCTTTGATATCGCGGCTCAGATTGTTGCCGATCATGACGACTCTGGCGTAATCCGCCTCGGTCAGCTCGATGGCGCCTGCCGCCGCTTTGAACATTCGGGGACTGGGCTTGCTGGCTTTAATATTTTCGGAATAAATCATGGCTGTAAAATAATCGTAGAGATTGTTTTGCTTGAACACGTTCTTGAAGGATTGCGCATCGCCGTCGGCGACCAGGACCAGCGTGTACCCCCTCTCGAAGAGGGTTTTCACCATCACATCTGCGCCCGGAATGACGCTTGCACTAATTACGATGCCTTCTTCGTCTCTGATCTCTGTGGATTCATCGATAATGGTGTCTCCGCTATCCAGAAACAGGATAAGCTTCTTCTCATTCATGGAGCATATCTCCTTACTATGAATAGGAGCGAATCTCTGCAGAGGCTGCAGTCCGCTCCCTTTTGTCGTTTACATTTCTGCCGGCTTCGAGGTGGATTCCCGCAGAATCAATTCAGGCTGCATGACAATCCGCTGCTTGAGAGAGGCTTTGTCCCCCAGGTTGCTGATCAGCAGCTCAAACACCAGCTTCACCATCTGCTCCATCGGCTGGGCAATGGTGGTCAGCGCGGGATTGGTAACGGTAGAGAGAATCGTATTGTCGAAGCCGATAATGGAAAGCTCGGCCGGAACCGCCACTCCGGCTTCCCGGGCTGCTTGAAGCGCGCCGATCGCAAGCAAATCGTTGCAGCAGAACAGCGCTGTCGGCCGCTCAGTCCGGCGAAGGAGCTCGCCCGCCGCACGCTTGCCGTCCGCAATACTCGATTCGCAGGAGACAATACGATCCTCCTCTATGCCCTCGCCAGCTTCAAAAAGCGCGAATTTGAATCCCTTCACCCGCTCCATGCTGCTGCTTACCTTGAAGTTCTCCGACAGCACGGCGACCTGCCGGTGGCCGAGCTCCAGCAGATGCCCGGCCGCAAGCGCGCCGCCTTTGAAATCGTCCGTCAGCACGCTGTGCACCGACAAGCCAGAGACCTCCCGGGCGAACATGACAATCGGGACGGATTTCTCGGCAAGCTGCATCAGAATATCCGTATTCTCCACACCGGTTCCGATGATGATGCCATCGATACTCTTCTGCTCCAGCAGGCGGATATATTTCTCCACCCGCTCATCTTTATTGTCGGTGCTGCATGTAATGACGCTATAACCCGCGTGATGGGCCAAATCCTCTACGGAACGTGCGATTTCGGAGAAAAAGGGATTGGATACATCCGGAATCAGGAGCCCCAGTGTGTAGGTTTTTTTGCCCATCAAGGCGGAAGCGATCACACTTGGCTGATACTGCAGGCGCTCCATCACTTTAAATATTTCTTCCCGCTTCTTCTTGCCTATTTTCCCCTTGCCGTTAATGGCATTGGAGACGGAGGCGATGGAAACGCCCGCCTCCTTGGCGACATCATAGATCGTGGTTGCTTTCATGGCCAAACCTCATTAACAATCGGATTGAAAGAACGGCTTACCGTCATATCTTGATTTATTATCCGTTGTTTCCCGGAGCAATGCAATATTCCCCTATTCCTCACGTTTCCCGGCAGGCCTCTTCATAATCCACTCATGCGCCGGATCATTATGAAACTTCCATACGCGCGAGGGTCCCGCCATCACGTTCAGGTAATAGACATCATAACCCGCAGGCGCGCCAACCGGATGGTAACCCCTCGGCACAAGCACCGCCTGACCGTTCTGGACGGCAAGCGTCTCATCCAGCGAACGGTCGTCCGTATAGACGCGCTGCATCGCAAAACCCTGCTCGGGCTGGACGCGGAAATAATAGGTTTCCTCCAGCAAGGACTCGTCCGGCAGCGCATCACGGTCATGCTTATGGGGCGGATAGCTGGACCAGTGTCCTTCCGGCGTGAATACCTCCACCACCAGCAAGCTGTCGGCCGGCTCCTGCTCCGGAAGGATATTATGGACCAGCCGCTCGATATTCCCCTGTCCGCGAACCTCTACACCAACGGCGTCGGGACCGATCAAACGGGCTCCATGGCTGCCGTAACCGGGAGCCGCGCATACCGCCAGCTCCAGCTCCGTCAAGGCTTCCAGCTCATAACGATTGTCATTCGGCACGTACACCGAGTAAGGCGGTATCCGTTCGAACACGCTCATCCGCTGTCCGATATTCCGCCACTCCTGGTCTGCCGTCTTGACGTTTGCCTTCCCGCTGAGCAGGACCAGACAGACCTCCTTGTCCCCGGTTTCCCGGCTCAGGGTCTGGCCGGCCTCCAGCCGGTACACTTCAAATCCGACAAAGGTCCAGCCTGCTGATTCAGGTGTAATCGACATGAGCATGCCGTCTTCCAGCGGCTTTTGCCCGGGACTTACTATCAGCTGTGACAATAGATTCACACTCCTTATTTAAGGTCCTCAATCTCCGAGAGCTTCACAACCCGCTGCTGCTGGTGGGACAGCTTGGCGGCCAGAGCGATGCGCTCCGCCTGTCTGCCGTCGTTTCCATTCACCGGTACGGGTTTTCCATTCAGCAGGCAGTCAATGAACTGCTCCGTCTCATCCATATAAGCGCCTTGATAACGCTCCAAAAAGAAATGCAGCGGCTTATCGCTTCTGAGTCCGTTCTCTGTCGTAAGGACAGCTGTGTTGGGATGATCGTTGGTGACGGATACGGCCCCTTTCGAGCCGAATACCTCGGCACGCTGATCATAGCCGTATACCGCCCGGCGGCTGCTGTCAATGAGCCCCAATGCGCCGTTCTCAAACCGCAGGGTCACAATAGCCGTATCCACATCTCCGTATTTGGAGAAAACCGGATCGATCAGGACGCTGCCCTGGGCAAAGACCTCCTCGACCTCGCTGCCGGAGAGAAAACGCGCCATATCAAAGTCATGAATCATCATATCCATAAAGATTCCGCCTGACACCCTGATGTATGCCTCTGGCGGCGGCTCGGGATCACGCGAGGTGATCTTGATCAGATGGGGGCTGCCGATCTCTCCGGCCTGTACATGCTCGCGAACCCGTTTGAAATTATGGTCAAATCTGCGGTTGAACCCGACTTGCAGCTGTACGCCTGCCTTGCGGACCTCTTCAAGCGCCTCTTCCGTCAGGCTGATGTCCATGCTGACAGGCTTCTCGCAGAAGATATGCTTGCCCTCCTGCGCCGCTCTCTTGATCAGCTCCACATGCGTGTCCGTGGACGAACAGATAAACACCGCGTCAATGTCCGGGTTGGACAGGATCTCTTCGCTGTCCTTCGTGACGATCCCGATCCCTCTGCTCCCGGCCCATTCCTGCAGCTCTTCACCGGCAAAAAGATCGCTGACCGCGACAATCTCGGCTTCCGGAATTCTCCTCAAATTATCGGCATGGATCTTCCCGATCCTTCCTGCGCCGATCACACCTATTTTAATCTTCTTCATGCTCATCGTCCTCCGCTCCATCCGGGCTGCTATATATAGGTGTGACTGCCCCTGTTACCAGCGGGCGGTCACCATTTTTTTGCGGGTATAAAATTCAACGCCATCCGTTCCGTTGGCATGCAGATCGCCGTAGAACGAATTCTTCCAGCCTGAGAACGGAAAAAACGCCATAGGGGCGGGAACACCCAGATTAATGCCCAGCATGCCGGCTTCAATCGTCTCCCGGAATTGGCGCACGCTGCTGCCGTTCTGCGTAAACAGGCAGGCTCCGTTGCCAAGCTCCGAGCGATTGGCAAGCCCGATGGCTTCATCCAGCGTATCGGCCCTCATGACAGAGAGCACCGGCGCAAAGATTTCGTCCTTCCAGATCTTCATGCTTGTATTGACCTGATCGAATACGGTAGGCCCGACAAAATAGCCTTGGCCCGCTGCCGCAGCGTCCTTGCGTCCATCCCGGACCAGCACGCCGCCTTCGCTTTCGCCGGACTCGATGTAGTGGAGCGTCCGTTCCTTGTGCGGCCCACGGATCACCGGCCCCAGGAACGTTCCTTCGTTCAGGCCGTTGCCTATGGTCAGACTGTCTGCCGCATCGGTCAGCCTGCGGACTAGCTCGTCCCCGATCTCGCCTACCGCGATAACGACGGCGCAGGCCATGCAGCGTTCTCCCGCCGACCCGAAAGCGGCGTTTACGATTTCCTTCACGGCCAGGTCAAGATCGGCGTCAGGCAGCACGATGGAGTGATTCTTCGCTCCTGCCAATGCCTGCACCCGTTTGCCATGCCTGGAAGCGGTGGTGTATACATACTCGGCAACCGGCTGGGAGCCGACGAAGGAAACCGCCTTAATATGCGGGTGCTCCAGGATGCCGTTGACGACATCGCGGGCCCCGTGCACGATATTCAGAACGCCGCCCGGCAGTCCCGCTTCTTGAAACAGCTCTGCGAGCCGGTTCGCCAGCTGCGGCGTCCGCTCGGATGGCTTCAATACAAAGGTGTTGCCGCAGGCAATGGCCAGCGGGAACATCCAGCAGGGCACCATCATCGGGAAGTTGAACGGGGTAATGCCCCCTACAACGCCAACCGGGTAACGGTACATGCCCGACTCCAGATTGGTCGCGATATCCGGCAGCTGCTTGCCCATCATAAGAGAAGGCGCGCCGGCCGCAAATTCGACGCATTCAATGCCCCTGAGCACTTCGCCGTAGGCTTCGCCATAGCTCTTGCCGTTCTCCAGCGTAACCAGCTTGGCGAGCTCTTCCCAGTTCTCCACCAGCAGCTGCTGGTATTTGAACAATATCCGCGCGCGGCGCGGTACGGGAGTTTTGCTCCATGCCGGGAAAGCCTGCTTCGCCGCTTGGACCGCCAGATCGACATCCGCCTGCGAGGACAGCGGCACCTTGACGAGCACTTCCTCCGTTGCGGGATTATAAACATCCTCGGTTTCCGTAGCAATTGCGGCGATCCATTCGCCGCCGATCCAGTTTTTCAGCGTCTGTGTCATATAGGTCTCCTCATTCTAAAAGACTGGCGATAGCTGGCTGCGCTGGCGAAAAAGTCTTCCGCTGTTCGCGGGGAGCTTAACTTTCGGCGATAGTTATCCCCTGATTTTCAAAAAGCGGCCCATTCGGTTTCCATCCGCTTCACCAGCTAAATCTCCAGTCTTTTATGTTTTATTATGCCAAAGGTGGTTCAAGTCAGCCCGACAGGAATGACGGGCGCAGCCTCACCCCGCTGTAATTTCGCCGCGGTTGCAGCGTTCGATGTAGTCTTCCACTTGTTCCACGCTAGGCATCGCATCAGAGCAGCTGTGGCTTGAAATCACGATACAGGCCGCAGCGCTGCCGAATTCCATGCTCCGCTCGATCGTCCAGCCGGACAGGATGCCATGCAGGAAGCCGGCCGCGTAGGAATCGCCTGCGCCGAAGGTCTTGACGACCTTCGCCGGATAAGATTTGGCCTTATGCTCCGCGCCATCGCGGGTATACGCAATGGAGCCTTCCTTGCCATGTTTGATAATGACGATGCCAGCCGAATAATTGAACCATTTGGAGGCCGTAAACTGATCGCTGCGCTCCGGATTTTGCTCGAATCGTTCCATCATATCGAATTCTTCCCGCGTACCGACAATGATGTCGCATTTTTCAGCAGCCAGATTGTAGTAAGTGGCGGTTTCCTCTGCGGAAATCCAGGTGTACGGACGGTAATCGATATCGAATACGACCGTGGTTCCATGCTTTCGCGCATAATCCAGTGCCAGAAATACAGCTTCGCGTGAAGGGCTTGCCGCAAGCGCGGTACCGGAGATGAGCAGCACCTGGCTCGCCGCAATCAGCTCCTCGCTGACCTCAACGGGAGTAAGCTTCAGATCGGCAGCGTTATCCCGGTACATCAGAATGCTGCAGTCCGTGGGACTTTTGATTTCCGTAAAAGCCAGCCCCGTTACTGCCCCCGTGTTGTCCGTGACCACGTTTCGGGTGTCGATGCTGTTCTTCTCCAGATAACCGGCGATGAACCGTCCCATCGCATCGTCCGCTATCTTGCCGATGAACGCCGTTTTGTGGCCGAGTCTGCTCATGCCGATAGTGATGTTGGCCGGAGAGCCTCCGACATATTTGGTAAAGGTCATCGTCTGCTCCATCGGGCGGTTGATCTCGTTGGCGTTCAAATCGATGCACAGCCGTCCGATCGCCGTGAAGTCAAAGCTTCTTCCCGAGGGAAATGTCACATAGGTCATGCTCTGTCACCTGCCCCGCTTGTCAAAATGGATTGCATATGGGATTGCAAATATGCGATCGCTTTCTCGGCATACTCTCGCGCAGGATGCGCAGCCGGGTCCTGCTCGCCTTCAAGCATTGCCCAGCCCCTGTAATTTCGGCTGACCAGCTCCTCCAGAATAGGGCGGAAATCAATGACGCCGTCTCCCGGCACCGTGAATACCCCATTGCGGATGCAGGTAATGAAATCCGACTGCTCCGCTCTGGCCTGCTCAAGCTTATTCAGGCGCACATCCTTCAGATGAATATAGGCGATCCGGTCGTAATGCTTGCGCAGCACGTTCAGGGGATCTGCCCCGCCATACAGCGCATGTCCCGTATCGAAAAGCAGAAACACGGCTTCTGGATTCGTCAGCTCCATCAGCTTGTCGATTTCGTCGGGACGTTCAACAACGGTGCCGCCATGATGGTGGTAAGTAAGCTTCAATCCGTATTCCCTGGCGATTTCGCCTGCCGCGTTCAAACCTTCCGCCAGGCTGCTCCAGCCAGCTTCATCCAGCCGCAGCACCTCGCGCTCATTGGGCGAGCGCCTGGGGTCAAAATGAAGGGAACCGCCGACTTCGCATGTGCTGATCACCGTGCTGCCCAGCTGCTGCAAGAACCGGGCATGCTCCCGGAAGGCATCCAGCTCGGCTTGGCGATAGCCGGGATCAGAGAACAGAACGGATTTCCACTGGGAAACCAGCTGAATATTCCGCTTGGACAGCTCTTCCTTGAGCAGCGCGGTATCCGTAGGATATTTGCGCCCCATCTCCGTGCCCGTCAGACCCAGCGACTGCATATCGTCCAGAATTTGCTCGTAGGTCGTGTCGTCCCCGTGCTCCTTGACGTCCTCGCCAACCCAATTAATGGGATGGGCGCCTAATTGAAAAGGAAATTGTATCATTATGCCCTCCTAATAATTCGTGTTCAAACATTCAGCTGTTTGAACAACCTTTAGTAAGCTTTCGCCGTCTGCAGCCGTTTTTGCATCTCCGCATGCGCTTCGAGCACCTTGCCGCTCTCCGACACGGCGGGCACGCCGACATTCCACCAGGACTCGTAGCCGTCCGTATTGGTCCCCGGAACGACCGGGATCTCAATCAGCGTCGTCCTCGTCTCCTGCTTTGCCTGAACAATCGCCTCGCGCAGCTCTTCCGCCGTATTGGCCTTATAGGACGCCGCCCCAAGGCTGCGGGCATGGGCAGCAAAATCAATCGGCATGAAATCGCCGGTATAACGGCCTGTTTGCGGCTCGCGGTAGCGGAATTCATTGCCGAACCCGTCGCTGCCGTTGCCTCTTTGCAGGTTATGAATGCATTGATATCCATGATTGTCGAACAGCAGAATCGTAAGCTTTCTTCCTTCCTGGAGGCTTGTGACGAGCTCCGAGTGAAGCATCAGGTAGCTGCCGTCTCCGACAAGAGCGTACACATCCCGGTCCTTCTCGGCCAAAGCCGCGCCGAATGCGCCGCTGACCTCGTAGCCCATACAGGAAAATCCGTATTCCATGTGATAGCCGCCCGGTTTGCCGACTCTCCACAGACGCTGAAGATCGCCCGGCAGGCTTCCGGCCGCGCAAACCACAACAGCATCTTCGCCAATCGTTTCGTTAATGACGCCAAGTGCGCGGGTTTGCGCAAGGCCGCCTTCCCATTCCAGGGCGTACAGCCTGTCGACTTCGTTCTCCCATTCCGTTCTCAGTCTGGCGACCTCATCCCCATAGCTGCCGGAAAAGCTGATATCCGTCAGGTTGTCCTTCAGCATAGCCAGCGTTTCTTTCGCATCCCCGGTCAAGGACAGTCCGCCCAGCTTCGCGGAATCCATTCCGTTGATGTTAATATTGAGAAACTCCGCTTCCGGATGGAGAAAGGCCGATTTGGAAGCTGTCGTAAAATCCGAATACCGGGTTCCTACGCCAATGATCAAGTCTGCCTCCTTGGCCAGCTTGTTCGCAGCAAGCGCTCCAGTTACCCCAATGCCTCCGACATTCAGAGGATGCTTCCAGGATATGGAGCCTTTCCCCGCCTGTGTTTCCGCTACCGGAATACCCAGTGCCTCCGCGAATGCCTTCAGTCCATCCGATGCGGCGGAATAACGGACGCCGCCTCCGGCGATGATGATCGGACGCTTCTTGGACTTGATTAATTCGACCGCTCTTTGAACGGCATCGCGGGCCGGCAGGCGTCTTTCAACATAATGAACGCGCTTACTAAAGAATGCTTCGGGATAATCATAGGCTTCGGCCTGGACATCCTGAGGAAGCGCGAGCGTAACCGTGCCGGTGTCCGCCGGGTCCGTCAATACCCGCATTGCGTTAATCGCAGCGTTCATCAACTGCTCGGGGCGAACGATACGGTCCCAATATTTGCTGACCGGCTTGAAGCAGTCGGTCGCCGCTACCGTATAGTCGCTGCTGACTTCAAGCTGCTGCAGAACCGGATCGGGCTGCCGCGATGCAAAATTGTCGCCCGGCAGCAGCAGCAGCGGGATGCGGTTGACGGAAGCCGTACCGGCCGTCGTTACCATATTCAAGGCTCCCGGTCCTATGGAAGAGGTACAGGCGAAAATCTGCCTGCGGTTCATCTGCTTCGCATAGGCGGTCGCCGCATTGGCCATGCCCTGCTCGTTCTTGCCCTGCACATATTGCAAACTGCCGGGACTGCGCTCCAGCGCCTCGCCGATTCCCGTCACATTGCCGTGACCGAAAATCCCCATAACCCCGGCAATAAATTTCGTTTCCTCGCCATCGATCGAGATATACTGATTATCCAGAAACCGTAAAAGAGCCTGTGCCATCGTTAACCGTATTGTACTCATTTTATCCTCCTCAGCAATTGGATTAAGCGCTTCTTCTATTTAATGATATTAATAACTAATACCATACAATAATAATTAGGTGAAGCGCTTAACTTATTATAGGTCTGAACGAGCAGCGAATCAACCTATTTCTTTGATCCGCATGTGGCCGGACAGCCGTCATGCAACGCCGCACCGCGCACTTGGAGCTGCACGCGGTGCGTTTTACAATAATATTTTCGAACTATCTATGATATTGGACAGCGAAAAGTTCCAACGATTAAGAAGCCAGAAGATCGGCCTCTGCATGGGATGTGTCCCGCTTAGATTTATGCAAAGTGACGTTAAGGTCGCCTTTGTTTGCCTCTCTTGACACAGAAAAAGGGGCTGCTCTCTCAGGTCCGTTTTACGACCTTTTTGGAACAGCCCTGATCCTTTTTTGCAGTTGTGGGGAAGCATGTACACCGCGGCCGGTTAACGCCGGGTTTACTTTGGCAGCGCCTGTTCGCCGTTAACGAGCGCGTCGACTACAACTCCCAGCGCTTTGCTTCGGGCAAGCGGAAAGTCCGTGCGGAAAAACCAGTCGGGAACACGGTACACATGATTGTTTTGCACAGCCTTCATATTTTTCCACAATGAGCTCTGCAGCAAATCATTGTACAACGCTTCGCCCTGCTTGTCTCCGCCCTGCACAATGGCGCCTACATCCAGCAAAATATAGTCCGGATTGATCTCAGGCAGCGTCTCCAAGGAAATCGTTTGGTTAACCCCTTCGATGGCCGACACCTGCGGAGGCGCCTTCAACCCGAGATCATGATACAGAAGCGTTCCGGTCAGCTGCCGCTCTCCGTACAGCCTGTATTCCTTTTTGAGCACGCGAATGAACATGACAGTCTCGTCCGGTCCGATCCGCTCGCTCAACTGCTTCTTCGCCTCTTCCACCTTCGCCGAATATTGCGCGATCCATTCGTCGGCCTGACTCTCCCGGTTCAGCATTTGTCCCAGTTCCCGCAGCGCGGTCTGCCAGTCTTTCGGCGTCACCGATACAATGATGGTCGGAGCGATTTGGGTCAGGCTGTCATAATCGAGCTTCTGCACATCCGTCCCTATGATCAGATCCGGCTGGGCAGCCAAAACGGCTTCCAGGTTCGGCGTATCTCCCAGATTTATGGCCTCTTTCAGTGGATTGCCGTCCATATAAGAAATTTCCGTCGTACCGGCATAGCTTCCCGTCGCAACGGGCTTGATTCCCAGGGCAAGCAGCGAGTCGGCCACCCGATAGTCCAATGCGGCAATCCGTTTGGGTTCGGCCGGAATCGTCGCTTCCCCCTTTAGATGCTTGACCGTCCTTGTTGCAGGCGTTGTATCGTCGGTTGTTCCCTTGCCCGAATCTCCGGCTGGAGCGGCGGCTTGATTTTCCGAAGCACCGCACCCGCCGAGCAGACCGATGATCATTACTGCTGCAAGGAGCAGTGCCGGAAATTTGCGTTTAAATATTTTCAAGTTATAAACCCCTCCGAATCCAATATATGATAACGATTCTCATTATCAAATATTCAGGCACCTCATGTCAACCTTTTTCTGCATTTGAATCTGGAGAAACGGCAACGATCTCTTTTGTATCCCGAATTTCAGCTTTGTGCGATCCAAATTCAGAAATTGAGGGTACAAATCAATCGGAAGATCATTGCCGCCTGGAGCGTCTTTGATCGGCTCATGGTTTTAATTGATGGAGATTTTGCTTTTTGGCGCTAGCCGATAACCGGCAAGCTCTGCTCCGGCGACACCGTCAGCGTATCCCGTTTCATATCCTGAATTCGGATATGTTTATGGTCCGCTCCGCCGCCAGAGAACGAATTATCGGCAATTGTCACGTCACTGCAGGCCCTCAAGCGAATTATATCCGGGATAGCCGATGATTCTCCTGTTACGGAAACTTCATTGTGCGTGAAGCTTAATTGCCGTGTGCTCTTGGCACCCAGAACCGCTGCGTCAGACGTCAGAAAATAATTGCCTTCTACACGGATATTGGCATGGACAGGCTTATCCGCATGAGCTTCCGTGTTCTCGGGCGCGATATAAATAACGGGATTGCTGCTGCTCCCGCACTCGATAAAACGGTTGCCGCAAATCGCAATATCCTTCACCCTGCCGGATTCATACCAGCTCTCCGCATCATCGGCAACCAGCACGCCGCTCATGGTCATGCGTTCAAAGTGATTATTTTCGATTACAACCCTCCTGCGCGTCGTCACAAGTACGCCCCGGGTGGGAACCCGTGCAAAATAATTATTCGTAATTTCAACCTCAGGCGTCCAGGTTATATTTTCCACAACATCGCCAGGCATTATCCCCTCCGGAGCAGGCTTGCTTAAGGTAAGCAGGATCTCCCGGGGATTGACGGCCTTAACAGCCTTTACTACATTCCCGGCATAGGCGGCAAGCGAGCTGCTTCTGACGAATTCAATCTCATCGCCGGGAAAGAAAGCGTCAAAGCCGTAGCTTTGCGGATGCATGAACCGGAGATGCAATTGGTCAGGCGCAGGCGTACCGATAATCTGCAAATGCGTGCCATGCACATTTATCGGATCGTCATGCCCGCCGATGAACCGGCTGCTGCTGATGCTCACGTTGCCCCGGCAGCCTGACAAGTGGATAAAATCGGCGAAGGCCGCGACCGTTCGGCCGGTTTCCGGACGGGGAGCCAGATTCAGCCTGTCAAAGCGCAGATTCTCGCTGTACTGGCATACGATGCCAAGCCCATGCATAAAGTGCATGCCGACATTTTCCCAGGTTATGTCGCGGCTCTTCAAAATAAAGGCTCCGACCTGATCGCGCAAGCCGTCGCGAACCTGCAGAACCCGACCCACAACCTGATTCGGAGCAGCCTCCATATGCAGCCGCAGCCGGTAAGGCTCAAGCTCTTCAACACGGACGGCCTTCTCCATCAGATTATCGATCCTCCAGGTCTTGTCGATAACCGGATCATATTCCTGCATGGGACCTTCCCGGAAGCGCCAGCCGTCGCCAAGAAAATACAGCCTGCCCGCTTCAAGCTCATAACGGAAATCGGGATGGATCCTGACATCGAAATAATCGCTCCCGCTTTCCTCGATGGTCATCTCCGCGACGGTCGGCCTTTCGTACTCTGTATGGACACCGCTGATTGTGACATTCTCGCAGGAATCGATCACAATCATCGTCTGTTTGCCATGGAAGACGAACAGGGAGCCGTTCCCTTCCAATACTACATCCTTCATGCCTTTGAACAGGATCCCGACCGTCTTGGTCACATCCGGATTCTCTTCCTCACTGGCCGTGTTGGAAATGTAATAAGGCGTTCTGGTCGCGTGCTCCGGGTGAAAATCATACCGCCCTGTCTGGCATTCCAGCATGACTGGACCTTCAATTCGGGAAGCAGCCTCAATCGCACGCTGCATCGGAACCATGGAATCCGCCCCGGAATCCGGCAGCACGCCATAGTCGGTAAGCTGGATGACTGCGGGAGCGGGAAATGTTCCCTTTTCCTTAGTTGGCATTCTATGAACCATCCTTTGTTTGATTGTATATGTTCTGTGAACAGGCCGGGTAGCCGGCGCTTGACGAAATAAACCAAGCTTGAAAAATTAATAGGGCCGTTTTTCAACAAGGATCTGGCCGTTTTTCAACAAGGATCTGGCCGTTTCCGTTCCGTCACATCGATGACAAGCATAATCAAAATACCACCCTGGTCACCGTTTGCGAAGCTGGAAATCCGCCATTGATTGAGATTGAGCTCCAGGACAATAAGAAGGATTCCGCATATGATAGGCGGAATCCTTCCTTAACGAAAATTATTTATTGATTTTCGCCATTTCGGCGTTTACTTCTGTAATCGCCTGCTGCAGCCCTTTGCTGTCGTAGCCCTTCAGGGTTTCCTGCCACATTTTGACCGGATCGTCCTTGCCGAGAATCACTCTTGTGAAATCATCGTCGAAGTTGATGCCAGAGAGCTTATCCTTCGCCGGCGTGGACATCGTATAAATTTCAAAAGCGGTTGGAATCGCCTTGGCGTTCGTCATCTGCCAGTTCAATTCGTCCTGGACAAATTGCACCGATTCATCGCCGAATGCCGCTCTGTTCGCCTCGCTGTCCTCCAGTGTGCTTGCATTTCTCCAGGCAGCCAGCTGCGAGATAATATCCAGGGACGGATACTCCTCCTTAAGATCAACATATTGGCCTTTATCGTCTTTTGGACGGGTAATCGTATATTTGTCGCCATCCTTGGTGTAATCCTTGCCTTCGATGCCGTAGTTGTACAAATCCTGGGCTTCAGGCGAAAGCAGCCAGTCGTAGATGCGCAGGATGCGGTCAAGCTTCTTGTCATCGACATCGGCGTTAATCATCGTTTCAGACCACCATGTGTTTGTCGTATGACGGTAGATATTGCCGTCCGCCGCAGGCCACAGATGAAGCAGCTTGACGTGGTCGTCGAATTTTTCACCCGGATTGTTTTTTTCCCACTCTGCCTTAACGCCGGTTGCGCCTTTGATGGAATCCACGTTAAACGACAAAGCGCCCGCCTTGTTCTGGTAGAACTTCTGGTTTGCTTCTCCCGCCTTCTCAACCGCAAAATCCTGATCGAGACCGCCGTCCGTATACAATTTGCGGGCCTGCACCATAACCTGCTCAATCTGCTTGGAGGAATAGAACGGAATCCATTTGCCGTCTTCCTTCACCCAGCTTGAATTGTCGAACTGCGGGAAAGTAGGGATAAATACATATTTAAAATAGCCGAGCGTATTCATAACGACACCGGTTGTATCGTTCTTGCCGTTGCCGTCCGGATCCTGATCCGCAAACGCTTTCATCATGGCTGCAAATTCGTCGAAATTAGTTGGATCCTTAATGCCCAGCTTATCCATCCAGTCTTTGCGGACGAACAGCGCGCGGTCAACCGCCCACAAATCGGTGTTCGGATAAGTCATGCGCGGAATCGCATACAGCTTGCCGTCTTTATAGATTCCTTTCACGTCTTCCGCCTTGGCAACCTTCTCCACATTCGGGTAAGCGCTAAGGTCATCCGGCAGGGTATGAATCAGCTCCTGATTCACCCAGTCATTGTACGTAGCCGGATTATCGTTGGTGATGCTGTGTGTAATGATATCCGGAAGCTGTCCGGCTGCCGCCCACACCTGGGATTTCTCCTTATAGTTATCCCATCCGATATCCATTGGCTTCAGAGTAACGTTGAAATCCTTTTCAATCTTTTGCAGCACCTCGTCATTCTTCCCGAAGCCTACGCCGATCCCCCACCAGGACAGGGAAATATCCATATGCTCCGCAAACGGATTATCTGCGGCAGCCCCCGTATCCGTCTGGTTTGCGGCATTTGACGAATTCGACGCATCTGCCGCCGGCTGATTATTCCCCGTGTCATTGCTGCCGCAGCCGGCAATCAGCGTAACCATCAAGGCGGCGATTAAACACAACAGGACCTGCAGTTTTGCTTTCTTCATGTTCTACGTATCCCCTTAATTTTATTTTTTTATAATAAAAGCCTTACGCTTCTATCATCCCTTGATCGAGCCGATCATGACGCCCTTGGAAAAATATTTCTGCAGGAAAGGGTACAGGCAGACAATCGGCAGAACACTGACGACCAGAACCGCCATTTTCAGCATTTCCGGACGAAGCTGCGAATTTTGCGCTACAACCGAGCTTACATTGATTCCTGACAGCAGCTGCTGGTAATTGGTCAGCAGCTCCCGCAGCAGCGCCTGTAGAGGAAGCAGCTGCACATCGGTCATGAACAGCACGCCGTACCACCATTCATTCCAGCGGTCCACCGCATAGAAAAGCGCGATGGTGGCGATCATGGGCTTCGATATCTGCAGAATGATTTTATAGAGAATCTGAATCTCGTTGGCTCCGTCGATCTTGGCCGATTCCTCTAGTGCCGCCGGCAGCGTCCGGAAAAAAGCGATACAGATGATCAGATAGAAGGTATTGACGGCCACCGGTAAAATCATGACCAGCAGATTGTTGATGAGCCCGAAATTTTTCATCATCAGGTAGAACGGAATCAGGCCGCCGTTGAAAAACATGGTGAACAGGATGGCCGACATAATAAACTTCCGTCCGGGAAATCCGTTTTTGGAAAGCACATAGGCGCCCGACACGGTGACCAGCATGTTTAAGGCCGTGCCTGCTGCAGTCACGAACAGCGTGACGTAGAAAGCTTTCAGAAACCGCGGCTCATGAAAAATATAGCTGTAGGCCGAGAAGTCGAAGGTCGTCGGGATCAAATATACGACCTGCTTGGAGATCGCAACCGTGTTGCTGAACGACATCAGAATAACATTGTAGAACGGAAATATCGTACAAAGAGTCAGCAGCATCAGGATCGCATGGATAATCATATCCGCCGCATTCAGTTTGCCCCGTCTTTGCGCCCATTTTGCATGATCCACAACCGGTGCCTTGCTTTTTTGATTCAATGCCGGTTCCATTACACCAGCCCCTCCCCACCCAGTCGTTTGACAATAAAGTTCGCGAAATACAAGAGTGCGAAATTGAGGACAGCCTTGAACAGCCCGACCGCCGTTGTAACCCCGAAGCTTAAGCCGTCGCCGAACGCGGAGCGGTACACATACGTATCGATGATATCGCCTGTTTTATAGACGCCGGGATTGTAAATGTTGAAAATTTGCTCAAAACCGCCATTCATCGCATTGCCCACAGCAAGAATGAGCAGGATCGCCGCCGTACCGCGGATAGACGGCCATGTGATAGCCTTCAACTGCTGAAACCGGCTTGCGCCGTCCACGTAAGCGGCTTCATACAGCTCCGGGTTGATGCCGGCAATGGCCGCCAAATAAATAATCGCGCTCCAGCCTACTTCCTTCCACATATTGGACAGGAAGACGATCGGCCGGAACAATCCGGGATCGGTCAGAAACGTATGCTTCTCAAAGCCAAGCGCGGAGATGATCTGGTTCAGCACGCCCGATTCGCCGAGAAAGTTAAGCATAATTCCGCTTATAATAACCCAGGAGATGAAATGCGGAAACGTATATACCGTCTGGTAAAATTTCTTCAGCTTCTCCTTCATCACTTCATTGATGAGCAATGCCAGAATAATGGCCGCCGGAAACTCGATGACGATCCTTCCCAGGCTGATGATGATGGTGTTGTTGAACGCCTGCCAGAAATCGCTCTGTTTGACCAGCTCCCCGAAGTTGGCCAGCCCCACCCACGGGCTTTGCAAGATGCCCGCTTTGATATGAAATTCCTTGAAAGCGAGCAAAATTCCATACATCGGAAAGTATTGAAAGAGTAAATAATAAAGTACGGTAGGAAGGAGCAGAATGTACAGGAACCTGTGCTTGTAAATGCCCTTCCCTAATAATTTTTCCATCTTGGACCTCCTCGTAAGCGTTACCATGACCTCGTCATTTATTATCGCCCCTGCCGGCCCAATGCGTCTATGCACGCAATTTATGGTTTTGAAGCTGAAAATAAAGCGCTCACAAAAAAAGAAAACTTTCCCGGAAAGTTTTCTAAAGATAATCCATATGGATTCTAAAAATAATGCATAGCCGGGAGCGTCACTCCCGGTCATTGCGGTATTGGCTGGGTGTTGTCCCCGTCATTTTTTTGAAAATGCGGGCAAAATAAAAATAATCCTGATAACCGATTTTCTCGGCAATCTCCTGGATGGAATATTGTTCATGATCCAGCAGCTCGCGTGCGTAAGCGATGCGCAGTCTGGAGATATAGCCGGTGAAGGTTTCTCCGACCTCTTTCTTGAAGAGCTGGCTGATATAGCTCGGATTCATAAAAAACTGATCCGCCAGGCTTTGCAGCGACAGCTCCTGGGTGAAATGGTCCGTAACAAAGCGGAGAATGGCGTTGAAGGTCCGGTTCTTGGTTTCAACGGACAGCGGGTCGGCGGTGCCGGAATAACCGGTGGCGAGCGATTCCAGTTCATCCAGCATCGCAAATACATGCTCATACGACTGGACCAGCTGCTCGTAGCTGTACAGAATGCTTTCCGTCTGTCCCAGCTTGAACAGGAACGAAACCGTCATATTATACACCTGAAAGGCATGCCGGATAGACAGAGCCTGCGCTCTGAACAGCTCCCCGATCCGTTCAAAAACGAGATGAATGGCCGGATTGTCCTTGTCGCGGACGGCGCTGCTCATATCCACCATATACCGGTTCAGTTCCTGATCCCGGAACGGCTGCTGATCATAGACCGCGGGCTTCCCGGTAACAAAAAATTGATGCGCAAGCATATCGGCGCCTGAGATTGCGTCCCTGATCCCGCCCAAATCTGTTATTTTGCCGCTGAAGCCGATTCCTCTGATTCCTTGCGGGACGCCCGTCCTCCATTTGTCCCTGAGGGCTGCCGCCTGACGCTCTTGAAGCAGGAAGGCGGTTTTGGCGGTGCCGATTTTCAGCTTGATGACGGGCCCCTGGATGCCTTCAAGCTCGGACGAACCGACGGAGACAACAGCTGCAATGCCTGCGCTGCTCCAATCGGAGAACCCCTCCTTCTCCAGCTCCTCCTGCAGCTTCAGCTGATTCCCGGCGCTTGGATCCTCCAGCAGATGGATAAGAGAAGAATCGCGCGTTGGCCTTGCGACCGCATGCATCCGGCTTATTTTCGCCAGCACTCCGTTGATCTCGATTTCATCAAAGGGCTTCAGGCAATAAGCCAGAGCCCCGTGCGTCAGCGCTTTCTGCGCATAGGCAAACTCGGCGTAACCGCTTACGACGACAAAATGGATGGGAAAAGCCAGGCTTCTGGCCCGCTGGATCAGCTCCAGGCCGTTCATTTCCGGCATCCTGATATCCGTAAAGACGACATCGGGCTTAAGCCTGTTCATCGCCTCAAGCGCATCCACCCCATTGTAGGCCTGGCCGACCACCTCGAAGCCGTGGCGCTGCCAATCGACCATATCCTTCAAGCTTTCCACGACCCAATTCTCGTCATCGACAATCAGCACTTTAAGCATTCAGCTCTCTCCTCCCCGCAATGGTCAGCTCGATGGCTGTTCCGCTGCCAAGCGTACTCTCCACACGCATGCCGCATGCCTCTCCAAACATAAGCCTGATCCGGTTATTGACATTGACCAGCCCGATGCTCCTCTGCTCCTCGTCTTCTTCCGCAAGAGCGGACGGCGGGGCCGCCAGAAGGGCGCGCAGCTCCGTAAGACGGACAGGATCTATGCCCATGCCGTCATCCACAATTCTGACGACAAGACTTCCCTGCCCGTCGACGAATCCCCGTATCTCCAGAAGCCCGTGCTTCAAACGGGGCTCAAATCCGTGATATACCGCATTTTCCACGAGCGGCTGCAAAATCATCTTCGGAACCCGGTACGCCAGAGCCTCTTCCGTACATTCATAATCGACGGAGAAACGGTCCTCGAAGCGGATCTGCTGAATGCTGACGAACGATTTGATGATACCCAATTCCTCGCTGAGCGGAACCATGCCCGTTCCCTTGATGCTGTAGCGGAAAATACTCGACAAGGCGCGCGTCATTGTTTTGATCTGGTTCTGCTTGTTGACGACGGCGATCCCCGTAATCGCTTCCAGCGTATTGTACAGGAAGTGGGGATTGATCTGGCTTCTCAGGAAAGCCAGCTCGGATTTCTTCTTCTCCAGCTCGATGCCGTACAACCTGGTATTGGTCTCGATCAGACGCTGCGTCAGCTGGTCGATTTCGTCCAGCATGCTGTTCAGCTCGGAGGCCATAATGCTGATTTCCATATAGCCCTGCAGGGAGATTCTTTTTTTGAACTTCAGCAGATCCCCGCGCTTGACGGTGGTCATGAAGAACATCATTTTTTTCAGCGGCCAGAGAATATTATTAATAATAAACATGAAGGGAATCGCCAGAATCAGCAGGCAGATGGCCAGAATCAGCAGCTCCTGCCTGCGGATGTCGAGCAGATCGCGCAGCAGCTCATCCTTGGGCGCCATGCTCAGAATGCTTCCGTCGATGTCCGGAAGACTTTGCCTTTGCATCACATAGAGCTTGTTGTTCCATTGAAGCGCTTTATCGCTTCCGGCTGAAGTGCCGCTGGGCAGACCAGTCAATTGGGTGCCTACGCTTACATTTTGCAGATTGCTTGTAATCACCTTCTGGTCCCGGTCCAGCAAATAAATTTGCGTGTTGGTCTGCTTGGAGGAATAATCCTGCTCGCCGACCAGCGCCTTCGGATCTACGATGAAGAACATCGTGCCGACCCGCGTGTTGAACAGCTCGCCCTGCTTCATGTAGTAAATGCTGGTGGCGAAGACCAGTCCCTCTTCCCCTCCGAATAGCGTTCCGAACCGCTGGACACCCGAGTAATAGGCATTTACCTTGGGCGGAACGGCATCTCTGAGTGCGGATACATACTTGTTCCCGCCGTACAGATCCACCCACTGCCCGTTATTTCCGGAGAGGACGATATCCAGAATGCCCTCCTTCAGCTCTCTTTGGCTGATGAACAGCTTGTTTAATTTTTTGAACATGTCGTATTTGAGCAAAGCGTTCTTCTCCACCAGGTAGTTCTGGACTTCCTCATTGTAGGATATATTTTGCATCAGCCTGTAGATGACATCCTTGTTGGAGGTTACATTCTTCTGGATCTCCGATATCGTCTGCTTGACATATTCCTCATGATTCCGCGTAATCATCCCGGACATGGTGGAGTAGCTGTGAAAAATAATAATCAGGATCACCATGATGAACGAACCCGCCAATATAAACAATTGCGAGCGGATCGACAATCTTCTCAGGAAGGCCAAGCCCTCATCCCCGTCCTTGTAGAGTAACTATTGCTTTTATATCGCCTATTATTACGTTAAGCGGCGGGCAACGTCAATCCATCGGAAAAACAAGGATATGAAGAAACGGATTCTCACTGTTGATCATCGCGATTATTGCTTCTACCGCTTTACCCTGATCTTCCTTTTGCGCAGCATCAAATGCTTGATAAAAAGCTTCATAAATGGGGGCATTTCCGGCTTTGGTTCAGCCAGTTTTCTCGAATGCCCCCTAAATCCGGGTTAAAAGACACCTGGTTCTTCATTCGTTGTTTTGATTCCAAATGGTGCAAGTTCAACAGCGCCTGCCTGCAGGTGTAAAATAATATAAATCCAGATTTTGTAAGGTGAAAGCTCTATGTAATATGACATAACGTAGTCATATTATACAGGTTATACTTTGAAGTGAAATCAACGATGAAAGGGAGACAATACATGATGAATAAATGGCCAAAACCTATTGAAACATATTTCCATGCAACAAATTTCCCTGATCCGAATGCTTTTCTTGCCATCTTTGCAGAGGACGCTATTGTTGTTGATGAAGGGAAGGAATACAGCGGGAAAGCCTCCATCAAAGAATGGTGCGATCATCAGCATTTTTCTACCAAACTTACTATAGAAATTATGGATGCGAAAGAGATCAATAATGAAACTGTGGTCACAGCTGCGGTGGATGGCGATTTTGATAAAACAGGTCTGCCGGTGCCCCTCTTGCTTGATTTTCATTTTATTCTCAGAGATGAGTTTATTTCACAATTAACCATTGTATTTACACCTAATAAATAGCTGCAGACCGAGGAGAGAATCTAATGGAAACGAAATACGATCCGGAATTAAGTGTAGTGTTAGACACTATGAAGGCTTTGAAGCTTGATCATTCCGAAGAAACCAGAAGCATGATCAAGGAAATGCTATTGGCATCGACACCGGTTATACATGAATCTGTTTCTATAGAAGACCGATTCATTCCAGGTCGTGAAGGGGGGCCAGATATTCGCATAAGAATTTATGGACCAGCCGTAAGAAACGAGATTCTTCCCGGAACCCTATGGATACACGGCGGGGGATATGTTGTTGGCAATCCAGAAATGAATGATGATCTATGTTCACTTTTTGTTACAGAAGCTCAATGTGTCGTTGTTTCCGTAGATTATCGATTGGCTCCCGAAAATCCTTTTCCGGCTCCATTGGAAGACTGCTATACAGCATTAGAATGGTTTGCTGAACATGCAGCTGATCTGGGAGTGGACGCCTCTCGTCTTGCTGTCGCAGGGAACAGTGCTGGCGGCGGATTAACAGCAGCAGTTTCATTATTGGCAAGAGATCGTCAAGGTCCTTCGTTAATATTCCAAATGCCTCTCTATCCCATGATTGACGATCGAAATACAACTCCATCCAGTCATGCAATCGTAGATGAACGAATATGGAATCGGGAATTAAACCTAAAGGGGTGGGCCATGTACCTGGGAGAAGATCATCGGGGTGAAGTATCACCCTACGCGGCCGTATCTCGCGCTACTGATTTAACAGGATTACCTCCAACCTATACCTGCGTTGGAGAATTAGAACCCTTTCGTGATGAAACGATCGATTATATCGCACGGCTTAGCCGTGCCGGCGTCCCAACTGAATTCCATCTATATCCTGGATCTTTTCACGGTTTTGAAATAGTCGTTCCTCAAGCGGAAATCAGCAAACGTGCCAAAGCACAATATGTCGACGCATTAAAGAGAGCTCTTCATAAAAATTAATATATAGGTTGTCGACAAGACCTTGATTTCGGGGCCTTGTCTTGTTTTGTGTTTGAATACTGTATAACAGTTTTTTTGCCTGAATTAAAAAGACCGCCTTAACCTCGCCTGCCTGGACAGGTGGTTGGCGATCTTTTTGTACGTACTGGAGATGGCGGTCATCCATGCCTGCTCCACCACTTGTTTCCGTCCCCATAGCCGGCAACAGCGATGTCCGTGGAACGATTTGGCGTAGGCGAAACTTCGTCAGGCAGACGCATCATGTCATTTATATCTAAAATTGGATATATATAGTGTATTTCCTACTTAAGGCTTTTCGGCTGCGGAAAAGCCAGCAGCTTGCCTTTGGTCTGCACAACGATCATCCCGTCTGCAGCAAAGGTCGGCCCGAATACGCGGCCGTAGGTCAGCAGCTGCTCGACCGGTTCGGCTTTGAGCAGGTCGATGGCAATCAGACGCCCGTCGGTCTGGGCGACATACATGCCGCCTCCAATCAAATCGATGCGGGCAATAGGATTGGAGAGGCCTCCATTATAGAAAACTGGCCCCTTGTTGGCCAGCTTGACGCCAAGAATACTTTGACTGTCCGAGAAGATCAGCCGCCCTTCAAAGGGGCCAAGCGCATAACGGACATCGCCGGCTGCCGGAGACAGATAGGTCTGCTTCACGGCTTCGGCGGGAACCTCATTCCGGGGATATGCGTATACCTTCATCCCCACCGCGATATAGACTTGATTGCCGCTGATCCAGGCTGTTCCGGGAGAATAGAATTCCTCTTTATCCAGATCGATATTTTCCGGATTATAATCGACGGACTTTATCGCCTTCCCGTCCTCAATGCCCAGGGTATCGAGCGTGACCAGCATGCCTTTATCGATAATGGTCTGCTGCCGCTGCACAATAATCGTATCGTTCTCAACCGCAATCGGAAAGCTCTTGTTCATCTTCTGCCAGGCCTCTTTGCCTGTATCTTGATTGAAGGCATGGAGCACTTCGTAGGAATACGCACCCGACTCGATGTTGGACGCGAATATGCGCTCCCCGGCAAATAACAGCGGCCCTGGCAGCGGCTCCTTATAGTCATCGCGCCACAGGAAGGAGCCGTCTGAGACCTGGTAGGCCTGGATGTCTCCATTCAGAGCGTACAGCTGTTTCCCATTCACATACAGCTGCGAAGTGCCTTTGCTCGGCACGGCGGATGTCCACAGCTTCTTGCCCGAAGCGGCGTCAACCGCGTACAGCACGCCGCTGTTCGACACGACATATACATGTCCGCTCTCATACACAACGGTTGTTTTGAGGCTGCTGCCGAAGGACCACAGCTTCTTCCCGGTTGTGGTTTGCACCGCCAGCAATTGGCCTCCCTGGATCAAAAACAGCTTGTTCTCCCCGGAGGCCACCACGCCGCCGCCCATGGACTCATCATCCACAGGCTTATCCATGGCGATTGCCCAGTAATCCTTCACAGTTTTGGTCTGTACAGGGGTATCAACATTATTGCCCACATAAGAGGTATGCGGATCGACGCCCGCATAAGCAGCGGAGCCTGCAAGCATAGAGATGGAAACTGCAGCCGCTGCCAGTGTTAAAATGGTTCTCCTCAGCAGCGATTTTCTGATAGAAAGCATTCTATTCGCTCACCTGCCTTATCCTAGTCATCTGGCGGAAATACGATTTCATTCATTTTAACATAATTAAGTACCTCCTGAATGAATCTGCATATAAGCGGAGCATGAAGGAATTTTAACCTTTCTCATAGTAGAACAAAAAACGGCAAGGGCTCCGCAGTCTGTAAGACAACGATACCCCTGCCGTATATTATGATGAAGCTCATCTACCCGGAATAACAGGTTAAACATTAACCCTGCGAATGAACCAGCTGATTGATGATTCGCACCGCCCGCTCCGATCCCGAACGCTGCTCTTCCAGTCCTTCGTACTCCACGGACAACCAGCCGTCGTAACCCGTCTCCGCCAGCTTGCCCACAAGAACTGCAGCCGGAACATCGCCTTCGGTAGGAACGGTTCCCACATAAGGATCGCCGGCGATGGAGCGGTACACACCTTCCGTCTCTTCCGGTCCAACCTTGCGGAAGTCCTTGGCATGCACATGATGAATATAGGCGGATACCTGATTGAAGGCTTCCACGGGCTGTTCGTCAACAAGCAGGAAATTGCCCATATCAAAGGTGCTCCGCAGTGCAGAGGAGCCGACTGCTTCAATCAGCTCTACGACCTGGTCTCCCCTGCCTGCGAAGATGCCGTGATTCTCCAGACAGAGCGTGACCCCTTTGGATTCAGCATAATCCGCACCCTGCTTCAGACCGTCCACAATCCAGCCTTTTGCCTGCTCGTAGCTGATGCCATCCCTCTTGTCACCCGCAAATACACGTACGACCCTGGCGCCAAATTCCACCGCCATATCGACGGAGCGCAGGATATCCTGCACCTGTGCCTCTCTCGCGGCGGCATCGGTCTGGACAAGATTGTTGCAGGCCCCGAAACAGGCAAGCTGGATGCCTGTACGAGCAAGCGCATCGCGGACGGCAGGAATATCCGTCTCCTCATTCCAAAATACGCTGAGCAGTTCAACCCCCTGCGCACCCGTAGAGGCCGCAAAATCGATAAAGTCGGCATTGGTCCATGATTTGTCAAACAAATATTTGTGGCAGCTCCAGACACTAAGCGATGTTTTCATAGGTTTCGTGCAGCTCCTCTTTCGTTTCTTGGGGAGAACCGGCGCTAACGATAGACCTTGATAAACTCGACGGCGCGGCGGATATCCAGCTCCGGCTTGTCGCCAACCTCGCGTTCAATCGTCAGATAGCCGCTGTAGCCGATTTCCTGAAGCGCGGCAAAGTAAGCCTTGAAGTCAACCATGCCTTCACCAAGCGGCACTTCTTCAAAATCCGCGCCTGAAGCAGCCATCTCGGCAATATGCTCATGGCTCATGGCGTCGTAGCCAAGAAATCCGTAGACCTTGCGCGGGTCCACGATACGCAGCCGTTTGCCGTCCTTCACATGCGTGTGCACGATGTAATCCTTCAGCGTATGGACGCCCCGAACCGGATCATCTCCTGTCACCATGACCATATTGGCAGGATCGAAGTTGACGGAAACGCCGTTCGTGCTGAGCGTGTCGAGAAAGCTCTTGAGATGGGCCGCAGGCTCCGGTCCGGTCTCAATCGCAAAATAGGCATTCATGCTTTTCGCATAACGGCCGAGCTCGTCGCAGGCTTCCTGCATCGCCTCATAGATTGCACCGCTGCCTTCATGCGGCACAATGCCGATATGGGTAGTGACGATATCCGTGCCAAGCTCGATCGCCAGATCGAGAATGCGCTTGGATTTCTCAATCTTGACCGCATTGGCTGCGCGGTCCTGGAAGCCATGGCCGCCCAGATCGCCGCAGAGCGCGGAAATATCCAGCCCCAATCCGTCGATCATGCTGCGCAGCTCGCGCCTGTCCTCAGCGGACAGGTTGGCAGGGTCCATTTCGCCGGAAACGGCATAAATTTGCACGCCCTCCGCCCCGACCTCTTTTGCTTTCAACAAGCCATCGCGAACGCCAAGATTGAAGCTGTCCACAATGACGCCGATTTTATTCGTTAATTTCACCATGGTCTCTCCTTTCCTGGTAGAGCATCAGTCAAAATGAATTTCTTTGCCTTGGCTCGCCGACTCATAGATCGCCGACAGCAGCTTTGTAATTTCCACGCCGTCCTGTACAGGACTGAGCGTCTCCGCCGTACCCAGGCAGCTGTTGATGAATGTGGCGATTTCCTGGCTGAAAGCCTGCTGGAAATCAAAGCCCAAATGGTCGACCTGAGGTGCGACATTTACGATGGTATTGTGGCTTTCCGTCATGATCGCAAGCTCCGGCTCCAGTTCCGCGCCGCCTTTATCGCCATAAAGCTTGACCGTCAGTTCATCCTTCTTGGCATGCAGCGTAAAGCTGACGTCCACGAACAGAGACGCGCCGTTCTCGAATCGGATCAGCGCATTGGCCATATCCTCGACATCATTGCGCTCCGCGTCGTAATCGGCAGCTTTATAGAAAGACAGATTCTGTACATTCGACCGGTTGCCCAGCTTGCGGTAAGTGTTGCCGCTGACGGATTTGACCTTCGGCTTGCCCATCAGATACCAGCATACATCGATAATATGCACGCCAAGATCGATAATCGGCCCGCCGCCGGAGCGTTCCTTATCGGAAAACCAGCCTCCCGGATTGCCCAGCCTGCGCAGACATGAAGCTTTGGCATAGTAGATCTCGCCAAGATCGCCGGCATCAATAAAGCGGCGCAATACTTCCGTGTTGGAGGCATAACGGCGGACAAAACCAACCTGCAGCAGGCGGCCGGACCGCTTCACCGCTTCCTCCACCAGCAGCGCGTCGGCGATCGTCTTGCACAGCGGCTTCTCGCACAGGACATGCTTGCCGGCTTCCAGCGCAGCAATGCTGATCTCGGCATGCGTGTTGTTCCATGTACATACGCTGATGGCATCAATCTCAGGATCGGCCAGCAGCTCCCGGTAATCCGTGTATACCTTCTCGGCCCCGTATTTGACAGCAGCCTCCTTCGCCCGTCCTTCATTCAGATCGCAAATCGCAACCAAACGCGCATCCGGATTGGCCGCATAAGCCCCCAAATGCGCGCTGGATATGGAACCTGCACCAACAACACCAATATTCAACTTCGTCTTCCGAGCCTGAATTGTCATCCATTCCATCCTTTCACCCTGGTTTGAAACCGGATATAATAAGTTCATGAACGTCATGATTAATTCATCTGCATGGGACGCTTGTAATAACGTTCACCTTAGTCCTTACGATAACACGGCTTCAGCGGAGGGAGAATGCACGTTATGCCAACATACATGGATTATATGATCAGCCCGCTGCCGATCCGGATATTCCAGTGCATGGTTGACCACAGCAAGCTCAGCGTCAAATCGCTGGTGATTCTGCATGCCGGCCATCTGCCGGGCCGGACGCTGCAGCGCAACGGAACCACCTTCGACCATTGGGCCTTCGTCTATATCGGAGCCGGACGTGGTTATTACCAGGCCGGAGACGGTCCGCGCCAGACGGTAGAAGCCGGGACCATGTTCTGCCTGTATCCGGGCACGACATTTCATTATGGGCCGGATCAGGACGGATTTTGGGACGAGTATTATTTTACCCTGGAGGGGGAGCGGCTGCAGGAATGGCTGGCGAATTGGTGCCAGCAGCCGGAGACCGTCAAGACGATCGGCATTGAGGAGGCTTTTTTCAGCAAAATGGAGATGGTATTCATGCTCATGGAGAGCGGCATACCGGCCAATCAGGACCGTGCGTCGCTGGCGCTTGAGGCGCTGCTCTACGAGATGGCGGACCGTGCGCGCCAACCGGCTGCCACCAGCCGCAGCCTGTTCGTCCACAAGCTGATCGGCGATCTGACCGATTCGGTCTACCAGCCGCTGGACAGTGCGGCGGTCGCTGCCCGCCATCATATCTCGATCCCGACGCTGCGGCGTATGGTGCATGAATACACGGGTTATCCTTTGGGCGAGTTCGTGCATCGGCTGAAGGTCGCCGAAGCGAAGATGCTGCTGCTGCGGACGGACAAGACGCTCAAGGAAATTGCCGCCATGCTGGGATACGCGGACGTCTTCTATTTCTCGCGGCTGTTCAAGAAAGTCGCCGAGGTGTCGCCGAGGACGTACCGCGCCCGCATGGGGTGAGCCTTTTTCCTTAATCCCGCTCTTCCAGATTCCGCTGCAAATACTGCTCCAGCGTGTTGGTGATTTCGAACACCGTGTGCGCCAGATCATAGTTCTCGAAAGCATGCTCGCATCTTGCTTGCGCGATCATATCTGTCTCATAACGGCCCAGGCGCTGCTCGATGACCTCCCCGCCGATTCCCTTCTGCTGCTGGCGCTGTTCAACCGTCTGACGATCGGCGTAAATGAATAAACGGATCAACTGATTGCCATAGGTCTGTTTGAGCATTTCCGCACCTTCGGGATTAAGCACCAGGTAGACGCTTCCATTATTTTTGAAGCTGCGCTGGATATCACTGCCCCGAAGTCCATAGAGATTCGAATTTATCGTCACACTTTCAATAAAATCACCGCTTGCATCCAGCTCTTCGTACAGCTCCGGAGTAATGAAATGGTAATCCTGACCGTTGACTTCCCCTGGTCTGGGCTTGCGTGTCGTATACGACAGCACCTTTGTCAGACCAAGGGTAGAACCTACGCTATCTGCAATTGTTTTACGCCCCGATCCATCCGGTCCGGTAAATACAAATATAAAAGCGCGATCTTGGGAATCTGCCATCCTCATTACCTCCTTTGACTCTATATTACCTATATTCAGCGAGGAGCTGGAAAATCCTTCATTTCCATGGAGAAGAGGATAACGGTCCCGCCATCGCAAGGAATACATTCATATTTCACACATTCATGGAACCACTCGCCGCGAATCATAAAAAAGCGTGTTATCCAAAAGCTCTGGAGAACACGCTCGAATATTCTAGTGATTCTTTTCTCAAGTCCCCGGATTGGTAAGCGGATCGGCATTCGTTAATTCATTGACCTCTTCGAATGCGATTTGGCCGTTCTCTCCGATTGTCATTTCAAACACAATCCAGTAGATTTCACTGCCGGTGCCCTCCGGTACTGTATAGACCTGTGTCGGTTCAGTCACAGCGCCTCTGAACACTTCAATCCTGGCGCCGGATGCTCTCAATGTGCTGGTACCCGAGAAATGATGAACATAGAACTTGTAGGTTCCATTGATATCCCGGCGAATTGTTGTCGTTTCCGGTCCATAGGAGCTGACATCATCCAAATCCAGGTCAATAATGGTTTCACCTTCATGCTCATACTCCTTCTCTGCGTACCAGGTATGGAATCGTCCGCCATCCAATGTTGGCCCAAGAAGATGGGAATCAAGATCATGGGGATCTTTTCCCCATGTCAATACAATTCTCGTCTCCGAAGCATTAGGCACTCCGATTGCGGTTTGATCCTCATCTGTGTTTTTCACATTAACGGCTGCTACCCCGATCAAATACGTTTTAATATAACCGGTTCCTTCTCCCCCCAGCTCACCCGTATAGATGCCTGGCTGCAGGTATATGAAATAATTACCGTAAGCGTCCGTTGTTGCAGTGCCGGCAATGTCGCCATCCGTCTTGTCCAAGCCCTTGCGGAAAATAATATCAAGTCCTGCAACCGATTCTCCGGCAACATTCTTGATATGTCCGCCAAAGCCGGTCAATTTGACCGAACCGCTCTGACTTCCCGCAAATCTTATTTTATCCGCATTGGACTCCACAGTGACATACAAGGTCGAGCCATAGCTGTCCACCGGATCAAACGTGAACTGTCCTTCAGTGTACTGCAAATTGTTCAGCTCATAATCCGCACCATTCAATACAGCCGTTACGGCAAAATCAGCCGCAGTCTCATCAGCCACATAACCGTTAAAATCTACATTGATGGTTCCGTTCGTTACATGAATGGATGAGAGGGTTGGATAAGCCTCTCCGGGTTTATAAACAGAGACCGTGACCGGCACCTGGATATGAAAATCGCCGTAATCGGCTTTAATATAGGTGATTCCTTCGCTAACAGCTTTAACATCCCCATATACTACCTGCGCCACAGAAGGATCGTCGCTGCTCCACCCTGCGAAGGACGTGATGTCTTTATTTCCGTCATTTTTAACGCCGGTTAATACGATTTGACGGGTTGCTCCCACAGCAGAAAGGGAAAACTCCGCGGGCGTGTATGTGGTGCTGATGACCGTCGGGTCTGCTTCAATGACAGGCTTGCCGGATAGTCCGTCGAAGCTTATGCCTTCCACATTCAATTGTGCCGACTGGACCGAACCTTGTCCGGTAAAGGAAACAATCGCATCCGCGATCAAGTGCGAAACTGTCGAGCCTTCTGCCAAATGGAAAGAAGTATTCAAAGCCTGCTCGAATACATTCAAGTCGCCGACAGTGGATCCGGCAGCAAGAGTAATGGCAATTTGCTCCGCATGAACCATGACCGAGTCAAACGCCCCATTCAACGTAACTGCGGCATTATGAGGAATGGATCTGCTAATGTCCACTGGGCCGATATCGCCTACAGCTGCTGTTGTTTCAAGAATAGCGCCGGAAACAAGCTGGATTTGCTGAACGTTCGTTCCATCCTCAAGCACAAGGCGGATACTTCCGTCACTCTTATTCACGAAGACAGTAGCCAGAATCGAGTTAGCTACATGAATACTATTAGGCCCGCCGCCTTCTACGAAGGTATCACCAGTAACCGTGACATGGTCAAGCGTAACATTGCCGCTGCCGATATCGCCAAGAAGCCAAAGATCCCCGTTAACGGTTGTATTCTTCAAGACCACATCCTGCGAGCTGATTGTGACATCGCCGGTAACATTGCCCAGTGAATATTCACCTGGTGCTGTAATGTCCATCGCTGCCGGATCCTCTCCGTCATCGCCGCCGTTGTTGTCGCCACCCTGATCGCCGCCGTTATCACCGCCCTGGTCGCCGCCGTTATCGCTGTCATCGTCTTTGTCCCCGCCATTGTCCCCTCCGTTGTTGCTGCCGTCAGGTTTTCCGTCATTGCCGCTGCCGGGGCCCCAATAAACAAAACCGGAGTCGTCTTTGACTTTGGGTGGCGCAGTATCGTCCGTAGTTGTGTCCTCAGGCTTATCCGGGTTCAAAAGCAGAGCTTTGTCCGCGTAACCCGCTTTATTCACGATAAACTCGAAAGCCAGCCGCGCCAATGCCTGACGGTCGGCAATACCCGAAGGGTTAAAGCGGAACGAGCCGTCCTTGCCCGCAATCCCCTTAATGAATCCAATCCGATAAGCAAAGGACACCGAGGCTTGAGCCCAGTCCGACACCCTGGCCAGATCTGACAGGCTCTCATCCAGCTTCAATGATTTGGCAGCCGTCTCCCAGCCGAAAGCACGGATGAAGAAAACCGCCAGTTCCTCTCTGGTTACTGTTTTGTCGGGAGAAAAAGCAGTGGCGGAGGTCCCCTGGGAAATCCCCGAGTTCACCAGCGCTCCCACATAACCGGCATACCATTTGGATGCAGCGACATCCTTGAATCCTGCAGCTGCGGCTGCATCCTCCTCCAGGTTCAGCGACAGCGACAAAATCTTTGCCAGCTGCGCCCTTGTGACAGATTCGGCGGGCTTGAAGGTCCCATCACTAAAGCCGGAGATGATCCCCCTGTTAACCAATTCGGTGATCTCAGCTTTTGCATAAGACTGATTGATATCTGATAGTGTCCCGCCGGATTCAGCGGCAGCAAATGCATAATGAGTGGAAATGACAGACAGGATCATAGCGCAAACAAGCACAGCGGAAATTTTCTTATGTAATAATCTTAGTCCCAATTTCATTCTCTCCCTTTATTTCTATCTGGTTGTTGGATTGTAAAATGCCCCGCTAACTAACTCTGACTAGTCTTCAGAAACCACCCCTTATAGCAAATTAGTTAGAAGTAGAGCGTTTTCAATAGGCTAATATTACCATGTATGATTTTATTTTCAACACGATTCTTGCATTTTTTAGATGAAATTTAGAATACTATGTCGATATACCCAATTTTATAGTGTCTTACAGCCTATCCCTCCGGCAAAGAAAGACGAATGAGAATTTGTACAGCATCGGAAGCGGGATACCAGCCGGGCTTATCGGGCCAGCTTGAAGTCAAATTCGGCGTATTGCAGAGGACCGCCACTCAAGCAAATGAAAATCAATCCTGATTCCATCTGAATGGACCACTGCAGCTGCCGCATAGCTTGTGAAATACCAAAGAAGCCCGTTGGCAGCCCGAGCTTCTTTATGTATATACGGGGACAAACGATACATCCAGATTATTGCAGCGAGTTCAGAAACCTCTCCACGCCCGGAAGCCCATCCTGCTCCAGCACATGAAGAAGCTGCGTCCCAATGATGGCAATGTCGCATTTCCCCTGCAGGAAAGCCACATCTGCAGCGCTCTGAATGCCGAAGCCGACAGCGATTGGCGTCTTCGCATAGCCGTTGACCCGCGACAGGAAGTGATCGGTTTCCCCGCCAAAGGATGTCTTCGAGCCGGTAACACCCTTGCGCGCCGCGCAGTACAGGAAGCCTCCCGTCTGCTCCGACAGATAACGCAGGCGGTCAGCCGATGTGTAAGGCGTTGCGATCAGAACAGGCTCCACGGCATGTTCGCGGCAGGCCTCCAGGAAGGATCCGCTTTCCTCCGGGCAGGCATCGGGCACGATCAGACCGCGAATGCCCATATCCGCACATTCCTGCACAAATGCCTGCGTACCGTATTGTATCACGATATTATAGTAGGTCATGATCAGGAAGGAGATATCCGGGAAATCCGCCGCCACACGCCGGGCAAAGTCCATGCACTGCCGGGTCGTCGTGCCGCTTGCCAGTGAGGCCTGATTGGCTTTGAGGAATACGGGACCGTCGGCGATCGGCTCCGAGAAGGGCAGCTGAAGCTCGACCAGATCCACACCGCTCTCATGGAACAAACGGATCATTTCGTAATTGGCGTCAAAATCGGGATAGCCCAGAATTTGATGGGTCATCAGCTGGATTCCCTTGTCAGCGCGCCCCTTGATGATCCGTTCAGCAAGACTGGTCTTCAAGCCCTCTGCTTTTCCGCTTGATAAAAGCTTTCCATTCTTCATCCTGCAATCCCTCCGCTATGTTAAAGATGTCCTTGTCGCCTCGTCCGGACATATTGATGATGAAGATATCCGATTTCGAAGTTTCGGCAATATCCCGGAATGCCCCGGCAAAAGCATGGGTCGACTCCAGTGCCGGAATCAGCCCCTCCGTCTTCATAACCAGCTGCAGCGCCTCCACCACTTCCGCATCGGTCGCAGCCGTGAAGCGCACGCGCCCCTTCTCGGATAAATCAGCCAGAATCGGCGAGACCCCGACATAATCAAGACCAGCGGCAATGCTGTACGTATCGTTCATTTGGCCGTCTCCATTTTGCAGAAACATTGTCTTATAGCCCTGCGCAATTCCGGACTTTCCTTCGCCGTAAGCAATCCGGGCAGCGTGTTGGCCCGATTCCTTGCCTTGGCCCCCGGCCTCCACACCGACAAGCTTCACTTCATCATGAGGGAAAAAAGCCTGAAATACCCCCAGCGCATTGGAGCCGCCGCCAACACATGCATACACACGGTCCGGCAGCCGCCCCGCTGAGCGCAGGATTTGCTCCTTCGCCTCAATGCCGATGATCGATTGAAAGAAGGCCACAATAGCGGGAAACGGATGGGCCCCCGATGCAGTGCCCAGTACATAATGGGTCGTCTCAAAGCTCGATACCCAATCCCGCAGCGTCTCATTAATGGCATCCTTCAAGGTCCGGGAGCCATAATCGACGCCCACCACCTCGGCTCCCAGCCGCTTCATCCAGAAGACGTTGGCATATTGACGCTCCATATCCTCGCGCCCCATATAAATGGTTGCGGACAAGCCCAGCTTCGCCGCAACCGTTGCCGTCGCCACCCCGTGCTGTCCCGCTCCCGTCTCCGCAATGATGCGCGTCTTGCCCATGCGCTTGGCCAGCAGGGCCTGACCGAGCGCATTGTTGAGCTTATGCGCCCCGGTATGATTCAGGTCCTCCCGCTTGATGTAGATCTTCGCCCGGCCAAAATGCACGCTCAGCATGTCCGCATAGGTCAGCGGCGTTGGCCGTCCGGAGTAATTGGCCAGAAGCGCGCAGTACTCCTGCCAGAAAGCCTCGTCATGCCGGATCTGTTCAAAATGCCGGTTGATCTCCGCGAAGGCCGGAACCAGTATTTCCGGGATGAACGATCCGCCATAGGAACCGTAATAGCCGTTCTCCGTGAACAGAGAATTGGCCGCTTCGGGTATAGAACCCGCTGCATGCTTCATCATTTGAATTCATTTCCCCTTCCTGCTCCTGTACTCAATGCTTGTGATGAAACTCCATAACGGCTCTTGCCGTCGCCGCGTCCGTCACCAGAATATCGATCCATTTGCCGCGCAGCACAGCTGTAATCGCTTCGACCTTGCTCATGCCCCCGGCAATCGCAATAACATTGGGAATGCCTCTCAGCTCGCCGGCAGACAGTCCGATGAACCGGCCGCTCCCGGGAAACAACATCTCCTGTCCGTTTCCATCCAGAAAAGAACCGCACAGGTTCGCCGCCGCACCGCTATTCCGCAGCTCTGCCATATCTTCCGCGCTGAAGCTGCCCGAGGTGACCATGGTTGCCTGCCTACCCACTTCGCCGATGCTGACAACCGCGACACGGGAGCGCCGCGCTAGCTGGAGCACCTTGTCGATTTCCGGTTCCTGCCGCAGGAGCCGGCCTGTCGCTTCATTGGCCACAACAGCGGGAGCATGCATCATCCAGTATTTGGACTTCAACTTCCCCGCAAAAGCCACCGTGTTGGAGCTGGCATGCCATGAAGCGCCTGCCGGACCCCAACCGCCGACGAGAGGCACAAACTGCAGTTCCTCCCGCGCAAAATAATCCATCTCCTCTGCAGCGCTTGCTACCGTTCTGCCAGCCATCACGCCCACGATATCGCCGTCCTTCAGCACCGACTCCATCAAGGCAGCGCTTGTTCGGCCAAGCTGCGCATACAGCTTATCCCCTTCCGCTTCCGCCGAATCGACAATGAGCGCATCGTGGATACCGAAGGTTTCGATAAAAGCCCGCTCAAGCCCCTGCTCGGTTGAAAAGGGGTTGTTGATGGAGATGCGCACAATACCTTCATTCCTGGCAGCCGTCAGCATCCTGCTGACATGCGGACGCGAAATACCAAGCCGTTTGGCGATTTCCTGCTGGTTCAAGCCATCCTCATAATAAAGCTGACAGATCTTCACCAGCAGCCGAAAACGTTCATGATTGATCTCCGACATTTGCCTTCGATGCCTCCTGATTGAGCTCCGTGTACATTTGTACATTAAATACACTTATGTACATGCAAGTATACCGCTGCATCCGCCGGTTGTAAACCCGGAACATTAAGCAAGAAAAAAACCTTGCCGTCCTCTCAGTGACCGTGTTGAGTTTTCTCATCCCTCAAACCTGACAGGCATTATAGGGGCAGTAACGTTTGCATGTTTTAAGGACAAAAAAACAGCCTCGAGAACCCTTTATCAGAAGAAAAAGGGGTTCCTGAGGCTATTCTTGGGGACGTTATGGCAGAAGAATGATTAAACAAACACCAACCATCCGAATTTGCCCGGCATATGAAAATTCACTTTGCCCGTCGGCTGCCATGCGCTGAACTCACGTACGCCATCCGGCTTGTCGTCAATCCGGTAAAAGTTCACCCGCCATTTCATTCCGGCAGCTATCGGCCGCTTGAAATTCCGCATCGGAATATGGATATCATAGAGCGTCCATCCGCCCTCCTGGGTCCTCACACTATTCACCAAGCCATCGAAATGCCATTCCGTGCGGGCCTCAATCTTACCCTTCAGATCATTGGTGATATAGGCATCGAAGACAATATTATGCGGGCTGACTTCCAGCTCCAGATATTCCTTGCCGTCCCCTTCCTCGTCGATAAACACTTCCACCACGTCCTGCTCATATAACGGCTCATCATGCTGCGTGAAGTCGGAAACCACATAATCATCCTGACTTGTGAAGCGTATGTACAGCCCCTCAGCGTTCCAGTGCATCTGCACATAAGTAAGTGCCTGGGGAACCCCGCCTGATACGACATCCGACAGCGCAATCCGCTCTATCTTCTCCCAAACCACCCCGGATTCTCCGAGCTCCTGACAGCTGTACGAATTTTGCGTTTCCATTATTCATGCCCCTCTCCTTGGTTGATTTCCAATTCAGTTGATCCCATCATGCCAGATCGCGCGCCTGGCTGTAAATGATAAATTTCTCCTCGTGTGCCCCTTGAGTCGGATAGGGTCCCCGACTTAAGCCCAGCATGAAAAACCGCCGCAGGACTGTTTTAGACATTCCGGCAGGGAGCTACAATAAAGCTATCGAAAGAAGAGAATCTAAAATCGCCTTTAAAATAAGAAAGGAGTTTGTCACACATGAACAAACTTTATCTCTCCAGAACAGATCGGAAGCTTGCCGGATTATGCGGGGGCCTTGGTCAATATTTGCGCATTGACCCCACGATTCTCAGAGTCATCCTGGTTGCAGCGGCATGCTTCAGCGTTGGCACCATCTTCCTGATCTATCTGCTTGCGAGCTTTATCATTCCAAAAGAGCCCGAGAATCCGATCATGAACATGAACCACTTTCATTACAATCCATACAACTAAGCAGAGCGAGTCGGCAAGAAAACCGGATTTCAAAACCAAACATGATAAGGGAGTGTATGAACAATGGGAGTTTTAAACAGACTATTTGATATGACAAAAGCAGCAGCGAATGAGCTGATGGATAAGCTGGAAGAGCCGGGCATGATGCTGAATCATTACGTACGCAATATGCAAAGTGAAATCGACGGCCTGCAGGCAGAGCTTCACAAGCAGGAGGCTGCGGTCCGCGTGCATGGACAGCAGGCGGAAGAAGCAGCCCGGATTGCGGACATGTATGATGCGAAGGCGCTTGAAGCGATGACAAACGGTTATGAGACGGCAGCCCGCGAAGCGCTTTCGGCAAAGCTGCATTATACGGAGAAGTCACATGAGGCCGCAGCGTGGCAGGAAAATGCCAAGGTCCGGATTGCCGAGCTGAAGCCGCGGCTGGAAGATGCCAAGGCTGAGCTGAAAGTCATGCAGAAGAAACGCGACGATCTGGTTGCCCGCATGCAGCAAACGCAGGCCAAATCCCATACATCCACGCCAAGCTTCAGCTATGGCTTTGAGGAAGGCACCGCTGCGCGCGGCTTTCAGCGGATGGAAGACAAAATCAATCAATGGGAAGCTTATTCCCAGGTGAAAAAAACACCTTACGGCTATGCCTCAGCAGCAGGCGCCGCAGGTTCATATCCTTCGGATTCCGAGGAGCAGTCGACGAAGGATTCACTCATCAATGAGCAGCTGGAACAGCTTCGCAAGAGAACGCAGGCTTGACGAATCGTCCTCTTGAAAACGCCTAAGACCCCAAGGCGTGCATACTCCGCTATAATTGCAGTTATAGCGATCATATAGAAGCGGTAAGGAAACAGCCTCCCCCGGAGAAGCACAGCAGTCATCGTGCCCCTCCGAAGGGAGGCTTCGTGCATGTTACGCATGCATAAAGTGTAGCAACATCCCATCGCAGCATGTAAAATAGAAGAACCAGCGTAAGCGGTTAATCAATCTATCATCTTGCGGGTACCAAAACACGCGAACGGGGGAACTGTTGTCTTATGATCGGGGAGGTCGAGTATGACATGAATATTATCTATAAACGAAGCTTCATCTCGGTTTACAGCAGCATGATGTACCGAATGAACACCACCATCATTGAAACACATGATCTGGTGCTGCTCGTTGATCCTGGCTATCTGCCCTCCGAAATTCAGGCGCTGCGCCATCATATTGATGAAATCAGGGATTCCCGGCCGCTTTACCTGCTTTTCACCCACTCCGACTTTGACCACATCGCCGGATATGGAGCCTTCACGGATGCCATTACGATCGCCGGACAAGCCTTTGCCGAGCAAACCGATCAGGAACAGGCGATCCGGGATGTTCAGCTTTATGACGATGAAGCTTATTTGGACCGGCCTTATGAACTGCTTTACCCTCCTGTTGATTATGTCATCCGCGAAGAAGGTCAAACTCTGCATATCGGCAATACCCAATTAACCTTCTACATCGCACACGGTCATAACCCGGACGGCATCCTGACCGTTGTTGAACCGCTGGGACTGCTTATCGCCGGAGACTATGCTTCCGACATCGAGTTCCCTTTTGTCTATTACAGCTTCCCCGAGTACCGCGAGACCTTGAACACCATGCAGCGTCTGGTTGCGGGCGGATCGGTCCGCGTCATGATTCCGGGTCACGGCTCCGTGACGGAGAAGCAGGCCGAGATGGAGCGGCGCGTGAAAGCTTCCCTCGCCTATCTGGATCTGGCTGAAGCAGAGGCGGTTTCCGGCAACCGGCAGCCTTTTGAACGGTTTGTGGAACGGCAGGGCTACCGCTATTCCTTAAGTCTGACCCGCCGGCATGAGAACAACATCAAGCTGCTGCGCGAGTGACCGGCGGCAGTCTGCCCCGTTCAGCCGCTTGTTTAAACAAGGCAAAACAAAAAGAAACTTTTCTTGCCGTCCTTTTGACGTAGCAGCAAGTTTCTTTTCTTAGAAATATAAGCAAAGTAAAAGGAATCTTCTACTTTCTTAGATGCTAAAAAGAAACGGCTGTTCCCGTCTTTTGACGGAGCAGCCGTTTCTTCCCCCGGAAATTATAGCAAAGTATCATGGAACCCCTATTTGAGCTCCATGCACCGGGCTTTTGGTCCCTTTATGACGGCTCGAAGCCTTCCTCTTGCAAATACTGCTCCGCTTCATCATAGGTTTCAAAAACCATTTCAAGATTCAGTCCGGCGTAGACATACCACAGATCGTCCTCCAGCCTCAGATCCAGAGTTTGATCATCCGGCCCCTTCCAGCTGCCCGCCTGCCCGCTTTCTTGGCTTGCCGCAGCCTGCTTCCTTCGGCTTTTGGGTTGGGGCGCCTGCGGCACTTTCATGGACAGCGAATGGATCGACTCGTCTATCAGGGAGCGCAGCTCCTCCGCCGAGCTCTCGCGAATATTCGCGAAGCCCCGCTCATCGGTCTCATAACCCCTTAGCAGTCCCGCATAAACAAACCCGTTGCCGCCCGGATGCAGATGATAAACAACGATCTTCTTGTCATGGACGCTTTCTTCAAAGTGGAAATTCACACGTCCCAGCGAGACGTTTTTTCGCTCCAGCTGGGGAAAGGATTCAATTATCGCAAGCTTTTCTTCAAAACTAAGCATTCCATTACAGCCTCCAGGATCACGGTTCAATTTTGCTTGTAAGTATAACACAGAGCCGCGTTCCTACGAAAGCTTGCATGGCGCTCCCGCTGCTTGAGTTGCAGTTCTTATTCCGTCATCCGGCCCCGGGCAGCCTCCGCATTTTTTCCGCACCGCAAGCAGCTCCCCGCACGCTTGTGTGGCATTGCATGACGGCTGTCCAACCACTTCACCGGAATGACCCATGGATGCAGGCCCTTCATACACGGTGGCAATAATGGCGCAGCTTGCCGTTTATCCCGGCTGACAACGTCAAATGGACACTCAGCTCCACGCGTCCTTGACGCTGGCAGCCATGTGCGATCACCCGCGGACGCTTCCTGGAACCAGCAGCACTTTGGACACATGGCCGGGCTGGTTCAAGAGGGTTTCGTACCACTTGGCCCCTTCGCCAAGAGGCGCTTCGACAACGCCGTCCGCAAGACCCATCCGTCCCTCATGCACCCAGCTCAGGGCTGTGCGAAAATTAAGCTGCGAATAAGCAAAAGACCCTGTCAGCGAAATTTCGCTGCGGATCGCCACATTCACCGGCAGCATCGATTCCTCCTCATGCAGGCCTGTAAACACAACCCGTCCGCCCGATGCGCATGCGAGCAGGCACTGCCTGCGCGTCAATCCCGCTCCTACCGCATCAATGGCTGTATCGACGCCTGCTCCGCCTGTAAGACGCATGACCTCTTCCAGCGTATCGGTCCGCGACGGGCAGATCAGGTGCGCTGCCCCAAGCTTGCGCGCAATCGCCAAACGTTCCTCGTTCATATCAACGGCGATAATCTCTCTTGCGCCGTATTGGAGCACAGCTTGCAGGGTAAGCAGGCCGATCGGCCCCATGCCCAGAATCAGCACCGTCGATGCCGGCTTCGCATCGGCCAGCTCTGCGGCCCTGACCGCGCATGCGGCGGGCTCGACCATAGCCGCCTTCTGAAGGCTCATTCCGCCAGGCAGCGCATGGAGGAAAGCAGCCGGAATTTTCACATATTCCGCATTGCTCCCCGGAAGCGCGGCGGACAACAGCTTGCGCGACACACACAGCTGCTGCCTGCCGCTCAGGCATTTCCCGCACTGTCCGCAGGTGACAAGCGGGTTCGCCGTTACACGCTGGCCCACAGCCCAATGACCGGATGCCTCGACCCGGCTGCCCAGCGAGGCGATGGTGCCGGAAAATTCATGGCCGAATATGACGGGAGGCTTGCGGAGCGAGTTTTTGCCCAGATACCCGCTTAGCTCCGAACCGCAAATACCCGAAAAGGCAACCCGGATCACGACCTCATCCTCACCGGCCACGGGCTCTTCCGTTTCTCTCATATTCATCAATCGGGGACCTTCATAGATAAGTGCTTGCATTCGATTATCTCCTTCCTTCGAGCAATCCGTATCAACATCGCGTTCAATATTTATAATACGGGCGGATATGCCCGATAAACAACAGGGTTACAAGCTCATTTTTGTATGGTCCGGTCAAAACGTGACCGACAACCCGCCGTCTACCGGCAGGACCGCACCGCATATGTACGAGGCGTCCTCCGACGCGAGAAAAGCTATGACTCCGGCGGCTTCCTCCGGCTGCCCGGAACGTCTTTGGATGATTTTGCCGCGTGCGGCATAAATGGATTGGAACCATTCCGTCTCATGCTCCTTAACCCCGTCCACCACCGACATCGGCGTGTCAATGAAACCAAGCGCGACACCATTCACGCGGATGCCCTCGTCCATCAGTTCAAGCGCCGTGTTGCGGGTTAATTGGTCCATCGCGCCCTTGGCGGCATTGTAGTGCGACGATTCCTCAAGCGCACGGGCGCCGTTGATGGAAGAGACATTGATGATGCGGCCCTGAATACGGTTCGCTATCATCAGCTGGGCCGCTGCCTGCGTGCAGAAATAGGTGCCGTCTACGATAATGTCGAACACCTTGCGCCAAGCTGCCCGGTCCGCGCCAAGAAAACGGATTGGCTGAAACGCCGCTGCATTGTTCACCAGAATATCCAGCCTGCCGCAGGTACGCTCCACATGGGCAAAGATGCCGCTCACCGACAGCTCATCCGAGACGTCTCCCGCGGTATATTCCACTGCGAACCCCTGCTCCGTCAAAGTCCGGGCGGCCGCTTCGCCCAGATCGGCGCGCCTGCCCGTAATAACAACCTTTGCCCCTTCGGAAGCAAGCCGGCTGGCCGTGGCGTATCCGACTCCAGTCGCTCCTCCCGTTACGAGCGCAACCTGGCCTTCAAATCTGCGCATATTCGCCATCGCCCTTGTCGCCTTCCTTACTTCACACGGTATTTCTCGACAACCGCTTCATCCACCGTAACGCCAAGCCCCGGAAGCTTCGGCACCTGCACATAACCGTCTTTGAAGACAATCGGCTCCGCAACCAGCTCCCTCGAAAGCGGAGAGGTGGACACCGTATGCTCAATCATGAAGCCATTGGGTATCGAAGCTGCAAAATGCGTGCTTGCCGCGACCAGAATTCCTGTCTTGAATGCATGCGGAACGACCTTCTTGTGACGCTCATGCGCCATATAGGCAATGCGTTTGCCTTCCGTCAGACCGCCGCAGCGTCCAAGGTCCGGCTGAACGATATCCAGATGACCGTCTTCTATCAGCCGGCGGAAGGCGGCAACGCCGCTCTCCTGCTCGCCGCCGGCAATATGCAAATGAGTGCGGTCCGACAGCGCCCGGTAACCCGCGATATCCTCGGGGTGAAGCGGCTCCTCCAGCCAATACACGCCGTATTTCTCATAGATTTCGGCCATCTTCAGCGCACCCTTCAAATCCCAGGCAAGCCCCGCATCGATCATGATATCAATATCATCGCCTACAGCTTCACGGATGGAGCGGATCTGCCGCTCGTCGAATTTGGCATCGCGGCCGATCGGCCCCCAGCCGAACTTCATCGCCCGGTAGCCTTCGGAGACAAACTGGCCGGCGAGCCTGACAGCTTCCCCGATCGTGTCCGGCATCAGCGAGCTGGCATAGGCTTTGAGCTGTGAGCGGTACGTGCCGCCAAGCATCTCGGAGACCGGGCGGCCCGCGTGCTTGCCCATAATATCCCATAGCGCCATATCAATGCCGCTCATCGCATGAATAGCCGGTCCGCTGCGGCCAAAATAAATCGTTCCCCGGTACATTTTATCCCAGAGCCGGTCGATTTCCAGCGGGTTCTCCCCGATGAGCAGTGATTTCAAGCCCGTTGCAATCGAATGAGAAGGCGGAGCGTCAATTGCCGCTTTCGCCACGAGTGGAACAGAGTCAACCTCGCCCAGTCCCGTTATACCCTCATCCGTGTGGATACGGATCATTAATGTATCCTGTGTGCCGTCGCATTTGCTTGCGTCCAGATCAGGAATTCTCAAATAAATGGATTCAACCTCTGTAATTTTCATGGATGCTCACCGCACTTCCTTATTTGGGATGGATGACTGGCTGTAAATATCAAGAGATAAATTATTGGTTACGGGTTAACTATTAATGCCCTTACCTGTTTGGCGGATTAATCTTATGACCCTGACCAGATGTTAGTCTGCTTGCATAGAACACTTATATCCATTGTTATTATATTAAGTCCTCTATTTAAATATTGTCAACAATATTTGGTTAACTACATTTGCGGCGTTGTTGACAATTTTCAACCTCGTGATTTTTTCCCGGTTTCGAAGTATACTACATGTTATCCGATCATTTTGTTGAAAATTAGAAGGGAATTTACTGACATGGCTGAATTCACGTTCAAACAGCAAGCCAATACCTCATTGCGGGAAAAAGTGACCAACGACCTGCGGGAAGCGATCCTGAACGGGCATCTTCAGCCCGGCGCGCGAATCAAGGAGATGGATATTGCCGAGCAGATGGGCGTCAGCCGCGGTCCCATCCGTGAAGCGATCCGGCAGCTTGAGCGGGAAGGGCTGCTGATTTCTTTTCCTTATAAAGAAACCGTCGTTGCCGATCTGGATGCCGAAGAGGTTCAAAATATTTTGATTCCCATCCGCTTCCATATTGAATCGTTCGTCGTTCGGCGCTATCTGGATAAAATGGACGATGCCTTCTTTGCGAAACTCGAGGAGATCATTGGCGAGATGCGCGACGCTGTGGAACAAGGCAAGAATTCAAGGCTCGTGGATCTGGATCTGCTTTTTCACCAGACCATTCTGGACATGGCGACAGAACGTACCGTAATGCTGACCTGGCAGAGCATCGTCAACCAGATCCGTCTGCATTTTTCCAAGAATCTTCCTTTTTATGAATTGAGTCATATCGAAAGCGATCATCAAGCCCTTCTGGATGCCTTCAGAACCAAAGATCCCGAGCAAATCCAGCAGGCGGTCCTCAAGCATCTGGAGGGCGACGAAAATTTGCTTTGTTTTACGAAGTAAAATGGACCAAGATTGGCTGACTATGTAGTCTTCTGTGCAGTGAAGTAAGGAACTTGCGGCAGTCTGCTGCTGCTTTCGGCATACCTTGCCGGAACACCAGCACTGCTCAGAGTTGGCGTTGCTGCGCATATGAGGAGGTTTGTTCTTACTATCCCCTCCTGCTGCCTCCAAGCAGGTTTTTCCGGCTTAGAGTCGCCAATTTCCCTCGTCGAACCGTTGTAAGCCGATTTTTCCTCATTGGAGCAATGAATGCTGGATTTCTCTCAGGAGAGTTAACTCATGAATTTATGCAAATCAATATCAACCTTGAATATAGACCATCTATGATGCGAAAAATCAAAAAAGAACCTCCAACCCATCTATACGATGAAGCTGGAGGCTCTTGGTGCTGCTCTTGAAGCGAAAAATGGGGAGCATTCGCAGATTCCCGGGTCGGAATACCGCTTTCACTAGCTTATAGCCTGCATTGAAACAGCAACCATGCAAGAACCGGTTACCCGTTCCCGCCTGGCGTCATGTTCTCGTACAGAAAATCAACCAAATGGACGGCCTGCATTTCCTTATCCAATCCACTTTTGCTGATACCCAGCTTCATCTGCAGGAGGCAGCCGGGATTGCTCGTGATCATGTAGCCGGCGCTTGTATTCTTCGCATGCTCCATTTTGTGGTCCAGAATTTGATTGGCCATATCCGGCTGCGTCAAATTGTATATGCCCGCCGAACCGCAGCAGCGGTCCGACTCCACCATTTCCACAAACTGCGCGCCATCCACGCTGCGCATCAGCTTGCGCGGGGCGTCGGAGGATTTCATGACATTGCGCATGTGGCAGGAGTCCTGATAGGTGATGCGGGCAGACTCATCCTCTTTCAGCTCGAACTTCGGCAATCGGCCGTGCTCGACAATGAGGCGCGCGACATCCACCGAGTGCGATGCGAACCAGGCAGAATCCTCCTTCCACTGCGGATCATGATGCAGCAGATGGTCGTACTCGCAGAGCAGCGCCCCGCAGCCTCCGGCGTTGGACACAATCCACTCCACGCCCGCCTCGCGGAATACGCGGATGTTGGTCATCGCCAGCTTCTGCGCGCCGCCAGCCTCGCCGCTGTGGGCATGGAGCGCCCCGCAGCAGGTCTGCTCGTCAGGAATGACAACCTCGAATCCTGCCTCTGTCAGAAGCCGTACTGTGTTCACATTCGTCTTTGTGAACATGACGTCCATAATGCAGCCCCGGAAGAGTCCGACGGTTGCGATCCGCTCGCCCTTGGCCGGGTGGCGGACGCCAATTTCCTTGACGACTCCGGCGCTTGAGGCTTCAGGCAATATGTTCTCCATATTCTTCATATGGTCGGGGAACATGTTCATCACTCCGGTGCTGCGCGTCAGCTTCTGCAGGCCTGACTTCTGATAGACCTTCAGTGCGCCGCCAAGCAGCCGCATCCGGCGGGGATGCGGGAACAAGCCTTCGAATGCCAGCTTGCGCGCCGACTTGACCCACCAGCGGTGACGGACCGTGTGGTCCTCCACGGCATCGCGTGTCTGCTCGATCAGCTGCCCGTATTTTACGCCGGCCGGACAAGCCGGCTCGCAGGCGCGGCAGCCCAGACAGTGATCCATTTGGGTCTCAAAGGCATGATCCGGCTCCATGACGCCGTCCACTACGGCCTTCATCAGAGCAATCCGGCCGCGCGGCGATTCCGCTTCAAGCCCCGTCTCCCTGAAAGTGGGACAGGCAGGAAGGCAGAAGCCGCAGCGCATGCAATTCATCAATTCATCGTAATCCAGCTTCTTCTGCAGGGTTTCTACAAGGGAAACCGTCATTCCCGGTTCCAGCAGCTGCTTAGCCATGCTCAATCACCACCCGCTTACGCGCCGCTTTGGCGAACATTTTGCCCGGATTCAACAGTCCATCCGGATCGAAAACCTGCTTGATGCCGCTCATGACGGTCATTCCCGCAGAACCGACCTTCCACTCCAGGAACGGCGCCTTGACCAGTCCTACTCCATGCTCCCCGGTTATGGTGCCGCCGAGGCGGATCGCCGCTTCGAAGATATCCTCGAAGGCCGCTTCCACGCGGTGGATCTCATCCTGATCGCGAGCGTCCGTCGTCGCCGTAGGGTGCAAATTGCCGTCGCCTGCGTGGCCAAATGTGCAAATCTGAACCTTATGCTTCTCGGCAATCCTGTTAATTTCCAGCACCATATCGGCGATCCTGGAACGCGGCACAGTAGCGTCCTCCAGAATGGTCGTCGGGCGAAGACGGGCAAGGGCGGTGAAGGCGCTCCTTCTGGCCGTCAGCAGCTTCAGCGCCTGCTCTTCATTCGCCGCGATTTCCGTCCGGTCCGCATTCTCGGCGCGGCAAATCTCGGATATCCGCTGAATATCCCGCTCGACGGTTTCTTCATCGCCATCCTGCTCGATCAGCAGAATCGCCTCCATATCCAGCGGCAGACCCAGCTTGGCGAAATCGTCCACCACGCGTATCGTCGGACGGTCAAGAATCTCCAGGGTGGCCGGTATGATCCGGTTCTCGATGATGCTGGACACGGTCCGCGCCGCGCCGTATATATCCTTGAACATCGCCAGCATCGTTTTCTTGTACTTGGGAGGCGGAATCAGCTTGAGCGTCGCCTCCGTAATAACGGCGAGCGTTCCTTCCGAGCCGACGAGCAGCTTCGTCAGATCATAGCCCGCCACATCCTTCATCAGCTTGCCGCCGGTGCGGATGATTTCGCCGCTCGGCAGAACCGCTTCCAGCCCCAGCACATAATCCTTGGTGGTGCCGTATTTCAGACCGCGGAGCCCCCCGGAATTCTCGGCTATATTGCCGCCGATAGTAGAGATTGCCATACTGCTTGGGTCCGGCGGATAAAACAGCCCCAGCCCCTCGATATGCGTGCTGAACTGCTTCGTATTCAGTCCCGGCTGCACAGTCGCCGTGAGATTCTGCAGGTCAACCTCCAGAATCTTGTTCATCCGGTGCATAACCATTACAACGCCGCCATTCACCGGCACGGTGCCGCCGCACAGATTGGTGCCCGAGCCGCGGCTGATCACCGGAATACGGTGGCGGCTCAGCACCTTGAGCGTCTCCGAAACATGCTCGGTGCTGGCCGGATAAATCACGCCATCCGGAAGCGATTGCAGCATCGGGGTGCCATCGTACGAATGGGTGACGAGCGCTTCCTTGTCGTCCCTTACCCACTGGTCGCCCATGATGGCCTGCAGCTCCTTCTTGACTGCTTCAGCTAGCATTTAACCACAACCTCCCAAGAAACATTTAACAGCATTAAAATAATTGATCAGGTCATCTGATGACTTTATTACTCGAAAGTATACCATACCGGATCAAAAACGGGTACAATAATTTGTAAGCGCAGGTTTCGGAGGGCTCGTGTGTCCCTCTTCAGGAGAATTGAACGACACTTGAGGGGTCAAAGCGCGGATCACGCCTGCTTATTATTTAAGAAGCAACGGGAAGGACTACATACAGGTGACAAATACAAGACCGCTGAAAAGCAGCGAATGGGTCATGAATGATCTGAAAGCGCAAATCGCCGCCGGAGAGTGGATGCCAGGCGACAAGCTGCCTTCCGTTGTGGAGCTTGCTGCGTTGTTTGGCGTCGGCCGCTCTACCATCCGGGAGGCGCTCAGCGCGCTGAAGGCTGTGGGCATGCTGGATATCCGTCAAGGCGGCGGCACCTATATCAGGGCCGAGGCTCCTGAGCCAGCGCCGCCTCCGGATAACGCAGCCGAATGGATGTCCCGCGCGGAATCTCTGCGCCATATCCTTGAGGTGCGCAAGGTGCTGGAATCCGGCTGCGCCGCTCTTGCCGCCAAGCACCGCTCGGAGAACCATCTGCAGCTTTTGCGGGAAACGCTAGAGGACATGAGAGAGCACTTGTCCGATGAACAGGCCGGCGAGCAGGCCGATGTCCGGTTTCATCTCCAAATTGCCGAGGCTGCGCAAAATCCGGTCCTGACCGACCTTGTCCGCTCCTTATCGGAGAAGCTGCATGACAGCATGAAGGATACGCGCGCTTTATGGTTTTATGCCGAGCTGCGTTCTGCGGAGCGGCTGCTTACCGAGCATACCGGCATCTATGAAGCGATTGCCAACCAGGACGAGCGCCTCGCTGCGCAGCTGATGGAATCTCATATCGCCAAGGTGGAACGGGTACTGTATGAGAAGACCAATCGGTCCTGAGTATACCAAGGCCAAGATTGCTGCCGCTTTTTTTGGGGTAAGTTATTACCATCACATACAGACAAGGTGGCGAACCCCATGAACAAGAAGAAACCGGAGCATGAAATTACCAATCCTGACTATTATAATGCAACCTCCAATACAGAGGCAGGCATCAACACGCCGAGGGATCGCGAGGACATCGCGGTTACCGATATGATAAGCGAAGCCGTCGAGGAAATCGTCGATAACATTCAGCACAGCTTTGAGGGAAAGCCCCGGGTGGAGAAAGATAGGCGGGACCGGCAGGAATAAACAGAGGCAGACTCCGCATTCCACAAGAAGAAGCGGCGACCTTTGGGGGCGCCGCCAGGTTTCTTCCCTCCAAAAATATAAGCAGCGTATAGTGGAAACCTGGCCTGTTTTATATTTTAAGAAGGAGCTGCGGCCGTCCCCCGAAGGCACCACATGCAGCAACGGTCGTATAGAGTAAGCGCTTCTCGAACACAAACAGCTCCAACCTCGACGGTTGAAGCTGTTTGTTTTATTTTTAAGCCCAATATTGCCCAATCTCTTGATTTCACCGCTCACCCGCGTCCTAAAGAGGATTGACGCGGACTGCCGCCTGCTTGCCGCTGACCTGAATGCCGGTATCCTTCTTGCCGGAGGCAGCCAGATCCTTCAGCATCCGCTCGAGCAGCTCCTTGGCTTTGGGGCCTTCCTTCCCTTTCAGGCGGATAACCAGCTGCACAGCGTTCCCCGACGAGAGCAGCTTTTCGCTCTGGCGCAGCTTGGTATCGTAATCATGGTCCTCGATGGCCGCCGTCAGACGGATCTCCTTCAGCTTCGCCGGCTGATCTTTTCTGGTGGACTCACGCTTGTCCGCAGCGGCTGCCTGCTTGGCCAATCCCCGGCTCATCAGCTTGCAGGGCGGCGGACTGCTCATCAGTGAGGTGCATACCAGATCCACCTTCAGCTTCCTGGCCATGGCCAGCGCTTCGCTCGTCGGCACAACTCCCAGATCCTCGCCCTTTAAGCCGGTGAGCTGAACCTCAGCCGCTTTGATTTTCTCATTCACAATCATGTACCCGGTCGCTCCTTCTCCATTTCAGCATCCTTATGACTATTATAGAATGGATCGGAAGCGGCCCGCAAATGATTACGGCGGTCTTGAATACACTCAGCTCCCCTTCCCCATTGGGGTTAAATCCGCATCCAGCGCGAATTCATCCTTGCCCGGATGGTCCACCGGATCGTAGAAATTATAATCATCCAGATAAGGCGAGTATGTTTTGACGTAGATTTTATTGGTTTTCACGCTGAACTGGAGCAGCCGGATATAGCCGAGTCCCCCTTTCAGGGCATTCTGGTAATCCGCCAATATCTGATATACCTTCCGGTCAGGCACGCCATCCCCGTTATCGTCAATGGCATTAATCAGCTGTTTCGCAGCGTGATAGTGACCGGATAATACGGCAAATACATTCTTGTTCGGCTTTACAACCCGCTCATACACTTCATCTGCAAGCGGTGATCGGCTTCCGGAGATCTGCAGATATTCATGAAGATTGAGTATGGCCTTGCGTCCCGGATACCGCTTGATTACGTCATCCATCCAGACGATCTCCGGCTCCCCGATCCCCCACCCCATGTAAACCAGAATAAAATCGACGCCGCCTGCAGAAACCAGATCATAATGGCCGCGGTTATTCTGGTAGGAGCCGCTGAAGGCAGGCTGCTTCTTGAACCGGCGTTCGCCAAAATATCTCTGGTACTGCCGGTAATCGCCCTTGCGCTGCGACACGTCATGGTTACCGGCCAGTATGCCGTACGGAATGCCTGATTTCTCCAAGACTCTCATGTTCTTGTCGGCTTCGGCCCATTGTTTTTTCTTGCCGGCATCGTCGACGATATCGCCGGTATGGATCACATATTTGATCTTCATGTCCTGCCGGTGACTCACGATCCAGTTGACGATACCTTTGTAGATGTATGGATAGCTCTCGGAATAATACTGGGTGTCGGACATCCATACAAAAGAGAAATCGTAAGGCTTCTGTTCCACGGCTTCCCGTGACATTGAAGAAGAATTCCGGGCATAAAAGTGAAAATGGGATGGCCAGCCGTCACTATGGCCCGCCAGTCCTCCGCCTGCCTCCGCATAGACGGCGTGCGTCAAAAGCCCGGCCAGCATACAGCAGATCAATAATGCCGAAAACCGTCTCTGTGCTGTTATTAACCGCATAAACGATAAACCCTCCTTAATAAAGGGGTGTATGCTTTAGCTTTATCCATCCTCCCGGAAACTATTACTGTACAGCTGACCTATTCTTCCGGAGCGTATTGTTCTGCAGGAATAAAAATACCGTCCGGCAGCTACCGGACGGCAATCACATATGGCGGTCATTTTATAAACGACGGCTCCAGGAAACCAGGAGATTATATCGTCGCTTTGCGCAGGAGCAGATAGGACACAGCCGCGAATATAACGATGAAAGGAAGCATCCACAGGATATAGTCGACAGCGGTCTGGTTCCCCATCCACTCAAAGATGGCAGGATACCAGTTCAGATAATTGGCCAGAAATCCCAGCACGGTACCCACCACCAGCACGATGCCTGAAACGATAAACATGCCGTTTTTCCCGGTACGCTTGTGTACCGCAGCGATCACGATCCCCAGATAGTGCATGAACAACAAGATGACAAGCGGCACCGTTAATTGATTAATGAGTGGACCATCGGTGATATACGGCAGATGAAAGAAATTCAGATCGCTCCCCCAGTCGTCCGTCCATCCTTCCACAAGACCAAGAAGAAACAGCATAATAGCGGATCCGATGCTAGACAGAAGGATCATGGCCGAGGTTCCCAGAAAGTAATCCGTTCGGCTTACACTCATGCCAAGCGCGAACGGAAATGTCTGTGCCAGCGTAATAATACCGGCTACAAACATATAAATGTAAATGGAGGCAAGCCCACCGGTCTTGAGAGGTTCTTCAATGAAAATACTGATACCCAGATTGACTACGAAGCTGGAAAGCATGACCAGCCAAGGGACGATAAACCACGACCATTTATCCCTGCTGTGCATTTTCACAACGCTTGCGACTCGGTTCATCAGACTTCGACCGCCTTTCTTTGCGTTTTGCCATTCGTCAGATAGATAATCAGCTGCTGGAGAGATACGGGAGCAAGCTCAAGTCCCAATGCTTGTGCCTGCCTGCGTTCCCCGGAATCCCAATGGCCCATTACGGTTGCTGTGACCAGATTGCCGAAAGGCTCCCGATGGATGACTTCCTTGCCGGCCGTGAAGGATTCAACAGCAGCTTTTGGCCCGGCCAAGGTGAACGCCCGGCCGCGCAGCGCCTCGGCATCCTCATCAATAATCAAGTTCCCGTTATCGATCACCATCACATGCTCCAGAATGCGGCTTACTTCATCGATGAGATGCGTGGACAGAATGACCGTCCGGGGATGCAGCGAATAATCTTCAAGCAGCCGGTCGTAAAACAGGCTGCGGGCCACCGCATCCAGGCCCAGGTAAGGCTCATCGAATATCGTGAGCGGCGCACGGCTTGCAAGACCGACAATAATGCCGACGGAGGAGAGCATCCCTCTGGAAAGCTTCTTCATTCTCCGTTTCAGCGGAAGCCGAAACTCCTCAGCAAGTGAAAGCGCATAGTTGTGATCCCAGTTGGGAAAGAAGGACGCAGATATATTCAGCACATCGATAATACGGTAAACATCGGGATATTTCTGGCTTTCCTTGATAAAACAAATTTGGCTGAGGACGCGGTTATTCTCGTAAGGATCTTCCCCGAATACTTTAAGCTCCCCGCTTGTGGCGAACAGCTGGGCGGTGATCATATGCATGATCGTCGTCTTCCCGGCCCCGTTCCTGCCCAGGAGTCCGTAGATTTTCTCTTCGTCCATGGAGAAGCTGACATTATTGACTGCCTTCATATCTCCATAAGCCTTCACCAACCGGTTCAACTCGACTACTTTACCCATCATGCATTGTCCCCTTTCCGGATCATGTCCGTTAACTGTTCGGCCGTGATGCCAAGCTTCTTCGCTTCCCGGACCATCGTGACCACAAACTCTTCGAAAAATTGTTCCTTCCGCTTCTCAATCACTTTCGCACGAGCGCCCTCTGCCACAAACATGCCAATCCCCCGCTTCTTATACAAAATCCCATCGTCAACAAGCATATTCACACCTTTCGCCGCTGTTGCCGGATTTATCTGGTAAAAGGCGGCAAACTGGTTCGTCGAAAGAACCTGCGATTCCTCGGGCAGTACGCCCTCAATAATGTCATCTTCAATCCGTTCTGCGATCTGAACAAATATCGGCCGGCTGTCATCAATCAAAAATGCCATTTCTTTATCACCACCAAACTGGTTAACTACTCATGTAACTAACTATATAACTGAAAGATGTTGCTGTCAACAGATTTTCAAAAAAATAGGCTGCTTCCGGTCTTTCACACGGGTGCTATAAAATAATCTCCCCTGCCAGGCATGGCTTCACAGCGGATACAGGGCATAAAAAGAGAGGACAGCGATTAGCTCGCCATCCTCTGCAATTAAAAGAATATCAAGATTTTCTCCTCAACTTATGATTGGACATATGACAACAAAAAAAGACGGGAAGATATCATGTTCAGATATCTTCCCGTCTTTTCCTCACGCGTCGAGGCATCTCCGCTTGCCGATCTTGATTGGACTGCGCCGCGGCGCTTCTCCGATGCGTTCGTTTATTCCCGTTCAGCCGCCGATTTCGTCCATATTGGCCAATTCATAAATCGCCCGGGCATAAATGGCTGTCGCCCGCAGCAAATCCTCAATCTCCATATACTCGTCCGGCTGATGCGCCATGTAGGCTCTTCCGGGAAACAGCGGGCCGAAGGCGACGCCGTTCGGAATCTGGGAGCCATAGGTTCCGCCCCCGGTGGATAGCAGCTCCGGCTCCAGACCGGAAGCTTCCTGATATACCCGCTGCAAAATCGGGATCATGGGATGATCAGCCGGTACCGCATGCGGTTTCTTCAGAATTGGCTGATCGACAATAAACCCGTAGCGGCCTGCCTTTTCCGCGATTTGCCGAAGAATCCAATTATCTTCTCCACAAGCGGGATAACGCAAATTCAGATGAAAGAAGGATTCGCCCTCCGGATCAAATGTCAGAATACCCGTATTAATGGTGAGAGAGCCCGTGATTGCATCCTGCATCTCCACTCCGAATTTACGCCCGAAGCTGTCGTGGTACATCGAATCGTCCACACAGGCGACGAACGACTCCGCATCCGGCTGATAACGGTATCCCCGCAGAAAATGCAGCAGCTCAAGGCCCGCATTGACGCCCTTCTGAGGCTCCATGCCGTGAGCGGATTTCCCGGCCATCGAGAAAACCATCTCCCCACCGCTGCTTTCAGTTCTGCCGGTCAGCCCCTCATTGGCGCAGTAAACCTCATAAGCTGCCGCCATCGCTGCCAATTCTTGTCTCTGCCCCCGCACGGTGGCTTGGGCAGCTTCTGGCACCATATTGGCGATGCCGCCGGCATCGAAACGTACCAGCTCGAACATCCCTGCCTCCGGCTCTGAATGCTCACCTGCACCCGGCGTGCGTTCCGATCTCTGCAAAATCAGCCTGGTGTTGATCTGCCCCTTCTCCGCATTGACGATCGGGAATTCGGCGTCCGGCGTAAATCCGCACAGCGGCGGCGGTTCCAGCTCCCGATAACGCTGCATGCAGGAGCTGGCATGCTCCTCGTCCGTTCCGAAAATCAGACGGACATTATGCTTCAGCGGCAATCCCAGACGCTTTACAATGACAAGCGCGTAGAAAGCGGCCATCGCCGGCCCCTTATCATCAATTGCGCCTCTGGCGAAAATCCGGCCGTCCCGGATGGACGGCTCGAAGGGAGGAGTTAACCATGCACCCGTCGCCGGAACAACATCAAGATGGCTCAGCAAGGCAATATATTCCTTAGCTCCGGGAGCGGAAGGCCCGTACTCCGCATAACCGGCGTAGCCTTCCAGATTGCGGACGTGGAATCCTTCCCTTGCGGATAAATCCAGCATAAACTGCAGCGCCTCGGAGATCCCTTTCCCCATGGGCTGTCCCACAGCGCTCGAACCCGGATCCTTCACGCTTTCGTAGCGCAATAAAGCAACAAGATCGGCCAGCAGCCGATCTTTGCTCCTCATCACTTCATCCAACCAATCGATGCCGGAATTATTGTCCATCGCTTGCCTCCTGCTTCAGGCGGTTCTGTGCCATCTCTCCATCTCCATACAGATGGCAGGCTACCCAATGGTTCGGACGCGCCTCCCGCCACTGCGGCACCGTCTTCGCGCACTCTTCCGTAGCGAACGGACATCTCGTGCGGAACCGGCACCCGCTCGGCGGATCGATGGGGCTTGGCAAATCACCCTGCAGCAGAACCCGCTCTTCACGGCTTCGTTCCAGATGAGGGTCGGGCACGGGAATCGCGGACAATAGCGCCCGTGTATAAGGATGCAGCGGCTCTTCGAATATTTCATCGCTGTCCGCCAGCTCCACCATATTGCCCAGATACATAACGCCGATGCGATCGCTGATATGCTTGACCATCGACAGGTCATGCGCGATGAACAAATAAGTCAGACCCAGCTCGCGCTGCAGCTTGCGCAGCAGGTTCACGACCTGCGCCTGGATGGACACATCCAGCGCCGAGATGGGCTCATCCGCTATAATAAACTCCGGATCTACCGCAAGCGCGCGGGCAATGCCGATCCGCTGCCGCTGTCCGCCCGAGAACTCGTGCGGGAAGCGTTTGGCATGATCCTTGTTCAGTCCGACCAGCTCCAGCAGCTCGATGACCCTATTATGACGCTCCGTGCGGTTCTTCGCCAATCCGTGCGCATCCATGCCTTCGGCTATCAGATCCTCTACCGACATCCTCGGATTCAGGGACGCATAGGGATCCTGGAAAATCATCTGGACGCTGCGGCTCAGCTTCTTCAATTCAGCCTTCGATTTCTTGCCGTGGACCGGCTCCCCCGCGAACTTGACGGAGCCTCCCGTCGCTTCATACAGGCGGATCAGCGTCCGTCCAAGCGTGGACTTCCCGCAGCCTGATTCACCGACCAGTCCTAGGGTCTCCCCCTTGTATATGTCAAATGTGACGTCTTCAACCGCCTTCAGTGTCTGTCCGCCGCCTACGTGAAAATATTTTTTCAAATGATCCACTTCAACCAGAACTTTTTTATCCTTCGGCATTATTGCTCACCTCCTGCACTTGCCGGACGGGCAACCTTCGGCGCGCGCGGGTCCTGCAGCCAGCATGCCGCCCGGTGCGTGGGGGAGTGCTCCGTCTGCTCCGGCATATGGGCAAAGCAAACTTCCATCGCATGTGCGCAGCGCGCGGCGAACGGGCATCCCACAGGCGGATGCATCATATCCGGAGGCGTACCCGGGATAGATATCAGCTCGTCCGATTTCTCATGGAGCTTGGGCATGGATGCCAGAAGCCCCCATGTATAAGGATGACGGGACTCGTAGAACACTTCGTCTACCGTTCCGGTCTCGACAATCTTTCCCCCATACATGATCGCGACCCGATCCGCCATATTCGCGACGACACCCAGATCATGCGTAATCAGAATGATCGAAGTTCCCGTCTCCCTCTGGAGCCTGCGCATCAAATCCAGAATCTGGGCCTGAATCGTAACGTCAAGCGCCGTGGTCGGCTCATCTGCGATCAGCACCTTCGGATCGCAGGCAAGCGCCATGGCGATCACGACGCGCTGTCTCATCCCGCCGGACAGTTGATGCGGGTACTGCTTCATCCGCTTATCCGGATTCGGAATCCCGACCAGGGCAAGCAGCTCCATGACTCTTTGGACCGCATCGCTCTTGCCGAGCTTCCGGTGCTTCTGAATCACTTCCAGGATCTGTTTGCCGATGGTTAGCGTCGGATTGAGCGAAGTCATCGGGTCCTGGAAGATCATCGAGATCTCCGAACCGCGGATCTCCTGCATTTGTCTCTCCGGCAGGGAAGCCAAATCCTTGTCTTCGAACCGGATTTCCCCCTGCTTGATGCGGGCGGAGCGGGCCAGCAGCCCCATGATGCTTTTCGAGGTCACCGATTTGCCCGAACCGGACTCACCGACAATTGCCAGCGTTTCACCCTTCTCCAGAGAGAAGTCGACTCCCCTGACCGCATGAACTTCACCGATATAGGTATAGAAGCTGACTTCCAAATCTTTAACCTGCAGCAATGCACCCATGGTATTCCTCCTCTCCGCCTTTATTTTCTCATTCGTGGATCAAGCGCATCGCGCAGGCCGTCTCCGAGAATATTAAATGTTACCATCAACGCCACAATAACAACGACCGGCATCATCAGCAAATAATAGTGCGAGTTAATCATTTGGAAGCCGTCTTGAATGAGGACGCCAAGCGATGCTTTCGGCGCCTGAAGCCCAAGTCCAATGAAGCTCAGGAACGCCTCCGTGAAAATCGCGGTCGGGATGGTGAACATCGTATTGATGACAACGATCCCGATCGTGTTGGGAATCATGTGCTTGAACACGATCCGCGTCCCCGATGTGCCAAGCGTTCTTGCAGCCAGCACGAATTCCTGCGACTTCAGCTTCAGCACCTGCGCGCGCACCAGACGGGCCATGTTCACCCAGCCTGTAATGGACATCGCAATCATAATGGTAAATATATCCGCTTTCATGATCATGAGCAGCAAAATAATGATGATCAGGCTTGGAACGCCAATAAGAATTTCAACGATACGCTGCATGACGTTGTCTACTTTGCCGCCGGCAATAGCGGAGATGGCGCCGTAGGCCACACCTACAATCAAATCCAGCGCGGCTGCGAGTACGGCGATAAGCAGCGATATCCGGGTTCCGTACCAGACTCTTGCCCATTGATCGCGGCCGAATTTATCCGTGCCGAACCAGTGCTCGGCATTGGGCTTCTGGAAGGCAACGGAGTAGTCCGTCGCAAAATAGCTGTAAGAGGTCAACCATGGTCCAATAATCGCCAGAATGACCAGTATGGCAAGAATGAACAGGCTGATCATGGCTGCTTTGTTCTGCTTCAGGCGTATCCAGCTGTCCTGGAAGGCCGATAAAGGCGGGCGGGAAATCTTCTCCTGATCCTCCGCCTTCGCCTTGGCGGGAACAAACAAGCTGTCTATATTGTGCTGCAAGCTTCACTCACTCCTTTCCTCCCGCAAGACGGATGCGCGGATCGATCAGACTGTAGAGCACGTCTACAATCAGCATAACAAGTACATAAAAGGCGCTATAAAAAATGGTAATTCCCATAATCGTCGAATAGTCGTTCATCTTGATGGAATCGACAAACAAGCTGCCGATGCCGGGAATTCCGAAGATGTTCTCAATGACGAGGGAGCCGGTCAATAAACCGACGACGATCGGTCCCAGAACGGTAATAACGGGAATAAGCGAATTGCGCATCGCGTGGCGGAACAGCACCGTCATCCGGCCAAGCCCTTTGGCCCGGGCTGTCGTAATATAATCCTGCTGCAGCACCTCGATCATCTCTGTCCGGACGAACCGGGCAATGACCGCGATGACCCCGACGGACAGGGCGAGCGAAGGGAGCACGGAGCTTGAATAGCTTTCCCAGAAGGCGACGGGAAACAGCCCCCATTTGAGACCTGCATAATATTGAAGCAGCGCAGCGAGCACGAAGTTGGGAACCGATACCCCAAGCACAGCGACAACGGTCGTGAAGTAATCCCACATCGTATTATGGCGATAGGCTGCAATCATCCCGAGTATCAGACCCAGCGCAAGCCCCAGTACAATCGCCTGCAGTCCAATTAACGCGGACGGGCCGATGCGGTTGAAAATAATGTCTTTGACCGGCTGCCCCGTATAGAAGAAAGAGGTGCCCAGATCGCCTTTGGCGACATTGCCCACATATTTCACATACTGCACCATGACCGGATCATTCAGGCCATACCGCTCGTAAATGATCTCACGCTGCTCGACAGGAAGCTTGGCCAGCTTCTCCTCATCGAACGGCGTTCCCGGCAGCTGCTTCATGAGGAAGAAGGTAGCCGTCAGAATGATAAATAAAGTCAGAATCAAATAAATAATCCTGACAACGAGATACCGCTTCATTTGTTCACCCCTTTGCACCGAATAATGGGGAAGGAGAGAATCTCCTCCCCTTCCCTCATAATCCTTTGCGCAATCCTTATTTTTTCGTTACATATTTGAATTCAACCGGGTTGGCATATGGGTGGTAAATCAAACCTTCCACATTGGGTTTAATCAACTGCGCTACCCCTCTGTGATAGATCGGAGCCGTAACCACATCGGTTTGAACCAGTAGCTTCTCGGCTTGAAGCAGAAGATCGGTACGTTTTTTATCATCCGTTTCACTTTTGGCGGAGGCAATCAACCCGTCATACTGCTTGCTCTCGTAGTTGCCGCGGTACGGTGAATGATTGCTCCACAGATCCAGGTAAGTCATAGCATCATCGTAATCGGCGCCCCAGGCGGTGATCCCGAATTGATAATTGCTGTTGTCCATCAGCTCATTGCGCGCTTTTACGGTTTTGGTATCGATGGCAACATCGATGCCGAGGTTCGTTTTGAACTCGCTTTGCAGGAACGTAGCGACGTCTCTGGTCTCCGAATCATCCGCTACGAGCAGCGTAAGCTTCGGCGTTTTACCCAATTCCTTCACGCCTTGCTCCCAGTAGGTTTTCGCTTGCGCGGCATCCACCTTGAACAGATCGCCTTGAAGCTCGCGGAAGGTCTTCTCGCCATCGCCGCTCATCATCTCTGGAACCATGCCGACTGCGCCTTTAGCGCCGTTCTTCAGGACATTATCAGCCAGCGAGCTCGTATCGTAAGCAAGCTCCAGCGCTTTGCGGATATTCACATTGGACACGCCGTCCGCCTTCAGGTTGAACTGCAGATAGGTCGTCCGGAAATTAATCAATTGGGAGAACTCCGCATTATCCTTATTGCTGTCCACATCGGTAGCGCTGAGCAGGACACGGTCCAGATCTCCGGCTTTGTATGCGTTCAGCGCAGTGCTTTGTTCTTTAATCACGCGGACATTTACACTATCCAGATGGACATTTGCCGCATCCCAATAATCTTTGTTTTTCTCAAGGGTCGCTCCGGAAGCCGGATCGAATTTCGTCAGAACGAACGGTCCTTGATACAGCACGCTTTGCGGATCCAATCCGTAGCCTGCTCCTTTGGACTTCACGAATTCTTCATTCAGCGGGAAGAAGACCGACATCGCCGTCAAGCGAAGGAAATAAGGAGTCGGTTTTTTCAGCTGAACGACCAGGGTTTTGTCATCTTTGGCCTGAATGCCCACTTGATCGGCGCTGCCCTTGCCGCTTGCGTATTCTTCGCCGCCGGTGATGTAATCGGTCATGATAAAAGCATAACCGTTCTTGGAGGTTTCGGCGTTCATTTCAGCCAGCCATGCATATTTGAAGTCAGCCGCCGTAATCGGCGTGCCGTTGCTCCATTTGAGACCGTCCCGGAGCGTGAACGTGTAAGTCAGCTTGTCATCCGAGATGCTGACTCCTTGAGCCAGCGCCTCTACCGGATTATTATCTTTATCCAGACGGTACAGGCCTTCTCCGACATTGTTCAGAATCGTCCAGGAAATATCGTCGGAAGCGGACAGCTGGTTCAAATCCTTCATCTCGTTCTCGACATACAAATTCAAGGTTTGAGCCGCGGCAGGCGGCGCAGCGTTCGTATCATTCGTATCCGTTCCTGTGGACGGCGAATTCGTATTGCCTCCCGAGAAATTGCAGCCTGTCAGAACGACCGTAAGAATCAAGACAAAGCTGAGCGAAGCTAACCATTTGTTCTTCTTCATTCCGTTCACCTCATGATGTTTTTTTTACAGCCGGAAGGCTGCTTTGTTCTCGCCGACTATAATGCCGTTATCATTGCGGATTTCTATAGGGGTTAGTTTATACATGCGGCGAATCGTCTCTTTATTCGAGTATCCGATTTGCTCCAGAATTGAAGCGACAATGATCGGCCAAGGGTTCTCCGAGCCGTCAATGACCTTGAGCGCGAAAGCGATCCGCTCTTTTTTGAGACCAAAGGCATAGAAGCCCTTCGCTCCGCCTTTCGCTACAATATTGGGATCCCGCAGCAATTCGGAACAGATGAAACCGTGACTTGCGACCATATCCGGGTGGGCGTTCATATAACCCGTAATTTGAATAGCCGCCTCGCGGACCGATTCATCGGCAATCAGATCCGGACAGGCAAGCTTCAGATAGGCGCTTGCGCTGAATTTCAGAGGCAAGGCGAATACGGGAAAGCCGCATCCGTCGACAGCGATATGAATATCTTCAACCGGACATCCCGATAATTCGGACAAAACCTTCAAAATGCGCTGCTGCACGGGATGCTGGATGTCACCGTAATTTTCGGTCGGATATCCCATCACCTTGCATAAGGCAAGTATGCCCAAATGTTTGCCGGAACAATTGTGGCAGATGCGCCTTGGAGGCAGGCCCTTCATCAGGTAATCGAGCTTCGGCTCGTCGTTCAGGGGAATCGTGGGGTGGGTAATCAATTGCGATTCCGATATGCCCGTTTTCCGGAGAATGGACTCCAGCGCGCTTATCTGGTATTTCTCGCCTCTTTGCGAGGCTGCGAAGAGCGCCGCCTCTTCCCCGGCCAATCCGAATGTCTCGACAACCTTGCCCTGCATAACGGGAATGGCCTGGAACGGTTTGGCGGAAGAACGGAGAAATGCCGGATGGTCCGCGTTGCCGACCTCGTACAGGACCTCACCAAATTCATTCACGCCGCAAAGAACACCCATATGAACATTTTCCAGTACGCTGCCGCGGTACTGCTCGACCAAAGCGCTCAATTTCATTTTTCTCACACTTTCTTTAAGGTTGTTTGTCTAACTGTAAAGCGAGTGCGCCGGCTCCCATCACGATCGCCTGCCCCGCAAGCTCGGAAGCGATCACCTTCAGCGAGTCCCTGAACTGCTCCCAAATCACGGTCCTGCACTGTTCCTGAATCAGCTCCAGAATTTCTCCGTAATTCTCCACCAGGTCTCCGCTGATAATGACCGTGTCGGGGTTGTACAGGCAGACAATATTATTGATCGTGATCCCGATGTAAAGCGATGTGCGGTGCATAATTTCCATTGCCCACGTCTCCTGGGCCCTCGCGGCTTCAAACAGCTGCATAATATCCTCGATCGGCTTGATTCTGCGGGCTTCGGCGAGCAGAGCGGATTCCTCGATGTAGGTTTGCAGACAGCCCCTTTTGCCGCATGAGCACAAGTTGCCGTTCGGATCCAGGGTTGTATGGCCCAGCTCCCCGGCGCTGTTGGAACCCCCGCGGAAGATCTCTCCGTTAATAATCAGGGAAGCCCCGATCCCGGTACCGACATTAATCAGCACGGTCTTATCCAGGCCTTTGGTTGAGCCGAACAAGTACTCCCCTAGAATCTTCACCTTCAAATCGTTGTCGATCACGGTATTGAAGCCGGTTGCTTCAAAAAGCATCGCCGACAAGGGAATGTTCCTCCATCCCAATGTCGCGGACAACAGGACAATGCCTCCGGCATGATCGATCACCCCGGGTGTCCCGACCCCGATGCCGGCAACCTTGGAGCGCTCTATTCCCCGATCCTCCAGACACTGCCGGACGGTCTGTGCGATAAGCGCAACCGTTGCTTCCGGCGCAGCCTCCTCGGCGGTATGGACGACCTGCTCCGTCAATACGAGCTTCTCGCTGAAGTCCATAACGCCGATCAGGATACGCTTCTTCTGGATATCCACACCAATGGAATATCTTCCGCCCGGTTCAATGTCCAGCTTGATCGCTTTGCGCCCTACGCCGGTGGAGGTGAGTGACGTCTCTTTAACCAGACCTTCCCCGCTTAGCTCGTTCACGATACGACCGATTGAAGTGGCGCTCATTTTTGTTGCCTTGGATATCTCTGCGCGGGAGATAGGCCGGTGTTTGCGGATGACCTCGAGTACCAATTGCTTGTTATGCAGCTTGATTACCTCTTGGTCCTGCTTCACCATTTGCTTTATATCCACTCCCAAAACAACCTCCATCCATTTAATAACACGGTGTTATTAATTAGGCCGAAAAAAAATAAATTTCCACAATAAACCGATTTTTTGCCCCCCTGTTGGACAATCACAGAGCATGTTCGCTAATAATTAATAACATCATGTTAATAATGCAATAGTAACAGCCCTATTTCCATTCGTCAATTCCTTTTCTTTGGTATGTAATATTTATGTTATATATTTTTTAATCTAGCGTTAGTTTATATGACACTTTCTCTCCGGAACGTCTAACCGCATCGAACGATAATCGTAGGAAAAAGCAAAAACCGGCCGCCTCACAGGCTGCCGGTTCCTCCGCCGATTACGATTGCCGCGTGTGCCAGAGCCCCGGGCTGGACTACGACTGAAGCGCCGCCGGCTGTTCCGCCGGCTCCACCAGCGCCTGTTTCTCCCAGGCTCTGCTTCTCCATCTGAACCACATAATGATGCCGCGGATCCATTCATCAGCCGCAATGGCGAGCCATACGCCGGGCAGACCCATATCCAGCTTGAACACCAGCAGATAGCCAAGCGGCAGGCTCATGCAGACCATGGACAGGAAACCCATATATACGGTGAACTTGGCATCGCCCGCAGCCCGCAGCGAGTTGACGAGAACCAGGTTGAAGGACCGCCCGCTTTCCAGCACCATGCTGAAGATGATGACCTGCGAAGCCAGCAGGATAATTTGATGGTTATCGGTGAACAGTCCCACGATGGGAACGCGGAAAATAATGACGGCCACATCCACCAGCAGCGTAATCGCCACACTCCATTTCAGGCTGCTTAGAACTCTGCGGTACGCATCCTCCTGGCGTCCGGCTCCGATAAGACGGCCGACTACGATGGAGGTACCCATCCCGATCGCGATACTGAACAGGAACACATACTGCGAAATCGACATCGCATACTGCCTGGAGGCCAAAGCATTAGAGCCCAGGAAGGTAACATAATAGAGAAACACCATCTGGCAGCAGTGGTAGGTAATCTGCTCCACCGCCGCCGGAATGCCCACCTTGAGCATTTTGCGGATATATTCCCTGGAGAACGTCAGATAGTAGCGAAAAGCGATTCTGACCTCCATCACCCGGTACAGCATCCAGATAAACACAACGAGCGCGCAGGCCCTGCTGGCCACCGTGGATACCGCCGCGCCGGCGACACCCATCTCCGGAAAACCAAAGTGGCCGAATATGAGCGCATAATTGAATACGATATGCAGGACATTCATGCCTAGCGAGACCACCATGGATTCCTTGGTGAATCCATACGTCCGGATCACACTGGAGAACGCGTTGATGAGCGCCTGCACAAAAAGAAATCCGCCGACAATGCTCATATAGGTCTTGGCATGGACAAGCACCTGCCCGTGCAAATTCATCTCACCCAATATCGTCGGACCAAACAAAAACAGGCAAGAACTGACCGCAAGCCCCACTAACAGATTCAGCGTAATGGACAATCCCGCGATTTTGGAAGCCTCCGCCATTCTGCGCGCACCGATATATTGAGCCACAACAATGGAAGCTCCGTTGCCGATCACTTCCATGATCAGAATGCAGATAAACATATATTGGTTCACGACCCCGACCGCCGACACCGCATCGTCGGAGACGCCGCTCAGCATTAACGTATCGGCCGTACCCATCAGCATAAACAAAAATAATTCCAAAAATATCGGCCATGTCAGCTTGAACAGCTTCATACCGGATTCCATATCATCACCTGGTTCTTTCCTAAGGAGTCATTCATTTCAGCAATCGCTATCGTATCACAATTCCGGCTGAAATAGTGATGAGAATTTGTGTATATTAATGGGCAAAGTCATCAGCACAAAAAGGGAGGGAATGCGCAGCCATGATGGAGCCCAATCTTGCCGCATTGCATCCGGAGGAAACGATGGACAGGCACGCTTTCTTGCTTAACCTTCCTAAACATTCATCGAGCCGGAGATTGTTCGCTTCCTTCAGATATTCTGCGTATTCCAGATAAACTTCATTATCCACATTAACGATTCCAAAGCAGCTGCTATTGCGGAAGAGCGCTGGCTGAATGTCCATTGCGAGTGGAGCGAGCGGATCAGCGGACTTGACGAGGAGGATCTGATGGATCTGGATTATGCGGTCGCCAAGATCACCAGGATCTTCGGCAAGCTGGATTAATCGACCATGTTCGTGCATCTTTTCCAGTCAGCAGGCTCATAGGAAAAAGAGGCCGCTCATGAAGCAGGTATTTTCCCGCTTCAATAGCAGCCTCTTACTATAGTTTTGCAAATGTAATCCCGCCAGCGCCTAATGGAACGGCTCAATGACCGGGAAGCCGATCTTCTCAAACCGCAGCAGCTTGCGGGCGCGTTCCGGGAGATTCTCGTAGGTGTCCGATGGAATCTGGATCGTTCCGCTGTGCTTCCCGTTCGGCGCCGGCGCATAGATCATCGCGATATTCGGCCGCGGCCGGTCCGAGCGGTTCGGCGTACCGCGATGCCACATTCGGTCGTCGCGTATCATGATCGAGCCGGCAGGCATAAGCGCCTTGATGAAATGCATATGCTCGGCGAGCTTCTCTTTACTGTAGGCGCTGCGGCTGTAGCGGAAATCCGGATGAAGATGCGTGCCGCCTGGCCAGATTTCCATGGGCCCGTTCGTTTCGTCCGTATCGACAAGCGGGAAATTGACGACCAGATTGGAGATCGGCAGGTTCACCCCGCAGCGGTCACCGAAATGGGCGCTTGTGTCGGCATGCACCGGCTGGCTGTTGCGTCCGCCCGGCAGCGACGTGTTGGTCGCCAGATAATGCAGGATGCAGTCCTCTCCCAGCAGGCGGTCCAGCACTGCCGTAACGAACGGATGCGCGATGATGGATTCGTCGATGAAGGGCTGCTCGAAGGGCAAATACAGGCGGATATGGTTCGTTCCGTCATTGAAGCCGTTGTTAGGATTGTAAACTTCCTCGCCATGCTCCTCCAGATAGGGCTCCAGAATCTCCATGTAGCGGGTATAGAGCTTCTCCACCTTCTCGGCGTGCAGTACCCGTTCGAATATGACATATCCGTTGACTTCAATCAGATTGACGGCAAGCTCCACCGTTTCCGGCAAAAGACGGCCGCTGTCAATCTCGGCTTGGCTGATTTTCATCGTTTCATTACCACCCTTTGAATGAAATGAGGTTTGTAAGGAGGATTCCGCCCCGCGTGATAAGCTCTCCTGGCCGCTAACTGAAAAATTGGTCCGGTGTACCCTGCAAATCCTACAAGTCGGACAGAGGCAGCGGCTCGAAGGTCGTGGTCAGCACCTGGGTCTGCCCGGTCTGCGCCGACCTGTAGCCCGATTCGATAATATCGATTACATGACGCGCATGCTCGGCGGATGCCACGGAAGGCATATCCTCCTGTATCCAGTCGACAAGCTGCATAATATCCTCATAGACATGCGCTTCGCGAAGACCGTTGTGCGCGTCGGATACATGCGGCAGGCGGTCGTCCTCGCGCTTCAGATCCGTATCGCCGAATTTGGAGCCGATGATCGCCCCCTTGGTTCCATAAATATTTGGAGTCCACTCCGTAACGGAGCCGGCAATCGTCGCGTACACAACGGCGTGGAACGCATTGCCGAAATCAATCAGCAGGATCGTAGAGTCATCCATCTCCGTCAGGATCCGCTCCCCGCCGAACAAATGCTCCGGTATGCCGATACCCGACAGGGCGGTGACGCGCTTGGCCGGTCCGACAATCCCCGTCAGATCATGCAAGGGATAGACCGTGGCGTCATACATCGGTCCGCCGCCCGGCTTGCGGAAATACCAGCCGGGATTCACATTGCTGAGCACGTCGTCACCTGTGCGGACCTCTTCGCTCAGATGATAGGAGCCGTCTCCCATTGCGGTGCCCGTAATCGCCCAGGACAGCTGTCCAAGCGCCCCCTCCAGATAGAGCTTGCGCTTGCGTCTGGCCGCAGGATTGATCATCATCCCCGGCGAGGCCACGATCCGCACATTCCCGGAGGCCGCCCGGCGGATCAGATCGTCCGCCTCCACTACCGTCGTCGTCATCGTTTTATTGAAATGAACATGCTTGCCTGCCTCGATCGCCTGAACGCCCTGCTCGTAATGAAGGCCGATCGGGCTGCAGATCGTTACCAGATCCACATTCGGGTCCCGCAGCAATTCCTCATAGCTCTCATATCCTGCAGCTACCCCGAACTTGGCCGCAGCCGCAGCCGCTCTTTCCGGAACAGGATCGCATACGGCGGCAAGCCTGACTTTCTCCGCCGCATCCGGCAGGCCGAGGTGTGCCATTATTCTTGTCGCAATGGCTCCCGCACCGACAACGCCGATACCAAGTGGTCTACTCATCCTTTCGTCACATCCTTTTCGATTCTTCTCGATTCTTCTCTACTGTCACAAACAAGGCTCATCCGGGTACAGATCCTATCCTTTGACAGCGGAACCGACTGTCAGCGCCCGTTCTACCTGATCGCTGAAGAACAAGAAGACAATAACCATCGGCAGACTCGCAATCGTCATGACGGCGCCCATTCCGCCCCAGTCGGTGCTGTACTGTCCCTGGAAGAAAAGCAGCCCTAGCGGCAGCGTCTTCATCGCTTCGTCGGAAATCAAAATATACGCCAGCAAGAATTCATTCCACGCCCCCAGAAATTGAAAGATGGCGATGGTCGCGACTGCCGGCTTTACGATCGGTACGATAATACGGAAAAAAGTTCTGTAAATGCTGGCTCCGTCCATACACGCCGATTCCTCCAGCTCCACCGGAATACTCCGCATGAAGCCGTAGAAGATAAGCGACGAGAACGGCAGACCGAAGGCGATATACGGCACGATCAGAGCGCCGTACGTGTTCGCCAGATGAAAATTCTTCACCAGAATGGCCAGCGGAATCATAATGACCTGCAGCGGGATGAACATCCCGATCAGCATATAGATGCGCGCGCTCTCCCGCAGCCTCCACTCCATCCTGGCCACCGCGTAGGAGAACATCACCGACAGGATCAGAATGCCGGCGGTGCTCACCGTCGAGACGACCAGACTGTTCAGAAAGTAGCGGGGCACATTAAACTGCGTCCACGCATTAACATAGTTCTCCAGATGTAGATGAAGTGGTATGCCGAACGGGTTCGTAACAAAGATTTCATCGTTATTTTTAAGCGAATACGAAACCATCCAAAAGAGCGGATAGACGGAAATCAGAAAATAAATCCACAGCAGACTCTGCAGCAGCGTTTGTCCGGTCCTGATTCTGGTAAGCATGAGATTACCGTCAGCCCCCTTCTCCCGAATTAGTGGGTTATTCGTTCTTGTTGGAATAACCGGTTGATGATGACGGTGGCAAGCAGGCTGATCGCAACCAGAAATACAGATACCGCACAGGCATAGCCATAATCGAATTCGCTGAAGGCGTAGCGGTAAATCATGTACGTCAGCGTGTAATTGGTTGTTCCCGGCCCTCCGCTTGTCATGATAAGCATCTGGACGAACGCTCCGATCCCTCCCGTAATGGCGACGATCAGACAAAATTTGAATGTTTCCGCCATCAGCGGAATCGTGATTTTGCGGTGCGCCTGCCATTTCGTACAGCCGTCGATAATCGCAGCCTCCATATACTGCTCCGGAATCGACTTGATTCCCGCATAGAGTAGGCTGAATTGATAGCCCATGAACTGCCATGCATTGACGAAGGCAATCGCGATTATCGAGACGGATGGCGAGGTGAGCCAGTTTTGACGGTACGAAATCCCCAGGATATCGAACAATCGGTTGACCAATCCATTGGTGGGATCATAAATAGCGATCCACAGCTGACAGACCACTGTGACGGACAGCACAACCGGAATGAAGTAGCCGACCTTCAGCACCTTCCGTCCCTTGACTTTGATATCGGAGCAGACCAGGGCCAGGATAGTGCCCAGCCCGATCTGAAAGACAACCAGCACCAAGGCGAACAATCCGCCGTTCCGGAGCGAGGTGACAAGCAAAGGATCGTTGAACAGCTCGACGTAGTTGCTCAATCCGTTGAAGGTTCCCTCTCCGATCCCGTCCCAGTCGTAGAAGCTCCGGTACAGGGTTTGCGCCACCGGATAGGAGACGACCAGCGAATAGAGCAGCAGCGCCGGCAGGGCAAATGCGGCAATCGCCCATTTGTTGCCAAAATAGTTTCTCATCGTTGCTCATTCCAATCTATTGGTTAGTTCCCCCGTTATTTATTGGCGTCAGCCAGTACCCGGTTCAAGTTTTTCGTGAAATCCTGGTCGCTGAAGCCTTTGACGATCAAATTCTGTGTATTATCATCGATAGCCGTATTGATCTTGATATTCTCGTTCAGCTTCGCGAAGTTCTTGATATTCGGCAGCGTTTCATCGATCAGACGCTGCATCATGGCAGGGGGCTTGGCGACGATCGGTTTGTCGATCTTCACCGAGACGATCGGATTGCCAAGCTGCGTATACTTGTATTCCGCGTATTTGCGGGCCAGGAACGCAGCAACCTCAATCGCGGTATCCTTATTCTTGCTCGTCGGCGCGATGGAGAATCCGCCTGGCTCACCCGAACCGTCCATATTGAATTTGGCGGCGTCGTAGGTTGCCTCATCCTTGGCCGGCCAGTACATCCAGTCCACGTCTGCGCCGAGGTTTTTGTCTGAGCTGTAGATTTCCCATTGACCATTAACGAACATTGCCGCCTTGCCGGTATAGAACATCGAGGATGCCTGGTCATAGTTCGTGTTCGTAGCATTCGCGTCGAACAGTCCGGCTTCCTTCAGCTCGTTGAACTGCTGCGCCGCAAGCTTGAAGGAATCCGGCAGCTCTGTCCCGGTGAGTGCGGCGTAGCCCTGCGGCTCTTCCCTTGTCAGAAGACCCTTGTAGAAGGAATTGCCGATCCATTTCTCTTTGGAGAAAATGGCCATTGGCACGATGCCCTTCGCCTTGAATTTTTGAATGGCGTCCTTCCACTGATCGTAAGTCTTGATTGGAGCTTCTACGCCCGCTTCGGCGAACAGCTTCTTGTTGTAATACAGCAATTGGAATTCGATGCCGGCAAACGGATAGGAGTAGATATGTCCGTCCGGGGCGATCATAATTGGCTCATTGCCCGGATTCAGGTCGCTCTTGAACTGCGCCGTCGGTGCAGCGTTGTCGAGCATCTCGATATTTTTTGACTCTGCGAACGCTTTCATTGTCTTGAAATCAGCTTGGAAAATATCCGGCATATTGCCCGAGGCCGCGTAGGTCCGCAGCTTTTGTCCATCATCCTGCATGGCCGGGTCCAGTACCAGCTCGACATTCGGCATCTCTTTCTTCAGTTCCGCTACCGCGTAATCGTAAGGCTTCTTGGTGTCGTCATCGAAGTACGCAGCATAGATTCTCAGCTTGACTGGTTCATCCGCCGCAGAAGCAGCCGGGTCGGCCGGTGCCGCCGCATTGTCCGGTGGGGGCGTATTCGTGTTCTCCGCCGCCTTCTCGCCGCCGCTGCCGCAGGCGGATAGAGAGAAAGCGAGCAGCAGCATGGCTGCTATTGCTAATGCTTTGAAACGTTTGTTTCTCATATCGTTTCCCCTTCTTCCGTTTGAATTGTAAAAGCCAGGAGTATTCCAATCATGCAAGCGGTTTCATCGGCTTTTTCCCATTATAGAATCCGGACCTCAGGGAGAACACGGAATAATCGGGCCGAATCTGTACAAAACGGGCCAACTCACCCGCTGCCAGTGGTCACCGCCGTTTCCTGTTCTCGTACTCGGAAGGCGTCACACCGAAATGCTTCTTGAACCATTTGCTAAAATAGCCGGCTTCGCTGTATCCGACCTGCTCGGCAATGACCGTGAGCTTCAGCTCTCCAACGCCGATCAGCTCCTTTGCCTTCTGCATGCGGACATAGGTCAGGTAGTCGGACACCGACATGCCCCCTTCCCGTTTGAATACTTTCCGCAAATAGCTGGAATCGATATACAGCGCTCCGGCGATCGCGTCAATGGACAGCTCGGAGTCGGCAAACCGCTCATGAATGAGCCGTTTCGCCGCCTCGTAAAGCTTATGCGACTTTGAAGACCGATGGCCGAAGCTCGACTCCATGACACAGCGGTACAGCTCCGTCATCCACTCCCGGCACTGCCCGATCGTCGCCATCCGCCGCAGCTCACGATAAGGCGCGAAGCCGGGACCAAACAGTTCGTCAATTTCCTGACCGGATTCGATGGCGAACGAGAGGATCAGCGACACCAGCCCCATCAGGCCGGTAAGCGCGTTATCCACCGTCACCCGGGCTCTGCCCAAATCGGCGAACGCCTGGTCAAGACCCTCCTCGACCCCCGCCCGGTCCTTCATCCGCAGATGATAGATCAGCTTCTCCTGCAGCTCCACGGAGAAGAATTCGAACCGTCCCGGATCGCCGCCCAGCCGCTCATGCCAGATGACCCCGCCCTGGCCCGCTGTCAGCTTGCTGCGAATAGCAAGGAGAGCATCGCGGTAAGACTGGCGCAGCTCCATGTAATCGTCGGTTAACCGGCCCAGACCAACCGTAACCGTAAATTTGAAATGACGCTCGACCATCTGCCCAAGCCTCTCGAAGGGCTGTCCGTCGAAGGCTCTGCCTTCCGCGTCGTCGTCGAAGACGATGATCGAGACGCTGCGGCCCTCGGCATCGTGGAACAGATAATGCTCGCCGCAAGCCGCGACCAGCTCCCGGAGCATATTGTCCACCGTATGCCTCCACAAGGACTGGTCATCCGGATTGTCCGGCCCGTGTGGACCCGCCACCGTCATGCCGGACTGAGGCGCGCGCCACCGGTCAATCTCGGTCACGGCTACAAGGCAGCGCCCCGGAGGCAGAGATACCCTCAACCGCGCCATTGCGGTCTCGATTTCCTCCCGCTTCATGTCGCTGTCCCGGCTGATCAGCTTGAGCAGGAAGCTCTCGCGCAGCAGGGCGGACTGATCCTGCGAGCTGACCTTCTCCTCGCGCGCCGCCTCCATGAAGCTCTTCACCTTGCCCAGCGTTACCACGAACTCCTCCTCGTCGAAGGGCTTGAGCAGATAGTCCCTGACTCCCATCCGGATCGCTTGGCGGGCATATTCGAATTCATTGTGTCCGGTCACCAGCACAATGGATATATCCGGATAACGCAGCTTGAGCTGTTCGGACAGAGCCAGCCCATCCATAAAGGGCATATTAATATCGACCAGCGCAATATCCGGCCTGTGCTCTTCCGCCAGCTCCAGCGCCTCAATGCCGTGTCTGGCCTCGCAAACGACGGTCATGCCAAGTGCCGTCCAATTGAATTTCTTCTGCAAATATTCCCGAAACAACGGCTCATCATCGACAATTATGACCTTATACAATCCAATCCCTCCGGTTTCTCTCCAAGGGTATCCGGATTCTGACCTCGGTGCCCAGATGCTCCCGGCTCTCGATGGATACCCCATATTCCTCTCCAAAATAAAGACGGATCCGCTCATGCACGCTGAATATACCGAACGAGACCGGCTTGTCGTCTCCGGTGGAGCGGTTCCAGATCTCGCCCAGCCTGCTCTCCGGCATGCCGACGCCGTTATCGCTGACGACGATTACCGCCGATTGCCCGTCGCGGAATCCTCCGATCTGCAGATGCCCCGGACTTCCCTTCAGCTTGAGACCGTGATAGATCGCATTCTCCACTAGAGGCTGAATCGACAGCTTCGGAATCATCGTCCCCAGCATATCCGGAGGCAGGTCGATATCAAAGTTGAACACATCGGGATAACGGGCATGCTGAATGGACAGATAATCTCTGGCGTTCCTGATCTCCTCGCCGACGGTGATCATCTCGCTGCCTTTGCTGAGCGCAACGCGGTAGAAGTCCGCCAGCGATTTGGTCGTGTCGCGCGCCTCGCGGCTGCGCCCCAGATCATTCAGCAGATAGATCAGATCCAGCGTATTGTACAGAAAATGAGGCTTGATCTGGGCATGGATAAGCGCCAGCTCATATTCCTTCTTTCTCCGCTGCTCCTCCTCCACCCGCTGGAGCAGTTCCTTCATACGGGCGATCATGGAGTTGAAGACCGACGCCAAGAGGCCGATCTCATCCGCCGTATCGATCCGTGCCGAGACGTTCAGTTCGGCTTCCCTTACCCGGCGCATCGCCTTCGCCAGCTTCTGAAGCGGCTGAACAATTACCCGCGAGAGAATGCCCGCTCCCAGCAGGGCGAAGACCAGACATACCGCGCCGATAAGAACCGTCATCCGGCTATTTTTGCGGATGTCCGCCGTAATCGCCTTCTGGGGCACAATATTGATGAGCTTCCAGCCCATTTTTCCGTAATCCGTGGTCGTCACGAGATTCTTCCCTGTCTGTGTGCGGAGCGTCTCCGAGAACGAATCCCTGGACAGAACAAGCTTGCGCAGACGTTCATCCTGCATCGGTTTCAACAGCTCAGACTTGTCGGACGAGGAGATGACCGTACCCTGAGTGTCAATAATCATATAGCGCTCGTTCGCGCTCTCGCCCATATCGGCATATACGTTGGAAATGGCGCTTTCCTTGATGTTCACGATCAGAATGCCGATCGAACGGCCGTATTTCAGATCGATAATCTGCTTGCCAATCGAGAGCACCGGGACGTTCGGGTCGGTAACCAGATAGTCCCGGAGCTGCATGGGAAACCAGTTGTTGGTGCCATAACCCGGCAGATCGTCAATCTTGTCGAGCAGGCCGCTCGTGAATACCTCCTTGTCCTTCTCCCTGGACGGGAAATATGAGGTGTAAAGCCGGCCTTGCGTATCGATGAAGGCAGCCGAATCGATATCCGGAAAATTGAGCAGATCAACCCCGAACTGCGACTGGATTTGAATGCGCAGCTGATTTTCCTCGAATGGAGTTGAGGCGGCGGAGTAGTTCTCATAGATATGATTGAAATCCTCCATCATAATGTTCGCGCTGCTCTCCGAATTGTGGATCATCGAATCGATGCGGATCAGAATCAGTGCGGATTCATCCCGTACATTCTGCTTCGTCTTGTCGATCAGGGAGCCGGTAAACAAATGGCTTGTGAAGTACCCCAGCGCAAACAGCGGAACAATGATCAGCGGTATATAGACCGCGATAATTTTGTTGCGGATCAGCAACCCGCGAAACGGCATCGCCAGCAGCGACCATAACCTCATCATTGTTCTGCCTCCTAGCAATATTTCGGGGATGATGGATCATACACAAAAATGATAGCGCTTGCAGTTCTGGAATGCAATCGCCCAATATTTCCATGGAAGATCCGCTAGTACTTCGGTTCCCCTCCCGTGATTTCCTTCTTTAACCACGTTAAATTCGAGTAAAGGATCGTACACCGGAAGCCCTTTCACCCAATCATACAAGCAGCATTGGCTTGATATGTTATTTAAGGGCATTAGAGAAAAACGGCTTGGCAGTTATATGGCGGGCAAGTTCGTTTATTTCCATTTAAAATTCAGAAAAGCAGAAGCCACATATTATGATTTCTGATATTCAAGAAGAAACGGCCGGGCTGTCACCGTCCTTTTGACGGCACAGCAGGTTTCTTCACACAGATAAAGCAAAGATGGAGGGATTTTATACAATCTTGTGCTTTGAAAAAAGGCGCGTCTCCGAAGAGACACGCCTTTGTTTATAGTAAGAGCAGGAAGCCCTGCTGGATAAAATTAAATTTCTATGAAGCAGGCAGGTTCATTCTCACCTGTGAATCCTCCCATATCAAGACTGGCACAGTGACGCTTGGGAAGCTTAAATGGGATAGCCGCTCCTTACGCCTTGACGGCGTACTTCTTGCGGGCCAATTCGGTCGCCTCAACCATATTGCGCAGCGCAGCGACCGTCTCTTCGTATTTGCGCGTCTTGAGGCCGCAGTCCGGGTTGATCCAGAATTGGGCAGGGTCCAGCACCCGCAGGGCGCGGTCGATCATCGAGCCAATCTCCCCGACCGACGGCATGCGCGGACTGTGAATATCGTAGACGCCAAGGCCGATGCCTTTGTCATATGTGTACGCCTCAAAGCTTCCAATCAATTCACCATGACTGCGTGATGTCTCAATCGAGATGACGTCGGCGTCGAGCGCGCTGATCGAGTCGATAATATCATGAAATTCACTGTAGCACATATGCGTGTGAATTTGCGTCTCGTCCTTCACTGTTGAGGTGGACAGGCGGAATGCCCGCACGGCCCAATCCAGATAATCGGCCCACTGCTTGCGCTTGAGCGGAAGCCCTTCGCGCAGCGCAGGTTCATCCACCTGGATCATGCCGATGCCCGCCGCTTCGAGCGCCTCCACCTCGCCTCGGAGCGCCAGCGCAATTTGATAAGCCACCTCTTCGCGCGATTTGTCGTCACGGACAAAGGACCAGTTCAGAATCGTGATCGGACCTGTCAGCATGCCTTTGACCGGAACCTCCGTCAGCGACTGGGCATAGACCGTTTCTTCGACCGTCATCGGCGTTACCAGTTCCACATCTCCATAGATGATGGGAGGCTTTACGCAGCGGGAGCCGTAGGACTGCACCCAGCCGAATCCAGTGAAAACGAAGCCGGCCAGCTTCTCGCCGAAGAACTCCACCATATCGGTCCGCTCGAATTCTCCGTGGACGAACACATCCAGTCCCAGCTCCGCCTGAATGTCGATCCACGTCTTGATCTGTTCCTTGACGAACGCCTCGTACTGTGCGCCGCTCCATTCCCCTTTGCGCCATTTTTGCCTGGCGCTGCGAACCTCGGGCGTCTGCGGGAAGCTTCCGATCGTTGTCGTCGGCAGCAGCGGCAGATTCCATCTCTGCTTCTGCACCTCGCTCCGGACTTCAAAGCTGCTTGGCCTTGCCGACGGCTGCGATGCCAGTGCGGCGATGCGTTCATGCACCTGTTTGTGGGCGCGGGACGGCGACTGCTGCAGCGCCTTGCGGCTGCGGTCCGCTTCCGCCAGCTCGGCAGCAATCGCTTCAACGCCCTCATTGCCCGCCTTGGTCAGCAGCACAATCTCTTCCAGCTTCTCATCGGCAAAGGCAAGCGCTTCGCGCAGCGTCGGCTCAAGCCCGCTCTCCTGCGCAGCGCTAACAGGAACATGCAGCAGACTGCTCGAAGGCTGCACAAGAATACGGTCGGTTGACACGGCTTCGCCAAGCGCCTTCAACGTCGCCAGCTTGGCCTGCAGATCGGCTCTCCAGATTCCTCTGCCGTCGATCAGCCCCGCGCCCAGAACCTTGTCCGCGGGGAAGCCATGCTCGCGGACGGCTTGCAGATTACGCCCGCCATCATGCACAAAATCCAGACCGATGCCATGAACAGGAAGCGAGATGACAGTCTTGTAGTCGTCGACGGACTCGAAGTACGTCTGCAGCAGCAGCTTGATGCCTGGCACTTCTTGTGTGAGCCTCTCATATATACGGGCGATATGGGCCAGATCCCCCGGCTCAAGCGTTGTGGACAAAATCGGCTCATCGACCTGAACCCACTGCACGCCTTCCGCTTCCAGCTCGCGCAGCACCTGCGCGTACAGCGGCAGCAGACGGTCGATCCAGCCGTCAAGCTCATTCCGGGCATAGCCCTTGGACAGCTTCAGAAAGGTGAACAGGCCGACGAGGACCGGTCTTCCTTCGATGCCAAGCTCCGACTTCGCCTCGCGGTAAGCATCCAGGAGACGGTTGCGGGTCAGAACAGGTTTGATATCCGTGAGCTCCGGTACAATATAGTGATAGTTCGTATTGAACCACTTTGTCATCTCACAGGCTGTAGCCTCGCGATTGCCGCGTGCCATGGCGTAATAGGTGGACAGGCTCAGCTCTCCCCCCTCATAGCCGAACCGCCCGGGAACGAGGCCGAACATGGCCGCCGTATCCAGCACATGATCGTAATACGTGAAGTCCCCGACAGGAATAACTTCGATTCCCCGGTCCTGCTGGGCCTTCAGATTGCTTAGACGGATCGCTTTCAGCTCCGCATGGAAAGCCTCCTCCTCCAGCTTGCCGGACCAATAGGCCTCCAGCGCTTTCTTCCATTCCCGACCCCGCCCGATGCGGGGATAACCCAGATTGCCGCTTTTCATAAGATTTGTTCTCTCCTCTCGATACGAGAAAGATAACATACCTTTCCAGCTATAGCGTAACTCCCATTAACTATAGCTGGCTATAGCCTGAAGCTATACCAAACAATTTTACTCGGATATGGTCTGATGCAGCGCTTCGATATAAGCGGAGGCGAGCTTCGAGAGCGCGGCATTCTGGTGGCTGATCCATCCGACATGGAGCGTCTCGTCGCTTGCCAGCGGAACAGGAATAATCTCGTTGCCATTCAGATCCGCACTCAGCACCCCTGTGGAAATCGTGTAGCCGTTCAAGCCGATCAACAGATTGAAGAGGGTCGCGCGGTCATTTACACGAATGCTTTTTCGATGCGACAGCGTACTTAGAATTTCCTCGGAAAAATGAAACGAATTATACTCCCCCTGTTCAAAATACAGGTACGGATAGTCCTGAAGCTGGTCGAGCGTAACCATGGAGTGCTTGGCCAGGGGGTTGTTAACGCTGATGAAAATATGCGCTTTGGCCGTAAACAGACTGGTGAACTTCAGATTTGCGTCCTTGAGCAGCCTGCTGATAACCTTGGCATTGAATTCATTAATATACAAAATGCCGATCTCGCTGCGCTGGCTTTTGACATCCTGGATGATTTCATGCGTCTTGGTCTCTCTCAGCGCCAATTCATATTCATCCTGTCCATACTCGCGAACCAGCTTCACAAAAGCGTTCACTGCAAAGGCATAATGCTGGGTAGACACCGAAAAATGCTGCGGCGAGGGCTTGGCATTGAGATACCGGTTCTCCAGCAGCTCAGCCTGTTCGATAACCTGGCGGGCGTAGCCGAGAAACTCCGCCCCTTCCTTGGACAGCGAGATGCCCTTGTTGGTGCGCTCGAAAATCGTAAGATGAATTTCCTCCTCCAGCTCCTTGATGGCGTTGGAGAGACTGGGCTGGGATATAAACAGCCGCTTGGCGGCCTCATTCATGGAACCGCGGTTGGCAACCTCAATCACATACCTCAGCTGCTGCAGCGTCATCGGTCATCATCCTCTCATTCATTACTGGGTACCTCTATTTTACCGCGGTTTCTGTTGTCTTACACCTTTCCCATCTTCAAGGGAAGAAGCCGGCGCAGAAAAGAAAAAGAAGCCTATTCCGGAGGGAATGGCTCCATTTGGCCGCGAATGCCTTTGCTTCTTAGAGCCCCAGCTCCCGCTCGCTCCATGCCCACAGACGCTTGGCCGCTTCCGGATCGGCCGCTTTGGCTGTCAGCCGGACCGGCTTTTTGCGGTAATAATACTCCCCGCTTGTCGACATAACCTCATCGCTTGTCGCCAAATATACCGCCGTCTCCGCCCCCTTCTCCGGTGTGAGGAAGAATGGCTTCATCATGGCCAGTATGCGCCTGCCAAAGCCGGTATTGCGGTTCACGCCAATTTGTGTCGCAACTGCGCCGGGATGCAGACAGTTCGCCGTTACCCTCGTCTCCTTCAGCCGCCGCGCCAGCTCCTTCGTGAACAAAATGTTGGCCAGCTTGGACTGCGCATAGCTTCTCCAGAAAACATAGCCCTTCGTCAAATGCGGATCGCTCCAATGGATATGGCCGGCTTTGTACGCATTGGAGGAGACCACCACGACTCTCCCTTGCGGGGCACGGGCAAGCGCATCCAGCAGCAGATGCGCCAGCAGAAAATGCCCCAAATGGTTGACGCCGATTCCCAGCTCAAACCCGTCCGCAGTGGTCTCCCGCCTGATCGGAAACACCCCTGCATTATGGATCAGTCCGTCCAGCTGCTCATATCTGGCCAGAAAAACCCTCGCAAATTCGCGGATGCCGGCAGCCGAGCCCAGATCGCAAAGCATAAGCTCAATATCCTGCGAGCCGCTCTGGCGAACCGCATCCTGGAGCGCAGCCTCTCCCCGCTTCCGGCTGCGGCACGCCATAATGACGCGGATGCCCTCGCGGGCCAAGGCGACAACGGTCGCCAGCCCCATACCGGAGTTGGCCCCTGTAACAATCATAACCTTCTGCTTTGTCTGCATATGATTGATCTCCTTCGTTCCCGTATCAATCTCTTGCAGCTACTATACCATTAATCCCATGGTCCGAGTATCAGAAAAGTCAAATGTCAGATACCCGCGATTTTGCACCCAATTGCAGTCTTTATAGGGCTTTTCCTTTTCCTGACGCACTTTTTGTTGCATAATGATAAAAAAAGAAAAATATAACGCTTTCATAGCTTACAAAGGATGTAATCCTACTACATTTATAAGACCGGGGGAGTACATTTGATAAGGTTACCGCTCCGCAAGCTGTCCGGATTTGCCCCAGGCCGGATGAACTGGAATTACTTCAAGTCCAAGCTTCTGCTGAATTATGCCTTGTCCTACATCCTTATTTTCTTGATTCCGCTCACCGGAGTAACCATTTTTGTATACAAGAATGCCGTCGACAATCTGCGTTCGGAAATCGAGCAATCCAATGTGAACCAGCTGAACCAGGTTCGGATGAACATTGACGCGCGGATGGCTGAGCTTCTGGAGACCGCAAGCCGGATATCCTTTGACGTGCATCTCACACCTTACATGGTGCGCCATCCCTACTACAGCAAGGAAGCGATCGACACACTGGCCAATTACAAAGCCAACAGCCAAATTCTCGACAATCTGTTCCTCTACTATCACGACGATTCGGTGATTTACTCCTCGGAGGGGATGACGGATGTCAGCACCATCTTCAGGCAGAAATACAAGTTTGCGGATTGGCCTGCCGCTCAGGTGCTCCAGGATCTCAATGATGCGGAGCATCCGCTCATGCGTCCCGCCGGGCAGGTAATTGTCAATTCCAGACAGGAGTCCATGCTGGCGCTTCTGGTGCCGATCAAACCGAATGACCCCTATCCGTACGGCACCGTCGTTTATTTGATGGAAGAAGAGAAGCTGACCGGCGTGATGGACTCCATCCTCAATAAATTTTCCGGCAACAGCTACATTTTCGATGATCAGGGCCGGGTGTTGACGAAGAACCGGCGCGGTGAAGCCATTCCGGGCAATGAGTTAAGCGTACTTTCCTCTCTTGATGCAGGTATCCACAGCCTCATGCTGGACGGCAAGCAGCAGTCGGTCGTCGCCGTGCAGTCGGAAGAGAACGGCTGGACTTATGTGACGACGATGCCAAGCAGCCAGTTTTTCAGCCGCATCTTTCATATCCAGACGCTCATTCTGCTGGTGTTCTTCATCGTGGCGCTTACGGGAATTACGGCGGCTGTCATGCTGGCAAAGCGCCAGTATCATCCGGTCAAGGACCTGATGGAGTTTACGCGGCTTAAGACAGGCTCCAGGACGTCCGATTCTGCCAAATCGACCAGCGAATGGGACTGGATCAGGCAAACCATCCATGATTACAGCGCCCGCATCCAATTTCAGGAGCCTTATGCGCGCACCCAGTTTCTGATGATGCTGCTCAAGCACGGGAGTCCGAATGACCGCGACCTGGAGCAGCTGATCAAGAGTGTTGGCCTGGAGCTTCCCGGAACGCAGGGCGAGTATTGGGTCATGCTGCTGAAATGGGATGCGTTCTCCGGCACTTCCACCGCGGGCCCGGACCGCAGAGACATCCACCAGCTGCTGCACGACCTGGATATGCCGCAGCTGAAAGCCCGTGCTTACGGCATCGATTTTTCACCGGCCGATCAATTTGCGGTCATGATGAGTCTTGCACCCAATGCCGCCCGCAGCTCACAGGATCGCATAGAAGAAATTGTGGACCACATCCGCGGCAGTATCCTTCAGCGGTCATCTCTTCAGCCATCCATTGGAGTGGGGTCGCCGTACGGCAATCTCGGGGAGCTCAACCAATCCTTCATCGAGGCAGCAACGGCACTGGAGTTCCGCATGCTGGGGGAGCTTGGAAGCGTTACTTATTTTGAGAAGCTTAGCGCCCCGGAGTCCGAGACCTTCTGGATATCCAAAAAATCTTTGCTGAAGCTGGAGCAAAGCCTCAAACAGGGCAATGAAACGGTGGCGTTTCAGATGATTCAATCGATCATCGCGGATCTGCGGACTCAGACGCTATCGGCTGCCCTGATGCGCTGCATATGCTTCGATGTGCTGAACGCGCTGCTCAAGAACGCCTCTGAGCTCGGAATGAACGGCATTATCCACGATATTCCGAACCTGACCGCTTTTGAAACGCTGGAGGAGCTGGAACGCAAGCTGGAAGCGTTGGCTGCCCAAATTTGCGGACAGGTTGAGCGTCAAGCCGAAATCCAGCAGCATTCGCTGCTGGACGACATCGTCTCCTATGTCGACCGGCAGTATGCCGACTATACGCTCAGTCTGGAGCATTTGGCATTGAAATTCTCCATCTCGGCTTCGTACTTAAGCCGCAGCTTCAAGGACAAGACGGGCTCCACCTTCTCCCAGTACATTTGGCGGCTCCGCATGGAAGAGGTGATGCGTCTATTGGTCAGCAGCGATGCTCCCCTGAAGGATGTCATTGAGCAGGTCGGGTATCTGGATACGCCCAATTTTATCCGCAAGTTCAAGAAGGAAACCGGATATACACCCGGCCAATACAGGAAGCTGAGAACAGGTGAAGGCGGCTGAAGCCTGCCGGTTACCGGTAAGCAAGCGGGTATCCTTGAGGGGTATGAAACCTTTACATTTTATAAGGCTCAAGAAGAACCTGCTGCCGCCGTCCTTTTGGCGGCGCAGCAGGTTCTTCCCTTAGAAATAGAAGCAAAGTATGGAGGAATTTTAACCTTTCTTATATTTTAAGAAAGCCAGCTCCTTAGCCTCTGAGCAGAGTCTAGGGAGCTGGCTTTTTCCTTACATTTCGGCTAGTTCGCTTTCCAGCGGTCGTACGCCGTTTGATACACTTCGGCCATACGCTCGCCGCCCATCTTCCGGATCGTCCCGATATAGGAATCCCAACTGCTCAGCGGCTCCTGTCCGGTAACGAACCTGGCCTCCATCTGCTCGACATAAGTGTCAAGATCAGACTGCAGACTGGTAACCTCGGCCTGCTCTTCCGGCGTCAGGAACAAGACAGGGAAAGGAATGCGCGCTCCGCGGTCAAGCAGCTTTTCCTGGGACTCTTTCTCCACCCATCTGTCAAAATCCGTCGCCAGGCCTTTGCCGATCTCTCCGGTCATCATGCCGGGAGTCGGAATCCCGTAGTTTGGCGTAAGAGTGGCACGGAAGTCTTCCCGTTCGATTCCGCCGGGAACAGGCAGCCATTCTTTGGTGTGTGCAGCTTTATCGGTATATTTCCAAAGCGTTCCTTCAGGACCCTTGTCAAACAATACGGCGCCATCGTAAGCGTACATGTAGTCCACCCAGCGCAGACTGGCTTCGGGCGATGGATTGGTGTTGGTAATGGCGTAAGCGCCGCCTGTAACGCCCTTATTCCTGGCGATGGCAGGCTTATCGACGCTGTCGCTCCTGACCGGGCTGAACATCGGATCGTCGGTGCTTGGCTCTCCGCCCAGGGTGAAGTAAGCATGCCAGTCCGAGAAGAGCGCGATCTGGTTGTTACCGGCTTTTGCCTTTTTTTGATCCGCGGTTTGGGAGAAGGTCTCGTGGTCCAGCAGCTCCTCGCTCCACAAGCGGTTCAGATAGGTCAGATAGGCCTTGTAGCCTTCCTCCATCGGGGTATAATGCACTTTGCTCTGATCGTCGACATAAATTTTGTCCTCATAGATGCCGAAGGCCCCGAGCAGCCATGCGCGGATTTCCTTAAGCTTGACCAGAGACAGCGGAATCTCGTCCTGTTTGCCGTTTCCGTTCGGGTCTTCTTCCTTGACGCGCTTCAAATAAGTGTACAGCTCCTCGGTCGTCTCGGGCAGCTTATCGATCTTAAGCGCCTTCAGAAAATCGCCGTTGTACCAGAGCGGATTGCGGTACCACGGCTGAGCCAGATCAACCTTCGGCAGCGAGTAGATATGTCCATCGGGTGCGGTAATGGATTTGCGGATATCAGGATTGTCCTCGAGAATTTTGTTCACGTTCGGCGCATACTGAGGGATCAAATCCTCAAGCGGAATGAGGATGCCTTGGCTTCCATAATTCAGCTCTTCCGCGGGAGTCAGACCGGCGGCAAAGAAAATATCAGGGTATTCACCGCTGGCGAACACCAGATTTTTTTTGGTCTCGAAGCTGTCTTTGGGCGCATTCAGAAATTCCAGGCGGATGTTCGTCAGCTTCTCCATTTCCTGAATAACAGGCATATCCTTCCAATTCTGAATCCCTACGTCGGGGGCCATCATCGTTAAGGTTAATGGATCATCCACAATAGGGAAGCCTTCCTTGTGAACCAGCTCCGACTCTTGCGAAGCCCCTCCGGTCTCGGAATCCGATGAGCTGCAGCCGGCCAATGTGATGATAAGCGCAGCCGTAACGATCAGAATTGTGCTTTTTTTAAATGCCCGCATACTTAAACCCCTCTCCTTAAACATATGTGATCTGGCCAAACTGCTAATGCATAAAATAACTCCCTAGCAGCCGTCATTCATCTCCCGGCCGGTGCCGGAGAGGATGGTCCGGGCTAGCCTTTTACCGAGCCGATCATCACGCCTTGAACAAAATAGCGCTGCAGGAAAGGATAGACCGCTATAATCGGCAGCGTGGACACAACAATCGCCGCGTATTTCACCAGCGAAGCCACCTCGGCTTTATTATTCATCGCTGCCGCCATATCTCCGCTGACCGCAGCACCGGTTGTCTCGGCGGACATTTCCTGAAGCACGAGAATCTGGCGCAAAATAAGCTGCAGCGGATATTTGGACTCCGTGTTGAGGTAGATCAGGGCATTAAAATAGCTGTTCCAATGCATGACGCCATAAAACAACGCCATCACGGCAATAATCGGTCCCGACAACGGCAGGATGATGCGCAGGAACAGCCCCGTGTTCGTACAGCCGTCGATATGGGCGGCTTCCTGAAGCTCTCTTGGGACCGTGGTCTGGAAAAAGGTTCTCGCCACGACAATATTCCAAACGCTTGCGGCAGCGGGCAGAATCAGGGCGCCCATCGTATTCATCAGGCCGAGACTTTTCACCAGCAGATAGGTGGGCACCAGTCCGCCGCCGAAGAACATCGTGACCAGGATCAGGCCCATGAACAATCCGCGGCCTGCGAAATCGGAACGGCTCAAGGCGTATGCCGCAGGCAGCGTAACAAACAGATTCAGCGCTGTTCCGAGCACGGTGTAGATGACGGTATTCAGGTAACCGCTCCAGATTTTGGAGTTTCCGAATACCCGGCTATACCCGTCCAGATTCAGACCCTTGGGGAGCAGCCACATTTCGCCCGAACTGACATATTTCGGATCGCTGACCGACGCGCTGATAATGAACAGAACGGGATACAGCACCACGATCAGCGCAATGAACAGATAGATGTAGTTCATGAGGACGAACAGCTTGTCGGCTCTTGTTTCTTTCACACCTGAAAGCATGCTTCAAACCTCCTCCTTTACCAAAGACTTGTTTCGCTGGTACGGCGTGCGATCCGGTTGACGGCAATGAGCAGGATGGCGTTGACCACCGAATTGAACAGCCCTACAGCCGTTGAGAAGCTGTATTGGGCGCTGACCAGACCCGAGCGGTAGACAAAGGTGGATATGACATCCGAAGCGCTCATATTAAGCGGATTTTGCAGCAGCAGAATTTTCTCGAAGCCAACGCCCAGAATATTCCCCATATTCAAAATCAGCATGATCGTGATGGTTGGCACAATGGTTGGAATGTTAATATGCAGCATTCGTTTAAAGCGGCTTGCGCCGTCCATGATGCCGGCCTCATGAAGCTGCGGGTCAACGCTGGACAAGGCGGCAAGATAGATAATCGTACCCCAGCCTGCGCTCTGCCAGACTCCGGAGAGGACATAAACCGTCTTGAACCAGGCCGGGTCCGTCAGAAAGTCAGCCGCCTGGAAACCAAGCGCCTCAACAATACGCACAATGATGCCCGAGGTCGGCGACAGGAAGGTAATAATCATTCCCGCCATCACGACAACCGAAATGAAATGCGGCGCATAAGTAATCGTTTGCACAGATCGCTTGAAAAACCCGCTGCGCACTTCGTTGAAGGCCAGCGCCAGAATAATGGGAAGCGGAAATCCGATTGCCAGCTCGTAGAGGCTGATGCTGAAGGTGTTCCACAGCAGGTCCCGGAAGTAATACGAATGGAAGAAGCGTTCAAAGTGATCGAAGCCGACCCATGGACTTCCGGCAATTCCCTTTGTGGGAATGAAATTTTTGAAAGCGATCTGAATGCCGTACATGGGTATGTAATGAAAAATAATAAAATAAAGCAGTGCGGGAGTCATAAATAAATACAGTTCCCAGTTCCGCAAAATCCGGTTCCGGTTTCTCCTGTTCAGCTGCCCCGCTTCGAGCGGGAGAACAGCCTCCTTGGAAGCGGCGGTCTCGAACGCGAGAGCATCCTGGTCATTTCGTTTCATGGCATCCATCCCCTCGTTTCTAATTTGATCCTGTGTGTCATGTACTTCTGCCGGAATATATACCTGCACCGCACTGATGCCGGCAATCAAATTGTAGACAGACCGGCCAGGGCCGGTAAATATGTAGAATATGAATTGTCATGTCCAAACACACCCGAAGCCATATGGCATAAGGATTATTGAGAGCGCTTTATCGAGATGGAATATGTAGAATTTACGCATAAATGATATATTCATATTTGACATATTGCACTGCGGCACAGGATAAGTAAACGATTCCAGCGTATTTTGCCGCTATTTTTGAATTTTCTCAAGGTCCAAACGCTTCCCTTCATCCCAGGATGAAGCGGCTGGTACCGTCCTTTGGCGGATAAGTCAAGCTTCTTCATCTTAGAAATAAAGCAATTTCCCCCGGTCCATGAAGCGTAAAAATATATGCGCCGCGGACTGCCACACAGAAAAAGGACATCCCGCAGGATGCCCGTATTGTAATATCTTAAGTTTCGATATCCGTTAATAGCTTTTTGCAGCCAATTGATCCAGACGCTTGAAGGTGTACCCCTGTACACGGGCATCGTCTATGATTTTGCCCAGCGCCTTGGCGTTATCCTCCGACACGGTATGCAGCAGGATAACTGCGCCCGGGTGAAGCTGCGACATGACACTGTCATAGGCATGCTTCCAGCCCCTTTGTGCTTTCGTATCCCAGTCCTTGTAGGCCACAGACCAGAAGACACTGATATAGCCCTGCTCCCTGCTCGCTGTGAGCACGCGTTCGCTGAAGATGCCGCGTGGAGGGCGAAGATAGTTCATCTCCTCCTGCCCTGTCAGCTCCGTCACACCCCTTTTCACACGCGCGAGTTCATTTGCAATCTGCTCGCTTGTGATCGTGCTCATATCCGGGTGGCTCCATGAATGGTTGCCGATCAGATGCCCTTCGGCGGCCATCCGTTTGACCAGCTCAGGCTGATCCTTAATATAGTGGCCGGTGACGAAGAAGATCGCCGGCGTCTGCTTCTCTTTCAGCACGTCCAGAATTCCTGCCGTATAGCCATTCTCATAGCCGTTATCGAATGTAAGATACAGCTCTTTCTTTGCCGTATCTCCCAGGAAGATGGCATCCTGTTTTTGAAGAAGGCTCTGAAACCCTTCTTCCCTGATGGAGGGCAGCGCGCCCTTTACACTTTTCTTGAAGCCAAAATGGAATGTTCCGCCCGGTGCGGCGGATACGGCTCCTATGCTTGCAAAGAGAACAATGGCTGCGATGAGAAAAGCGCCTGCACCTGCTGCATATCGTTTTGTCATGAAATCCCGCCTTAATGAACAGGCCCGTGTAAGAGGCTGTCCGTATGGTATGTACAGCGGTATTATGCCACGGCAGCCGGAAAATATGCCCTCATCCAACATAGATTAGCCATCTGTACCTGCTTCTGGATCCGGGATCTTAGCTGCAAAAAGAAAAGGAGCTGCTTCGAAGGCAGCCCCCATTCCTTTAAAACAAACATATCTTACAGCAGTTCCAGCATTCTGTTGATAATAACTGCCGCTTGAGCACGATTAGCAATGCCCTTCGGTGTAAAGGTGTCGGCTGTTGTGCCGTTAATGACACCCGCTTCTGCCAATAGTGCGACTGAATCCTTGGCGTACGAAGCAATTTTGGCATTGTCTTTGAATTTGGACAATACTGCCGCCGCATCGCTTACAGCAACATTTTTTGCATTAGTCAGCACATTAGCAGCCATAATTGCCATTTCTTCACGGGTAATTGGCCGGTTAGGATCAAATTTACCGGTTCCAACCCCTTTTACCACACCCGCATTGACGGCGGAGGCTACGAAGCGGTAATACCAGGCTTCCGGTTTCACATCGGTGAAGGAAACCGTCGCCTCCTCATCCGTCAAATCAAAGGCACGGACAAGCATGGTCAGGAATTCTGCTCTTGTCACTTGCTTCAGCGGAGCAAAATTCTCGCCATCCACTCCATTGATGATGCCTTTGGCAGCCAGGTTTTCGATCGCGCTTTGCGCCCAGGATGCTACAGGTCCGAGATCCTTGAAATCCGGAACGTCAACAGGCTGCGTTGGTTCGATAGGTGTTGTCGGTTCAGTTGGTGTTGGATCAGCCGGTGCCGATTGATCAGGCGTTGGAGTTACAGGATAGTACGGATAGTATGGAATGTCTCCGTTGTCTCCATTGTCACCAGGCTCTACCGGAGGATCCACTGGCGGGTTCACCGGTGGTTCCGGTTTTTCAGGTGTCTCACCATTTCCATCATCGACAGATCCGGGGGCAGCTGGAGGAGCTGCGGTAAAGATCGAATTCGAGAGCAGGCGGAATTGGGCCTGCGGATGTGCACGGTTCGTCAATTCATTGGCGAACACCGTCACATTGACCAGATCTTTTTTATAGGTGAAGCCCATTGTTTGACCTTTGATTACATCATGATTCGGCCACCAGCCGGCTATGAAGAAATCTTCATCCGAGCTTGCAGTTGCGAATACATTTGCTCCTTCAGGAAGAGCTGTGATATAAGATCCCGATACGGTGTACAAATAATCCGTTTCATTATACGGAGCTGTAATCAGGTTGTCTTGTACCAAATTTGATTTGAACAATCCTTCATGCGCATTGCCGGTCGTTGCAAAATTGAAACCAGGCAGCAAACCGGAGCTCTTCAATCCATTCATGGCCGTTCTTCCATAGCCGATGTATGGTTTCCCTGCGCTGATCAGACTGTTGCTTCCAGTTGAATTTACGAGGACGTCACTTGCTGCAGGGTCAGTGGAAACATTAAAGCCAAGACCCTTGAGCGCGAAAGCAGGAACGCCTGTTGCGGCTACAGTCACCGGTTTAAGCACCTTGCCGTCTTTATTGCCTTTATCGTCGAACGGCACGACATCCAGCAGGTATTTCTCCATCACGGTTTTAAGGTTGGAATAGGAGACAAGGAAATCGCCCATTTCATAGCCTTCTCCGCCGTAATTCAGCAGGGTAACCGATTTTCCTTGGCCGATCAATTCATTAACGGCTTGAACAGCCTCATTATTGGTGTTGCGAATGACATAATGAGATGTATAGCCAGGAACTGTCGTCGACGGAATTTCCACCGATTCTACTTCATCTGTTTTTCCAGTGAATACACCTGCATCACGGACAATATAGCGGTCGAAGCCTCTCATATAAGAGAAACTCTGCACGATATCCGCATACATCTCGCTAAAATCGGATACGTCGATGCCGTCATACAGAACCAGATTAGCATACCCCCGTTTGGCCTGATGCATATTGACGACATAGCTTCCGGCAGGATATACCTTATCCCCTACAGTAACCGGAGCAGTAGATTTTTCTACCTTGACGCTGTTATGAAGCAGGTATTGCACCATTTTGTAGGTTTCAAGCGAATTCTTTTGCAGTCCTTTGTCTACCGGCAGTACATAATATTCAGGGAAGAAGTTCTCTTCACCATCGCGTGGTCTGCCGATTTCTTCGTATTTTGCATTGACCAAATATTTGTCAACCGAATAGCTGTCCGTTCCTTCAATGCCGCGTTTGTACACTTCCAGTTGATTGAGGAACAGCTGTTTCTTGTTGTCCAGCACATATTTGGTCGAAGCCAAAGCAGCAGAGTAGAGGGCGGTTACTGAGTCTTCGTTAAGCTTAGGAATTTCAAGCGTATGACCCAGAGCTCCTTGATGCATAGCAAATACGGCGGTATAAGCAGGTGAAGCGTCATCCCATCCAGTTGCATTGGCAATTGGCTTATAGTTTGGATCCTCTGCTTTTTTACGGGCCTCTTCATACGGAATATGGTAGTGCGGAATCCTTTCCTCCGTGCTTGCTACACCAGCCCGGCCCATGGCGTTGGCCTGGTCAACCATGCTGTTGATCAGCAGATCGAACTCGAAGTTCGGATCATGCGGTGGCGTACACGGCTCAATCAGAAAATCTTTGACAAATCCATGGAAATCCAGGAAGGAAAGCGGAGACCATTTCGCAATTTCACTTGCCACGATTTGAGTTTCCGGTTGTGTCTGGTAGGAATTGTCGCGGTTCAGGTCAAATCCGTTGGCATTCTGACGGACATTGTGGTAGCGGCCATCCGGATTTTCCGTATAGTTCATCAGGAAAATGACGTTGTCCAGCGCCTGATCCACATTAATCGTTACTGTTTGTGGTTTACCCGCGACATCGGTTGTTTCATACGCAACCGTGTCTTCTTTGGACATCGTTCTAAACATATTGAGGATAGCATCAATACCTGGCGCTTCATCCGGATGAATATTATTCAGCCAAATCGGCACCTTGTAGTTGGTCATCTTGCCGCTTTTGATCTTGTTTTGAAGTCCCTTAGGATCGTTAATCATTTGTGGAAGAGTCTCATTCACATATTGGTCAACAGAAGCTTTATCTTTAGCCAATATCGTGAAGTAAATATCGCGGCCTTCAACAGACTTGCCCAGTACACGGGTTTCAATGTAACGGTCTGATTGTGCGGCTGCGGTAATGGCTTCAATCTCCGGTTTAATTTCATCATACGTATGATAAGAGTCATATGGATTCAGTTTAATTGGCGCAGAACCAATGACATTGCCTGTTTTATCGAGGACAGCCAGATTATTCGTGGCGATCATCTCAGGATATCTGGAGCGGAAGTTTCCGGAGAGATCATCCGTTCCATACAGCTTATCAAATAAGATTTTGGCTTTGACGATATTGCCTTCAACAACAGGTGTTCCTACGACAGAGATAAAAGGATCGCCTTTGTATCCTGCAGGAGCGGTGGTGCTCCATTTTTTCCATTCCGTAAGCGGCTTGTCTCCGTATGTCCACTTTAGATCGCTTACCTTGGTTGTGGAAGGCAGCTCGAACTGTACGTCGATTGTCTTCTCATAAGTCATGGAAGCAACATTCGAGCTTAATGTAAGCTTTTGTTCCTGAGGCTCCTGGATTTCCATCAACAGCGTTGATAGCACTTGGGTAAAAGTACTTAGATGCTGTTCAATCCTGCCAGGGTAGGTTTCAATAATATGATCAAGCTTGTCTTTACCGGTATGCCAAACTTCTCCCTCAAGCGCGGTTTGGGTATAGCCGTCCAATTCGCCAAGGGTCCAGTTCGTCGCTTCCAGGTAGCCGTAAGGAATACCTGCGTCTTCGAATGCAGCATGGTCACTCCAGTCGCCGGTTGTCGTCGCCGGATACTCCGGGTTTAGACCGGGATTGGTTTGCATGTCCAGGCCCAGGCGCTTAGCAATAGCCAGACCCTGGTCACGGGCAAAACCCGAAAATCCTGCACTGCCGTACATATACATATAATCGCCGACAGCAAGGCTATCCATGTTGATCATGACGACTGTGTTCTTCTTCTCATCGTCCGTCATTTGGGATACATAATAATTGGAGCCCCTCAGGCCTGCTTCCTCTGCGCCAAATGCGATGAATTTAATCGTGTAAGGCGTATCCTTCAGCGCTACCGTCTTGGCAGCCTCCAATAAAACCGCAATTCCCGATGCGTTATCGTCCGCGCCCATGCTTCCGCCTGAGCTAACCGAATCATAATGCGCACCGACGATTACCGTCCTGGATGACTTGCCAGGCTTGACGGCAATGATATTGCTGGTATTAACGGTATTTCCTCCGCGAGTGTAAGTGAAAGGTTGAAGGGTTGTCTGCAAGCCGATTTTCTCGAACTCGCCTTTAATATAATCACGAGCTTCTTGGTCCTTCGGGCTGCCTGCAGTACGAGTACCGATGGTTGTCGCCAGGTAAGTCAGATATTGTGAAGCCGCATATCCTGGCTGTCCTTCCGGTATGTTAAGCACTGGCGCCGCCAAAGCCTTCAACTGCGCTTCGTCCGCCTGTTCGTCTGCAATTTCATCCGTTGGCTGGTCAGCAGGCTGTTCGGCTTGTTCATCCGTCGGAACATCTACCGGCTGATCCTGTGGCACATCCTGCGGTTGATCCGTCGGCTGGTCCTCAGTCTGCTCCGCTGGTACACCGTCCGGATCCGCCGATGGATCTGTAACCGTGTCACCTGGATCCGCCGAGCTATCCGGATCACCCGATTCCGGATCGGTGACAGCGTCCGGATCAGCTGCAGGGGTATCTTCTCCGGTTGGAGTTTCGCCAGAATCAACGACTACTCCAGGTTCCCCGCCGCCTGTTTCTTCTGCATATGCTGCTGCCGGCACAAACGCCGAGATCGCCAGCATGAATACCAACAGCAGAGAAATCGTTCTTTTTGCTAGCATCTTTCGAAACATGGTATTCCTCCTTTTTTCTACAAAACGGATGAAAGATTCATAGACTCGAAACGTGCACAAAAATGCAAGCCTTCAATCAACGAACCATGGCAACGAACCTGTTCGTTTCTGTGCTGCCTTTGATCGAAAACTTCCCCCAGAAAACATCGCTGCCCTCATGTCCGCTAAACATCACTCCATTCACTAACGGCCTGGCTGTTCTTTTACTCTTAAGCCGAATAGGTTTCTTTTAATTATGTATACAATATACATAACACAATATATTATATTCGTTAAGTATTATAACATTGACCTTGAAACCTCACAACATATTTTTGGTAAAATTCCGTAGATTTATAGAGAAAATCGCATTTCCTTCCCCTATATCTGACATGATTCGTGCATTCAACCAAAAATTCGAGTTTTAATGTCATTAAATATCACATAAAGTCTCAAAAGGCCTGCCTTCTACACTTTGCGTGAAGTCAGCTTCGCTTGTGTAAACAGAAGCAAATAGTCGTGTCCACCGGCTTTGGAGTCAGTGCCTGACATATTGAAGCCTCCAAATGGATGGACACCTACAAGCGCCCCTGTACATTTGCGGTTGATGTACAAATTCCCGCAATGGATCTGCTCCAGCGCCGTTTCAATACGTCCTTCGTCAGTTGAGAAGAATGCTCCCGTCAGGCCAAATTCCGTATCGTTATAGATGCGGATCGCATCCTGCCAATCCTTGGCTTTGGCGATAGCCAGTACCGGTCCGAATATTTCCTCCTGCATAACTGCCGCATCAGGCTCCACGTCCGAGAACACCGTCGGCTGAATGAAATAACCGCCTTCCGGTCCGCGTCCTCCGCCAACGAGGAGCTTTCCTTCCGCTCTGCCCGTCTCGATATAGTCCAGAATACGCTCGAAGGAGCTCCGGTCGATAACAGGACCTATTGGCGCGTTATCCTCAGGACTGCCGATGGCCAGACGCCCTGCCCTTTCCGCGATTTTGCCTGTCAGTTCGTCATAGACGGATTCCACGATAATGGCACGCGAGCCCGCGGAGCACTTCTGTCCCTGAAAACCAAAGGCAGACGCTACAATGGCATCAGCCGCAGCATCAAGATCCGCAGTCTCATCCACAACGATCCCGTCCTTGCCTCCCATCTCCGCTACGACCCTTTTGATCCAAATTTGCCCTTCGGATTGTTCGGCAGCCAGCTTGTTTATGCGGAGCCCTACTTCTTTCGAGCCTGTAAAGCTGATAAATCGGGTTTTGGGATGGCTTGTCAAATAATCGCCAATTTCCGCGCCGCTTCCCGGTAAATATTGAATGACATCGGCCGGGAATCCCGCCTCCACCATCAGCTCGTAGAACTTGTAGGCAATGACCGGCGTCGTGGAAGCAGGCTTCATAATGATCGTGTTCCCCGAGACAACTGCCGCTGAAGCCATTCCCGCGCAAATCGCAAGCGGAAAATTCCATGGCGGAATGACAATGCCTACCCCAAGCGGTATATAATGCAGCCGGTTATCCTCGCCGGTTATCCCTACCAGCGGCTGTCTGTCGTTGGTTTGCGCCAATTTGACCATTTCTCGCGCATAATACTCCATAAAATCAATCGCTTCTGCCGTGTCCGCATCAGCCTCCGCCCAGTTCTTGCCTGATTCCATGACCAGCCAGGCCGAAAACTCATGCTTGCGCGCGCGCATCTGGCCCGCTGCCTGAACCAGTAGTACCGCCCGTTCCTCTGCAGGCGTTTGTTTCCACAATTCGAATGCCCCCAGCGAAGCCTGCATCGCCTGTTCGGCCTGTTCCCGGCTCGCCTTGCTCACCGATCCGATTATCTGGCTGGTATCCGCCGGATTCATTGACAATATCCGCTCGGACGTCATTATCGCTTCGCCGCCAATATGAAGGGGATATTCCTTTCCAAGCTCCAACTTCACGCCTGCAATCGCCTCCGTGATGGCCCTGCGGTTCTCCTCCTTGCTGAAATCCGTCAACGGTTCATTGACGAACGGTGCAAACAACTCATTTTTCGGCATACTGAAATCCCCTATTTCCACATATTTTTTAATACAAACCAGACATTCGCAGGCCTCTCCGCCAACCTGCGCATGAAATAGCCGAACCAGTCTCCCCCATAGGGCACATAGATCCTGACTCTGAAGCCCTCCTTGGTCAACTGATTCTGCAGGTCTTCGCCGATTCCGTACAGCATCTGAAATTCAAAACGATCCTGATGAATATCATTTGCTTTTATCCAGGCAGCAGACGCTTTAATAACTTCCCGGTCATGGGTGGCGATTGCCGCGTATCCGCATTAACGCTTCCATCCGCTGCCCATCTTCCGTGCTTACAGGATTCGCTTGCCAAGCAGAGAGGAAGCCAGCTCCACCGCAAGACGTGCCGTACGCCTGTCATAATCAAGGAGCGGGTTCACTTCTACGATGTCCATCGATGTAACCCTCTGCGATTCCGATAGCAGCTCAAGCGCAAAATGCGCTTCCCGGTAGTTCAGCCCGCCCGGCACAGGCGTGCCGACTCCTGCCGCCTCCTGCGGATCAAGACAATCCATATCAAAGCTGAGATGAATGCCGTCCGTTCCATTCCCGGCAATTTCAATGGCTTTCTTGACGACCGTCTCAATACCCATCCGGTCAATCTCATGCATGGAGAAAACAGTAATTCCTTCCGAGCGTATAAGCTCCCTCTCGCCTGGATCAAGATCCCTTGCCCCGACGATGACAATATTCTCCTTCTTGATCAGCGAGCCTGCGCCCGGAATATCCGTAAGCTTAAAATTGGATTTTCCGATAGCCACTGCGAGCGCCATCCCGTGCAGATTTCCCGAGGGTGTCGTTTCCTCTGTGTTCAGGTCGCCATGCGCGTCGAACCAAATGACGCCGAGATTGTTGTAATGGCCCGTCAAGCCTGCAAGCGAACCAATGGCGACGCTGTGATCTCCGCCCAGAATAAGCGGGAAGGAATCATTAATGGCAGCGCGGTACACCTGTTCACCAACAAGGCCGCTCATTTCCATCACTTCCGGAAGATATTTTATTTTGGACGGCGTTCCTTGCGAAAACGGTTTAATCGGACAATCGACCTCATGTTCACTCTCCAGGTGAATATCCATACTGCGGATTTTCCGCACAAGCCCGGCTTTAATAATGCTTTCGGGACCCAGCTCCGTTCCGGCGCGGCCGCTTCCCAGCCAGAATGGAACGCTGATAAGCCTCACTTTCTTGTGTTCACTTCCAGAGCCTTGCTTCTGCGAATTCATTGAAGGCCGGTTCAGGTTCAATTCCATCGTAATCTCACTCTCCTTATGGCTTGAGCATGTTCAGCTTCAAGTTTATGATTTAAGTCAATACATGTTCGATACGTTCCAGGGCCCAGTCAATCTCCTCTTTCTCAATGGTCAGGGGAGGGGCAAAACGGATGGTCGTCTCATGGGTCTCCTTACAGAGCAGTCCATGCCGCATCAGCTCCTCGCAGAACGGCCGGGCTGCCTTGTCCAGCTCGACTCCGATAAATAATCCCCGTCCACGGATTCCCCGGATATGCGGGCTATTGATCGCAGTAAGCCTTTCGGCAAAATAGCTGCCCAGGGACGCCGAGCGTTCAACGAGCTGTTCCTCTTCCAGAACCTCAAGAGCCGCAATGGCCACTGCGCAAGCAAGCGGATTGCCGCCGAAGGTCGAGCCATGCGAACCCGGCTCGAATACGTCCAATATCTCATTGCTTGCGGCAACGGCGGAAATCGGCATTACGCCTCCCCCCAGCGCCTTGCCCATGATGTACATGTCCGGTACGACCGATTCCCAATCGCAGGCGAAGCGCCGCCCTGTTCGTCCGAAGCCAGTCTGGATCTCGTCGGCGACAAACAGAACCCCATGCTCGCGGCACAGTTGGCTGGCTTGCGACAAATATCCGGCAGGAGGAATTACAATTCCCGCCTCTCCCTGAATAGGCTCAACCAGAAATGCAGCCGTATTCGGCGTTATCGCCTGTTTAAGCGCATCGATATCCCCATAAGGAACAAGCTTGAAGCCTGGCGTGAACGGTCCAAAATCCTTCTTGTACTCCTCCGAAGACGAGAAAGAAGTGACTGTAATGGTGCGGCCGTGAAAATTACCCGCGCACACGATGATTTCCGCCTGATCCTGCGGCACGCCCTTATGCCGGTAAGCCCAGCGCCTTACAGCTTTGACCGCCGTTTCCACGGCTTCCGCCCCCGTATTCATCGCTAGAACTTTCGGTTTCCCGGTATAATGGGCAAGCTTCTCGTAGAACAAGCCCGGCGTGCTGCTGTGAAAAGCCCGGGAGGTCAGTGTTACTTTATCTGCCTGCTCCTTCAGGGCCGCTATGATTTTGGGGTGGCGATGACCTTGATTCAGCGCCGAATAAGCGCTCAGCATATCCATATAACGGTTTCCTTCAGGGTCCTCTACCCATACCCCGCGCGCATGTGAAATAACAATGGGCAGCGGATGATAATTATGTGCCCCGTAGCGATCCGACAGCTCCATTACGGCCTGTGATCCCTTGGTCTCCATCTGATTATTAGCCCCCTTGTATTATGTATACAAAATACTATATTCATAGATTTCTTCAAAAAATCCCGGATTGCGGCATCACTCTCCAGGATTATGGCAAATCTTCAGCTATGTTAAAATCAAAGCACCTTGGACAAAAATTCCTTGGTCCGCGGGTGCTGCGGATGTAGAAGCACTTCCTTCGGAACGCCCTCTTCCACGATTTTCCCGCCATCCATAAACAACAGCCGGTCCCCCACTTCCCGGGCAAAGCCCATTTCATGGGTAACGATCGTCATCGTCATGCCGCCCTGCGCCATCTGCTTCATGACATCCAGCACTTCTCCGACCATCTCCGGGTCGAGGGCCGAGGTCGGCTCATCGAACAGCATAACATCCGGCTGCATCGCAAGCGCACGGGCGATGGCAATCCGCTGCTTCTGTCCGCCTGACAGACTATCCGGATACGCGCCGCGCTTTTCCTCCAGCCCCACCCGGCGCAGCAGCTCAACCGCAATGCCTTCGGCTTCCTTTGGGGACATCTTCTTGAGCTTCCGCGGCGCAAGCGTCAAATTGTCCATTACGCTCATATGCGGGAACAGATTGAAATGCTGGAATACCATCCCCATCTTCTGGCGGATTGCGTTCAGATCCGTCTGCTTGCCGGTAACCCTTCTGTCCTCGAACAGAATTTCGCCGGAAGTCGGTTCTTCCAGCCGGTTCAGGCAGCGCAGAAACGTGCTTTTGCCGGAGCCGCTCGGACCGATGATGACGACTACCTCGCCCTTGCGAATCTCGGTATCGATGCCCTTCAGGATCTCATTTTTTCCAAACGACTTGCGTAATCCCTGTACCTTGATCATTGGTTTCTCAGCCTTCTTTCCAACGCGCCCAGCAGCTTGGACAACGTGAATGTCATGACAAAGTAGATTGCAGCAGCTACTAGAAGCGGCTCCATCGGCTGGAATATAACACCTTGAACCGTTCTTGCGCTGTACATCAGCTCTGCAATACCGACTGAAGAAATCAACGAAGAATCCTTAATGATGACAATAAATTCATTGCCGATCGCCGGCAGCATATTGCGAAAAGCCTGGGGGAGCACGATCAGACGCATCGTCATGCTCCGCGTCATTCCAAGCGACCGTGCCGCCTCCGTCTGTCCTTTGTCAATCGCCTCAATACCCGCCCGGAAGACCTCCGCCATATAGGCGGCACTGTTGATGGTCAAAGTAACAATACCGGCAATAAAGGGAGACAGGTTTATACCGAATTCCGTCAGACCATAATAGATGATAAATACCTGCACCAGCATCGGCGTTCCCCGGATAATTTCAATGTAAGCCGATGCCACGAACTTCAGCGACCAAATGCGCGAAATGCGCATCAGAGCAAAGCCCACGCCAAGAAAGGTTCCGAGGAGAACGCCGAAGAACGACAGCTGGAGGGTATACCAGGCGCCATGCAGATAAGTCCGCCAGTGGTCCGCCAGAAATGAAAAGTCAAAATCCATTTAACTTCGACTCCGTCCGTTCGTTATTCCCCGACAAGCTCATTCGCTTCAACGACGAAACGATCAATATCGCCGCCATCCTTCAAACGTTTAATCGTAGCGTTAATGCTGTCAACAAGCTCTTGGTTGCCTTTCTTAACCGCGATTGCCGCTCCGGCTTCTTCCGCAGACTGTTCAATCTTCACGTCAGAGACGATTATGTCGGATTGTGTCAGAACATATTGGTCCGCAACGGGTTTCTCAAGGATAACCGCGTCTACGCGTCCGCTCGTCAATTCAAGAATAATTTCCGGAATTTTGGCCAATGATGTAAGCTTTGCTCCCTCAATCTCTTGGGCGATCCCTTCTTGAATAGATCCTTTTTGAACGCCGATTTTTTTGTTTTTCAAGTTATCCAGCGTTTTATATTGCTCGGCCTGATCCTTTTTCACCAGAATGCCTTGCTCGGCCAAATAGTAAAGATCAGAGAAGTCCACATTCTTCTTACGCTCTTCCGTTGGCGTCATACCTGAGATAACCATGTCCACCTTGCCTGTGTCCAGAGCCAGCAGCAAACCGTCAAAATCCATATCCGAGATTTCCAGCTCCGCATTCATATCCTTGGCAATTTCGTTGGCAATGGAGATATCGAATCCGACAATGGTATCTTTGCCGTCAATCGTTTTATGAAATTCATATGGGGCATAGTCGGCGCTTGTTCCGAGTACAATCTTCGTTTTCTCTTCTGTTGGGGCAGGAGCGGCATTACCACCGCTGGCATTGGTCTCTCCGGAAGCATTTCCGGAAGTATTTCCGTTCCCGGTTCCATTTCCGTTCTGTCCGCAAGCGGTTAGAACTACCATGACCGTAACCAGCAATAACAGCATCTTCTTCATTCTCTCATCTCTCCCAATCTTTGTTTGGCTCTGCTCGATATGTCCCCCGTCAGGCTCAACAATTAAATTTGTATACAATATACATTGCACAATATACGCTGTTTACGTAAACTATTATAACACCAGTCTTTTATGTCCACAAGATAATTTTTCACCCCTCCCATTAGCAGGATTTACAACGCTTACAATGTTATGATACCTTACATATAGCGGGGGCAAGGTTGCTTGAACAACTAGGAAAGCAATGATAAGATATAGGTAAATATTGTTTCATCCCTTCCATCTTTCGACCCAATTACCTATAATTCGATTAAATGCTCCTTTAGCGGGAATTGGGTATATTGCTTCTTGACAGCATAATTGGTTCTTGCAGATCCATGTGCGTTTTCCATAGAAAATCTCTGCTAAATGATATCCATAATAACCTAGACTGTTGGATGAAATCTTGTGGAGAGACTTATCTCGGTCGAAAAGGAGACTGGCATGCAAGCGCCAAAATATCAATCACTCAAAGATCATGTGTACAATTACATTGCCCAAAAAATACAGGACGGCACGCTGCTCCCCAACCAAAAAATCAATGAAGCGGAGATCTGCAAGAAGCTGGATATCAGCCGTACTCCGACACGGGAAGCTTTATTTCAGCTGACTTCCGATAATCTGCTGGAGTATCTGCCCCGCAGGGGCTTTACGGTAAAAGCCTTTGATTCCAAAAAAAAGCTGGATTTCTCGCGCATTATCGGCACCCTGGATGCACTTGCCGCCACACTTGCCGTAGATCATCTGCAGGAATCCGAACTTATTGAGATGGAGAAGCTCGTGAATAAAATGGATCATGACATCAACCGGCTTGATTTCACCGATTACCATGCGGACCAATACCAATTTCATGAAATCTACACCCATAAATCCGACAATCCAATATTGATCGATATGCTGGTATCCCTGAAGAACGGCTTCGTCCGGCAATCATACTCCAGCGAAGACAAGAAGAAGCTTGCTGCGGTAATGAATGAGGTAAACTCCGAGCACCGCAAAATCGTCGAGCTGCTCCGCCTCAAGGATAAGGAGCAGCTGGAATGCACCCTGAAATACCACTGGCGCATTATCGATACTGATATGCTGTGATGATCGGGACTTGATCTAATCCCTTATTCCGGATAAAAAAATCGAAAACGCAGCCTCTCTTGCGCAGAGAGGGCTGCGTTTTCTTTTCTCCGATAGCGGCTCCCGGGTATCATTACCACCAGGTAAGGCTCCTAATCTGATGCCGGCCAGGCTTTCATCGCATGTCCTACAACCCGGTTCAGCTTCTCGCGGGAAGCCCCGCTGGCTGCTTCTACAGCCAAACCAAAGAGTACCGTTGAAAAGTAATGGCCCAGATCTGCAGTATCGGTGCCGTCCGGCAATTCGCCTTCATCCTCAGCACGCTCAATGCGCAGCCGGATCACAGCCTCAGTTGCCGCACGGCGCTGAATCAGTTCCTTACGGATCGGCTCCGCTTCCTCTCCGCAGGAAAGCGCACCGTGAACAGTCAAACAACCTGGCGGGTGGCTGTCCTCCGTAAACGTTACAATCGCACCGTACAATGCTTTCTCTATGGCATCTCGCCCTTTCGCTTCACGAAGCGCCACCAGAAAATCACCCGATGTTTCATCCACATAAAGATCAACAACTTTATAAAACAGTTCCTCTTTGTTGCCAAAAGCGGCGTACAAACTGGGGCGGTTGATCCCCATAGCTGACGTCAGATCAGATAACGTCGTGCCCTCGTAGCCCTTCTCCCAGAACAAATGCATAGCTTGTTCCAACGCTTCCTGCATATTAAACGCGCGGGGACGTCCCTTGGCCATTGCAAGCTCCCCCTCACTGATTTTATTTTTGTACCAATGAGTAAATTTTATTGGATATCCGTACTTATGTCAAGGATGTCAGCGTGGATCAGAAGCTGTGACGCCACTCTTAAGAGAAATCCAGCTTCCTGAAATATTCCATTTTGCTATTAATGAATCCATTGTCAAAGTCGGCCGCTCCTATAAATTTCGATTCACTGAAGCATAAGCCAAAGAGCCAGAGCTGTCGAAGCGCAACAAATATCGGGACGGCTTTCACGTCATTCCCACTGATTGGCCTGATGTCTCTGTAGCCGTTTAAAAAGGCCTCCCAAAGCCCTTCCACTTCATCTTTATCGTGTCCGCTATGTAGCCGCAGGAAACAAATTCACTTTTACCCCGCCTTTTTAAAATTGCATATCCGTCCATAACTATACCATATTCTGGCGGGCTGACTTCCTAAATTCACCTTCCCTCCAGACGGACTGTCCGGTCATTCTTGCGGTAATCGAGCGGCGTTAAGCCGACATGCTCCGAGAACAGCCGGGAGAAGTATCGCGAATTCGGAATACCAACGCGCTCAGCAACCTCATACACCTTCAAATCCGTCGTTCTCAACAGCCCTCTCGCCTGATTCAGACGGACCTCCTGGACATAGTCATGGAAGCTTTGCCCGGTTTCCGTGCGGAAGAGCGCGGCGAACCAGCTGGGGCTCAGACTCACGCGCCTCGCGGTCTCCGCCAGTTCGATCTGGGCATAATCGCTTGCTATCAAGGAAATGGCCTTACGGATCTCCGTGCGCATATGTCCGGGAGATGAAGAAGAGGGGCGGCACTGAAGCAGCCTGTCGGCGGTTTGTCTTGCTGCACCAATTAAAGCGGAAGCATGAAGCGCCGTCTCGGCCGCCTGCTTGAATCTCTCCGGCAGCGCTTCGCTGCCAGTCTCCCCAAGCTGCTCCCACCCGAAGGCTTCCAGCTGCGCATGAATGGCCTGTGCCATCTGTCTGACCTGGCCTGGCGCAGGCCGGCACGTTGTACCGATCTGGTCCGCCCACTCTCTTAGCAAATTTCCGGCCTGAGGGCCGTCAACCTGGCGGGCGGCATTGCCCATTTCCGCCAGCAGCACACGGAAGCGCTCCTGCGGAAAACATGTGAAACCAACAGCCTCCTCTTCCCTGACAATTTCTCTTGAAGGAACATAGAAGCCCCTGTCGCATAGTGCCAGCCCCTGCTGATACGCGCGGGGCAATTCACATGGCCTGTGATAAACCGGACCGGCAGCGACCACATAATCGCCGAAACCCGGGCTGCTGTGAAGCTTTTCTTCGATCCGGCTGCACTGCCTGCTGTACCATCCGTAGAAGGAAGCATCATTTTCACGCTGCGTGGAATAGAAATACAAGCACCAAGTGTCCGGTGTCATCCGAACCGGAAGGTACCTCCTCTCTTGATCCCCCTCCCCCTCCTCATGCCCGAACAGCTCCTCTGACCACGCCTCCTGAAGCGGCAGCGCCGTCCGGATAACGGCAAGCGCATAAACGGGATGGACAAAGCCCGCCTGCTTCAGGCTCAGCAGCATATGCTCCGAAGGGAACAACAACAGCTCCTGCAGCTGGATGCGTACAATAAGCTCGGTCTCTACATGCTCTTTGCGAAGCAAAGCAGCTGTCCGCTGGAGGGTACCCACAAACTCTTCCTCGCTGAGCATCACCTTCGTCAAATAATCCCCCGCCCCAAACCTCAGCGCCAGCTGTACCTTGTCAAAATCCTCATAACAGGTCAGCAGCACCACCTTCGGCGGGGAGGGCTGCTGCTGAAGCTGCCGGAGCAGCTCCAGTCCGTCCATAACAGGCATGCCAATATCCGTAACGACAATATCCGGTTTCAGCCGTTTCACACATTGGAGCGCCTGAAGCCCGTTCTCCGCTTCACCCACAATTTCGAAGCCGCGCGAGGCCAGTTCAAATCCGCGAATCCGGCGGAGCGCAAGCGGTTCATCATCAACCAGCAGTAATTTGACGGTTTGGTCCACCTGGTCCATCCTCCGTTTCAATCATCCTCAGTCTGACGGTCACGATCGTGCCTGCTGCTGAATCGCTCTCGATCCATAATCCGTATCCGTGGCCATAGTACAGCTGTACCCGTTCGTGCACATTGCGGAACCCGATATGATTGCTGCTGCTTTGAGAAGCGCCGTCTGCCCCGACTCCTTTTCTCAGCAGACCGTCGATCTTCTCCTTGCTCATCCCTACACCATTATCCGCGACGATGATTTCCAGATCCTTGCCCGATTGTCTGACCGTGACCGACAGCTTTCCCTTCCTGTCCACGAGAGGGCGCAAACCGTGAAAAACCGCATTTTCCACAATCGGCTGCAGCACCAGCTTCAATACCGGTACAGCGGCAAGCTCCCGGGACGGATCTTCCACCGCGAATTCGAAGCGGTCCTCGTAACGGACGGACTGGATGTACAGGTAATCCTTCACATAGGTCAGCTCTTCGTCCAGCCGCCGCAGAACATGGGTGCGGTCCAGTCCGTATTTGAGCAGGCGGATCAGGACCGCCATGACGCGGTGGATATCGTCCCTGCTTTTGAAATCAACCATAATATCGATCGTATTGAGCGTGTTGTACAGAAAATGAGGGTTGATCTGGGAGAGCAGCATTTGAAAATCTGCCTGCCTCTTCTGCTCCTCCGTCTGCTTCAGCGTCACGATCAGCTCTTGAATGGTGCGCATCATCCGGTTGAATTCCCGCGCCATTTCCCCGAATTCATCCTGCCGCGCAACCTCGAATTGATGATCCAGATGGCCTGTGGCAATATGCCGGATGCCCTTGGTAAGCGAAGTAATGGGTTTCGTAAACCACCAGGAGACGCCGATATATAGAAAAATAAGTCCTGCCGAGCCAAGCAGCAGAATCATGATCGCGAATTGAACGATCGGCCTGTATTTATTTTCGAGCGTCTTCACATCGCCGACGATGACAACCTTCCAGAACGGAGCCTGATTCATGTCGGAGATGACGTAATATTCCCCGTTTTGCTCAAAGTTCGCCTTGGCCGTTGAAAGCGTTTGCGTATTTCGTTCTGCGTATTCCAGCGTTTCATAGCTGTTGCGCGCTACAATCGTGATGGAATAAATCAGCCTGTCATTGCGGTCATAAAGCAGCGTGCGCGTGTCATAGCTGCCGGCAAAAGCGGCGCTCCGCTGCACGATGCTGGTCACGTCGGTAACAAAAGCCAATACCCCTTCCTGTTTGCCGTCCTCATCAATAACCTGCTTGGTTACGATGCTGACGAGGCTGTTCGGCCCCGTTGAACCCATGGTTGATGTGAACGGCTCCGACCAGACGACGCCATTCCTGGAATCCGTGCTTTGTCCCCGGATAACGCCAATTTCCTTCTGTCCGAAGCTGTCCCAGAAATACTCCGGATATCCGGCAATCAATCCGTCATGGCGAAGATAGACAACGCCCCGGACCAGCTCCGGCCTTGTCTGTGCAGCAGCCTCCATAGATCGGATCCAGTCCGCCGGCCCCTTCTCCCCATACAGGATGTCATTCTCAATGCCAAGCACATTGAGCACCAGATCATTCATCTGGCTCTCCATTAACCTTACCGACTGCACGACCATACCGTTCAGAGCGCTGTCCTGCGTCTGACGCAGAAAGGACGTTGTATTGGACTGCGCGAGCAGGATGACTGCCGCCTCCAGAATGAGACTCGGCATAATCAGCCAGATGAGCAGCTTGGTCCGCGCCCCGATTCGTCCGCTTCGCCGCATGGCCTGCACCTTCTTTCCTTCAGACTGACACCGCCGTACAATCAAAGTATACCTGCCGCCGCCCGGTGGTCAAGGCGTTGGCAGGTATCCATAGAAGTCCGATGATAGAGTCAGCTTTGCAGGAGGAACCGGTCAAGCACCAGTCCTCTGAAAGTCCGGTGATTAACTGGCGGAGCAGGGGGAAATGCATGAGCAGCCGGATTTTTTCATCGGACGTTTAAAGTATGCACTGATTGTGCCTGGTCCGATAAGACTTCAGACTACGGCTTCTCTACCCCCAGCTGCCCGGCAGCCTGATCAATCAGCATCTGGCCGCCTGCCTTCTTCCATTCCTCCACATATTGATCCCAGTCATCAAAGCTCCGTTTGCCCAGCACGAAGGAAATCTCATTTTTCTGCACAAAATCCTGCAACCGGTTCGTGGTTGGCCCATCCAAATTGAGCAGCATATCGTAATTGGTCACACGCGGATATGCCCGGACTTCATCCTGGTATTTGTCGCCCGGTTCGTTATACGGGAATTCGGCGGAATACTTGTGACGCTCCCAGATGAGCGTATAACCGACCGATTGCCAATCCATCATGCCCTTGAGCTCAGGCTTCATTTCGTTCTGCAGCTTCACCATATCGGAATCATAGAAATAAGTGCCGTCGTCATTCTTGGTCACCTTGGTGTAATCCGGCCAAATTTCCGGTCCGCCTCCCTGGTTGCCGACCCAATAATATTTGTTCGGATACTGCACCGCATCCAGGAAATGCGCAATTCGTTTCATTTTGCCGGGGTCGTCGCCAACCTTCTTCGAGACAATGATAATGCCTCCTGGCGTACCGCCCGGTCCGAGCTTGCCTTCAGCATTCATGTCTGAGGTGAGCGGCGGAATCGGCGCCCAGTTCTTCATCGTATCCGCATTGTTCTGCGAAGCGGAGTACTGCTCCTGCAGCAGGTTCCAGCCTGGATAGTTGACCATGCCGATTTTGTTCTGGAGGGTATACGACTTGAACTGCTCCCATTGAATCGTATACCAATCCGGCGCCAGCAGCTTATTGTCATTGAGCTTCTTGGCATATTCCAGGAATGCCTTCGTTGTTCCGTCAAGCATCGGATGATTGATTTTGCCATCCTTCACATTCCAGCTGCGATGACCGAACATGTCGATGAGACCGGCCATCATGCCCCAGCCCTGTCCCGCGCCGGCAGCGCCCATGAACCAGGTGTCCGCCTTGCCGTTGCCGTCCGGATCCTGCTCGGTGACCGCCTTGGCGTAAGAGAACAGCTCATCCGCCGTCTTCGGCATTTGCATGCCCAGCTTGGCGAGCCAATCCTGGCGGATAAAGTTGCCCCATACATCCGGGAACGTCGGCAGACGCGGGATCCCGATCATTTTGCCGTCGTCGGTTGCCCATTTTCTGTATTCCTCCGTCACATATTTCATCATTTGCGGCATGTAGGGAAGCATCTGCGTAGCGTCAAGCAGCTGATCCTGTTTGAAAAGCGCCTGGGCGACCGGTCTGTCGCCCAGCAGCACCACGTCCGGCGCGTCGCCCGACGCGAAGCGGACATTGGTCTTGTTGACCAGATCCTCCTGCGCCAGATTCGTGAAATTAATCTTCACATTGAAGGTTTTCTCGTAGAATTCCTTGATCATATCCTTGGTAGCCGGCTGATTAATAAAGCCCTGAAGCATAATGTCGATCGTATAGGATTTGCTCATATCGTCATACGCATAGCTCTTGTCGTAATCGACCGGAGTGGGGACATCCGGGAATGCTTCGGGATACTTGAGGTCCTCCGGCTTGACTATACCTTCTTCAGAAGCGCCGCCTGCCGCGCCCTCATTGCCTGTTTCATTTTCCGGTTTATCGCCGTTTCCAGTGGTTTCGTCGGTCGTGCCAGTAGATGTCGAACCGTTATTCGAATTGCTGCTGCATGCTGCCAGCAGCAGCGTCAGAACAAGCAGCAGCGAGATCGTGATGGCGGTTGTTTTTCTGAACATGCCATATCCCCTTTTCATTCGTAAAATAGTGGTTGTCATCTATGCCAAGAAGCCCGCGGTGCTTCACCAGCAACTAATTATATGAATGGGCGCCTTCGCAAATCAGCCTTTAACGGCCCCCATGTAAACACCTTTCACAAAATACTTCTGCAGAAACGGATACACCATCAGGATGGGCAGCGTTCCCACGATAACCGTAGCCATTTTCATCGACTCCGGCGTTACGGCGCTTCCGTTGATTATCAGCGACTGCATCGCATCGCCTGAAGCGGCTGTCAGCATATTTTTGAGAATAAGCTGCATCGGGAACAGGCTTGCGTCATTCAAATAGACCATCGCGTCAAACCAGCTGTTCCAGTGGAAGACGATATTGAACAGGCCGATGGCGGCCAGTGCAGGCGCAGCAAGCGGAATGACGATGCGCACAAGCATCTGCAGGTCGCCAGCCCCGTCAATCTTGCCGGCCTCGATCAGCCCATCCGGCAGGTTCTCGATGAAGATCTTGATCACCAGCAGGCCGAAGCTGTCAACCAGATAAAGCAGAACAAGCGACCACAAGGAATCGATCAGCCCCAGCTGCTTGACGACCAGATAGGTCGGGATCAGCCCGGCATTGAAGAGAATCGTCGAAACGACGAGGAACAGCATAATGGTGCGGCCGGGCAGCGTGCGGACCGACAACACATAAGCGCCGACGACCGTCAGAAGAAGCATCAGACCGGTGCCTGCCACGCTGCGGAAGATGGATACCCCGAAGGACTTCCAGATCAGCGGCGACGAAAGAATACGCTCATAAGCGGCGAATGTCGGATCATGCGGAATGATTACAAAGTAGTTGCGCCGCATCATTTCCACCTGACCGGTGAGCGACATGCCAAGCACATACAGGAGCGGAAATACCGCCGATGCCACGATGAGAATGACGATGACATGGATTATGATCTGATAGGTTCTCTCCGCCTTGGATTTATACATGCTTCGTCCTCCTCAGGATTGGTGCAGAGCTTGCAGGGCAGTTTGTATATCTGCGGCGGCAGACGGGCGGAATCAGCAGCAATCCGGCTTGTTTAAGGACTACCATATGCCGCGCCCGGACAGCTTTTTGGCAAAATAATTGCAAATCACAACCAGCGCAAGCCCAATCACCGATTGGAATAATCCGACAGCGGTAGCCAGACTGAACTGGAGTCTCGCCAAACCTTCACGATACACCCAGGTATCGATGACATCCGCCGTATCGAATACGGCATCATTGTAGAACAGCAGGATTTGCTCCCCTCCGGCATTGAGCAGAAACCCGAGATTGATGCACAGCACGAAGGTCATGACCGGCATAATGCTTGGTAGGGTGATATGCCGCATGCGCTTGAGCGGACCCGCTCCATCGATAACCGCCGCTTCATACAGCTGGGCATCGACAGTCGACAGCGCAGCCAGATAGATGATGGTGCTCCAGCCGATTTCCTTCCACAGCGCGGAGCTGATCAGAATGGGCCGGAACCAGGAGGAATCCAGCAGAAACTCATGACGCTCGAAGCCGAAGGCCTGCAGCATATTGTTAATGAAGCCGTATCCTACCGAGAAGAAACCGAATACGACGCCAAACACGATGACCCACGAGAAGAAATGCGGAATATAAATCAGAGTCTGCAGCCATTTTTTCAGCCGCTTGCTCATCATGTCGTGGAACATAATGGCCAGTATAATCGGAGGGAGAAAGCCAATGACCAGCCGCAATACACTAATTTCGACCGTGTTGCGGATGACACCGGGAATTTCCTGCGACAGGAAGATATCCTTGAAATTCTGCAGGCCGATCCAGGGACTGGCGAAGACGCCCGAGCCCAGCTGCAGATCCTTGAACGCTACCACCCAGGCGAGTAGTATCGGCCAGTATTTGAATACGACGAAATAGGCGAACACGGGGATGAACAGCAGGTATAGTGTCCGATGCTGCTGTATGCGTTTCCACAATGAGGTTTTAAGCCGGCCCCCTGCAAGCTTGGCGCCTGCCGGTTGCGCTGCCGGTGCTGCGATCGCGGCTCTCCCCGTCTCGGGCTCTATCTTGGACATTCGATATGCCTCCCTTGCATTTGCTGTTCATGATAGCGCTTTCTGTTTTATTCTAACATGTCTGTTTTGCCGAAATGTTCATTGTGTGATTGAAAATGTATACGGTGGAACTTTTCATAAAAAATAGCACCTCCCGGAGAGGTGCTATCAGAGATTTTATTGTTGTCTTTGGAAACAGCAACAATCAGGTATAATAAAACAAAGCTGAATTTTCCGAAAATCCGAGAGGAGCAAGCCCATGGAAAAATCACCTCAACAGATCCACGAAACGCAGGCAGCCCCTGAGATCCTCTATCAAGAAGGATATGTGGACGAGAAATTGCTGCCCATCCAAAGAATTGAAGGAGGCGGGCCGCCCAAACAGGTTAGGATGCAGAACCTGCCGGTTCCCATACGAATAATCGGCTACTGTTTTTTTGGAATACTTGTGTGCATGATGATTATATCGCTGGTGGTCAGTTTGTTCCGCTAGCTCCTGCTTCGCTTTTTAATCCTCTTTCAGCAGCTTCCCGGGGTACATTGAATTCAAAGGGCTCTGACGAGAGCTTGAAGTCTTCTCGCTCTCCGCCGCTTAACTCAACCGAAAAAGACGCTGTTCCTACCAGTTTATAACTTCCAGGAGTGTCGATCTTGATCAACCTCTTCCCGCCATTAAACGCGCTGCTGTCGGGGTTGTAAACGGCTCCTGGCTTTAATATGCCCATTATGCCGATATCATTTGTAAGCAAGGCATTAATAAGCGGTTTGTTCTGTTCATCATAGATTTGGACCTGAATCAGTGGCGAAGCGTGCAGGAGCTTTATATTATGCCTGGACTTATTTGTCAATTCCGCAACAACCTCAATATTCTTGTTGATTTTCAACGTTTCGTCCATCACTTTTACTGTTACCTCGAAATCCTCCTCTTTGGGAGCTTGCCCGGATTGTGCCTCAGGCTCCGCTTCCGAAGCCTGGCTGCCAGATTGTTTTTGATCTGCCTTCACACTGCCGGCGTTCGACGGCGGAGCAGGGTCGGGAGCTGTTCCAACGTCGATCATGTTATTCCCGCATCCGGACATCAATAAGACAAGTGAAAGCAATATAAGCATTCCTATTCGCATATACTTGCGCCCCCTTTATAATGGCAAATCGGGTGTTTATTATTCATGTTAAAAACGTGTTCTTTCCAAATTTTGTTGCATCCTGGAGCTCAGGAAAAAACGGCTCACCATGAACCGGATAGGAGCAAAATCAAGCCGCTTATGGCTCCTTGACTCCTTCATTCTAGTCATCGACTGGTATTCACGCGGGGCAGCGGCATGAGGAATTCGCTCCAATTAAGAGCTTGACACGCGCCGCGGACTTAACGTATAGTCGAACTACAACTTTTATGAAGTGTCACTCTTACAGCGGAAGCACCGGTAAGAAAAGGCGTTCAGCCTTTCTTGCTGGTGCTTTTTTTTGTTGTCCTTATGGGCGCTGTCACCGCTATAAGCGCAAGCAAGCATGCCTGCCGAGGGACTATTCTGGCTCCTTGGCCATAAAATTTTAGGGGGTATTGTATTAATCATGTTAAAGAAAATGCTGATTCTGTTATTAACCGCAGGGCTTCTATTAGCCGTGCCCAATGCCGTCATGGCAGCAGCCTTCAAATTGTCCGCCACCGCCAAGACCGCAATGGATAAGCTTGCCGCCTCGGACAAAACATCAGGCGGTAAAATAACCAGCCAATACAATGAGCTGCTGAAGGTGCAGGCGGAAACAAGCAAGACCGAGAGCGCGGTTACCCTTTTGCACAAGGCCAACAGCGACGCGGAAGCGCTGGTCCGCAAGCAGATCACGGCTATCAACGCCGTTAAACGAAGCCAGCTGGAGGAGCAGGTGAAGCAGACCCGGGATAAATATGAGCCGCTCTTCACCATGTATACGGCCCTCAACAAACAAATCTCAGCGGCACGCGCCTTGAACAGCAAAACATACAGCTCCATCCTCCGCTCCCAGGCTGATATCGTTCAATCCGCCGTACAGCTTGCCCGCGCCGATATCAAAATCAAGGAATCCGCGTTGAAGGCCGTCAAGGACAGCACCTCGCAGACAGCAAAAAAAATCCGCGCCACCCTCGATGAGGCGGATCCCCTGAGAGCGCGCATCTCAGCGGAGAAAAGCGCCATGTCCACCCCCAAGAAGCTGATCACCGAATTTGGCAAAAACCTGAACCAGGCGATCAAACAAAAATCAGCAGGCGGCGTGCTGGCTTCGCTTAATTCCATGGTCACGACAGCGCGCCAGCTCGGGGAGCAGAACAAAAAAATTCTCGATCTGGAGAAGAAAGTATCCGACGTGATCGCCAAAGCCAAAGGGCAAATTCCCAAGCCATAATCCGCTCCCTTTCACAGATTGGCTCGCAAAAGCACTTTGTTTATCGAACGGACACTACCTTTGTCGTCCATGCAGGGAGAACCTGTACACAACACGAATACCCTATAACTAAGCGAAAACGGGGTGATCGTAATGGATGTTTTAAAGACGAAGGATGCAGCATCAGCGCTCGGAGTCAGCCAGACGACCGTGAAACGATGGGTCTCCATGTTCCCTGCCCATTTCATAAAAGACCGGTTTGGACATTATATTTTTACCGATCAGGATATCTCACGGTTGCGTTATATGAAGGAGAGGATCGATCAGGGGGAAAATCTCGATCAGCTTGAACTGGAAAGTGCGGCCTGTAAGGAAGCTGTTGAACCCGAATCCGTTATGGACAGCGCGGCCGGGTATAGCGATGAGGTGCTGCTCCGCATTCAGCAGGTGGAGCACCTGCTTTCGCAGAAAGCCGATGATGTCGTGTCCATACAGGTACTGCAGCACCGCAAGGAACTTGAGGATCTGAACCGGGTTGTAAATCAGCTCATGGAATCTGTTCAACAATTGGAGAATAAATGGACCAGATCTCGCCCGTTGGACAAGGAGATCCATCTGCCGGATCTTCAATCCCACCGCAAAAAACGCAGCCTTCTGCGCTCATTGTTTCAGCTTTGGTAAATCTGGTGCCGGACAAGCGGACGCGAGGAGAGAAGACCGCCGTGAACCGGCGGTCTTCTCTAGCATGCGTTATTGGGGTTGTTCAGCTCATCGGTTTGGTCAACGTGATCGATTGGTCCGATTTTTGATAATGGACATCCCAACCGAGCAGTTCGCCAATGAAGCGGAGAGGAATGGCTGTACGGCCATCCTTCACAATGACTTTCGTGCCAACTGATTTATTAACGCCGTTAACGGTCATATAATCCTTGCCGACCCAGAACTTCAGCACGTCCTTGTCGGCTTTCACTGTAATCATTCCGGTTTTGGCATCGAATACCGCTTCGGCGCCGATCCCGTCGCTTAGAAAACGGAGCGGGATGAATGTAAGGCCGTTCCATACGAAGGGAGTCGTATCCATCTGCGAGACGATACCATTCAGCTTCAGTTGTTTACTGTTTACCTTCATCCAGATCGTAGTCGCGGCAGGTGACGACGGCACAGGGTTTGGATCCGGAGGAGTGACAGGCATATTTTCAGCATACTTTTCATTAAATTGGAGAACAATCGCACTGCTGAGCGACTTGCCTATGCCAAACATGAATTTGAACCCTTCGCGGCTTGTTTTGGCGGCACCTTTATAATTGCCTGCCGCATATTGATCGAACACCTGCTGTACCTGGCCTTCATGCTTGCGCAGCGCCGCCTGTCCCGCAGCCAATGGCAGATTCTTATTGGTGGCGGTATCCAGGAAGGCAGCCAATTCGGTCGTGCTGTCATCGATTCGCGACTTTATATTCTCCAGATTCGGAGTATTTTTGTTTTTCACAGCGTTCACATAATCGCTTTGGGCATTAAGATGATTAATGACCCAAATTTTCTTAAATGCAATGCCGTCAGCGGCACCATATACAGATGCCATGGCCACGTTCAAGTCCTCGGTATTGGCGGCTTCCGCAATAAGTAAAGCATCGGATGCGCCTCTTGTATCGAACTGCTCCTGCATTTGCAACGCAGACAGCGCAAAATGCTCGGATAACAAGCGGCTGAGCAGGGATCTCAGATCTGCTGCTTCTGTGTCTGCACGAGTCTGCTGATATTTATCCGGCATTTGGGCTGCGATCGCAGAGGACAGGACTTTGCTGAGCTTGAACACCTCATAAATGCCTTCACGGTATGCCTTGTAAGCATCCTGGTAATCTCCTGCCGCATACTCATCAAAGGCTTTCTGAACCTTATTCTCATGAAGCTGGAGCATCTCTTCCGCGGTCTTTCTCGGGAGCTTGGCGGCAGTGACCGCGTTCAGGAAAGCGGCAAATTCCTTAACAAACTTCGCCGTTTCTCCTTCCACCTTGCCGCGAAGCGCTTTGTCATTATTACGGGAGGATTTAATCAGGTCATTGGTGTATGTATTATGTTCACGGAAGATGCGTACGAATTCAGCCGCCCGGGCAGCCCCATAGATCGAAGCAATCACAGGCTTCATATCCGTCACGTTCTGGTCCAGCGCTTGATAAGCCTCTGCCGCGTCCTTGGATTTGCTATAGCCTTTGGTCAATGCATTGACCGCCAGAGTGAAATGTTCGGAGAGCAGGTAATCCAGGGTTGCCCGGAGCTCGGCTGCCGGCGTGTTGACCGATGCCTTCACAGGGGTAACCGGAGCGGCCGCGTTACTTGTAATTGCAGGCAGCAGAAGGGATAAGCCCAGCACGGAAACAAGCAGTTTCTTCATTTTCAAAATCGTTCACTCCCACTTTATCATTGGTTTTTGACTCGTTCTTGATTCATACTGATAAGTTATAACGCCCGCCTGCCTGTCTTGAATCACAGGATTAGCCGGGTCGCGAAAATAAAAAAGCAGCATAATCGCAGGCTGCATTTCATCTACTGTAATCATACTTCAACTGTATGCGTATAGCATGAATATAAAGTATGATGTTAATGAATCTTTTAGGTAACTTTAAATAATTGTTCAGCTTGTCTTAAGGTATGGGGACTACAATGATCTTGTCACCTTTATAGCTCTTTCATCAAGAAGAGCTGGAAACGAGGATAATCAAATGAGTCCGAAACGTTTTATCTTAGTGGGCACCATGGCATTCGCCATCTCCGTTGGAAGCAGCCTCTGGAGCAGCGATACCAGCAGTGCAGACCCCCTCGGAGCGATCGGCACCAAAATGAAGTACCCCCCGCTGGCAGCGCCCAAGCCGGCGTCAGCAGCAGACGATCACTTTCGCAAGCTTCTAGGAGCGACCTCCGATGAGGAAATCTACGAAGCCTTATACAATGGAAATTCGCTGGCCGACATAGCAGCAGCCCACGATGCAGACGTTCAGCGCATCATCGATCTGCAAATCGCCGAGCTGACGGAGCAATTGGATGCCCGCCTGGAGCGTGGAAGTCTCACGCCTGCAGCCTATCACGCACAGAAGCAGGAGCTTCCGGAAATCATCGCAAACAGCGTGCACGGACACATATAACAAGCGGAACAGCCATCCTTTCCAATCCGAAAGGATGGCTGTTTTTGTGCTGCTGCCCTGCTGCCTGCTCTCACTGGACGGGCCTCTTCCCATTCACAGAAGGTTATTGTACTATCAAGGGAGGGCTTACTGTAAGCTGATTGCAGCACCCTGCCCCAAGGAGGATCAACATGCACGACAAAGTAAATCGCATCAAGAAAATGCAGCTTCCGCCTGTCCCGCCCGAGCTGGCCCACCGTCTGCCGCCAGGTCAGGTGCTGACCGACCGGTTTCCCATTTTGCATGAAGGGGATGTTCCAAGCTATGACTTGGACACCTGGACGCTGCGCATCTTCGGAGAAGTGAATGAGGTCAAGGAAATATCGTACGCCGAGCTGATGAAGCTGCCCAAAACGCAGATCAAGGCAGATATTCATTGCGTCACACGCTGGTCGAAATTTGATACGGAATGGGAGGGCATCTCTGTCCGCGACTTATTAAAGGCGCTTGACGTGAAGCCACAGGCGGAATTTGCCATGATACACGCCGACCATGACTATGAAACCAACCTTCCTGCCCAAACCCTATTGGCCGATAACGCCCTGCTGGCCTACAGCTTTCAAGGGGCACCGCTTACGCCCAAGCACGGCTGGCCGCTGCGGCTTGTTATCCCTTCTCTCTATTTCTGGAAAAGCGCCAAATGGATCCGCGGCATTGAATATATAACCGAAGACCGCCATGGCTACTGGGAGCGGCTTGGATTTCACAATGAGGCGGAGCCCTTTGCAGAACAGCGTTTCTCCGGCGAGGATTTGAATATCCCCGATGATGAATGGCATCACAAGGATTTCGATTGAGCAGCGTTTAATTGAAAAAGGCGTCTATCCGCAACATACGGATAGACGCTTTTTTTTAAATATCAGAAAGGGTAATACTTGGCCTCACCTTTCTGATATTTTTATGGAAAGAAACTCACCTTGCCCCCAACGGGCGGCGAAGTTAGTTTCTTCTTACTCTCATATTTAGCTGGCTGAACTGTAACGACGCGAAGAATCTCCCATCGTCACTTCCTTGACGAGCCCCAGCCTGTTGAATACCCGAAGATGATTATATACTGTTGAAGCATTCAAATTGCGATACTTGCCAGCAAGTGATCTTGAAATATCCTCTACCCCGGGATAGCCTTCGGCGGAGTATAAATATTCGAGAACGGCCAGACGCTGCGGGGACAAATGAATGTTTTGCTGTTCGAGCTTCTTGAGCGCTGAATTCAAATTGTTGTTGGTCATGAGACTTACACCTCCATTAGTATGAGGAGCATCGAATAAATAATAATTATTATTAATTTATAATTAGTATAATATTTATTATAGAATTGTTGATAATGATTGTCAACTACAGCTCCTTCATCTCCGTCCCGACATCATGATATCTTCTTAGCGAAAACTGTTGTTTGACGGAAAAATGAAGTGTTACACTGAGGGAAAGCGGAGGAGGCATCAGCTATCATGAAGCAGAACAAATACGATGATTCATCATTCTATGCAAAATACAGTCAAATGTCCCGTTCCATTGGCGGACTGGAGGCCGCAGGGGAATGGCCGGCTTTTCGCGCCATGCTGCCCGAGCTTCAGAACAAGAGAGTACTCGATCTGGGCTGCGGGTTTGGCTGGCACAGCAGATATGCGCGCGAGCAGCATGCCCGCTCGGTAGTGGGTGTAGATCTTTCGGAGAATATGCTGGCGAAGGCAAGAGCCAGCACCAGCGATCCAGGGATCGAGTATCGCCGCCTCGCAATTGAAGACATCGATTTTGCCGAAGGGGAATTCGACGTGGTGATCAGCTCGCTTGCACTCCATTATGTCGAGCGTTTCGACAACGTCTGCCGGAGGATTCATCACTGCCTTGTGCCGGGAGGAGCTTTCATCCTTTCGGTCGAACATCCGGTCTTCACTGCGCTTGCGGCGCAAGACTGGCACTACGGTCCGCAGGGCGAGAGAATGCATTGGCCTGTCGACAACTATCAGAATGAAGGACTGCGGCAGGCCAGATTTCTGGACAACGATATCGTCAAATACCATCGGACCATCGCCACTCATATCAACGCCCTGATAGACGCAGGCTTCAGCATTATGAGACTGTCCGAGCCGCAACCGACTCAAGAAATGCTGGCCCATAACCCTGCTATGCAGGATGAGACCCGCCGCCCTATCTTCCTCCTGATCGCGGCCGTCAGGAACTAGCTCCATTTCTACTTCGCTCTCTTCGAAAGCAGCAGAGCTGCCGCAAATAAGAAAAACTAACTTCCCCGTCCTCAGGCGGCTAAGTCAGCTTCTCCCTTTAAACCTTATAATGCCATAAGTTCAATAAAGAAGGCGCCTCGGAAAGAGGCGCCTTTTTTCCTATCTTATTCTGCATGCCGGTACATAATCCGCATGTAGAAACTAACCATTGCCAATAATTTCATCTATTTCACTTTTCAGCAGAAGATACCTATGAACGCTTCGCATGATCGGAACCTTGGTCAGCTTATTTTTGTCGACATACACCTTCATTTGGTCCTTGGAAAGACCTAACGTATTTCCAGCTTCCGTAAGCGTGAGCACGACTTCATTGCTTGTTGCATTGAATGTCCGCTTCACTTTCATATTATGATCTTCAAATCCATTCATGTGCTGGCAACCTCTCTACATTCATGATCAATTTGCATAGTTATTCTTATTATACCACAAATCGATGCCGTATATGAGGAAAAGCTCATCTATGCAAGCCGCTACACAATATCGAGAGGCATTTTGCGGGAAGGCGGCGGGAATGCACGGTCCAGCCTTGCCAGATCCTCATCCGTGAGCTTTACCAGTGCCGCAGCCGCATTCTCCCGTACATGCTCCTCGGTTGAGGCTTTGGGTATAGCGATTACGTGATCATGCCGAATGCACCACGCAAGCAGCAGCTGAAAGGGCTTGATGCCATGTTGGTCCGCGATGTCCCGAACCGCCTCGCTGCGGAGCAAGCCATCCCTCAGTGTGCCCGCTTGAGCCAGAGGGCAATAGGCCGTAACCGGTATTCCGTTATTCTGCGCATGCGGCAGCAGATCAAACTCGATCCCCCGCGAGCCCAGATGATAGAGCACCTGATTCACGGCGCACTCACCACCGTTCTCCAGTGACAGCAGCTCCTTCATATCACGGGTGTCGAAATTGGAAACGCCCCATCGGCGGATTTTCCCGGCTTCCTTTAAGCGCTCCATCCCTTCAATCGTCTCGCCAAGCGGACATTTCCCCTCCAGTGAAGGAGATACAGATCCAATGAATCTGTTCCGAGCCTCTTGAGGCTGCTGTCGCAGCTTCTGGCGATATGCCTCAGACCGGCATGATGCGGATACACTTTGGATACCAGAAATACCTGCTCCCGGATTCCCTGAATCGCTTCACCGATCAGGGATTCGGAGCGTCCGTCCCCGTACATTTCAGCCGTATCGATCATCTTCATTCCAAGCTCCACGCCCAGCCTTAAGCTGCGGAGCTCCTCTTTCCTCCGGGATGGCTGATCCCCCATATGCCAGGTTCCCTGACCGAGCTTCGGAAGCACGGTCCCGTCCTTCAGCCGCACGCCTTCCCCGGCATCGAATTTTCCCGACAAATCCCGGTCATCTCCGTTAGCCTTTGACATCACGCATCCCCCAAATCCTGTCGATTATCAAATGCCTCTACTTCCTGCCGTAATCCGCTTTAATCTCGCCCCACTCCTTCGTCTGCCATTTGAGCACTTTATTGTCGTATTTATTGGTTTTGAGCCAGCTGACCGCCCGGTCCACCAACGTCCATATTTCCGCTGTGGACTCATCTCTCACAAGTGTGGAAGACACTTCCTTCTGCTTCACCCATTTGATCGCGTTCACCGAGTCGCTGTACACGACCTTGCTGCTGCCAAGCTTCTGCAGATAAGCCAGGCCATGGACAATAGCCAGAAACTCGCCAAGGTTGTTCGTTCCCCGCTTGATGGGACCGTAGGAGAAAATAACCTCGCCTGTCTGCGTGTCCACCCCTTTATACTCCACCGGGCCGGGATTGCCGCTTGTACCGACATCTACCGAGATGCTGTTATAGTCAATCTCGCCTCCGGCATACGCTGTACGGGGGGCAGATGAGCCCTTGCCGCTTCCCGCCGACTTCCCTTGGCCCCAATGCTTCTTCCAGCCGGCTTTGAAGGCCTCCTCGGCCGAAGCCTTCGTCTCGAAGGATTTATATTTTGCATCCTCAAACTGATTGATCTGATTCTGACAATCGGTCCAGCTTGTATACACGCCTGGTTTTCTTCCAACCCAGACGACGTAAAATTTTTGTTTTGCCATCTATGTACTCCTTATGTCTCCTTGGCGGGAGACGTTTTTATCGGGTTACAGAAGAATCATTATTTTACCACAATTTTTTCGGACGTTACTGCTTCGCGCAACCCTTATCTTCGGACAGGCTCGCTAGCGTCATGACCTTTTTAAGTCCACGCCCAGAAAAAACCGTCCCTATCCCACGCCACCTTGCCGCCGTGCAGCTTGCGGAAGGCTTTCTTCACATCCTTGGAGAGCGAGGCGTTGCCCTGCTCATTCACAAAAACATGCTCCTCGCCAAAATGGGTCCGGACATGGGTTATCGCATCCTCCTGCCGGAGACTGCCTTTGAATTTAATTTCCTCGATCATCCACTGCGCCGCTTCCTGTGCTGAACCTTCCATGCCTGATACCCTCTCCCTACGATATAATAATTTCCACCCTGCAGGCGGAAACCCTTGTTTTTCCTTGAAATCATCGTCCACGCAAAAAGCACCCGCAGAAGAGGTGCTCATGTCAATCAAAGTTTCCCTGTTTATCCAGGTTATCGCTACCGCTTCCAGATATCCTGATATTCCTTACGCCGCTTGAACTGGGCCAATGCATAAGAGCAGGCGGGAACAATCATTTTATGATTTTCCCGGGCATGCTCCACGACCCGTTTGACCAGATCCTCCGCAATCTTCTGACCGCGCAGAGCTTCGGATACATAGGTATGATCGATAATATACGAATCTCCGCTTGGCACGAATGTGATTTCCGCTACGGATGCGCCATCATCCCTCACGACAAAACTATTGCCTTCCATCACTGTTTCCCTCACTTGCAATCGCCTCCGTCCTATTTGAATCTTTCCAGGTTCATGCGTATTATTACCGCAATGGATACCTCTTTACCCAAGGCAGCCGTTAACGCTTCCTCATTCTAACCGCATTGGCTTTGGCTATGGTTTTCTCGTCGACCTTGGCCCTGTTCCGGTCTGGATAACCTATTCTTTTTCCGCGGCGCTGCTTTCGAGCTCTTTCAGCAGAGCATACAGATGATCAACGGACCTCATCGTATATTCAAAACGGACCGGCTCTCCCCCGCGCAGCAGAACCAGACATGGGACGCTTGATATTTTCCAGCTGTCGCGCAGTCCGGGCGCATAATTAATATTGACCTTATGAACAGGGACGGTTGTCCCGACCGCCTGGACGATTTCCAGCATCCGCTCCGCAAGCTTGCAGGTTCCGCAAAACACCGTATGAAACAGCACCGCTTCATAGCCGCTATTCCCGCTCAGGCGCTGCAGCAGCTCATCCTCCCGCAATTCCCCGATGGACATGTCATGGCTCCTTCCGGTCTACGTCATCCATTTTCTATATATGCTATTATACCTCCGCAAACAAAAAGAGACATCCCCGCAGGATGCCCCTTATGCATACAAAGAAATAAAAAGAAGCCCAGCCAGCAATAGCAGCCGGATGGGCTTCTGACACCGGGGCAGGCACGCTTCCTGACGAAGCAGCCGCCCGACGGTTCTTAATTTCATGAACAAGGAGGACATCGCCCACAGGGATCCAATTGCGGGCAAAGGCTGCGTTCTCCATGGAGCAAACGGCACCCAGCTCCGCAAAGAGGAGTTTTACGCCACGGCAATAAGAACAATCAGCGCCACTAAAGCAGGCAGCGCCTGGAAAACAAGTATGGAGCGCTTCACCGTAATGCCCCCGAATAGTCCCGCAGCAAGCACGCAAATCAGGAAGAACATTTGGATATGCCGTCCCGCCGCTTCATCCGGATAGCATAAGCCCCATATCAAGCCTGCCGCCAAAAAGCCGTTGTACAAGCCTTGATTGGTCGCAAGCTGCTTCGTATGATCCGCAACCTGCTGGGTCATCCCGAAGGTCTTGAGTCCCTTGGGCGTATTCCATAAGAACATCTCCAGATACAGGATGTAGATATGAATAAGCGCAACAAGACCTACCAGAACGGCACTGATTACTTCCTGGGTATTCATCGTGATTCATCCGCCTCATCTTATGCATTTGCTTATAGAATAACAGGAAACATAACGGGGCGCATTACATTTCTTCTTTATACCGCCTGATCCTGCAGCAGACGGTCAATGATGCTTTTGTAGGCTTCTCCCGGACGTAGCCCCACCAGCTTGTCAACCGGTTCTCCGTCACGGAAGACAATGACTGTCGGCATGCCCATGATGCCGAAGGAAGCAGCAAGCTCCGGGGATTCCTCGCAATCGACCTTCACAATCGAAGCGGATGACCCGTAACCGGCCGCCAGCTGATCCAATATGGGCAGCAAGGTTTTGCACGGAGGGCACCACGCCGTTCCAAATTCGATGGCCACTACCCCTTTCTTCGCCATCATTTCCTCATATTCCACTTTATTGATCGTCTGCAGACTCATGATCGATCGACACCTCCGTATTTTCTTTGTGAATGGACGCAATCCGCTCCGCCAGATTTGAGCGGATTGCTGTGAGCTGCTTGATCTGCTCATCAATTTCTGCGAGCTTCTCCTTATAGACAGGCAGCACTTCCCGGCAAAATTCTTCTTTATTCTTCATCACACAATGCAGAAAGCCCGCAACCTGCTCCGTACTTAAACCAAGCGACAGGTATAACTGAATCGTTTGCACTTGTTCGACAGCCAAGCGGTTGTATTCCCGGTACCCGTTCTGCAGTCTCGCCGGCGCCATCAGACCCTGCTGCTCATAATACCGGATGGACCTTATACTCGCCCCGGTCTCTTTCGACAGCTCGCCTATCTTCAAGGAAACACCTCCTGTATAACCTGCTGGCATTATTATAAACCCTGCCATTAATGTCAGGGTCAAACGATATTTTTTGAGAACCAGGCGCAGACCAAATTTATTTATATTTAAAAAGACACCCGCAGGGTGCCTTTTATTATGGTTTCATATATTCATGCCGATCAATCCGAATCCTGGTCTAACGTTTCATTTAAGTAAAACCCAATACAGAGCGGTCGCGCTGCTCATCCGTTTCAACATAGGTCACATTATTCAAATAAATGATTTTGCCATCCAGCTCCAGCCAGCCGCTGGTTTGCTTCTGGATTTGAGCGAGCGTGTCATCCACATCATTCGTTCCGATCACAACTTTGTCTCCGCCGTTAAAATGGACAATAATACGGTGCGTCATTTTCTCTCCCAAAATTGTCACCTCCTTGAGCTTTCCTTAAAGCTTATTCGGCGTTTCAATCAATTTCCCCTTCCAGCCTCGATATTATACCCATAATTGGATAAAATTCTTTTTTGTCGCCTTATGTGATTCCAGATAAAAATAATAGTCGGCATATAATCCGATGCAATTAAAACATTTGCATATTCACAACTAATTTATTGGACATTCACTTAAAAGTTACTGCCTCAGCAGACTCGCTATTTTTATTTGACCTCATCGCATTTTTCCACGATTTGTACAGATCCCATGCCGCCCCATTATCCAATATGGATTTGCATGTATACAACCCTTCTTCTACCGATTCGCAGCGGCCTGCGAGCTGAAGTCTGACGGCGGAATTGAGCAAGACTTGATTGAAAAAGGCGAGATGAGCTCCGCCCTGGAGGACCGCTTCAGCGGCATGGAGCTGCCCGGCAGCCGTCCATTCCACATCAGGAACAGGGGTGTCAAGACCATAGGTTTCGGGATCGATGACATGAAGGTGAGCTTCCCCGTTTTCGACGAGGTAAGTGCGGGTAGGCCGCTCGATAAAAAGATCCTCGGAGCCCTCGCAGCCCTGTACAATGAGGGCCTTGCTGTAGTCGAGATGAAGCAGCAGCTTCGACATCCGCTCGAAGACCGTATTGTGGTAAACTCCATAGACCAAAAAGGGGGAGCAGGCGTAATCAACAAGCTTCTCGGCCGTATTGAGCACCGTGCGCATGCCAAGTTCTTCGCGCAGCGGACGCAGCGCCTTGAGCGGCGGGCACCACTGTTCCGCTGGCACGAACAGGATCCCGGTAAGAGAGGCTGCCTGCGTAATATGCTCACGCGACAACGCAGCGGCATCAATCCCCGCTTCGAGGAGAAGATCCTGAAGGGTTGCGCCCCATTTGGGAGGGAGAGAAGCTGCGCCGTGCAGTGTGACCGGCAGACCGGCCGCAGCAAGAACGAATGCGGCAGGGAAGGTGGCGAAGAAGGTCTTCTTCCGTCCATCATAGGGACCGGCACAATCAATTCCCTGCTGGACCGGCGAGCGGTAAGCATGATTGCGGCACACGGCCACGAAGGCTTCCATTTCCTCCACGCTCTCCATCTTGATGCGCTCTGCCATGAAAAATGCGCCAATCTGCGCAGGAGTAGCCTCACGGTTCATAATCCACTCCGCTGCCTGATAAGCCTCATCATAGGTTAAATCGCGGGCTCCACGTTTTCCCCGTCCGACTTCCTTCAGCAATTTTGTGATCATAAGTAAAGCCCCCTTATTTTTGCTCCTGCAAAAGTTGATAGACCTTGACGATCGATGTCGCAACGTCGACCAATCGTTTGCGTTCATTCATGGCCTGTTTGCGCAGCAGTTCATAGGCTTCCGCCTCGGATACTTTTTTGATGTCGCACAGAATTCCCTTCGCCATGTCGATCCATTTGCGTTCCTCAAGCCTGGCCTCCAGCTGCTTGCGTTCGCTTTGCCACTGCTGCCGCTCGATGCACTGCTTGGAGCCGAAATGCAGCGCCCAGTGCAGCTCGCGCTCGCTCATGGAGGGCGTCAGAATGCCGTCAACCGGCACATCGTCCTCGCAGAATGCCGCGGACAAAAAAGAGGTAGAAGCGCCGCACCACCAGAATGTTGGCAATTTCCTGGAAGCGGACAGCTTTGGGAAACAAGCTTTGATATCTCCCAGCGGGATATGCAGAACAATGGCATCGGCATCCGCCATCTGCCGCATGGCTTGTTCTTCAATGCGCGCATGCAGAATATAATAGCCGTTCGCTTCCAACACCGTATCGGGAAGAGGCTCGCCGATGGCCGTATCCAATTGATCCGGCACAACCGGCATCGCCTGGTTATTAATCAGCAGCAAAGAACGCATGCATGAATGCTCCTTTCTATGCGACACTTGACGATTATCAGCTTCTTCAAGGTTATTGTGAATATTTATAACATAACCTCGATGGAAATGTCGATAATGAATATGTGCCAATATTTTATGTCAGGTATATTGACATGAAGATCAAGACCGTTGTATATTTAGATTATCGACAACCTAAAATTATTCCCGGATACAACGATGTATTCGGTTGAAGCGGCAATGAAGCCTGTCTTCGTTTTTCAAAGGAGCGTACGTATGTCCTTTGGAGCGGAGCAGGCTTTTTCTGATTTTTTAACCCTTAGACCAAGACTGAGAGGAGAGCGGCACAGATGACCACTCCAAAAAAATTAGTGCTTATCGGAAACGGAATGGCAGGAGTCCGCGCTATCGAGCATCTGCTGAAGCTTGCTCCGGAAGCCTATGAAATAACGATTTTCGGTGCAGAGCCCCATCCTAATTATAACAGGATTATGCTGTCCTCCGTACTGGCAGGCGGCGCGGATATGAAGGAAATCATTATCAACGACTGGGACTGGTACAAGGACAATCATATTCAGCTGCATACCGGCCATAAAGTAACGAGGATCGACACGCAGCGCAAAAAAATAATAACGGATAAGGGCTTGGAGACGGATTATGACGCCGTTGTGGTCGCCACTGGCTCAAATCCCTTCATGCTGCCGATTCCCGGAGCGGACAAAGAAGGCGTGATCGCGTTCCGGGATATCCGCGACTGTGAAATGATGCTTGATGCTTCCAGGAAGTATAGGAAAGCCGCCGTCATCGGCGGAGGCCTGCTGGGACTGGAAGCCGCCAGAGGCCTGCTGCATCTGGGAATGGATGTATCGGTTATCCATATTCACAAATACCTGATGGAGCGGCAGCTGGATGAGCCGGCCTCGAGAATGCTGCAGCGCGAGCTGGAAGCGCAGGGAATGAAGTTTCTGCTGCATAAGCATTCGGCATCCATCACAGGCAGACGCCGGGTGAAGGAGCTGCAGTTCACGGACGGCAGCAGCGTCGACGCCGATCTGGTTGTCATGGCAGTTGGCATCCGGCCCAACATTGCCCTGGCCAAAGCCTCGGGCATCGAGATCAACCGCGGCATTGTCGTGGATGATTACATGCGGACCAATATCCCCGATGTCTATGCTCTCGGGGAATGCGCGGAGCATAGAGGCATTGCCTATGGTCTTGTTGCACCTCTGTATGAGCAGGGAGCCGTGCTTGCCAAGCACCTGGCGGGAGTAGAAACCTCAGGATATGCAGGCTCGGTCACATCCACCAAGCTGAAGGTTTCCGGTGTCGACGTATTCTCGGCAGGCCGTTTTGCGGAGACGCCGGGAACGCGGGCGCTGCGGATACAGGATGATTTGGCCGGCACCTACAAGAAGATTGTCATTGAGGACGGCAAGCTCGTTGGTGCGGTATTATTCGGCGACATTGCGGACGGCGCTTCTTTATTCGCTTCCATTAAGAAGGGCGAGTCTGTTGCAGGCCGGGAGAAGGAGCTGCTGCTCGGTATTTCTTCGGATATGCTGGGACAGTCGTCTGGCGGCGGAAGCAGGCTTGCGGACATGGCCGACGACGAAATCGTCTGCGGCTGCAATGGTGTATCCAAGGGAACCATCGCCGCGGCGATTCAAACGAAGGGCTGCAGCACCGTGGGCCAAATCAAAGCCTGCACCAAAGCTTCCGCTTCCTGCGGCGGCTGCAAGCCGGAGGTCGAAGGACTGCTGCATCTGTACGCAGGCGACGCTATCGGCGAGCCTGTCAAGGAAGGCATTTGCGGCTGCACCACGCTGAGCCGCGACGAGATCGTTGAGGGAATCAAAACGATGCGGCTCATGAGCGTCAAGGAAGTGATGCATGTGCTGGATTGGGATAACAAGGACGGCTGCTCCAAGTGCCGGCCGTCGCTGAACTATTATCTGGGCATGCTCTGGCCTGAGGAATATGTGGATGAGAAGGAATCCCGTTTTACCAATGAGCGTTACCACGCCAACATCCAGAAGGACGGCACGTATTCCGTTGTCCCCCGTATCTATGGAGGCGTTACTTCTCCGGCGGACTTGAAGAAAATCGCCACCGTTGCCGAGAAATATGACGTGCCGATGGTGAAATTCACTGGCGGTCAGCGCCTGGATCTGCTGGGCGTGAAGAAGGAAGATCTCCCGAAGATCTGGGAGGAGCTGGACATGGCATCAGGCCATGCCTACGGCAAGACGCTGCGGACGGTCAAAACCTGCGTCGGCTCGACCTTCTGCCGCTTCGGCACGCAGGACGCCATCGGCATGGGCATCCGCCTGGAGAAGGCTTTTGAGCGTTTGAATACGCCGGCCAAGGTGAAGCTCGCCGTATCCGGCTGCCCCCGCAACTGCGCGGAAGCGACGATCAAGGATCTCGGGGTTGTGGCCATCGACGGCGGCTGGGAGCTGTATGTCGGCGGCAACGGAGGCGTTAAGGTAAGAGCCTGCGATCTGCTCGGCACCGTGAAGACTGAAGACGAGGTCATGGAATGGACTGGCGCTTACCTGCAGTATTACCGCGAGAATGCCCAGTGGAATGAGCGGACGGCTGGCTGGCTGGAGCGTGTCGGCTTGGCGTCCATCAAGAAAGCGCTGGAGAGCAAAGAAGACCGGCTTGCGCTTGTGGAGCGCATCGAGAAGACGCTCAGCCTGACTACCGATCCATGGAAGGAAATTGTTGAAAACGATCATCTGCGTAAAAATTTCGAGCCGATTTCCAGTGTACAGCCGGTGCAATAAAAGGCCCGGCCGCTGATGCAAGCTCAGAGCGTCAGGCTTGCTGCCGCTGACGCTCTCTTTGTACGGCCAGCTGCATGTTTGCATAACTCACATAAACATTAGGGAGGTTCATATATGACAAAGGTGCTGATTGGCCAGGTATCGGATATTGATGAGAGAGGCTCACGCACGATCAAGGTGGAGGATACGGAAATTGCAGTATTCAAGCTGACGGACGGCAGCGTGCTGGCTGTAGAGAACCGCTGCCCGCACAAGGGCGGATTGCTGTCGGAGGGAATGGTTTGCGGCGCGGTCGTACATTGCCCTCTTCATGATTGGAAAATCGATCTGAACAGCGGATTGGTGAGCGAGCCCGATGATGGCTGCGTCACCACGTACCCGACTGAAATCGATCAAGCGAGCGGAGCCGTTTATATCACGGTTTAGGAGGACAACAGGAATGGCTTACATTAAACCCGCTGAAGTTCTCGAGGCAATGATTGATTCCGGTACAGCCAAAGCAGATTTGACTGTGATGCAAATGCTCATCCGCGGCTTTCTCGGAGGCGCCATACTGGCATTTGCCACGACATTGGCTTATACAGCTACAACTCAAACGTCACTGGGCCTTGTGGGCGCTCTGGTCTTCCCGGTTGGTTTCGTGATTATCGTGCTGCTTGGACTGGAGCTTGTGACAGGCAGCTTCGCACTCATTCCGTTATCCGTTATCGAGCGCAGGACAACCTTCCCCCGTATGCTGGCCAACTACGGCTGGGTCATCGCCGGCCATCTGATCGGGTGCGCCGTGTATGCCGCTTTGTACGGCATGTCGGCCACCAAGATGGGGACGGATATGGGCAATCCACTTGTCCAGCTGCTCATTAAAACGAGTGAAACCAAGACGCTTGGCTATAAAAGCATGGGCGCTCAAGGCATGATTCTGGTGGCGGTAAAAGCGGTCCTCTGCAACTGGATGGTGACGCTCGGCGTAGTGATGGCCATGACCTCAAAATCCACCATCGGCAAAATAGCGGCCATGTGGCTGCCTGTATTGACCTTCTTCGCGCAGGGCTTTGAGCATGCGGTGGTCAATATGTTCGTCATCCCCGCAGGGATGATGCTGGGCGCCCATGTAAGCATGGCGGATTGGTGGCTATGGAATCAGATCCCGGTGCTGGTCGGCAATCTTGTGGGCGGCGTGCTGTTCACCGGCGTGCTGTTCTATCTGTCGCAAAAACCCTTCAAGCGTTCTTCGTATTCGCCCGTATCAGCCGCCAAACCCGAAGCGGCGGCTCAAATATCCGCCGAGAGAAGCGGCGTATAGCCGGCGTTGGGCGAAGCCGGGTTTTCCAGACCCTATCTATAAGAAGTGTTCACGCTCTAAAACAACAAAGTACTGAATTCCAGGCATCATCCCGGGAATTTCAGCCCCTCATTATACGCATCATTGCATTATGAAAAAGCACCTTCGTCTCCACGCATGAATAGTGGCACGAAAGGTGCTTTTCTTCTGTTTATTTGGAGTCGGCTCCGTGAGCATTAAATGCCTTTGACCGACCCGCCATCGATCAACAGGGAAACACCCGTTGTATACGAGGAAGCGGCGGAAGCGAGAAAAGCGACCGTCCGGCCGAACTCCTCCACCTGACCGTCCCTCCCCAGAGGGATGCCTTTATGCGCTTCCTCCGCAACCTGATCGACCGTCTTCCCCGTCTTCTTCGCCTTGTCTTCATCCAGCTCTTTGATCCGATCGGTTGCGATCCTGCCGGGCGACACGGTGTTGACCAGAATATTGTAGGGAGCAAGCTCCAGAGACAAGGTTTTGGCGAGTCCGACAATGCCTGTTCTGAATGTATTGGATAATAGCAGTCCCGGGATCGGCTGTTTGACCGAGGATGAGGCCAGATTGATGATTCTGCCGCTCTTCTGTTCCTTCATATAAGGAAGAACCTCACGGATAAAACGGATGTAGCTGAGCAAATTCAATTCAAACGACTTGTACCACTGCTCATCGGTCAGCGACTCTACACTGCCCGGAGGCGGCCCTCCTGCATTGTTAATCAGGATATCGATCCTGCCGAATCTTTGAACGGCAGCTTCAACGGTACGGGTAATATCTTCGCTTTTGGTAATATCGCATACGAGATATTCCACCTCTCCCGCAAGTCCCGCCATTTCCTGCTTGGCCTTCTGCAACTCCGCCTCCTTGCGCCCGGTGATCATGACATGCGCCCCTTCACGCGCAAGCTCCACCGCACAAGCTTTTCCCAGCCCTTTGCTGGATGCCGCGACGAGAGCGACTTTGCCGTTTAATCCTAAATCCATCCTGATATGCCTCCTTTGAATACCTCTTATGCCAGTCTGACTCCCTACATTATAGTCCTATCCGCCTCCACAAATCATTAATACCCGTATTTCGGGCTGGTCCACCATTTGTCAATACTGCATTCTTATGTTAGAATCAACTTACTTAAAATGGAACGGAGGGTTACGTGTGATAGATTTTATCCGGATTTGGTCTTTAGGCGCAGCTGGAATTGAATAGTGCCAAAGGCTCTGCCTGTGTGCAGAGAACTCCGGATAGGTCTGTCTTTTTTTCAAGGTAACCCCTATATACGGCACAAGGAAGGATCTGCCCCGTGCCGCCTGCTGCGGCATAAGGCTGGCCGCCTTCATACAGCGATATACCATTCGCTGGGATGATGGCAGCCCTTTGCCCGATACATTCAGAAAAAGCTGCTTGCGAGCGTTGGCTTTTTTTGAACATCGGAGAAGCAAAGGCCGGCTGATGCCGTCTTATCGGCGGCGGGATCCCCTTCCTTGCGCTACCTTGGAAAAAACTTCATAGGTAATGGATGGCGGCGTGACTGCTGTTCGTGGATATAAGACATTTTTTGTTTCCACGATGAGAGGTCCCCCTTTCACCCTACCCGAAGACCAGTAATCCATCAGGCGGGGAGCTTCGTCTCCCTGCAGGCTTACCGGAGTTCTCTTCCAATTACCGAAAACACAGGCAGCTTTATGCCTGTGTTTTTATTTTGTTTTCAATTTGGAGGATGATGAAAAATGAAACGATACGAACAAGAAGCCGTCATAATCGGCATCCATTTGCAGAACCAGCCGGATTTTGCAGCGGCTATGGAAGAACTGGGCAGCCTTGCTGCCGCATGCGGGATTGAGGTGGTCGGGGAGCTGAACCAGAAGGCCGCCCGCCCGAACCCCTCCCACTATATGGGAAAGGGCAAGCTGGAGGAGCTGTCCGCTCTGATTGCCGGGTATGAGAATGCTATCGTCATCTGCAATGATGAGCTGTCGCCCTCCCAGATTCGCAATCTGGAAGCGGCTTTGTCGCGGAGAGTACTTGACCGCACCATGCTCATCCTGGATATTTTCGCGAAACGCGCAAAAACGCGGGAAGCCCAGCTTCAGGTGGAAATCGCCCATCTGCAGTACATGCTTCCGCGCCTCAGCGGAATGCGGGAATCGCTGGGCAGGCAGGGCGGCGGCTCGGGACTCAAAAACAGAGGCTCCGGTGAAACCAAGCTGGAGCTTGACCGCCGAAGCATTGAGGACAGAATTACCGCCCTGCAGCTGGAGCTTGCGAAGCTGGTCGCCCGCCGCAAGACGCAGCGCAAGAAGCGGCAGAAGAACGAGCTTCCTGTCGTCTGTCTGGTCGGTTACACCAATACGGGCAAATCAAGCTTGATGAATGCCCTGCTGGAACGCTACAATCCGCAATCGGATAAACTGGTGCTCGCCCAAAATATGCTGTTTGCCACACTGGAAACGTCCGTAAGGCGCATCGAGCTGCCGGATCACCGGGCTTTCCTGCTGACGGATACAGTAGGCTTCGTCAGCCGTCTTCCCCATCACCTGGTCAAAGCGTTCCGTTCTACACTGGAGGAAGTGGCCGAAGCGGATCTGCTCATTCATGTGGTGGATTATGCGAATCCTTCCTATCCCGAACAGATTGCCGTTACAGAGGATACATTGAAGGCACTGGATGCAGATCATATTCCTGTTATTTACGCCTACAACAAGACCGATCTGACTATTGGAGGCACTCCCTACCCCGATCAAAAGGATGCCGTGTACCTCTCCGTGAAACAAAAAAGCGGGATTGACGAGCTCATTGCGCTCATCCGCGGCCATGTGCTGACGGATTATATTCAATGCGAGGTGCTGATCCCTTTCGATCAAGGTCAGGTCGTTTCCTACTTTAATGAGCATGCATGGGTTCAATCGACGAGCTATGAGGAAGAGGGAACGCGGCTTAAGCTGGAATGCACAACAGCCGACTTTGAGAAATATGGCAGTCCTTTCTTATCCCGATAGCAGGCCGCTTTAGAAGCATCGGCATTCCTGCGCCCTGATCAATGAAACCAGAAGAACGGAGGGTTACGTGTGGTAGACCAATACTTTCGAGTTCGAACCTTGCGCGGCTAATTGAATATGCCAAAGGCTCTGCCTGTGTGCAGAGGACTCGAAAGTGGTCTGCCCTATTTTCAGGTTCTGGGGAAGAAGCATGTCCAGCCGCCATGGGCGGCGGTTGATGTTTCTTTCCCGGTACGATTAGAGGGAAGGAACCTGTACGCCCTAATAAGGCGGTACAGTGCGCCTTTTTAATGAGACGAGAATTGATATGGAAACGATAAACTTATCGGATTTATGAATTTCATCTTTATAAATCTCTGTATTTCTGAGGGAAGAAGCTGCCCTGATGCCGTCCTCTGGCGGCTGCAGCAAGCTCTTTACTCGAATTTTAGGGAAATTTATAAGAAGTGGAATGCAATAAATTCTATAAGGCCCGGAAAGCTGGCATGACCCGCCTTCTTCCCGGCATCATCTTATCCGTTCTCCTCGTAAAAGACCAGAATACGGCAGGCCAGGCGCTAATAGCCTTGCGCTTATTCTGCCGTCATATGACCTTTCGGTTACCGAGAACACAGGCAGCAGTCAGCCTGTGTTTTTTATTTTATACGGTAACGGAGGATGACAATGAACAGACGAACCGAAAGGCATCCCGGAGTGCTGCAGGAGAAGGCAGTCCCCAAGGCTCACGGGCAGCATTTTCTGCAGGACAAACGGGTAATCGGAGAAATGATCGCAGTGGCGAAGATAGGGGCCGGCGATACAGTGGTGGATATCGGAGCTGGAGCTGGAGCCATCACGATACAGCTGGCGGAGCAAGCCCGCAGAATTCTGGCGGTTGAGAATGACCCCCGGCTTGCACAGGTCCTCCGCAGAAGATTACAGAATCACATTCATATAACGGTCATTGAGAAAGACTTCCTGCAAATGCGGCTTCCGCGGGAGCCTTATCAGGTTGTGGCGAATATCCCTTTTTTTCTCACGACTCCCATATTGAAGCTGCTGCTTGATCCGCAGAGCAGCTCCCTGCAAAGAGCCGTGCTTATTATGGATAAAGGGGCAGCCAAGGGATTAACTGCGCAGACGATCCGCCATCCGCGGGTTCTGACCTGGAGAATGTGGTATGAGATGGAGCTTGTGAGGATCGTGCCCAGAAGTTATTTCTCGCCGCCGCCAAGCGTAGACTCGGTCATCTTCAGCATTCGGCGGAAACCGGAGCCATGTCTTCACCACCAGCATTGCGGCCGATTTGCGGCGTTTGCGGAATATGGGCTTAAGCATCCGGAGCGGCCCATTTACGATGCGCTGACCGGCATCTTCACGCCGCCGCAGCTGAAGCAACTGGCCGCGAGACTCGGCGTTGACCGCGGCATGCCGGTATGCCGGTTGAACGAGCGGCAGTGGGCGATCATATACGATACGATGGTGAAGCATGTGCAGCGGTTTCGCTGGCCCGGAAGAAAGGGTAAAACATTGTGACCTGCTTAGTGTCTTGCCTATTCTCTTTCCAAAGTCTAGAATAACTGTAGGCAGTCCAGCTGTATGTTTTGTTCGATTACAGAGCCGTTCTTTCATGATTATGTAGGAGGAGATGCACACGATGAAATACAGAAGACTGGGCAAGACAGATTTGCGCGTATCGGTAGTTGGCGTGGGCACATGGCAGTTCGGAGGCGAATGGGGCCGTAACTATGACCAGAATGAAGCTAACTCCATTCTCGACAAAGCAGGCGAGGTCGGAATCAATCTGATCGATACCGCTGAATGCTACGGCGACCATACGTCGGAACGGTTTATTGGTCAATATCTGGCTGATCACCGGCGGGAGGACTGGATTGTCGCGACAAAATTCGGACATCATTTCAACCGGAATTTCGACCGCGATGACAAATGGTCCGTCGGCGATGTGCTGAAGCAGCTGGAGGAGTCGCTGCGGTCGCTGCAAACCGACTATATCGACCTGTATCAATTCCATTCCGGACCGGATGACAAATTCGATAACGACGAGCTTTGGACGACCCTGGACAAGCAGGTGCAGGCAGGCAAAATCCGCCATCTTGGCATTTCTATAGGCAGCAATAAAAACATTCATCAGACCTCCCGGGCAACCGGAGTCGGATCAAGCGCCATTCAGGTTGTTTACAACCGTCTGGATCGCGCGCCGGAGGAAGAAGTATTCCCTTCCTGCATCCAGCAGGATCTCGGCGTATTGGCCCGCGTCCCGCTCGCAAGCGGCTACCTGAGCGGCAAATACAAGCCTGGGGCCTCGTTTGCAGACAATGACGTGCGCAATCGGCATGATGTCGAGAATCGCGAGCGTCTGCTCCGCGAAGTGGAGGAAATCCGCAAGAATGAAGTTCCCGCCCATGTGAATATGGCATCCTGGGCTCTGGCCTGGTGCCTGGAGCATCCTGCGGTGACAACGGTTATTCCCGGCTGCAAGGATGCTGATCAGGTCATTGCCAATGCGGCTGCCGTTGACTATGTATCGGATGATCACCCGCAGGCCTGGAAAGCGTAGATCAATCTAACCTTTCCTAAATTTTGAACAAAGGACCGTCCCTTAAGCCATAAAAATGGTCAAGGGACGGTCTCTTTTGGTAGTTGTAGCATTCAAGTTGTCGGATATCTTCTCCAGCTGCCAGGTACTTCGGAAAACTGGTGGAGAAACCATAAAAAAATACTGGATGCGATCATAGAATTATCCTGGCCGGTATTCGTGAAAACTTTTATGAGCAGTTGAACCGATGCATGAAATAGAGAAGGAGCTGCCTTGGGCTGCTCCTTTATTGCTTCGAACTCTCCCTCATGAACGTTGGTTATTACAGCCGCCCGGATACTAACTGCAAAACCTCTCTAAGTTCCTGCATCCAGCTTCGCAACGGACTTCCTGGAAATCAGCTCGACTGGCAGATTGATTCTGCGGAAAGGACGGTCCTCTTCCTTCTTCTCGATGCGTTCGATCAGCAGCTGGGTCCCGAGATACCCGAATTCATAGGCTTGCTGGGCAACCACGGTCAGGAACGGGGAGATCTGCCAGAAAGGCCCGAGATCGTCGAAGCAGGCGACCGAAATATCCTCCGGCACCCGCAGGCCGCTTTCCTGAATCGCCCGAATCGCTTCGACGGCAAGCACGTTATTGCCAGCCATAATGGCTGTGGGACGCGGATTCAAGCTGTCGAGCCAATCCATTATCCCCGACAGATCCGTCCGGGAGCCGTAGCCGAAAGCCAGGTGATAGTTTTCGTGCAAGGGAAGATCATTCAGCTTATGAGCCTCGATGTAGCCTTGATGCCGCAGGCGCGCGCTGGATATGCTGGGAGAGCCGTTAATAAGCGCGATGTGGCGGTGCCCGTTCTCGATAAAATGCTCAACAATGCGCCTGGCCCCTTCCCGGCTGTCCCCGATCACCGCATCGCTCTCGATTCCCGGCACTTCCCGGTCCAGCAGGACAAAGGGAACCTTGTGTCGCTGAAGCGTCTCCAGATGGGAGGCAGACTGGTCCCCCGCGGGCGAGAACAAGACCCCGGCGACCCGATTACCGAGAATAATCTCCAGGTACTCGCCCTCTTTCTCGATATTCTCATCGCTGTTTCCAAAAGAAAGGCGGTACCCCTTCTCCTTGGCGGCATCCTCCGCTCCTCTGGAAAGCGTTGTATAGAACGGATTGTTGATGTCTGTAATTAGCAGGAACAGCTGCCGCGTCTGCTGGAGCACAAGACCCCTCGCCATCTGATTCGGCACATAATTGAGCTCTTCCATCACCCGCTTGATCCGGGCTTTCGTCTTCTGGCTGATGCTTCCCGTATTGTTAATGACCTTGGAAACGGTCATGGCCGAGACATTGGCTTTCTTGGCTATATCATATATGGTCGTCAAGCTTCTTTACTCCTTTAAGAGGTTGTTCAAAAAATCCACTTTTGATGATGAAGCTATTTCAGGAAGTAACTCACATCGAATTTTGAATTCAGCCGAGAATTCCGGTGCTCACGCAGGTTTTGCCTACGCTGCGCTCCCCATTCTCTAGCTTCTTCCAACCTTCTCGATCCTGAAATGCGGACTTTTCGAACTCTTTTTTTTACGTTGTCTATTTTTATCATAACGAAGAAAAGGGTTGACAGCAAGTAAGCTTGTTGCTAATTTAAGGTTATCGGTAACCTTAACAATTTTATTCTGGAGAGGAATGGTTTAATCATGACTTTGGATCACAGATGGAAAGATGGATTCCCTAAAATAGGCATTCGCCCGACGATCGACGGAAGACGCAGAGGGGTTCGCGAATCCCTTGAGGATCAAACCATGAATTTAGCGAAAACGGTTGCAGAGCTGCTCTCGTCCGAGCTCCGTTATCCGAACGGCGAGCCGGTTGAATGTGTCATTGCCGATACCTGCATCGGTGGCGTAGCAGAAGCGGCTGCAGCTGCGGATAAATTCAAAAAGGCCGGTGTAGGGTTATCGATAACCGTTACACCATGCTGGTGTTATGGCACCGAAACGATGGATACGGACCCTTCGCTGCCCAAAGCGGTATGGGGCTTCAACGGAACGGGACGTCCTGGAGCCGTCTATCTGGCAGCTGTATTGTCCGCCCATGCGCAGAAGGGCCTCCCCGCTTTCGGCATTTACGGGAAAGACGTTCAGGACGAAGGCGATTCGGTCATTCCGGAAGACGTGAAGGAAAAATTGATTCGTTTTGCCAAAGCGGGACTTACCGTCGCGAATATCCGCGGAAAATCCTATCTGTCCATGGGCTCGGTATCGATGGGCATCGCCGGCTCCATTGTGGATGACCGCTTCTTCCAGGAATACCTTGGCATGAGAAACGAATATATCGACATGACGGAATTCGTGCGCCGCATCAATGAAGAGATCTATGATAAAGAGGAATTTGCGAAAGCGCTTGCCTGGACCAAAGAGAACTGTATTGAAGGCCCGGACAACAACCCTGAGGCCATCCGCACCTCGCGCGAGCAGAAGGATCAGGACTGGGAAACGGTCGTCAAAATGACGATTATCGCAAGAGACCTGATGATCGGCAATCCGAAGCTTGCAGAGCTTGGCTTTGGCGAGGAAGCCAATGGACATAATGCCCTTGTCTCCGGATTCCAGGGCCAGCGTCAATGGACCGACCATTTCCCTAATGGCGACTTCCTGGAAGCGATCCTGAACAGCTCCTTCGACTGGAACGGCATCCGCTCGCCATTTATGGTCGCTACGGAGAACGACAGCCTGAACGGCGTCAATATGCTGTTTGGCTATCTGCTCACCAATACGGCGCAAATTTTTGCGGATGTCCGCACCTATTGGAGTCCGGACGCCGTCAAACGCGTAACCGGCCATGATCTGGATGGCAAAGCCGCTGGCGGTCTGCTTCACCTGATCAACTCGGGTTCTGCTACGCTTGATGGAACCGGGGAGCAGCAGCGGGACGGCCAGCCTGTCATGAAGCCGCACTGGGAAATCAGCGAGGAAGAAGCGCAGAAGTGTCTGGAAGCTACATCCTGGCGGCCGGCGTCGGTTGAATATTTCCGCGGAGGCGGGTATTCCAGCGACTTCCTGACGCGCGGCGGCATGCCGATGACGATGTCGCGGCTTAATCTGGTCAAGGGCCTCGGACCTGTACTGCAAATCGCGGAAGGCTACTCCGTCGATCTGCCTGAAGATGTTCACAAAACGTTGGATGACCGTACAGACCCGACCTGGCCGACCACCTGGTTTGCGCCGAACCTGACCGGCGAGGGCGCGTTCACCAGCGTTTATTCCGTAATGGATCATTGGGGAGCGAACCATGGATCGATCTCGTACGGCCACATCGGCGCCGACCTGCTGACGCTTGCTTCGATGCTGCGCATCCCGGTCAGCATGCACAATGTATCGGGGGATCAGATTTTCCGTCCTCGTACATGGGGCATGTTCGGCACCGAAAGTGTGGAAAGCGCCGATTTCAGAGCGTGTGCAACTTTTGGACCGCTTTATAAATAAGCACGGATAGGGGAATTCCAACATGCAGAACATGGAAACACGCAATGAGCTTTGCAAATATGCCGTCAAAACGGTTGTAAACGGACTGGTTGTAGGACCGGGCGGAAATATCAGCGCGCGCGCCGGGGACAAGATGTATTTGTCCCCGAGCGGCTTCGCCATTGAGGAAATCACGCCGGAGCAGTGGGTCGAAGTGGATATTCCGACCGGGGAGATTACAGACAATGGACTGCGTCCGTCCTCCGAGGTGCTGATGCATCTGTTCTGCTACCGCAAGAATCCGGACATCGGCGCTATTGTGCACACACACCCTTCTTCCTGCATCGCCTTCACCCTGGTGGAGACCGAGCTGCCGATCATGTTCCCCGACCAGGCGGCGCTTGTCGGCAAAACCGCTTATGTTCCTTATGTCCTGCCGACAACGGATCTGCTCGCTGTTGCCGTTGCCGATAAGGTGAACGAGGCAAGCTCCATTCTGCTAGGCAATCATGGACTGGTCACAACCGGACGCAATCTGCGGGAGGCTTACTACCGGACGCAGGTCGTCGACGAAAGCGCCAAAATCTACATGAGCGCAAGAGCCGTCGGTCCTCTGAAAGTATTGACGGATGAAGAATTCAAGGAAATTGCCTCGCTTGAGAGCGAGGACTACCGCATCAAGCTGCTTCAGCAGATGAAATAAGCATGAATCGGTCAGTTACTCTTGAAGAAGGCGGTGACCTTGTATGAAGAAGCCCCCTGCGGCGTTGGCCTTTGATCTGGGTGCGAGCAGCGGCAGAGCGCTTGTCGGTGAGCTGGTCACCGGGGAGAACGGCCTCCAGCAGCTGCGGATTACGGAGATCCACCGGTTCGTCAATGAACCGGTGGAGGTTGGCCCCCATCTGCACTGGGATATTTTAATGCTCCTGAAAGAGCTCAAAACCGGCATACTCAAAGCCCGCCAGCAGGGCTTTGAGCCGGCAAGCTTCGGAATCGACACATGGGGTGTGGACTTTGGCCTGCTGGACCGCAATGGAGAGCTGCTGGCCAACCCATACCATTACCGCGATCCGCACACGACCGGACTGATTGAGGAAGTATGCGGATTGATCGGGGAAGATAAGCTGTTCCGCGAGAGCGGACTGCAGCTGATGCCTTTCAATACGATTTACCAGCTGTACGCGATGAAGAAGGCAGGGTCTGTCGCTCTGGAGCATGCAGAGACGCTGCTGCTGACGCCGGATCTGCTGAACTATTTTCTGACCGGACAGAAGGCTTGCGAGTTCACCATGGCCACGACAACCCAGCTGTTCCGGCCGGCTGAGCGTGCGTGGAATACGCCGCTGATGGAGCGTCTAGGCATCCCGTCGGACCTGTTTCTGGACCCTGTTCATCCGGGTACGGAGATTGGCCGATTGACGGACGCGATCTGCGAGGAGCTTGGCGTTCCATCCATGCGGGCGATTGCGGTCGGCTCACATGATACGGAAGCCGCCGCGGCGGCTGTTCCCTCCGATTCAGCGTCATTCGCATATCTGATCTGTGGGACATGGTCCCTGCTTGGCACGGAGCTTCCGGACGCCCTGCTCACGCCTGAGGTCAGGGAGCTGGAATTTTCCAACGAAGGCGGAGTCGGCCATACGTTCCAGCTGCTCAAAAACATTATGGGCCTGTGGATTCTGCAGGAATGCAGGCGCAAATGGATCAAAACTGGCTCGGATATTTCATTCGCGGAGCTGACGAAGGAAGCCGGGAATGCAGAGGCTTTTCGCAGCCTGATCAATCCCGATGATCTTCGCTTCATGAATCCGAAGGACATGGAGCTGGAAATCCACCGTTTCTGTCAGGAAACGGATCAGCCTGTCCCCCGGGACAAGGGCGAGACGGCGCGCTGTATTCTCGAGAGCCTTGCTTTGCGGTATCACATCGTGCTGGAGCAATGCGAGCGGCTGACCGGCAGGCATTTCTCCGGGCTGCACATGGTTGGCGGCGGCATTCAGAATGAGCTGCTCTGCCAGCTGACTGCCAATGCCATCGGCCGCCCGGTATGGGCAGGTCCGGTCGAAGCCAGCGCCATCGGCAATCTGCTCGTTCAGTTCCAGGCTGGCGGCGAAATCGGGAGCATTGAAGAGGGCAAGGAATTGGTCAAACGATCCTTTCCGCTGCAATCTTACGAGCCGGCCGAGGCCGATAAATGGCAGGAAGCGATCGCAAGATACAACGGACTGGTGAACAAACCGAATGAAATTGCGTAACAATAACGTCCGAACGGCGTTTATTCTCTGCACGTGTACGGTCAACCGGAAAACCTGCGGCTCAATTGCGTTCAGATCAGAATACCGACAGACCTTCCATGAATAAGGCTGTCCGCAAACAATAAGGAGCCAGCCGGCCGAGAACCGTCCACAACATGCAAAGACGCCTCCATAACCACTGTACAGGTGGAGATGGAGGCGTCTTTTTTGTAAGCAAATCCACATCAGAAGCCCGGCAATTACTCTTAAGCCCTCTTCTCATTTCAACACTGACTTCATTTCCCGTACGCCGCGCTAGCCGCTGACACGTTTGGCAAATAAAAAACGTTCCTTCCAAGAATTATCGAACTCCGATATCGTCACCCCAGGATCGCCATAGGTCTGGATAATCCGGTCGCCGCCCATATAAATGCCCACATGTCCTACGATACGGTTCGTGTCGAACCTCCCGGGCGTATAGAAGAACATCAAATCCCCCTGCTGCAGCTGACTGGCCGGCACGGTCTGCCCAATCTCCGACTGCTCCTTTGCCGTCCTTGGCAAATCGACGCCAAAATGGCCGTATACATACTGGACGAAGGAAGAGCAATCGAATTTATGGGTTTCGCTGTAGCTGCTGGAGCCAAAATCGTAAGGCGTACCCATATATTTTTTGGCATATTCAATTAAATCGCTTTTATCGACCGATACGGAGAAGCTCTTGATCTGCTCCCGCCGCGGGGCAACCTGCTTGAGTGGAATTCGGGTGCGGTCGTCGATGGGTGTGATGATGATCTGCGATCCCTTTTCATTCCAATTCACCGGAGTTTCCAGCAATGATGATAACGCCTCTGTCGTGACATACGGCTTGCCATTGAATAATTTGGGAGCCTGCGGCAGCGTGATGATGTTGTCTCCAGAGAAAGCTTGTTTGTCATTCACCTTCAGCCAATAGGCAGCATCCGTATTCCCCAGCGCCAGGCGGCCGCCCAGTTTATGCACGTCAAGACTCATGGAGGCTGCGCTTTCCTTCAAGGGAACCCAGACCAGCCCGCCGGTTTCTCTGTAAACAGGAACATGCGTGAAGGTGGAATGATTCGCCACCCTCAGATTGGCTGCCCGGACGGTCAGCCCCGGCGCACTGGCGGTATCCATCCCCAGATGCTCTTTGGCACAGCCTGTCCCCCACGCGATCAGGATTGTCATGCTGACAGCCAGGGCGGCCCGGAATGACGATTGTTTGCGAAGCATGCGAGAGATACCACCTTTTCCATTATTTATGGATTAGGTTCTTCTGCATGGGTGGAAATTATACGAATGGGGGCCGGTTGATAGCCGAGTAATTGGGACTTTAATATCCGTCAATCCTGAATAACTGTCAGCAGCTGCTCCAGGGGCGTTCTGGGCTTGGGACGGGGGATTTTGTCGAAATAACCCAGATGCAGCGTGCCTACGATTCTTTCCACCGGCATGAGGCCAACCGCTTTATGGAATTGGGGATCCCAATTGTATTCATTCGTTTTCCAGACGACACCGATTTCCCGCTCCCATGCCAGCAGCTGGATGTTCTGGATAAGCGCGGCCGCGGCTGAAAATGCGTCTTCCCAGTATTTTTGCCGGAGATCGGCTTTAATGACAACCAGCAGATGAGCCTGCATCAGATGGCAGTACTGCTTCTTGGCCCATTCTCCGTATTGGTCCACAAACTCCTTCGAATAGGTCAGCTTCACCGCTTCGGCAAATTTCTTGCGCCCCTCCCCCAGGAAAAGGATAAACCGCCAGGGCTCCTTCCTGGAATGAAAAGGTGCCCAGCCCGCTTCGCGTAACAGCTCCATCACCACTTCCTTCTCCAGCTTCTTGCCGTTGAAGTCACGTATGGTTCTCCGCTCACGGATCGTTCTGCTCAGATTATGCAATGTGGTTTCCTGCCTCTCCCCGCCGACAAAACCTCCCCGCACCGGAGGAGCTGCCGGCTCCTTAGTGGGCCTGCCCCTTGGTTAACATACCGGCAGCTTCTTTCATCGTCTCGCGGATGGTCGTTATATCTGATCCGTAGTACTTGTCCGTATCAATAAAATAGAGCTGTTTATTCTTGACTGCGGAAAGGCTCTTCCAAAGAGCCGACTGCTCTATTTCCTTGAAGTTCACTCCATTCGAGGTTAAGACCGTGCGGTGCAGTCTGCAGGCATAAACGGGTTGCATTGTGGCATTAGCGGCAGCGCCCAGGGCATGCAAGTGCTCCGGGACTGCCGCTGCCATTCCTATGAGGGATAGCGTCAACGTACGTTTGTTATCATGTTCCGTTGTCGCTCGGGATTCAGGATAATTGAGACTGAGCAGCAGACTGCAGCCTCATACTCATTGCAAGCCAAATACATTGAACAAGAATAAGGAACAGAACGATCAAATCATAACCCATTCCGGTAATTTCATTGCCGGGGAACCGGATGAGATTATGCAGAAAATGGAAATCAAATAACGGTTATTTTTTCCGATTCGTCAAGAATTTTTTGGTTTTTGGTTATGATGAGCCAAGATACCTTCCGGGGTGGGAAAGGAAACAAGCATCCCTAAGATAAGGACGTGACCCGACCAGCGCATGGCTGTCGGCATCCCGTCCTTATTCTTTGAATATTCACCTTTAAACATCTATGGCTTTACCGGCCCGCCGGCCGTCTCACCGCTTGATCAGGGAGTACAAGCTCCGCAGCCTTGCCATCGTAGCGCACCTCTACCGTGCCTCCGGGGACAGCGATGCGCAGATGAAACGGCTTCATACCCGGAGGCAGCTGCGGCTCAAACGAAACCTCTCCCCATCCCGGCCGCGCCGGCTTCAGGCCGATGATATCCTCGATGACCACGGGGATCGGCGCGCTGCCCCAGGCATGGCACAGACTGGTATTCCATTTCTGGTCCTTGCCCCAGGCCTCAAAGCAGCTGGTCGCTCCCTCACGAAGCATCTGGCTCCAGGAATGCTCGTCATCTCCGGTAATCAGCTCATAGATCAAAGGGTATTCTCTCACGCCGGCCAGCGCCTTCAGTACAAAATAGGCCATATAGACGCCGCAGCTGAACCGTTTGCGGCGGATTTCGGCAACGAGCGCAGTCACTGCTTCCTCCGGCGCCAGTCCGAACAGCAGAGGGAACACAACCGCATGCAGCGAGCTGTGCCCGCTGTTCACTGCATCCGCGAACAGCCTGCTCTCCGGCCGGTAGAAAGCTGCGAGAAACGCGGTTTTGAATGCCGGGAGCGAGTCCTCATAATCCATCTGCAGCTCATCCTTGATCTCCTGCACCGTCTTCATGCAGCCGTAATAGAGCGCGTTGATCACATTATGGCAGCCGTCTCCTGCCGGACGCGTCAACGGAAAGTCGTAGCCATCCCGCAGATTATCCGGCCAATCGACGAGGTTCCATTTGTCCTTGACATCGGCCAGCAGACCGTCCGCACGGCGGTACTTCCGGAAATATTCGACGATGCCTTCGGCATAAGGCAGCATCTCCCGTAAGAATTCGGCATCCCCTGTATGCCGGTAATAGGTGAGCAGCTGCATCGGCCATTGGCAGGAGAAGTCTGCGATTTCCTGCATGAAGTTCCCCGGCGCCACCGCCATCATACCCGGACATACCGCCGTGCTTAAGGCAAAGTCGCGAAGCGCCTTCCGGACCAGACGCGAATCGCCGCTCACATACAGATGCGCATGGCCGGTAATGGTATTGTCCCCGAGATACTGCCCCTTCTCCCGGCTTGGACAATCCACGTAGGATTCCTGAGCGCAGTTGCGGACGGCCCGGCCGCAAATATCCCAGATGCCGCTTAACAAGCGGTCCTCCGAGCGGAAGCTGCCACTCTGCGCGTCTTTCAGCGGATAATGGCGCACGACAGCCGCGAACGTCTGCTCGTCCAGAGCCCCGTCCGGCCCGATGACCTCCACATAGCGGAACGCCTTATATTCGAAAGGCTCCAGCTCGTCCTCGTGCCCGGACAAGGTCCATTGTTCCCGGTAATTGCAGCTGCAGCGCATTTCATAACGTACATGTCCCTCATCATCCTGTTCTTCTCCGCAGCGTATTTCAACGACCGTTCCTGCTTCGCCGCGGGCCTTCATCGTGAATTGGCCGGTAATCTCCTCTCCGAAATCTACCAGATAATGATCAGCCCCGATCCGCTGCAACCGGGCTGGATTCTTCCGGTATACCTCCACGGGAGGCGTAGGCTGCTCGAAGAGCATGTAACCGGTATGCTCCAGCCCGAGCGCGGCTGGCGCCAGCCAGCCGGAGTCGTCATAACCCGCCGCGCGCCAGCCATGGAAGGCAAGGCGGCTGTCGATATGCTCGATATATTGGGTGTCGTAGCCGGTCGTGGCTGCGTCCCCGGCGCCATATTCCATCGTGCGCGCACAGCGCCAGCTTTCGTCCGTTTCCGCAAGCGGCTCTGGTTCGCCCGCCGTCGTCAGCTCGGCAATCAATCCCTGCCGCAAATCCCCGCTGTTGTAGGCCCGGTTCACCAGCCCCTGGTAATATATATGGACGGCGATGACATTGCGCCCGACCGCCATGTAAGGAGTGACATCCAGCCGGTTGTAATGATAATGGAACGGATATCCCTGGGCCGGACCCTGCGCGACAAATATTCCATTGATATAAAGCTTATAATAATCGTCCGCGCTGATATCCAGCGCCAGCTTCTCCAGTTGCCCCGCTGCCAGGTCAATCTCTTTGCGGAACAGGGTATGATGATGCTTCAGCTCCGGAGGGTGCACGCTTCCAGGCTGTGGATCTGCCTCCTTGTGCAGCAGCCCGATCGGGGCCATGCCCTGAAACTCCGGATGCCGGATCCAGTGCGCCTGCCAATGTTTATTCATGTATGCCTCCTATCGGCCTTCCAGTTCCGACGCTGCGCTTCTGCGGTATTCGCCCGGCGTCAGGCCCATTAATTTTTTGAATACCCGGTTAAAGGAAAAGTAATGCAGATACCCCACCCGTCCCGCGATATCCTGGATGGAATCAACGGTCGTCTGCAGCAGCTCCTTCGCCCGCAAAATCCGGATGCGGGCCAAATAGTCGACGAAATTCTCGCCGATTTCCTCCTTGAACAAACGGCTCAAATTGCTCTGATGGATGCCATATTCGGAGCTGAGCAAGCCCAGAGATAAATCAGGACTGTGATAATGAGCTTCGATGTAAGCTTTGACATTGCGAATCAGTTCCTGATTTTGCTTGCCGGGACGGAGTTGTTCAAACCGTGCGGCGGCCTCGTCCAGCAGAGCTTCAAGCCGCTCCCGGACGTCCTCCAGCGTGTCGAAGTCCTTCAGCACGCCGCTCAGCTCCGGGGTCACCCGGTCCCATGCCTCTTTGTAAGGAACGGGGAGGTCCCCTACCTCCTTGGAGATATGAAAAATCATGTATTGCAGCAGATTGACCATATCCTGGCGCAAAAACAGCCGGCTTCGCATATGATCCACCAGCTCGGCAAACTTGATCTTCCAGTCTGCATCTCTCAGCTTGAAAGAATCTGCAATGCTGCGGATCAGCTGCAAATAAACAAACGAATCCAGTTGAAAACCGCGCTCAGTATCGCTATAAGCAATGATCCGGTTCATACCCGCAGAGGATTTATAAGTCAGTGCCTCCTCGGCTTCATCGAAGGAGCGCGGAACGTCTCCCAGCTCCTCCACAACTGACCCGATCCCGATTGTCACCGTATACTCCAGATTATCCTGAATCCAGAGCCGGATTCTGTCGCACAAGACGGCAACCTCCGAGCGGAGTCCAGGCTCTGGCTCTTCCGTGCGGAACAGCACGGTCAGCCGCTCGTTCTCCAGCCATTCCGACCAAACAGCTACTTGCATCTCGGCAGCCGTTTCCTTCACGACGCTTGAGATGACGAACTTGATCAGATTCTGATCCTGATAGCTGTACGCTCCGCAGAAGCCGGGATATTTATCGATATCCAGAATGCCGATCCCAAGCTCCCGGAAACCGGCCGTCATTCCGAATCTTCCGGTCTCTTCCTCCCAGGCAGAAGCGTCGATTCTCCGTTCCCCGCCAACCAGCTCGATGAAGAAGGTTTTTCTGCGGTAAACCAGATTCTCATGATGAACATCGGTGTACAAATTCGCCATTTCCAGCAGATGATCGAATGCCGTCTCGAAGAACTGCGGCTGGCCGCTGGCCATCACCGCCAGCTCCTTCGATCTGGATTTGGAGTAGGACTTGATGCGCCGGACTATGGCGTCAAGTGGCGAGGTATAACGCCGGGTAACGAACACGATCCCGACCGTTCCGAGCAGAATCACCGCAAAGCCGAGCGCAATCCAGCCATAGAAGAAATTCAGAATTACCCCGTATGCCGACCCGCCGATCAGGCCGGTCCGCACCTCCCACATCATGTAGGAGGATTTCACCAAAGACATACCCTGCAGGTTGCCGTTCACCGAACCGACGATCGCCCGGCCCGAAGCATCATATACCGCCGTTGAGCCGACATTCTGAGTTGTCATCTCATCCACCATGCCCCGAATTCCACTGACCGAGACATTGATGACGAGAAACCCCCGGCTCTCGTACTGCAAAGGCACCTTGCGGACCAGCGAGACAACCGGAGTGAGGGGATCGAAGCTGAAAAGCCTGTAATCGCGCACTCCCGTCCATGTATAGGGAGCTTCTCCGCCTGCCAGCTCCTCCGCGAACTCGTGATCACCGAAGTTGTCGCTGGACATAATCGCATTGGAGGTCAGTACCCGGCGGTCCGAGTCCCGGTACAGATAGATGGAGTGGATCAGCGGGTAGCTGACTCCCATGGTTTTAAACTTGTTCGCCAGCCGGCTGTTGAGCAGGTATTCGCTTTCGCCAGTGTCGTCTTTGCGGAACAGGAATGCCTGGATATCGGGATCAGTATCGAGTTCCCTGTAGAATACCCGGTCGATATTCTGCAGGGCAGACTCCAGCGCCTGCATGACATATTTGGCATAGCTGTCGTTGGCTTTGGCCGTTTGCTGGCGCGACATCTGGCTGACGGTCATGAAGAATACGAAGATCAGGAAGAAAATGACCAGATAAAATATCGGCAAATACGTGGACAGCAGCCGTTGAAACCACGATTTTGTTTTCATCGGCATCCCCCTTCCTTCCGAGCCAATCTCCGGTAAAGGCGAAGATCCTACCGGTATCGCGTCATACGCAGCCGGTAGGGAAGGTCTTTCATTCCATTAAAATTTCATATCGTAAAGATCTTTGGTGAATACCCAACTGTCTTTATTGGCCGCATACCAGTCGGCATACCACTTCTCCAGCTTCTCGCCGTCGGACTTTTTCCACAGCGATTTCGCATCGGCGGCGGCCTGCTCCACCGTATAACCTTTGCCACTGACAATCGCCTTGTTCCACAGGTCGGTTACCGGCTGGTTCACGTTGTTGGCGATGAACAGCATGTCTGCGGGCAGACCCGGCATATAACCGTCCATCGTAATCGCCGGTATAGGCTGATCCTTGGAGATGTAGAGACTGTAGGCTTTTTTCATCATGTCATAAACATCCTTGTCCAGCGGCTTGGACTGGTCGAGATCCTCCAGATATTTGGTAAATTCATTGATCAGATGCTGCGATCCGATCATCCGGAAATCGCCCAGCCAGCTGATCTCCTTATCATATTTATCTTTGTCGAGGGTGACTTCCTTGCCATTCTCCATTTTGTAATGAACGCCCTCGAGGCCGTACTTCATCGTTTTGACTGTGGATGCGCTGCTCAGGAAATCAACAAGCTGTATCACCCCCTCGGGGGAAGCCGCTTTGGCATTCACAACACCGGACATTTGTATCGGCGCATTGAAGCCGGGGCTGAACTGGCCGTATTTGCTGCGCGGAACGGCGATAACCATCAGTCTGGCATCGGGATTATTGCTTTTGAGCGTCTGATACTGGGTATAAATCAGATGCACGTTACCCGTCGCTCCGTAGATCCCGGTCTTGCCCTGGAGGAAATCCTGCTCCGATTTCTTGCCGACATTGTCCGTCAGATAGTCCTTGTCAACGAGTCCTTCTTCGAACATCCTCTTCTTGTAGGAAGCTGCCGCTTCGGCCCGCTCCCAGTCCCTCACCAGACTGCCGTCATTGATAACCCAGGAAACATTCTGGAACATGGTGTCGACCCAGCCGCCGCCGGCGCCGCTCAGATTGGCACCGAATGTATCCGCTTTTCCGTTGCCATCCGGATCCTTGTCAGAAAACGCTTTCATGATATCGAAAGCTTCTTCATCGGTCTCCGGCACCTTCAGACCCAGCTTGTCCAGCCAGTCCTGACGGATGAACAGAAAGTTGCCGGGAATGTAGCCAAGAACCCGCCCGATTCCATAAAGCTTGCCGTCCGGCTTCGTTCCGAGCGTCCGAAGCAGCGGATATTGCTCCAGCAGCTGCTTGTAGTCCGTGCTGTATTGATCGATAAGATCATCGAGCGGCATAATCTGCTTCTGTGTGTACAGCTGGTTGAGGAAGTTCGTGTCGTAATCCAGTATCAGGTCTGGCGCCTGGCCTGCGGCCAGCAGTGTGTTGAATTTCTTAACGGAGTCGGATCTGGGCACCGGAATGAACTTCACGTTGACTCCCGAGTTTTCGTTGACCCACTTGGTCCACAGATTATTATCCACCGTACCGATATCCTGCGGAATATTGCCGCGGTCATACATCGACACGGTAATCGACGGTTTCGATTTCCCGGCCCCGCCGGTTTCGCCCGAGGCGGAAGATGCCGGCTCATCCCTGGAGCAGCCGGATAGGATGACCGTCAAAGCAAGCAGACCCGACAATGTGCAGCCTGCCGTTTTTCTCATATAACCTTTCATGAGACACTCTCCCTATTCAATGAATTCTCCTGTTAAAAGGTTTTATCCTTTAATAGCCCCGATTAAAATCCCTTTGATGAAATACCTTTGCAGGAAAGGATAAAGGATCAGCATCGGCACAATCATGACCACAACTCCCGCCGATTTGATGGACTCCGGCGTAATCGAAGCGAAATCCTCTGGAGACATGGTGCCGATCTCCTGAAGCAGCGACTGACTTTGAATCATCTGCTGGACGAGCACGGCGAGATTGAATTTTTCCGGCGAATTGATGAACATCATGACATTGAAGAAGGAGTTCCAATGGCCGACGCCATAGAACAGACCGAGCGCCACGATGACAGGCAGCGACAGCGGAAGGAATACCCGAAACAGCAGCCTCCACTCCCCGCAGCCGTCGATTCGCGCTGCCTCCACCAGTTCCTCGGGAATCCCCATGAAGAAGGTGCGCATGACAAGCATATTGTATACGCTGACCAGGCCCGGCAGCCAGAGCGCCCCGTAGGTATTGATCAGTCCCAGCGACTTGACCAGCAGATAACCCGGGATCAAACCGCCGGAGAACAGCATGGTGAAGACGATAGCCAGGGTGAAGAAGCGTCTGCCGTACATATAACCCCGCGACAGCGGGTATGCGCAGAGCAGCGTAAACAGCAGATTCAGGAACGTGCCGACCAGCGTAATCTGAATGCTGTTTCCGAGTGCTTTCACAATCTGGGTACCATTCACCAGCTTGTCGTAGGCGACAGCCGTAAAGCCGACCGGCCACAGCGATACCAGCCCCGACACAATCGCATCCTGATTGCTGAACGACAGGGCAAGCAGATGCACCATCGGCAGAATGCAGCTGAGGGCAAACAACGACAGAATAATGGCATTCAGTGAATAAAATAGTTTCTCTCCTCGTGAATCTCTCATCTATGTCCCACCTGCCTTACCATAATCCTTGATTGTAGCGCCGGGCGACCCAGTTCGTTACCAGCACCAGTGTCAGCCCAATGAGTGATTCGAACAGGCCAAGAGCCGTCGCCAGGCTAAATTGCCCCCCGTTGATTCCGGATTTGTAGCTCCAGGTGGAGATAACCTCCGATATGCTGGATACGACCGAGTTCTGAAGCACGTACACCTGATCAAAGCCGACCTCCATCACGCCGCCGATCGTCAGGATCAGCTGGATCACGATGGTCGGGATGATCGAAGGAAGCGAAATATGCCAGATATGCCGCCATTTACCGGCACCATCCATACTTGCCGCCTCATACAGGGACGTATCGATGGCCGCGAGCGCCGCCAGATAAATAATCGCTCCCCAGCCGGCTCCCTTCCAGATACCGGCCCCGACGAAGATCGAGATCCAGGAGCCTTCATTGTACAGGAAGGCGTAGGGTTCGCCGAACAGCGCCTCCACCATCGTGTTGACGATGCCCGTCTGCTGGGAGAAAATCGTAATCACGATCTGCCCCACGATAACCCAGTTCAGAAAGTGCGGGAGAAAGACCGCGGTCTGGACCGCTTTCTTGAACCACAGCTTACGGGCCTCATGAATGAGCAGCGCCGTCAGAATGGGAAACGGGAAGCCGACGACGATTTGCAGAAGACTGAGGATAAACGTATTGCGCAGGATGTTCTGCATATTCGGATTGGAGAACAGCAGCTTGAAATGGTCCAGTCCCACCCAGGGACTTCCCCATATCCCGTCGGTGAAATTATAGTCTTTGAAGGCGATCACGAGCCCGAGCATCGGGATGTACCTGAATACGAGGAAGTACGCGATGATCGGGATAAACATCACGAATAAAGGGACGTTTATGAGAAGACGTTTTCGGTCGAACAGTCTTCGGCGGTCTTTCGCGCGCCTCCGGGCCAGTGTATTTTCCATTTTTCGTTACCGCCTTTATGCAAATCTCTTTCGGCTGCAGCCAACTCCCATGCTAAAGCAGGCGGGGGATGCCCACAAGCCACAACTTTTTTAGAACACACATCTTTTGCAGAGCCAGTCAGGACGCTGCCTCCCGGGCCCTACACACATATCCTGGCGGAGTATACTTGGCTTGTTGGCCATGCAGCTAACGTCAACCAACTTCTTAGCTATGATACTGCACGCAAAAAGGAGCGCCCCCCGACAGGAAGACGCTCTTCTTTTCAAACAGTGATATCCGGATCCATTGCTCACAGCTTACTGCTCCAGCTGTCCATGAAACAGCTCGCTGTACAGCCCCTCCTGGCCCAGCAGCTCTTCATGAGGTCCCTGCTCCACCAGACGTCCATCCTTGAGCACCAGGATGCGGTCAGCCTCGCGGATCGTGTTCAGCCTGTGGGCAATGACGAAGCTCGTTCGCCCCTCCATCAACCGCTTCAAGCCCTCCTGGATTTTGATCTCGGAAACGGTATCGATGCTGCTGGTCGCCTCATCCAGCACGAGAATGGCCGGATCCGCCAGAATGGCGCGTGCGATGGCAAGCAATTGGCGCTGTCCCTGACTAATGCCGCTGCCATCGGCAATCAGCACCCGGTCATATCCGCCGGACAGCCGCATAATGAATGAATGGGCATTGGCGAGTCTGGCGGCTTCCTCCACCTGGCTGTCGGTGGCATCCAGCTTGCCATACCGTATATTGTCGCGGATCGTGCCTTCGAACAGAAAGGAATCCTGCAGCACAAAGGCCATATGGGAGCGGAGGCTTTCCCGCCGGATCGTCCGGATATCCCGCCCGTCTAGCGTGATCGTGCCCGCATTCGCATCATAGAAACGGGAGAGCAGCTGAATAAGCGACGTCTTGCCGGCTCCGGTGGGACCGATGATCGCTATCGTTTCGCCAGGCTTCGCTTCAAAGCTGATCTCCTTAAGCGTATTTCTCCCCTCCTCATAAGCGAAGGACACCTTATGGAAGACGACCGCGCCTGCCACCGCATCAAGCGCTACCGCCGTACTCTCGTCCACATCTTCTTCCTGTTCATCCACGATTTCGAATACCCGCTCTGCTCCTGCAATGGCGGACAAGAGGGTATTCCACTGGTTCGCCAGATCATTAAGAGGTCTGGTAAACTGCCGGGCATACTCGACAAAAACGATAATAACCCCAACGGTTATCGCCCCCCGAATGGCCAATATTCCGCCGACACAGGCAATAATCGCAAAGCTTAGATTGTTGAGCCCGTTCATCAGCTTGGGAATGAAGCCCGATATGGTCTGCGCCCAGAAACCCGAATGCTTGATGCGCACATTGCGTTCATGGAACTCTTGAATTACCCGCTCTTCCTGGGAGAACGCTTTGATAATCCGCTGGCCGGACAGCGTTTCTTCCACAAACCCGTTCAATTCTCCCAAATTCCGCTGCCGCTCCCTGAAAAGCGCGCCTGTCCGCCGCGTAATCCACCGCATGCCAAGCGCCATCAGCGGAACCACCAAAAAGGTGAGCAGCGTAAGCAGCGGACTGAGCAGCAGCATGACAATGACCGTGCCCGCCAGCATCAGCACGCTGGATAACAGCTGGATCGCCGAGCTGTTGAGCGTTGAGCTCACGCTGTCGATATCATTGGTCATGCGGCTCATGAGATCGCCCTGCCGGTTTCTCCCGAAGAACGGAATCGGCAGTCGGTGCAGCTGTGCGAAGAGATCGGTGCGCATCCGCAGCACGGTTTCCTGGGCGATCTGGATCATCCAGATATTTTGCAGCCAGCCCACAATGGACTGAAGCACGTAGACACAGGTCAATCCAAGCAGAAACAGCAGCCATGGCCTGCCTCCCGGCCCCTCCAGATAATCGTCAATCGCCATGCCGATCAGATACGGACCAAGCAGAGTAAGCCCGCAGCTTGCAATAACCAGCAGCATGACCAGTGACAACCGTCCCCTGCGGTGGGACAGATAATGCCATATCCGACTGAGCGTTCCCTGCCAGTCTTTTGCCTGGGCTTTGGCCCGCTTGCCCGCTGGAGAAGCGTCGGGAACGGCATCTTTCACGCGCGGCCTGGGGTACCTGAAGGGTTCACTTAAAGCTTCCCACATGGGCTGCCCCCTCCTTCCCGAATTGGGATTCATAAATACGCCGGTACAAGTAGTCGCAGGCCATCAGCTGCCCGTGGGTTCCCTGCGCAATGAGACTGCCCTCGTCCAGCAGCAGAATCAGATCCGCCCCAATCGTGGAGCTGATCTTCTGCGTAATCAGGAGCGTCGTGCAGGACATCCCTTTGAGCGCCTGCAGCAAGGCGGCTTCCGTTCTTACATCAAGGGCGCTGGTGCTGTCATCCAGGAGCAGAATAGCCGGCATGCGGATCAGGGCGCGGGCGATGGACAGCCTTTGCTTTTGCCCTCCGGAGAGATTGATGCCTCTCTGTCCGAGCAGGGTATCGTACTGTTCCGGCAGCCTCTCGATCGTCTCGTGAATTTGCGCCAGCCTGGCCGCCTCCATCACCTGCTCCATACTGGCGTCCTCCAGGCCCCAAGCGATATTATCGCGTATCGTGCCCGAGAACAGCAGCACCTCCTGGGACACATAGCCGATGGAGCGGTGCAAATATTCCATATCCAGCTCGCGGGCATCCCGGCCGTCGATGCGGACGACCCCGGAGGTTTCCTCATAAAGGCGCAGAACAAGCTGCATCAGCGAGGATTTGCCCGAGCCTGTAGCCCCCAGGATTGCTACGGTGTCGCCCGGACGCACCTTGAAGGAAATGTCCACCAGCACGCGAGCCTCCGATTGCGGGTATTGGAAGGAGACATTTTCGAACTCCACGCCCCCCTCACACAGCCCTTCGGGCTTTCGGCCCGACCTGACCGGCGCTTCGCTGTCCGTATTAAGCGCTTCATCAACCCGCTGGGCAGACGCCCGGGCTCTGGAGAAAGCCGCCACAATCATGGAGAAGGCCGACAGGGCACCTGCCGTTCGGAGCGAATAATTCACTACCGCCACCACCTCGCCCGCAGTCGCCGTCCCCATGCTTATTTGCTTATGCCCGAACCACAGCACGGCAATAATGCCGGCGTTCATGATCAGCAGAATAAAAGGCATGGTAATCTCCGTCAGACGCAAAGCGGAGACCGTGCTCCCCATTAATTCCTGGCTCAGCCGTGCAAAACGGCCTGCCTCTTCCTTACGCCGGACAAACACACGGATCAGCCGCATGCCGGTCAAATTCTCCTGCATCACGCGGTTCAGCGTATCCAGTCTCATCTGGACTCTTTTGAATAAAACGGAAGCTCTCTTCATGATCCAGATGACGAATACGAGCAGCGCGGGAACGGTCAAGGTGAGCAGGAATCCCAGCTGTACATGCACGACAAGCGCCATAATGATGCTCCCGATGACCACAAGCGGCATGCGCAGCATGAATCTTAGTCCCATGAATACCGTATCCTGAAGCTGCGTGACATCATTCGTTAACCGGGTAATGAGGGAAGAAGTGGCAAAGCGGTTAAAAACCGGATAAGCGAATCCCTGCACCTTGGTGTAGAGAGCCTCCCGGACATCGAACGCAAACCCCTGACTGGCATGCGAGGCAAAAAAAGAGCTCAGAATACCTGCGATGAATGCGGCAACCGAGCCTCCAACCAATATTCCGCCCCACAGCAGCACCACCGACGTATCCTTTTGCGAAATACCTTCATCAATAATGACCGAAATCAGATAAGGCTGAATCAGCTCCACCGCCAGCTCAACCAGCACCATAACGACAGCCATGCCGGCTGCCAGCCTGTATTTCCCCAAAAAACGCAAAATGTTGGTCATGCCGTGTTCCTCCGCCAAATTATGAACTCTTCACTTATCCAGTCGTTTTTCCAGCGTCATTCCACCATTGCCTCGTTGTCAGCTTTCTCTGGGCGGTCAGCCCCTGCATTCGTTTCTTTAAATCATTATATACAAGTTATATGCCTTAAGGCGATTGGCAAATCGATAAACCTGCGGTCAGCAGACTGATTCCTCTCCCCCCGCGCTTGCGCACATCCAAGAAAATCCCGCATAATGACAGGCTTTTTCGCCAGAGACGGTTCTCCTTGATTGTCTATAAAAAATAAGAGACCGGATACCGATTCTACTGAATCAGAACCATGCAAAAGATAAAACGGCTCCTGCCTTCCCCTGGCGACCAGGTGAATTTCTTCCTTCAAACCCAATATAGATTTATTGGAGCTAAACATCATGCGCTCTATGAGGCTTGAGGAACAATTGCAATTTCGAACCGCCCTCTGAGCTGAATTTATATGCAAAAAAGACACCCCCGCACCTACTGACATTAGTGGTTTTGGAGGCGTCTTTACCTGCTGCGATTCCATTCAGGAAGCCCGTTCAACGAACACTCATCTCAATGGCAGACTCACATCGCAGCTGCACAGCTTTTATGCTCGGGCAGGCTTCTTCATTCTTGCCGCATATTCGGCCGCGAGGAAGCCGAGTCCGCCGATTAATGACACCACAGCGGCAAAATAATACATGCTGGAGCCGCCATAGTTGTCGTTCAGCCAACCCCCTACGGTAGCGCCCGTCATGCCGGCCAGACCGAGAAAGACCATCGCCAGCAGCGATTGGCCGGTGGCGCCCAGCTGTCTGGGCAGCACGCGCACCGTATAATGTACTGCGGATATCCAGAAAATCGCAAAGGTTACGGAAGCACCCGCCTGCAGCAGCAGGATCTGCCACGGCTCCGAAGCCCAGGCGTAGAACAGCCAGCGGATGGAATAGAGAATGCCGACAATTCCAATAAGCACAAATTCATGAATACGCTTCAGGTACCGGCTGAGCAGCAGGAAGGCAGGGAGCTCCACGATGGCGGAGAGCGCGAACCCCCAGCCGACCTGCGTATCCGAAGCGCCATTTTCTTTCATGTACAACCCAAACATGGCATCGTTCATGCGATGGGGAATTGTAATGACAAAGACCAGAAGCAGGAATAAGAGAAACGACTTGTTTCCGAAGATTCCCTGGATCGAACGCAGCGTCATACGTTCTCCCTCGGCGGGCTCGTCCTTCAGACGAAACAGCAGCAGAATGGGGATAATCCAGACTCCCCAGAAAAGGTAGCCCAGCTGCTGAATTCCACCCATAGCCTCCAATATATAGCCCCCTGCCACCGCGATCGCCGTGAAGCCCAGCGAACCGAACAGACGAATCGAGCCGTATGTCGCTCCCCGCCGTTCGACCGCCTGTATCGTGATGCTGTCCAGCAGCGGGAAGGAGGGCTGGAAGAACACATACATCAGTATAATGAACATGAACGTCATGGCATAGGCCTCGGAGACGAACAGGCCGATGCTGAAGAGAATTGTCAGAATCCAGAGCAGGAAGACCACCTTCTTAACGGTCTGCATCCGGTCGCTGACATAACCCCAAATCGGTTGAAAGAAAATAGCGATCAGCGGCCCCGCCATCAGCATCGCCCCGATCTGGGAAGAGGAGTAGCCCTTCTCCGCAAAATAAAGTGGCAGGAACGGCGTTGCCACGCCGCTTGCCGCATACAGCCAAAATTGCAGTCCCCGAAGTGTCCCGAGCTGTTTGTCCACGATCATTCTCCCTGCCTTAAAAATAGCGTGATGTGTAAGCCATCCTTCATGACGATTTGCTTTCCTGAAAACATAATGCAGCCTTTCCTTGACTACAGTGCTGGCTGTACACATCCACTCGCTCGAAGAGTCCTAAGCGGGTCTTACCCGCTTGCAGCGAGTCACCACCGCTTTTCTGACGCTCCAGCACGGATATACCTGACTACAGCAGCCGCTGTACTCACCCAACCCGCTCGAAGTTAGTTCCAAGCGGGTTTTACCCGCTTGCACCGCTTCACCGCCGCTTTTCAGACGCTCCAACACCGAATAACCTTACTGGAGCAGTGGCGGAGCGCCCCCGGATGATGTAAACGAGTTACTTTATTCATTAAACAAAGTACGGCTGAATCTCAATCCTGTCTTGTATTCACGCAAGATCATCCTGATTTCCATATATTCAAGCCCGTACAGTTATCACTTTGGTCTGAATCATTTTAACTAAATTCAGCGTAAATTAATACCCTCTGAAATAATAAATTATGGATCAGACGAAAGCTTATCCATTCTGAATTTGAATAACCGGCTGCACCGTATTTCGGGCATTGTTTCAAAGCCCCTCTGCTTGAAATATCAGAAGAGCGCGCAGCTATAAAAGAAGGCCAGTCCACGACAGGACTGACCTTAACATGAAACTACCGGATGACTCTTTGCATCGTAAAAGTTTCAACTCTTTGCATTAAATTTTAACCGTTTCAGCCCAGATGCCGAATTTGTATATTTGAAATATCGCGCGACTGATACTGCTCCTCAAATACCTTCGCGGCCGCGTGGTCCAGCACAATATCAACATCCGGATGCAGCTGCACCAATGTGGCCGGAAGCTCCGTTGTGATGGGCCCAAGGAGCGACCTTGCGACAATATCCGCTTTGCCCTCGCCGACCGCGACAAGACAAAGCTTGCGCGAGCGCATGACCGTGCCCCAGCCGAATGTTACGGCATGCGTTGGTACGGCTTCGAGTGAACCAAACAGCGGTGCGTACAGCTCCCGGTTCACTGGAGCGATCGGTGTCACGAAGCTATGCGAAGGAAGGGAAGGAGCCGGCTCAATAAAGCAGATATGACCGTTGATGCCAAGGCCGATCAATTGGTAGTCAATGCCGCCGGAGGATTGGATAAACCGTTCCATCCTCTCACACTCCTCATCGGGGTCCGCTGCCGTTCCGTCCGGAATGAAGCGCTTCTTGGCTGTATGCGTGATCGAGTCAAAAAAATGCCGGTTCATATATGTGCTGTAGCTCTCGGGATGATTCTGGGCAATGCCGATCTGCTCGTCAGGATTCACAAATACGCATGGCTGAAAATCCAGGCTGCCCGCATTTTCTCTGCGGACCAGCTCCTGATATATCCCCGTTGTAAGCGGGGTATTTCCGGTGGTTAAGCCAATGACGGCATCCGGCTTGGCTGCGAGAAGCTCCTGAACCCGATCCGCTACAAAAGATCCGATCCTGGATGTTTGCATCCTATAGATGTTCATGCCTGCTGCTCCGCCTTTCTGACCTCTGCCCAGAAGTGGTCCAGCTCCTTCTGGGCGATTTCGCGCACAAAGCCAAGGGGCTCGCCCATCAGATCAGGCGCCCATTTGCGGCCCAGATTGGCATGCACGACTTCGTCTGCCCAGTCGTAATCCTGAAATTGCGTCATCAGCGGATGCTTGGCCTCATCGCGGCACCATTCGTATTCCTTTTTCTTCCCAAGGCTAATCATGGCCCCCTCCTCAATCCCGATGCTGAGCCAGGCGTACTTGGCGGCAGGGATTTTCTCGGCATTGATGTCATAGTCGGAGGTATACTGCGGGCGGGTCATCCATTCATAGCCGTCCTCCTCCAGCGCAGCCTGGCCAAACATCGCATGACGGGCCTCGTCCCAAATATGACGGGCAAGATCATAATAGAAGCTCCACGGCATGCTGCTCTGGGTGTAGAGCACGCCGGCAATCAGATCGCAAGCCGTCATCTCTTCCTGCCTGACGCGCATTTTGATGACCAGCTCGTTCAGAACGGGATCGGCAGGAGGATTCTCGACGCCAGTGCGGACCAGGGTGGTCGGCCCCATCCGGCGCGGGTCCCTTCTGGACTTGTCCGGAATCGCATACGGGGTGCCCGAGCGCCAGCGTCTGGGCACATCTGCAGAGCGTGGCAAATCGCCTGCTACTCCGCCGGCTGCCAGGAGCATGGTGCGCAGGACGCCGCAAAATTCCCGCTCCTCCCCTTCCTGCTCCGCTTGAGCGCGCAGATCTGCCAGAAGAGCAGCGGCCCATTCCAGCTGGGCTTCCAGATCGGCAGCCGCCTGACGTAGAAGCCGGATCGTAGGCTGATCTACGATCTGCTGCGTATTGTCCAGATGGAAGCGGAATGCCTCAAGCATCGCCGGCTTAATCACCTCATAAACCGCGCTTGCCCACTCCAGATCGGTCCTGGCCTGGACGAGCTCCTCCATCAGCAGCGTCAGCCGCGGATCAGGCTCCTTGCTCAGCACGGCGGAGGATGTCCGCAGCTCGGGAATGCGCCGGCGGAGCAGATCCGCCGCCTCGGCGTCCTCGTATAAATGCTTGCACATGCCCATGCGCAAGTTCCAGTCCTCGCGGCCCGGCAGCTGTCCCGCGGCGGTCCGCAGCAGCCCTTCATGCAGATAGCGGTACCGCTGAAGCACGGCTGCATTTCGTTCCACGCTGTAAGCGCCCACACGATATGGATTGGCAATTCCGGCAAACTTGATCACATCCCAGCTCCCCTTCCGTGATACGGATATCATTGATGAATCTAATGATGCCAAAGTCGGCCCCGCACTGTCGATAGAACGAAACGAACATATCATGGACAAATTTGACCATCCCTTATTTAAATAAAAAAGAGCGCCATCTGTCACGGCGCTCTTCCTTATTTACCATCGTATATGCTTAATCAGCTTAATCATTAATTCCCTATCGTCAGGATAGTCAGGCCACTCCCGGATCTCGCTGATGATCCGTTCCAGATTCGTATATCCTTTGGCCAATCCGTTCAAGCGGGCCGCAAGCGTCGAGTTGGCCAGATCCGTCCCGGAAGGATAGAGCGTGCCCAGCTTTTCCATGGCATCCGGGTACCTTTTCAAATAATATTTCTGATGTCTGTCCTCAGCAAGGTGAAACCCGGAATATGGGGCAATCCCGGTATCTGGCTCGCCTTTTCCCTGTCCCCCGCGCTTCTCAAGGACTTGCCGGATCGTTTGTCTCTCATTCTCATCGTTATAGAATAAGAGGGACATGTACTGGCGGCCTTTATAATCGTTAATATTCATCGGATTATGGTTGTTCCAGAACGTATCCAGGATTTCTCCGAACGGGAGAATAACAGGATCATAATCAATTTGCAGCGTTTCGGTATGATCCCCCATCTGGCGGTACGATGGATACTCCGAAGTGCCTCCGGCATAGCCAACGCGCGTCCTGACGACGCCGGGCATATGGCCGAATAAGGCTTCCGGACCCCAAAAGCATCCCATTGCAAGCGTTGCAGTCCGGATATCCTCATGCGAAGCAGCTGCAGCCAATTTCCTCCCCTGCACATCCCGATGACCCATTTGATCCATTCCGGCGCCTCCCTTACCATATGGATTTTAAACTGCCCACCTTGCCGCATTTCCAAAGTATTAGCTTCGCAACCGTCCAATATGCGGCATCGCTCTTATTTTCCAAGGGTACCTGATATAATAGAGAAAATAGTTACCTACCAGACTATACTCTATCAGGAGATTAATCGACCATGAAACCAACCGGTACCATAGATGACCTGCAATGGGAGCAGCTCATTCAGAACACCGCCAAATATTTTGATGATATCACGATCAAACGCGGTTTCCAATATTTCAAACAGCAGCGCGTCCTTGATTTTAAAATGCCCGACGCCGTGCATATTCAAGCCGTAGTTGAGGGAACTGAGGATTATTACGTCAAAATCAACCTGGACAGCTTGTCGGAAAGCCGCTGCGATTGTCCGGTCAACGGCAGCTGCAAGCATATGGTAGCCGTGCTTCTGCAATATGCCGACCTGCAGGAAAGGCCGATCCCGGCGCTCGCGAATGCGAGATCGTCGGCAGCGTCCGCACAACCAGGGAAAGCTTCTGCCGCTGCAGCCGGCCGCAAACCGAATCCCTCCGATGACAGAAAAGCCCAGGCCAAAGCCAAGTTAATGGAGCAGGCAAGCCGAATTGACAGCATGTCCGTTCCGGAGTGGCATGAGCTGTTTGAGCTATGTACCGCGGAGCTGTCCGACAACACCTACACCAGTCAATATGTGAAGGATGCATTGGCTTCTATCCGTAAAATAAAGCCCCCGCTCCCCCCTCTTGTGGAGCAGCTGTTCGGATTGCATGCCCACTTGTTCGTGCTTGGAAAGCTGATCAAGCAGTCGCAGAGCCAGTGGTCCGCCTACTATATGGGATTTCACACTCATGTTGCCGCTGATGATGTGCAGGAAGCGATTGTGCGCATCCTGTCAGGCGAGCTTGCCGGCACGGCCGGGCAGGAGCCGCAGAGTGGAATGGCAGGGACGCTGGCCTATCTGCGCAGGCAGATGCTGACGGAATCCCCGAAGCTCCATTACTATTCCAGACTCTACGATCTGCTGTGGAGGAACTGGCTCCACCCGGCCCGGGGCGATACGAAAATGTATGCAGAGGAATTAGATGCCCTCCAGACTGCCGCTCCCGAGCTGGGCGCTGCCCTCTCCAAGCTTCCCTGGATGCTGGCTCGATGCCGGATGCATTTCCTGATGAGCCAGGATCAGGAGGCTTGGGAGCTGCTGCGTGAGGCAGCCGCCGGCTTCGATGTCCGTCCCGATGATTTGTATCCTTTCCTGAGCGATCTGGCCGAAGCGGAGCAGTGGCAGCGCCTGGTGGATTGGCTGGCCGAAATCAGCCCGCTGCTGACCGGCTATCGCAGGGATGGCCTGACGCAGTATGCGGTCTACTGGGAGACGGCTCTTGAGCAGCTGCCCGATTCGGAGCCGTTGATGTGGCAGACGCTTGCCGGCATGCTTCCGTATTCGCGGGATATCTATGAAGAAGCTCTGCTTGCGCATGCCAAATGGCGGGAGTGGATGGATTATCACCTCAGCGCCGGCAGGGAGCCGCTGGATTTTCGCGTCAGCGTGTTTCAGCCTATTGAGAAGCATGCCCCGGAGATGCTCCTGCCCTTCTACCATCAGGCTGTGGAGCGATATATTATCCAGAAGAACAGAGACAGCTACAAGGCAGCGGTGAAGCTGCTCAAGAGACTGTTCAAGCTGTACAAAAAAACGAAGCAGGAATCGCGCTGGGAACTGTTTCTGGGCGCATTCACCGACCGCCACAGCCGTCTTCGGGCGCTGCAGGAGGAGCTTCGGAAAGGAAAACTGATTCCATGAGCATCTATATGGACACCATCACCATCCAGATCAGCTTGAGCGCGTATGGAGATGCGGTTATTTACGGATCAAGCGGCAATCATGATTTTATATCCGGTTTATCCCTGAAACAGCGCTTGTTCGCCTGGCATGAGGCTTCCTTCTATGGAACGGAGCTGTCCGTCCAGACCGTTCAGGGGATCGAGCTTGTGCTCCTTCCCTCCGAGTTTGTCATTCCCTTCTTTGCCGAACGCGAGCTGCTCGCGCATATCGAGTGGGTATGGGAGGGCGATGCGGCGCAGCTGATTGAGCTTGCCCCGATGCTTGCCGCCTGCATCGAGGAGAGGAAATATATACCGGGCTTATCCGCCTTCCAGGCCGGAAAACTCAATTGGACCTGGGATCGGGAAGCATTGGATGAGGAGACGCAGTCGGCGCTTGGGCAGATCAGCGCCGATAACGGCTTCAGGGACGGACTGCGCGCATCGTTCTCTTCCGCGGTATTTAACCGTTATTATGGAACCGAAACGACTGCGGCCGATTTGCGCAGGGAATTCCCGCTTCTGTTCGCCAAAGACCGCGCGGCCGGCTCCGGTCTGGACGAACGGGCGTGGCTGATTGCCATCGGATGGAAGGCGGATACCGCGCCATTCCGGCCTTTATTGCAGCTGCTTGAGCCGGAGGATGACATGGACGACGCCTCATGGAGTCTCAAGCTTGTCCTGCAGGACAAGGAGGATCCGTCGATACTCGCGCAAGTGCGGCTGACCCGGGATGGCGAAGCGCTCGGATCCTGGCCGGCTGTCTGGTCGGCTCATGTCTCTGACCGCTCGGCCGGCTGGCTGGCGCGTCTAAGCGTTATCCTGCCTGCGGATCGGCTATCTGGCAGCAGCGATGACCTGTTGAACAGCCCGCTTGCCGATGAAGCGGCCTGGCAGTTCCTGACGGCGGAGAGCCAGCAGCTGCTCGACGCCGGATGGCAGGTGCTGCTTCCCGCCTGGTGGGAAGCGGCCAGGCGGAATAAGCCCCGGCTCCGTGCCAAGGTCCGCTCCGGTGCAGGAAGTGCAGGCGGCTCCTTGTTCGGTCTGGACTCGCTTGTCGATTTTGACTGGCGCATCGCGATCGGCGACGCCGACCTCACCGAGGCGGAGTTCGCCGAGCTCGTCGCCCGCAATGAACGGCTGGTCCGCTTCCGCGGACAATGGGTCCCGCTGGATCCGGCTCTGCTGGCCCAAATCCGCAAGCTCATGGCGGGTGTGGACGGCAAGCAGGGCTTGTCCTTCCAGGATGTCATGCAGCTGCATCTATTGGGAAGCGTCGGCGGGGAGCAGGACGGCGAAGCGGAGGATCAGCCAGGGCATGCGGAGCGGGTTCAGCTTGAGGTTGAGCTTAATGAGCATCTTATTAAGCTGATCAGTCAAATCAGCCGGCAGTCGCAGTGGCCGACGCTCGCCGTGCCTGCGGGCTTACGGGCGGAGCTGCGGCCCTACCAGCATGAGGGCTACGCCTGGCTTGCTTTTCTGCGGCGCTTCGGGCTTGGCGCCTGTCTGGCGGACGACATGGGCCTGGGTAAAACCGTGCAGTTCATCGCTTATCTGCTGCATTTCAAGGAAACGACGGCCGATCCTGCCGACTACAGGCCGTCTCTGCTTATTTGCCCCACCTCGGTAATCGGCAACTGGCAGAAGGAATTAAGCCGCTTTGCTCCGTCTCTGCAGGTCGTGCTCCATTATGGGGGCAGGCGGCTTGGCGGCGATGAGTTTCATGAAGAAGTCAGAGCGGCGGATATCGTATTGACCTCCTACGCCACGTCAACGCTGGATCAGGAGCTGCTGCAATCCTTCACCTGGTCGACGATCTGTCTGGATGAGGCCCAGAATATCAAGAACGCCCAGACCAAGCAGTCCTCGGCCGTCCGGAGCTTCCCGGCCCGTCACCGCATTGCGCTCACCGGGACGCCGATCGAGAACCGGCTGTCGGAGCTCTGGTCGATTTATGATTTTATCAACCCGGGTTATCTGGGCAGTCCGCGGAGCTTTAACGACCGGTTCGGCAATCCCATCGAGAAGGAGCGGGATGAGCAGCGCACCGTGGAGCTGCAGAAGCTGGTCAAGCCCTTCATGCTCCGCCGGAAGAAGAAGGACCCGGCCATCCAGCTGGATCTGCCGGATAAGAACGAGATGAAGACTTACATCCACCTGACCACCGAACAGGGGGCGCTGTATGACCAAACCGTGAACCAGCTGATGGAACGCATGAAGGAGCTGGAGGGAATTGAACGCAAAGGCGCCATTCTCGCCGCGCTGACGCAGCTCAAGCAGCTCTGCGACCATCCGATGCTGCTGACGAAGGAGACGCTTCCGGAGCTGTCTGCCGCCAAAGCCGGACAATTGGACACGGAGACCTTGATCAGCCGTTCTTCCAAGCTGGAGCGCCTGCTCGCCATGGTGAGGGAGGTTAGGGAGGAGGGCGAGCGCTGCCTGATTTTCTCCCAATATGTCGGCATGGGGCAGCTGATGCAAATGGTGCTGATGCAGGAGCTTCAGGAGCCGGTGCTCTATTTGAACGGAAGCACGTCCAAAACCGCCCGCGACCGCATGATTGACCAGTTCCAGTCCCGGACACTGCCGGTTGAAGAACAGCCCAATGTGTTTATTTTATCGATCAAGGCGGGCGGGGTCGGCCTTAATCTGACGGCGGCGAATCATGTCTTTCATTTTGACCGCTGGTGGAACCCCGCCGTTGAGAATCAGGCTACGGACCGCGCCTACCGGATGGGCCAGACCAGGGATGTCCAGGTGCACAAGTTCATCTCTTTGGGAACGCTGGAGGAGCGCATCGACGAAATGCTGGAGAACAAGCAGCAGCTTAGCGATAATGTGATCACGACCTCCGAAGGCTGGATCACCGAGCTGTCTACCGATGCGCTGAAGGATTTGTTCACGCTGCGGCGGGACTGGATGGGCGGATAAGGCGGAAGAAGACGGATCAGGGAAAGCAAAAGCCATGCCTGGAGTCAGGCTGGCTTTGTTTATTCCTTCATGGAAGAGCCGACTTTTCATTTTTCTTCCAATGCACTTTTTATATATTGGGGCAATGCAAAGGACGCCTGGAAAATCTCAGGATTTATATATTTCGCATCCTGCCACTGCAGCCCGCTCAAATCCGCCTCCAGGGGATCCCATTTTTTTGAAGCGATCGTGAAGCTCCAAATTCCGCCGGGAAACGAGGGGATCGAGCAGATATACGTGTGCACGATGGGGAACAGCTTCTTCAGACTGCTGCTTGTCTTCTTTAGAATCCCCGAATAGTAGGGAGAACCGGACTGAAATACGGCAATCCCGTCATCAGTCAAGCTGTCATAAACATATTGATAAAATTGCGGCTTGTATAGACTGACTGCCGGGCCATAGGGGTCCGATCTGTCCACCAGAAGCACGTCATACATATTTTTTTGCTCCTGAATCCACTTATATCCGTCCTTTAATACCGTTCGAATAAGCCCTTCCCGCTCCTGGTCAGTCTCTTTTGTCATCCATGTCCGGCAGACTTCAATCACTCTCGGGTCAATTTCGACCACATCGATCTGCTGCACACTTTCATACTTCAGCGCTTCGCGGGCCGGCCCGCAATCTCCGCCTCCAATCATGGCCACTTTTTGGGGTTTAGGATGAGCGGCCATCGCGATATGCGTAATCATTTCGTTATAGATAAACCCGTCTTTGGCGGTAACCTGTGGGGTCCCGTCCAGAACGAGCATACGTCCGAATGCCTTCGTCTCGACGATACTGATTTCTTGAAACGGGGAATGCTCATAGTGGAGCAGCGATCCGACTTTATATCCGATTTCCATATCGAGCTCGGGAAGATCGTCCCATAACCACAGCTCCTCATTCTCTTCTTTGTGATAGCCGGTCAGCGAATACTTATGATTCGTCATTCTTTCATCTCACCCCTCTCATTTTTTCATGCGATCCAGCAAAAGCCCGTCCGATCCGTTGTTTTCACCCGTAACAAAGTCCTTCATATAATACGAAAGGTATGTGCCATATCCGGTATCTGTTTGATGCAGCAGTTCGTCCACAAAATAAACACCATCAGGAATATCATCAAGCAGCATCGCGGATATGGCCCCATAAATCCCGCATGCTACCTGAAAATAAGTGGCATTAGTCTTGTATTCGGAAAAAATGCCGGCATTGCTCATGACATTGTACATGTATTGTTCCTTATCCTTATAAACAAGCAGCACGCCTACCAGATCCTCACCCTCCAGCGCGGCATCCAAAGGGTCCAGCACCTTATGGTTCCAATTCCATAAATCGTTCGCATTGTCGAGATTGGCACGGATCAGGTCCGTCGTGTGGTCATTCACCCGGTAAATAAAGCCAACCTCCATGTCATAGGCTTTCCCAAGCGTGATCACCTCTTCATGCGGCATCAAACAGCCGTAAAACTGCTTGCTTCCAAGCGCCACTTTAAACTCCAGCTCGTAAACAGCGTTATAGAGAATAAGGGGCATATGCTGCTTCATAAACATCGGATAGTTCAATATCGCCTCATCCAAAAAACATTCGGGGGACCATGTGGTATAAACCGTCTTCTTCTTCACCTGAGTCAAATCGCTAAAGAACGAGTTGTCATGCTCAACGATATAGCAGCCGAGAGGCACTTCGCCAGGATTCTGTTTCATCATCTCGAGGGCCATCCACTGCACCACGCCGGGATTCATTCCGGAGCCGATGATCGCCTTCGTATTGGTGAAACGCTCTCTATTGTCCTGAAAAATACGATACCGCTCCAACAGTGTAAATCCTTCAAGCTCTTCGCTATCGTCCACCATTGTATTTTCAAGCGCGGTGTTGATATATCGAATGCCCATTTCATTGCAGCAATCCAGCATTTCGACTGTGTCTGCCCAGGAAATATCAACGACGAGCGTCGTCTTCGTCTGGATCAAATGCTGACGGAACAGACTCAAATCCTTCAAATCGAACTGATGCAGGGTAACCGCGTGTTTCAGATGAGGAATGAATTGCTCGTAGTACTCCATTTCCTTTTGCTTCAGATCGATCAAATGAATATGAACACTGCCGATAAACGAGTGGATGGGATCATCGGCGTCCTGAAACGATTTGTCCAATATAGCAAGAATGGATTTGGCCACACCTCCGGCGCTGCCAAGCAAGCTGAGAGTTAATTTCTCCAAATCTATCAACTCCTTTTAAACCAAGATATTCCTGTTTAATAGAAGTCGATCTAATCCAATACCCATTTCATGAATTTATTTTTGTGGCCCGCCGGGATACAACCATATCCCCATGAAAAAGGCTGCCCTCACGGCGTTCTTGCGAACACTGGAGAACAGCCTTTCTTTGCTAATGGTTCCGGGAAGATAAAAATAATATAATAGCCATTTCGCACATACTCGTCTCGGCGCACCGGAGACCCGATGAATTTAAGCTTCGTTTTTTCTGGATGTCAGTTTGGACTGAGTAAATTGAAGCAAATAATCATAGCCGCCCGCCTTGGAATCCGTTCCCGACATGTTAAAGCCGCCGAACGGGTGAACGCCTACCAAAGCGCCCGTGCATTTGCGGTTGATATACAAATTTCCGCAATGCATTTCTTCAAGCGCACAGGAAATCCTCTGCTCTTCGCGTGAAAAGAAAGAGCCTGTCAAACCGTATTCCGTATCGTTATACATGTTGATCGCTTCTTTCCAATCCTCCGCTGCCGCAATCGCCAGAACGGGACCGAATATCTCCTCCTGCATGATACGCGCTTCGGATTTGACGTCCGCGAACACGGTCGGTTGAATATAGAATCCGTTGCCTTCCGCCTTTTCTCCGCCGACGACCAGCCGCCCTTCTTGCTTGCCGATTTCAATATATTCCAAAATCTTGTCATAGGATTTGCGGTCGATAACCGGACCTGCGGGGTAATTCTCTTCCGGAAGCCCGATTTGCAGCTTTCTCGTCAAATCGGCTACTTTCTCCAAAACTTGATCATAAACGGATTTGACGACGATGGCGCGCGAGCCTGCCGAACATTTCTGTCCCTGGAAGCCGAAAGCCGAAGCGACGATAGCGGAGGCGGCTTGATCCAAATCCGCCGTCTCATCCACAACGATACCGTCCTTCCCGCCCAGCTCGGCTACGACGCGTTTAATCCAGATTTGACCTTCTGCCGTCCCCGAAGCAATATGATTGATTCGCAAGCCAACTTCCTTGGAGCCCGTAAAATTAATGAATCGCGTTTGCGGATGAGAGGTGATATAATCGCCCACTTCCGCCCCGCTGCCCGGAACGAAATTGATGACGCCCGCAGGCAATCCGACCTCTTCCATTAAAGCCACAAACTTGTGCGCAATAACCGCGGTAGGACTTGCCGGTTTCAGCAGGACGGTGTTGCCGCATACGACTGCCGCGGATGTCATCCCTGCCAGGATGGCCAAAGGAAAGTTCCATGGAGGGATAATGGCGCCGACCCCCAGCGGAATATACGTTAACCTGTTTGTTTCCCCGCTGAGCTTCGTCAAGGGCCGAAGCGTATTGATTTCACTCAAGCGAATCATTTCTCTTGCGTAAAAATCCAGAAAATCGATGGCTTCCGCCGTATCGGCATCGGCTTCCGGCCAGTTCTTCCCCGCCTCCAATACCATTAAAGCCGAAAATTCATGTTTTCTCAGGCGCATTAAATCCGCTGCGTCAAAAAGGTATTGCGCACGCTCGACGGCAGGCGTCTTTTTCCAGCTTTCGAACGCCGCAACCGCAGCGTTCATAGCACGCTCGACCAATTCCACCGAAGCTTTGCTCACATGCCCGATGACCTCATCCAGATTGCCCGGATTTATCGAGATGTTTTTTTCTGCTGTCATCACCTTTTCGGCACCGATGAACAGCGGATATTCGCCGCCCAGCTGCCCCCTGACTTTGTCCAGGGCGGCTTTCATCGCACGGTGATTCTCCTCTAATGAGAAATCGGTAAACGGTTCGTTGACAAAAGAAGTACTCATGCTGTTTTTCATCTTCCCACGCTCCTATTTTTGAGGATTGTACAAACAAAATGATTAGGATAAATCAGATTATGCCGTCCGACTATAGACTGTTCAGTATATGTCCTATATTGAACACTTTTGTATCTTTATTGTACATTGTCATACAATATTTGTATATGAGTTTGTTTGACCGCTTTCTATAAAACCGCGGCCGCTATGCTGTCTTTCCGCGGCATAATTAGACTTCCATCCTTTAGTCTATGCCCTGCCAAGCGCAAAGAAGCCTGCCCCCTTTTTGGGGCAGGCTTCTTTGCCGGAACAAGCACAAGCTTACATTCAAAACTTGATTCCGTATTCCTTCATTTTGTTATAAAGCGTTCCTCTGGAAATACCAAGCAGCTTGGCGGCTGCGCTTTTATTCCCGTAAGCCTTGTGCAGCGCTTCGTAAATGATCGCATTCTCTTCCTGATCGGTCAGTCTCGCTTTCAGGAAAATATCTCCCTCTTCAATCCTGCCGTTATCGTGCTGGAGCTCCGAGACCAAACCTTGAGGTAGATGTTCTATCGATATGGCGCCGCCATCGCCGAGTACAACAATTCGTTCTACGACATTGCGCAGTTCCCTTATGTTTCCGGGCCAATCGTAATTCATCAGCGCAGTCATGACATCCTTGTCGGGTTTGGGAATAAGTTTATTGTACTGCAATGAAAATTCCCGCAAGAACGCTTGGACAAGCTCGGGAATGTCCTCCATTCGTTCACGCAGGGGCGGCATTTCAATCCCCATCACATTTAATTTATAATACAGCTCCTCCAGAAAATAACCCTCCTCCATCCGGGATTGCAAGGAGGCGGATGCCGTCGCAATGATTCGGGTATCCGCTCGAACGGCTTCCTCCCCGCCGATCCGGAGGAAGGAGCCGCTTTTTATAAATTGCAGCAGCTTCAGCTGCATGTGAGGCGGCATCTTGTCGATATCCTTCAGCAGGAGGGTACCTCCCGCCGCCAGTTCGAGCTTGCCCGCTTTCCCTTGGTCGCCTTGACTGGTAAACGCTCCTCCCTGATAACCGAACAATTCGGTTTCCAGAAGTCCTCCCGGAAGCGCTCCGCAATGAATCGTAAGGAAGGAAGCGTCCTTCCCCCCTGCTCCGTCATGGATCGCCTGCGCCAGCATTTCTTTGCCAGATCCCGCTTCGCCTGTCAAAAGAACGGGCGTATGAACGCGGGTGAATTTCTTCGCAAGCTCCAAAACGCGTTTAAACATAATCCCCGAACCGATAATGGCGGCAAAAGACCGGTCCTGCTCAACCATTGCGGGAACAGCGGAATAAAGCTCTTCGTTCAAACGGACAATCCGGGTAATGTCCTGTTCCGTGGCGATACCGCCAATGATCCTGCCGTTTTCCATGATAGGGGAAGCGCTGATCAGCACATGGGTATCGGGGGTCGGCTGATGATAAACCTGCCGGACGGGGCGCCCCTCATCCAATACCCGTTGGAGCATAATCGACTCCTGGTCAAAATGCTCGCCGATCTTCCTGCCGATGATCGTTTCCTTGCGAATCCCGTAAACCTGTTCTGCCGCCTGATTCCAATAGATCACTTTTCCTTTTTGGTCAACTGCCGTTACAGCTTCATTGACCGTCTCGACCAATGCGATAAAATAAGAGGTTAACCGCCGCTTCTCATCTATCAGGCATTCTGCGATCCTGCGGGCAGTTGTCACGCCCCGAATCTCCGACGGATTTTCTCCTATCAGGACAGGCCTGTCCGAAGTCAGTTCCAGTTCCATAAGGCGATTCAACGGACAAATGGGCGATCCGGGAGATTTCGTGAATTTGATCCATTCCCGCAGCTGCATCTTTGGATCCGATAGTTCCAGCAGTACGGATTCACTGTCGGCTACAACATACGCGAGCTTATCTATAAAGACGACAAAACGGTTTTGTTCCAGCAGCACCTGCACTTCCGTCAAGGAGATCTCCTTCTCGATCAGGACAAAAGACGAATCAATATACAACTGTTCAAAATTGAACATGTTCGATAGTATCCTTTCCTTCGTGACTCTCTTTATTAACTTATCACAGAAGGGAAATCAATTCCAACCCGATATGCTTGAAGAAACCATCCCGCAACTCTAATCCTTAAGAAGCGAAAACATGCCGTATGCGTTCCACCGCCCATTGCAAATCAGCCTCCGAAATCACAAGCGGAGGCGCGAGACGGATAACCTTCTCATGCGTCTCCTTGCACAGCAGCCCGGCCTGCTTCAGCCTCTCGCAATAGGGACGCGCAGGTCCGGCTGTCTCAATCGCAACGAACAAGCCCCTGCCTCGGATATCGATGATGTCGGGGTGGTGAAGCTGTCTCAGCTTTGCAAGCAGATCTGCACCGAGCGACAAGGATCTATCCGCCAGCTGCTCTTCCTCCGTTACCCGCAGTGCCGCAACCGCAACCGCGCTGGCAAGCGGATTGCCGCCGAAGGTCGAGCCGTGCGAGCCCGGCTCGAATACGCCGAGGATGCTGCTGTCCGCAGCAACGGCCGATACCGGGAACACGCCTCCTCCGAGAGCTTTGCCCAAGATGTAAACGTCGGGAACGACCTCTTCCCAATCGCATGCGAACCGCTTGCCGGTGCGGCCGAAGCCTGTCTGGATCTCGTCGGCCATCAATAGTACGCCCCGCTCCCGGCACAGCACTGCCGCTCCCCGCAAATAGCCGTCCGGCGGAATAACGATCCCCGCTTCCCCTTGGATGGGCTCGACCAGAAACGCAGCCGTATTCGGCGTGATCGCCTTCTCAAGCGCCTCCAGATCCCCGTAAGGAATGATCTTGAAGCCGGGAAGGAACGGACCGAAGTGCTCGCGATATGCAGGCTCCGAGGAGAACGAAGTGGCGGCGAGCGTACGTCCGTGGAAGTTGCCCTCGCACACGATAATTTCCGCCTGGTTATCAGGAATCCCCTTCACCCGGTATCCCCAGCGGCGGGCTGCCTTGACGGCAGTCTCAACCGCCTCCACTCCCGTGTTCATCGGCAGCATCGTATTTTTGCCGGTCAGCTCTGTCACCAGCTCCATCAGCTCTGCCAGCGGCTCATTATAGAAGGCACGCGACGTTAATGTAACGAGATCAGCCTGACGCTTCAAAGCTTCGATAATCCGCGGATGCCTGTGTCCCTGATTCAGCGCGGAGTAGCCGCTCAGCATATCCATATACCGCCGCCCTTGCTGATCCTCGACCCATACGCCCTCCGCTTCGGCAATGACGATTGGCAGCGGATGATAATTATGAGCTCCAAGACGCTCCGTAATGGAGATTGTGTCCCTGACCTGTTTCATTGTCGTCCCCTCTTCCTTACCGTATTGAATTTATGTGCACGCCCTGCTTGCTTACCTCTTCCGTCTTACTATATGTGTAAAATAAAGACTTGAGACAGAATAATAAGCAAGAAGAACCGGCTCCGCCGCCCTCTGAAGGCCCCGTTGGTTTCTTCCCTTAGACTTTATAGAACAAGTATAGGAGTGAAGCTTATAAACTCTATAAGCTGCAAAAAAAGGGACGCCTGTTCGGCATCCCTTTCGATCAATCGGCGGCAGCGTACATTTGATGCAATCCCCAAGAACTATGCCAGGACAGCGGGCATCTGCTTGTTATGGACGCCAGCGTTCAGCTGGACTTTATCTTCTTATAATGAAGAGAGAGGCTCAGTCGATCAACCGGTGCTGATACCACTTCTTCCCGGCAAACCGCCACAGGAAGATGGAACCGCGCACTCCCCATTCACAGTTCATAGCAAGCCAGATGCCGATAATTCCAAAGTCCAGCACAATGCCCAGAATATAACCGAGCACAATCCGGAACAACCACATGGACAGCATGGCGACGATAGATGTGAATCTTGAGTCGCCTGCTGCCCGAAGCGCTGACGGCATGATGAAGCTGATCGACCAGAGCGGGATTTGGGCAATGATATTGATCAGCACGATCGTAAAGATATCGTCCACGATCTCGGCAGGCGGATGAAACAAACTGACAAGCGGCCCAAACAAGGGGAGAATGATTAAACCCATCAGGATAAAGGCAAAAGACGACAGCCAGAGGAACGATTTTGTAAATTTGCGGGCGTCCTCGATATTGCGTCTCCCCATGCATTGACCGACCACTGTGATCAGCGTAATGGTCAAGGCATTGGAGGGAATTTGGGACAAGCCGGCGAATGAAGCGCTGATGGCATTGGTCGCGATGGCGAAAGTGCCGAGACCGACAGTGAATACCTGGGTTAAAATTTTTCCGCCATTGAAAAACATCTGCTCCGCCGCAAAGGGAAGACCGACGAACAGGATCCTCTTGAGCATGACCGCATTCACATGAAGCATATCCCGAATTTGAATGTGCAGGGTGGTGCTCATCTTCAACAAGAAGAGGATCGCGCAGACTGCGGCCAGATAACGGGCAATGTTCACCGCAATGACCATTCCATGCACACCCATATGCAGGAAGTTGATAAAAACAATGTTGAGCAGCACGTAAGTTAAGTTCATGAACAAGGAAAGGCCCAGCGAAGCCCTGCTCTTCCCGATCCCCCTGAGCGCGCCGCAGACCGCCTCCACGATGGCAATTCCAACATAGGACATACTGCTTCCGACCAGATAAACCTTGGCATTGGCGAATACATCCTCTGAAGCCGCTCCGAACAGCAGATTCAGAACCGGATGGTGAAACACGATGATAAACAGACTGATGGTCAAGGCCAACAACGAAACCGAGGACACGGAGCTGGCTGCAGCTTTGGAAACCATCAAATCATTGCCGTTTCCTTTATACTGCGCAACCACAACCGTTCCTCCGGTCGATACGGCGACGAAGACCCCGATCAGAAACATATTGAGCGAATCAATCATATTGACCGCGCTGATCGCCGCCACGCCTGACGAGCTGATCATAGCGGTATTCACCAGGCTCAGAGATACGATGAAGGCCTGATCAATCAGAATCGGAATGAAAAGGGCAATAATTTGACGATAATCGATTGATTCTCCGGACAAATGCTTCTCCAGGAAGCCCTGCGTCCGGATTTTCAATTGGGCTTGATTCAACTCATCACATTCTTTTTGTTGGATTAAGAAGAAGCTTGCTGGCGCCCGTGCCCGTTCTGGGCCGCTTTGCACTTTCTTCCCTCGTGATACGTGCTTATATTTAAAAAAACCCTTCACGTAGAAGAGCTGCGCTTTTAGGCAATATGCAGGAATGATATAAATATCGATGCGTGACCCTCGCACGCTTTTTCCTCTGATAGATGCTATCACTGGGTGAGAAGTCTGTCAACGTAAAATATGCTCCTCTTTTGGAAATGAAATACGGCCCGTTTCTTGAATAGCTGTAGGACAGCATCCTGACCCCAGCCTGCCAGCTCATATATACACAGCAAAAAACGGAGCTGCACTATCACAGGACTCCGTTTTTTCACCGTTTATATTCGATACCATGTCTAACCTAGCACTTCTGCAGCGATTGCAGGGCAATCAGCGCCGCCCCATAGGCCGCATTGCGGGCAGGCTTAAGGACCGTGATCCGGGGAAACTCCGCCTGGACGAGCTCCGCAAGCCTCTCATACACATAATGAATATGAGTGAAAACACTCCCGTTTGCCACAAGCGTTATGTCCCGATTCTTAAAATGGAGCGTATGAATGAGTGTTGCCGACATCAAATAAAGCTCGTTCACCGCATCATCCAAAATCCGCTTCGCCCTGCCGTCCCCCGCCAGATGAGCCTCGGACACAACTTTGGCCAACGAGGCAATCTGCGGCTTGCCTGCGGTCTTATACACATATTGAAGGAACAGCTCTGGCCGCTCGATGCCAATCTCCTTCATAATCATCGGGAGCAGCAGGGTCGGAGCCTCACGGCCATCATAGCTGCGGATAGCTGCTTTAATGGCATTAATGCCAATGTCATAGCCGCCGCCTTCATCTCCGATCAGATGCCCCCAGCCGCCGGCACGCGCGCGGTTGCCGCTCAAATCCCGGGCGAATCCAAACGATCCCGTTCCTGATACGAGCGTGATTCCCTCTTGCTTCCCGCTTCCGGCAACAAGCACAGCCTCTGCGTCATGAGTAATGGTAAGACTGCCCGTCACCCCACATTTTTCAAACACGCCGCTCAATACCTGCTTCTCATAGGGGCGGTCGACACCGGCACTGCCAAGACAAAGCGCGGCACAATCAGCTATACTCCGTCCCGAGATCTCCGCCGTATGGTCAAGCAGCTCGCTCAGCTCCCGCTCAACCTCTTCCACGCTGGTCGCATATATATTAGTCGGCCCGCCCTGCAGCTCAAACAGCTGATTGCCGTCCAAATCCATCATATGCAAAATGCTCTTGGTCCCTCCGCCATCAATTCCAATGACGTATTTCATTTGTCCATCCACCTACCTGCCCTGCGCCGACCGGGCTCCTGCAATTGCTTTGGTGACAAAGCCATTCGCCTCCTCAAGATACCGAGACGCCTCCGACTTGCTTAAACCCGTTTCTATCATCACGATTGCGGTCTTCACATGATTGCCGGCATCAAGCAGCTTGCGCTCCGCCTCTTCGGCCGTTGCGCCTGTTGCCTGCATCAAGATATTGCGCGCCCTCTCTTGCAGCTTCTGGTTGCTCACATGAAGATCAATCATTAAATTCTGATAAACCTTGCCTCTTTTGATCATCGATGTCGTCGTCAGCATATTAAGAATCATTTTCTGAGCGGTTGCCGCCTTGAGCCGCGTGGAGCCGGTCAGGACCTCAGGCCCGACCTCCACTTCAATGGCTATATCCGCATACTTGCCCAGGATTGAATTCTTGTTGCAGGCCACCGCTGCGGTAAACGCACCAATTTGCCTGGCATATTGCAAGGCACCTTTGACATAGGGCGTTCTCCCGCTCGCGGCCAATCCGACCAGAATATCTTTTGCATTCAATTGTCTGCTCTCTAAATCAAGCGCGCCTTGATGCTCATCGTCCTCGGCCCCTTCGACGGCAGTCACGAATGCCCCTTCTCCGCCGGCAATCAACGCCTCAACGGTTTGAGGATCGACGCCAAAGGTAGGCGGAATCTCGGAAGCGTCAAGTACGCCCAATCTCCCGCTTGTTCCGGCTCCAATATAGACCAGTCTGCCGCCCTGCTCCAAAGCCTTCACAATCTTGGCGATAACGGCCTCTATCTCAGGCAGTGCTTGCCGAACCGCTTCAGCAACCTTGCCATCTTCATCATTCATGATATGAATAATCTCTTTGATGCTTAGTTCGCTTAAGTCAAGCGTTCGTTCATTGCGCTGCTCGGTCACAAGATGCTGCAATGTGTCCATAAAACATTCCTCCTGTAGTCTTTCCCTGTCGTTGTGTTTACTTGACCGCACCAGCCGTCATCCCGTCCATGAATTGCTTGGATGCAATGATGAATATGACAATCATCGGCAGCGAAGCAAGCGTAAGCCCTGCGAATAAAGTGCTCCAATCGGAAGCATATTCACCGAACAGGGACATCATTCCCACAGGAATCGTCTTCTTGATCTCACTTTGGATAAAGATGAGCGGGAAGAAGAAATCATTCCAGGCGGTTACAAAATTAATTATCATGACGGTGCCCAGTGCCGGACGCATTAACGGCAGGATAATACGCCCCAGAATTTGCATATCGGTACAACCATCGATCTTGGCCGCTTCCTCCAGCTCCCTGGGCAGCGTTCGGAAGAATCCCGTTAGAATCATAACGCCAAGCGGAATTCCCATAGCGCTGTAAATCGAGATGAGCGACCAGGATGAATCGATGAAGCCGATATCCCGCATCAATAAAAATAAAGGTACAATTCCTAATTTGATGGGAATCATCATGCCCAGCAGAAAAATAAACATTAGCGCCCCGTTCCATTTAAACAACGTTCGCGCAATATAATAGGAGGCCAACGAGCATGAAATCAGAATAATAAGGACACTGATTCCCGAAACGAAAATACTGTTCCATAAAAACCTGCCGAATGGAAGCTGGTCAAGCAGATTCGCATAAGCGGCAAAAGACAGCTTCCCGGGAAATGCCAAAGGTTTCTTGAATATCTCAATAGTAGTCTTTAATGAGGAGGAAACCATAAGAAACACCGGATACAGACTCAGGAAAGCAAACAGATAGCCGATTCCGTACTGTACAACTCGAAGCGATACGCTTGGTCTCATACCTGGTTCACCTTCCTTGTCAGAGCCAGGAAAGCGGCTGAAATAATAGAAATAATTGCGAACATGACAACAGCAAGCGCTGAACCAAGTCCGATAGCAACCGAGTCGCTGGATGAGCCCCCGAATGCCGTACGGTAGAAGAACACAGCCATTGTATCGGTTGAATAGTACGGTTCTCCCATCGAGCCCTGCATCGCATAGATAAGCTCAAAGGCCTCGAAGGATTGAATAAAGGTAAGCACCGTAATCATAATAATGGGCTGAATCATCAAAGGAAGAACGATGGTGCGAATCATTTTGAGTCCTCTGACGCCGTCCAGACGGGACGCTTCCATCACCTCGACAGGAATCGATTGCAGGCCCGCCAGAAAAATAAGCAGAGACAACCCGACTCCGAACCAGGAGTTTACGAAAATAATCGAGAGCAGAGCGGTGCCCGGATCGCCCAGCCAGGCCATTGTCCATGAATCCAAACCCAATTTATCAAGAAGAACGTTAACCGTTCCATATGTCGGATTTAAAATCAATTTCCATAAAAACCCCACCACAATGACGGATAACAGCCTTGGCAGAAAATAAGCCACTTTGAGAAAGCCCGAGCCTTTAATCTTCTGAAACACAAGATAGGCAAGAAGGAAGGCAATACCGTTCTGGACAACCATCTGTACGACAAAATAGATGACATTATGTTCAATCGCATTCCAAAACATCGTATTGAAAGGCTCAAGCGTAAATAAGTTTTTAAAGTTCTGAAGTCCGATAAAACCAAGCCGCTGAATGCCTTTCCAGTCATACAAGCTGTACGAGAACGCTGCGCATATAGGATAAATAATGAACAGCAAATAAATGGCGAGGGCTGGAATCGGGAACAGATGAATGGACCATCTGTTTCGTTGAAGTCGTTTCGGTTTGTCGGCCATAGAAAAGCTTACACCTCGCTAACATGAATAGAACAAGCGGCAGCCCCGAAAAGTAAGCACCGCCAGCGGACTTATATCCCCACATGTCGGGACTTTATCTTCCGGGGCTTGCCGTCAATGTCGAATCAGATGGTCCGGTTTACGGTTTAAACCAGGTATCCGCGTTCTTCTGAAGCTCTTCCGCTACTTGCTCTGCATTCAACTTATTCAGATATAAGGCCTGCATAGAATTCTCAAGCGTAACCTTGGTTGTCGGGTTGCCGCTGTTGAAATTTGTAACCATCAAATACGGAGTCGAAATTGTACCGGCATATTCAGCGAACTGGGCGATGATCGGATCATCGGCAGTTACCCCGGGAATCGGACTCACGCGTTTCATTTCATTTGCGAACAAATTGCCAAATTCGCTGCTTGTTGCAAATTCGAGGAATTTTTTCGCTTCCTCTTTATGCTTTGATTTCGCATTGACCGCATAGGAGCCATCTACATAAGTCGATACGGTTGGTTTACCGCCGGCCGCTTTGGGAGGAACCGGAAACACCCCTAATTCCAGATCAGGATTCATCGATTGGATTACCGCTACGTCAAAATCACCCATAATATACATAGCTGCCTGCTCCGTTACGAACAGGGTTCTCATATCCTCGTAGCTTATACCCATGAATTTATCAGGGAAAAACGGGGTCAAGTCTTTCATTAGCTGCAGGGATTGCACATATTCCGGATCCGTAAATTTCTTCTCGCCTTTGAGCAGCTTGCTTGTAAAGTCGTTACCGCCATATCCTGCAGGACCCATTACACCTTGTGTAATCGAGAGAATCCAGCCATCCTTCCCGCCGAAGCCGAACGGAATTACTTTCTTGTCCTTCAGGGTTTGGGAAACCTTAATCAGATCATCCCAAGTTGTCGGCACTTCAACGCTATTGTCTTTAAAGATCTTCTTGTTGTACATAATTGCGACTGTGTTTAGCGCCATGGGCACACCATAGATATTGCCGTCTTTCCCCGTAGATGCCGTCAGTACATCAGCCGGGAACGCATCCAGGCCAGGAAGGCCGTTTATCGGCTCAATGAAACCGGAATCGCCGAGCGATGTTCCGGCCGCATATGGACGCAGATGAATGATGTCCGGACCTTCGCCGGTTTGCAAGGCAGTGCTCAACACCGTATTGTATTCCGTGCTTTTCGTTGGAGCGAATTCAATTTCAATATTCGGATTCTGTTTGTTGAATTCCGCAAATACTTTCTCATAAACAGCCTTGTCTTCTGTTCGCCAGCTTCCCATGGTCAGCTTCACTTTTTCGCCATTGGATGATCCCGAAGTTGCCGCAGAATTCTCGGACGATGGGCTATTTGCGTTATTGCTGCTGCCGCAACCGGATAGAACAACAGACGTGGTAATGAATAATAGGGTTATCAGGCTAAATAAATGTTTCATCTTCATGCTTCCTCTCCCGCTACCTAATCTATTAATGAGGCCATTACTGCTTCATGAAGGATGGGTCTCAGCTGTTTAATTGGATTATCCCTGCCGTAATGAACCGCATTTGTAAGAAATACAACGGTAATCTCCCGAACAGGATCAATCCAAAGGCTGGTTCCGGTAAAACCCGTGTGCCCGAAGCTCCCGATCGGCCAGCCCGGTCCGCAAGCAAGCGTCGAATCCCGGCCGTCATGGACCTGCCAGCCAATGCCCCGCCCCTCAAATGGAGATTTCGTACAAGATTCTACCCAACCCCTGGTTAATAACGAATAGCGTTCAGGATAAAGCCAGCACTGGGCATAAAGCGATAAATCCCCGGCTGACGAGAATAACCCTGCGCTTCCGGATACTCCCCCGAGACGATAACAAGTTTCATCATGCACTTCACCTGCGATGTACTTGCTGCCGTCCCATTCCGTTGGAGCAATCCGATCCTTCCAGGCCGCTGGCGGATTAAAGCAGCTATCAGCCATGCCTAATTTTTTGAATATTTCGTCTTTTGCAAATACATCCAGGCTTTTTCCGGATATGCGAGAGATCATCCATCCGGCGAGTATCATTCCGAGATCGCTGTATTGCACACGTTCGCCTGGTTCAAAATCAAGTGCTTGAGACAAAATTTCCTGCCTGACATCTCTTGCGGCATACCGCTCCCGGTAACCCGGCAGCGATGAAGGCAGCCCTGAAGTATGCTGCAGACAGTGGCCGATTGTAACCTTCTCATGCCGGAACTCCGGAATATACTTCTGTACCGGATCACTCAGCGACAGCTTTGATGCTTGGAGCAGGTTCATAACAGCCGGCAGGGTAACGACTACTTTCGTTAGCGAAGCCACATCGTACAGTGTCGTTAATTCAGCGCTTCCATAAGAAGCCTGAACCCGCTGCCTGCCCTTGAACCGGATATCCAGTACAGCGCCTGGAATCCGGTTGTCCTGAACCCACCGGTTGATTAATTTATTTATTGTTTCCATTGCGCTTAGAGCGGCTCACCGCTTTTCTCGTTCTCTCCAGCAATTCTACCGTTTCGTCATACTGCAGCTGAGCGATCCCCACAAACAGGATATCGATGACATTTAATTGCGTAATTCGAGACGCCATCGCTCCGCTTCGTATGCTCTTCTCTAATGAACTGGTAAACAGCCGGACATCCGCCAGATCAGATACGGGATTGCTGCCGAACTTGGTTAGCGTAATAATCGTAGCTCCGTTCTGCCGTGCAATCGAGAGCGAGCCGATAATATCTTCCGTCTGCCCCGAATACGAGATACCGAACGCCACATCCCCCGCCCTCAAATTTGCCGCCAAAGTCGCCTGCGAGTTAAAATCATACGCAGCCTCGCACCATCGGTCGATACGAGTCAGTTTTTGCATAAAATCCTGCGCAATTACAGCTGATGCTCCAACGCCGAAGATGCAAATTTTTCTCGTCTTGCCGATGGACTCTATAGCCTTCTCCACTTCCTGGACCGACAGTACCGACAGCGTATCCTGAATGGACTGGGCATTGTTGTGTGAAATAGAGTCAATTAAAGCGGATACAGAGCTATTAGGTTGAATTTCCTGATAAGTATCTGTTTCCTTTGAAGCCTGCGCGGTTTGAGCCAGGTCCGCCACAATCCGCATTTTCAAATCCTGAAACCCTTTGAATTGCAATGAACGTGACAATCTGACAATGGTAGCCTCGCTGACACCCGTAAGCTCTGCAAGCTTCTGAACAGAGAGATTCACGATTTGTTCCGGATGCTCCAGTATGAAATCGGCCACTATCTGCTCCTGAGGCTTTAACAAATGAAGAGCCTCCTTAATGCTTACAAGTCCACCATGCATATAAACCCCCACTTTCAGTAACTGCGTGTTAAATATTGATAAAAATGACAATCGTTGTTTACCGGTAACAACTCTTGATCACATGATAAATGATTATTTCATAAATATCAATCGATTTATAAAATATTATTTCACGTTTCATGTTAGGTTTATCCTTTTTGACATTTAATCTGACACAATAGTAGCCTTAATGTTACATGAGCTGCACCAACTAATATGTGGCAATCAGAAGAGGCTATGACAATCCTCCTTCTGGGGAACCGTCATAGCCTCTTCTGATTTTTTCAACTCCGTAAGGGTATAAGGGTCATTCAAATAAAAAACGCCCCGCCTCAAAAAGAAGCGAAGCATAACCTTGTCCAGCTACTCTCTTCTCCTATGCCCGCGCTTGAACAAACCGCATCCGATGCCACCTGAGCCATGCGCTCACGGCGGCTGCCAGAAGCACTGAACAAGCAATACCGAAGGTGAGTATCATCGCATGACGATCCGAGCCCAGGGCTCCGTATATTTTCACGCCGAGAATCGGCATAACACCGTTGCTTAGCATAATCAGCGTATGATAGATGGAGATATTCATCGTACTGTTGCCGGACGGGATCGCTTCGAGCAGGCACTGAACCAGCGCCAACTGCATGGCCCCAATGATAAAGCCGGCAATCGCATTGCCGATCAGGAAGAAAGGACGCGCGACCGCGGGGTCCAGCTGCAAGGCCAGCATCATCGCAACAGAAGCCAATATATAACCACCAATGCCGTAAATAAGCGTATACCGTATTCCTTTGCGCGTATTCAGCCTGCTCCACAAGCCGATCGACAGAAACTGGGCCGCCGCGGAGGCGACGTTGATCGAACTCAACCAAGCCTCGTTAGCCTGAAGATAGCGGATTTGCGACAGAAAAGATAAAGACCACTGCAAATGCCAACCCATATGAAAAATGACTGCCACGACCAGAAAACCGATAAACCGCCGACTGGCAAGGCTCTTGCGGAAGGCATCCATGAAATCCTTGAACTTCAGCACACCCTGCCGCCTTGTATCCCCACCGGTAATTCGCCGAAGAACGAGCACCTGGCCAATGGCGAAGAGAAAGCACAGCATGCAATAAGCTTGATGAACGAGAATCTTCTGCTGCCCTGCCGCCTGGGACAAAATAAACCCCGCAAGCAGCGGAACGACAATCCCCACCGCAAAGGTCAGCTTGGTTCTCAGCGTATAGGCCGCGTTTCTGCCTGCCTCTGGAATTACATCCGAGAAGTAGGCCTGCCAGGAGGACATATAGATGGAGAGCGGAATACTGGCCAGCGGCAGCAGGCATAAATACATGATAATGGCGTGATTCCCGATAAACGGCGACAGTCCGATCAGAAAGTAGACGAGTCCAAATAAAAAAGCGGTCCACATAACCACCGGCCGCTTGTTAGCCAGCCGGTCGATCAAGAGCGCGCTCGGAATAAGGACGAGAATGCCCATAATCGGAGGAAGCGATGAAACCAAGCTGATCTGAAAGTCGGTCGCTCCGATCCGGGTCGCGAACAGATTCGAGTTATTGTTGCCCAACTGGACGAACAGCGTCGCCAGAATGCCTTCGAGGGCAAACAGCGCGGCATTGCCGGACGTCAGCCTCCGGACTATTTGTCCTGGATAAATTCGATCACTTCCCCGCCAGGAGCATCAACGAAGCAAAACCGCATGCGGACGATTTCGCCCGAACGGGCATGAATGTCGGCATCTTGCGGAGCAAAGCGGGCCACGCCGCCGGCCTCCACCGCTTTGCGCACCGATTCCTCGATATCTTCGGTTCGCAGGGCAACATGCTGCCATTTGCCTTCTCCAAAATCCTCGGACGACTCGAATATCTCCAGAAAGTCTCCATCCCCCAAATCAACCAGAATAGCATGGTCGGAAGCCCCATCCTTCCCCCACTCCACCACAAACCGGGCGTCCAGACCTTCCATATAGAACTTCACCGTCCGGGCAAGATCCGGCGTCTTCAGGCAAATATGATGAATGCCCAGCTTTTTATTTGTCGTATACATTAGGATTTAATCGCTCCCGCAATCGTATTGAGATAATACTTCTGGAATATCAGAAAGATAATGACGACCGGAACAATAGATAGAAAGGTGCTCGCCGCCACGTAACCAAATTTGTAATTGAATTGTCCGCTCAGCGTCTGCAGCGCCGCCGCGATGGGATACTGCTTGGCATCCAATACGATCATTGGCCACAGGAACGCGTTCCATTTGTTAATAAAGTCGAAGATAATGACAGTCGAGATGGACGGCATGATCGCCGGAATCATAACGCTTGCCCAGGTCCGCAGCTCGGATGCCCCATCGATCCGGGAAGCCTCCATCAATTCACGCGGCACTCCCAGGTAGGATTGCCGCAGCAGAATGATGCTGAATACGCTCACGCCTCCCGGCAGGATCACACCCATATAGGTGCCCAGCATGCCCAGGCTTGAAATGGTCAAATAGTTGACGACAAGTCCTGCCGCCGCGGGGAGAATCATGGCGCTGATGAGTGCCGTAAACACAATCTTCTTGCCGTAGAAATCCATTTTGGCAAGCGCATAGGCGCATAAAGCGGAACAAACAACATCAATGAAAATGCCGCCAAACGTGATAATGACCGAGTTGAAGAAAAACTTTTGCAGTCCCATAAAGGTAATAACGCCCGTATAGTTGGAGAGAGTGATGTGACTGAACAGATTCAGCTCGTAAATATTCTCATTCACCTTGAACGAAGCGCTCAGCAGCCACAGGAACGGACCTACGCACAGCACCGCAAGCAGAATAAGAATGAGATAAAGAACGGCGCTGCCCGCCCTGACCTTGAATGATGGGCTTACACGCCTGCCGCTTTGCAGCTTGCCCGTCGTGGAGTTAGTCATTGTGGCTCATACCTCCTTTATTCCCGTACACAAACACGATGGCGCTAAAGATGGATGTAACGACCGCCAAAACAAGACCAACCGCCGAGGAATACCCGAAATCGAAATTCTGGAACGCCTGGTTGTAAGAATAAAGATTGGTCACCAGCGTCGCCTTGTCAGGCCCGCCGCCAGTCATAACAAATACCACATCGAACACTCCAACCGCCGCCATAACGGAAGTCAGCGTACAGAACCAGATATAAGGCTTAAGCAAAGGAACCTTGATCCGGATGAAGCTGACGAGCTTGCTCGCCCCGTCGATGGTTGCCGCCTCCTCCAGATCCTCGGGGATCGACTGCAGTCCCGCCAAATAAAGCATCATATAGTAACCCAGTCCCTGCCAGATGGTAACGAACATAATCGTAATCATCGCCAGACGGGAATCGTTCAGGAAATAGATGGGTTCGTCGATCACATGATTATGGATCAGGAACGTATTAATGATGCCATCGGGATTCAAAATAAACTTCCATATGATGCCTACAGCCATCATGGAGGTGACGACAGGGAGATAGAATAATACCCGGAACGTCTTTACTCCCTTTATTTTGCGGTTAACCATCGAGGCTACGATAATCGACAAAATTTGAAGCGGCGGAACGACCAATACGAATATGGCTGAATTATATAACGATTTGATAAAGTCGCTATCGCGAAATGCTCTCTCGAAATTATCGAGGCCCACGAATTTCTTCTCTCCGATGATGGAGTAGTCATAGAATGACAATGGTATGCTGTACACGATTGGGTAAAATACGAAAACGGCAAGCAGAATCAGAGCCGGAGCCATGAATAAATAAGCCTTGCCGGTCTCCTTCCATTTTCGTTTCGAGAGCCTGAAACCCATAATGATCCTCTCCCCTATTCAAGCTCCCCGCTTCCCCATCCCAAGAGAAGGATAGGGAAGGAAATCCGGGGATCGCCGGCAAATTCCGCCGCTGCCTTATTTATTGTTTTTAGCAAGCATCTCGTTGACTTTTTTCTCCGCCTTGTCGAGCGCAACCTGCGGTTCCACATTAGCCATGAATATCGCTTCCGAGATCGTGTCGATCTCTTTCTTCACTTCGTCGTCATTGGCAACGCCGAGCGTCGCATCGCTCATATGCGCGCTGGATTTGGCTGCCGCCGCGTTCGCCTGACCTTCGATCGTTTGGGTATCCGAAGTAAAGAATGGATCGGCGGCTGCTTTGATCGTACTTGGGAAAATCGGAACCAGCTTGCAGAAGGCAAGTTGATTCTCGTCATTCGTCAGGAAATTGGCGAAAGCGATCGCTTCCTGCACATGCTTGCTGCCTGTCGGCACAACCAGATCCTGCACCGGTCCGAGCGTAATGTTGGCGGAACCTACGATAGCGTCTGCAATGCCCATGTTACTGTAGATATTCGGCGCTTCGTCTTTAATTCTTTTCACCGTTTGCGGACCCGTACTGATGGATGCCAGCTTGCCTGTAGAGAACTGCTGGATTTGGCTGTCCCAGCTATCCCAGCCCGTCTTCGAGATATAACCGCCATCAATTCCTTCTTTGTATTTGTTCAACAGCGCAAGCGTTTCAGGCGTGTTAAAGGCCGCCGTCTTCTTGTCGGCAGAAAGCACCGGAATGTTGTTCATCAGCAGAATTTGCGTCAGCGAATCCGGAAGAACCATATAAGCGCCAGTCGCATCTTTCATCTGCTTCGCAGTCGCAAACATGTCTTCATATGTTTTCGGAGGCTGAAGACCCGCCTTATCGTAGAGCTCTTTGTTGTACATTTGAATGGACGGCGTCGTGTACCATGGGAAGGCATAGATGCCGTCTCCCAGCTTGGCCGTATCCAGCAATGTCGGAGCATAAATGCTCTTCTGATCATCAGTCGCTTCCTTGTTCAGATCGACCAATGCACCTTTGCCTGCCAACGTGAGCGCCAATTGGGACCAGATGTTCACGACATCCGGCGCTTTACCGCCAGCTGTTGCCGCAATCAGCTTATTCTGGATCGCATCCTGGGGCAGATCCTGCCAGTCGATGGTGATGTTCGGATGCTGCTCCGTGAATTTGTCGATGACGCCCTGGATATAATCCGTAAATGTCGGCTTGAGCGACAAGGTCCAGAACTCCAGTGTGATCGGTTCCGCGCTTGCTTCCGGTTCCGTCGTATCAGATCCGTTTGTGCCGGCATTGGCAGGATTATTGGCCCCGGAGGAAGCATTGTTCCCGTTATCGCTTGATCCTCCACAAGCCGTAAGCGCAATTGCCAGTACGAATGTTAATAGTACGACCAGTGTTTTTTTCATGTTCGACTTCATCCCCTTATTTTTTATGTATAAATGACGATTCTCTCAAGGCGGTGAACCTTCATCTATCATCATTGCCGGGTACTTCTGAGAAGAAGCTTTCAGCTTACGCTTCACCAGACTATTGTCGCCTGCGCCGCCGGATGATCACCTGCCTTTAGATAAAGCGCCGGAGTCCTTCCAGGCAGCGTCTGGCGCCATCCAATTGCGGGTACATAAGCTCGGATTCATGCTCGACGATGAGCCACTCCGTGCCTGCCTGTTCGCTTTCGCGCAGGATAGCCGGCCAATCGTTCATATCGCCGTCTTCCCCGATATAGCTCTCCAGTCCCGTTTTCCTGGAGAACGGCTTACAGTGGAGGAGCTTCGGCCGCCCGGCGATGGCGGACAGCACCTGAGGCGTATCCGCACCCGCCTCCGCGCAATTGCCGGTATCCACTTCAAGAATAATGCCGGAATCCGTAAAGCGGCGCAGCAAATCCCATGGCGTCGTTTCTCCATAACTGGTGGCAAATTCATGCGCATGCGTATGATAGCCGAGCTGCAGGCCGTGCTCCCGCAATTGAATATGCAGGGCATTCATGGCTTCCGCATGCTTAATCCAGACCTCGGGACTGTCTTCCTCAAGCGTATGGGCGATTTCCCAAGGCCCGCCGAGAGCGGGTATGATTACCGCGGGTGTACCGGCTTTCAGATGGTAATCGACCGTTGCAGGCAGAGTTTCCGGTTGAAGCAGCTTCCATTCCGTATGCCAGCCGCAATGGGTCAATTCATAACGATTCAGAAGCTCCCTGATCCGCTCCGGCGGGTGGGTGAATTCGCCGTAAAATTCCACACCTTCATATCCAAGCTCCTTAACGCGCTCAAGCGTCCATTCCAGATCGGATTGAAGCTCATGGAATACAGAGTACAGACCTAGTGCAATACGCATGGATAGCTTCACCTCCCCTTATTGGCCGCGTGCTGATTGACGCCTGCACCATTCCGTGGCATTGATAAGCAGTTTAACCATTTGTTGGTTTGTAAGCGCTTCCTTTGTGTGTCCGGGTATCAGTCCCGCCACTCGCCCGGACCCTACTGTATGGGCCCATGCGCCAGCTGTCGTCACATATTTGGACGTGCTCATCATAAGCATATCCGTACGGGAGGTATCGACCTGGCAGTAATAATGCTCGTCACTGACCGTAAATGCGTCTATCCCCTCCAATATCGGATGCGACACATTGCGGATGGGAATCGTGGTAACCGGCACATGGTCGGGCGAGTGCTCGATGAAGCGCCCGGAGCCAAGCTTAAGATAGAAGGGGCTGTCGGCTTCGATTAATACCAGGCCCGCATGGACGAACATAACGCCCATGCCCTCTTCAACCATAGCCACAATCCGATCCTGCTCTTCATAGGATAAGTCCGTCTCTCCCGCCGGTCTTCCGTTCGTGAAGAACAGCACCAGATCGATCGGCTCTTCCGTATCGAACAAGTCGCGTACCCGGTCGGTTCGAACGATATTCCATCGCGATTCGTCCAATACCGCCTCCATGGCCGGATCGATGATTTCCTTCGGGTGATAGTAATCATCCCGAATCAGATAAGCCGTTTTGCCCATATCAATCTCCTCCTAGTTAAATACACGCCGGATCCGGGAAGCCGCATCAGAGTCCAGCAGCACTTCGCAGTTAGGATGAAGCTGCACAACCGAAGCGGGGATATCCGTCGTCACCGGGCCGAGCAGGGCCTGCTCGATGATTTCCGCTTTCCGCGCCCCTTTGGCGATGAGAATCAGCTTGCGGGTGTGCATAATGTTTTTTATCCCGCGGGTCAGGCCGCCCAGTTCGTGCTCGGCGGATACTCCTGTTTCCCTGCGGACACGGGCTTCAAAATCAGGGTCCATCGGCGATACCCAGGTATCGCTCTCAAATGGAGTTCCCGGTTGATTGATGCCGATATGGCCGTTCATTCCGATTCCGAGCATCTGCAAATCCGCGCCGCCCCGGCTGGCCAGCCTGTTCTCGAATATCCGGCACTCTTCCTCAAAATTATCCGACAGCGTCGGAGGCATGATGAAGTTGTCCTCCGGTATACCCAGATGCTTGACCAGCTGCTCATAAATCATTGTGTAGCAGCTTCCCGCGTATTCCCGTTCCAGGTTCGTCAGCTCATCTACGTTGAAGAAGGTTACACGCGACACATCGAATGGGAACTGCCGGTAGATTTCGGATACGATATGATGCATGCCCCCGGTTGTCTGGCCGGTAGAGAGCCCGATAACCGAATCGGGCTTCTGCAGGATTTGGGCGATGATTCTCCATGCGCTGGCGGTATCGAATTGCTGTTCATCCGGCATAATGGTTATTTTCATGGTTGGCCTCCCTGGATTTCCACTTTATCCGCCAAGCGCCCCTCCGGTATAACCAGAGCCAGCCAAGGCTGTTTGCGATTTATAATTTCAGCGGTTATTGTCACTGACGCTCCCGCGCTTACCTGCAGCTCATATTCTGCAAGCTTCACATTAGAGGTCCTCAGCTCCAATCGGGCAGCCTCCGCCCCGCTTGCCGTCAGATGGATGTGAACCTTGTTTTCCTCCACAGTATAGGAGGACTGAATCGTGTAGAATGGAGCCGTCAATTCATAATCCTTGCCGCTCAGAAGGGTTATGCGCTTGCTTTTCCCCTGATAGGAAGTCTCGTATTCGCCCGCCGGAAGCTTCACAACCACCTTGCCTGTGCGGTATTCAGGCATAACCGTCGTTACGCTGCCGCTCTGAATATGCCGAAACGATACCTCCGCGCCCTCTTCCCATGTCAGATACCCGGTAACGCGCGCCGGACCGGAAATTTGCGAAACGAGGAGCAGATGCCGGATGCTGGGATGAACCCACAGCTCCCGGTATACGGCATTGTTTGCATGTGGCCAATACGGTATATCCTCATTGCGGTAGCTTTGAATGCCAACGCACATCGAGCCGGTTAATTCACCGGGCAGGCAGACGTACTGCTGTGCGTAATCATACCCTTCTCCAATCATCATCGACTGTCTGAACGGGTTCTTGCCGACAATCCATTCGAGCTGCCGCTGCGCAATCTCTGCGAGCTGTCCGTCATTGCGCAGATGCGCGGAGAGCGCTGCCGCATGGCCGCCTGCAAGCACGATGGCATTGCTGCCCCGGAAGCTGAACCAGACCGGCATCCGTCTGAGATAGTAGCCTCCGCCCAGCCGGATTCCCTGCTGCACCTGCTCGCGGTAGTCATCGAACATCTGCTGCTCCGCATGAGGCTGCTGCTTCAGGAACAGCTCCGGGTCGTCGATCGCTTCGTCTTCATGATAGATGGAAGCCGGTGTTACAAAGTAGGGCTCCATCAGCCCGCATATCTGCTTCAAATATTCACTGTACAGCACAACGGCGTGATACCAATTCATCCAGTTCAGATCCTCCGGAAATAGCCCGCACAACTTCGTCAGCGCCATAATCGGCTCATTCTCGTGAGAGCGGTGATTATAATGCTGAATGATCCGCTTAGCCGTGTCCCGGTAGAAGAAGCCCGTAAGCGGGATATCCCAGTCCGGAATTTCCTGCTGCTGGCAGCTCAGAATGAGAGCAGCCAGTTCAATCGCTTTCTCTTTGTAGAACGGATCTCCGCCCGCCTCATACAAATCGCAGGCCGCCCAGCAGCCTGCCGCATATAGCAGCAGCGGCGACGATACCCGGGCAGGGTCCATCGCTTCCACGTACTGCTCCTGATCAATCTTCGCGTAGGCACTCTGCCAGTCTTCGCCCGCAACCCGGATCAAATAGGCGCTTTGCTGCGGATCGATGTCCTTCAGCACTTTCGCTGCCAATGCCTCGGCGCCCGCCGCCATGAAATTCTCGATCGCCAAATCCTGCGCTTCGGAATTAATCTGATCCTCCGCACCCAGAATGCCGCTGGTCCAAACGGAGGTCCCGCTTCCCATCGTGCGGAAGCCGTCCCCGAACCGTGTCTTCAGCATCCACTCCAGGCCCCACTTGCCTTCCTCCACAAGCCTTGTGAACAAAGGCTTATCCTCCCGGAATTTCAAGGCCGCTGCGAAGAAGGCATATACCGCCTCGCCCGTATTCGTCAGGTTCTGTGACATGTCCGCCGCGTCATGCCAGCCTCCATTGGCCACCACGCTTTTGTCTCCGTGCTTGTTGACCACATTGCCGTGGCAGTACTTGTGCACGCCCGGCACCTCGAAGCCGCACCGCTCGCAGAAGAACACATTGATCGTCTTCCAGACGCTGTCCTCCCAGACATGGTCCCCGATCGGGAAAACGCGCGTCACCTCGTCCCCGGCTACGATGAGATAGTTCCCGTTTTCCCGAACCTCCGAGAAATCCAGGACACTGAATTCGGCCATTCCATTCGCAACTTTCCGGATTTCCTTCTCCAGGACGACCTTTCCCGTGCCGGCTTGTACAAGCTTGAAGGTATCCGTTTTCATTTTACCGGCGATCGCCGTCTTGGATGATCCTGTCTGATAGCCGCTCCCGCATATGGAGATCCGCCCGGATTCAACCTCCCAGCCTTTATAAGGATCCGCTGCTTCTATGACTTCAAGGGCGATATCCTTGATGTAAAAGCGGGCGGTTGTCGCTGCTTCGTTCTCATTCCCGACAATGTCGTAGCCAAAGTACAAGCCTGTGATACAATCGCGGTCGATATTGGGGATTTCCAGTACGACCTGATTCCATGTATGGTTGATCAGGTTCATATTGTGGCAGCCTTCGCGGTAATAGAAATCCGGAACCGGGAACTCTCCCTTGTTGATCAGCTGCAAATGGAGACTGACGAACTTGAAGCCCGGCAACTCAGGCCTGACCTGGAATGAAATCCTGTTGTATGCCGTCCAATCCTCGCGGTCAAAGCGGTGCAGTATCGATGGAGTGGCATAAATTCTCGCGTAATCATGTTCCCATGTATCAATACGGGTGGGACTTGTCATCAATAAGGTCTGTTTGCCATTCCCGCTATAGTCGCTGCTGAGCTCCAGATTCCCGTACTTCCCCTGCAGCTCCCAGCCACTCAACGATTCCGTGATATTCAGCGGACGGCTCGTCACGGCAGGCTTGGCGGCCAAACGAACTTCAGCCGCTTCTGAAGGATCAAATGGAATCGGAGCATGTATGTAGTTGCTCTCTTCTATCGCTCTTCTCAATTTGTCATTCATTTCGCACCTCATAGCTGTGATATTGAATCAGTCACAATCTGTAATGGAGACGCTTTATCTCCTAATGTGTAACGTTACACATTCAAATTAACAGGTTCGTTGGTCCTTGTCAATCTTTACTTTTACATGAAATCAAAATTATTCTCCGGTTTCTTCTGCGGCATTTGCCAGTGTTAAACGGAAATAAGGCTGGGAATCCTTAGTAATTATCAGCTTATGTTACTTTCTGCTGCCCCAGGGAAATCCCATTGAACGGCATTAATTCTTCACAAGGGACCATCGTTTATAATCATTCCTTTTTAGAAAACGTTACACAAACGGCAGCGAAAAATCCCGCCTGCCCCTTTTACGGGCCTGGCGGGTGCGTATATTGTCGATGTTTTACTCTTTTTCACCGGGCTTTAAGCCTGCTTCGCCTTGCAGCTGTTGCGGATAACCAGCTCCGTTTTCAGTACGGTTCTTTCCTTCGGCGCCTCCGGATGCAGCAAACTATGGATCATTTGCTTGATCCCCGTATATCCCGCTTGCTCCAGCGGCTGTCTGACCGTGCTGATCGGCTCGAAATAACAATCGAAATCCGCCGGCCGCTCATCGTCAAATCCGATAATGGATATATCGTCGGGTACGGACAAGCCCATCTCCCCCAGCGCCTTGATCGCGCCGAAAGCGGAGATGTCCGTCGCGAAGAACACCGCATCCGGCCGCTCCGCGCGGCCCGCCAGCTCCTTGATGCTGTCGTAGCCGCATTTGAAGAAGGTATTCGTGCTCCATACGTCATGCGCTTCACTGGACGTCTCGCCTTCGAAGGGCACACTGAAATCCGGATAGACGATCAGAGACGGATCAATCGGAATTTGAGCATCCTGAAGTGCCCTCATGTAGCCGTTCAGCCGGTCCAGCGTGATTTTGAGGTTGATGTTTCCTGTCACATGGGCGATCCGGCGGTGGCCAAGCTCAATGAGATGCTGAGTCGCCTGATAAGCGCCATCGACGTTGTCGATAACAACCTTGTTGACATCGACTCCCTCCAGATCGTTTTCGATCAGGATGAAGGGGAAGCCCGACTGCGACAAATTCATAATGATCTCGTCATCGGACACAAGGCTTCCGTAGATCAGAATCCCGTCCACCCTTCCTTGGGTCAGAAACGAGAGATGCCTTTGCTTCTTCTGGATATCCCCGTTCGAGCTGCAGTACATGACGTTATAAGCGTTCTCTTTGTCAAAGTCTGCGGCTCCTTTCTCCAATCCCTTAATCAGCTTCCCGACGAAAGGCGAGAACAGGTTGTCCAGCACGATTCCGATAGTGTTGGTCTTCTGCAGCACAAGCGACCGCGCCAAGCCGTTAGGCACGTAATTGAGCTCACGCATAGCCTGAAGAATTTTGGCTCTGGACTCCGGCTTCACTCCTTTGCGATTGTTAAGAGTACGCGACACGAGCGTTACGGACAGCCCCGCTCTTTCCGCCACATCTTTAATTGTTGCCATTATGTTACCTCCGGTCTCTATGCCAAGGCATCGCTGCCCTTTGCATAAAAGCTATATTCTATGGGATAAATTCTCCTTCGGCGCGCCTTCCCGGTATCCACCCGCAGGCGGCCGGTGGACTGCATTCGGCTGCGGCGCCAGCCAATGCGCCGCATTGCGCAGAACAAGTCTGATTTCCTTCTGATAATAGACGGGGAAACGCCAGGCGGTCGTCCAGCTCGTTGTTATCCAGATGACTCCACCATACGAGCACATCGGTCTGATCCAGAATCTCTCTGCTTAAACCGTTTTCCGGCTCATCCTGGGTTGCCGTGCGCACCTCAAATGCATGCTCTTCCAAGAAGCCTTCGGCAATCGCCTGGTGCATGCCATCCGGATAGACCCGGCTTACCGGCTCGTACCGATCTTGATTATGCTCGCACCATACCGTTACCTTTACTTTGCGAGTCATAGATATCTCCCTTTGCCTATTTTACCATTCATTTGCAAAACTAATAAATAGAGTTCCCTGACTTACCTCTATCTCCAGTCAAAAACAACACAGGTCCTGCTTAATGTTCCGCTTACAATACGTTCATACACCTCAGCGCAGTTCGAAGGGGATTCCATGCTGTAAATACCTTCAACCTTGATGAGGCCATCCCTGATCCACTCCATCGCCTTCGCCATATTGCCATGATTGCTGTTCGGCTCGAATTCCCGGGACTTACGCGGAAGCGACCACTCCCAGCCTGAGAATACATGAATATAACCATAAAAAATATTCAATAGCAGTTCATGCGCGAATGTATCGGTGGAGCGATACCAAGGCACTCCTATAATGTACAGCTCCCCGCCTTTGCGCAGATTGGATACCAGAGAAAAGACCGCTTCTTCCCGGCCGGAGCACTCCATGGCAAGACCGGCCGTCCCCTTCACTTCAGGCACGTCCTCCAGGGAAGCATGCACATGGCGCAGCCCACAGGACAATGCGACATTCCTACGCTTCTCATTGGGATCGAATGCATAGACCTTATAGCCGCAATGCTGCATCACCTGGGCGCACATGAGACCGACTACCCCGAGCCCCGTCACCAGCACCGATTCCGTCGGGCGGATCCGGGTATGAACCATCGAGGTCATCGATACCGCCGGAAAACGGCCAATTACCGCATGCTCAGGCAGCATTCCCGCAGGAATTGGTATTAGCTCGTCGTCGTTTACCCGGTTATAAGCGCGATGTGGCGTAAAAGCGAGAACTGAATCGCCTGCCCGGACATTCGTCACTTCGCTTCCGGTCTCCAGAACCTCCATCACCACAGCATAGCCGGTATCCACCGGATAGACGGCGCCTCCGAAATAATCCATATAAGCCCCGCGCTCCGAGCCTGAGGAAATCAAAGAAACCAACGTGCGGCCGATTACCTCATGAGGGCCTGGCGGGCTGGAATCCCAATCGCATGAAACAAGCGCGGCTTGCTGCTTCTCTATAAAACGCACGACCTGATTTTCGCGTATCGTTATGACAAACGCCGCCTCTCTATATATTTTTCTGTGTGTAACGTTTCACATTTAAATTAGCAGAACTCCTTAACCATTGTCAAATACTACTGCCCTTCAATGCGGCGAATCAGCCCGAATAGCTCCGCCGATTGGTGACAATTGTCCAGCACCCCGAAGGGAATGCCTGAAGGGTACAAGGCTTCCAGGCTGCCCTTAACCGCACCAATTACCGGCTCATAGACGGCATTCACAATCTGCGCCTGCGGAGCGGCAGCTTTAATTTCCGCAATAACTGTTTCCAGGAGCAGCGGGTATTTCGACTTGAACAGACCGCCGGATAAAACCACATCCAGCCCGGTCCCCTGCATGCCGTATTGCATAATTCCCGCTGTAACATACCGGCTGATGCTTCTGGCAAAGCTGCTTACCAAACCGACAGCGACTCCATCTCCCTGATCGGCAAGCTCAAAGAGCAGATAGGTCATGTCCTTGGCACTCCTGCCCAACCGGTTCCGGGGCAGGTCGTAAAGAATCTGCTCGGCTGATTCGCGCTGATAAAAGTCCAGCACCCGCTGCGTCAGGCCGGTCGGAGGAAGCCTGCCGATCTCCGCATCGAAGAGCGCCCGATGGATACGTTTTCCCAGACCCCTGCCGCCTTGATCGTCTTCATCGATGTAGCTGCTGTACACCCGCTCCGCCCCTGCCCTGCTGCGTATAGCCACATTCAGACCGGTTCCGGCGCATATAATCGCGCAATCAGGCGTATCCGTTCCCGCCCGCAGCGCGATCAGACAATCGTTGCTCACCTTTACTTTGGAGCAGTCCAATTCCCTCTCCAGCATGGATCGGATCAGCGTCTCTTCCTCCAGCCAATTGACGCCGGCAATGCCTGCCGTCACGCTATCGATATCTTCCAGCTTGCAGCCTGCCTGCTCCAACGCCGCCTCGACGGCTTGACGAATAGCTTCCGTCGCATGCTCCAGGCCATCGAAGTAAAAGCAGGAGCCGTAGCCCGTCCCCTTGGAGATCAACTGGCCCAGCGTATCGAAGATGACTGCAACCGTCTTGCTTCCCCCCTGGTCCAATCCCATGTGCAAAGTCATATGCATCCTCCCACTTTTGTGTAACGTTACACCAAACTAATGTATAACTCCCCTGGCAGATTGTCAATCGGAGTCAGCCCAACTGCTTGAAGCATAATAAAAAGAACACCGGACACGGTACTCTCTCGGAGTTGGCAGAGAAGTACCGCCCTCACCAAACATTCTTTCCCGCCGCAGGGGCTTACCTTCAAGGAACAGGGTGATCGGGTAGACCAATCGGAATTGAATAAACCCCCATTTACCCGCCAGGTAATGGAATTGTTTGTAATTTCGCTAGCGGTTGGCATCCCATCAGCTAAAAATATCCCCACACCCTTGATAACTACCGTTCTAATGTGTCACAATCAATAAAGGATACGCAGAATATCCGCGTGAAGCTTACATAGATCCCGGACGCGAGTCACCATGCAAAATGAGGAGGAAATTCATTCATGAAAACAATGAAACTGGGAACCAGCACTCTGGAGGTGCCGGTCGTAGCAGTCGGCTGCATGCGTATTAATTCACTGGACAAGCCCGAGGCGGAACGCTTTGTCCAAAAAGCATTGGAAGAAGGTGCGAATTTCTTCGACCATGCGGATATTTACGGCGGTGGAGCATGCGAGGAAATATTCGCGGATGCCATCCATATGAACGATGATATTCGCGAGAAAATCATCCTGCAGTCCAAGTGCGGCATTCGCAAGGGGTCGTTCGACTTCTCCCTTGAGCATATTTTGGAATCGGTGGACGGTGCCTTGAAGCGGCTCAAAACCGATTACCTGGACATTCTGCTTCTTCACCGCCCCGACGCGCTGGTGGAACCGGAAGAGGTGGCAAAGGCTTTCGATATTCTGGAAAGCTCGGGTAAAGTCCGTCATTTCGGCGTTTCCAATCAAAACCCGACACAGATCCAGCTGCTGAAGAAGTTTGTGAAGCAGCCGCTTGTGGCCAACCAGCTGCAGCTCAGCATCACCAACGCCAACATGATCTCCAATGGCGTGAATGTGAACATGGAAAATGATTCAGCTATAAACCGCGATGGCAGCATACTTGATTTCTGCCGGCTGAACGATATCACCATCCAGCCTTGGTCGCCTTTCCAATACGGATTCTTTGAGGGTGTATTCCTCGGAAGCGAGAAGTTCCCGGAGTTGAATAAGAAGATCGATGAAATCGCAGGCAAATATGATGTCAGCAATACAACCATCGCAATCGCGTGGCTTCTGCGTCATCCGGCACACATGCAGCCGGTCACCGGTACGATGAACATAGAGCGGCTGATCGATTGCTGCAGAGCAAGCGAGATTTATCTGACGCGCGAAGAATGGTACGAAATCTATCGTGCGGCAGGCAATGTGCTTCCTTAAACATACAGGCCTAAGCCTTGAAGCCAAGCAGCCTCTGTCCTTTTGGACAGAGGCTGCTTTTTTCTATCCTTCAGTTTGCAGAGGGGTTCCTCGATTTAATTTGGATTGATAACTGAGCTCTTGATAATCGTCTGACAGGAATGTATCTGGTGCAAGCTGCTCAGGGCCTCCAAAAAATGAAAAAGCAGCCATCACAGAAGATACTCTGCGGCAACGAGCCGTGGATCAGCAAATTCACCTTATTTTATAAGGCATTTCAACTCAATATTTAAAAAGTACAGTATATTCTATAGTTCTTCTGGTAAAAGGTTTTAAACATACACGATATAATAAAGCTCTGGAAAGGAGAACCAGACCAAGAAATGTAAGCGCTTAACATGCTTAAATAATTATTGTAGGGGGAATGTAATCCAATGAGTAGAAAGCTCAAACAGGTCTTCTCGATCTTACTCGCTGCAACCTTGCTCGTCCCTTCAGGCTGGCTCGCGCCGGTCGCGGAAGCCGCAGCGCCGGAAATACCCGTAATATTGTATCATCGGATTATCGATAATGCTACGGACGACTGGACTCATACAAGTGTGGATCATTTCACAAAACAGATGAAATACCTGAGCGACAATGGTTATGACACTTTGTCTGCAGAACAGTATGTCAATATCCTCGAAGGAACAGAACCGTCCCCGGATAAGCCGATCCTGCTGACATTCGATGACGCGACTCCTGACTTCATTACCCATGCACTCCCGGTGTTGAGGCAATACGGAATGAAATCCGTTCAATTCGTGGTCAGCGATTGGATCAACGGCGATTACAGCATGACGACAGCGCAATTGCAAGCGCTTTCGGCAGAGCCCGGTGTCAGTCTTCAGAACCATTCCCAGACGCATAACGGCAGCGAGGATAGCGCATCCGGAGAGATTTGGACGGGCAATATCACCAAGAAGCAGGCTGCAGGCGAGATCGCCGCCGCGAATGCATATTTGAAGAATATCACGGGCAAGGACCCTGTTCTTTTGGCTTACCCCTACGGTGCCTTCAATGCGAACGCAGAGGCAGCAGCACAGGAGAACAGCATCAAATATGCCTTTAAAGTAGGTTATCCGAATCAAGGGAACTACGCTATGGGCCGCCACTATATGATGAAAAGCACGACCCTGAGCCAATTCGCTGCAATGGTTGGCGGACCTGCACCGCAAGAACAATCAGATACGGTATATCACGAAACCTTTGCAAGCGCCACGGGAGCTGCTGCGCAATCAGGCAGTGCCAGCCTGACGCAGGCCACTGGTAAAGTATTTGCCGGCAATGCGGACGGAGCGGCTTTATCTGTAAGCAATAGGAGCAACGACTACGATGCGGCTGATTTCAAATTCGCCGACATCGGTCTGGCCCACGGTAAAACCTACACGGTAACCGTTACCGGCTATGTTGACGCTGATGTGGTCGTGCCTGAGGGCGCGCAAGCTTATCTTCAAACGGTGAGCAGCTACGGCTGGTTGGCGGGCGCAGATTTTGCAGCCGGAGAAGCTTTTACCCTAACTAAAGAGTTTACGGTTGATACCGGCAAAGATACGAGCCTGCGCGTTCAATCCAACTCTGCCGGGGCCGCTGTTCCGTTTTACATTGGAGATGTATTAATCACCGAGAAGGCATCCTCAGGCGGCGGTGAAGAAGAACCTCCCAGACCACCGGCTCTAGACTTCGCCACAATAAATTTCGAGGATCAAACAGCAAATGGCTTTGAAGGCCGTGCAGGCACCGAAACGCTTACCGTCACTAATGAAGCCAACCATACCGACGGCGGTTCATACGCTTTGAAAGTAGAGAACAGATCCGATGCCTGGCATGGGCCGACACTGCATGTGGAGAATTATGTCGACATAGGCTCCGAATATAAAATTTCATTCTGGGTTAAGCTGATCGCCCCTACCAGTTCGCAGCTCCAGCTGTCCACCCAGGTTGGTCAAAACAGCCCCAGTTATATTAACCTTACACCAAAAACAATCAGCACCAGCGACGGCTGGGTTCAGTTCGAAGGAACATACCGTTATACAAATGCAGGCAACGAATTTTTGACCATCTATGTGGAAAGCTCCAATAATAGAACAGCATCCTTCTATATCGACGATATCAGCTTTGAACGTACAGGCTCGGACCCAATTGCCATACAGAAAGATCTAACTCCGATCAAGAATGCTTATCAAAACGAGTTCCTGATCGGAAACGCGATATCGTCGGATGATCTGGAAGGCGTTAGACTTGAGCTTCTCAAGATGCATCACAATGCCGCCACAGCAGAAAATGCGATGAAACCGGACCAGCTGCAGTCTGTGAAGGACAACTTTACCTTTACCTCCGCGGATGCGTTGGTGAATACAGCTCTGACCGAGGGACTGCAGATGCATGGGCATGTGCTGGTATGGCATCAGCAGACGCCTGCATGGATGAATACATCCAACGGTTCCCCCTTGGGAAGGGATGAAGCTCTCGTCAATTTGAGGACCCATATCAAGACGGTCATGGAGCATTTCGGCAATAAGATGATCTCCTGGGACGTCGTCAACGAGGCGATGAATGATAACCCGTCCAACCCATCGGATTGGAAAGCCTCGCTGCGTCAATCCCCTTGGTTTACTGCCATCGGATCCGATTATGTGGAGCAGGCGTTTCTGGCGGCAAGAGAGGTGCTGGACGCGCATCCGGAATGGGATATCAAGCTTTATTACAATGATTATAACGAAGATAATCAAAGTAAATCTCAGGCCATTTACAGCATGGTCAAAGAAATCAATGATAAGTATGCGCTGTCTCACCCTGGCAAACTCCTCATCGACGGCGTCGGCATGCAGGGGCACTACAATGTAAACACGAACCCGGACAATGTTAAATTGTCCCTGGAGAAGTTTATTTCCTTGGGTGTAGAAGTAAGCATAACCGAGCTTGACATTCAGGCAGGCAGCAGCAACCAGCTCCCCGAGCAGCTTGCGAATGCCCAGGGCTACTTGTACGCTCAGCTGTTTGACGTCTTCAAGGCCCACGCGGCAAGTATCAAGCGTGTGACCTTCTGGGGGCTGGACGACAGTTCAAGCTGGAGAGCTGCTAACAATCCGCTGCTGTTTAATAAGGACCTGCAGGCCAAACCGGCTTATTACGGTGTAATCGATCCGGTTAAATTTATGGAGGAGCATCCGCCTGTATTGGCAGAAGCCAAACAATCCACCGCTAATTTTGCTACGCCTTCAATTGACGGTTCTGTTGACGCTGTTTGGAGCGAAGCGGCCGAAATACCGGTTAATCGCTATCAAATGGCGTGGCAAGGTGCGACCGGAGCAGCAAAAGCTCTCTGGGATAATCAAAACCTGTATGTACTGATCCAGGTTAGCGACGCGCAGCTTGACAAAACTAACGCAGCTGCCTATGAACAGGATTCCATCGAAATTTTCCTGGACGAAAACAATGCAAAGACATCGTTCTATCAGGATGACGATGGACAATACAGAGTTAACTTCGACAACGAGACTTCATTCAATCCGACAAGCATCGCAGACGGTTTCGTATCGGCAACCAAGGTTTCCGGTACAAATTACACGGTTGAAGTGAAGATTCCGTTCAAAAGGGCAACGCCAGGAACCGATAAGAAACTGGGTTTTGACTTACAGATCAATGACGCCAAGGACGGCGCCCGTCAAAGCGTTGCCGCATGGAACGATACGACAGGCAATGGTTATATGGACACTTCCGTGTACGGCGTACTGACCCTCACTGGCAATCCCGGCAATCCCGTTGATCCGGTTGATCCCGTTGACCCCGTTGACCCCGTTGACCCCGTTGACCCGGTTGATCCCGTTAATCCGGGCGGCACAATTGGCTACGGATCTAACCGATCAACAGGAAGCGTTGAGGCGAAAGATGGCAATGTTACGATCCACCCTGAAGTGAAGAACGTTGGCGGACGAGTAACAGGCGTCGTTTTCGCCGAAAATCTGAAAAGCGCGCTTGAACAGGCTGCTCCAGCAGCAAACGGCAGGAAACATATCGTAATCGAAGTGCCGAAGCAAGCGGACGCAAATTCATATGAAGTGCAATTGCCATCTCAAAGCTTGAAGGGTCAAGAAAACTTCGTGCTGTTGATGAAGACAGAACATGCAACGATTGAAATTCCAGGCGACATGCTGTCCAATGTGACAGAGAATCCGGAGCAAGTATCCATCCGCGTAGCCAAGGCTTCGACAGTCAATCTGGATGCAGTTGTCCGAGAACGGATCGGTGACCGTCCGGTACTGGATCTGAGCGTGGTAGCCGGTGACAAAGTCATCGCTTGGAACAACCCGAATGCGCCTGTAACGATCTCCGTTCCTTACACGCCGACAGCAGAAGAGCTCAGCAAACCGGATTCGATTGTCGTTTGGTACATCGCTGACAATGGCGAAGTGACATCGGTCCCGAACGGCCGATATGAGGCAGCAACCGGAACAGTTGTATTCCAAACGACCCACTTCAGCACCTATGCTGTGACCTCCGTCATCAAATCCTTCGGAGACCTGAAGAATGTCCCATGGGCAAAGCAAGCGATTGACGCCATGGCAGCCCGCGAGGTCATCAAGGGAACATCCGCGGACATCTTCTCTCCTGCAGCTTCCATCAAGAGAGCGGACTTCATCGCCCTCCTTGTAAGAGCGCTTGAATTGCAAGGTACAGGCAAGAACGAAGCGATCTTCAGCGATGTCCAGAAAACCGCCTATTATTATAAAGAGCTGGTCATTGCAAAGGAGCTGGAAATCGCCACTGGCTTTGAAGACAATTCGTTTAAACCAAACCGCAATATCTCCCGTCAAGATATGATGGTGCTGACGACACGCGCGCTGGCGGCAGCCGGCAAGCAGCTCGATGCCAACGGAACCTTAGGCGCTTATCCTGACGCGGCAAGCATTTCCGATTACGCCAAAGACAGCGCTGCAGGTCTGGTAAAATCCGGAGTTGTGAACGGCAGGAACGGCATGATTGCGCCAAACGAATCGCTCACCCGCGCTGAAGCGGCGGTTATCCTGTACCGCATCTGGAATCTGTAATCGCAGCCAAGAAAGCTGATCAAGCAGGAGGGGGCGCAGCCCCTTCCTCTCACACATGACAACACGCGTGTAAATAAAGTTTTAGCCCGCAAGTGTAAATAACAAATGAGCCCAGCCTTCTTACAAATGGCTGGGCTCATTCTGGTTTTTTTACGTTCATCCTTCAACTGCTCGATGATCTTGTTGGGCGAAACAGTGATGGGATTTGATCGTTGTCTGGATTTATTATCATGGATTCCCACTCGGACAAATACATACCTCCCCTAATGCCAGAATAGATCTTTAATGATAAGGTTTTCTGTAAAGGAACTGGGGGCTTTCTGGAAAGCCATTTACCTCAACTTTATGAGAAGATTAAAGGAATGTTCTTATTTTACATTATAGGGAATAAATTAAAAGTTTAGTTGAGGGGTGGTTATCATTGACTTATATGTTATTTGTCTCGTCATAGGTGTGCTTCTGGTGGCCTTAGGCTTATTCGGGTTTGAATTAGGAAGTCACATCGGGGTGGAAACATTCTCTCTCGCTTGTCTCTTTGTCACCTTCGGAGGGCTGGGATTGATAATAGAAAATTGGATATTAACTTCGACAATATCGTTTGGCTTCACTATTATAATCCATTTTCTGGTTATAGTCCCATTGAGAAAGGTACAAAGTTCCACATCAATCTCTCGTACAAGTCATGTGGGTAGTATTGCTACAGTAGTTTCTCTTGTACCTGCCAAAGGATTTGGTGAGATTCTTATGAATGCGAAGCTTGCCCGGTCCAACCAGATAGCGTCGAGTTTTGACGGTGAAGACTTACCCGTAAATACGAGAGTAGTGGTTGTAACTATCACTAGTGAAGGTGTCTATCAAGTAAGTAAATTAAATTGATTATGAGGAGGTTTTTTAATGTCGATGCCCATTCTTATTGGTGGCGGGTTAGTGGTTCTAATTCTTGTTGTGGGTTTTTTGACTTTTATTTCAAAATACAAAACAGTCTCTCCAGACCAGGCTCTGATCGTAACAGGTAGCTATCTCGGCAATAGGAATGTTATTTCATCTGATCCCGATTCTACAAATCCACGTAGGGTGAAGATCATAAGTGGCGGCGGAACCTTCGTCTTACCGATTTTCCAGCGGGCACAGGCGATAAGTCTGCTTTCGCATAAAATCGATGTTTCGACTCCTGAAGTCTACACGGAGGAAGGGGTACCGATCATGGCGGATGCAACCGCTATCATTAAAGTCGGCGGGACAATGGAAGATATCTTCTCGGCGGCCGAGCAGTATCTTGGTAAACCCGTTGAGTCACTCAGACTTGAAGCACAAGAAGTTCTAGAGGGCCATCTTCGCTCGATTCTTGGATCCATGACTGTCGAGGAGATCTACAAAGACCGCAAGAAGTTTGCTTCTGAGGTGCAAGAGGTAGCCCACATCGACTTGAAAAAAATGGGTCTTACCATTGTCTCTTTCACAATTAAGGATGTACGGGACAAAAACGGCTATCTTGATGCCCTTGGTAAACCCCGTATTGCAGCTGTCAAACGTGATGCACAGATCGCCGAAGCGGAGGCCAATAAAGAAGCTGCTGTAAAAAGAGCGCAAAATGATGAACATGCGCGTCGTGCAGAGATCACAAAAGAAACGGCCATTGCTGAAGCTGAAAAGGATATGGAACTGAAAAAGGCAGCGTTTAAAAAAGAGCAGGATACGGCAAAAGCTGTAGCAGATGCAGCTTATGGTATTCAGCAAGCCACTTCGGAACAGTCCGTCATTGAAGCGAAAATGAAGGCGCAGCAAATCCAGAAAGAGAAAGATATCGAATTAGCGGAAAAGGAGTCCCTCCGCAGGCAGAAAGAGCTGGAAGGAACGGTAATGAAACAAGCCGATGCTGACCTTTACCGGCGTACTAAGGATGCCGAAGCCGCTCGTATTGAGCAAGAAACAAAAGCCGCTGCTGATGCCGAATCACTGCGTTTGCAGGCTGAAGCAGACGCCAATGCCAAAAAAGCCCGGGCGACTGCTGAAGCAGAAGCAGAACGGGCTAAAGGAACCGCAGCTGCTGATGTAGAACGCGCGAAAGGTAAAGCTACCGCTGATGCTGAAATCTCCAAAACGGAAATCCTCAAAGCACAGGGCGAGATGGAAGCCGCAGCTGAAAAAGCCCGTATCGATAACTTGAGTGCTGAGGGTCAGGCAACAGCATTCGCTATCGAAGCTAAAGGTATTGCAGAAGCGAGGGTTTTCGAGGCTAAGGCTAAAGCCGAGGTAGAGAAAGAAATGGGTCTTGCTGAAGCAGCTTTGAAACTTGGCCAACTTCGCTTCGTCGAACTTATTACTGCCGTTCTCCCAGAAATCGCTGGTAAGATTGCCGAACCAATGGGCAACATCGATAAAATCACGATTATCGACACCAATAGTGAAGGTGGAGGTGGTATGGGGAAGATCACAGGTCAAGTAACAAACCTTATGAAATTCCTACCTGAAGTTGTTGAGGATATGACGGGCATAAAATTGTCCGATGTACTCTCGGGATTAACAAAAGGCCGTCTTAGTGGGGAAGCCTTCGATCCGGTCAGTTTTCCTAATCTCCTGAAAAGTCTCGAAGGGGTAGATTCGAAGACATTAGAAGCTGTTCTGAAAAATTTCAATCCAAATAAAGTTGAAGTGCCTGAAGTTGAGTAGGCATAAAGGGATGTATACAAACAAAGACTGACTTCGTCACCGCTTTTGAATTGTACGCCCAGCTTGGACGGACATTTCTACGCTGATAAAAATAAATATTATATAGAGACGCGTAATAAATTCTTTGCTAACCCATCTATATCTTGTTAATGCAGGAGAACGAGAACATGTATGCATCAGGAAACCGGGCATTGCAAGGCTAATGCTACATGTTCTAGTCCAGGGTTCAAATGGCAAACCGCAACATATTGCGAAACTTGACCTCCCGCCTTTGCTGCGGCTCAATGCTAGCGGCGCTTATATCATCGGTGTAAGATACATGTCTGCGAATTGCTTCGATACCATTGTGACGCTCCAAATCTCCTGAAGCATCTGATATCGGGTTTGTGAATAGGTACTTCAGTGAAGCCAGTTACCCCGATGGATGAATCTTTATTTACGGAAATTTTCTCTAATCATAAATTCACAGTCCAGTGTATGATCATTTACCATTCCAGAGGCTTGCATAAAAGCGTAACAAATCGTCGACCCGACAAATTTGAAACCTCGCCTTCTCAAATCCTTACTCATCGCATCCGATTGCGTTGTAGTCGCCGGAACCTCGCTTGTGTTGCGCCAATGATTACGAATCGGTATGCCACCAACGAACTGCCAAATGTACGCATCAAAGCTGCCGAATTCCTCGCGCACCTTCAAAAAGTTTTGAGCATTTGTGATTGCCGACTGAATCTTCAAGCGATTGCGGATGATCCCCCCATCTTCCATCAACTCCTCCACCTTGTCCTGATCATATTCTGCCACTTTGTCCGGATCAAATCCGTCGAAGGCTCGCCGATAGCCCTCGCGTTTCTTCAGTACTGTATACCAGCTTAAACCAGCCTGCGCTCCTTCTAACAGAAGTAACTCAAAGAGTTTTTGATCATCATGGACCGGTACTCCCCATTCATGATCATGATAATCCATATACAGCGGATCTTCATTGACCCAAGCGCAACGTACAGGCATCCATTCCACCTTCCTTTCCTAAACCAACTATAAGATACGGGCTGCGAGCGAGTGAAATCATATAATATAAAATTTGCTCTGGAATTAAAAACTCTAGGGCATTCTTGTTAAAGTCGAGAAACCTTATAGGCATATAACTAGGCATTCTGTATCTCCTAAGAAATTCTGAAATTCATTGCTGTTATATTGCAATTCTATATATGTATGTAGGACGAGTTAATACCTTAGCTCTGACATTCACTCTTGAACCTTCGGTGCAAGTTTTTGTTCGCCATGGGCAAAGTTAGCAAAAACCCGACATCTTGCGGTCGGGTTCTACATTTGGTTGAGGCGAGAGGATTTGAACCCTGTCCGAAAATAACGCCACATGTGTTTCTACGGGTGTAGTCACAGTTTTGATGTCACCCGAGTATCGCCCCGTTTATTATTGACAAAGATTATTTAAGATGATAAGTTGGCGTAATACCCATTTTATGGGTCATATTATAAGGGGTGCTTTATATGGTTTTACCTGTGCACGAACGATTCATAAAACAAGCAAAGGAAAAGCTCCGTCAAGATGAACGAGTTCGGGGCCTCCTTGCAGGCGGTTCCATGATGACGAAGACCATGGATGAGTATAGCGATTTAGACCTTATCATCGTATACGACTCCGCCTATCAGGAGCAAGTCATGAATCAACGGCTTGATATTGCAGAAGGATTGGGCAAGCTGTTTTCTGGCTTCACAGGTGAACACGTTGGTGAACCTCGTGTGGTTATTTGCTTATATGGACCAGAGCCTCTGCATGTCGATCTTAAATTCGTTACATTGGAAGAGCTTAATATACGGATTGAAAACCCTCTTATTTTATGGGAGAGGGATCAGGAAATCAGTAGAATTTTTGAAGAAACCTCCCCCTCGCATCCATATCCAAGTGCACAATGGATAGAGGACCGCTTCTGGGTCTGGATCCATTACGGCGCAACAAAGTTAGGAAGAGGAGAATGCTTTGAATTAATCGATCATATTACATTTATTCGCGGTACTGTATTAGGTCCTTTGGTGTTGATGCGTAATGGCCAACTTCCCAGAGGAGTTAGAAAGCTGGAACAGTATGGCGTCAGTGAAATAGCAGAACTTAAAAAGACGATCCCTTTACACAGTTCCGAGAGTTGCTACCATGCGTTAAAAAGTACGATCCACATCTATAAACGCTTGCGTCAACATTCTGATGGACTCGTATTAAAAGAAGAAGCGGAACATCTATCTATTGCTTACCTAGAAAAAGTGTATGCTTCGTTGATTAATTAGAACGCAAAAAGAGCACCTGGAACGCTGCTCTTTCTCATGGTATTGGTGGCGCATCCTTACCTAAAAACGAACCCGACACAATCTCATTACTGGCTTCGATTTTCTCGATCAAGCTGTGTTCAACCATTACAGGCTTGTCGCTCGTATTAAAGATGAATGTAATCTTGTCATCATACAGATATATGGAATTGACGAATACATTAACCAAAGTGGAACGATACTTCGTATCATTAATATTGCCCTTTTTCAACAGGGTTAGGAAGAACCAAATTTCGGGTTCGGAAATGCTTACTTCGGATAACCCTGCAACTGCAAATTGTTTCTCCAAGTTTTCGCGTTCATTTTCGAGTGCTTGAAGTTTCTCATACATGGACTTACGAACAATATCCATATCGCTCTCGGCAATCGCATTAATCGTATTGGCCTTTTTCCGCTCGACCTCTTTAAGCAACTTCTCCAATCGCTTTGATTCAGAAGCATCCTTGTCACGTTCGCATAGCGCAATGACTTCTTTCGCGATCTTCCGAATGTTCTCGTCAGTCAGAATCGTCCTACACTGATCGACTACTTGATTCTCGATGCCGTCCTTTTGAACAGCTTTCTTGTTACATAATTTTTTCTTTGCACCATTACATTTATAGTACGTGTGGATTTTACCTGTTTTTGAAGTCCCACTGATACCCGTCATCATTTCCTTACAATGACCACAGAACAACTTTGTAGTTAACAGATATTCAGCCTTGGCTTTAGCCCGAGCAGGAGCCTTAGCGTTCTTTTCGAGCATAACCGCTACTTGATTAAACAACTCGTCTGAAATTATGCGCGGCATCTCAGCGCCTGTTTCAGCGCCTTTGTATGTGTAAATGCCGATATATCGCCTATTCCTCAACATCAGCCGTAGCGAGTTTTTGTTAAACATCGCTCCTTTTGACGATTTATAGCCCTTGCTGTTAAGGTATGCACAAATTGCTACAATCGTACTGCCATTAGCATATTGTTCAAATACAACCCGAACGATCTGAGCAACTTCTTCATCGACAACAAACTTTTTGTTCTCATCGAGCTTATAACCAAGCGCAATATTGCCCCCAGTACCTAGCCCCTTTTCAGCGTTCAAGTCCATTCCCCTTTGAATCTTTTGAGAAAGCTCGTCGCTATAGTATTGCGCCATTCCTTCTAAAAGGGTTTCCATTAAAGCTCCGCTTGCATCATCAGAGATATGTTCTCGGGCAGAGTACACACGTATCGCATTACGCTTTAATAGCCTTTTATAGTGTATGGAATCATATCTATCTCTAGCAAATCGATCAAACTGATATACCAGAACCCCATTAAAAGCTTTCTTAGAGCTATCTTTAATCATCTTTTGAAACTGGGGGCGCTTATCATTAGTTCCAGTTAACGCTTCATCAATATATTCCCCAATTACCGTCATACCGTTTCTTTGAGCGTAACCATAGCACTCCTTCAATTGCCCCTTAATCGACTGTTCGGTTTGGTTATGACTGGAATATCTTGCGTAAATGACTACGTTCATGCACACCACCCTTTCTAACATTTATTCATTCTTTAATAGGCTTCCATTCCGATTCAAAATTCCAGATCAGCGATGGATTCATGATAAGATTCATAAGCTCCTTTTGCGTCTTATCTAGCATATATCCCCATTTTAATAGTTTTTCTGGTTCATTCTTCTCGGCGTATTCCCTATTAAAACTTTCAATTATTTTGTCTAAATAAACATCTTCATCAGCACCTAGAGCGCGTTGCGTATGAATATATTTATACTTCTCCAGTAATAGCTCTTTAAGCTCACTTTCGTTTACAACTCTACCACCAAACATCAAAAGCTTATCATTTCCAAAAAGCTTGGAGTATAAAGAACGAATATCATCCATATTCTCTGCTTTCATTGCATCAGCCGCTTTTATGAACTGCTTGATATGCTCATTGCCAATATACAAATATAAGTCACCGTTATCGGGATCATCTTTCTCCAAAGCTAAGTCAGCCGCTTTATACGCCATAAACAAATTTTCCATTATAGTCTTAACTTCCAATCGCGCACTTAACGGTTCTCGTTTCACATTCAAACCCACTAAATCATCAAGGCTAATATCTAGATAATGAGAGATTTTAATAAGTGTGCTTAGTTTAGGATCAACCTTCTTACCCTTCGTAATAAAATCTCTCGACATATCTATTTTCTCCGCAAACTTCTCGGCAGACATGCTCCCCTGCAACTTATACAAATTTTCTTTAAAATTCTTTAGATACTGATCTATGACTTCCTCTGAATTTTCTTCGTTCATTTCTAATCTCGGCTTACTCATTCGTGGCACCCCTCACCAAAATTACCCTATAGACATCACGTTACAGCATTAGTCAATGGATTACAATACAACATTTTTCGCATGTTTCCGTCCACTGTGGTTCCAACCACTTTAGCTTAACCTTAGGTTGTAAGCAACAACTACACCGAAAGGAGAAGCGTGTGATGGAAATTCAGCTTTCAAAAAATCAACGACTTCTCCTTGCACAAATGATCAAGAACGACATTGCACAGTTCATTTCCGAGCATCGAGAAGAATATGAAGCCTTCTTGTTAGACGAATCAAACAACTCAGCTTCAGCAAATAATCACGCTTAAAGCTACACCTACAAGGGTTTCTCTGCTGGCCAGCATTGAACATAAATCATTCCAAATAGAATGGAGCATACCAAAATGCGATTAAACAAGGTATCAATTACAGAAGCAGAAGGCGTCTTTAGAGCAAAGCATGTTCGACTTATTGATATGACGCCTCTGCACGGCTTCGAAAACAACGTCAAAACAGCTCAGATTGGTTACAACTTTATTTGCCTCGCGGAAGCCAATGGATTCGAGAAAGTCACCGTTAAGGTTGATGGTCTTAATCCACCAATCACACCCGAACAGTTAGCAGCTTCGAAAGAAACTATTTACTTGGTCTTTGTCGATTTCTTAGGACGGTTCTACTTCTCCGACCGCACAAAGAATTGGGAACTCACCTGTAAGGCAAGTAAGGTACAGCTAGTGAAACCTATTCAGAACGCATAACACACCATCTTCTAATACGAGGGGACGAATTAAACTCGTCCCCTCCCATTCAACCAAAGAAGGGATGACCTACTATGAAATCCTTTAAGAACTTTATCCAACCAATCACTCAGACCATTAATCGCATGAAGCAAGGGCAACTTACGCACGACGATAAAGTGAACATTATCACTGTTTCCTTCATGCTCATCTCCTTTGCCATTGTATTGGTTCTACTCATTAAATTATGGTGGCTGTTACTTCTTCTATATGGGGGCTATCTCTATTTCCACAAGCCGAAGCAGCCAAACATTCCCCCGACGTTTGCCGCTGATTACATTGTCTATAACTGCCTATTTCAAGTTCTTCATGACATCCATCCTCAAATCAGAGCAAGAAGACCGATTGATTTGTATGATCTAGCGAACAACCCTTCTATCATTATGAAAAATAATATAGAAATGGTACGCGCATCTGTGCCGAAGTCGCATAACAGCCCTATTTCTGAAGATGACTTGCTATTCTATCAAAATTGCATTCAAGCGCGAATTCGTGCCGATCTAAACCAAGGAAAAGTTCTCTACGTGACTAGCGCATCCCCTGACGGAGAAATTTCAACAATTGTTGTTGAAGCCGTAATAGACAACGGAACGCATCTCCTAGTTGATCTCGTTCTAGTAAATAGCGAGTACAAACTTAAATACATCTACTGGAAGCGTCAACAACGTCATAGTCGCAAGAGCAGTTCCAACACTCCCGAAGATAAAGACTTTTAACGATGGGAATTGATCTAGCTCTTGACGCTACATTGCTACTTGATGGCATCGAACATTATTATCGGTGGGACTACAAGAGAGTACCGCATATGCTCGTATTCGGTGCTACTGGAAGTGGCAAGACACATCTTGTTAAGCTCCTGCTCGCTCGTATCGGACTCACAATCCCCGATGCGAGCGTCACCCTCTGTGACTTCAAAGCGGATGACTTTCAATTCTGTAAGGGCGCTACTCGTTATTACGAGTTCATTCAATGCCTAGACGGCTTAAATGAATTTCATAGAGAATTTGAACGCCGACAGCGCGGAGAGGATGACAACAGAAGCTTCAAACTCCTACTATTCGATGAATGGGCTTCACTCTTAAATATGCTTGATAAAAAAGAGGCTGATTCCGCACGAACGAAGCTAAGCACGCTATTGATGTTGGGGCGCTCCTTCAATGTTCACGTGTTAATCAGCCAACAGCGTGCCGATGCTGAATACTTCGCTAAATCACGCGACAATTTGGGCATCGTGATTGCATTGGGCAACATTAGTAAAGAAAGCGCGGCGATGTTCAGCTTTGATCGTGACAAGCTAGAACCAGTGTCTGGCATCGGATGCGGCTACATGTTAACCAATGGCACCGAGATGCGGAGCATCCGAGTTCCTGCTGTTCGCGATCATGCGAAGGTTGAGAGGTACATTCGTAAAGCGGTCTCACACTAGCCTTCGAGGCGCGAGGGCGGTGGGGCGAAGCCCTAAGCCGCCCTCAGCCTGCCTCGCGAAGCGAGGCTAGTTGGCTAGACCAGTATTACCTAGCCAACCTCTGTCGCATGTCGCATATACTTTCTTAACTGATAGGAGCGATAGACAATGCCTCAGGACAATCAAGCTCGTAAGTGGCAGATCACCATTAATAATCCACTGGATAAGGGCTTCGATCATAACAAAATTAAAGAAACATTAGTCGAACTACAATCACTTCTGTATTACTGCATGACAGACGAAGCAAGTCAGACGCATCATACTCATATTTACGTCGTCTGTTCAAGCGCCGTTCGTTTCAGCACTTTGAAAAAAAAGTTCCCCGAAGCGCATCTCGAAATCGCCAAAGGAACATCTGAACAGAATCGTGATTACATTGCTAAAAGCGGTAAGTGGGAAAACGATAAGAAACATGGCACGATAATCCCCGGTACATTTGAAGAATTCGGTGAAATGCCAGTCGAACGACCTGGAGCACGCAACGATCTTGCCGATCTCTATGACCTTATCAAGTCAGGCGCTTCAAACTATGAAATCATGGAACAAGCCCCTGAATATCTTCTTCATACAGATAAAATTGAAAGGGTTAGGCAAATCATTAAAGCAGAGCAGTTCAAGGAAATATTCCGTAAATTGGAGGTCAGTTATATTTGGGGAAAAACAGGTGTAGGTAAGACCAGAAATGTCATGGAGAAATATGGGTATACCAGTGTTTATCGTGTCACTGATTACATACACCCGTTTGATAATTATAAAGGGGAAGATGTCATTTTATTTGACGAATACAGAAGCCAGTTTAAGATACATGATCTTCTGAACTATTTGGACGGCTATCCTCTCGAACTTCCTTGCCGATACAGCAACAAGCAAGCCTGTTACACAAAAGTTTATATCATTTCCAATGTTAGTTTTGATCAGCAATACTCGAACATTAAAATTGAGCAACCTAATACTTGGCTTGCATTGAAACGAAGGATTCATAAATTTCAATTACTTGGAACTCAGGAATCAATAGATATTTTAGCTATGTTGTCAAAGGGAGCTTTTGAAAAAGAACGTGAAATACCAGAGCGTTAATATAACGCCAAGGTATCTCACGTTTCTTGACTCGTTCGTATTTTCAACTTTTTCGCGTGATGGCTGTGTTTAATAATTGTAACTCTATATCCATTTTAGCTTTCAGTTGATGTACGAATTTCTTCCGGATAACAGTAATATAGTTTTCTATCAAATCATAATCAATTTCACCTTCTGACGTCACAGGTAACTTAATTTCTACCTCAGGAGCATCAGAAGCATAAAAATTTCTTGAATAACTAAACTTTCCTGCAATAGCTCTATTAATGTTAGGCTGTATATATTGGAGTATAGCTCTGCTGAATTTCCCATCTGTACGATACAGGACTGCTACATGATCATCTGCACCAAACTCGTATCCTCTGTAAAAAGTGTTACCAAACATATCTATTGTTAGACTATTTGCTGGAAAAACTTCTGCGTCAGAGTTTCCGATGTAATCAGAGAACCCCATTTTATCGACACCTGCAGTTATAAATGGTAGTTCCCCTTTGATTCGATCTAAAGACTTGATTCTTTTGCCTCTTCTAATTACGTCAAACAATTCTTCCAGCTTGAAAGTATTTAAATCGGCAGATGAATGTTTCTCTATAATACTTTTGTCATAATTCGATAGGAACACTTCTTCTATGGATGAATGCCCCAATTTCAACAAGTAAGCCTCGATACGCTCCACGTATTGCTTCTTAATACGCTCAGTGTGTAGCTTCTCAATACGTTCGACGTATTCATCCATGTATTCCCAATCAAGATCATTGTCATTTTCATTTAAGAACGGAAGTGTAACTACTGTGTTTTTCAAAATATCTTGCGTAGCTTTAGCGTTATAATCAAATATTTTTTCGAATACATGGAATATACTACTCTTAATATACAGCGCCGATCTTAATGTCATTTTCTCATGTCCGATTGTACTTGTTGCTGCATGATCTTCTTTCAGATAAAAGGGCTCAGTAACGATATTAATTGAATGGTTGTTTGAAGCGACTAACAAATAGACATTCTTTTCAAGATTGTTTAGAAAATTTGAGTCAATTGAAATGTATTCAATAATTCCGTTATTTGTTAATGATTGACCATAGAAAGGAAATTTCTCATCAGATTCGATTCTATTCTTTTCTATATCTACGGGTTTAACTCGCTTGATACCAGGTATCCAATTTAGCACATCTATTAATTTAGTTTGTTTAAATGTAGTCATTTATTGATCACGCTCTTTCAATAATTGACTGACTTCATATGAAAGATATTCACCAATGACTGACAAGAAGTCTTCTTCAGTTGGAGTAGTATCATTGACTTGATGCTTCTCAAAATTCCAGTCTTCGCCGCTATCCGTGATCAAATCTTCAATAAATATGTCATCCAAGTTCCACAATTCATTATGAAAATCTTTATTTTTTGAAGCATTCTTTCCCAATCTAAATATTTTAACAATATCTAGATATCGTTCTGTTGGATGATCAATTTCAATATTTCCTCTCAAGGTGCGTTTATATCCATCGTTTCTAAAGTCTATAAACTTAACAGTATCCATTTCGAAATTATGCGGTTTCCCTGCTTCAAAGACATAGATTGACGTTTGTACTCCCGCTGAGGGTTGGAATGTATCGACTGGCATTTTAATGCTTGCGATCATTGTATTATTGTTGAGTATTCGCTTATTTGTTTTAGAAGCTTTTCCATTACCAGCCGAATCTTGAATTATAATTGCGGCAAGTCCACCTTTCTCCATGAATTTCAATCCGTATTCGATAAATGGCATACCATTTTCTTCAAATGTAAAAGGTGGGTTCAATAGTAGTTTGTCTGCCATAAAAGTCTCGTACAGCTCAGGAGGACGGTCAAATGAGCTGCCCTTTTGGATATTACTCGAACCATCGCCTCGAAGTATCATATTTGTTGAAGCGAGTGTAAACATTTTAGCATTTAACTCAACCCCAAGAAGTTGTCGTTCCTTGATTTCTTTGATCTTTTCTTTTGCTTTTGTAGTGTTCTTGCCATAAGCCTTCTCGGCATTTTGAATCATTATTTCCATTGAAGAAATAAGGAAGCCTGCACTACCTGTTGCTAAGTCCATTACATGAGAATCCATATTTACATCAAGAATTTGAGACATCATCTTTGTAATATATGGCGGTGTTAGAACAATACCGATTTCTTTACCGTCACCCAATGCATATTTTAAGAAGACGCTGTACATTTCCCCCATAATATCAAGATGACCTGCTGTTCCATCGATTGCTGAATAAACATTCTCATAAATATATGTGAATACTTGCTTCGTTACAGAAGCCTTTCCATCTATAAGTGTTGACACTTTCTTATCGAGATCAGCCAGCTCATCGCGGTCTTTATCAAGAGAAATTGCTTCTCGGAACGACCCAAGCATCAATGTACGTTTGTCTTCAGGGATTTCTTTAGTTGCTAGATATTTCGTTATCTGCCTAACAATTCTCATTCCATCACGATCTTCTTCGTATTGATCACCCATTAGATCTTCGGGAATTAATCCTACGGCTTTGACTTCCCCTTTTTTATCTAAAACATCCTGCATGGCAAGAAGCATACCCGAAACATAAACTACACGCTGGTCTACAGGTATATTGTGATTGTTCATAAGAATATTTAAATTGTTAGCGTGTTTCTTCAATAACTCTTGAGAATTAACTAAGATACGATGTTTTTCTTTCTCACTGAGAGTTGCATCTTCATAAAAACTTTTGAATGTTTTCTTATTTTCTAAGAAGTTAAAACTTGTATAATCACCCATCAACTTAGGCTCAGCAGAAGAGCCAAATACATAATAAACAGCAATCGATACATCATCTTCAGAATCACCCGCAACACCTATGGCAATTACTTCGTTATATTTGTCAGACGCAATCATGTTTTGTGCATAATAGACTGCACCATTTACTGCATAATTGCTTATGGATTTGTCGTCCATTTTCAAACCGTTTTTTGTTTCTGCAATGAGTTTATTCGTGTAAAGTTTACTTTCAATTACAACTGGAATCGAATAGCCCTCGATGTGGAAATCAGGCTTACCAAAATTCGTCTTATTCTTTGTCTTGGCAGAACCTTTTAAAGCTTCCTTCATATATTTAGACATATTTGATTCAACATTAAAATTCTTTTGATTTTTTAGACCGAGACTTTCCAGTTCTTTTTTGACGTAGTCGTTTACTTGGTCTTCAAGTTTCCATATTAAATGTTTAGTAGTACTCACTTATTATCTTCCTTTCAGTTAACATCTAATAAATATTATTTAGATACATTATATCAATCAGTTAACAACAAGCGTGAATTAAAATATAGATAGTTGCCAGACAATACAAAAACAGCGATGAAGAATAAATTCTTCTCGCTGTTTTTGTATTGCTTGCTAGAACCAATTGGTTACTGCAAATCCACCAAGTAAGTATAATGTGTTCGCTTTAGTAAGGTTGGTGGAGGCGATCCTACCAAGGTGAATTGGTTTTTTGTTTTTCTAGTTCTGATTTTTTAGTCTTCCTGATAGCATTTAATTCATCTCTAATCTCAAAAAACTTTTTCCGATACGATTTTACAATCTCAATTGTAATTGTCTCTTCACGCATTGTATCACTACGATTATGCGCATCAATAAATTTAGAGAGTTGACCGTGCATATCTACTATTTTTCCCACATTCATATCGTTCCACGGCACTTCGTTGAGGTTACTTACGCGTATATAGTCATCATGTCTTTGGATAGTTTTATTGAATAGAACTTGTTCAATAAGGGCTTCGCAACCACTTCTTAGCAAACTAAAACTATCAATAAGTTTTTGTTGCTGTTGCTGATGTTGATCATCCAAAAGTCCTGCTTCGACAATTAATCGATCAACTTCTTGAGTTATTACTGCAAGAGTAGCAAGTTTAGGACTGCTATTTAAAGATATCTTCCCTGGGCGATTTCCAACACGCTGAATCCAATGGGCTTCGTATGGAGTGTCAAGTTCTGAAGATATATCAGCAAGATAACTTAAAAAGACTTTATCATGAGTGAGGATTATTACTTGACGTCTTGAAGCTTCGAAGACTAGCCTCTGCGCAATTTGTCTCTTTCTTACATGATCCAAAGATGTAACTGGGTCGTCAAATATGATTCCACTGTTCCGCTTATCGAGTGAAATCTCCGTTAAAAAATCGGCTAGTGCACAAACCCTTTGCTCCCCTTCGCTTAATATCTTTCCCATTTTATGATCAGCCGAAATGTTCAACCTCAATTCTTTGACCGTTGAACCGCTTGCCCCTCTTGTAGTTACGGATACTCCAAAGTTACAATTCAATGCTTCACATTCCTCAGCAAATTTACGCCTGTATTCTTCAGTAACAATTTGATCGAATAGCTCTCTTTGTTTCGTTGTCACTTGCCGTCTAGGGAATGTGATCCCTTCACATGAATTTAGCCAAGATTGGTTATTCACGTACGCAATTATTTCTTCTTTTACTTGCGTGTAAATTTTACAATGTGAAATAAGGGTCAATTCTTCTTCCAACTTCGTTATTTCTAACTCTGGATTACCCAATTCCTCAATCTGTTTATTAATTTTTGAGCTCATTGTATTTAATTTTTCAATGAGTATTGGTGCAATTCTCGGGTAATCACTTACTTCCAATCGCTCAGTTTTATCCTTAATTATTTCACTAATATTGATAGACTTCTCTAGCTGCTCATTTAAATAATTGAAGTAGTCCTCATCAATTTCTCTAACAATCCTTGCTCCCGGAGAATCCACATCAAATTGGGGAAACTCGATTATTTCAAGTAACCTTTTATGTTTTTCTAAGTTGCCTTTTGCAATTTTCAGCTCACTTAAAGATTTGCCCTCCAAAAAAGCCCAGTATCGTTCAAATAATGAATCTTCCTTATCACTTATACCTTGTTTGCACAGAGGGCATTTAGTTAAAGCAAACTGAGGATTTTGTTTTTGCTCGTTGTTAATCAGAATTTTAGCAGCGTTGATGAGAGACTTCCACTCTTCAGATCCAGTAGTTAAAAACAAGTCATCTCTGAACGAACTTTCCCCGATACTTTTCGAAAGTTCCGTTCTTTGAAGAAATTCATTAATATATTCTACTGTAGTTGTTATATACTCCACAGTTAATGTCGAATTAATTTTTTCAAGCTTTCTAGCTAAATCATCGATTTCTTTAACCTCAAGATTTAGTTGTTTTTTCTTCGATTCAACATCTAATTTCCGAAGTCTTTGTAACTCTCCGTGAATTACTACAATTCGTTCGGCATCATTTTCAGTATAATTCCATTGATTAATTTGTTCTAAAGACGCCCGGTGATCTAGTTCATTACAAAACTTAGATATTACACTATCTTGCTCAAATCGACCGATTGTTGGGTTTTGCGACTTACGTTTGGATCTTTCATTTTCTAATTTCTTTTCCAAATCACTAAAAGCTTCGATTACATATTCAAAGACTTTTAATTGAACTGGGGTAATCGTTACACTTGATGAGCTATTTATATGTATTTGAACACTAGAAGAATCGAACACCGAAAATCTCTTCAAGATTTCGTATTCTTCATCCTCATTATAATTAATTATTTTTAGCTCTTCCCCGATGACTGCCTTAAAATCCGCTGAAGCTTTAGTTGATTTTGAAACCTTTGTTTCCTTAAGATTGGGAAGGATACTCTTATCACCACGCGAAAAACAAGCAGAACTAAGTAATCGTGCATATCCTGATTTACCAGAACCATTTTCATCATAAATTAAAGTAAGGTTATTACCAAATGATAATTTTTGATCTGATGGTAATGCATTGACATGCTTTAAATTAGCAATACCTTTAAGGTAAACTAATTGTTCTTGCTCCTCCGTTTTTAATGTATTGGATACCTCTTTAAAACTAATTGGGTTACGTTTATGCATTATGCCAGATACGTGATCCTCGATTAATAAATTAAAAACATCCTCAACTTTTTTATCATCCAACTTACCTTCTTTAAGTACAAGGAGCCAAATATGCTTTTCCCAATATGATCGGGAATCAAGCCAATTATTAATTAAATCGGGCATCATAACACCACCAAAATAAATTATTACTTAACCTTTCTACATATTCCAACAAATTCCTCCGTCGAAAATAAAATAAGAGGACAGCTAAGAATATTATCTTAACTGTCCTCTTATTTACTTAAGCCAAACTGTTACTGCAAATCCACCAAGTAAGTATGTTGTGTTCGTTTTTAGTAAGGTTGGTGGAGGCGAGGGGAGTCGAATCCCTGTCCGAAGGAACGCCACATGGGTTTCTACGGGTGTAGTCACGCTTGCGTATTATAACTCTTCATGCGTTTTTGGATCCTGCCCCCATAAGCGACCGTCCTCACTACTGAACGCTGAGATTGCTTTCATTTCCTCTTCCGACAATTCGAAATCAAAAATATCCAAATTCTCAGTCTGGTGCTTTAAAGAACTAGCCTTCGGGATCGGAAGCGCTCCAAGTTGGATATGCCAACGCAAAATCGTTTGTGCGTTTGTCTTCCCATGAGCCGCAGAAATTGCTCCAATCTTTTCATCCTTCAGCATGCTATGACCGCGGCCCAGAGGGCTCCACGATTCCGTTACGATACCTAATTCAACATCTTTCGCACGCTGATGCTCTTGATTGAAATAGGGATGGAGTTCAACTTGATTTATACTTGGTGCAACCCCGGTCTCCCGAATCAAACGTTCGTTGTACTCCGGCAGGAAATTGCAGACCCCGATGGAACGGATATAGCCCCGCTTCTTAGCTTCAATCATCGCTTGCCAAGCTTCCACATATAAATCAATTTTGGGATTAGGCCAATGGATCAAATATAGATCGTAATAATCCAGCCCTCCTCTATATAATGACTCCTCAATCGTTACAATGGCTTCCTGATAAGCTTGTCGACGCCCAGGCAGCTTCGAGCAGATCAACAGTTCTTCTCTCGCTACAGAACTCTGGCGGACAGCCTGTCCAACAGTCCCCTCATTCTCATAGTTGAACGCTGTATCAATCAGACGGAATCCTGCATCTATCGCGCTTGCAATCACCTTCACTCCAGCTGCACCTCTAAAACCACCAGTGCCAAATCCAATGACTGGTACTCTCAAACCATCGTTCAATAGCTTTTCCGGAATAGTCTGGTTCAAATAAACAACCCCCTTTACCTTCTCAATAAGAAGATAGCATAGCTTCGCCGCTTAAGCAAAATTCTACCATGGAGCCGAGGTAGATCAACCCCCTGTCCAGAGGCAATGCCACATGTGCTTCTAGGGGTGTAGTCACTGTCTTGATGTTACTTAAGAGTAACTGGAATTAATAACGACCTGACTTTCAATTGCTTCCAAATCTCTCAATCCATGATTATTCATCTAGGAGAAGCGCAAGGCTTGTCTTCTCATCCACATCGTTGCAACCCACTTTTCCCCTTTGATCACTGGTGTACCTGCATGCAAGGTGAAATCGTTTAATTCATGACTACTGTAGAAATATTCGAAGTAGACCGCCATGCCTTTGTTTGGAATAACAGAAATATTAAGTAAAGGGAACGCCGTTTCTCCGCCTTCCTCCACATCATTCAAATACATCACGAGCGTACTAATCCGATTATTGGCACTTGCTCGACTTGTTTCTGCGAAGAAATCATAATGAGGACGATACTCTTCGCCTGGGGTATACAGCAGAACTTGCAAGCCATCACCATGCTCGATAGGAATATTCATAATTTGAGAGAAACGCTTCTCGATTCTTGTAATCGTCTCATTCTCCTCACAGAACACCCCGCTGCTCGTTCTAATTTGATTGACTACATGATCCCCGCCTATTTTTGAACGCTGCAATTGTTCTCTGGAATGTTTAATCAGCTCATCGCATTCCTCATTGCTAAGCACATTTCCTAGTATGACAACCAGAGGTTCCTCATACTTGGCAAGGATTCGAATCTCCCGATCTTCTGTCTTGATCGTATTTCCCGTATGATCAAATATCGTCCGTTCGTTCTCTTTCGTATTCCCTGTCATCTTTTACAGCCCCTAATTAAGACATCCACCCTAAACGATACCATAAAATGGAACTATTTGCTCTACTAATTCAGAAAAATCAAAATAATCAAGCTGCCTGATAACCTAAAATAGAATGAGAAAACAAGAGAACCCAGCAGCCAAATGGCTACTGGGTTTTTAAAAAATTATAATAGATGGCGACACCATTTAAAGTAATAGAAAAACCCGACCTCTTGCGGTCGGGTTCTACATTTGGTGGAGGCGAGGGGATTTGAACCCCTGTCCGAAAATAACGCCAAACAGGCATCTACGGGTATAGTCGCGGTTTTGATGTCACCTTAGCAAGCGCCCTGTGAATCATCTGTCTACAGAATGTTCTTTCAAAATATATGCAGCAGTCTCAAACGAACATATTCCTTTTGCAATATCTACAATAAACTCCACTGCATATTCACGTTCCATTCTTAGATGTTTTCCATTTAATATAAGAAATGATTTTGTAACCAGATAGGCTGTCCGTTTATTGCCATTGTGGAAGCAATAATTCTTCACCAGAGACTCTAGTAAGGCCGCAGCTTTGTCATATAAATTTGGATAAGCATCTTCCCCAAAAACACTTTGCTGAGGTCTATGTACCGCAGATTCCAGCAAGCCGTGATCCTTCACACCCGCTTGGTCTGCGTCGTTCATTTTTTTCATCATGAAGTAGTGGGCTGAAATAATCTCTTCTTTGGTCAGGAATGTTGTCATTTCATCGGTCTCTTAAATCCTCTAGGATACCTTCGTCCTCTTCAAATACGTCAAAGAAAGCTTCAAGAACCTCTGGTCTTACATTATCGGGGAGTTGACCTTGCCTCGCCTTTTTCAATACAACTTCACCACGATCATTCTCAATAAATTCGATCTCATCGCCTTGTGAGACATTTAACTTTTCAGCCAGACTTTTTGGCAAGCTTACTCCCAGGCTGTTGCCCATCCGTCCTATTTTGCGGGAATAACGTATCACTTTCGGTTTATCATTTGTCACTTTGACCACACCATTCATTGATTTTCCCCTCTCTATAAGTATACCCTGCACTTAATCGGTTATAACTGTAATAACCTTCATAACGGTACGTACATACTAACAAATTTCTGCTCAAATATAAAGCAAAAACCCGACCTCTTGCGGTCGGGTTCTACATTTGGTGGAGGCGAGGGGATTTGAACCCCTGTCCGAAAATAACGCCACACAGGCATCTACGGGTATAGTCACGGTTTTGATGTCACCTTAGCAAGCGCCCCGCAACAGGCTATCGCCAAGGTCAGCCTGATTGTCTTCTTCAGCTCACCGCAGGCGGAGATGAGACAGCGTATTCCACTATATGTTAGCCCCTATCCCAGTCACATGGACGATGCTGGGTAGAAGCACGCCAACAGTTTCTTAGGCTGCTAAAGCGTAGTTGTTTTGAGTTTTGCCATTTAATAGGCTTTAGCGTTGATAAAGCGGACGCGTCCCCACTACCCGCAACCCGTGCTCGAACTATCCCCGTCGAATCCATAAACGCCCCCAATGTTGCATAAACGGCATCGTTGCCACCGTCTAGCAGGTGAGACGCTCAATAGACATGTCGCCGATCAATCATTATGATCAGCTTCAACGCTTCGAGCAAAAGTTAATCATTCGTTAATACTTCTATAGTATAACACATTTGATCAGGAAAGATCAGATGTCTTTCTGGAAAGCTTGGCTTCCGCCGCCATATTAACCAGCAGCCGCTATTTTGCCACCTTCTGCTTCTCGCGCAATGCCCGTTGAATATCCCGCTGTGCATCCCGCTTGGCTGACGTCTCGCGCTTGTCATACTGCTTCTTACCTTTACCCAGTCCAATCAGCAGCTTGGCATATCCATTGCGCACATAAATCTTGAGCGGCACAATCGAATATCCATCCTGCTTCGACAGGCCCAGCAGCTTGTGAATCTGCGCTTTATGCAGCAGCAGCTTGCGCGCACGCGTCGGATCGGTCGGATTATACCGGTTGCCCTGCTCGAAAGCGCTGATATGCATGTTGTGAATGAAAATCTCGCCGTTGCGGATGGTTGCAAACGCGTCGCTTATGTTTGCTTTTCCCAGGCGCAGCGCCTTGATCTCGGTTCCCATGAGCACAATGCCCGCTTCAAACGTATCCTCGATGAAATAGTCATGGGAAGCCTTCTTGTTCTGGGCCAGTTGTTTCCCGTCACTCTTCTTGCCCATGCCAATCACCTCTTTACTCAAGATACCTGTCCTTCGGCTGCAAAATGAACTCCTGACAGCCTTTAGTCAGGAGTCCATTGTAGCAACTTTACCGGCTGAAATCAAGAACTGCCAGCAGCTGCTTTAGCCGGTTTCGGCTTTAATTTTCGTTATTCTTGGCAACAGCTGCCGGTCCGCCGCCTTCGTTTTTCTTCTTGGCCGGTCTGCCGGCATTGCCTTGCGGGTTGCCGCTTGGGCTTGCTGCGCTCGTGCCGCCTGCACTCCCCGCCGGTTTCTTAGCCCGGGGTCCTCCGGATCTTCCTGCTGGAGACTGGTTCCGTCCAACGCGAGTCGTGGTAGGGCCCATGCCCCGCCCGCCGCCCGAACGGCCATTCCGGCCTGAAGCGCCTCCGCGGCCTCTCTTGCCGCTACGGTCATCCGGATCTTCACCGTCATCAATAATGCCGCCCGTCCCGCGAATCGGGAGGCCCCACATGTCATTGCGCACCGGGCGCGCAGGCGCGGCATTCGAATCAATCTGCTCCGCCGCTGCGGCTATTGTTCCCTTGCTGTTATCTTCATTCCCCAATATTCGGTCCAAGTTATAATCATCCTCCGGTTTCCAGGCGCGTTTGTCGCCTTTGCTTCTCTTTATCTCACTGCCTTCTCCAGCTCCGCCGGCACGTCTTGCCTTACGCGGCTGAGCGGCTGGCTCCGCTTGACCTCTCCCACGCGGACCTACACTGGCCGTTCCGCCTGCTGCTCCGCGTCCGCGGCCGCCCTCGGCCGAACCACGGCCTGCCGCTTCCGCGCCGCGCGGTCCGCGGTCAGCGCCCGCTTCACCGGGCTTGCGCCCGCGTTTCGCTTTCACGCCGCCTTTGCGCCCGCCGCCTAGTGCCGCCGCGCCCGGCTTGCGCCCACGCTCGCCGCCTCGGGCATCCGCTCCGCCGCTCTTGCCGCCGCGCCCGCTGCGCAGACCACCGGCAGCCGTGCCTTGACTGCGTTTGCCTCGGCCGCCGCCCGGCAGCGCGTCTGTGAACTCGCGTCCGCGTCCGCCGCGTTCCACGCTTTCCGCTTTGCTCTCCACAATAGCGAAATCGATCGTGTGCTCGATCATGCTTACGGCATCAACACGGACGCGAAGCTCGTCGCCGATACGGTACATCTTCGATGTCCGCTCGCCGATAAGCAGCATATGCTGCTCATGAAAATGGTAATAATCATCGTTCAGGTTGCTGAGACGAATAAGTCCTTCAACGGTATTGTCGAGCTCCACGAATATCCCGAAGCTTGTCACGCCGCTGATGATGCCCTCGAATTCCTCGCCGATTTTGTCGAGCATATATTCACATTTCTTCAGCTTCTCCGTATCGCGCTCCGCATCGACCGCGACACGCTCCCGCTCGGAGGACTGCTGGGCAATATCCGGCATGCGGGCCGCAAGCGCCTCAATCCGTGATTCCGGCAGCGTACCGCCATTCTCCAGCACCTCGCGCATGACACGGTGGATGACCAGATCGGGATAACGCCGGATAGGCGATGTGAAATGGGAATAGAATTCGGCGGCGAGCCCAAAATGGCCTAGACTCTGGGCATCATATTTGGCCTGCTTCATGGAGCGCAGCATAACGGTGGAAATAACCGTCTGCTCTTTCGTGCCGCGGATATCCTCCAGCAGCGTCTGCAGCGCGCGCGGATGAATTTCACTTCCGCCTTTGCCTTTCACCGTGTAACCGAAATTCGCCGCGAACTGCACAAAATGCAGCAGCTTCTCGGAGTCCGGATTTTCATGAATCCGGTAAAGGAAAGGAACCTTGAGCCAGTAGAAATGCTCCGCAACGGTCTCATTGGCGGCGAGCATGAATTCTTCAATGATCTGCTCGGCGACCGAGCGTTCGCGCTTCACAATGTCGACAGGCTTGCCTTCCGGATCCACAATGACCTTGGCTTCCACAAAATCAAAGTCGATCGCCCCCCGCTTCATCCGCGTGGAACGCAGGCGCATGGCAAGCTCCTCCATCAATGTGAACGTATCCACCAGCTCGGCGTAGCGCTCCATCACTTCCGGATCCTTATCCGCCACGATTTTGCGCACATTGGTGTATGTCATACGCTCTTTGGTCCGGATGACGCTGGTGAACACATCATGCCTGACCCGCTTCAGCGTAGTGGCATCGAACTCCATCTCGCAGGACATCGTTAGACGGTCCACCTGCGGATTCAGCGAGCAGATGCCGTTGGAAAGCCGGTGCGGAAGCATCGGAATCACCCGGTCCACGAGATAGACGCTGCATCCGCGGCGGTACGCTTCCTGGTCCAGCGCCGACTTCTCGCGCACATAATAGCTGACATCAGCGATATGCACGCCCAGCAAATAATTGCCGTTCTCCAGACGCTCGATATTAACCGCGTCATCCAGATCCTTGGCATCCTCGCCGTCGATCGTGACAATCACTTTATTCCTTAAATCCCGGCGTCCCTGCTGCGCGATTTCTTCATCGCTGATGGATTCAGGCGCGGCCTCCGCTTCAGCGAGCACATCCTCGGGAAATCCTTCGGGCAGCTGATGCTTGCGGATGATGGATAGAATATCCACGCCGGGGTCGTCTTTATGGCCGAGCACCTCGACAATCTCGCCTTCCGCAGCCGAGCGGCCCTCCGGATAAGAAATGATGCGGACGACAACCTTTTGGCCCGAGACTGCCCCCTTAAACTCCCCTTTTGCGATAAAAATATCGCGGTTGATCCGCTTGTCGTCCGGCACCACGAATCCGTAAGCTTCGTGATTGTCGAATGTGCCCACCACCTGGGTTACAGCACGCTCCACAACCCGGTTGACTTCACCCTCCATACGTCCGCCGTTCTCGCTCCTGGAGGTGATTTTGACCAGCACCGTATCGCCATTCATGGCGCTTTTCAAATCATTGGCACCGATGTATACATCCGGGTGCTCCTTGTCCTCCGGGATCAGAAAAGCAAACCCCTTCGCATGCGCCTGAATTCGGCCGCGCAGCAGGTTCATCCGCTCGGGAACGCCATAGCGGTCCTTGGGGGTACGGATGATTTTTCCTTCATCCTCCAGCCGATTGAGCAGAATCAAAAAAGCTTTGAAGGATTCGGCATCGCCGCCGCCCATATGCTCTTCGAGTTCTTTATATGTCATCGGCTTATACGCGGGCTCGTGCATAAAATCCAAAAGCTGCTGCTCCGTCGCCATATTCCTCTCACCTCGTGTACCGCTTTGCCGTCTATATGAGTATGCAGCAGTCGGTTGATAGATTTCCATATACTATATAGTATACACGAAAGTGGCCGCTACCATCCGCAGTCGTTTAGGGCAAATAAAAAAAGCGGGGGTCATCCCGCTTTTCGCTGCATAGCTTTAACTTATTTGACTAAGTAAGCAACAACCAATGCAAGCACAAAGAATCCGACAGCAATGCCGATTGTCAAGCGCTGCAAAAATAAATCCAGACCGCGAGCCTTTTGCTTGCCGAACAAATGCTCGGCACCGCCAGAGATCGCACCCGATAATCCTGCGCTTTTACCTTTTTGCAGAAGAACTACAGAGATCAAGCCCACTGCGAAAATAACAAGCAAAATTCTAAATGTAATTTCCATGGTTCCACCTCCCAGACAAGGAGCATCATTTTGCCGCTGCCTTGTCGTTACACGAGGACAAGACCAGTAAAACAGCATTTTTATTATATCACGGCAAAAATTTTAATACAAGACGGACAACGGGCGGGGCCCTTGTTTAAAACCCGTTCTCGCGGAAAAATTCCAGACAGATCTTCGCGCTTTCAAGCGACGAGGAATTGAACTCTTCCTGCTCCACAATAAAGTATTCAATTCCGGCCTGCTCAGCTACACCAAGAACGCTTTTCAGATCGACCACACCTTTGCCGACCTCCGTATCGCGGGTTCCCTCGCCGAAATCCTTGAAGTGGGCGAGCGGAACACGTCCGGCGTACCGGTTCACGTAATCGACAGGCTTCTGTCCGCCCATATGCACCCAGCCCAGGTCAAATTCGGCAAATAAATACTCAGCCGGCACACGCTCCAGCAGCAGGTCAATCAGGGGCCGGCCATTCACCAGCTTGAATTCAAAAGCATGGTTGTGATAACCGTATCTCAGACCTGCCTCATTCACCTGTCTGCCTGCTGCCTCCAGGATCGCCGCGAGGCTGTTCACGTCTTCCTCCGCCGGATTCTCCGGCAGCGGCGCCCAAGGCGTTACGATGTACTTGAGGCCGATTTCCTGAGCATATTCAATTTGCTTCGCCAGATCTTCCTGAATCTTGTCCGGGGAGGAGAAGTTCAGCCCCACATGAGCAGAAGGCGCTTCCAATCCTGTGCCGTCAAGGACTGATTTCAGCTCTTTCGCCGGCGTATTGAAATAACCTGCAAACTCAACCGCCTTATAGCCCATATCGGCCACCTTGCGGATCGTGCCCAGAAAATCCTTATCCGTCAAATCACGCAGCGTATATAACTGTAGTCCAACTACCGGTTTTGCCATATCATCCACCTCGTTCAATTTTTTGTGAAGCAAAATAACATATAACACCGGAAAGCACACGCTGCTTTTGGCATCGCAAATAACATACCTTCGAAGGTTATGCGTTTTTGCTTTGCTCCAATTTCCCCTGCCAGCAAAAAAGAGGAGATCCGGCGGTCCAAAGCCCCGCCATCTCTCCTCTTATTATAACGAACCTCCCGAAGGTTACTACTGCGCCTTTTGGGACATTCTTTTGCCATTTTGGCTTTATTGATTATTACTTCTTGAAGTTTTTCAAGTTGTAGAATGCGCTTTTGCCTGCATAGATCGCAGTTGAACCCAATTGATCCTCGATGCGAAGCAATTGGTTGTATTTCGCTACGCGGTCCGTACGGGACGGAGCGCCTGTCTTGATTTGACCGGCATTTGTGGCAACTGCGATATCAGCGATCGTGCTGTCCTCGGACTCGCCGGAACGGTGGGAGATAACAGCCGTGTAACCAGCGCGTTTCGCCATTTCGATCGCGTCGAAGGTTTCGGTAAGCGAACCAATTTGGTTCACTTTCACAAGGATCGAGTTGCCGATGCCTTTCTCGATACCCGTGGACAGACGCTCGGTGTTCGTTACGAACAGATCGTCGCCGACCAGCTGTACTTTGCCGCCCAATTTCTCGGTAAGCAGCTGCCAGCCTTCCCAGTCGTCCTCGGAGCAGCCGTCTTCGATCGTAAGGATCGGATACTTGTCCGCCCAGGAAGCAAGAAGGTCTACGAACTCAGCAGGCGTAAACGATCTTCCTTCGCCCTCGAGGTGGTATTTGCCGTCTTTGAAGAATTCCGTGGAAGCCACGTCCATACCCAGGAATACATCGACGCCTGGCTTGTAGCCGGCACGCTCGATCGCCGAGATGATGGTTGTGATCGCTTCTTCATTGGAGCCGAGGTTGGGAGCGAAGCCGCCTTCGTCGCCGACAGCGGTGTTCAGGCCTTTGTCCTTCAGAACCGATTTCAGGTTGTGGAAGATTTCAGCGCCAATGCGAAGCGCTTCTTTGAAGCTTTCCGCGCCAACCGGCAGAACCATAAATTCCTGAACATCAATGTTGTTGTCGGCATGCTCGCCGCCATTGACGATGTTCATCATCGGAACCGGAAGCGTCTTGGCGTTGAATCCGCCCAGGTACGTGTACAGAGATACATTCAGAGCGTCAGCAGCTGCGCGGGCAACGGCCATGGAAACGGCAAGAATTGCGTTAGCGCCGAGTTTGCCTTTGTTGTGCGTACCGTCCAGGGAGATCATTTTACGGTCGATCAGCACTTGATCCAGTGCGTCCAGTCCGATAATTTCCGGTGCAATGATGGTGTTGACGTTCTCAACGGCTTTCAGAACGCCTTTACCGAGGTAACGGCCTTTGTCGCCGTCACGAAGCTCAACCGCTTCGTATGCGCCAGTGGAGGCGCCGGAAGGAACGATTGCGCTGCCTTTGCCGCCGGATTCCAGGGATACTTCTACTTCTACAGTCGGGTTGCCCCTTGAATCAAGCACTTCGCGAGCATATACGTCAGTGATAATAGACATGTACCAAACACTCCTTTAATAGTTAGGATAGGTCGAACGCATTCATTTATAACACATGCTGCTGCCAAGAAGAAACGGCTTCGCCGTCCTTTTGGCGGCTTAGCCAAGTTTCTTCCCTTAGAAATATAAGCAAAGTATCGAGAAATTTTATACTTTCCTTATATTTTAAAAAAGCTTCTCTTACTATACCATATCCGTTAATCCTGAATCATGGATTTCCCGGTCATTTCGATAGGCTGGGAAAGCTCCATCAAGCTTAAAATGGTTGGAGCGATATCCGCCAGAATACCGTCTCCCCGAAGCGTAACACCCGGTTTGGTCACGATAAAAGGAACCGGATTGGTCGTGTGTGCGGTAAAGGGAAGCCCATCCTCGTCGATAACCATATCCGCATTGCCGTGATCCGCCGTAATCAGACAGACGCCGCCTTGGGCCAGAACCGCTTCTACAACCTTGCCCAGACATTCGTCAGTCGCTTCAATGGCTTTGATCGTTGGCTCCAGCATGCCGGAATGACCGACCATATCCGGATTTGCAAAATTAAGAATAATGGCATCCTGATTGCCTGCCTCTATTTCCTTAACTGCCGCTTCCGCAACCTCGTATGCGCTCATTTCCGGCTTCAGATCGTAGGTCGCCACCTTCGGCGAGCCGATCAGGATCCGCGTTTCGCCGGGAAGCTCCACATCGCGTCCGCCGCTGAAGAAGAAAGTCACATGCGGGTACTTCTCTGTCTCGGCAATACGAAGCTGCTTCTTGCCGTTCTGCACCAAAACCTCGCCAAGCGTGTTGTCCAGATTCTTCGTCGTGAAGGCGATATAACCCGCGACCGTGTCGCTGAACTTGGTCAGACAGACGAAATGCAGTTTTTGTGGCTCCCTGGAGCCTCGTTTGAAGCCATGGAACTCTTTATTGGTGAAAACCTGCGATAATTGAATTGCACGATCGGAACGGAAATTGAAGAACACAACCGCATCCTCATCTTCTACAAGACCGACAGGATCGCCATTCTCCTCTGTAATGACGGTTGGAAGCACGAACTCGTCCATTACGGATTGCTCGTAGGATCCCTTGATCGCTTGAAGGGGATCCGTACTCTGCGGCCCTTCGCCATATACCATCGCACGATAGGACTTCTCTGTACGCTCCCAGCGTTTGTCGCGGTCCATGGCATAGTAGCGGCCTTGCACCGTTGCAATCTTGCCGACGCCGACCTGTTCGATCTTGGCAATCAACTGCTCCATGAAGCCAAACGCGCTGTCAGGCGCAACATCCCGGCCATCCAGGAACGCATGGATATACACCTCGAAGAATTCTTCCTTCTTAGCCAGATCAAGCAGCGCGAATAAGTGCTGGATATGGCTGTGTACGCCACCGTCGGAGAGAAGACCGAACAGATGAAGCTTCTTGCCATGCGCTTTGGCGTATCGAACCGCTCCGACCAGCGTTTCATTGTCGAAAAAATCGCCGTCGCGGATCGATTTGCTGATACGGGTCAGCTCCTGATACACAATCCGGCCAGAGCCGATGTTCAGGTGGCCGACCTCGGAATTGCCCATTTGACCTTCGGGCAGACCGACTGCTTCACCGCAGGCCGTCAGCGTTGTATGCGGAAAGCTTGACCAGTAACGGTCGTAATTCGGCTTATTCGCCTGTGCGACGGCATTGCCCGTCACATCATTGCGAAGGCCGAAGCCGTCCAGAATAATAAGAGCGACCGGTTTTGGAGCAGCCATCTTACTTCGCCCCTTCCACGAGTTGAATGTAAGAAGCGGCCTCCAAGCTTGCACCGCCTACCAGCGCGCCGTCTATGTTCGGTTCAGCCATATACTCGCTGATATTGTTTGGTTTTACACTGCCGCCATACTGGATGCGGACAGCATCCGCGACGGAAGCATCATACAATCCGGCAACCACGCCGCGGATGAAGGCAATGACGTCTTCGGCGTCTGCGGAAGTGGAGGATTTGCCTGTTCCGATAGCCCAGATCGGCTCATAGGCAATGACGACTTCAGCCGCTTGCTCTGCCGAAAGGCCCTGGAAAGCTGCAACGGTCTGCAGATTGCAAACATCCTTGGTTTGACCCGCTTCGCGCTCTTCCAGCTTCTCGCCTACACAGACAATCGGAGTGAGGCTGTGCTTGAATGCGGCATGAACCTTCTTGTTCACGATCTCGTCCGTCTCCAGGAAATAAGCACGGCGCTCGGAGTGGCCGATAATGACGTATTGCACGCCAAGATCCTTAAGCATCACACCGCTGATTTCACCCGTGAACGCGCCGCTGTCTTCAAAATGAAGATTTTGGGCGCCAATTGCAATCGTTGTCCCTTTCGCTGCTTCCACAAGTGCAGGAAGCGCCAGGTAAGGCGCGCAGATAACAGCTTCGACGCCGTCAATCTCGGCTTTGCCCTTCACATCGGCGAAGAAGGATTCCGCTTCGGAAATCGTTTTGAACATTTTCCAGTTGCCCGCAATAATCGGTTTACGCATACGTCAGCTCCTCAGGCTTTGCGAAGCAAAGCTGCTTCGAAAGCGTTACTTAGGTCTTTGCGAAGCAAAGCTTGCTCCGCAAAGCGTTACATTCCGGCTCTGCGGAAGTCATGCTTGCTCCGCAAAGCATATTAACCAAAGAACCTGCCAGACCTACTTATCGTTCAATGCAACAACGCCCGGGAGCGCTTTGCCTTCCATGAATTCAAGCGAAGCTCCGCCGCCGGTGGAGATGAAGTTCATTTTGTCGGCGAGGCCGAATTTCTCTGCTGCAGCTGCGGAATCGCCGCCGCCAATGACTGTATAAGCAGACGTTTCCGCGCAAGCGCGGGCAACGGCTTGGGTACCGTGGGAGAAAGGCTCGATTTCAAATACGCCCATCGGTCCGTTCCATACGACCAGCTTTGAGTTTTTTATGACATCCGCGTAGATTTCGCGGGTTTTCGGTCCGATATCAATGCCTTCCCAATCTGCCGGAATGCCATCAATATCCACGATATTGGTATTTGCGCTTGCGCTGAAATCGTCAGAGATCACGATGTCCACCGGCAGCAGGAACTGCTTGCCGAGCTTCTTCGCTTTCTCGACAAACTCCTTCGTAAGCTCAAGCTTGGAGTCATCGCACAGCGATTGACCAATCTCATGGCCCTGCGCCTTGAAGAATGTATAGGACAAGCCGCCGCCGATAATGATATTATCTGCGATTTCGATCATTTTGTTGATAACGTCGATTTTGTCCTTAACCTTCGAGCCGCCGACAATTGCCGTGAACGGACGCTCAGGGTTCAGCAATGCCTTGCCGAGCACATCAAGCTCTCTTTCCATCAGCAGACCGGATACGGCCGGCAGGAAATGAGCAATGCCTTCGGTCGATGCATGGGCGCGGTGAGCGGCGCCGAATGCGTCGTTGACGAACAGGTCAGCCAATTCGGCAAGAGCTTTCGCAAGAGCCGGATCATTCTTCTCTTCACCTGCTTCGAAGCGGACATTCTCAAGCAGCAGCACATCGCCGGCCTGCAGCCCGCTGATTTGAGCCTTCACGGCATCGCCGACAACCTCATCGGCTTTAAGTACCTTCTTGCCAAGCAGCTCGGAGAGACGAGCAGCCGCAGGCGTCAAACGCAGATCTTCCACAACTTGTCCTTGCGGACGGCCCAAATGGCTGGCCAGAATGATTTTTGCGCCATTTTCAATCAGATAGTTGATTGTCGGCAGCGTTTCGCGAATGCGCTTGTCGTCCGTGATTACACCGTTTTCCAGGGGCACATTGAAATCCACGCGCACAAACACGCGCTTGCCGGCTACCTCAACATCACGTACACTTTTTTTGTTCATCCTGTAACCCTCCTAAGTAACCTTTAAATCTTCCCCGTCTTCAAGGCTCAGAGAACATGATAAAGGTTCTTAAATCTATGCAAAGCTCTCCAAATCCCTATCCATCCCGCAAAAAATGCCTCACTTACACAGTAGCGCAGGTTATCTATCTCTATTATTCCCCCAAAATGGGGGAGCAAGAACATCTATCTCAAATATGTGCTATTTCCTTACATGTCACCCTGCGGCCCTACGCTAATAACGCAGCTCTATCTCTCGGTTTAGTCCAGTCGCGCAGAAGCGCCGCAGTCGAGCTGGGTCCTGAAGCAACCCGTCAGTGGTTGCTTGCGTGGACGTAAAGCGGGCCCTACCGTAAACCGCCGCGAAGGAGCTGCCACAGGCAACTCCTTCGCGAATATGGGGTGTCCAGAGGGGAACCCTTGGGGTCCCCCTTTCCAAGGGGGATTTAGGGGGATGCCCTGTATTACAACCCTTTGGACGCAATATAAGCAGCGAGGTCGACTACACGGTTCGAGTAGCCCCACTCGTTATCGTACCAGGAAATGATTTTGACCATGTTGCCTTCAACAACCATCGTTGACAATGCATCGATTGTGGAAGAAGCAGGGTCGCCGTTGTAGTCGCTCGATACAAGCGGCTCTTCGGAATAGTTAAGGATGCCTTTCAGCTGTCCTTCGGAAGCTTCTTTAAGAGCACTGTTTACTTCTTCAACAGTGACATTGCTTTTTACTTCAACAACCAGATCGGTAAGGGAAACGTTTGGCGTTGGAACGCGCATAGACATACCGTTCAGTTTGCCTTTCAGTTCAGGCAGAACCAGGGAGATTGCTTTTGCAGCGCCGGTGGATGAAGGAATGATGTTCTCAGCGGCTGCGCGGGCGCGACGCAGGTCTTTATGCGGCACATCCAGAACGGATTGGTCGTTGGTGTAGGAGTGAACGGTCGTCATCATACCTTTGACGATTCCGAATTTTTCGTGGATAACCTTGGCGAAAGGTGCCAGGCAGTTCGTTGTACAAGAAGCGTTGGAGATAACAGTGTGTGCGGAAGGATCGTATTTATCTTCGTTAACACCCATAACGATCGTGATATCTTCGTTCGTAGCAGGTGCCGAGATGATAACTTTTTTCGCTCCGCCTTTAAGGTGAAGCTCGGCTTTTTCCTTAGCTGTGAAGATACCTGTGGATTCTACAACGATTTCAGCGCCTACAGAAGCCCACGGCAGGTTCTCGGGGTTGCGCTCTGCAAATACTTTGATTTCGCGTCCGTTAACGATCAGGGCGCCTTCTTTTGCTTCAACTTTTGCGTCAAGCGTTCCATGAGTCGTGTCATATTTAAGCAGATGAGCCAGTGTATTCGTGTCTGTCAAATCGTTCACAGCCACCACTTGAATTTCCGGGTTGTTCAGAGCAGCACGGAAAACGTTACGACCAATACGACCAAATCCGTTAATACCTACATTTACCATTGTTGTTTCCTCCTAGGTTTGATTTTAATTTATATCTTAAGACGTCTGCTTCAGCAGCCGGTCAGCCGCCTGCAACCGTCAAGATCTCGCTTATATGTGTTTGCCTTACTGCTGTTCTTCATCAAGCATTGCTACAATAACCAGGGCTGCAGCTTCATCCGTCACGAGAATATCATCATGTCCGAATCGCATCACAGCGGCGATTGCCTCGCCCTTGCTGCTTCCGCCTGCAATGGCTATTACCACTTCCGTCTCCATAATATCCTCCAGGCGCAGTCCCGCCGTCGGCATCTTATGAACAACCGCCCCATCACGGTCAAAATAATACCCAAAGGATTCGGCAAGCGCGCCTTCAGCAGTCATGGCTGCAATAACTTCCTCATTAACCCGTCTTCGCCGTGCCATGACCATAGCGTCTCCGATGCCGTGGATGACAATGCGCGCGCTGCGGATCACATCGACAATCTCGCGAATATTTGGTTCCTGCATGAGTGTCAGATAGGCTTCCTCACCCAAATGATCGGGTACATGCAGCAGCCTGTACTGGGCTCCTGTACGCTTGGCCATTGTGGAAGCAATCGTGTTCGCCTGATAATCCAGACTCTCGCCCAATCCTCCGCGCGCCGGTACGAACCAGTTTCCCTTCAAAGGTGTCTGAGTGGTTAATTGATTGGCCACCGAAGCGAGCGTCGAACCGCCGGTTACAGCGACGACATCGTCCTTGTTCATCATCTTGCGGAGTGCGGCGCATCCGGCCTTCCCAAGCTCGCGCTTGGTATGCACAGAGGAATCCGAGTCACCCGGGACAATCCACACATGCTTGAGTCCAAAATACTTGCGAAGCCGCTGCTCCAGCTCCGTGAGGCCGAACATCTCCTTATAGAAGGGCTCCATATCCTCCAGAAGCCGTCTTCCGGAATCGCTGATGCGCATACCTGCCGTTTCGACGTGAAGCAGGCCCTGCTCCTTCAGAAAGTCCGTCTCGGCCCTCAGCACACGTTCCGACAAATCAAGCGATGCTGCAAGCGTCCGCCGGCCAATCATGTCGGATAACATCACCTGCCTGAGAATGAGATATCTTTTTTTCATGACGGCAAGCAGATCCGGCAGCAGCTGCTGCTGAATTTCGATGAGAGATTGCATCTTTCAACATCAACTCCAGTTGCGCCGAATTCGGTATCCGGTTCTCGTGGACATTTTTCGTCCCGCATGATCATTTTAAGTCCCACCGTTATTGTACTCCAAAATATCATGAGGGGCAAGTCAGGTTTAACGGAAGAAACCGCTTTCCGTCACGATTTACACAAATTTATCTTTGCATAAGCCCTTGCTTTTCTTCCAGCAATCACATATACTTATTTTCGCTATCACATTTGCGCCCGTGGTCCAATGGATATGACGTAGGCCTCCGGAGCCTGAGATCGAGGTTCGATTCCTCGCGGGCGCGCCATATAAAACACATCTGCCGGCATCTGCCGGTTTTTTAATACCACTAATTTGACCATCTTTGACTTTTAAAAAACAATGGTTTATGATGTGGATATACAGCTGATCTAACAAGCCGATGTTTTGGATACGGGCCGTGTGCCCGCGAAAAAGCTTATACAGCAGAAGAGCAGCGCATAACACTTATTAGGAGGGAATTACTTTGGAAATGAACTTTGTACCTATGGTTATTGAGCAGAGCAACCGCGGCGAGCGCGCTTACGATATATACTCCCGCTTGCTGAAAGACCGCATTATTTTCCTTGGCACTCCTGTGAATGACATTGTCGCTAATTCCATCATCGCACAGCTGCTGTTCCTGGCTGCGGATGATCCTGAGAAGGATATCTCGCTTTACATCAACAGTCCTGGCGGCTCGGTCTCTGCAGGTCTGGCTATCTTTGATACCATGCAGTTCATCAAACCAAGCGTATCCACCATATGTGTCGGTATGGCTGCTTCCATGGGCGCTTTCCTGCTTGCTGCCGGCGAAAAAGGCAAAAGACATGCGCTGCCCAACAGCGAAGTCATGATTCACCAGCCGCTGGGCGGAGCGCAAGGACAAGCGAGTGATATCGAGATCCGCGCCAAGCATATCTTGAAAACGCGCGATACCTTGAACAAAATCCTGGCCGAGCGTACAGGTCAGCCGCTTGAGAAAATCGAGCGCGACACCGATCGCGATTATTTCATGTCTGCTGCCGATGCACAGGCTTACGGTCTGGTCGATAAAGTTATTGAGAAGCTGTAAGGTTTCCTAAATCCGATACCGCCATTCCGGTTTTTCCCTTATATAACGAAAGAGAAGAGTGCCGATCCAGAAAATGGACCTGCACTCTTTCTTTATCCTTAGACATAGCTCCTTTATCACAGAATTTGACTAATGTCAAGAAAAATTCGGCGCGTTGAATTGGTAACGACTCCATTAATTTTTCATGTTAATATGTACTAAATGATTCCAGATTCACCGACACTTAGGCTGTTATTGAAATCTAACAAACGGAGTTGCACACGCATGAAACTATCAAATCCTTTCGCAAGCGTGCGAAATTTCATCCGTCCCAGTGAACCTGGTTACATTTACAACCATTTCACGCCAGCATTTGATCGTTCCTTTGATCAATCTGTTACCCTACATGAAAATCGCAAATCTTATTTGCCGATGCAGGATAAATCCCTTCTTTTACGACCGCTCAGCGACGTGCATTTGATCGAAGTCTATCAAGAAGCCAAAGCGATGCGGCTCTCGGAAGAGTTTATTTCTTTAATCGAGCAAGCCATCGAGCAGCGTGGTTTATCCGAGTCTGATTAGGCTCGCTCGTCCTGCCTGACTAACGCTCTCAACCCAGCGTCGTGCCACTATCCCTTAGGATGGCGGCACGACGCTTTCTATCTGTTCCACAAAGAAAAAGCGGAGCCGCTTGGAAATCCAAGCACTCCGCTTCTTTTTATCTCTGCCCATGGTGCGATTGTTATTCCATTTCGTAAGAGACCTGTACATTAGCAGACAGCGTAATTTCGCCGGTCTGTATCGATGTGGAAGCACTATCCGCCGCAGCCTGAGGAACAGCGGACATCAAGCCTTTGTTGTACACGGGAATGCTGCCTGAGCTGGATTGTGATATATTAACAGCCGCCTTCAATTGTTTGCCTGCTGCTTTGGCTAATGTCTCGGCTTTGGCCTTTGCGTTGGCCATCGCCTTCTCCAATGCCTGAAGCTCGTATTGATCCTGCTTCTCCGTATCAAATTGTACGCCATCCATCCGGTTCGCGCCTGCAGCCGAAAGGTTGTCCAGCAGTTGACCGATATTGATCAAGTCTCTTGTAGTGATTTGGATGCTGTGGGTAGCCACATAACCGGTCACTTTGTTCGTGCCGTCTTTTTCGTTATACGTATACTGCGGCTGGACATTAAAGTTCGTCGTCTTTACATCCTTCTCGGCCAGCTTGCTTTTTTCGAATAGAACGGTCTGAAGAGCGGCAAACTTCGTCGCATTGCTTGTCTGCGCTTCCTTGGCTGTCGCTGCCCGTGTTTCCACGCCTACATTCACGTAAGCCACATCTGGCGCCGCTTGCAGCTCGCCTTGCCCGCTAACGGTGATAATCCCCTTCTGCACCTCTCCAGCCTCCTCGGCGGCATATACGTCGCCTTTGCCTCCGCTTGCCCCGATGACAGCTCCAATTCCTACAGCGACAGCGAGCGCAGCCGTTAATATCCACTTCGAGCGGCCTCTTGGTTTTGCCATCTGATTCGTTTCTGTCCCGGTCTGAGTTTGTTCGGTCTTCTTCTCAACCATTACAATCATCCCCTTTGCATAAAAATTGGTTACATTTTCTATAACGTCATAGTTGGCCGGGATGTTGCAGTTATCTGTATCCACAGCCTTTTTGACACAGAAAAAAGCCCCATCCTGGGACTTCTCTGCTTCGAAAGAACTTCTATTGCCTCAACTGGAGGCACCAGTTCATTTCTTATTGTTTATTGGTTCTCCAGCTCTTCTTTGCTGACCAAATTGACTAAAGCGGTTACAGCTTGGTCGGCATCCGAACCTTCCGCGCTAATGGTTACTTCCGTCCCCGAGCTGATCGCAAGACTCATAATCCCCATAATCGATTTCGCGTTCACTTTTTTTTCGTCTTTCTCGACGAACACCTCGGAAGAAAACTTGTTCGCTTCCTGAACAAAAAGTGCGGCCGGTCTTGCATGAAGACCTGTCTTCAGTCGAACTACAACCGGATGCCTTGTCATGGAAACCTTACCCCCTAAACTTAATTCAATCGTGCGATTGAGATTGCAAACGTCATTTTATTCTCCATTATACCACTTTTGATGCAACTTAACTAGCCTTATGCTACCCGTTCCTTAATTTTTCCGCAAGTTCGTCGAGTTTTCTCAATCTATGGTTCACGCCTGACTTGCTGACCTTCCCTTTGAGAATCTCGCCGACTTCCTTTAAATTGATATCCGGGTGCATGAGGCGCACCTCTGCCACTTCCCGCAGCTTCTCGGGCAGATTCTCGAGGCCCATTTCCCTTTGGAGCAGTTTAATATTGTCAATTTGCCTGACAGCAGCACCGATCGTTTTATTAAGATTCGCTGTTTCGCAATTAACAATACGGTTCACCGAATTGCGCATATCGCGCATAATCCGGACATCCTCGAACTTGAACAGCGCCTGATGGGCACCAATGATGTTCAGAAGCTCGATGATCTTCTCGCCTTCCTTCATGTAGAAAATGAACCCTTTTTTACGCTCGATGCAGCGGGCGTTCAAGTCGAACTTGTTCGCCAAATCCACCAGCGCCTTGCAGTGCTCCTCATACATGACGGCAATTTCCAGGTGATACGAGGAACCCTCCGGGTTATTGACAGAACCTCCGGCCAGAAAAGCCCCTCGCAGGTAGGAACGCTTGCAGCAGGACTTGCGGAGCATTTCTTTGTCAATCCCCTGATTAAACATAAACCCTTCGGAAACAATACGCAAATCGCTCAGGATTTCCTGAACCTTGGCCGGTATGCGGACAATATACACATTGTTCTTCTTGAGCCTCATTTTCTTGCGGACAAGCAGCTCTGTATGGACATCGAACTGCTTTTTGATAAGGGTATATATCCGTCTGGCAATGGCTGCATTTTCGGTAGAGATATCGAGAATGACTTTGCGGCTGGATACCGACACAGATCCGTTCATCCGAATGAGGGCAGACAATTCCGCTCGCTCACAGCAGGGCTCCGACTCTATAAGGGTTAGTTCTTTTTTCGTTTGGGCCGCAAATGACATCGTTCTCTCACCTCTTTCGTTCCATCCAGTTTTCCACCAGCTGATAAATATGATGGCTTAACTGTACTGCATCGTGACGCAAATAGGTGCGAAACAGCACAAGCCGGTCGGCTATGACTTTATACCCGCGGCGTTTCACTTCATCCAGATCCAAATGAACGGCCTTGGCCCCAAGCTCCGCGTATTTCAGCTGCACCTGAGGTGGGATTTCACCATTATTCACGATAACATAGTCAAACAGATGATGCCCGACATGGGCATGAACGGCCGCCAAATGATCGCTGACCGAGTAACCGTCCGTCTCTCCAGGCTGAGTCATGACATTGCATACAAACATTTTGATCGCGTCCGAGTCCATAATGCTCTGTGCCAGCTTGGGTACCAGCAGATTCGGGATAATGCTGGTGTACAAGCTTCCCGGACCGATCAGGATGGCATCGGCGTCCTGAATCGCTTCAACCGCTTCCTTCAGGGGCTCCACATCAGCAGGCTCGATGAACACCCGTTTGATTGGCTGTCCCGCCTTAGGGATATTCGACTCCCCGGTCACGATCGTGCCGTCCGCCAATTCCGCGTGCAGCACGATCGCCTGCCCGGCCGCAGGCAGAACGCGTCCGCGAACCGCAAGTACCCGGCTCAGTTCTCGAACTGCGGATACAAAGTCCCCTGCGATGTCGGTCATAGCGGCCAGCATCAGATTGCCAAGACTATGGCCGGCGAGGCCGGTACCATTGCTGAAGCGGTATTTGAGCAAATCAGACAGCAGCGGCTCCACATCAGCCAAGGCAATAAGCACACTCCGGATATCGCCGGGCGGGGGCATTTGCAGCTCGCTGCGCAGAATGCCCGAACTCCCGCCATCGTCTGCAACCGTTACGATAGCTGTAATATCGAGCGGCTTCTCTTTGAGTCCCCGCAGCATTACAGATAGTCCCGTGCCGCCGCCGATAACAACGATACGGGGCAGTCGTTTTTTGTTGGCTTGTTCAGTCATGGCCCACCTCAGTGCCGATCACGATCAGCATCCCGATGGCTGACCCGAATGAGCTCTGTATCGCTGCTGCCCAGCGTACGGCCCAAATATTCAGCAAGAGCCACGGAACGATGCTTGCCGCCTGTACAGCCGATCCCAATGACAACCTGACTTTTGCCCTCTTTGCGGTAAAGCGGAATCAGAAACTGCAGCATATCCAGCAGCTTGGCAAGAAAGGTCTGCGTCTCCGGCCATTTCATGACATATTCATAAACCTCGGGATCCTGCCCCGTGTTGGGCCGCAGATGCTCCACGTAATGCGGATTCGGCAGGAAACGGACATCGAAGATCAAATCAGCATCAATCGGAATGCCGTATTTGAAGCCGAACGAAGTAATATTAATGGATATTATGCTCAGATCGGCATTGGCAAACCGGGACATGATTCTTTCCTTGAGCTGGGCTGGCTTCAGATTGCTCGTATCAATGACCTGAGTCGCCCAGCCCTTCAAATCCTCCAGCATTCTGCGCTCCAGCTTGATGCCTTCCAGCGGGAGGCCTTCCGGAGCGAGAGGATGGCGCCGCCGGCTTTCCTTATATCGCTGTACAAGCACACTATCGGTAGCATCCAGGAACAAAATTTCATAGCCGATTGTAAAATGGTCCTTCACATAGCTGAGTGATTCCGATAATGCCGTAAAGAACTCGCGTCCCCGCAGGTCGATAACAAGCGCCACTTTACCTATTTTGCCATTAGATTGCTCAATTAACTCGGCAAACTTCGGAATCAGAACCGGAGGCAAATTATCGACACAGAAATAGCCGAGATCCTCCAGGCTCTGCACTGCAATCGTCTTTCCGGCCCCGGACATGCCCGTGATGATGACCAGCTTTGCCATCGCTGTTCCCGCATCCATCGCTTATTCCTCCCAACCACTGCAACCGTTAATCGCAGTTTTTTGCGACTCGGTTGTCAGCAACCCTGCCAACCTTTAACTCCAAGTTCAGATATATTAACGTGCGTCTACATCCCATATTACACAACGGGCACGATATTTATTCGGTCAGTTTGGAAGCTTTTAAGAACGAATGATCAAACCGGCAGCCCCTACGACTCCGGCATTGTTGCCAAGGATAGCGGGCAGGATTTCGACACCCTCCTGGGCCATCTCCGGTGTCAATTTGCTGAACACTTCCCGAATCTGTTCGAACAGGAATTCGCCCGCTTTAGACACTCCGCCGCCTATAATGAAACGCTGAGGATTCAGAATGACTGCAACGGCAGCCATGGATTTACCTAAATAGAATGCGGCACGATTAACGATCCGGATCGCCACTTCATCGCCTGCTTTCGCAGCATCCAGCACATCCTTCGCCATAATGTCCGGTACAAAGGATAATGATGTACGGTCTCCGCGTTCTACAGCATCTTTGGCCATTCGAATAATGCCAGTTGCTGAGGATACGGTCTCCAGACAGCCCATTTTGCCGCAGTTGCATTGAATGGCTTCCAGATCGGGCACCACGGACATATGACCAAGCTCCCCGGCCATTCCGCGGAAGCCCTCGACGATTTTACCGTTAATGATGACCCCGCCGCCAACACCGGTTCCCAGCGTGTAACATACGCAATCGGATATCCCGCGTCCTGCGCCGGCCCATGCTTCTCCAAGCGCCGCAACATTGGCATCATTATTAACGAGGACCTTGGTTTGCAGCTTTTCTTCCAGGATTTCCTTCAGAGGCACATTATTAAAATAAAGATTTACCGATAATTTCACGATTCCTTTGGGTATATCCAGGAAGCCGGCGATACCAACGCCTACGCCTTCAACCTGATCCCAGCTGAATGGGGATTGCTCTACGATTAAACGGGCGTAATCCGCAATATTTTGACATACAACATCCGAGCCGTTCTCAACACCTGTCGGCCCTTCATACGTATGGAGAAGCTCGCCTTCACTACTGCAAATTCCTAATTTAATCGTAGTTCCGCCGATATCGACGCCAATAACAATCTTCTCAGACATGAATAGGACACCTCAATAATATAGGGATGGGGGGCTTCTGTGTTCAACTATAAGCGAACGTTACCAACTGGTCAAGCATCTGAAAAACGTTGAAAAGCCTAAAGATAGCCCCCTGCTTGCCGGAGGTACTCACCTCGGAAGCCTTACATGAAGCGACGCCGTCCATGCTGGGTGGACAGCGTCTTTTTATCATCATATTGCATCAGGATCTGTCTGATGAACTTTTTTTGTAGAGTCGATTAATCCTGATTAAGGATTTCGCTCCAGTCATGAACAGCGTGACCCTCAACGAATTTCTCGCAATCCAGAGCAGCCATACAACCGCTCCCTGCTGCTGTAATCGCCTGGCGGTACTTATGATCCTGCACATCACCGCAAGCGAATATACCCGGTATATTGGTCTCTGAGGTTCCGGGCTTCACAACCAGATAGCCGGTTTCGTCGGTTTCCAATTGCCCCCCAAGAAACTTGGTGTTCGGCGTATGGCCAATAGCGACAAAAATACCATCCGTTTCAATAATTTCTTCGGCGCCCGTTTCATTGTTGCGCACTTTCAAGCCGGTTACGCTGTGCTCGCCAGCCACTACCTCAAGAGGAGTACGGTTCAGAGACCACTTGATTTTGCTGTTCTCGCGTGCGCGGTCCTGCATGATTTTGGATGCGCGCATTTCCTCACGGCGGTGAACGAGTACGACCTCGGAAGCGAATTTGGTCAGGAAGCTCGCTTCCTCCATTGCAGAATCGCCGCCGCCGACCACGATAATTTTTTTGCCACGGAAGAAAAAACCGTCGCAGGTGGCGCAGGTGCTGACACCGCGTCCGACATTTTCCCGTTCATTGGGAATGCCCAGATATTTGGCCGATGCTCCAGTCGAGATAATAAGCGATTCAGCCTGCAGCTCGCCTTGACCTTCAACCTGGATTGTGAACGGACGTTTGGACATATCAACCGAGTTTACCCAACCTGTGCGGAACTCCGCTCCGAACCGCTCTGCCTGCTTGCGCATATTGGCCATTAAGTCCGGACCCATGATTCCGTCAGGGAAACCGGGGAAATTCTCCACATCTGTGGTGGTTGTCAGCTGTCCGCCAGGCTCCGGCCCTTCAATGACAAGGGGGTTCATGTTGGCGCGGGCCAGATAGATGGCTGCCGTCAGTCCGGCAGGTCCTGTTCCGATAATGATTGATTTATACATACAAAATTCCTCCTTCACATTCGCATGTTCTTATTCTTGGTGATCTGCAGTTAAAGCGGGAAAAATCATTTTCATTTTTTCCTTGATACCGCATATTTCATCAATGCGTTTGGCGCATTTGCTTACGGTCGCAATGGACGTTCCATATCGCTGGGAAACCTCATGGTACGAAATCGCCCGCCGGTGCATTTTGGCAGTTAAATATTCCAATGCGGCTGCCCAGCCCTCGACCTTGCCGAGCTTGGGCACGTCCGGATAAACGCGTGACAGAAATTCAATCCAGAGTGTCAGCAGATCATGCTGCTGCACCAGATCATAGTGCTTTTTCATACGGACAAGCGCAGCTTCAAGCACAGCCTGCCACTTATCCTCCCAGACCGGAAGACGGGAAGGCATGCGGCTGTGTTCAATAACCGTATCTTCCCCTTCCAGTATCGCATGGAGAGAATCATGGACGCCAATGGACCGAAGTACAAAGATCGCGATTCTTTTCAGATAATCCTCTTCCTGCGGCTCTATTATAAATTCACGCAGCGCATCTTTAACCTCATTGTCTGCAATTAGACCAAGCGCCTGAATGACTTGAAGCTTCGTATGCCGATCACCGTGGCGCAGCGCCCAGAAGAATGAGGACCGTACGAGCGGATCCCGTTTCAGATGATCAGGAATTGCGTCGGTTGACTTCTCCCAGAGCTTGAATTGCTCCTCGAAAGGCAAATGATAATGGTAGCTGATGGGGGCAGGATGCTTCCCTGCACGCACACTGGCAAGCTGCTCCAAATAATAGCCGGGAACATTGGATGTCGGATCCATTTTGCTAGCCTGCAGCCACAAACGCTCCGCCTCAGCGAATCTGCCTATATTGCTTGAAGCAACAGCCGTGTAATGATACAAGCAGGCATCCGATTGCAGCGAGCTGTCCTTGAGCAGCCTCGTGAAATGCCGATAGGCTTCCCCATGCTCGCCAAGTATGCCCATCGTGGTCGCCAGTTTAAACACATGCTCTTCATGAAAAGGCACCGTCTTTCCCAGCAGCTCGACGAGAGGCTTCAATTGAACCTGATCGTTGGAATGCTGATAAAAAATCGCCAGATTGCACAGCGCATGCAGATTGCCCGGCTCGATTTCCAGAACGTCTCCGATCGTCGCAAGCGCCTTGTCGAACAAGCCCATATAATAGTAAGCCAACGCCAGATTGTTGCGTGCGGCCAGAAAGTTCGCGTTCTTCTCCACGATGCTCTCTAGCAGCCTCACCGCTTCTACAAACTTGCCTTCCTCCAGCAGCGAGCGTGCCTGATCATGCTCATAGACACCCTCTCGCGCCTTGATAAAGGCAAGCTTGGTGGGCCGCTCCAGCTCATAATGGAGCAGCTCCATCATCTCTTCGGATTCTTCGAGGAACTGTCCTTCCTCGTCCTCTTCCAGATAACGGACCAGCGCTTCCTCTGCCGCTTCATACATCTCCATATTGGCAAAATTATTCGCCATATAAAAATGGCATTCCGTCATTTCGGGATCCATCTCCTCCACGATCATACGGAGGATATCGTTAGACCCTTCATAATTGCCCATTTCAGACAAAATGCCAGCCATATTGCAATGGTTAACCGGATTATCCGGTTCGTATTCGACCGCACGCCGGAAATACTTCAGTGCCTTGTCATAATGATAACGATCCAGCGAGCGTACAGCTCGCTCGAAGAAGAACGTAGCATCCCATTGAATCGGTATAACTTTCGTTTTGTTATTCACGGCCGCACGTTTCTTTTCTTTCATCCGCAAGGCACCTCCCCGGTACTTCAAAGTTTCTACGATTATACCATAGCGCGGCCTATCCATACACGAAAGAAATGTGGCAAAATCGCGGACTGCCCGCACTGACGACTAACCGCTTCCAATAAAAAGGCGATTAATAGGAGTGGGGAGCACACGCGATTCAGGGGTAGGTGCTGCCGGAATAAGGCAGTCATATATAGAGCAATTCGCGATCAGCCAGAAGAAAGAGCCCTTCTATTATCCCGCAAAAAGCGCTGTTTGCCAAAAGCTACACGCCCGCGTTTTTGAACAAGGTGCTGATCGAGCCGCCCTGCGTAATGATACGGGTTGCTTCTGCAAGCATTGGCGCAACCGACAGCAATGTGAACCGGTCGGAGCGATTGTCAGGCAGAGCGATGGAATCCGTCACGATGACTTCTTTAATATTGGGATGATCCAATCTCTGGAGGGCAGGCCCGGAGAATAACGGATGCGTAGCGCATACGTATACATCTTCTGCACCGCGTTCCTTGAGGCTTTCCACAACATTGACGATCGTCGTTCCGGTATCAATCAAATCCTCAATAATAATCGGCGTCTGACCTTCAACATCCCCGATAACATGGGTAATGATGGATTCATTATGCGTGGGACGTTTCTTGATCATAATCGCAAAAGGCGAATCCAGATAATTAGCCAGCTTCTCAGCGGTGGAGGCCCGTCCGGCATCAGGCGATACGACAACCGGATTCTTGATATCCTTGCCCTTCAGATAGTCACTGATCAGGTCAAGCGCAGTCAGATGGTCAACCGGGATATTGAAGAAGCCCTGGATGGCCGGCGCATGCAGATCGATGGTGATAACGCGATTGGCCCCGACGGTCGTCAAAACATCCGCAAGCATTTTGGCCGAAATCGGTTCACGCGGTGCGGCTTTCCGCTCCTGGCGCGCATAACCGTAATAAGGCACGATGATGTTGACGGTACGCGCGGAAGCGCGTTTGGCAGCATCGATCATGACAAGCAATTCGACAAAATGATCATTGATAGGATGAGAAAAAGACTGCACGATGAAGACGTCGCAATTGCGAATCGTTTCTTCATAATGGACATAGATCTCGCCGCTTTTGAAACGGGACAATTTGACTTTACCGAGGTGCAGACCAAGCTCCTCGCTGATCCGTTCGGTAAGCTTCGGGTTCGAGGAACCCGAGAAAATACGCAGCTTGTCGCTAAACATGATACCCTCCTGAGCGATTAAACTACTGAATTTGCATCTGCCTGATGCATCATTCATTCATACGTTTCTGTAGTTCGACAAGTTTCATTATACATGGAAACGGCAATAATTCAAAAACAAGAAGAAACTTCCCGCCGTTTTGTTGCGGCGGATCAGTTTCTTCCCTCAGACCGTATAGATATTAATTTCTTATATTTGGATCATATGCCGTTTTCGGCCATCAAAGGTCGCTAATTGCGTAATTCCGCACTCTTTCAGCAACGCCCGCGCATCGTCCAAATATTGGCCAAGCCGCTCCGGCTGATGGGCATCGGAGCCAAGCGTAATGGGGATTCCCAAATCGCAGGCCCGCTCAAGCATCCGGCGGCTCGGAAACATCTCTGCCGCGGGTGTCCGAAGGCCAGATGCATTCAGCTCAATCGCAACATCATAGCGCTTGACGGCCTCCAAAGCAGCATCCTCAAGATGATTGACACTGCTATCCGGCTGATAGCCGAAGCGCTTGATAACATCGATATGCCCGATATAGTCATACAGCCTGGAGGCCGCGGCTTTGCCGATGGCGTCATAATACTGCTCGTATACGGCAAGGCGGTCACGGCCTTCCCAGCCTTGTGTCTGGCGGAAATCGGTAATATCCCAAGTGCCCAGAAAGTGGACCGAGCCAATCACATAATCCCATGGATAAGCAGTCGTTATGGCTTCAATCTGTTCTTCCCAGCCTTCGATATAGTCGCCTTCGAGGCCAATGCGAAGATCAATTTGACCTTTATATTTGGATTTCAGCTCGAAGCATTCCTCCACATAACGCGGCAGCTCATCCATCGGCATCGCCATCTCCGGCAAATAGGTCGCCGGGTCGACGTGAATTAACGGCATGTGGTCGGAAAGCCCAAGCTGGTCCAGCCCGATCTCGATCCCCTTGCGCACGTATTCCTCCAGCGTACCGACGGCATGTCCGCATCTTTCATGGTGGGTATGGTAGTCAATCCGCATAAAGAGGTTCACCGCCTTCTTTAGTCTTGAATGCTGCAGCCGCCCGCCTAGAAAATGTTACGAGGATTGCTTCGATTTATTGTGACGGTGCCCCAGCTCTCTCATAACATCATCCAGCGGCATGCCGCGTTCGCGCAGCAGCACCATCAAGTGAAATATAAGATCGCTGGTCTCACAGCGCAGCTCGTCATTATCTTTATTTTTGGCCGCGATGATCACTTCCGCCGTTTCCTCGCCGACCTTCTTCAGAATCTTGTCGACGCCCTTCTCGAAGAGATAAGTCGTATAGGCCCCTTCCGGACGCTCCGCGTAACGCTGAGCAATAACGGCCTCCAGCTGGTTCAGCATGGCAAAACGGTCACCGGTCGGTTCCACTTCGCTTGCCTCAGCCCCGGAAATTCCCTCCACTTCATTATAGAAGCAGCTGTAACGACCGGTATGGCAAGCCACGCCTTTTTGTTCCACTCGGACAAGAAGCGTATCACCGTCACAATCGTAATGCATCGAGACAATGCGCTGGATATGCCCGCTCGTTGCCCCTTTGTGCCAGAGCTTACCGCGTGAGCGGCTCCAGAACCAGGTTTCTCCCGACTCCGCTGATTTTGCCAGCGACTCCCGGTTCATGTAGGCCATCATCAGCACTTCCTTGCTGATGGCATCCTGTATGATTGCCGGCACCAGGCCGTCATCATTCCACTTGATTTGTTCCGCTGCCGCCTCTATTCCCTTATTGCTGCTGCTCATCGAACTTCGACTCCTTTTTGCCGCAAATCGTCCTTCACATCGCGGATCGTCATCTCTTTGTAATGAAAAATAGTTGCCGCCAGCCCAGCATCGGCGTGTCCCTGCTCAAACACATCATAGAAATGCTCCACCCGGCCTGCGCCCCCGGAGGCGATGATCGGAATGCCCAGCGTATCTGACACGGCCTGCGTCAGCTTAAGGTCAAATCCATCCTTCGTGCCGTCCGCATCCATACTCGTCAGAAGAATTTCTCCCGCGCCGAGCAGCTCAACCTCCTTTGCCCAGGCCAAAGCCTTCATCCCGGTTGCATTTCGTCCGCCATGCGTATAGACTTCCCATTCTCCCCATTCCGGATTGAATTTGGCATCTATCGCTACAACAATGCATTGAGAACCGAATTTACGCGCACCATCCTTGACGAGGGCGGGGTTTTTGACAGCCGCAGTATTAATGCCAATTTTATCAGCTCCTGCGCGAAGCAGACGTTTCATATCGTCAACATGGGCAATTCCGCCGCCAACCGTGAATGGAATGGTAATTTCACCAGCTGTTCGCTTGACCACTTCCACCATCGTTGCCCGTCCTTCATAAGAGGCCGAGATATCAAGAAATATCAGCTCGTCGGCCCCCTCTTTATCGTAGGTCGCCGCAAGCTCTACAGGGTCCCCAGCATCGCGCAAATTGACGAAATTGACCCCCTTAACCACCCTGCCATCCTTCACGTCCAAGCAGGGGATAATCCGTTTAGCCAACATACGCCATCCCCCTTTATGTGTACCGATTTGAACTATCGCTGATTAAGCCATCATTAAGCTTGCATTCATTATAATTACACTTCTTGACAGCAAGCTTGTATAATTTTCCCTCCGGCAAGAATGTTCAGAACCCGAACTTCCGCTCCTTTAAAGCCTGCCGGCTCCATGAATCCATCCGCTATAACCGTTTACTGGCGGACCGCCTGACGGGACGCAGTCAACGCAAGAAAATTACCCAGCAGCTGCATGCCCAGATCGCCGCTCTTCTCCGGGTGGAACTGCATTCCGTACACATTGTCGCGTCCCACAATGGCGGTCACCGGCTGATGATAATCAGTCGTGGCAAGCAGATCCTCCGCCTGCTCTGGTCTGACATGGAAGGAATGCACGAAGTAGACATGCCCCTCCTCCAACCCGCCGAGCAGCGGACTCTCCCGATGAAACGTCAGCTTGTTCCAGCCCATATGCGGAACCTTATAGTCCCCCTGAAAACGAACGACCTTCCCAGGCAGCAAACCGAGCCCTTGATGCTGGCCGTATTCTTCGCTTTCGGTGAACAAGAGCTGCATGCCCAGGCAAATACCTAGCAGAGGCTTGCCAGAAGCCGCATAGAACTTGACGACATCCTCAAGCTTCGTATTCTGCAAATTCTGCATGGCATCGCCAAAAGCCCCGACGCCCGGCAAAATCGCACCATCCGCCTCCATTATCTCTTTCATGTCCGCCGTGACCAGCGCCTCATAGCCAAGACGCTCCACCGCTTTGCTGACGCTGTGCAAATTGCCCATGCCGTAATCGATGACAGCAATCATCTACAGCACTCCTTTCGTTGAAGGGACTCCTTGCACCCGTGGATCAATGCTTGCTGCTTCATCAAGCGCACGGCCAAGCGCCTTGAAAACAGCTTCAATCATATGGTGGGTATTCACGCCGTAATGAACAATAACATGCAGGGTCATCCTCGCTTCAAGGGCCAGCTTCCACAGAAACTCATGGACCAGCTCCACCTGAAAACTCCCGACCTGGGGGGAAGGATACTGAGCCCGATATTCAAAATGCGGACGGTTGCTCAGATCAATGACCACCTGCGCCAATGCTTCGTCCATAGGAACGAATACAGAGGCGTAACGCTTGATGCCCCGTTTATCGCCCAATGCTTCCTGAATGGTTTGGCCAAGACATATGCCGATGTCCTCCACTGTATGATGATCATCAATATCGACATCGCCGCGCGCCTCGACATTCAAATCAAAGTGGCCGTGCTTCGTAAACAGATCCAGCATATGATTCAGAAACGGCACATCCGTTTCGATCTTTGCCAGTCCGCTGCCATCAACAGCAAACGCCAGCTTAATATCCGTTTCGTTCGTTTTCCGCGCCACATCGGCTGCGCGCATGACATGATCCGCCATAAGAGATGCCCTTCTTTCGCTCTCGAGGATAATAATTACATATATGCTTTACTTCCTTGTACATCCAATACCACAGCTGCTTATTCCCGTTCCTGCTCCAGACGGATCTCAATGGCTCTGGCGTGCGCTTCCAGACCTTCATGCCGCGCAAGCGTCATAATTTTATCCGCATTGGCCAGCAGCGCGTCCTTACTGTAATAAATCAGGCTCGACTTCTTGACAAAATCGTCTACGTTCACAGGCGATGAGAATCTTGCCGTCCCGTTGGTGGGCAGAATATGATTCGGTCCCGCAAAATAATCACCGACCGGCTCCGAGCTGTAGGGGCCAAGGAAAATCGCCCCGGCATTCTCGATGCGGCCAAGCAGCGCCATCGGCTCCGCCACCATAATCTCCAAATGCTCCGGCGCCATCCGGTTGATTACCGCAATCGCTTCGGCGATAGAGTCCGCCAGCAGCACCGCTCCGTGGCTGTCGATTGATTGCCGGGCAATGCTTTGCCGAGGCAGACTTGCCAATTGGCGCTCAACCTCTGCGGAAACAGCCTCTGCCAATGTCCGGGAGGTCGTGACCAGAATGGCGGATGCCATCTCATCATGCTCGGCCTGCGAAAGCAGGTCGGCTGCCACGTAAGCAGGGTTGGCCGTATCATCGGCCAATACGACGATCTCGCTGGGTCCGGCGATGCTGTCGATATCTACAGCGCCGAAGACGGCCCGCTTGGCCAGCGCCACATAGATATTGCCTGGCCCGCATATTTTGTCCACAGGCTGAATACTTGCCGTTCCGTAAGCAAGCGCGGCTATGGCCTGCGCCCCGCCGACGCGGTACATTTCCTTGACGCCAGCCTCGGCAGCCGCTACCAGAATATAAGGATCGATGCCCGATTTGCCGCCGGTTGCCGGGGGCGTCACCATCACAATCTCCGGTACGCCAGCCACCTGAGCGGGTATGACATTCATAAGCACGGAGGAAGGATATGCGGCCTTCCCGCCAGGGACGTATACCCCTACCCGCCGCAGGGGACGCAGGAGCTGTCCCAGCATCGTACCATCGGGCTGAACATCCATCCACGATTGGCGCACCTGCTTCTCATGGAAGGAACGGATATTCACGGCCGCTTGCCGAATGGCCGTCAAGAATGCCTCGTCCACAAGGTCGTACGCCGCATGAATTTCTGCTTCCGTCACACGAAGCGACTGCGCGTGCAGCCTGACACGGTCATGCTCCTCCGTATAGCGCAGCAATGCCGCATCTCCCTCAGTCCGGACAGCCTCCACGATTTGCCGGACAGTCTCGTTCTGCTCCGGTGTCCCGTACTCCACCTCGCGGGTTAAACCATACTGCTCCGCACGCAGCATACGCATGACGCATCGCTCCCTTCATTATACTGTCACCTAAACTTTGCAGCGTCTCTTAAGTCCCAATTGCCGCAGGCTGACTCCAATGCCAAACTCATCCGAAATGCCTGGATTCTCCAGCCAACGGGTCTGTGGGGACGGCAATCGTTAGGACTACATCAAGCTTCCGCTTTGGCCGCAATCGTCTGCTGCAGTTTGTCGCACAAGCTCTGGATCGCATCATTCTTCATACGGTAGCTGACGCGATTGGCAATCAGCCTGCTTGTAATGCCGAAGATCGTTTCCATCTCGATAAGACCGTTCTCACGCAGCGTCTGGCCGGTCTCAACCATATCGACAATCCGGTCGGCAAGACCGATCAGCGGCGCCAGCTCGATGGAGCCGTTCAGCTTGATCACTTCGACCTGCTGCCCGCGCTCGCGGAAATATTGCGAGGCAACACTTGGATATTTCGTGGCTACACGCGGATGAATAACCGGCTTCCAATCCGGCAATCCGATAACCGACATGCGGCATTTGGCAATGCCCAGATCGAGCAGCTCATAAACATCCTTGTTTTCCTCCATCAGCACATCCTTGCCTACAATGCCGATGTCCGCCACACCGTATTCCACATAAGTCGGCACATCAACCGGTTTGGCCATAATAAAAGACATGCCCACCTCCGGCATCTCGATAATCAGCCGCCTCGTATCGTCAAAATCGCTGGGAATGGGAAGACCGGCCTCACGGAAAAGCTTCGACGCCTGCTTGTATATACGCCCCTTTGGCATGGCTACCTTTAACAGCTCTCCACCAGAGGAGGTTCCTTCGGTCAGGCTCGATGCTCCATTCCACAATCCATCCTGCAAGCTCATCACGCGCGACCCCCTCTTCCGAAAAATGTCAGCAGCCTTGAGAACGTTATACCCTTATACACGATCTCCTGCTTGCTCCCAGCATCAGCGGCTGCGGCAGCAGCCTTCTGAGCGTTCTGATCCATCTTCTCTGTGACAATCACTGCCAAACCTTCCTCACGCAGACGCTGGGCTTCCAGAAGCGCCTGCTGCCTTCCTGCCGCATCATAACCGATTAATATCCGCTTTGCAGGCCCTGTCGCTGTACCGTCACCGATTAACTCCAGAATGCGCGTCGTCTTCAGCGCAAATCCCGTTGCTGGAGCAGGTCTGCCAAACTGCTGCAGCAGATTGTCATAACGGCCTCCGCTTGCTACCGGTGAACCCAGATCAGCAGCATAGCCCTCGAAGGTCATGCCGGTATAATATTTAAAATCCCCGATCATCGTTAAATCAATGAGCACATGCTCGCAAACACCGTAAGCCTCGAGCACATCCCATATCTCACGCAGATGATGAATCGATGCCCGAGCTGTCTCGTTGGCGCCAAGCTGCAGTGCCTGTTCGCATATCTCCTGACCGCCGCGCAGCCTCAGAATGCCTTCAAGCTCCTTCTGCACCGGCTCAGCCAGCGACAGTGCGTGCAGCCGTTCACGGTAACCGACATAATCGCGCCCCAGCAGGCAGGCCTTCAGCTCTTCCTGGGCTTCTTCCCGTCCTTGGAGCGTTTCCTCGAACAAGCCGTTCAGGAAGCCTACATGACCAATCGCGATCTTGAACCGGTCAACTCCCGCCGCTTTTAAAGAAGCGATGGCAAGCGCCACAACTTCCGCATCGGCATCCGCCGAAGCGTCACCTACGAGTTCCACTCCAGTTTGGAAAAATTCCGCTTCGCGCCCCGCTTCTTCCTCGATTGCCCGGAACACATTCGAGTGATAGGATAAACGAAGAGGAAACTCGGATTCCTTAAGCAGGGAAGCAACGACCCTGGCGATCGGCGCCGTCATATCGGAACGCAGGACAAGCGTCGTTCCCCGGTTATTCAGCAGCTTGAACAGCTTCTGATCCGAGGTAGAGCTTGCCACGCCCACCGTATCGTAGTATTCCATGGTTGGCGTCATGATCTGCTCATAGCCCCATGCGCCCATACAGGCGAGCACCTGGTTTTCAATTTGCCGCAGTCTGGATACAGCATGCGGCAGGTAATCTTTAACCCCGATCGGCTTCTCAAAACCTTTTGGTTTGGACATGTATATTCACCCACATACGCTTTAGTTTATTAACGTGCTACCAAGTTACCATGCTGCCAAAATAAAGTGATTAGACGTAATGATATCACGCTCATTTCCATTCGTCAAGAACTCGAATGGGCGCCTCCTCCAACAAAAAAACGACCTTCAGATTGGAAAGGCCGTTTTTTTCGAATGCCATAACCTTTACTCCGTCGGTTTAATTACCCTTAAAGGATTGCCGCCTACAAAAGCTCCGGCAGCTACATCTTTATGCACCACCGAGCCTGCAGCCACCACAGCGCCATCTCCAATGCTCACCCCTGGCAGTATCGTGGTGTTTGCGCCGATCAGGACATCTGAGCCGATAACCACATCACCCAGACGATATTCCCGGATCAAATACTCATGTGTCAAAATCGTGGTGTTGTACCCGATAATCGTATTATCCCCGACTTTAATCCGTTCTGGAAAAAAAACATCAACCATCACCATAAGCGCAAAGGCCGTATCGTGCCCGACCTTCATACCCAGTATGTGCCTGTAGATCCAATTTTTCATGGGCAGAGACGGACAATATCGCGTTATCTGTATACATATGAAATTACGCACAGCCTTGAACCGGCTGACTGTATGATACATTTGCCATAAGGCATTCGGCCCTTCAACCGGATAGCGCTCCACGTTCCTCAATTCGACTACAGCTCCAATCCGACGAGCGCGTAGAGATCGCGCATATCATGAATGATGTGACGCGCCCCGCTTTCCGTCAGCATGGCCTCGCCTTTGAGCGACCAGGCAACCCCAACAGAGATGACTCCGGCAGCTTCGGCAGATTGAATATCCACAATACTGTCACCAACCATCATCGTTGTTTCCGGCTGCGCGCCCAAAGCTTCCATTGCCATGAGGACAGGCTCTGGATGAGGCTTGGGATGCGTCACGTCATCAATCGTAACAATCGCATGAGGCTGAATGTAATCATACAGGCCTGTGTAACGAAGACCCCGCTCTGTCGTCAGCCTCATTTTGGTTGTGACGATTCCAATCTGAACACCTGCTTCATGCAGCCTGGCCAATACCTCGTTTACCCCTGGAAATGATTTCACATACTCATCATGCATCCTCAAATTGATCTCACGGTAAGCTGCAATAAGATGAGATACCTCTTCCAGCCCTGAAAATAACTGCATCTGGTCCTGCAGTGGCTGCCCCATACTCGGAATGATATGCTCTCTTCCGAATTGTTGCGGTACGATATCACGCAGCGCGTGCAGAAAAGAATGAATAATCAATTCATTCGTATCCAAAATGGTTCCGTCAAGGTCAAACAAAATGGTTCGTATTTTTAAAGTCATGATCAGCCGTTACCCCTTTATGCCTTCATCCTTGTGCTCCGGTGTATCTTTGCGGTCGGGTTCACGCGGTTCGATTATCGTTTGCTCAGCAATATCCGGAGCTGCTGCTTCTGCATTGGGATCAACGCCGGGTTTTACCCCCGCTGGCAGACCCGTACGACGGTTGATAATAGGATCCGCATACCGCTCGGATGCGGCTCCCGTAACACGACGGATGATAATGATCGCGATCGCAGCGATAATTAACAAAACAGCCAGCAGCTGGGAGATACGGACATCACCATAGGCGGCGTCCAGATTGCCAGGCTCAAACGCAACGGTCATCGGTGACCACAAACCATTCATAATTGAGACCAGCCAAGCCGGTCCGTCAAAAGCCAAGCTGTCCGTTCTCAGTCCTTCAATAAAGAAGCGCCCGATGGAATACCAGATGAAATACGTCATGAGCATCTCCCCGGCCCGCATAAATGCGCGGCGGCGCAGCACGAACAGCAGAATAATCCCAATCAGATTCCATAAGGATTCATACAGGAAGGTCGGATGATGGAAAACACCGCCTACATTCATTTGATTGACGATCCAATTGGGAAGATGGAGCGTGTCGCGCAGAAAACTTTCGTCAACAGGTCCGCCGTAGGCTTCCTGATTGACAAAATTGCCCCAGCGGCCAATAATTTGTCCGGCAATCAGAGAGGGGGCGCAAATATCCATAATCCGCCAAGGGTTGTAGCCCTTGTAGCGGAAGTAGAGGATACCGCATATCATGGCTCCAATTAAGGCACCATAGATGGCAATACCGCCATTCCATATTTTAAACACGTCCAGGAAATTGTCCTTGTACTCGTCCCACTTGAAGGCGACAAAATAAATCCGCGCCCCAATAATCGCAGAGGGAACACCGAGTAAAAGCAGATCCATAAAGAAATCCGGCGACAACCCGTACCTCTTTCCTTCCTGAACAGCCAGCAGCAGGCCGACAAGCGCCGCCGTGCCCAGAATGATACCGTACCAATGAACACTAATCGGCCCCAATGAAAAAGCGATTGGATTTAAAAGCAATTCATACATCCACAACGGCTCCTTTTATCAATCAAAATCATCCGAATCGTCAGCAATGGTTTCGGTCAGCTTGTTCGTAAACTGAAGCGCCGCGTTATAGCCCATACGCTTGAGCCTGAAGTTCATCGCGGCCACTTCGATAATAACCGCCAAGTTGCGCCCCGGCCTCACCGGAACGGTTACAAGCGGGACATCGGTATCGATAATGCGCGTCGTCTCTTCATCCAGGCCCAGACGGTCATACTGTTTGTCCGGCTGCCAGTTCTCCAGCTTAATGACCACACTGATCCGCTTCATCGTACGAATCGCACCGGCACCGAACAAGGTCATCACATTAATAATTCCAAGTCCCCTAATCTCCAGTAAATACCGGATCAGCTCTGGAGCACTTCCGTGGAGCTGTCCATCCGATGTCTGTCTGATTTCCACAGCGTCATCCGCAACAAGGCGATGGCTGCGTTTGACCAGTTCCAGCGCTGTTTCGCTTTTGCCAATGCCGCTGCCCCCGGTGATCAGTATGCCAACTCCATATACGTCAACCAGAACACCATGAATCGTAGCTGATGGCGCAAGCTTGCGTTCCAGGAAGTTTGTAATGCGGCCAATAAGAATGGTTGTCGCAACATGACTTCTCAGTACAGGAATTTGTTTTGCATTTGACTGTTGAATGAGTTCAAGCGGCGCTTCAAGGCCTCGTGTTATGATAAAACAAGGCGTCTCATCATCACAAAGCCGCTCTATCCGGTCCATCCGCTCTTCATTGCTGAGCGTATCCATGAACGCAAGCTCCGTTTTACCCAGAATTTGCACCCGTTCCTTTGGGTAATAATGAAAATAACCAGCCATCTCCAAGCCTGGTCTCGACAAATCATCGACCGTTATGCTGCGGCGCAGACCATCTTCCCCACTGACAATTTCAAGCTGAAATTGTTGGACAAGCTCCGACACCTTAACTTTTTTAGCCATTGTCCGGCCTCCCTAATCGCTTCCCTTGCATCTGCAATTGCTATGTACATTTCCAATGTAATCATCGTATAGGAAATAAGCGCTGAAATCAACGTCTCCCATGATCTTCGAGACATTTTAGTCTGTTTCGTCAATTTCAAACCAGCGCTTCGGTCATTATCGGCCTTGATCAGGCAGGCTATTTCCGCATCTGGCATGATTTAATCACAGCTCCCATCATGCGCTGCTGCCCAGCCGGAGACAAACAAAAAACAACCGCCCCTCACAGGACGGTTGTTCGAAAGGCTAAACGCCTTGTCTTATACTTCAAACAGGTTCAATTCAGTTTCTTTATCAAACACATGAACTTTGTTCATATCAAGCGCAAGCTTCACGTTCATGCCTTCTTTCAAGCCTGAACGACCATCTACGCGAGCGATAATGGTGTCTTTACCAATTCCGTTCAGGTACAGGTACATTTCATGACCCAAGTTCTCGGAAACCTCGATATGAGCGTTTACGATGGAATTTGGCGATGCTTCCAGGAATACCGGCTCTTCATGGATATCTTCCGGACGAATACCAAGAATGATATCTTTACCAATGAAGTTTTTGTCGCGCAGCAATTTGGCTTTGCCTTCCGGAATGATAACATCAACACCCGTTGTTTTGAAAAGAACGGCTCCGTTTTGCTCTGTCAGCGCGCCTGTGATGAAGTTCATCGAAGGAGCTCCCATGAAACCGGCCACAAACAGGTTTACAGGGTTGTTATACAAGCCTTCTGGCGAATCCGCTTGCTGAATGATACCGTCTTTCATAACAACGATACGGTCACCCATCGTCATTGCTTCGATTTGGTCATGTGTTACATAGATGCAAGTGGTTTCAAGACGTTTAACCAGTTTGCTGATTTCCGCGCGCATTTGGCCACGAAGTTTAGCATCCAAGTTGGAAAGCGGCTCATCCATCAAGAAGACTTGCGGTTCACGAACGATTGCACGGCCGAGCGCGACACGTTGACGTTGTCCACCGGACAATGCTTTTGGTTTACGCTCAAGCAGATGCTCGATATCAAGAATTTTAGCGGCTTCACGAACACGTTTCTCAATATCCGCTTTTTTGAATTTACGAAGTTTAAGGCCGAAGGCCATGTTTTGATATACGTTCATATGTGGGTACAAAGCGTAAGATTGGAATACCATCGCGATATCGCGGTCTTTAGGAGCGACATCGTTTACAAGACGTTCGCCGATAAACAATTTACCTTCGGAAATCTCTTCCAGGCCAGCGATCATACGAAGCGTGGTCGATTTACCGCAACCGGACGGACCTACAAGAATAAGAAACTCCTTGTCTTTAATGTCAAGGTTAAAGTCCTTAACCGAAGCAAGATCAGTACCAGCGTATTTTTTGTAAATATGTTCTAAGCGTACACCTGCCATTTGTATTTCCCCCTAAACGGATATTGTTCATCACTACTATATACATCTTATATCAGCACAGGCTATATGACTATGCACATACTTTACAAAAAACTCACTTTCTTTTCGTCACTTTGTACAATAGTAATATGATTTTCACCAATACCGCATCCCGGAACAAACGCACATCCAGTTCTGTTTCCTGTTTCAGCTTGTCCAACCGGTAAAGCAGTGTGTTTCGATGGATATATAGTTTTTTTGCCGTTTCGCTGACATTGCAGTCCAGGGAGAAGAACGTTTCCAACGTTGTCAAAATCTCCGTCTCCAGAAAAAAATCGGTCCGCTTTAGCGCCTGTTCCACAAACTTGGCCCGTTGAGCCTCAGGAATTGTATTCAGCAGTCTTTCCAAATGCAGAAGCCATGGCAGATGAATATTCGAGCCCACATGGAACGCTCGGCCCAGATGAACAGTCTCACGCAGCAGCGCAGTCGTGGCCACTATCGAATTAGCCGGAGATATTGGCGGTGCAACCGCCAGGTGACATTCCCCCAGCCATTCGCTGGCCAGCATCTCATGCAGCCCGGATGCAATCGGTTCCAGGCTTTCTTCGACCGATTCCTCCGCTTCCTCGTCACGCTCCTCTGACTGCGCATCGCGAATCAGCGAGATAGGTCCCAGTACCAGCCATTCCTGTTCCTTTAAAGGTATCAACATCATATCCTCGGCCAAAAACGTGCGCAGCAGCTTCTCCAGATCAATATAGCTTGTCCTGCCGACATCTACCTGTTCCGACACGAGAAGGAAAGGAATCATATTAGAGAACAACCGGCCTCTTGCCATTAGTCTGTCGGGTATCGATACTTGGGATTCGCTGGTTTCCAGCTGCTCCACAATCCAGGCACCCAGCTCACGCGCATAACGCTCCGACTCCGTAACGCCTTCGAAATTTTTCACGTTTGAGGAACGAATCTGCGTTAATGTCCATCCAATCAGCTTCATTTCCTTATCCGAGAGCTTTGCGCGTTCTACTTCAATATAATCGACATACTCGGAATCACTGCCAAGGGCAAACCATAAAGGCCCTTTGGAAACAACCATATAATCTCCAGGAGTAACCGCACCGGCTGAACAAAAAAAACTCAGAGCGCTTTCACTTTCATCGACATGCGCTTTCCATTGCTGCACAGGCAGCTGGAGTTGGCGCACTGGGCAATCGAGTATCGTTTGCAACTGCTCGATCCATTTTGCTTCACTCATCGGCTGGCCCCTATCCGTAGAACGCTCACTGCGTCCTTTTTTTAGAATATAAGAAAGTATAGATTTCAGCCTATACGTTGCTTATATTTTTTGAAGGAAGAAACTTGCTGTGCAGCCAAAAGACGGTGACAGCCGTTTCTTCTTGAAATCCAAAATATAGTTGCGTCAAAGCTATAAACAACTACGGATAACAAAACATAAGACAGCTTGCTTCTGCGTCATTGTATCATACATCCCAAAGGATTTCAGCTCCATGCATAGCTGATGGCGCCTAACAAAAAAATCCATGGACTTCTTGTCCATGGATTCTGATATATGCTAGTCATCATCAAAAGTGTAGAAATGGTGAGCCATGAAGGACTCGAACCTTCGACACCCTGATTAAAAGTCAGGTGCTCTACCAACTGAGCTAATGGCTCTTGCAGAATAAGGAATGGTGGAGGGCGATGGGTTCGAACCACCGAACTCGTAAGAGAGCAGATTTACAGTCTGCCGCGTTTAGCCACTTCGCTAGCCCTCCACGTTATAAAAATCAGGCAACTTCGCCTTGAAAAAATGGTGGCTCGGGACGGAATCGAACCGCCGACACGAGGATTTTCAGTCCTCTGCTCTACCGACTGAGCTACCGAGCCACGTTTATTTTGGGTTCCCTAAAAGTAAAAACAAGCTCTTTACATTATTGGGATGAATGGCGGAGCTGACGGGATTCGAACCCGCGGTCTCCTGCGTGACAGGCAGGCATGTTGGGCCACTACACCACAGCTCCGTATGTAGACATTCATGGTGGAGGCTGACGGGATCGAACCGCCGACCCTCTGCTTGTAAGGCAGATGCTCTCCCAGCTGAGCTAAGCCTCCATAATAGGTGTGGTAGCGGCGGAGGGAGTCGAACCCACGACCTCACGGGTATGAACCGTACGCTCTAGCCAGCTGAGCTACACCGCCACACAAAATGCCCCAAAACTGCTTGTCCTTTACAACGACTGGGGCCAGCCTGCAAAGTCAGGATCTCGACAAATTAAAAAAATGTCGTGTGCGTAAAAAATGGGAATGAGCCGCACTTGTCGGCTGATCATCCATCATTACACCCTGAAAACTGGATACGAACGTTTGCGAAACGTTTAGCGGCTTGATTTTCCTCCAGCCCTACGGCTGACGGGTGGAACAAGACTTCTCTTGTTCCGGTGTAGGATAAGCCCTCGACCGATTAGTATTCGTCAGCTGCACATCTTGCGATGCTTCCACCTCGAACCTATCAACCTGGTCGTCTACCAGGGGTCTTACGAATTGGGAAATCT
>NZ_JBWDNU010000035.1:0-7833 GCF_056269365.1 Paenibacillus sp. JT22N12 | reverse complement strand
ACACCTTCCCAAAATCTAAGGGACGGTTATTTGCCATTCCCTTTTACCAGTATAACATCCCTCGTTTGGCTCATTAATAATTAAATATTGACAACCTATTAGCTGGTATAGTTGAGCAATGGCAGCCGATTGTTTGGACGGCTGCCTCAATTTGGTCCAAATTATGCTATCGTGCCCCGTTCGTAAAACAAAAAAAGGAATTTATTCAATGGGATTCATTTGTGTATATACGGCCGGACCAACATAACAAGACCAATGATTGCACATATTGCAGTTCCAATTCGAGAAAATACAAAATAGGCAGTCGACGGCTCGCGTGTTGCCTTCCAACCTTGGGTTATATTCCAAAAGGCTTTTGGACTTATTGTGGCGAACAAAGCGGCTCCAGTCCAAAGTACGAAAAAAATAGTAATCACTATAGAAATTACTTTTAGCTCTGGCGGTTCCATTTTCATCACTCCCTAACGTATAAATTAGTTCAATTACCGCTGATATTCAATAGTTAATGGTGTTAAAACTTTGCACTATTCTACCCATGATATTTTTAAGCCCCTTGAACAGTTTTTTTGCTCCCCTTATGTAAGTAAGGGAGATCCTTATCCAGGGTGGAATGGAAAATAAGGGAGGATCATAATGGTCCCCCCTGATTGAACTATCGTACCCGTTAGCTTAACCTATGGGTACCCAATTTAACGGAAAACTGATGCGGAGCTCCCGGTAGCCCTCTAAATGCCAGAATTCCTTGGTTGATTAAGATCCAGATTCTATAGGTTAGAAACGAATATCCTACGATTTGTTGCGATATTTTATAAAACCCTATTAGGACACTTCCTGCTTTAATAAATCCATTCTCATCTTGTTTGTGTTCCAGTTCTATCACCGACCTTACAATCACTGCATCTAGGGCACTCTCATCACTGCCTCTAACTGTACCTTCTTCCCACAAACGAAGCACATGATCTTGCCCTGTGAGCATAAGCCATTCTGATTCGTACCTTCTTCTTTGGTCTTGTTTAAGAGGAATGCCTTCATAATAATTTCTAACGATTGCCTGGTAATGTTCTCGGTCGATTAAACCACTCGCGTATGGAGTAATCTCATCTACGTTTTGCATTCTTGTAGCGTTAAATAGCTCCGTCACATTTACAACATTAATCGGCTGTTCTCTTTCTCTTAACAAATGCACTGCGAAACGTAAGCCTGTTTGATCATGGGGATTGTCCGCGTACCAAATGACGATATGCTTATTTTCTGGAATGCTTCTTATTGCTGTTATCATATTCTCAAGCTTATGTTCTTGGTTCGACTGTTGATTATAAGAGTAATCACTATCGTGTTCCATCATCCAAAGAAACCTTTTCTCCTGTCCAGTTGTTGTATCCAAGTCAGATATTGGCCCGACTGAAAACACATCATTAAATGCCAAAACCTGGCACACTTCCCGTTTCCCGACTTTATGGAGAGATAGTAATAGCGATCCTTCATCAGAGAGGCTAAACACAATATGGACGTAACGTTGGAGCGCATCTATCTGCAATTTTTGGTTACGCTTCGCATCTATTTGTCCTTGAAGCAGGTTAATAACTCCCTCTGCTAACTTTTTTTCTTCAATTCCACCGTCTTGATGATAACGATCTACTGTAGCTAAAAAATTATAAAATAACTGCCGTAATTCATTTTCACTCAGTTGGTAAGGCAGACTTTTGTAGAACTCGTCCATGTGATATCCTCCTTATGGGACCATCCCGCCTCTCATAATACCACAGAACCGCCGCTCGATCCCGCGGCAGCCACATTAAGCTATCGTAATCCGTTAGCTTAATAACAGTAGAACAATCTTATTATTATTGGGTAACTTATAATTTGCTTTTCTTCAAATTTTTCAAGTAAAACAATATTCCTGCTCGGTCAACATCAGAAAATTGTAGAGGGTCATCATTCATTAATTGTATCAATTCATCTACTGTAATCCATCTTGGATTTTTCGTTTCATCACCTGATATTAATAAATCCCCTTGTGCTTTACATCGGAAGTACACACCAACAGAATCAAAGGGTCCTTTTATGGTCTGATACGCCCCGAATGGTTGTATACATTCCACTTCAAAGCTTGGGTCAATACCAATTGTATCAATCTTTGTATCCTCACCTTCAATTTCTACTACATCCAACCCTTCTATTTCATCCATAAATTACATTTTCGTCATTAAACAAAAAAACCCTGTGTTGGCTCATTCTGACTGTTACTTCAATAAACTTTTTTTCTCCAGCCCTTAATAGGGCATTTTTAGTTCACCTTACGTAAACTTGTTAATCCAGTCTTTTTGCCAATCTTGAAAGGACTTTGGTTGAAGTTCTTCTAATGTTTTACCTTCTATAGACCAATATCCCCCCTCTGATACGGCTGATGTATCGCCATGTGGATACGAAGTTCCTCCTATGGGCTGACCATTAACTTCATAGACATACACATCAACTTTGCCTTGAGTTAGCGGATGATTCTTGACGAGGAACTTTTCAACGTTTATTGTCTTGCCAAAATACAGGGATGGGTCAACCAGTTGCAGCCCCCAATAAATCATATAAGGTAGTGTCACGATATTCTGTTTTGTCAATTCGTAACTCTCCGAACGACCTTCATAAGAAATAACCTGGAACCCCTTGCTCTCAAGATAGCTTTTTGATACAAATTGTTCTTTCGATATTTCGTTGTTTCTTATGCAACCAATTAATAAAACGAACACCAAAATTGGAATCAGATACTTCAATTATTTCACCTCTCTAGTCAAAGAATTTTCGACTTTCCTTTTCCGTCAATTCTCCATTGAAGAACACAGATAAGGCACAACATTTTTACTTTGTGATTATCTTCATTACGCAGCAAATAAAGGATTTGTTGCACATAACTGCCCTTAACCACAGAAAAGCTGCCGTTCGATACTTCGGCAGCTTCATCTTGTGATATTCAACTCGTAGCCGTTAGTTGAGCGAACGGTTGCCGTTCGTGCCGGCAGCCTGGTGTCGTTGTGCTATCGTACCCGTTAGGATTCCTGTAGAGCGTTAATTTTGAGCTTTGCATTAAAACGAGCGACTCCGGTACGATGGGGTAGTCACGGGTCATAGCCCTTTAACCATCTTAAGGAGGTCGCTCTATCTTGAATTTTAAAGCTCAAGCCAAACAAAATCAACTGCTCGAACGCATTTCAACCCAGCACCTTGTCGTCGGCATCGACATCGCCCAGCAGTCCCATGTTGCTCGCGCTGTCAACTTCCGTGGAATCACGCTCGGCACTCCGCTTCATTTCTCCAACAACGATGCCGGCTTTAACCAACTGCTGCAGTGGATGAAAGATATGCAGGAAACGCACCAGCTAAACGACACCATCATCGGTATGGAACCAACCGGCCACTACTGGCTCAGTCTCGCCGCCTGGCTCAAAGACCGAAGCCTCGAGGTCGTGTTGGTAAACCCTCATCTCGTCAAAAAGAACAAGGAAAACCGAGATAATACTCCCTCCAAAAGCGACATCAAGGATGCCTTGGTTATTGCCGACATGGTGAAAAACGGCTACTACACGGTCATTAAAGATACCAGTGAAGTGTTCATAGAACTGCGAGTGCTCATGGCGAATCGAGAGACAATCGTCCATCGTCTTGTCAGCGTCAAGAACCAGATCCATCGCTGGGTCGACATTGTGTTTCCAGAGCTGAGGCAGGTTTATAAGCACCTCATTGGCTCCGGTTCGCTCGCTACACTGCGTCTCTTTCCAACGCCTGCTGATCTTCAAAAGCTAACCGTTCGCCAGATACTCGATGGCTGGAAAACAGTCATGAAACGGCACAGCGGTGAACGTAGAGCCAGCGAGTTGCTAGCTCTAGCAACTCAATCAGTCGGTGCGAGGCATGCTGAGAAAGCTTACAAGCTCCATCTACAGCAACTGCTGGCCGAGTACGATCTGGCTACCGAGCAGTTGCAGGTGATCGAGAAAGAATTGGCAGTTACGCTAAAGCGGATCCCGCTAGCCACGCCAATGCTTGCGATGAAAGGCATAAGCGTCCTGTCTGTTGCAGGCATTCTAGGCGAAGCCGGCGACCTCAGCGGCTATTCGCATGGTAATGCGCTGCTGCGGCATGCCGGCCTCAACCTGGCCGAAGCGAGTTCCGGCAAGTGGAACGGCCAGATGTCACTTAGCAAACGCGGCCGGCCAAGGCTCCGACATGTCTTGTTCATGGCAACCATGGCTCTAATCTTGAACGATGAAACATTCAAGCGCCTACATGAAGCGAATGTGAAAAGCAAGAACATGAAACCGATACGCTCGGTAATGAAACTGGTCGGCAAGTTGGCTCGCATTCTGGTTGCCATGGCACGCAGTGGCGATGCTTACGAAACGAATCGAGCTCTTCCTATGAAACAGGTTGCTTAGCCGCTTCGCCATCCCACGAAAATTGGCTTATTCGCAGGATCTCAAGATTGCACGGAGTACCGGACTGCGTTAAACAAAAGGGCATTGACCCGTCGAGAAATGGGAGTGAAAGCCTCCGGAGGTTATGTGGAGTAGCGTGCAGCAGAGCAACAAAAAAGAGGAGCGAAAACTCGCCCCTTCTGTTCCCGCATGCGCGTCGGTTTCCAATTTGACGGCTCTCGTCCCATTCCATCCGGGTTACATTTCATCCTGTGGTGAAATCCTGCGAATAAGCGAGCATTCGTGAGAAAACTATAACGTACCGAGGGAGTTGAACAACAGTTGTCCGTCTTATCCGATGTTATCCCTTTTGCCCGAGATTCAATCCATTACTATAATCCCGCCTCTGTGCACGATTGAAATAGCGACGTATCAAGTGTTTATAAGGGGAACTGAACTCCTGCCATGGTTTTTCTGAGGCCCCCCGTGTTGGTCATTCATCGTGACCATGAGTTGCTGAGCTACTGGCAACCTCGACAAATGACTTGATATCATCCCATACTCCCTTGGGCATGGAATCTACGCGGGCTTCATTCGGTCAATGTTCTTGTCCTCCTACAATAAATGTAAAAATATCATTCATGTATGGTAATAGGGCATAGGGCTTAAAAATCCCACTTCAGCCAACGGCCAAAGCGGGATATAGTCATACTCTATATTGCCGGAGCCGACGCACCATACTCGGCCCACTGCTCTTTCGTCGGTCCGTAAAGATCCGGTACTCGAAGGCCGGCCTGGCGCATCAGGACCGTCATTTGACCACGATGATGAATCTCATGCTTTAGGAGGATATCCAGCGTCAAGCCGTTCGGCCATTGATCGCCGTACATGTCGCTCATGACGAGCAGATTCTCATCCTTCCAACTGGACTGTACAGCATCAAGGAGCGCTTGCGAGGTCCGCTTATAGACCGCCGCAATGTCCGCTGCCGAAGCTGGCACCGACACATCTTCGCCCGGTCCTTCGACAGACAATCCAGTCCGCGATGGCATTTCGTGCAACGTCTGTACAAGGTGCCATGCAAGACGTCCAAGCGTTCGATGATCGCTCGTTATCTGTTGGCCAAGAGACTCGTCCGTGAGCGTCTCCAGCGTCCGCATCGTTGCTGCCGTTTCATGCCGCCAAGTTGCAGCAAAATCCTCGATGTGTTTATACATTATCCAACAACTCCCTTTTATAATGGAATAACACCATTATATCATTGTTTGATTACAATATTTTCAAGTATGTAGTAGCGCGCCCTCTAACCCATCTCCACGATGCATGAATTCAAGTTATGGCAACCTATATAATTTCTTATCCCATTTCGGCAAACGTTATATGTTCTTGTGAATAAAAACGGTCGCTGAAGCAGCCGCGGAAGATTGTAATTATCCTAATTGGCAGGAACTGTTGATAGACTAGTGTTTGATTCATCCTGGTACATAAAAAGTCCATATTCCGTCATAACAGAGGAGTGGCCCAGTTGACGAAGCATAGCAGACAGATTACCTCGGTGGTACGTACCATGATTCACAACTTGAATAATAAATTCTGAATATCTGGTGTTCAAAATTCCTGCGTAAGGATTATCCAAGACAACCTCTTTCTCAAGATCCGCATGCTCGTTAATACATGATTTGAATCTCACGGACAAATCGTCATACATAGCTTCCAGTTCCTCAAGGCTTCTAGCTTCTGCATCCGCCTCGATTTGAAAAGAAGCTTCCATAGCTTCATTCATACTTTTACCCATCAGGATGTCCAGCCACCCGCAATCAACCTTGTATATATGTGCCATGACCTTCGACACCGAAGAAAACACGCTTTGAATTTCCTGATTGTACAGGTGATGCGGAAGCTCCTTTAATCGATTAAAGATTATTTTATTTGCCCATACATGATAGTCGTAAAATCTCAAACTATGATTTGTCATTTCAATTACCTCCTTTTTTTGTAGTTTACTTATGTATTCATCATACAATGGCAACCCTGACAACTGTATGTCAGGGTAAATTATAAAGCAGCTTCTCCACAGAAGCTGTTTTATAATTTATATCGTTCAGCTTTCTAATTCTTCTTGGGCTTCCGCGCAGCGGTTCTTCATCATTGTGCTAACGTGCCCAGTTACTTTAATGACCTGGTTGTTGCGCTATCGTACCCTTTAGTTCAACAAGAACCTCTGAACGGAAACATGGGGTGTTACCAGCATAGCTGACTCCACCCGCAAACGTATGGATATAAATGTAAAGAACCCTCTGATTTCGAGAGTTCCTTTTTATGTGTGATTATAGCCTACTGAACTAACGTTCCTCGTTATTTCAATAACCTAGGGTTTATATATGCCAATAATTACTGGATTGTTTTTTGCTATTTTTGTACCCATCGTTACAAGCTTAATCATCAATTTGGACGTAATCCATTGATAACCACGAACGTTTTCAATCGAGATTCTCTCAGCAAACTTTTCTTCCAATCGCTTTTTCGAGTAATTTGTGACATTCGTACAAAGCCGTTTTTCTACTATTATCGTATGAACTAATCTTGATATCCTTCAGTGTAAATTTGGAAGGTTACACCGAATTTATCTTTAATCACCCCGTAAGCAGGACTAAAACCCATTTCTGATAGTGGCATTTCAACTTGTCCGCCATCCTGTAAGGCTTCAAAAATTTGGCGAGCTTTGTCTGCATTGTCAAACGTGACACAAATGGTCACCAGGTTTCCTTCTTGAGCTGGTTGACCTGGGAATGTATCTGAAAACATAATTACTGACTCTCCAACCCTTATCGTAGCGTGTGAAACAAGGTCTTTTGCATCCTCAGGGAAAGGAAAATCTGGGGTAGTAGGCACTTCACCAAATGTAATAACTCCTAAATTTTCTGCATGAAATACCTTTTCGTAAAATCCAATTGCTTCTCTTGCATTTCCGTTCAACTGTAAATAAGGACTAAATTTCATTTTTTTCAGCTCCTCTGATTTTATTGGGAGTATTGTACTCCATTCAATCTCCTGATCCAGGCGGAGGGATGGCTGCTGACGCATAGGAGAGGACCACCGATATCCTTATCAAACTTCATCAGCAGGATTACACGTCCTATATGCGGCCTCCTTTATGTCTACATTTTATCATCCAACAGCAAGCCCGGTTTCTCATAGATTGCTAATGTGCACAGTCCGGGCCCGACTGAATACAACTTTAGTTTAACAGAGGTGGTAAATTAAACAATTCTGCCCGTTACTTCAATGAAATTGGAACAGTTGTTAGCCGCGGCGTTCTGTTCCTGGTCTTTGCACTATCGTACCCGTTCGTATTATGAGGTCACCAGATCTTTCTGGTGGACCTCATTTTTATGTGGTCGTAAGATAGCCATAGCCGGGGATTGAA
>NZ_JBWDNU010000020.1:0-72137 GCF_056269365.1 Paenibacillus sp. JT22N12 | reverse complement strand
TAAGCCCTTCAGCGCCGATGGTACTTGGACCGCAGGGTCCTGGGAGAGTAGGACGTTGCCAAGCACGAGAAGCCGACCGCAGTTCTGCGGTCGGTTTTTTGTTGTCTGCTGACTTGTTATTCGCTTGTTGTTTTTTAGAATTCGCTTGTTGTTATTAGAAGTTGTTTAACTCATGCATGTCGTATGATAAATTTCTGTTGGTACTTACAGACGACCCGTAGAACGGGCATTATTGTCCAATAAAGTTCCAGCTGTTTCTTTTATAGCATTCATACACTTCTATGTTCGGGTAGCCGTCACGCATGCGACACCGTATGCTGTGCACGATTATCCTTTTTTTTTGAAAATAATCATCTATACTAATATTTGCGCAATATTTATCTTTTGTTTCCTGTCTCTATGGTCTACTTTATCAATTATTAAACTCAAGATGTTTGTTGCTTAGTCCTTACATAAAGAAGAGAGGGTGTTCCTGAGCACCCTCTACTTATAATCAATTGACTAACGATGATAATAGCTTACATCTGCTGACTGGATGCGGAGTACACCGTCACGGCGTACTTTCCGCAACTGACGAAGCAGGACAACCCGCGGTGCCAATGTCCATAAATGCCAGCATATCAAGCTGATCATCTGAGCTTCATTAGCCCAAGGGTAAGCAACGCAAATCGCGCACAGCCCCAGCCAGAACATATGACGCTGCAGACGACGAAAGAGAGCAAGCTCAATATGGGCAATTGGGATATATCCGACCCAAGGCAATATCAATCGATAGCCCCACCGGCGGTTATCCGGCTCATCCACACGAATCAAGGTTAAGCGAATAATTATAAATTGGATCAGTTGAGTTACGATCAGTCCCAGAGCTAGTGCAATTGCACCGTCTACTTGATACAGGGCTAATTGAAAGATCGAAATGATGAATGCTACGCTTAAGTAGCTCCATAAAAGCTCTTTGCGCACCACGATTTTACGGATCAGCTGGTATTGATAAATTGTGGCTTTTTCCTGCTCAGCGAGCGTGCCTCTCATTGTGACAATGTCCCCTCCATCCTACTAGAGAATGTATCGGAAACTGCATTCATTTTTTGAAGAGCGGAGCAAAGGCAACATATTTAGATACCATTCACCCTTTTCATTCGTGTATCATATGATGTAGGGCTATTTGAAACGGGCTATGAAACAAGTATATGATGCTAGACTATGTGGCATAATAGTAGCAATGAGTAATTTCCTGTAAAGGCGAGGTGAAGAATGATGGAAGAAGCAATCGGAAGCTGTTGCATTATTTGCGGGCATCATAAGCAGGAAGGTTTGCGAATTATTGATGAATTCATTTGTGAATCATGCGAAGTGGAAATGGTCAGAACGGAAGTTCAAGATGCAAAATACCCTTTCTTTATTCATCAGCTGAAGCAAATTTGGGTTCAAAAGAATGCCTGATTGTGATCCGGATGGCATCAGCATAGTCAATCCTCGCAGATCTCGAAAAGGAAGCTCCAATCGGGATAGCGAGGATTTATTTTCTGTTTACACCCCTTATTTGGTTGTATTATAATAATTTGTAAATTATTTGCGAAATGGTCAAGTGCTTAGCTTTTATATTTACAGTTTAATTATCTAAAAGGAGAATTTATATTTCTTATGACTGCTATTGAGCCATTATTCCACGCACCCCTGTATGAAGCGTTAATGGACCTGTACCGCTCAATTCCAATAAGTTATCATGTTCCAGGCCATAAATATGGTCAATCTTTAAATAAACTGCAAAAGCTTGATACAGATGCAGTTCAAATATTTCGAGCGATTATGGCCTTGGATGTGACAGAGCTGTCTGTGACAGACGATCTTCATATGCCGATAAGCGTAATTGCTGCGGCTCAGCGTCTGGCTGCGGCAACCTTTGGTGCTGAGCAGACTTATTTTCTGGTTGGAGGGAGTACAGCTGGAAACCTGGCAATGATAATGGCCAGCTGCAACCCAGGAGATCTCATTATTTTACAAAGAAACGTACATAAGTCTGTTCTAAATGGATTAATGCTTGCACAGGCAAGAGCGGTATTTCTTTCTCCACAAACAGAACCAGGAACAGGTTTGCATGCAGTTCCAAAACTGTCTGATATAGAGGAAGCTCTTCTCCGATATCCAGAGGCAAAAGCCGTATTCCTGACTAATCCCAGCTATTATGGATTATGTACGGATTTAGAGCCATATGCAAAGCTTGTACACAGTCATGACTGTCTGCTGCTGGTCGATGAAGCGCATGGCGCTCATTACGGCATGCATCCCTCATTCCCCCGTTCAGCGCTTCAGGCAGGCGCTGATGCTGTTGTACAGTCGACTCACAAAACGTTGTCCGCTCTTACAATGGGTGCTATGCTGCATGTACAGGGAATCAGGATTGATCGTGATGCATTAGGAGAAGCGCTGTCAATGGTCCAAAGCTCCAGTCCATCTTATCCGATTATGGCATCCTTGGATATTGCCCGGGCAATGATTGATACTTTTGGACCTTCTTTATTTGAAGAGGGCATAGTGGCAGCAGAGTCATTCAGACAGTGGGCAAACGAATCTTCCGGGTGGATTGAATTGCCTGCTTACGGTTTGAATATGATGGGGGACCCCCTTCGTATTGTTATGAAGGATCGAGCCGGATTATTATCGGGTTATGACCTTCAGAAAATGCTTGAGAAGCGAGGATGCTGGCCGGAAATGGCCGATTCCATTCATGTGGTTTTGTTGTTCGGAATGTCGATGTCATTAAAGGACAACGAGAAGCTGATTCAGGCATGCATCGAAATTGGAAAAGAGGTACATACGGGCACTGATTTTGATATGGTAATTCAAAGAAGTTATGTAAATGAAGCGAAAATAAAAGGATCCATGTATGATACCGTACAATCGATTTCTGAACCAGTACTCTTCAGCAGACAGCGGAAACAGCGTGACCAGGTGGAAATGATCAATATTACGGAGGCAGCAGGCCGAATAGCTGCAGAAGCCGTTATCCCCTATCCCCCGGGCATCCCCATTTTGTATTCTGGAGAAAGGATTAATCAGAATGTCGCTTTATATATGAAGGAGCTTGGCATGATGGGCGCAAAATGTCAAGGAATATCGGATCCGACATTGAAAACGATAATGGTGATTCGAGAGGCCTAGGACATTATGATGATGCAGATAGGGCAGGAATTCGTTTACGCTTATAGCTTGCTTTGTTATGATAGGGACAAGAACGATTCTAAAGGGAGCTCTTATGTTGGAACCGAGAACTTTTTTGACTATTGAGGGCGGTGAAGGCGCCGGAAAATCGACACTCATTGATGGGCTAACGCGTATACTGTCAGCAAAAGGTATCCGTGTGATGACAACACGGGAGCCTGGAGGAATTCCCATTGCCGAACAAATACGAGGCGTTATCCTCGATCAGGGCAATACCGCAATGGAAGCCAGAACAGAAGCTCTTCTATATGCAGCTGCCAGACGACAACATTTGACGGAAAAAATTATACCCGCTCTTACCGATGGCATGTTTGTTATATGCGACCGCTTCGTTGACAGCAGTCTTGCTTATCAGGGTCATGCACGAGGGCTTGGCATGGATGAGATTTGGTCGATTAACCGTTTTGCTGTTGAGGATGTGATGCCTGAATTGACATTATGGCTGGATATCTCTCCGGAAGCGGGGCTTAAGCGCATCTATGATGCCAAGAACAGGGAAATCAATCGCCTCGATCTGGAAGGACTTTCTTTTCATCATCTGGTACGTGAAGGTTATACAAAGCTGCATGCACAGAATCCGGGTCGAATAGTCCGAATAAATGCAGAAACTTCACCTGAAGCTCTGCTAAATGACTCCATTTCGATAATCACACAGCGTTTTAAAGGATTATTTGCAAACGATGTCAAATTATAATAGTAGTCCTCTTAACATCCTATAGCATGTTCATTTACACATATCGCAGTTTTTCTTGAAAGTTCTGCACGTTTATAAGAGCCTGCATTTTATTGTTTCTAACATTACGAATGGCAATATAATTCGGGAGGGATAATCAATGAAATTAGTGATTGCGATCGTACAGGACAAAGATAGCAACCGGTTGTCGAATGCGCTGGTTCAAGAAGGCTTCAGAGCAACAAAACTGGCAAGTACAGGCGGTTTTTTGCGGGCAGGCAATACGACCTTTATGATTGGTATTGAGGATGAACGGGTACATGAAGTGCTTAATGTGATCCGCTCCAACTGCAAGGTGCGCGATCAGCTTGTTTCGCCCGTATCGCCGATGGGAAGCACAACCGATGCCTACATTCCGTTCCCAGTCGAAGTACAGGTTGGCGGAGCCGCCGTATTCGTTGTACCTGTAGAAAGATTCGAACATTTCTGATTGGACGTGATTGAAGGATGAAGATTAATCCGGGTTATCGACCGTTGGGGCAGGACCGTTCCCGGCTGGATCTGGGCTATAAACCTGCTCAACCAAAAAACTTCACTGACGTTATGATGCATCAGGACGAACAGCGGACGATGGAGCAGCTGCAGCAGAAGCTGCAGGATATCCACAATCAGGGGGAGCGCTTGTCGCGTTCCATGACAGTGCGTGAGCTGCAGCTTTATCGGAGAATGGTTAAGAAATTTCTTGAAGATACCGTAAAACGCGGTGTTGGCATGAAAGAGACGCGTGGCTTTGACCGGCGCGGCCGGACAAAACGTTATAAGCTGCTTGACGAGGTGGACTCAGCGCTTTTATCGATGGGAGAAGAGTTGCTGGACACTGAGGCGGGGCGATTGGAGCTTTTGCAAAGAATTGGCGATATACGGGGGATTCTGATTAATTTGTTTTTTTAATGGAGAGATGTGGAGTTTTTCGGACTCCTCTCAAGATCCTGGAAGTATCAGCAGGTTTACGTTTGTTCTCTGGAAAGAAGCTTTCATCGATATTAAGGCTGCCACCAGGATTTCTTCGTTGGCAGCAGGTGAGTGTGGAAAGGAATTATTCATATGAGTATCGCACAACTGGCGGGACAGCCTATGGCGAAACGAATCCTGCAGCATGCACTGCGAAGCGGCAAAGTCTCGCATGCCTATCTATTCAGCGGCCCTCCGGGAAGCGGAAGAATGGCCATGGCCAAAGAATTCGCCAAAGCGCTATTTTGCACAGTTGGTCAGGATGATGCTTGCGGGGAATGCCTGGCATGCCGCAAGTTTGACCATGGCAATCAGCCCAATCTTCATGTGGTTGAGCCGGATGGCAGTTCAATTAAAATTGATCAGATACGCGAGCTTCAGCGTGAACTTGCTTATCGGAGTTCAGGAGCGGAGCGTAAAATATATATTATGCAGCGTGCAGAAACGATGACGCCGCAGGCCGCCAACAGTCTGCTCAAATTTCTGGAGGAGCCGCAGACATTGGTGGTCGCGATTTTGCTGACAGAAAACGGACAAGCCATGCTGCCGACGGTACGCTCACGTACGCAGTGGGTGCCTTTTATGCCGCTCGCGCCTACGGATATGCTGCAAACGCTTGTAGCGGAGGAGGTTCCACAGCTTCTGGCGCGGGCTGCCGTTCATTTGGCTTCCGGGCTTGAGGCATGCCGCTTGATCATCCAGCAGAATGAGTTTGCAGAAATGAGAAATGTAGTGATACAATTAGGCAAGGATAGTCTGACCCGATTCACCGCGGCGATGGTATCCGCTCAACAGCAAGTATTCAAGACGGGACTTGGTGAACAGCCGCAACTGCTGCTGTCACTGCTCGTATTATGGTATAAAGATATGATTCACTTTCAAGCTGGAAGACATGAGGCACTCGTTTTTATAGATCAGGTGGATTGGATCGGCAAACATGCATTCGGACGTTCAGCGGACGGTTGGGTACGGTGCATGGAGCATACGCTGGAAGCAGGCAAACGAATGCGTGCTCATGTACCCCCGCAGCTGGCCCTGGAGCAATTGCTTATCCGCATACAGGAGGGGTGACGGATTGTATAACGTCGTTGGCGTCCGCTTCAAGAAGGCGGGCAAAATATATTATTTTGATCCTGTGGAGTTTCCGGTAGATAAAGATCAGCATGTAATTGTGGAAACGGCCAGAGGTATTGAATATGGTAAAGTTGTGGTTGGGCACAAACAAGTCGGTGAATCGGATGTTGTCCTTCCGCTTAAGAAAGTCATCCGTATTGCAGGTGACAACGATGCCAAGATCGTTGACGAGAACAAGTCGGCTGCCCGCAATGCCTTTAATACTTGTCTCGATAAGATAAAAGATCATCAGCTCAAAATGAAACTGGTCGACGTCGAATTTACGTTTGACCGGAACAAGATCATTTTTTATTTCACGGCAGAAGGCCGGGTCGATTTTCGCGAATTGGTGAAGGACTTGGCCAGTGTATTCCGCACCCGCATTGAGCTTAGGCAAATTGGTGTGCGGGATGAAGCGAAGATGCTGGGCGGGATTGGCCCATGCGGGCGTGTTCTCTGCTGCTCATCTTGGCTGGGCGATTTTGAGCCGGTATCGATCAAGATGGCCAAGGATCAGAATCTATCTCTGAATCCAACCAAAATATCCGGTTTATGCGGAAGATTAATGTGCTGCTTGAAATATGAGCATGATAATTATGAAAGCGTCCGGGAAGAGCTCCCGGCCGTTGGCAAGGTCGTTGTCACTTCCCTGGGAGAAGGCAAAGTGACCGGAATAAACGTAGGCACCAAATCCGTTTATGTGCAACTATTCGATGGTGGGAAGCCGAAGGAAATGCCGCTGGATGATGTCGTGATTAAATAAGGCGGGAATCCGTAAGTCCGAAGCTGAACAGTCTTTGGGGTGGGAACTTGAACAAGAAGGATATATTTAACCAAATGGACGAGCTGGAAACGAATATGGGGAGCCTGCATGTTCAAATGGGCGCGCTCAAGCAGCGGGTGAAAGCATTGCTTGAGGAGAACAAACGGCTCAGCATCGAGAATCAGCAGCTGCGCAAGATATTTAAGCGCGAAACGGCGATTCTCTCCGCTCACGTAGAGCCGGAGGCTGCTGTTGCTGCCGACGATCAGGGAACTGTAGAACTGCCTCCTCATATGCCCTTGGACCAAGCGGCAGCTGTCGGCGAGGGCTACGACAATCTTGCCCGTCTTTATCATGAAGGATTTCACATTTGCAACTTGTACTATGGGCATTTGCGTACGGAGGGTGACTGTTTGTTCTGTCTATCCTTTCTGAATAAGGAATGATTACACAACAAGACCCGGCTTCCCGGGTCTTGTTTGTTTTATGTCCCGAGAACATGGATTAACCATATTCCTTCCTGGATTATGCCGGGATGTCAGAAAGGCTTGCAGCGGGTAATAATAAGGGAAGAAATGAGGGCATCATGCACGTGTCTAATCCATTTAATGAAGGAATACTGAAATCGAATGAGCGGCTGGATGATTTGTTGACCCATCAGCTGCACATCATCCAAAGCCGGGATGTGTTCAGTTTCTCTATGGATGCTGTTCTGCTGGCGAGGTTCGCCGGGGTCCCGCCGCGGGGAAAAGTACTGGATTTATGTACCGGAAATGGAGTTATTCCACTGTTGTTATCTACGCGCACCAAGGCGGCTATCACGGGCGTTGAGATTCAACCCCGCCTTGCCGATATGGCGAGGAGAAGTGTGGCATGGAACAAGCTGGAGCATCAGATTCACATTCACGAAGGCGATCTTCGTTATTATATAGAACATAGCGGTTATGGCAGCTTCGATGCGATTACGGTCAATCCCCCTTACATGCCGGTGGGAATTGGCGAGCGGAATGAGAATGAATACGTTGCGAATGCCAGGCATGAATTAAACGGGACTTTGGATGATATTATTGCCGCTTGCGCCAAGCTGGTCCGGACCGGCGGACGTGTATCCATGGTGCATCGGCCGTCGAGATTGATTGAGATTACGCAATCGCTTCGAAAATGGAAATTGGAGCCCAAGCGGATCCGCTTCGTCCATCCACATGTGGAGGCAGAGGCGAATATGGTGCTGATTGAAGCGGTACGCGACGGCAGGCCCGATGTTAAGCTTCTGGCGCCTTTAATCGTTTACAATAGCCAACGTCAATATAATGAAGAGATCATGCAGATCTATTATGGAAATCATCAGCCGGAAACGAGGATCGAGCCGACATGAAAGTTCAGCAAAGCTTTACGAAAGCGAAAGATCAAGAGAGCAAGAAAGCGGGTACGCTCTATTTGGTGGCAACGCCGATTGGGAATCTGGAAGACATAACTTTTCGTGCGATCCGCACGTTAAAAGAAGTCGATCTGATTGCGGCGGAGGATACCCGGCAGACACGCAAGCTTCTGACTCATTTTGAAATCCCGACCAGGCTGGTAAGTTATCATGAGCATAATAAGTCGGCAAGCGGCAGCGAGCTTATTCGCCTTCTCTCTGAGGGACTCTCGATTGCGCTGGTGAGCGATGCGGGGCTTCCCGCTATTTCTGATCCGGGTGCAGAGCTGGTAGTAGCGGCAGCTGAACAGGAAATCGCGGTGGTTCCCATACCAGGGGCAAACGCGGCGCTGTCGGCACTTATCATATCCGGCCTGCCTACAGACAGATTCATGTTTACAGGATTCCCCCCGCGCGAGCGCAAAGCACTGCAGGAGTGGCTGCAGCAGTTGAGGAAACAGGATGCGACTATCATCTGCTATGAATCGCCTCACCGGGTGGCCAAAACCCTCACGGCTATGCTGGAGCAATGGGGCGACCGTGACGTAGCTATGGTGCGGGAGCTCACGAAACGATTTGAGGAGGCGGCGAGAGGGAAAATATCGGAATGCCTGGCTTGGCTAAGTGAACATCCGCCGCTTGGTGAGTACTGCCTGGTCGTTGCCGGAGCCGATGCATCGGATGCGAAAGATCTGGAAGGGGATGACAAGCCCTGGTGGACGGAGCTGAATCTGGAGGAGCATGTAAGTCGTTATGAAGCGCAGAATCTGGATCGGAAAGAGGCCATCAAGCTGACCGCGGTTGATCGAGGGTTGGCAAAACGCGACGTATATAATGAAATCATGCGAAAGTGAATGCCATTTCTTTCTTGAGGTTATAAAAAAAAGGACCTTCCTGATAAGCAAACTCAGGAAGGCAAGGAGTATTAAAAAGGTTAGAATTAACAAATGTAAGTTGATTAATTATATTATAACGCATGATTCCGGTTTTGTCTCTTATTTTGTTACAGGAGTTGGCATTTCGGATAAACAAGCGTTACATACAATTTTTCCCTTAAAGTAAGTGACATTCTCGGCATTACCGCAGAAGATACAAGCGGGCTCGTATTTTTTCAGCATAATGCGTTCGCCGTCCACATAAATTTCCAGGGCATCTTTTTCACCGATGCCAAGCGTACGGCGCAGTTCAATGGGGATTACAACACGTCCGAGCTCATCCACTTTACGCACAATACCTGTTGATTTCATCATAATCTATCCCGTGCTCCTCTCAAAATACTTATTTCGTCATTTTTCGACAAAGTTCTATTAATTCTTGTTTTTATAATACCAACGTTTCCCATAATAGTCAACCTTGATTCTGCTTGCAAATACGCCGTTTTTCTCCGTTTTATCCATAAGGATAGGGTGTATAGCCTTACATAAATCATACAACGATACTGACTATTTGGTAATGCGTTTACGACACAATTCGACACATTAAAAAGAAATTATGTCGAATAATTGAACATCGGAGGGGAAAAAGATGAATCCTAGACATCATTCGCTAGCCGAGGAGAAAGTATTTAAAGATCCGGTTCATAAATATATTTATGTGCAGGATGAGACGATATGGAATCTCATTAATACGAGGGAATTTCAGCGTCTGCGGCGAATTCGTCAGCTCGGTACATCTTATTTGACCTTTCACGGGGCGGAGCACAGCCGCTTCTCGCACTCACTGGGCGTTTATGAAATAACCAGAAAAATCATTTCCCAATTTGAACGGGGTGGTTATACGGACTGGCCCAGGGAAGAGAGGCTTGTGACGTTATGCGCCGCTCTGCTGCACGATGTGGGTCATGGTCCCTTCTCGCATTCCATTGAACAGGTGTTTGATACTGATCATGAGGAATGGACATGCCGTATATTACTGGAGAATACTGAAATTAACCAGGTTCTCCGCGACTGCGACCCCTCCCTGCCGGAACGGGTGGCGGCTGTCATCTGCAAAACGTACAATCAACCGATTGTGGTCAGCCTCATATCCAGCCAGATGGACGCGGACCGTATGGATTACCTACTGCGCGATGCATACTATACAGGCGTCAATTACGGAACATTCGATCTGGAACGCATTCTTCGCGTTCTAAGGCCGTATCAGGGACGAATTGTTGTAAAAGAGAGTGGAATGCACGCTGTTGAGGATTATCTGATGTCCCGCTACCAAATGTATTGGCAGGTTTATTTTCACCCGGTCACCAGGAGCTCGGAAATTATACTTCGACAAATATTTCGCAGAGCGCGCGAGCTTTATGGGGGCGGGTATGCTTTCTCATGGATGATCGAACCGCTCCGGCATCTGATGGAAGGTACGCTGGATGTGGAGAACTATCTCCTGCTGGACGAAGCCATGGCTCAAACAGCCTTTACGCAGTGGTTGAAGGAGGAGGATTCTCTGCTGGCAGAATTATGCACCCGATTCCTGAACCGAAAACTATATAAATACATAACCATGGACAATGCCGATGAAAAGCTTTGGCAGGAAATTCGTGAACAATTCCAATCGATCGGTCTAAATCCGGACTATCATCTGGAAATCGACTTTCCCTACGATATGCCGTATGATGTATACCGTCTGGGGCATGATTTCATGGACAAGGATGAACGTCCGCCGATTCTGCTTCTGGGGCAGGATGACCGCTTGTCCGAAATCTCCAGAAAGTCGGATATCATCCGCTCGATTACCGGAATTCATCAGGGCAAATATCATCTGTATTACCCCGAAGAGCCTTTACTTGAATCGGCCCATCTGTTGTCGCCGCATATCCGCGAACGATTCGGGCTCTTATTATAGAAGGGAGATCAACTTGCTTATGTTAATCGACACGCATACCCATCTGGATTCGAAACAATTCGACGAGGACCGCGCGGAAGTGATTGAACGGGCCCGTGCTGCCGGGATCTCGAGAATTATAAATATCGGCTTCGACCGGGAGACCATTCCCACGACAATGGCTCTGGCGGAGCAATATGATTTTATCTATGCGATTGTAGGCTGGCACCCTGTTGAAAGCATTCATATGCTGCCCGGGGACCTGGACTGGATTGCATCGCTTTGCGATCATCCCAAAGTTGTCGGAATCGGCGAAATAGGCTTGGATTATCACTGGGATACGTCTCCGAAGGACGTTCAGCAGCGTGTTTTCCGGGAGCAGATCCAGCTTGCGCGGCAGAAGAAGATGCCCATTTCGATTCATAACCGGGAGGCGCATGAGGACGTGCTTCATATACTGAAAGAGGAGAATGCCAAAGATGTGGGCGGAGTCATGCACTGCTTCTCAGGCAGCTGGGAGACGGCGAAACAATGCCTCGACATGAATTTCTATATTTCGTTCGGTGGACCGCTCACATTCAAGAACGCGCGTGTTCCCAAAGAGGTGCTTGCACAGGTCCCGCTTGACCGTATTTTGATCGAGACCGATGCTCCTTATTTAGCTCCCCACCCCTACAGGGGGAAACGAAACGAGCCCGCTTTTGTCCGTCTTGTAGCAGAAACGGTTGCCGAAATTAGAGGGAAATCTGTAGAAGAAATCTCGAAAATTACGACAGAGAATGCTCAGAATTGTTTTGCTTTTAAAGAAAAAGGGCTATAAGAGGCAGCAATCAAGACATTTCGAGTGAAAAAACTAATTTTGAGTCAGTAAATTGGCAGTTTTTCACGTGATTTTCCTTAAAATTCGTTAAAATCGCGATTAATCTCTTCTTTACAATGAGCAGCAAAAGGCGGTATCATTCATCTCAGAGCTTCAAAACTTGCATTCCTTTTCCAAAATATCGCTTAATCTCCGAAGTCGGAGAGCGGGGGAACCAAACATTGATACACTTCGTATCGGACGAAGGGCAGTAAATGTTGAATTCTTCTTGGGGTGAATTTTATGGAAGCATGTGGTAGACATGCCAGCCATGAATAGGGCGACTCTCTCGCCCGAATCCGACAGCTAACCTCGCCAGCGTAATAGTGTTATAAGAGAGATCAACCTCGTGCATTTAATCCATGTCCCGTCGTCATCTGGGAAGCCACGAAACAGATCCTCTGTCGTCGTCGGCTTCTTTTATTTTGAATATTGCGTAAAAAGACGACATAGGGTTTAGCATGGAGGTCGAGGTTGGAAATGAGGAGTGGCGTGCAATCACGCCAACAAAAACAATAGAACCGTCAAAGGCAATCATGTAACTAGGCGGCGGGGCTATGAAGGAGGACCGAAGAAGTGGGCGCACTCCAGCTTAAGGATACCCATGGTAAACGATCATCCAGCATGTCTTTCGCATTGCGATGGAAGCATGAGAACGTGCGTTTAATATTACTGAGCGCTCTGATCTCAATCGCTATGACTTTCATGTTTCTGGTGTTGTTGTACGGAACGGCTGACAAGCACGTCTCCGTAGTAGTGAACGGACAAGAAACCATTGTTTCGACAAAACAATGGGTCCTTCAACGCCTACTGGATGAACAAGCCATCACGATAGGGCAGTATGACAAGGTGTCCTTACCTCTTAACGGGGGAATAAAGGACGGCGACCGCATCGTCATTGACCAAGCGGTACCGGTCCATGTGAAGGCAGACGGCAAGGTAAGAACGTTGTACACGACAGAAAGAACGGTTAAGGCAGTGATCGATCAAGCGGATATACTGATACGCAATCAAGATAAAGTATGGCCTGCCCTGGAGGACAGAGTGAAGTCCAACATGAGTGTAACGGTCACACGGATCGAGAAGAAAATGTCTGAGAAAGCTTACACTGTTCCCTTTTCGGTCGTGAAGAAGGAAGACCCCAAGCTCGAGCAGGGCAAACTGAAGCTTATTCAGAACGGCAATGAAGGCAAAGTAGTCAAACAGTTTGAGAACGTATATGCGGATGGGGTGCTTGTGTCCCAGATTATGGTTACCAAGCTGACGAAAGCGGAGTCGGTCGATAAAGTGGTGGCTGTCGGTACCAAGAAACCGGAAACGAATGTAGTTACGCTCTCGGCGAAGGCGGGCTCTTCTACAGTAACGACCAAGCGGGGCGACAAGCTGAAGCCTAAACAGATTTTGAAGAATGTAACGCTGACCGCTTACGCTGCGGGCGTTTCATCAACGGGCAAGTCAAAGAGTCATCCGCAATATGGGATAACGGCATCAGGTGCGACGGTTCAAGAGGGAAGAACTATCGCGGTTGACCCGAAGGTTATTCCCATCGGCTGGTGGGTCTACATTGAGGGTATCGGTTTCCGCAGAGCGGAAGATACGGGCAGTGCCGTCAAAGGCAAAAAAATCGATGTTTATTTTGAAAGTGAGTCTTATGCTGAGAAGTTTGGTCTCAAACGAGGATACACAGTTTATGTGCTCGGGCCGAATAAGCCGGAGGCAATTTAACCTTGGGACTTAACTCCTTTAATAAGGGTTTACCTCATTCATATCGTATTTTAAACATAAATATGCCATTATAAGAAGAGGCGATTGCCTCTTCTTTTGTATGTTTGTCTGAAGGGAATGGATGGACGGCATGATTAAGGAAATAATCGTAGTTGAGGGCAAGGACGATACCGTGGCCATCAAGCGGGCAGTTGAAGCGGAAACGATCGAAACCGGCGGTTCGGCCATCGGCGCGGATGTTTTGCGCAGGGTGGAGCTCGCACAGCAGCGCCGCGGAGTTATTATATTTACAGATCCGGATCATGCAGGGGAGCGCATCCGGAAAATTGTTGCGCAGCGTGTGCCCGGCTGCAAGCATGCTTTTCTCCCCCAGGAGGATGCAAGCTACAAGGGGGATATCGGCGTCGAGAACGCCTCGCCCGAAGCGATTCGAAGAGCGCTCGCCAATGTGCGTACGGAAGCGGGCAGCGGCGAAGGGACAAGCCAGCCCGAGATCACCTGGGACGATCTTATGCGGGCAGGTCTTCTTGTGCACGCGAACGCTTCGGAGAGGCGTCTGAAGATGGGCAATTTGCTCGGCATCGGCTATGCGAACGGCAAGCAGTTTTTTAAGCGTTGCTCCATGTTCCGAATTACGCGCGAGGAATTTGAGCTGGCATTGACAGCGATGGAGCAAGAGAGCAGCGAAAGGGGCAAGTCTTGAATGAGTGGTCCAAACGTGCATGAGGATGTAGCTTCGCCAAGACGCACACGCGACATCATTGCCAAATACGGATTTTCCTTCAAAAAAAGTCTGGGACAAAATTTTCTGATTGATCAAAATATATTGCAAAAAATCGTATCGGCAGCAGGGCTGGACGAAACAAAAGGAGCTCTGGAGATCGGGCCGGGCATCGGAGCCTTGACCCAGCAGCTTGCCGAGCAAGCCGGGCGCGTTGCCGCAGTGGAAATCGACAACAGGCTTATTCCGATTCTAAGGGATGTGCTCGCTGATCGCCCTAATGTTCATGTTGTGCATGGAGATGTGCTGAAGCTGAACCTGGGCGAGCTGATTGAGAAGCATTTTGCGGGGTTAAGCGGAGTCAGCGTAGTGGCAAATCTGCCCTATTATGTGACAACGCCGATTCTTATGAAGCTGCTTGAGGAAAAGCTGCCGCTTGAGCATATTGTGGTTATGATTCAGAAGGAAGTGGCGGAGCGGATGGCTGCAAAGCCTGGCGGCAAAGAGTACGGCAGTCTCAGTGTGGCGGTTCAGTATTACTGCGAGCCGGAGCTTGTCTGCATCGTGCCGCATACGGTATTCATCCCGCAGCCCAATGTGGATTCCGCTGTTATCAAGCTGACGGTGCGCAAGCAGCCTCCTGTTGATGTGAAGGATGAAGCCCACTTCTTCCGAACTGTCCAGGGCAGTTTCGCTCAGCGGCGCAAGACAATCTATAATAACCTGACAGCCTTGGTGGGCAAAGAGAACAGGGAGCTTCTGGGACCTCTTCTGGAGAGCTGCGGCATTGCTCCTGCACGCCGCGGCGAGACGCTGTCGCTGGATGAGTTTGCCCGCCTTAGCCACGCTTTGCTGGAAGCCGGACTGCCAAGCTAAAGATCTTCGGACGGCTTAAAAACGCACCATTGACGTTGCTGGCCCATAGGATAGACGAAGAGGTGATTTGCCCATGAAGCAAGGGGACCTGGTCGTCCGCAAATCGTATGGCGGGGACGTCCTTTTTCGCGTTGCCATTCTAGACTCAGAAATAGCAATACTGAAGGGTACGGACTACCGGCTGCTTGCAGACGCTCCGATTCGCGACTTGACAGTTGTTTCCCATCCGGAATCCACCGGTGCGGCCAAAGAGGTTCGCGTTAAGGTAAATGAGTCGATGCGGCGCATGAAAGAGCAGCGGGAGAAGCTGGTCATTCATAATGCAAGCGAGCTGAGGAGGGCGACAAACGAAAGCCAGCCCTACTTTGAAGTGCCCGGCAAAGTGCTCCATCTTGATGGAGACGGCAATTACATGAAGAAAAGCATGCAGCTATACACGCAGATGAAGGTTCCTGCACATGGCCTGCATGTGCATGAGTCGCAGATGCCTGAGCTGGTACAGCGTCTGCTGCCGCAGCTTAATCCGGATGTTATTGTAATTACCGGCCATGACGGGGTTTTTAAAAATACGCCGCAGCATGAGCTGATGAGCATCAACAGCTACAAAAACTCCCAGAACTTCTGCAATGCGGTGCGCATTGCGCGGGAGTACGAGAAAAGCCGTGACGGCTTGATTATCGTTGCCGGCGCCTGCCAGTCCCATTATGAGGCTCTGCTGCAGTCCGGTGCCAATTTTGCAAGCTCACCAGGCCGGATCCTTATTCACGCCCTGGATCCTGTTTATGTTGCCATCAAAGCGAGCTATACGTCCATCAGGGAGACGGTCAATCTTGCTGATGTGATTCACGGCACAATCAGCGGGATCGATGGCGTGGGGGGGATTGAAACGTTAGGAAAATACCGCGTCGGACTTCCCAAGCCCAAAACATTGACGGGTATCAAGCCAACCGTATAATATTCCACTTCGCAAAATATATTATGCATCCGGCCCAAAATTAGACTTTTCATTATTGACAATTTGTTTGCCGCACTGTTATAATTATAATTTTTTGACAAACCACCTCTTTTTAGTTATAATGGACAAGGAAAGAGGTGGTAGTGGACAATGGCTAAAAATGCACTGATGGAGATCAAACGCAGTTTGGAAATCCATGTCGGCTCCAAAATACGTCTTCGCGCAAACGGTGGTCGACGAAAGACCATTGAACGAACCGGAGTGTTGGAAGAAATCTACCCTTCTGTATTCATTGTCAAACTTGACGAGGAGCAGCATGCGTTCAAGCGGGTCTCCTACAGCTACGCAGATATTTTGACTGAATCGGTTGAAGTGACTGTAGATAGCGATGATGGCCAAGTTCGCATTACGTATATGCAATAAAAGAATAACAAGCCTGATCGAGTACGGAGACCCTTCAAAAGTCCGTACTCTTTTTTCTGTCCATCAAGCGTCATACCCCAAGCGAATCTCCAAAAACAGCCTGTTTGCCCGCGTGCATGAAGAATTTAAATTCAAGCATACTAACGGTAACTTACAGGTCGAAGGAGGATTCTATTGGGATGAGCCGCAAACGCCGAAGCTTTATGAGCGAGCAGTTGAAGAATGAACTGGCGAAGGACCTTGGATTTTACGATACGGTGCAGCGCGAAGGCTGGGGCGGCATTAAAGCCAAGGATGCCGGGAATATGGTGAAACGGGCAATTCAATTGGCTGAGGAGGCTGCCGCCAAACAATTCACCGCGCTCCAAGCCGCGCCAAACGTGCAGCAGCGCTTCTCAGCATCCACGCCGCCAGTCGCCGTTTATGTGCCGCAGGGACAACCGGAAAGAAGCGCAGGCAGTTCTTTCTCGCCGGCTTTGGTGCAGACCATGCAGTCGCGGCAGCCATATCAACCACGCCATTAGCCGATTGGATTTCGGGAGATGAACTCCCGGGATGACCGGATATATTTTATCCAGGAGCTAAGATGCCTGAGCGGACATAAACGCCGCGTAAAGGACATCTTAGCTTTTCTTATGGCCTTTTGTTAGAATATAAAAAAAGATTCTATTTTTCTATATATAACGAACGGGTGACACAAATGAAGATTTATGAAAAAGCGCCGGCTAAAATCAATCTGATGCTCGATGTATTGCGTAAACGGGACGATGGCTTCCATGAAGTGGAAATGATTATGACGATGGTGGATCTGGCAGATCGTCTGGAGATGGAAGAGCTTCCCAGGGATACGATTATTATTTCGAGCCAGGCTGGCTACATACCGCTGGACGAGAAGAACCTTGCATTCCAGGCGGCTAAATTGATCAAGGACCGGTATGACGTCTCAAGAGGGGTTTATATCCATTTGGACAAGAAGATCCCTGTTGCTGCGGGGCTTGCAGGGGGCAGCAGTGACGCTGCGGCTGCGCTCAGGGGCTTGAACAGGCTATGGGAGCTCGGAATCTCTGAGGACGAGCTGTGCACGCTTGGCGCGGAGCTGGGCTCGGACGTACCGTTCTGTGTGACGGGAGGAACCGCGGTTGCGCGCGGCCGTGGCGAGAAGCTGGAGCCGATCGGCAATCCGCCGCAATGCTGGGTCGTGCTTGCCAAGCCGCCGATCAACGTGTCTACGGCTGACGTATACGGAAAGCTGCGGGCGTCGGAGCTCAAGCAGCATCCTTCAACCTCGGCGATGTTATCTGCTATTGAGCGGGGTTCCTTTTCCGATATATGCGCAAATCTCGGCAATGTACTGGAGTCGGTTACGCTTCATGCCTATCCGGAAGTGCTTCAGCTCAAGGAAATCATGTACCGGTTGGGTGCCGACGGGGTCTTGATGTCGGGCAGCGGTCCTACAGTCTTTGGCCTGGTCAGCAAAGAAGCCAAAGTATCACGGATATATAATGGTCTGCGTGGTTTCTGCAAAGAAGTTTACGTGGTAAGAATGCTGACATGATAAAGACGTTTTTCTTGATTAAATCCGTATAAAAATGATATATTATCATTATAATATTCGGATTTAGCGAGGGGGACGATGCTGTGAAGAAATTAAAACGAAGTGCTAGGTTAGTTGAAATGACGCAGTACCTTCTTACCCGGCCCCATACGTTAATTTCTTTGACAGCTTTTGCTGATCGTTACCAGTCTGCCAAGTCCTCCATCAGTGAAGACCTTGCCATTATTAAAGAGGTATTCGAGGAAGAAGGACTCGGTGAACTGCAAACGCTGGCAGGTGCTGCGGGCGGAGTCAGATATACACCCAAAATGGGCAAGGCAGAAGCATTATCCATTATGAATCATATTTGCCGCCAGCTGGAACAGCCCGAGAGGGTGCTTCCAGGCGGTTACTTATATATGACAGATATGCTGGGCTTGCCTGGTCTCTTGGCCGATGTGGGCCGGATGTTTGCAACCGCATTCGCATCCGCCGATATCGATGTAATCATGACTGTAGAAACAAAGGGCATTCCGCTTGCCTATGCAACAGCATCCTGCATGAACCTTCCCGTTGTGATTGTAAGACGCGACAACAAGGTAACGGAGGGTTCGGCCGTGAGCATTAACTATGTGTCGGGCTCCAACAAACGGATTCAGACGATGTCTCTTACCCGCCGGGCGCTCAAGGAGCAGTCCCGGGTGCTCATTATTGATGATTTCATGAAAGCGGGCGGCACGGTGCAGGGAATGATGGATCTGCTGCATGAGTTTAATGCCAAGGTCGCCGGTGTCGGCGTCTTCGTGGAATCAGGGGAGCTTGGCACGGAAGAGAGGCTGCTGGAGGATTATGTATCGCTTGCCAAGCTGACGGCGGTGGATATGAAGACCAAGCATACGACGATTGTTCCGGGTAATTTTTTTGATGCCAAATAGATCAGAGCTGCACCAAGGCCAATTAAATTCACAAACACCTTCAGGAGGTACCTTTCAAAAATGAAGCATATTCCAAACATTGTATCTACAGACAAGGCGCCGGCCGCAATCGGACCTTATTCGCAAGCCATTACACTGGGCAATTTATTGTTTACGTCCGGACAAATTCCACTGGATGCAGACGGTCAGCTGGTGGAAGGCGGAATCGAAGAACAAACCCATCAGGTATTCCGCAATTTGCAGGCGGTCCTTGCGGAAGCGGGAGCGACCTTTTCCGATGTGGCGAAAGCGACGGTTTTTATCAAAGATATGAACCAGTTCGCCGCCCTCAATACGATTTACGCCTCTTATTTTGGTGGTCACAAACCTGCCCGCTCCACGGTTGAAGTGGCCAGACTGCCCAAAGACGTACTTGTCGAAATTGAGCTTATTGTATCGATAAAAGTCGAATAAAAGTCGAATTAAATCGAAACAATGGAATTGGAAATATTTATTTTAAAATAAGGCATTAATTTTCCAAAAACATGAAGGATTTTGCATTGCAGTGTGGAATTATACACCAAGTCTTTGATAGGCAAAGGTGGTGAACACAAGTGCAAATTACCGATGTCAGACTCCGCCGTGTAAATTCCGAAGGTCGCATGAAGGCTATCGCTTCCATCACCATTGACAACGAATTTGTCGTTCACGATATTCGTGTGATCGACGGCAACAATGGGATGTTTGTGGCAATGCCAAGCAAACGGACTCCGGATGGAGAATTCCGCGATATCGCTCATCCGATTTCTTCTACTACCCGTGAGAAGATCCAGGCTGCAGTTCTTGCTGAGTATGAGCGTGCCGCTACGGAGGAAGAAGAAGTGATTGAAGAAGGAGCGTAATTGACGAAATTGGGGAGAGTGCAAATCAGGGTGCAGGATACTGAAGCCCTTTTATCAACCCGATTTGCGAAGAAAAGGGAGCCTTTTGGGCTCTCTTTTCTTTTTGCCTTGAATACGCTATATTCATTAGAGAAATTTACAAGAACAAGAATAAACAAAAAAGTTCATAGAGGATCCAGATAGACATCATAAAGCCGGGAGGAATTTACATTGGGAAAAATAATGGCAGTCATACTCGCCGCGGGACAAGGCAAACGAATGAAATCGAAATTATATAAAGTGCTTCATCCGGTATGCGGCAAACCAATGGTCGGCCATGTGCTGCAAACGGTGAGGGAAGCGGATTGTCAGCGCACCGTTGTTGTTGTGGGACACGGGGCGGAAGCGGTGCAGAGCTACGTCGGCGACGGCGCGGAATTCGTGCTGCAGGAGCAGCAGCTTGGCACCGGTCATGCGGTCCTGCAAACAGAGGGGCTGCTTGGCGCTGAAGAAGGCACAACTGTGATTCTGTATGGGGACACGCCTCTGGTCACGGCAGAGACCATTACAGCGCTGTTGGAGCTGCATACGCGTACGCAGTCGGCTGCAACTGTGCTGACGGCTGTAGTGCCCAATCCGCAGGGTCTGGGACGGATTATCAGGAATGAAGCGGGAGCGGTCCAGCGGATCGTCGAGCAGAAGGACTGCACGCCCGAGCAGGCTGCCATTAACGAGATCAATACCGGCATGTACTGCTTTGACAACCGCAAGCTGTTTGAGGCGTTGAAGCTGGTTACAAACAACAACGCGCAGGGTGAATACTATTTGACGGACGTCATGGAGATTATCCGAAAATCAGGCGAGGTTGTGGAGGCTTACTGTGCGGCGGATTATGCCGAAGGAGTCGGCGTGAATGACCGTGTCGGCCTCGCAGAGGCTGAGCAGCTCATGCGCGCGCGCATTGTCCGCAAGCATCAGCTTGCGGGTGTGAGCATTATCGATCCCGCCGCCACTTATATAGAAGCGGATGTCGTCATCGGCCCCGACACCGTTCTTTTGCCCGGTACGATTCTGCGGGGCAGCACGGTAATCGGGGAGGACTGCATCATCGGGCCGCAGGCGGATATCACGGATACGGAAGTTGGCAACGGAGTCACAGTCAAGCATTCCGTAACGACGGAAGCTGTCATCGCCGATGAATGCTCGGTGGGTCCATACGCTTACCTGCGTCCGGGTACCAAGCTTGGAATCGGCTGCAAGATCGGGGATTTCGTTGAAATCAAGAACGCCGAGCTTGGAGCCGGCAGCAAGGTTTCCCACCTAAGCTATATCGGGGACGCCAAAGTAGGCACAGACGTCAATATCGGCTGCGGAGCGATTACCGCCAACTATGACGGGTATAATAAATCGCTCACGGAGATCGGCGACAATGCTTTTATAGGAAGCAATGTGAATTTGATCGCACCGGTCAAAGTCGGCAACGGCGCCTATGTTGTCGCAGGGTCTACAATTACACATGATGTGCCTGATGGAGATCTTGCGATTGCCCGCGAGCGTCAAGTCAACAAACCCGGTTATGCGGATAAACTCCGTGCCCGGGCAAAAGCGAAGAAGGCAAACAAATAACTCTTGGTCCAATCAATGGGCAAGCAGCATGTGGATGTCGGCGGTTATTCGTTAATTGGGTGCCGTTGCACTCCTCAATTGCAAGCAGTATGCTTCGGTTCTCAAAGGACCGAAGCATACTGCTTGTTTAATTTTTTGGCGGAGTGGGTAATATGAATATACTATGTACGAATATGAATAAAGCACGAATAAGTACAAACCCAGGAGGTTCCAATTTATGGCTATAACATTCAAGGCAGAGGAACGTGCGTCAGGATCACAGGGACAACTGCGAAAGCTGCGTCATACGGGCAAGATCCCCGGAGTCGTATACGGCAAAAAGCTGGAGAACCCCATCAGCATTTCGGTCGATGAGAAGGAACTGCTTGCCATTTTGCGCTATCATCCCAATGCACTGCTCGAAGTGGATGTACCAGGTGCCGGCAAGCAGCCGGTCATGATGGCCGAGGTTCAACGGGATGCCTTATCTCGCAGCGTTATGCATATTGATTTTCATCAGGTGAATATGAATGAAGAGATTAAGGCGCAGGTCCGCATCGATTTGGCGGGCGAGGCTCAGGGCGTGAAGGAAGGCGGTATCCTGCAGGTGCTGCTGCATGAAATCGAGGTTCATTGCCTGCCGAATGCGATTCCGGATGCTATCGAGCTTGATGTTTCCGCACTGCTTGTAGGGGAGAATCTGCTGGTGAGCGACCTGAAGCTGCCTAAGGATGTTTCTACCCGCGTCGATAGCGATCAGGTAGTGGTTGCCATTCTTGCACCACAGAAAGCAGAAGAAGGTGATTCCGAAGCTGCCGAGGGTGAAAGTGCCGAAGCTTCCGAGGAGAAGAAGGACAGCGATAACGAGTAAAACCATAGCGGTGGCAAGGGGAGAAGATCTTTGTCATCGGGGAGAAAATATAGTAAGGTGGAGAGGGCTGCGCCACTGCAGCCCTCTTTCCTGTGTGGCATAACCCTACTTCCTGCTCACAGGCTGGCGATCGGTTTAACTTGTCCTGAATTTTTTCAATATCCGGGACGGGAAACAAAGGTAAACTGCCTTCTGTTGTAGAACACATTATTAACCTTGATATACTGCGGACTGCACTGTTCGACGAAGCCGATGTCACTATGCTCGTTGCCCCAATAGATCTGGACTGGAACCTGATGCTCCGAGTGATCCAAGAAATGAGAATCATCATAAATCAGCTGACCGTTCAAATACATCAAAGTCGCTCCTTTGTGTTCAATTTCGCATTGCCTCGGCAGTCTGCCGCTTATATAGATATGACAATTTACAAGGATGATTCGTTGCATCATTACAAAAACTTTACAGCAAACATTTTTCGCCTATGTAACAATGTCTGAGTAAAAACGTTTAGGAGTTGAAGGCACGCACATGAAATGGATTGTCGGATTAGGAAACCCCGGCACGGCTTATCAGGGGACGCGGCATAATATCGGATTTATGGCGGTCGATGCGCTGGCCAAGCGGTGGGGAATCAGTGTAACGCAAAGCAAATGCAAAGGGCTGCTCGGTGAAGGGAATGTGTCCGGCACGAAGGTGGTGCTGGTCAAGCCGATGACGTATATGAATTTGTCCGGGGAGACGGTGCGCGGGTTCATGGATTATTTTAAAGCCGATCTGGAGGATGCGATTATCGTCTACGATGATCTGGATACGGAAATCGGTAAAATCCGGCTCCGTTATCAGGGCAGCGCGGGCGGTCATAACGGGATCAAGTCCATTATTGGACATACCGGCACCCAGATATTCAATCGGGTAAGGATGGGGATTTCCAGACCGCAGCCGGGTATGAATATTGCAGACTATGTGCTGGCCAATTTCCCAAAAAGCGATGGAGACAAAGTGTCTACCATGATAGAGGACACCTGCGATGCGGTCGAATTTGCGCTCAAGCATCCTTTTGATCAGACCATGGCCAAATTCAACCGTTAAATATTGGCCCGTCCGGGCATACTGAGGGTATAACAAACCTTCAGGAGGCATAATATGGCTGTACATTACATTTGTCGTCACTGCAAGTCCGCTATCGGGACCATACACAACAGCTCCGTATCGGAAATGCAGCTCGGGTTCCATTTCTTGACCACCGAAGAGCGCAGCGATATAATAGCGTATAATCCAAACGGCGATGTGACGGTCAAAGTCGTTTGCGACTACTGCCGCGAGGCGATTGAGAATAATCCGGAACTCGTGCTTATGAATAGTCCCCTGCAGTAGGGGGCTCCCACTCGGATCAGGATTTGAAGAGCCTTGGCGCACGGCTGAGGCTCCTTTTGTGAACTGATTTTTAAAATTTCAGGTTCAGCGGCAGGGACTGTTCTTCTTTTGGCATCTCTTGCGCAAAAGAAGGCAGGGTGTTTCCGTTATGGATGCTATTTTCCTGAATTTTGATTTGTAACAGTTGGTATTCCCTATTTTATCTATATCGTTCCGCTAGGATAACGCTTGACGCTCGCCCAGGAAACAGGGGTCATGGTGCATATTATGGAACCCGGGTCTCACATCGGGGCAGAGCAGCAAGTCATTATCTTTGGTGGAATGAAACGAGGTGCAGTAAACGTTGAAAGCATTACTAGAGGCTTACGCCGCGGATATGGATTTTCAGTCAGTCGTGTCCGGATTGCGAAAAGGGATGCGGGAACAGTTGATATCCGGCCTGGCCGGATCGTCGCGGCAGGTCATGATTGCTGCTCTCTCCAAGGAAATGAACCAGCCGATGCTGGTGGTTACGCACAATATGTTCGCCGCGCAGAAGATCGCGGAGGATCTGGTGGAATGTCTCTCGCCAAATGAAGTGCTGCTGTACCCCGCCAACGAGCTGGTCGCAGCGGAAGCAGCCATATCGAGCCCGGAAACGCTTGCCCAGCGGATGGATGTTCTGATCCGTTTGTCGCAAGGCTTTCGCGGGATTGTTGTCGTGCCCTTCTCCGGTGTGCGCCGCTACCTGCCGATCAGCAGTGTGATGGCTAAGGCGCGGATTGAGATAAAAGTAGGCGATACACTGCCTATGGAAGCGTTTTTACGGCAAATGGTAGAGCTTGGTTATGTCCGGGCCGATAAGGTAGAGGCAAAGGGCGAAATGAGCGTGCGCGGCGGAATTGTCGATTTTTACCCGCTGACTACCGCGAACCCGTACCGGATCGAGTGGTTTGACGATGATATCGATTCAATCCGCACCTTCGATATTGCCGATCAACGATCGGTAGAGAAGCTGGAGCAGTATATGGTTCCTCCCTGCCAGGAGCTTCTTGCCGAGGCCGGCCGCTTCGATAATGCGGCTCAGCATGCCTCGGAGCTGTTGGAGCAGCAGCTTCAGAAGATGAATGACCGTTCGGCCAAGGACCGGCTGCGCTCGGAGATGGGCGCTGAGATCGAAAAGCTGCGCGAGCATCAGTATTTTACGGAAATTTATAAATATATCTCGCTGCTCTATCCGGAGAGGCAAACGCTGTTCGACTATATGCCCGAGGATACGCTGCTTATCTATGACGAACCGACCCGTCTCATTGAGACGGGCCGTCAGCTCGAACGGGATGAGTCCGAATGGGAACTGCATCTGCTGCAAAGCGGAAAATCTATTCCTGGGCTTGTGCTGGCCCGCCCCTCTGACGAGATTCTGTATCATCGTCCGTTCCCGACCTTGTTTCTCTCTCTTTTCTTAAGGCAAATTCCGCATACACAGCCGCAAAATATCCTTAATGTCGTCTGCCGCTCAATGCAAAATTTCCACGGTCAAATGAATGTGTTGAAGGCGGAGATGGAGCGTTGGCGCAAATCCGGCGCGAGTGTCATGATGCTGGCCGGCAGCACGGAGCGTATGGACCGCATCAGGCGGATCCTACACGATTACGGCATTGAGCCGCCGACGCTGATCGAAGGCAATTTGCAATCCGGATTTGAGCTGCCATCCATCCACCTGATTGTAATTACCGAGGGCGAGATGTTTTCACAGAAGCAGCGCAAGGCGCGGCGGGTGGACAAAAAAATCGACAATGCCGAACGGATTAAAAACTATTCCGAGCTGAAGGTTGGCGATCACGTCGTCCACCAGAACCACGGAATCGGCAAATACATCGGGATCGGTACGCTTGAGATTGCCGGCATCCATAAAGACTATATTCATATTTTGTACGCAGGCGGTGACAAGCTGTCTGTTCCGATCGAGCAAATCGACCTGATCCAGAAGTATGTCGGTTCCGAGGAGAAGGAGCCGAAGGTCTATAAACTGGGCGGCAGCGAATGGACGCGTGTCAAAACAAAGGTCCGCTCCTCCGTCCAGGATATCGCCGATGAGCTTATCAAGCTGTATGCAGAGCGGCAGGCTACCAGCGGATTTGCCTTTGGAGGCGACACTTCCTATCAGCAGGAATTTGAAGCGATGTTCCCTTATGACGAGACGCGGGATCAACTGCGTGCGATTGAAGAGATCAAGAAAGACATGCAGACACCGCGTCCGATGGACCGTCTACTGTGCGGCGATGTCGGCTACGGCAAAACCGAGGTTGCGGTGCGCGCGGCCTTCAAGTCGGCGATTGAGGGAAAACAGGTCGCCATTCTTGTTCCTACGACGATACTTGCCCAGCAGCATTATGAAACGTTCCGCGAGCGCTTCTCGGGGTTTCCTTTCAATGTGCAGGTGCTGAGCCGTTTCCGCTCCAAGAAGGAGCAGACTGATACGATGAAAGGTCTCAAGGCTGGAACGGTGGATGTCGTTATCGGTACGCATCGGCTGCTTTCGCAGGATATTATCTTTAAGGATCTGGGCCTGCTTATTGTGGATGAGGAGCAGCGCTTCGGCGTCTCCCACAAGGAGAAGCTGAAGCGGCTCAAAACCAACGTGGATGTGCTTACGCTGACGGCAACGCCAATTCCGCGCACCCTGCACATGTCCATGCTCGGAGTCCGGGACTTGTCGGTTATCGAAACACCGCCGGAGAACCGCTTCCCGGTGCAAACCTATGTGGTGGAATACAGTCCGTCGCTTGTACGCGAGTCCATCGAACGGGAGCTGGCGCGGGGCGGTCAGGTCTATTACCTGTTTAACCGTGTGCAGGGCATCCATCAAATGGCGGAACAGATTCATGCGCTGGTTCCGGATGCCCGCGTTGCGGTCGGGCACGGCCAGATGTCCGAGCAGGAGCTGGAGAAGACGATACTCGATTTCCTCGACGGGGAGTCCGATGTGCTTGTCAGCACCAGCATTATTGAGACGGGTGTGGACATCCCCAATGTCAATACGCTGATTGTTCATGATGCGGATAAAATGGGGCTTTCCCAGCTCTACCAGCTGCGCGGACGCGTGGGGCGTTCCAATCGCATCGCTTACGCTTATTTCACCTACCAGCGGGATAAAGTGCTGACCGAGGTTGCGGAGAAGCGTCTGCAATCCATTAAAGAATTCACGGAGCTCGGCTCAGGCTTCAAGATCGCCATGCGCGACCTGGCTATACGCGGAGCGGGAAACCTGCTTGGAGCGGAGCAGCATGGCTTCATCGCCTCCGTTGGCTTTGATCTGTATTCCCAAATGCTTGCGGATGAAATAGCCCAGCGCAAGCTTGATATGGGCGGAGAAGCCGTCGAGCCGGTGAAGGAAGTCAGTACGGTGATTGATATGAGTATAGATGCGTACTTGCCCTCGGCTTATATTTACGATAGCATACAGAAGATAGAGATATATAAGAAGGTGGCAGCTTTGCGCTCCCTTGAGGAAGCGGAAGATCTGCGCGAGGAGTTGGTGGACCGGTTCGGCGATTTGCCGCAATCGGTGGACAATCTGCTTTCCGTAGCCAGGCTCAAAGTGCTCGGCGCAGCATGCGGGATTGAGCAGATAAGCGGCAAGGGCGATGATATCAGCTTGCGGTTCGCCGAACAGGAGAAGCGGCGGTTTGACACGAAGAAAGTCGACCGGTTGTGTCTGCAGTTCGAGAACCGGATCAAGCGTTCAGCCGGCAACGAGCCTTATCCGCTTGTACAGCTGAGAGGCAAAGGGCTTGAAATGGATCAAAGGCTCGAAGTACTGGAACGTTTTTTGCTTCACTATAAAGAAACCATACAATCGAAAGGGGAACTACAGGATGTTGCGCACTAATTATTGGAAGAAGGGGGTCTTGCTTGCATTGGCGGCCATGTTGGTCGTTGTTTTGGCAGCAGGATGCGGCAAGAAGAATGACTCCGAGGGGACAGCGCCCGGAGCAGGGGAAGGCAAAGCCGTTGCGACGTATAAGGACGGAACGGTAACGGAGACGGAGTTTGCCAAATATTCGACCTTCTTTGGCATCGTACAGCCGCAAACGGAAATGTATTTGAGCATTCCGCAGCTTCAGGAACAATTTCTGCGTGAGTATGTGGGATACAAGATTCTGAAAACCCGTCTTGGGGACAAAGAGGACAAGGCGATGGAAGAAGAAGTAAACAACTTCTATACCCAAATCAAGCAGCAAATTGATGCAACCCCGGAAGTGAAGGCAAAAGTGGACAAAGTCGGCCTTACCGAGGCGGATATCAAATATTTCTATACAATGATTACCTCTATCATGAAGGATGAGGAAAGCAAAGTTAAAGATGCTGATGTACAAGCCCAATACGATAAAACCAAAGACGACTACAACATGATCACGGTTCGTCATATTCTGGTCGGAACCGTCAACCCCGAGACAGGCGAAGAGACGCGCAAGGACGAAGACGCGCTCAAGATTGCCCAGGAAGTGAAGAAGAAGCTGGATGCCGGCGGCGACTGGACAGCACTGGCCAAACAATATTCAGACGATGCCGGCTCCAAGGAGACGGGCGGCTTGTATGAGAATCAACAGGCAAAAGTCTGGGTGGCGGAATTTAAAGATGCCGCAAACAAGCAGGAGGTCGGCAAAGTCGGCGATCCCGTCAAATCCTCTTACGGCTATCATGTCATGAAGGTGGAAAAGCGTGAGCCTACGGCTTTTGACAAGCTGTCCGCCGAGGACAAAGAAGGTCTGAAGCAGGCTGCAGCTTCCGAGATCCTCAATACGTTTATGACCAAAGAGCTCCCGGGTCTGATTACGAAAGTTGATCTGCCTGCACCTCCAGCTGATCCTAACGCTGCTGGCGGAGCAACGAATGGTGCGGCTGGTGGCGCAACGAACGGAGCAGCCAATGGTGCTGCCGCTCCGGATTCGACATCGACTGATAAAAAAGAAGAACCTGCAACGAAGTAAGCAGCGGTTTTTGCCATCAACGCCCGAGGATTGCGGCAGCTTGAAGAAGCTGATCCGCCGCCAAAAGTCGAAGCAGCCGTTTCAGCTATACGGACAAGCTCGGCTGTAAAGCCGGGCTTGTTTTATGCCGGGAGCCGGTAATGTAAAGGCCTAGTATGAGTTGTACGCAGTGGGAAGAGGAGATCGGGGAGGGATTGGCTTTGGGGAAAATGCAGGTGGTTGTCGGATCCTATTCGAGCAAGGAAGCAGAAGGAATTGCTGTCATTGAATTAAATACCGGGAGCGGGGAGATGAGAAGGGTCTCTGGTGTCACAGGACTGGTTAATCCTTCCTATCTGACAATGAATGCAGCACGGACGCGCTTGTACGTGGTCAGCGAGACAGGGGATCAGCCCGGGAAAGTAATTAGCCTTGCTGTTGACCCGGCTGATGGGTCCATGTCTGTGATGAACGAGCGCTCGACACTGGGTAATGCGGCTTGTCATATCACGCTGGATCGGGATGAGCAATTTATTACGGTTGTCAATTACAGCGGCGGCAATGTATGCCTGTTTCCCGTGGAGGATGACGGCTCCATAGGCCCAATGGCCGATAATGTGCAGCATGAGGGAACGGGACCGCGCGAGGACCGCCAGGAAGCGCCGCATCCGCACTCTTCCATCATCGACCCGACGAATGAATATGTGACGATCGCGGATTTGGGAACGGATGAGCTAGTGCAGTACCGGATTGACAGGGAAGCAGGGAAGCTTGTGCGCGTACGGCAGACTGCGGCAGTCCCCGGTTCGGGTCCAAGACATATGGCTTACCACCCGAACGGGCAGCAGCTGTATGTTGTAAACGAGCTGGACAGCACGGTCTCGGTGTATCAGGTTCACCAGGAGGATTTGCGGCTGGAATTGCTGCAAACGATCGGGACGCTTCCGGACTCCTTTACCGGAAACAGCACCTGCGCCCATATCCTGGTCAAAGGCTGCGGGCGTTTCTTATATGCCTCCAACCGAGGGCATGACAGCATTGCCATTTTCCGGATCGCGGAAGACGGCAAGCTTGAGCTCGTGGATGTTGCCACAAGCGGCGGACGTGAGCCGCGGAATTTTACGATCACGCCGGATGAGCAATATCTGCTTTCCGCCAATCAATTATCGGATAGTTTGATTAGCTACCGGATTGATCAGGATTCAGGACGTCTGCTTTCCACCGGTCACCAAATTGAGCTGTCTACACCGGTTTGTGTGTTCGTAAAATAGACTTTTTCCATCGAAAAACGAAAAGCGTCAGGATCTCACCTCGTAAAGGGGAAGAGACCTGACGCTTTTTTCGTTGACCGGATCTATTTCATGTTAGGTATAAGAAGGGAATCGACAAAATCATCTTCCTTTACATAACATTAACATAACATTAAAGTGACTTTTTTATCATATAATGCAGGAAAAAGGAACCAATTATGTGTGATTAAAACTTTTATGGAAACTATATTGACATGAAAGCTGACATGAATCTATAATGAATTCACGAACGATACAACGTTTAGAGAGCGGATCGTTCGGATTATAGGAGAAAATGGTTAGGGGAGTGGGAAAATGAGGGGAAAAGCATGGAAAAGCACAATTTTTATGCTGGTTGCGCTCTGCCTGGTATTAGCGGGCTGCGGGAACAATGGAGGAAGCACAGAAACAACTGCCAACGGGGAAGCCAATACAAGTAATGCTGCAGGAAACAGCGGAGGTGACAGCGGAGAAATAAAAGTCGGCATCCTTCATTCGCTCAGCGGCACTATGGCCATCAGTGAAGTATCGGTTAAAGATTCGGAGATGATGGCCATTGACGAGATCAACGCCAAAGGGGGCGTGTTAGGGAAGAAGCTTGTGCCTGTCGTTGAAGACGGTGCTTCCGATTGGCCTACATTCGCAGAGAAAGCGCGTAAGCTGATATCCGAGGATAAAGTCGCAACCGTGTTCGGCGGATGGACATCCGCAAGCCGGAAAGCGATGCTGCCTGTATTTGAAGAATTAAACGGGCTTTTATGGTATCCCGTACAATACGAGGGTTTGGAATCCTCCCCGAATATTTTTTATACCGGAGCAACAACCAATCAGCAGATTGTACCGGCGGTAAGCTGGCTGCTGGAGAACCGCGGCAAGAAATTTTATCTTCTGGGCTCCGATTATGTATTTCCGCGTACCGCCAACAAAATCATTAAAGAACAGCTGAAAGCCGAAGGCGGCGAGCTGGTAGGCGAGGAATATACACCGCTGGGTCATACGGATTACGCAACGATTATCAGCAAAATCAAGGAGGCGAAGCCGGAGGTCGTGTTCAATACGCTCAACGGAGACAGCAACGTAGCCTTCTTCAAGCAGCTTAAGGATGCGGGAATTACCGCGCAGGATATGACGACACTCTCGGTTTCGGTGGCGGAAGAGGAAATCCGCGGCATCGGCGTGGATGTGCTGGAAGGGCATCTCGCAGCATGGAACTACTATCAGACGACAGATACGCCCGCCAATAAAACGTTCGTTGAAAACTACAAAAAGAAATATGGCGATGACCGTGTAACGGCAGATCCGATTGAAGCGGGTTATGATGCGGTTTATCTGTGGGCTGCTGCTGTAGAGAAAGCGGGATCCACAGATGTGGCCAAGGTCAAGGAAGCGGCCAAAGGTCTGGAATGGGATGCGCCAGAGGGTAAAATCACAATCGACGGCGAGAATCAGCATATATACAAAACCGTTCGAATCGGTGAAGTGCAGTCCGACGGGCAATTCAAGGAAGTATGGAATTCCGGCGAACCGGTGAAGCCGGACCCTTATCTCAAGGGCTATGAGTGGGCGAGCAGCTTGAGCTCCGGAAGTTAAATTAACGAAAAACGTCATAACAACCTCGTATGAAACGCGGCAAAGGAAGTATTCGCCGAGCGTCAGCGCTTCTTTGGATACTTCCTTTGCCGACTGCAAGAAGTCTGACGCATGAGGGGTGAAATAATGGATGTTATTGTGCTTCAGCTGTTTAACGGAATCAGTATCAGCTCGATTCTGCTGATGATCGCGCTTGGGCTTTCCATTACATTCGGACTTATGAAAGTCATCAATATGGCGCATGGGGAACTGATTATGATCGGGGCTTACACCGCCTATGTCGTCCAGAATATGTTCACCTCTTATTTTCCCGCATCGGCGTTCGGCTGGTATTTTGTGCTGGCCATTCCGGTCGGCTTCGCCGTGGCTTTCGTGTTCGGTCTTGTGCTGGAGATGACGTTGATCCGGTTTCTGTACGGAAGGCCGCTCGACAGTCTGCTTGCGACCTGGGGCGTCGGTCTGATGCTGCAGCAGCTGGCACGCACCATATTCGGAGCTCCGAACGTCGGGGTAACCAGCCCTTCCTGGCTCAATGGCGGGATGACGGTTATGGGAGATGTTGTACTGCCGTACAAACGGCTGTTTATTATTGCGCTTGTGCTGGTTTGCTTGTTCGCTATGTATCTATACATTTACCGCAGCCACTCGGGACGCAGAATGAGGGCCGTTATGCAAAATCGGGAGATGGCGGCATGTGTGGGCATCTCCACGCGCCGCGTGGATGCCACGACGTTCGCCATCGGATCGGGGATTGCGGGAATTGCCGGCTGTGCGCTGACCTTGATTGGTCCGATCGGTCCTTCCATCGGCACCTACTATATCGTTGACGCATTCATGGTGGTTGTGCTAGGCGGCGTGGGCAAGCTCGTGGGCACTGTATTTGGCGCATTCGGGATCGGCATGTCCAATACATTGTTTGAGTACTGGACGACAGCTTCGCTGGGCAAAGTACTTGTTTTCTTGTGTATCGTTGCTTTTCTGCAGTGGAAACCGATGGGGCTCGTCGCCATGCGGACGCGTTCGCTGGATTAACGTTAAAGGGTGGGATTGGCATGCAAAGGCGAATGATGACATCCAGGCAGTGGTGGCTGCTGGCGGGTTATGCGGCTTGCGCAACCGCGCTCTTCTGCGCGCCGCTTGTGCTCAGCGACTTCCGGCTTAACCTTCTTGCCAAATTTCTGGCTTATGCCATAGTTGCGCTCGGGCTGGATTTAATTTGGGGGTATACCGGAATTCTGAGTCTGGGGCATGGCGTGTTCTTCGGTCTGGGCGGATATGCCATGGCGATGTATCTTAAGCTCGATGCCGGCGGCGGCAGGCTGCCGGACTTTATGGATTGGAGCGGCTTGACCGCGCTGCCGTGGTTTTGGAAGCCCTTCGGGAATTTCGGGTTCGCCGTGGCGGCGGGGATTCTACTGCCTGCGCTGATCGCGCTTATACTTGGCTATTTTACCTTCCGCAACCGGATTCGCGGTGTTTATTTTACGATTCTGACGCAGGCGCTTGTTATCATTACGACTACACTGTTCATCGGCCAGCAGGCTTTTACGGGCGGAACCAACGGGGTGACCGGATACAGCCAGCTTTTCGGCAGTTCGCTGGCATCGCCGGACACGAAGCGGACGCTGTACTTCGTGACCGTTGTGGCGCTTATCGCGGCGTACGCGCTATGCCGTTTCCTGGTGAAGAGCCGCTTCGGGAAGGTGCTTCGGGCAATCCGGGACGGGGAGAACCGGGTTCGGTTTATCGGCTATAACCCGGCGCTTTACCAGATGGTGGCCTTCAGCATCTCGGCGGGCCTTGCCGGGCTTGCCGGCATGCTGTTCGTTCTCCATGTCGGCATTATTTCGCCGTCGATGATGGGTATTGTGCCATCGATTGAGATGGTGCTGTGGGTGGCGATAGGCGGCCGCGGCACGCTCTATGGAGCGGCGCTGGGCGCGATTTTGCTCAATTCAGCCAAGAGCGCATTCAGTGAATCATATCCGACAATCTGGCTGTTCTTTATGGGTGCTCTGTTCGTTGTCGTTGTGGTCTTCCTGCCGAAGGGAGCAGCAGGTCTGTTTGGCCAATTCAAACGGTTGATAAGAAGGAGGACGAAGCATGAAGGGGCAGATGGAGTCCGTCATCCTGCAGTGTGATGAGGTGACCGTGGATTTTGACGGTTTCAAAGCAATCCAGGGCATGAACCTGAGTCTGGAGCGCGGTGAGCTCCGATTTCTGATCGGGCCTAATGGAGCGGGAAAAACGACAATGCTGGATGTGATCTGCGGGAAAGTGAAGCCGACGGCAGGAAAAGTGGTGTTCAGCAAAACCATCGATATTACGAGAAAAAAAGAACATCAGATTGCGGAGCTTGGCATTGGGCGCAAGTTTCAAACCCCTTCGATTTTCCCGACGCTTACCGTCTATGAGAATCTGGAAATCGCCATGAAGCAAAAGCGTGGGGTATTTGCTGCCATGCGGGCCAGGATGCGAATGGAGGATCATGACCGGATTGAAGCGCAGCTTGAGATGATCGGTCTGGAAACCAAGGCAGACTGGCGGGCCGGAGGCCTCTCTCACGGAGAGAAGCAGTGGCTGGAGATCGGCATGATGCTGCTGCAGGAGCCGGAAATATTGCTGCTTGATGAACCGGTAGCGGGTATGACGGATAATGAAACGGAGAAGACCGGCGAGCTGCTGAAGCAGATCAGCAGGACGCAGTCGATTGTTGTCGTGGAGCATGATATGGAGTTTGTCCGTAATTTCGCAAGCAAAGTGACTGTGATGCATGAAGGAAAGCTGCTAAAGGAAGGCTCCATGGAGGACGTGCAGCGGGATGACCGGGTGGCGGAAGTGTATTTGGGGAAAAGGCGGGATGCCGATGCTAGCCGTTCAACAGCTTGAAGCAGGATATGGCGAGAGTGTGATCCTGCGCGATGTGACGCTGAAGGTGAAGCCGGGGCAGGTGGTTTGCCTGCTGGGGCGCAATGGGGTTGGCAAGACCACGCTGATGAAGAGCATCATGGGGGTGCTCAAGGCGCGTAAGGGCAAAGTCTCCTACAAGGAGATGGATATGACCAGACGTTCCCCGGGAGACCGGGCGAAGCAGGGGATTGGTTATGTGCCGCAAGGGCGCGAGATCTTTGCGCAGCTGTCGGTTTTTGAGAATGTGCTGCTTGGCTTGGAGGCTTCACGGGAGAAAAAACGGGAGATTCCCGCATCGGCTATCGCCAAATTCCCTGTGCTTCCCACTATGTACAGCCGCAGGGGCGGAGATTTAAGCGGCGGGCAGCAGCAGCAGCTGGCTTTCGCCAGAGCGTTGGCATCGGAGCCGGATATGCTGCTCCTGGATGAGCCCTGCGAAGGCATCCAACCGTCGATCGTCGATGATATCCGCGATGTGATCCGGTCGATTAAAGCGGACGGCAGGACGGCCATACTGCTGGCTGAGCAAAGTCTGGAGTTTGTGAAGAGTGTGGGCGATTATTTTTATATTTTGGAGAAGGGGTCCGTCGCCTGGGAAGGCGGTCTGGAATCGCTTGATGACGAGGTCATTCGCCATTATTTAACTGTATAATTAAATGTAATAAAACCTAACATCGACATTGACAAGAGAGTGTCGGACCTTATAGAATACTATTAGATGTTAGATAATTTGACAAATTCATAAAGGTTCCCAGCCACGGCAGGTGGGGACACAAAGCTGTCTAGGGTTCCGTGATCTCTCTCGCTATAACCGAGGAAGAAATCAGCCTGGTCCAAGAGGCGGCGTATGGCAGGGGTTGCTCTATTGATGGGAGTAATGGTGCCATATAACACGGAAGGACAAAAGCCTGGGAGATAATCCCAAGGCTTTTTCTTTTTTTTACACTAAATTTTGCTGCGATAAGACGGCAAGCTCCGTTTTTTCTTCAGCCTCATGCAAAAGGTTCAAGATTTCAATCGTTACAATCGTTTATTTGCACTTGTTGTATATAAAAATAGAGGGAGCTGGAGTTGGATGAACAAAATCAAACGTACGGTTACGATTCTGATGTTGGCGGCGATTATTGCCGCGCTTGCCGGATGCGGAGGACCCAAGGAGGAATCCTCCTCGGGCGGAGGCTCGGATAAGCCGATCACGATTGCGCTCAGTCCTTGGCCGGGCTGGTTCTTCTGGTATTTGGTGGAGGAGAAAGGCTTTTTCGAAAAGCATGACGTGAATGTCAAGCTGGAATGGTTCCCTGTTTACAGCGACTCTCTGCAGGCATTGGCAACGGGCAAGGTGGACGCCAACAGCCAGACGCTGAGCGATACACTTGCTCCCGTGTCCAAAGGCATTGGACTGAAAGCCGTGCTTGTCAATGATAACTCCTTCGGCGGCGATGCCATCGTGAGCAAGCCGGAATTTAGCTCCATTGCGGATTTGAAAGGCAAAACAATAGCCACCGAGCTGGGTACGGTTGACCATCTGCTGCTGCTGACGGCATTAGACAAGAACGGGCTGAAGGAAAGCGACGTCAATTACGTCAACATGACGGTCAACGATGCGGGGCCAGCTTTTATTTCCGGAAAAACAGACGCCTCCGTGCTGTGGGAGCCGTTCCAGACGACTGCAGTCAAGGAAGGCAAGGGCAAGGTTCTATTCTCCTCCAAGGATACGCCGGGGCTGATTCCGGATTTGCTGGTTTTCCGCGATTCCGTGATCAAGGACCGGCCGGCGGATATTCAGAAGGTGGTTGACGCCTGGTTCGATGCGCTTGACTACTTCCAGGATCATCAGGATGAAGCGATTGAGCTGATGGCGAAGCATGCTGAAACATCACCGGAAGACTTCAAGCTGGGGCTCGACAGCATCAAGCTGTTTACCGTAGAAGACAATATTAATGCATTCGGCAAGCGTGATGACTATACATCGCTGCGCTACACGGCGGAGAAAACAGCTGATTTCCTCAAGAACCTGGACATGGTGGACGACATAGACGATTTCGACGCTATTCTGGATTCCCAATTTATTGAAGCAACTGTGAAGAGGTGAGCAGTCAATGAAGACAAAAAAACGACTCAGACCCCATAGATTGCAAATCTTCAAAGATATCGGCGGCAGGCTGTTCGCGTTTACAGCAGGAGCTTCATTCGCGCTGCTGCTGCTCGTCTGGTCCCTGCTCAGTTATACCGAAGCGGTGAACCCGGTCTTTCTGCCCAAGCCGCATGAGGTGCTGCTGGAGCTGATTCATCAGCTGGGGACCGCCACTTACTGGCATCATATTGGCATAAGCTTGTTCCGGGTTACCTCGGGCTTCGTGCTCGCCTGTATCATCGGGATCCCGATCGGTATCTTCGCGGGAACCTTCAAATTGGGGGAAGCGTTCGTCGAGCCTCCAATGGAATTTATCCGTTATATGCCGGCAGTCGCTTTCATTCCGCTAATTATGGTTTGGGCGGGTATCGGCGAATGGGCCAAGATCCTGCTGATTTTTATCGGCTGCTTCTTCCAGCTTGTGCTTATGGTGGCGGACAACACGCGCCGCGTCTCCCATGATCTGCTGCAGGCCTCCTTCACTTTAGGGGCGGGGCGCTGGAAAGCGATCGAAACCGTATTGATCCCGGCTATACAGCCGCAGCTGATGAACACGCTCCGTCTGGTTCTGGGCTGGGCGTGGACCTATCTGGTCGTCGCGGAGCTGGTGGCGGTGAACAGCGGTCTCGGTTTTGCCATCATGAAGGCGCAGCGGTTCCTGAATACGGATCAGATTTTTGTGGGGATTATCGTTATTGGGCTGCTTGGTCTGATCAGCGACCGGATTTTTGCTTTCCTAAACCGCAGATTATATCCATGGGCATAAACGGAAGATTTTGCTACATCCTTAAAGGAAAGCTTGGAAGCAGGAGAGGAGTGGGAGTGTGGAAGCGGCGATTCGGAAGCAGAAGGAAGGCAGCCTTGAGGAAGCGGGCGGCAGCGGGTCAGCTGGTCGCGGTCCAGCGGTTGTGCCGGCCATCGGTGAAATTGTCATAAGCGGGCTGCAGAAGGTGTATGAAACAAAAACAGGCCGGTTCGAGGCGCTTAAGGGAATAGATTTGACGGTTGGAAGCAATGAATTCGTGACAATACTTGGCCCCTCGGGCTGCGGAAAATCAACCCTGCTGCGCATTGTCGCAGGCCTCGATGAGCTGACGGAGGGCACAGTCACCGTCGATGGCGGCGAAGTGATTGGTCCGGGAGCCGACAGGGGCATGGTGTTCCAGGGCTACACCCTGTTCCCATGGCTGACCGTGCAGGAGAACATTGAATACGGTCCGAAGCTTAAGGGAGTGGCAACTATGGACCGCCGTGCAATCAGCAGCTATTGGTTGAAGGTGACCCGGCTGGAGGAATTCCGTAAAGCCTATCCCAAGCAGCTCTCCGGCGGGATGAAGCAGCGGGTCGCAATCGCCAGAGCTTTGGCCAACCGGCCGAAGGTGCTGTTGATGGATGAGCCGTTCGGCGCGCTTGATGCCCAAACGAAGCTGGAAATGCAGGAAATGCTGCTTGAGGTATGGGAGAGGGAAAAAACAACGGTTTTGTTCATTACTCATGACATCGATGAAGCGATATTCTTGTCCCAGCGTATTGTGGTTATGGGTGCCGGACCCGGGCGGATATTGAAGACCTATGAGGTGAAGCTTCCTGTCCGGCGATCGCCGGAAGTGCGCGAGCATCCCGAATTTCTGGCTCTGAAGCGGGAGATTGCCCAGCTTCTCAAGCATTGATCTCATCACCTGCGGAAGCAGCAAAATGCTATGTAATGTGTGCGGCGGCGGCTCGATTTCGGGCCGTCGTTTGATGCTGGGCCAGCATTTTATTGAGGGGTTCCCCGGCCTGCGGATATTTTAAAGACTGTGATCGTTTACCACGTGCATAAGAATATGGGAGCGGATGAATACTATGGTCAGATTCGAAAAGCACCTTTATTACAAGTTCTCTCCTCTTGTGCAATAGACAAGCATCAGGTATCCAGTCGAATTCAAAACCTTCAATGAAAGTGGGGCAACCAGAACATGAAAGCAACTGGAATTGTTCGTCGAATTGACGATTTGGGCCGGGTCGTCATTCCTAAGGAAATCCGCCGTACGCTGCGTATACGCGAGGGCGATCCGCTTGAAATATTCGTTGACCGCGATGGGGAAGTGATTTTGAAGAAATACTCCCCGATCGGGGAGCTTGGTGAATTCGCCAAGGAATACGCCGAATCCCTCTCGGAAAGCACGAGCCACATTACGCTGATTACGGATCGTGACAATATTATAGCCGTAGCGGGGACATCGAAGAAGGAATATATGGAGAAGCAAATCGGATCCATTCTGGAGTCCTGCATGGAGAACCGCAAAACGGTTGTTGAGACCGGCAGCGGCTCGTATGAAGTAGTCAAGGATCTCGGTGAAGCTTTCAGCTCGTTTGTAGCGGCGCCGATTGTAGCGGGCGGAGACCCCATTGGTACGGTTGTGCTGCTCAGCAAGGATGAAAACGTCAAGATGGCGCAGATGGAAACCAAAATGGCCGAAACAGCCGCCGGATTTCTGGCCAAACAAATGGAGCAATAAAGGGCAAGCTGCCTGCACAGTGACGTTAAAACACTGGCAGCAGCTTGTTTTTTGTTTTGGGGTTGTGTGCCGCCGGAATCAGCCTCTGCTCATGTGGAGGTTAAGAAGCCGATAAGGAGCGCCATTCACATTGGGATGCTTTCGGGTATAATGAGGGGAGGAGTACAGACAGGCAGGTGCCGGGCTTGGAACAAGTGAAACGACATAAGGCCAGTGCTTCCGGGCTTGCCGGCAGCGGCAGGTCCGGATTGATGGATAAGGATAAGGTTTTGACCCCTGACGGGGATACATACAGCGGCGGGCAGGGGGACGATCCCACGCCTGAAATGGACGTCCGCCGCTCCCGCGGGCCGCAGATGCTCGGGGGAGCGGCATTGATGGGAACCGCGATGCTGATCAGCAAGGCGCTCGGAACCCTGCAGAAGATTCCGCTGCAAAATATCGCGGGTGATCGGGTATTCGGCATTTACAATGCGGTATATCCGTTGTATCAGCTGCTGCTTGTCATGGTTACGGCGGGCTTCCCCGTTGCCGTATCACTGCTTGTTGCGGAGCGGATGGCCGGCGGAGACCGGGACGGCGCGCGGCTTGTGCTGAGGGCGAGCGTGATGCTGCTCAGCCTCAGCGGAGCTGCCGGTTTTGCGCTCATGTGGGTGGGGGCCCGTCACATTGCGGGATGGATCGGCGATCCGGATACCGTATCCGCTGTTCGCGCCGTTTCGCTGGCGCTGTGGGTTGGGCCTGTTACGGCTGCGCTTCGCGGGTATTATCAAGGACTTGGGAGCATGCTGCCCTCGGCTGTTTCCCAGCTGTCCGAACAGACCATCCGTGTGGGTGCCATGCTTGCGCTGCTGGCCATCGGATGGCACTTGGGTTGGAACGACGGATCATTGGCAGCCGGAGCCACGGCAGGCTCCGCTTTCGGCGGCGCCGCAGGCCTTATGGTCATTGCCGGGTATTGGCTGCGTAATCGGGCAATTAACCGTCCTGAAGCCGCGATTAGGAGTCCTGGTGACGGTGGAATGGCACCTTCCGGGCAGGCAATGAAGCCTCCTGATAGCGGTGTAATAATGCCGCTGATGCGCAGACTCGCCGGACTTGCCGTACCTGTTACACTCGGCGCACTGGCTGTTCCCGCGCTCAGCGTAGTCGATGCGTTCACGGTGCCGCGCCTATTGGGCGCTGCGGGCGCAGACCCGGCGGCGGCTATGGCGCAGTTCGGCCTGTACAGCCGCGGGCAGCCGCTTGTGCAGCTGGTTGTGATGGTGGCAGGCACGATGGGCGCCGCGCTTGTTCCGGCGCTTGCGACTGCGCGGCTTCAGGGCGACCTGGCCGGCGTGAAACGGCAGTCGGCCCTGGTGATGCGCGCCGCGTGGGCGGTGGGCGGCGCGGCAGCGGTCGGGCTCGTGCTGCTGGCTGAGCCCATCAATGTCATGCTGTACGCGGACGCCGCCGGCACGCGTACCTTTGCCCTTGTGGGCTGCACAGCGCTCGCGGGCACGGTCGCCGCGATCGCGGCAGCCGCGCTGCAGGGGCTGGGGAGCGCCCGCGCCCCTGCGCTGTTCATGCTGGCGGCCGCCGTGCTCAAGGCGGCGCTCAATGCTCTGCTCGTGCCGGCGCTTGGCATCGCCGGCGCGGCCTGCGCGGGTATCGCCGCGCTCATGGCGGCCGCCCTGCTGAGCGCGGGCGCCGTCCGCCGCGCCACGGGCGCGGGAGTGCCCGCTCGCCGTGCCGCGGGCACCCTGCTTGCGCTCGCGGTCATGGCCGCGGCGCTGGTCCTGGCCGAGCGCTGCGGAGCGCCGCTGCTCGGGCTGGCGCTGCCGCCCAGAGCGGCCGCCGCCGTGCTGGCGCTCGGCGGCACAGCCATCGGCGGCGCGCTGTTCGCCGCCGCCGCGCTCCGCTTCGGCGGCGTAACCGCGGCCGAGCTGCGCGCACTGCCGGGCGGCCCAAGTCTGGCCGCCCGCCTGATCCGCTGGCGGCTGCTTCCTCCAGCCGAGTAACAAGAGGCAGAATGCCTCATATATAGCCAGCCAGGCACGTACCACCCGGCTTGCCGTACATGAACTCGGCCTTGATCAGCCTCACTCGGGTACAGCCCACCCGGCTTGCCATATCTGATATCGGCATTGGTCAGCCTTACTCGCGTATAGCCCGCGAGGCACATAACACCTAGCTTGCCGTACATGAACTCAGCCTTGATCACATCACTCACGTACAGCCCCCAAGGCACGTACGCCATTAGCTCTCCAAGAGCAGCTCATGCACGCTTGGCAGCCTTACAAGAAAAGACCTACCTGCCTACCACTTATTAAGCAAAGGAGGGTTCATTCATGCAACCAACCATTACCGTTGTAGGGCTGGGGTCTGGCGATGCCGACCAGCTGACGCTCGGCGTCTGGCGCAGGCTTCAGAAGGCGGAGCGCCGCTTTGTACGGACGGAGAAGCATCCGATGATGAAGATCTTCGGCGACAATGATTTAACCTATACGTCGTTTGACAGCCTGTATGAACAGCTTGATTCCTTCCCTGATGTCTATGCCGCTATTACGGAGGCGCTGATCGGGCAGGCCAAATCGCTGCCAGCCGCGTCTGAGCTGATTTACGCCGTTCCCGGGCACCCGATGGTAGCGGAACGTACCGTGCAGCTGCTGCGCGAACGCTGTCCACAGGAGGGGATCGAGCTGGTTATTCTGGGCGGAGAGAGCTTCCTCGATCAGGCCTTCACCCGGCTTGGCTTCGATCCCATCGAAGGCTTCGTGCTGCTGGATGCAGCGGAACTAAAGCCGTCACAGCTGCGGCCGGAGCTGCACACCCTGATCGGTCAGGTCTATGATGAATTTACGGCTTCGGATGTGAAATTAAGCTTGATGGAGCAGTTGCCCGACGACTATCCGGTCATTGTCGGCCACGCGCTCGGAATCGCGGGAGAAGAACAGATATTGACGATCCCGCTCTATGAGCTGGACCGGACTCCGGGATTTGGGAATTTGTCACTTGTCTATGTGCCGCGCTCCACCGATGACAAGCTGCGCAACCGATCCTTTGAAAGGCTGCACGAGATTGTGGGGATCCTCCGCAGCCCTGAAGGCTGCCCTTGGGACCGGGAGCAGACGCATACCTCCATCCGCAAAAACTTCATCGAGGAAACCTACGAAGCGATCGAAGCGCTGGATGCGGACGATCCGGACGGAATGCGCGAGGAATTCGGCGATGTGATCCTTCAGGTTATGCTGCACAGCCAGATGGAAGAGGAGGTTGGCTCCTTCTCCGTCTACGATGTCATCGAGTCCCTCAATGAGAAGCTGCTGTTTCGCCATCCGCATGTTTTTGGCGACCAGGTTGCCAATGATTCCGGGGAAGCCCTGCAGAATTGGGAGCAGATGAAAGCGGAGGAGAAACGGCGCAAAGGCATAAATCCCGGGGAACTGTCGCAGCTGGACGGGATTCCGCCGGATTTGCCCGGGCTTATGAAGGCTTATAAGCTTCAGAAGAAAGCGGCCAAGGTCGGCTTTGACTGGGATGATATTCAGCCGGTGCTCGGCAAGATCGAAGAGGAACTGGGTGAGCTGCGGGAGGCCATAGCAGCCGGGAATCCGGAAGAGCAGGCCGATGAGCTGGGCGATCTGTTGTTTGCCGTGGTGAATGCTTCCCGGTTCATCCATGCTGATCCCGAAGAAGCGCTTGCCCGGACGAACCGGAAGTTCAAGAAACGATTTTCATATATTGAAGAGCAGCTTCGTATAAGTGGACGAACCTTTGACCAAACTGATTTAATAGAGATGGACCGGTATTGGGAGGAAGCCAAGCTGCTCCCCTGAAAGCGCGATTGACGCCGGATGCTCTTCCTTACGATAAGCCCGGGGACAGAATAAGGATGCCAGCTTATCCTAGGGAAGGGTTGAAGCTGATAGACTGCTGAAGATGAGAGGGCCGTTCTTCCAACCCGGCTAAAGGTTCATCGGAAATTCGTCTCCAGTCGCCAGAAATTGCAAAAAAAATTTACAAATGGGCAGGATTTATTTAGAATCAAGCAGAATAGGTACAAGCGGGCAAGTAAACTCAAAGTGGAAGTATAGTGACTATCTGCTATGATAATTAAAAATTTAGGAGGCTATGTTCATGAACAAAACAGATCTTATCAACAGCATTGCAGCTAAAAGCGGGCTTACCAAGCGTGATGTCGAGTCGGTTCTCAATGGTTTTATGGGAGAAGTAACCGATGCGCTGGCAGGCGGCGAGAAAGTGCAATTGATCGGTTTCGGCACATTCGAAACCCGCAAGCGCTCAGGCCGTACGGGCCGCAACCCGCAAACGGGCAATCCGATCACTATCGCGGAATCCAAAGTTCCTGCATTCAAAGCCGGCAATAAATTAAAAGAAGCTATCAAGTAGTTCATGCGTCTTGACAAGTTTCTCAAAGTCTCCCGGCTGATCAAGCGGCGCACTGTCGCCAAGGATGTATCCGATCAAGGACGCGTCTGGATCAACGGCCGGGAAGCCAAAGCGAGCAGCACCGTCAAAGCCGGCGACGAGCTCATGATTCAATTCGGCCAGAAAGTTGTCACCGTGCGCATTGAGCGGCTTGCGGAGACGACCAGGAAGGACGAGGCGAGCGGCTTATACACTTTGTTGAAGGAAGAATCGCGCCAAGCCGAGAACAAAATGGAATGGCAATAAAGGAAATGACGGCCTTCACCGGGGTATTCGGTGGGGCCGTCTTTTTTTTAGAAGCAAGCGAATACGCCTTTATCTGCTGCGGCTGCCGTACCGGCATGCAGCTTTTCCTTTTCCGGCAGAACGGTAGAAGGATGAATTGTTCTAAAACCTGTCCCACCCCCATAGGCTAGTCTTAAAGGAGGGGACGAGGCGATGATTGATCAAGGAAAAGGGCAAAAACGTCAGGAAATCAAAATGCTTAATCGTAAAATACTCGAAATTACGGGTGTCATGAATGTGGAAAGCTTCGATGTTGAAGAGTTTCTACTGGAAACGGAGCTTGGCTTCCTGGCCATTCGCGGGCAGAACCTACATATGAAGCATCTGAGCCTGGAGCAGGGTCTTGTTGCCATTGAGGGGCTCGTCCATTCGCTGACTTATCTGGACGGGAATACCGCAGCCAAATCCAAAAGCTTGTTCGGGAAGATATTTAAGTGAGTCTCAGCGTACAGTGGTGGACGATGGCGACGATGCTGCTGTCCGGGATTGGAATGGGCATAGTTTTTGACGGGTACCGTGTTGTGTCGGACGAGCTGCGGATCGGACGATTATGGGTTCCGGTGCTTGATTTGCTATATTGGATTGCCGCGACGATTGTTGTTTTCCAGGTCCTCTCGGCAAGCAATGAGGGCGAGGTGCGGGCATACGTCTTTCTCGGGCTCCTGCTCGGAATCGCCAGCTATTACTGGCTTTTCAGCAAAATAGTGGTGAAGCTCGTACATTTTTTTATCCGCGCCGTCCGTACTCTGATTCAAATCATAGTCAAGATGTTTATATATATTGTCGTACGTCCTTTACAGCTGCTCTACCGGCTATGCAAGCTGATTATTTCCTTTTTGATTGCGCTTGCTTTGTTCCTCTTGAAAATTGTGATACAATTAACCCGTCCACTCTGGATTCTGGTTCGCTGGATGATGAGCCCGATCACCAAACCGGTCTCGCGATGGGTGGTTGGCTGGTGGGTTCCGCTTATGGCCAGGTGGCGGGTTGCTGAACGCTGGAAGTCCGCGGCCGGCAAGGCGGCAGGGGTTTGGCAGCGATTGACAAACTGGAAGAAGAAGGACAGTGATGAATAGATAATGTTATGAGTGGAGGTCAACGAATTGATGATGACGGCTACCGGGAGTACTCCTACACCTTCATACACAGGAACGAAACGTCGGCTGAAACTATGGTTTATCGTCATTGCTTTATTCTTGGGCTGGGCATCCTATACGTTTATATCCCAGTTGGAGCGGCAAGGTCAGTCCGAGCTCAAGCTCGCCGAGACAAAGCAGATGATCGATACGGCGAACACTCAGATCAATGATCTCAAGCAAGAAGTCGCCAAACTGAATGATAAAGAATACATTGGTCAATTGGCTACGAAAGAACAGGGTATGGTAAAAAAAGGCGAGCAGCAGATACAGGTCATTGAGGATTGATTCGGCCTGAAATCGGGTACACGTCTGTTGCCTTGCACCTCTCGTTCGGTTATAATCACCTTAGTAGCAGCATTTATTGTTGGTTGTAAGGCCATCAGAAGCTAGCAGCTTCACATAACGGTTAGGGAGGAACATTTTTACCTATGGCAATTGAAGTGGGCGCCAAGTTAGAGGGCAAAGTGACAGGTATTACGCATTTCGGGGCATTCGTCGATTTGTCGGGAGGTGTCACGGGGCTCGTTCACATCTCAGAGATTGCCGATAATTACGTCAAGGATGTTAAAGACCATCTTAAACTGGAAGATGTTGTAACAGTTAAGGTCATTAATGTAGATAAAGACGGGAAAATCGGACTTTCGATAAAACAGGCAATCGACCGTCCTGAGGGTTCTGTTCCACCTCAACGCGAACGCAGTGCCAGCCCTGGCGGAGGGTTCAACCGTACAGGTGGTGGCGGAAGCGCAGGCGGCGGAGGCGGTTTTAGTCGTCCTGGCGGAGGCGGCGGCGGAGGCGGCTTCAATCGTACTGGAGGCGGTGGAGGAGGCGGCGGACGTCCTTTCAATAAAGCAGCAGGCGGGAAACCTTCCTTTGGCAAACCAACCTTCGAGGATAAAGTATCGCGCTTTCTTAAGGATAGCGAGGAACGCATTTCTTCGATCAAGAAGAATACGGAATCCAAACGCGGCGGACGCGGAGCGAAGCGCGTTTAATTGTATATGACTCTTTGCAGGCAGAACCTTTACAGGTTCTGCCTTTTTTGGCTTTCCAGAGATTGTGAGGGGTGCAGCGCTTTTTACGCATATTGCGCCAGAAGTTTGTCATATATGTAATCTTTTCTGATATTTTCGATCCCAGAAACTGCGTCAAGCTATGAAGGCGGTTCTGCCAATGCCGATTCATCACCCGATTACCCCGATTCTTCCGGTTTAAATCCGCGAATTTGAAGAATATGCCTCTTTTTCAAAAAAACTTTTCCCTTCTTCTCATCTATTCCCGACAGGTTCGGACGGCGTTTCACCGATTGAGGCTTCCCGTCAGACAATGTTTTTTGTTGAACGGTGGGTCGCCGGCGGCGCGTGCTGCACGTCCAATGCCGCGTAATCCGTGCAACCGCGCTCAGCGCGCGCGCCGTTTCCAATTCACGCATTTTTGTCGGAAAAAACTTTGAGAGTGACAACGCTTTATGACAAACTTTTATATGGACATGCTCCTATACTGAGAACACACAAATCGGGAATGGGTGGTGTCCTTGAAATGAGAGACAAGCAAAATGTCGTGTTGTTTCCTAATGTTAAACGGACGAGCATTATACAGACGGCGATTCAAAAGGGAGTGAATGGTTCCTTTATGCGCAGGCTGGGAGCGATGATCTCCTCGAAGAAATGGGCATTTGTTCTGATGGTCGTTGGTTTTCTTCTCGGTCGCGCTGTTATTCTTGAGTCGCTTACCCCCTTTGCGGTTGCTTACTTCACGGTTGTTTATTTTCTAAGAAGGGATTCTTATCTCTCAGTAGGGTTTTCCATTGTTCTTGGCAGCTGCTTCGCCATTTCGCCTGAACCGATGTGGATTGCCATGGAGCTGGCTGTTGTCTATCTGTTGATGAGAGGGCTTGAAGCTTACGAACGGGCGGAATTATCCTACGCCCCGCTCCTTGTCTTCATCTCCACCCTTATTGTAAGGCTGTTCAGCGTCGTCATTGTCGATACGCTTGGCTGGTATCAGCTGATGATGGTGGGTGTAGAGGCTGCGCTGGCCTTCGTTCTGACGCTGGTGTTTGTACAGGCCATACCTGTTCTGACGATGACGAGGAAGACCTCATCGCTGAAGAACGAAGAAATTATATGTCTGATGATACTGCTTGCTTCCGTGATGACGGGTGCCGTCGGCTGGGCGGTATACGGTCTGTCTGTTGAACATATGATGTCCCGTTACATGCTTCTTCTCTTTGCCCTGGTAGGCGGGGCGCCGCTTGGCGCATCCGTGGGCGTGATAGCCGGATTGATTTTAAGTCTCGCGGACTTGAATGCCATCGTGCAGATGAGTTTGCTCGCTTTTGCGGGACTGCTCGCGGGGCTGCTGCGGGAGGGCGGGAGAATGGCAGTCGCCTTCGGCATGCTGCTCGGATCATGTATTCTCTCTATTTATATAGGCAATCAGCAGGATGTGCTGGCCTCCACCTGGGAATCGGTCATCGCTGCCGCATTGTTTCTGGTTACGCCCCGTTCCATTATGCGCACCATTGCCAAATATGTGCCGGGGACACAGGAGCATGTCAAATCACAGCATGAATATGCCAGGCGGGTGCGCGATGTGACGGCTCAGCGCGTCACGCAGTTCTCTGAAGTTTTCAAGCAACTGTCGCGAAGCTTCGGACAGGTCAACCTTGTTGATGAGAGTGTGAAGCGTGAGGAGACTGTCGGCCACTTTATGAATGCGGCTGCGGAGAAAACATGCGCTTCCTGTCACCGCAAGGAATTATGCTGGGAGGGGAGATTCTATGATACGTACAGGGTAATGACGGGAATGATGACGGCTGTTGAAGAAGGGAGGAAGGTCGGACCCAAGGATATACCTAAGGAATGGAGCAATCATTGTATACGTTCGCCACAGGTACTGAGTGTTATGCAGCAGCAATATGAAATGTACAAGCATGATCAAATGTGGAGAAAGCAGCTCAGCGACTCAAGACAGCTCGTCGCCGAGCAGCTATCCGGTGTGTCGCAGATCATGGAAGATCTGGCGCATGAGATCAAGCGGGAAGGCCAACAACTGCATTTACAGGAAGAACAGATCCGAGAAGCGCTGGAAGGGCTCGGTTTATCCATACATGGCATTGATGTCGTTAATTTGGAGGAGGGGAATGTCGAAATTGAAGTTTACCATACCTTTGCCAGGGGCTATGATGAATGCCGCAAGATCATCGCCCCGCTGCTTTCAGATATTCTGGGTGAGCCGATCGCCGTGATCTCGGAGCGTTACCCCGAGAAGAGCGGCGAACCGGCGCTGGTTGTGTTCGGGACGGCCAAAGCGTTCGAGGTGGAGACCGGTATAGCCGGCGTCGCCAAAGGAGGAGATTTGTTATCCGGGGACAGCTTCAGCACAGTGGAGCTGGGTAACGGAAAATTCGCCGTCGCCATCAGCGATGGGATGGGCAACGGGGAGCGGGCGAAGCTGGAGAGCAGCACCGCCCTGACCATCCTGCAGCAGCTCCTGCAGTCCGGTATGGATGAGAAGCTGGCCATCAAGTCGGTTAATTCGGTTCTGCTGCTTAGGTCGTCCGAGGAAATTTTCGCCACTGTGGACGTGGCCCTTATCGATATGTATACCGCGAAGACGACCTTCATGAAGATTGGCTCGACGCCAAGCTTCATCAAGCGCGGCAGTGAAGTCATTCCGATATCCGCAAACAATCTGCCCGTGGGCATTTTGCAGGAAATCGATGTCGATTTGATCCGGGTGCAGCTGATGGCGGGCGATACCCTCATTATGATGACCGATGGCATCTACGATGCTCCGGGCCATGCTGTCAATAAAGAATTGTGGATGAAGCGGGTTATTCAGGAAATCGCCTCAGACAATCCGCAGGAAATCGCCGACTCGCTCCTGGAGACAGTCGTGCGTTATCATAAAGGCGAAATCTTGGACGACATGACAGTCGTCGTCGCCAGAATAGACAAGCATCAGCCCGAGTGGGCAACCTTCCGCTGGCCGGGTCTGTCCAAGGTCGAGCGTCCAAGGACGGTGAGCTAGAGAATGCTATAGTATGATGAAGCCTGCCGGAGGGCGGGCTTTTTTGCTATGGCGATTTCTATCGATTCGCAAGTGGCGCAAAATGGTTAATGTCCAAGCAGGACATACGATTACATAGGGTTAAAGCCTCTTAAAACTGGGAACGCTGATAGAGATACTTCAAACGTTTGCTATCAGTAGATTCTGAAGTTTGTGGAGGTTTGTGAGAAATGAAGCAGATTCTATTAATTACCGATGGATGCTCGAATGTAGGCATAAGTCCGGTTGTGGCAGCGGCACAGGCATATGCGCAGGGGGTCACGGTCAATGTTGTGGGTGTAGTGGATGAAGGGGATCTGGGTGAGTTCGGGACCTCTGAAATCGAGGAGATTGCCCGCGCAGGCGGAGGTCTTAGCCGATTGGCACAGACCAGGCAGCTGTCGCAAACGGTTCAGATGCTTACGCGCAAGACCGTAGTGCAGACGATCCAGCATGCCGTTCAACGTGAACTGAAGCAGGTTCTCGGCTCGTCTTCGATTGAATCGCTGCCGCCGGAAAAACGCGGCGAAGTGGTGCATGTTATCGATGAGCTCAGCGAGACCAGCAAGCTGCGTGTAGCTCTGCTTATTGACGCAAGCGCGAGCATGAAGCCGAAGCTTGCGGCGGTTGAGGATGCGATTCGCGATCTTTCGCTCAGTCTTCAAGCCCGTCAGGGAAGCAGCGAAATCGCGGTATTTCATTTTCCGGGATCAGCCTATGGCGAGGATTGCAAGCTTGATCTGGACTGGACCGGCAATGTCAGCGGAGCCGCGTCTTTGTTCCCCCGGCTGCAGATGCGCGGAACGACGCCTACAGGTCCCGCTTTGCTGCATGTCATTGATTTTTACCGAGAATCCGATTATGGTAATAGGAACAATGATGAAACGGACGGGATGATGAGTGACTACGTCGTTTGAATGGAGTTTGTCCCGGGGAACAATTATCAAGGGCAAATGGAAGCAGGGAAGCTACCGCGTGGAACGGCTGTTGGGTGAAGGCGCCAACGGCAAGGTTTTTCTTGTCGAGAGCCAGCGCAACTGGTATGCGCTCAAGATTGGCGCGGATGCAGTGGACCTGCAATCCGAGGTTAATGTGCTGCAGTCCATCGCGGAGCAGAGGCGCAGCTCAAAGGCAGAGTCCTATCTTGTCGATGTTGATGACTTGCGCACGGCTAACGGCAAGGAATATCCGTTTTATGTGATGCGCTATGTCCGCGGCGTAACATTGGCCGACTATTTGTCGAAGCAGGGAGCGGAATGGTTTCCGGTGACACTGTACAGCCTTCTCGGTAAACTGGCTCAGCTGCATGAAGCGGGCTGGGCCTTTGGCGATCTGAAGGTGGAGAATGTGCTCGTGGCTGATTACGGCCGTGTCGAGCTCGTCGATTATGGCGGAGTTACCGCCTTCGGCAAAGGGGTCAGGCAGTTCACCGAAATCTACGACCGCGGTTATTGGAATGCGGGAACGCGCAGCGCGGATGCGGGGTATGATCTGTTTTCGTTCGCTGTTCTTTGTCTGCAATTGTACGAAAGCAAACGGCTGGCCCAGCTCACTGCTTCCATGCTGCCGCAGAACCGCGTTCCCGAAGAGCTGCTGCGGCTGGCTTACGCGAATCCGGTGCTCAAGCCGCTTTGCGGATGGCTGCGCAAGGCGATGGGCGGAGAATTCAAGAACGCCCGCGAAGCCGCGGCTGCTTGGCAGCAGTGGATGCACCGGCCCGGCGGACGCTCGTCCCCTCCGGTTTCCCGCTGGATCAAAGGATTGTTCGTTGCATCTGCGGCTGTGCTCGCCACAACGATATATTGGCTTTTGCGGACAGGATCGTAAATAGAGCTCGGTCTTTAACTTACAAGGAATGAAAGATAACGCGGCTGTAAACGCTATGGAGGTGGTAGGTATGAACGAGTTGCTCGCCGAGATGTCAGAGCTTGCTTCAAGCGAGCAGCTATGGCTCCCTGGAGAGACCATCATCGTGGCCGTGTCTGGCGGACCTGACTCAACAGCTCTGCTGCACATGCTTCACCGGCTTGCCCCTTCAGAAGGCTTGACCTTGATTGCCGCGCATATGAACCATGGGTTCCGCGGCGGGGAATCCGACCAGGAGGAGCAATCGGTGAAAAAATTTGCCGCCGAGCTCGGCCTGCACTGTGAATCCGTCTATATCGATATGCCGGCTTATATAGAAGAAACAAAGATGAATTCACAGGCGGCTTCACGCAAGCGTCGGTACGCCTTTCTCCATGAGGTGGCCCGCAAGCATGGCGCATCCCGTATCGCGCTGGCCCATCATGCCGATGATCAGGCGGAGACCGTGCTCATGCGTATTCTCCGGGGGACGAGCCCCGGCGGCCTTGCGGGCATCCCGATCAAGCGTTCCGAAAAAAACGTGGAACTTATTCGGCCTCTTTTGCGTACATACAAGGCAGACATCCTCCACTATTGCAATCAATGGGGACTCGCGTACAGCCAAGACAGCAGCAACGGGAAAAGGACCTATGTCCGCAACGCCATCCGCCTCGATGCGCTGCCCTATTTGGCACAATTTAATCCACAGTTATCGGATGCGCTCGTTCGGCTTTCCGAACTTGCGGCAAGTGAAGACGACTGGATGGAACGGGAGACACAAGCGGCTTTTAAACGCTGCATCATGATAGGCCGTGAAGGATGCCAAATGACCCGCAAAGCGCTGCTAGAGTTGCATGTCGCTTTACAAAGGAGATTGATTAAACTAATATTAAACCATGTTGGAATGGAAACTGCGACCATCTCATTCGACAGCGTTGAGACTATTCGACAAGCGGTCTCGGACCGTGCATCGACGACCTGGAGCTATGATGCGGGAAGTGGCGTGAAGTTCGTACGCGAATACGAGAGCTTGCATTTTATCCGGGCAGATTGGACGTCGGGCGGCAAACAAGCAGAGGCCGAATACTCTTATATGGTCACGGAAAGCATGGAGCTGCAGGAAATGCCTCTTGCGCATGCTCAGCTCAGGCTGGATATGATGCTTCCTCCAGGCGAAGATAAGCCCGTTGACCGGCAGGAATCATGGTTCGATGCTGACCTGATTCATTGGCCGTTGACAATCCGCAACCGGCGCCCGGGAGACCGAATGCAGGTGCTTGGTTTAAACGGCACCAAAAAAGTACAAGATATGTTCGTTGACGACCGAATCGCACCTTCGCAGCGCAATAAGCTGCCGCTGCTTGTCGATGCCGAAGATTGCATCCTCTGGATCCCGGGCGTAAGACGTTCGCGGTTTGCGCAGGTTACAGGGCAAACCAAGCGGATCCTGCGCATCAGGGTGAATTTTAGAGACGAATGGTAGGGTCTTGAATAAGTTGCACTGATCCATTCATAAGTATAGGTGAAAAAGTAGGAGGTCCCGGCATTGCTGAATGACATTCAAGAAGTATTGTATGACGCCGACCAGATTCAGCAGAAAGTAAGTGAGCTCGGAGCTATCATCAGCCGGGAGTTCGAAGGACGCAATCCACTTGTCATTTGCGTTTTGAAAGGTGCATTTATCTTTATGTCTGATTTGGTCAAAACGATTGATATTCCGCTCGAAATCGACTTTATGGCGGTTTCCAGCTATGGACAGTCCACCAAAACCTCCGGCGTTGTCAAAATCATCAAGGATCTCGATTCACCCGTTCAGGGACGCGACATTGTGATCGTTGAAGATATCATTGACAGCGGATTGACACTCAGCTATTTAATCGATGTACTGGAAAGGCGCAATGCCAAATCAGTCACACTCGTTGCGCTTTTTGACAAGCCGACCGGCCGCAAGGTGGAACTGGAGGCTGATTATAAAGGCTTTGTCCTGCCGGATGCATTCGTGGTCGGCTACGGGCTTGATTATGCGGAGAAATACCGTAATCTGCCGATTATCGGCATTCTCAAGCCGGAAATATATGAGAAGTAAAGCTTGTGGATTGACCCTGTTGTCAGGAAGCGGCTCGAAGTGGTACGATTCACCAGCAATCATGTCCCTCCCACGACCTACTCTGGTTTGTGACGGAAATCATGCTGTGGTAAAATATTTGGAACGTCTTGAGAGGAGGTAGGGGATGAATCGGATCATCCGGAACACTGGATTTTATTTGATTATTTTTTTGGTGACTGTCGGGATATTCCAATTTATCAGCAGCCAGAACGATACCACCGTCGAAATTCGATACGACCAATTGAGACAAGCGTTGAACGATAACAATGTCGCCAGCGTCGATCTTCAATTTGACGGCTATTCCTATTTGGTTACAGGTAAATATAAGACAAAACCAGCTGGCGCGGAGTCGGACCAATTTTATGCCCACTCCAATGTAGAGGAATTTGCAGTCAAGGAAATTTATGACGCACAGGCCAAGAATGGATTCGAAATCGATGTCAAACCAACCGAAGGCCCTAGCATCTGGCTGACGTTCTTAACATCGATCATCCCATTCGTGATTATTTTCATCTTGTTCTTCTTCCTTATCAATCAAGCGCAGGGCGGCGGCGGCAAAGTGATGAACTTTGGCAAAAGCAAAGCGCGCTTATATAACGAAGAGAAGAAGCGCGTCACGTTCGAGGACGTGGCAGGCGCGGACGAAGAGAAGCAGGAGCTTGTGGAAGTTGTGGAATTCCTGAAGGATCCCCGTAAATTCGCGGCGGTCGGAGCGCGTATTCCTAAAGGGGTTCTCCTTGTAGGACCTCCGGGTACAGGTAAAACGTTGCTGGCCCGTGCCGTTGCAGGGGAAGCCGGCGTACCGTTCTTCAGTATATCGGGTTCCGATTTCGTCGAAATGTTCGTCGGTGTCGGCGCGTCGCGTGTGCGTGACCTGTTTGAAAATGCGAAGAAAAACGCGCCTTGTATCATCTTCATCGATGAAATTGACGCCGTAGGGCGTCAGCGTGGTGCGGGGCTTGGCGGCGGGCATGACGAGCGTGAGCAAACGCTCAACCAATTGCTCGTTGAGATGGATGGATTCGGCGCCAATGAAGGCATCATTATCGTGGCAGCTACCAACCGTCCGGATATTCTTGACCCGGCGCTTCTTCGTCCAGGCCGGTTTGACCGTCAAATTACCGTTGACCGTCCGGATGTTAAGGGACGTGAAGCGGTGCTCAAAGTACATTCACGCAATAAACCGCTGACCAAGGATGTGAAGCTTGACATCATCGCGAAGCGGACAACAGGCTTTACAGGCGCGGATTTGGAGAACCTGCTCAATGAAGCGGCGCTTCTTGCGGCCAGACGCAACAAGAAGGATATTGCGATGACTGAGGTGGACGAAGCGATTGACCGCGTGCTGGTCGGAACTGAGAAACGCAGCCGCGTCATCAGTGACCGCGAGAAACGGATAGTCGCTTATCACGAAGCCGGTCATACCATTGCCGGTTACTTCCTGGAGCATGCGGATGTGGTGCATAAAGTTACCATCATCCCGCGCGGTAAAGCAGGCGGTTATGTTATCATGCTTCCTAAGGAAGGCGACCGCATGCTGTCAACCAAGAAGGAGCTGCTCGATAAAGTGACGGGACTCCTTGGAGGACGTGTTGCCGAAGAGCTGTTCATTGGCGAAATCGGCACAGGCGCTTACAGTGACTTCAAACAAGCGACCAGCATTGTTCGTGCCATGATTATGGAATACGGGATGAGCGACAAGCTCGGACCGATGCAGTTCGGCAGCTCGCAGGGTCAGGTATTCCTGGGTCGTGATATCGGACATGAACAGAATTATTCCGATGCCATCGCCTATGAAATTGACCAGGAAATGCAGAGCTTTATTCAATCCTGCTACGATCGTGCCAAAGCGCTGCTTACGGAGAAAAGCAAAGAGATGCATCTCATTGCATCAACTCTGCTGGAAGTGGAAACGCTGGAGCTTGATCAAATCAAGCGTCTGATCGAGACGGGCTCGATCGATGGAACAGGTACAGGAACTCCATCCGAAGGCACCTCTGAAGAACCTCACGGGGAGCCAATCATTGATAACATCGGTGGTGTGAAGGTTCGCATTCAATCCAAGGAAACAGAAGATCTGTCGCCTCCGGACGATCCGGATAGCGGCAACGACAACGGAACCAAATAAAGACCAGATCAAAGCCATCGAAGGCTGTTCGCAAGCAGACAACTGCGCGGGCAGCCTTTTTTGCCCCGGTAAGAATGATTATTGATTTTTTTAATATATTGTGTAAAAAGTTTACTTTGCCGTACCAAAGTTGATGCAGCCGTTTCTTCTTGAAAACAAGCCTCTGTAGAAGGGTGGATAAGATTTGCAGCCCCTATGTGTTCAATGAAGCGCATTGTCTTCGCAGATGGCTTAAAACGGTCCCTTTTGTCGGTTGACAGCAGGAAGCACACTGTGTAAATTAAATGTTAAACAATCGAAAACGCTTTGTCATGATTGTGCGGCAGATTGAACATCTATAAGTCATGTAGGGGTTTGTGCATCTGTTCACAAAGTCAGTGAAAAGAGGAGACTTAAGACTATGGAAGCATTGGCTCTCGAGCGCAAAGCGGAACAAAACCGCGAGCTGCGGGAACGTTTAATGCAGCTTAAGAAAGAACGCAACGCTATTATATTGGCGCATTATTATCAGCGTGACGAAATACAGGAGGTGGCTGACTTCCGCGGGGACTCGTTCCTGCTCGCACAGAAGGCCGCTCAGACCGACGCAGATGTTATTGTTTTCTGCGGCGTCCATTTTATGGGGGAAAGCGCCAAGATTTTGGCTCCAAACAAGACGGTCATTATTCCTGATGAACGTGCCGGTTGCCCAATGGCCGATATGGTCAATGTGGATGGTTTGCGCAAACTGAAGGCGCAGCATCCCAATGCGAAAGTCGTGACTTATATTAACTCCTCTGCTGAGATCAAAGCGGAAACGGATATTTGCTGTACCTCGGCCAACGCTGTGCGTGTGGTGAACTCGGTGGATTCGGATGAGATCATCTGGGTGCCGGACAAGAACCTCGGTCATTATGTTCAGCAGCACACGGACAAAAAAATGATCATTTGGGAAGGCTACTGCAACACCCACGATATGCTGACCGTCAAAGATGTAGAAGAGATGAAAGCCAAGTATCCGAATGCACAATTTGTCGTTCATCCGGAATGCCGCCCGGAAGTCGTTCAACTTGGCGATTTTGTAGGAAGCACGACGGCGATCCTGAAATACTGCAAAGAGTCGGACAACAAAGAATTTATTGTAGGCACGGAGGATGGCACCGGTTACCAACTGCGTTTGGACAGCCCGGACAAAACCTTCCATTTTGCTTCCAAGTATCTGGTTTGCCCGAATATGAAAGTGAACAACCTCAAGAAGCTTGTAAAAAGCCTTGAAACCATGCAGCCGCAAATATATGTTCCCGACCATATTGCCGATCAGGCACGACTATCACTGGAGCGCATGCTGCTGGTGAAATAAGGAATGAACTTTAGAGAGGAAAATCTATTACGATGATCCCACGATATTTAGTAGATGTATCGCTCGCAGATCTTCCTGTTATCGACAAGGATGTTATCGTCATCGGGGCCGGCATTGCCGGCCTTTTTACCGCTATTAAGTCCAGCAGCGATAATGATGTGCTGATGATAACGAAGAAGTCTCTTCTGGACAGCAACACACGATATGCCCAAGGCGGCATTGCTGCCGTCATATCGGAGGATGATTCTCCGGAATATCACAGGCAGGATACGCTCATCGCAGGTGCCGGACTCTGTTCCCATGCGGCAGTTGATGTACTGGTTCATGAAGGAACGAAGGGCGTTCAGGATCTGGTACGGATGGGCACGAAGTTCGATCAGGAGAACGGTGAATTTGCGCTTACCAAAGAAGGCGCTCACAGCCAGCGGCGTATTCTGCATGCCAATGGGGATGCGACTGGCTTTGAAATTGTTCGCGCCCTCTCGCTGAAAGCGATTGAGAACCCGCGTATCGAGGTTTGGGACGATCATTTTGTCATTGATCTGATTATTGATGACGGTCAATGCATTGGAGCGGTTGTTCAGAAACCGGAGGGCGGAAGGGTATTTGTGCGCGGTAAAGCAACGATTCTCTGCTCAGGCGGGACGGGTCAGCTGTACCGGTACACAACAAATCCGGATGTAGCGACCGGCGACGGGATTGCGATGGCTTACCGGGCGGGAGCCAATATTCAAGATATGGAATTCGTTCAATTCCATCCCACATCACTCTGCTACCCGGGAGCACCGCGATTCCTCATTTCGGAAGCAGTACGCGGAGAAGGCGGTATCCTTCGCAATATTAGAGGCGAGCGGTTTATGGAGAAATATCATGAGCAGCTTGAGCTTGCTCCCCGGGACGTTGTTGCCCGTGCGATCGTCACCGAGATGGAGGAAACCAAATCGACGTTCGTTTATATTGATGTCACCCATGAGTCGCCGGATATGGTGAAACATCGCTTTCCTAATATTTATGAATTTTGTTTGAGTTTTGGGCTGGATTTGACAACCGACTGGATCCCAGTCGCTCCTGCGGCGCATTATATGATGGGGGGCGTCAAGACGGATCTGAACGGGGAGACTAATATCGGCCGTCTGTTCGCCTGCGGCGAATGCTCGTCAACCGGTGTACATGGAGCAAATCGTTTAGCCAGCAACTCCTTGTCGGAAGCCATTGTATTCGGCCGGCGTATTGTGGAGCGGATTAACAGTCTGGAGCCGTTGAAACCGGGACTGACCATAGAAACCCCTGCCATTCCGCGAAGCGGAACATCGATGCAGGCCGTAGTGGAAAAGCGGTTGAAGCTGCAGAAAATTATGGTCCGGTATGCAGGATTGCGGCGCGACGGCAAAGGCCTGGACAAAGGGCTGGAGGAGCTGCGCAGGCAGCTGCCGATTTTTCAGGCTGTATTAACTAAACGTGAAGAATTTGAATTTGCCAATTTGCTCACCTGTGCCATGCTGACCGCTGAGGCTGCTCTGGTACGGGAAGAAAGCCGCGGCGCACACTCACGCGAGGATTTTCCGGAACGTGACGATCTGTTTTGGCGCAAACATATGGTGCTGCATCGCGAGCATGGCTTGACCGAGGAGCGGATCGAAGATGTATGATGCGAAGGCGGGACTTTTTGCCGTTGGTGGGACAGAACACGCCCTGCGGGAGCAGATTCGCGCATGGCTTGATGAGGACGTTGGGGCGGGAGATGTGTCCAGTTGGTCAACGATTCCCGCAGGCAGCCAGTCCAGAGCTGTTATTCATGTGAAGGAAAACGGTATATTGGCCGGTATGCCAATAGCCCAGCTTGTATTTCATGCTGTGGACCCGTCGCTGACCTTTCATGCGCTTGCCGCTGATGGGGACAAGGTGCAGAAGGGGACTGTGATTGCCGAGGTGGAAGGCAATACGCACAGTCTGCTGACGGGAGAGCGTCTGGCGCTCAACCTGCTGCAGCGGCTGTCGGGCATCGCAACAAAGACAAGCTCCTTTATTGAAGCGCTGGACGGGCTCCCGGTTCGTCTTACGGATACCCGCAAGACAACGCCGGGTCATCGTTTGCTGGAGAAATACGCGGTTCGAATCGGAGGCGGCTCCAATCACCGCTTTGGTCTCTATGATGCAGTCATGATTAAGGATAATCATATTAAAGGCTCCGGCGGTATTACTGCTGCCGTAAGTGCAGCCCGTCGACAGATCCCGCACACGATGAAAATCGAAGTGGAAACCGAGTCGCTTGCGCAGGTGGAAGAAGCGCTCGCCTGCGGAGCCGATATCATTATGCTCGACAATATGTCCTATGACCTGATGAAGGAAGCGCGGCTGCGGATCAAAACGCACTCGCCGCATGTTATAATAGAAGCCTCAGGAGGCGTCAACCTTAGCACTGTGAGAGCCATCGCTGAATGCGGCGTCGATGTGATTTCCGTCGGCGGTCTGACTTACTCGTTTCAATCTCTTGATATCAGTCTTGATCTAAACGGGAAAAAAGGAGGACCGCAGGCGTGATTCTAGTCATTGATGTAGGGAATACCAATATTGTACTTGGTGTCTTTAACGAAAAGAAGCTGGTGCAGCATTGGCGCTTGAGCACCAACCGTTCGGCAACCGTGGATGAGTACGGTATAATGATTCATAATCTTTTCCAATTCGCCGGATTCAAGCTGGAGCAAATGGAAGGCGTCATTATTTCCTCGGTTGTCCCTCCGCTTATGCGAACGCTTGAACAGCTTTGCGCCAAATACTTGCGCAAGGTGCCGCATATTGTAGGTCCGGGCGTGAAGACGGGACTGAATATCCGGTATGAGAACCCGCGCGAGGTTGGAGCCGACCGTATTGTCAATGCGGTAGGCGGTATTGAGAAATATGGCTCCCCCCTGATCATCGTTGATTTTGGAACGGCAACGACTTTCGATTATATCGACGCCGCGGGCGATTATCTGGGCGGGGCCATTGTGCCGGGCATCGGCATTTCAACGGAGGCTTTGTACCAGCGGGCGGCGAAGCTGCCGCGCATTGAGCTGGTCAAGCCGAAGAGCGTTATTGGCCGCAATCCGATTACATCGATGCAGGCAGGGATTATTTTCGGCTATGCCGGTCAGGTGGACGGTATTGTCCGGCGTATTCGAACGGAATTTAATGTGAATCCGCGCGTCATTGCTACAGGAGGATTGGCGGAGCTGATCTCATCCGAATCGGAAACGATTGAGGAAGTCGATCCGCTGCTGACGCTGGAGGGACTGCGTATCATTTATGAACGAAATCAGGAGCACTAACTGCGTAAGGAATAGCCGTTAAAGCTCGCCGCATATACGGATATAAGGAGGGGGAGAAATAGTGGAGGCAGAACAAATGAAGGATTTCTTGGTGCGGGGTACGGCATGGGGCGGGAAGCTGCGCGTATTTGCCGCAAGCACCACGAATTTGGTCAATGAGCTGCGCAGGCGGCACGGTACACTTCCCACAGCAACAGCGGCCCTTGGACGAACCGCAACGGCTGGCGCTATCATGGGAGCTATGCTCAAGGGAGAGGAAAAGCTGACCATCCAGGTGAAGGGTGACGGTCCAATCGGGCAAATTGTTATTGATGCGAATGCCCTTGGAGAGGTCCGCGGTTATGTGGATAATCCCGAGACGCAGCTTCCGAGCAACGCTCTTGGCAAGCTGGATGTTGCGGGTGCTGTAGGGCGCGAAGGCCATATCCATATCATCAAGGATCTGGGGCTCAAAGAGCCATACCGCGGCAGTACACCGATTGTATCGGGCGAGCTTGCAGAGGATTTCACTTATTATTTCGCCACATCGGAGCAAACGCCTTCGGTTGTTGGTTTGAGTGTTCTAGTGGATGAGTACGGTCAGGTGATGAACGCAGGCGGGTTCATTGTGCAATTGATGCCTGGTGTTACAGAGGAAGAAATCGCCAAGCTGGAGCAGGCTGTTACCGCACTGCCGCCGATTTCGGCTCTGCTGGATCAAGGTGAGACTCCTGAAGGGCTGCTGCGCTGGGTGGTGGGTGACGATATTCAGATTTTGGACACGCTTGACCTTGCATTTGCTTGCAAATGCTCCCACGAAAGAGTGGAACGCACCCTTATCAGCATGGGCGAGCACGAGCTGCAACAGCTGATTGAAGAAGATGGAAGAGCGGAAATCATCTGTCATTTCTGCAATGAGACCTACTTGTTTGAGAGGCCGCAGCTGGAAACGCTGCTTGACCTGGCGAAGCCGAAACCGATTCAATAATCGAAAGGCCGAGGCGATAATGAAGAAAGATCAGGTTTTGAAGAGCGTGGTGCTGCTTCAAGCCGTATGTATGATCATTTTGGCCGCAGTGGTCATCACTCGGGTGCTCTCACCAGGAGACCATGCCCCTTTGCCCAGTGATGAATCAGATGACGTCAATCAGGATCCGCCTTCTGTTATGGATCATGTTGCAGCAACTGTGGGGGAGGAACAGATCGCTTCTTCTGAGCTTGCCGATCAACTGCAGAGCCAATATGGCGACACGGTACTGCACACCTTGATGGTCAGAGCTGCAATCCGTCAGGAAGCGAAAACGTATGATTTGAAAGTTTCAAACTCGGAGCTTGAGAATGAAATACAGAGCATGATGGCAGGTTATGAGAGTGAAGAGCAGTATTACGAGTCAATGAAGGAGCAGCTTGGCTTGACGCCGGAGGCCATTAAGACCGACACAGAATACCGGCTGCTGCTTGAGAAAATCGCCACACGAGCCATTGCGGTGAGTGATGAAGAAATTGACGCTTTTTTGGAAGAGAACAAGGATCAGTTTGCCCCGCACACGCAATACCGGCTTTCCTGGATTGTGACGGAGAACAAGAAGGATGCGCAGGACCTGCTGGACCGGTTGTCAGATGGGGAGGATTTTGCGCTGATGGCGAAGACCTATTCCATTGACACGGACACTTCGGATAGCGGTGGAGACCTGGGTCTGATTGATGAGGACGATCCGTTTATGGACAGCGGGGTTCTGGATGAAGCCGCCAAGCTTGAGGTTGGGGAGATCACCGGGCCGATTGCAGTAGAAAAAGGGCAGGCGGTCATTCAACTGACGGAAAAGCATACGACAGAGCAGCTGGATGAGAAGACGCAGCGGGATAACGCGCGAAGACAGCTTGAGCTTTCCAAGGCAGATCCCCTGGATCAGGTTGAGGACGAGCTTCTGGTCAAATACAACGCCAAAATCATGCCTTAAGTGCATGTTCATGAATAGCAGGCAGAGAATGTCTGATTTCCCAAATTGGACAAAAAGCAACGCTTGACAATGGGTAGTTTTGACTGATAAGATGTAGGTAAAACCAACTGAATTAGTCGGAATAAGGAGGAGCACTTATCATGGCTAGAATTGTACAAAATATAACCGATCTTATTGGTGACACGCCCTTGGTGCGTTTGAACCGCCTGGTGCCTGAAGGCAGTGCAGAAATCTACGTGAAGCTTGAATATCAAAATCCGGGAGCGAGCGTTAAGGACCGTATTGCCATCAGCATGATAGAAGTAGCGGAGCAGCAGGGCTTAATTAAGCCGGGCGATACGATTATTGAGCCGACAAGCGGCAACACCGGTATTGGTCTTGCGCTTGTAGCAGCAGCCAAAGGCTATAAAGCAATTCTTGTTATGCCTGAAACGATGAGCCTTGAGCGCCGCAACCTGCTTCGCGCTTACGGTGCAGAGATTATTCTGACGCCAGGATCTGAGGGCATGAACGGTTCGGTACGCAAAGCCGAAGAGCTTCAGAAGGAGAATCCTTCCTACTTCCTGCCTCAGCAGTTCAAGAACCAGGCGAACGTGAAGATTCACCGTGAAACTACAGGTCCTGAAATCGTTGAAGCGATTAACTCGTTTGACGGTAAGCTGGATGCTTTCGTTGCGGGTATCGGTACAGGTGGCACGATCACAGGTGCTGGCGAAGTGTTGAAGCAAAATTTCCCTAATATTAAAATTTATGCCGTTGAGCCTGAGGCGTCACCGCTGCTTTCCGGCGGTAATCCCGGCCCACACAAAATTCAAGGTATCGGCGCCAATTTCATCCCTGAAATCTTGAACCGCGATATCTATGATGAAGTCATCACCGTTGGCAATGAAGAGTCCTTCGAAACGGCGCGCCGCGCTGCCAAAGAAGAAGGGATTCTCTGCGGAATTTCTTCCGGTGCAGCGATTTTCGCCGCATTGAAAGTGGCCAAAGAACTGGGCGAAGGCAAGCGTGTTATCGCTGTTGTGCCTTCCAACGGCGAGCGGTACCTGTCCACACCGCTGTTCAATTTCGAAAACTAATACGACTTAACGTGGCACTGGCCCGCTATAGTGCCGGTATCGATTGGATCTCCATCACAAATGGGGGTCCAATTTTTCTTTTCTTTTGGCCGCTGATTAGGTATACTAGCTTCCAAATGAAAGACCGGATTGATGCAAAATGATGAGCGGAGGACAGCCTATGAAGCTGACGACCTTTTCCCAGTGGCAGGATTGGAAGGAACAACAATATACAACGCTCCCGCTGCTGGTCCAGCGGGCGCTGCCTCATGACATAGACAAACCCCTTTCATGGGAGAGGGCCTGGGAAGCGGCGTCTCCTTATTCCTTTGTACTGGAGAGCGGCAAGGATGGAAGGTTCACCTATCTGGGACTTCAGCCCACATCCATTATCCGCGGCAAAGACAACAGGGCAGAGGCAACTGACTTCAGGAACGGACAACAGACCACCTATAACGGGCAGCCGCTGGAAACGGTCCGCAACTGGATGAGCGGCTTCAAAGCGCCTCGTATGAAGGATGCACCGAAATGGACAGGCGGGTGTGTCGGTTACTGGAGCTACGATGTTATCCGTTCCATTGAGAAGCTTCCCATGTTGGCGTCGGATGACCTGGGTCTGCCTGATTATTTGTTTCTTCGGATCGATGAGCTGTGGATTGTGGATCATGTGGAGAAGAAACTTTACTGCTCCATTCATACGCCGATTACGGGGAAGGAATCCTCTGAACAGCTTGGAGAGCTCTATGAGGGCGCCTCTGCCCGGGCGGAAGCAATGACGCTGGAGTGGAACGGGATGATGACTGAAGAGTCAACTGGCCTGAAGCATGGGGAGAATATACAGGACGGCCAGGTAACATCCGGTAAGCCCGCATCAGGAAATTCAGCAGCGGCGGTTTCCGGGTCTGAGGCTGCCAGGCTGCGCCAAAGCCGTCTGGAGCTGATGGATAAGGAGTCCCTTCATATTGATGTTGAGGCCATTGGAGGGAGAACGTCGCCTTTTTCCAAAGCTGCCTATATGGAAGCGGTCGAGCGCATTCGTTCTTATATTTCTCAAGGGGATGTTTTTCAGGTGAACCTCTCGCTGCGGCAGAGCCGAGAAACAACGGCATCGCCTGAGGAATTATATGAATGGCTCCGTTTATTCAATCCCTCTCCTTATATGGGCATGCTGCGCTGTCCGGATTTTCAATTGGTCTCGGCGTCACCCGAGCTGCTGGTGGAGCTGAGCAGCGGAAGGCTGGTCACGCGGCCGATTGCCGGAACGCGCAGGCGCGGGCATACCGAAGACGACGATCAGGCTATGGCTGAAGAATTGATGATCAGCGAGAAGGAACGGGCGGAGCATATTATGCTCGTCGATCTGGAGCGCAATGATTTAGGGCGGATTTCCGCCTATGGTTCTGTGCAAGTGAAAGAACTCATGGGTATTGAGCGATACAGCCATGTGATGCATCTGGTTTCGCAGGTTGAGGGAACGCTCGCTGCAGGGAAAGATGCCTACGATGTCATTGCTGCGACTTTTCCGGGCGGGACGATCACCGGCGCTCCCAAGATCCGCACAATGGAAATCATTGAAGAGCTTGAGCCCGTAAGAAGAGGCCCCTATACGGGATCGTTTGGTTGGATTGACTATAATGGAGATATGGAATTTAATATAATAATAAGAACGATGACGATGAAGGACCGGATGGTCCATATTCAAGCCGGAGCGGGAATTGTTATTGATTCCGACCCGGAGCGGGAATACTACGAGTCATTGAACAAAGCCAAAGCGCTCTGGAAGGCCATTCAATACAGCGAGCTTTGGGCGGCGCAACTTATAAGGGGGTAATGCAAATGATTTTGGTTATCGATAATTACGATTCGTTCACGTATAATTTGGTTCAATATTTGGGAGAATTGGGCGAAAACATTGTCGTGAAGAGGAATGATGAAATCGATCTTGACGGTATCGCGGCGCTTGCCCCGGACCACATCCTGATTTCACCAGGTCCCTGCAGTCCCAATGAAGCCGGGATCTCTCTGGCGCTGATCGACCGGTTCAAGGGCGAAATTCCCATATTCGGCGTCTGCCTGGGCCATCAGGCCATTGGACAAGCCTTTGGCGGCGATGTGGTGCGTGCCGAGAAATTGATGCACGGCAAAACATCGCCGATCCTGCATGACGGAAAGTCGATTTTTGCAGGTGTACCATCCCCTTTCACAGCTACACGTTACCATTCCCTTATTGTAAAGCGGGAGACGCTGCCGGATTGTCTGGAGATTAGCGCCGAAACAGCGGAGGGCGAAATCATGGGCTTGCGCCATAAGGAGTACCCGATTGAAGGTGTCCAGTTCCATCCGGAATCCATTATAACCGAGAACGGTCTTGCTTTGCTTCGCAATTTCTTAGGCATGCGGACAGGGGCAGCGAGATGAATATAGGCTGGAACGGAGCGGTTAAGCCAGCGGAGGAAGCCGTGATCTCGGTCTATGATCACGGTTTTTTGTATGGGATGGGCCTGTTCGAGACGTTCCGTACCTACAAGGGTAGTCCTTTTTTACTGGAGCGTCATCTGGATAGGCTGACCGATGGCTGCCGGTCGCTGGGCATCCGGTACCAGGCAGACGCGGATGCTGTACGGTCCTGGCTTCGTGAACTGATGCGCGCTAACGAGCTGGAGGAAGCATATGTGCGGCTGACCGTAACGGCAGGCGCGGGCGAGCTGGGTCTTCCTCTGGAGGATTATACAAAGCCTGACGCATTACTGCTTGTGAAGGCATTGCCAGCGGTGGATAAACGGTTGTATGAACAGGGTCGGGAGCTTGCGCTGCTGCAGACCAGGCGCAATACGCCGGAGGGCGATGTCCGTTTGAAGTCGCTGCATTATATGAATAACATCATTGCCAAGCGCGAATTGCTGTCTCTGGGAGCGTCTCCAGGAGCGGAGGGGCTGATGCTGACAAGCGAAGGCTGGATGGCAGAGGGAATTGTCAGCAATCTGTTTTTTGCCAAGCGGCAGGTGATCTATACTCCGTCCATTGCGACCGGCATATTGCCCGGCATTACGAGGCAGCGGGTAATGGAGCTGGCTAGGGCAGCGGGATACGAAGTGGTAGAGGGCCTATTTGGCTGGGAACAGCTTATTGAAGCGGATGAAGTGTGGGTGACCAATTCCATACAAGAGCTGGTGCCGGTCACAAGGCTGCGCGATCAGCAAGGCCTTGCTCATACCGTTAACCATGCCGGTGCGGGACCTTTCTATAAGCTGCTGCTTGCAGCCTACCGCCAGGAGACCGCAAGCTCACAGATATGACGGAATTGAATGGGAGGTTACGATGCAGCAGAAGGAATTCAATGCGGTTGTCAGCTGGCCATATTTTCGTACTTATGATTTGAATGAGGGTAACAAGCTGCAGCTGGGCTCACGAACGCTGATTATGGGAATTCTGAATACAACGCCGGATTCCTTCTCGGATGGCGGCAACTTCCATACCGTAGAGGCTGCGGTCAAGCATGCGGCGGCGATGGCGGCGGAGGGGGCCGATATTATTGATATCGGTGGCGAGTCAACGCGCCCGGGAAATACGCCGGTACCCCTTGCTGAGGAGCTGGAGCGGGTAATTCCGATTATCCGTGCTGTGCGTGAAGCGCTGCCGCAGATCCCCATTTCGATAGACACGTATAAAGCAGAAACTGCGCGCCAGGCCCTGATGGCAGGCGCTGCTATCATTAACGATATATGGGGACTAAAAGGCGATCCGCGTATGGCTGAAGTAGCAGCCGAGTTTGGTTGTCCTGTTATACTGAGTCATAACCGCCATCAAATGGATTATACCGATCTTGTGCAGGACGTTATCGCCGATCTTCAGGAAAGTATTGGAATTGGGACTGCAGCGGGTATACGGCAGAGGAATATTTGGCTGGACCCGGGAATTGGTTTTGCCAAAGGCTATGAGGAGAATTTGTTATTGATGGGCAATCTGGAAAAGCTGGCCGCTTTGGGCTATCCTGTCCTTTTGGGCACATCGCGCAAACGTTTTATCTCGCATACACTGAAGCTGCCAACCGATCAGCTCGTGATGGGAACTGCGGCTACAATCACAATCGGTATTGCGAAGGGCTGCCAGATTGTGCGTGTTCACGATGTGCAGGATATGAAGCGCAATGCTTTGATGGCTGACGCAATTATATACAGGACTTAACTACAGGAGGAGAAACGGATGGACCGAATGATATTGAATGGAATGCGCTTCTTTGGTTTTCATGGCGTAATTCCTGAAGAGAACAAGCTGGGACAGCAGTATATCGTCGACGTGGAGCTGAAACTCGACCTCACGCAAGCGGAAAAAACCGATGATCTGGCCCATACAGTGAATTATGCAGAGACCCATGCGCTGGTGAAATTTATTGTAGAAGGACCGCCTTTCAAATTAATTGAAGCTTTAGCCGGTCACATTGCATCGAGGCTTCTCGACGCTTATACTAGTGTAAATGAAGTGACGGTCCGCGTGATCAAGCCTCATCCACCGTTTGATATTCATTTTGATGGCGTCACTGTCGAACTCTGTAGAAAGCGGGATGACTATGAACAACAACCACCCGTTGAATAATAATGCAGCAAGCGCTGATCTGAACAAGACTTCTCAAGCTTATCTGGCGCTGGGCTCCAACATTGGAGATCGCGAGCAGCTGCTTCGCCAGGCGCTTCACCTGCTTGATAGTCATCCTGGCATTCAGGTCAAGCGCATATCCGGTATATATGAGACGGCACCGGTAGGGTATACCGACCAACCGGCTTTTCTGAACATGGCGGCATCTGTTTGTACGACGCTGGAGCCGCTGGAACTATTACGCACGATGCTGGATATTGAGAACCGGTTGGGCAGAACGCGCGATATCCGTTTTGGTCCGCGCACGATCGATCTTGATTTATTGCTGATGGACGATGTTCAAATGTCGGAGGATGAACTGACCCTGCCCCATCCGAGAATGATGGAACGCGCTTTTGTGTTGGTTCCGCTGAGCGATGTGCTGAGCAGCCATCATCCGCTGAAGGAGCAGGCAGATCAAACGGCATCACGGGCGTTAGAGGATGGAGGGGAAGGCATCACGTTATGGAATACGATCAATTGGCACAGCGCGTCCGCGCTTTCCGAAAGCTGAAGGGATTTACACAACAGGAGCTTGCGGAGCGGCTCGAAGTATCGGTTGCTGTCCTGGGTTCACTGGAGAGGGGTACACGCAAGCCCGATCCGAAGCTGCTGGAGCGTATTTCCGAGACCCTGGGAATCTCTTACAATGAATTGACGGCTGACAACAGCCGGTAATGGAGCAGTACATTTGAAGTGCGGCACTAAGCCGTTCTTCTAAATATAAATCAGAAGGGAGTGAGCAGCATCATGCTCAAAATCGGTCATATTGAAATGAAGAACAAGGTTGTACTGGCGCCGATGGCCGGCGTGTGCAATCCGGCTTTTCGGCTGATCGCCAAAGAGTTCGGCTGCGGCCTGGTGTGTGCCGAGATGGTCAGTGACAAAGCGATTGTTCACGGAAACAAACGCACGCTGGATATGTTGTTTGTCGATGAGCGGGAGAAGCCTCTTAGTTTGCAAATCTTTGGAGGAGACCGGGAATCGCTTGTGGAAGCAGCAAAAATTGTCGACAAACAGACCAATGCCGATATTATCGACATTAACATGGGCTGTCCGGTTCCCAAAGTTACAAAATGCGACGCAGGAGCACGCTGGCTGCTTGATCCGAACAAAATCTATGAAATGGTTTCGTCTGTAGTGGATGCTGTAGACAAGCCGGTTACCGTGAAAATGCGGATCGGCTGGGACAGCGAGCATATTTATGCCGTGCAGAATGCCCAGGCGGTTGAGCGGGCGGGCGGCAAGGCGGTAAGCGTTCATGGACGAACAAGGGAACAATTGTATACCGGCAAGGCGGATTGGGATATTATAAGGGATGTTAAAGAGGCGGTAAGCATTCCCGTTATTGGAAACGGCGACGTATTTTCACCGGAAGATGCGAAGCGTATGCTGGACCATACGGGATGTGACGGCGTGATGATCGGCCGCGGCGCACTCGGCAACCCATGGATGCTCTACCGGACCATTCATTACTTGACAGAGGGAGAACTGCTCCCGGATCCAAGTCCGCGTGAGAAAATGGAGATTGCCATCGTTCATATGGACCGTTTGGTGAATCTCAAAGGTGAGTCGGTTGCCGTGCGCGAGATGCGCAAGCATTTGGCTTGGTACCTGAAGGGACTTCCCGGCGCCGCTCGCGTCAAGGATGTCATTATGGAAGAGACGAGCAGAGACGTCATGGCTCAGATTTTGGGGAACTACATTGAATCGCTGGGTGCGGAGGGCGAGCTTCCAAGTCTTTCCCAGCATGCTTCAGGTGAAGTTGTCTACCAATAGCAGATTTAAGGCCAGACCGTTTTACGCTTGTTACGCTGGCCTTCGGCTATAAAATATAAGCAGTTGCTGTTATTTTCCTCATGTTGGAAGCTTTGTTGATGGGTGGGACTTTAAATGTTCATATCCTGTAAATGGCTTTCGTTGACATTCGGGGCAAATTTGAAATATAATTTCTCAATAATCAGTTTCGCGCGATGAAAATCAACCAGATTAAGTAAGTAGGGCAACATGCTTCCATACGCTGTCATCAAGGGGATGATGCGTAATATATTAAGTAAACGGTGAATTCATACAGGGTATGAAAAAAAGTCACTCGACAGGAGAATCAGTAGCATGAGCGATAAAGAGATCATTTTGACTCAGGACGGACTGAAGAAGCTCGAGGAAGAACTGGAGACGTTAAAATCTGTCAAGCGCCGTGAGGTAGCCGAGCGGATTAAAGTGGCTATCGGGTATGGCGATATCAGCGAGAACTCCGAGTACGAAGACGCGAAGAACGAGCAGGCTTTTATCGAAGGTCGCGTCATCACGCTGGAGAAGATGCTGCGCAATGCGCGGATCATCAATAATGACGACATTAACATTGATTCGGTAAGCATCGGTTCAATTGTTACGGTTGAGGATATGGAGTTCGGCGATACGATGGAATATACGATCGTGGGTACGGCTGAAGCGGATCCGCTGCAAAACAAAATATCCAATGAAAGTCCGGTCGGGAAGGCCATTCTCGGCAAAAATAAAGGGACTGTTGTTGAAGTGAACGTGCCAGCCGGCGTTATTCAATATAAAATCGTTGATATCAAAAAGTAACCGGGCACCTTTTGGAAAAGCTTCCGACTGGAAGCTTTTTTCACAAGTTTAGTGAGTTTGGTGTTTTCCAATAAGGGAAGAAGCATGCACAGCCCCGTTTGGGGCTTAGCTTGTTTGTTCTTGATATTTGGGGCAAACGCCAAGATGAGCTGCTTGGAAATGAACAAGGAGATGAATGGTAGTGGAGCATCAAACGCAAGAGCAGGAATTAAGCGAGCTCCTGCAGATTCGCAGAGACAAACTGGACGAATTACGCGGACTCGGCATTGATCCGTTCGGCGGTAAATTCGAGAGATCTCACCGTGCCATGGGAATTGTAGAGTCTTACAATGAAGTGAGCAAAGAGGATCTGGAAGGACAAGCTGTTGAAGTCAGTGTGGCGGGACGAATCATGCAAAAACGCGGCATGGGTAAAGCAGCATTTGCGCATATTCAGGATTTAAGCGGAAAAATTCAAATTTATGCCCGCAAGGATACCGTTAATGAAGCGGAATACGAAGCCTTCAATTTGCTGGATATCGGAGATATTATCGGAGTTCGCGGCGTTGTGTTCAAGACCAACACTGGAGAGGTATCGGTCAAGGCAAAAGAGATCACCGTATTATCCAAATCTCTGCTGCCGCTTCCCGAGAAATTCCATGGTCTGAAAGATGTCGAACTGCGTTATCGTCAGCGGTATGTCGATCTGATCGTCAATCCTGAGGTGCAGCAGACGTTTATTACCCGCTCGCGTATTATTCAATCGATGCGCCGTTATCTGGATTCCCGTGATTATTTGGAAGTCGAAACGCCAACCCTTCATTCCATAGCAGGTGGAGCCTCCGCGCGTCCCTTCATTACCCATCACAATACACTCGATATGCAGTTATACATGCGAATTGCCATTGAACTTCATCTGAAGCGTCTTATTGTCGGCGGTATGGAGAAGGTCTATGAAATTGGCCGTGTCTACCGCAACGAGGGGATGTCAACACGCCATAATCCGGAATTTACAATGATTGAGCTGTACGAGGCGTATGCCGACTACAAAGACATCATGGCTTTAACGGAATCCCTTATTGCCCATATCGCACAAGAAGTTCTGGGTACAACCAAGATTACCTACCAGGGACAGGAAGTGGATTTGACGCCATCATGGCGGCGTGTGTCCATGGTTGAACTGGTCAAAGAAGCGACAGGCGTCGATTTCGCCGTTGAAATGACAGATGAAGAGGCACATGACCACGCAAGGAACCATAAAGTAAAAGTCGAGCCGCATATGACATTCGGTCATATCCTCAATGCATTCTTTGAGGAATTTGTGGAGCATACGCTTATTCAGCCGACCTTCGTAACCGGACATCCGGTGGCGATCTCTCCGTTGGCTAAGAAAAGCAACAGCGATCCACGGTTCACGGACCGTTTTGAGCTGTTTATCGTTGCACGCGAGCACGCAAATGCCTTTACAGAGCTGAACGACCCTATCGATCAACGTCAACGTTTTGAGTCTCAACTGGTTGAGCGTGAGCAGGGCAACGATGAGGCGCATGAAATGGACGATGATTTCATACGTGCGTTGGAGTACGGCATGCCGCCGACAGGCGGGCTGGGGATCGGGATTGACCGGTTAGTAATGCTGTTGACGGATGCTCCGTCCATTCGTGATGTCCTGTTGTTCCCTCAGATGCGCTAACGCATATACCGGCATTGCTTCCATATTGACATGAACCGCTGAGGGCTTTCATAGTCCACAGCGGTTTTTATGTTTTTGGGGAAGCTGAGTATTCACAATTGTTTCTTTAACTGGGGACCGTCTATCTTCTAATGATGTAGTTAGACGTCACTTCCTATGAGTAATAAGGGGCACTAAACGGCGCAAATTGATTGTTATTCAAGCAGACATAAGCGTAGCCATTAGGTATAGATACTTGGTAATGATTAACGGGAATAAAAAAATGAAAATAAGTGTTGCATTTAGATATAGGCCTATGATATATTAATCAAGTCGCCGCTGAGGCAGCCGACATAAGCTTACTAAAGAGGGCCAAGTTACATAGTGCCTAACTGAAGAAGCATTTGTTCTTTGAAAACTGAACAATGAGCGACCTGTCAAACAGGTTTTAAAGAATGAGCTGTTTTAGCTTATCTGTAAGTTATGAGGTCTTCGGATCTCTTTT
>NZ_JBWDNU010000036.1:0-6829 GCF_056269365.1 Paenibacillus sp. JT22N12 | reverse complement strand
ATGCGGTTCCCCAAACTTACGTTTTTGTAACGATGATGGTCGCGGGACAGGTTCCCGCATCGATGTTCATTCCATAACTAAAATGAACAGAGAACTTCTGTAGCTACCGGCCCTCATTGAGAATTCTTCTCAGCTACGGAAATTGATATAGGTTCTTTGTAGTCCGGCGCTTGTATTGAAAAAGTCGCCCTCCTGACTAGGGGACTTTTTTAGTTCTCCTTATAACAGTCTAGTAGATGCTTTTCCGGGTTGGAATGGAAAATGGGAGGACCATATGGCCCCCCCTTATTGAGCTAACGTACCCGTTAGCTCAACGCTACCGCCGTATGAGCTTGAGTAGCATCATTACACTACAGTCCCCAATGGTTGTTCTAAGAAGAATCTCCTTTGTAACCATTAACTAAAGCTCATTTACTGCCTTTTTAATCATATCATCGTACTCAGTCAGTTCATCCGTATACTTAAAATGGACAACCATCACATTTTTGTTCTCGTAAACACCAGGCGGGCTCGCTAGGCTAATGAGTTTTAACTTATCATTTAAGTCTTTGCGCCCTTCACTTCTAGCTTCTTCGGAATCAAACACGTAGACAAATACATTAACAATTGCTGAAAGTGATGAATCGACTTCAACTTCATTAGTGACACCGCCCATGCTGTGTGTATCTATTGCATATGTCACTGCCACAACATTGTTCAGCTTTTCAAAAAATGATGGATCGTCCTTCTGGTGAATTAGAAGTAATTTTAAGCCTTGGTTTTCCATAGTTTGAATTACAGTATCTAGTGGGACTTTGCTTTCGCCGTTCCCTCCGTTCTTGCAACCTGTCATAGCAAAAACAAATACAAGAATGAAAATAATCATTCGAAATTTCAAATCACATTCCCCTTTTTTAGATACTCAGTAGACGTTCTTTTTATTAAGAATGTTATGTGTATCTTTTAGAAATTCATAGATTGCACATTACACAGGTATTTATAAGCAATTAAAACTGCCAGTTAGCCATCCATGCCCCTCTCGGGTCTTCTTTTCGTGTAAGAACGTAATAAAACAATGGTCATAAGCGATCGTGAGACAAGCCGTACGAAAGCTTGAGAATTTTGGTTTTCAGGTAGCCCTCTCTAATTCAGAAGCCTCTTAGCGTTTCAATATCTCATAGATTGCGAAGAAGCACAGTTTTTAAAAACCATAAAAGCTGGCCTTAGTTTCGTGCTGCCATTTTTGGGTCTGAGCTAATAGTAATTTTCGGGGTAGCTCAATGATCACCATGACTTTCTTGTATTAGTTCTATAATTTCACCTACACATTGTTCTATATCCTTATTTAAGCAATCAAGGGTTTTATCACTGTACTTACATAATGCAATTTTTTAGTTGTAATTCAGATACAGTTTTTTCTTCGATCTGCATAAATTTTTGAAACCATCATTATCAATTATCTCTTGTAACAACCTACCCTCATGTTGCTGAATGACAATATCCGTATCCACGTAATCCATTCCTAAGGCTTTTGCAAGCAACACGCCTAAAGTGCTTTTACCAGCACCAGACATACCTACAAGAACTATATTCATTTTCTCCTCCCTTTTTTAACTGTTATTGGTTTCGTTAAACCATTCGGTATTCCCCATAAATATCCTTCACAATTAGCGTTAACTCCCGTTACTTGAACGGAAAAAGCAGCCGATCGTGATTGCCGGCTGCTGCGTGTCTTGATTCAGTTATCGTACCCTTTAGTGCAATGCACAAGTTAATGATCTAATAATAATTCAAACTCAATTTCATGGCGAACAGGTATCCCATCAAATCCTATCAATGGAATTGATGGCTTTATTTTTCTTGCTTCAGTGATCGCGTTTTGATGAACCGCCTTTATGTCAAATCCTCTTTTTTGATAAAATCGAATGGCCTTTAAATTATCGTTAGAAGTAATCAACCATACTCGTTTACAACTACTACTCCTTGCTTTTTCAAGTACCAAATCAATAAGTTTGGTACCTATACCTTGCTCCTCGGCCTTGCTATCAAGCGATATAATTTCGCATTCTTCATTACATATGTTATAAGTTATCAGTCCTTTTATGTCATCACCAAGTAATACAACATACCCTGGCAACTTATCTAATGAATGTGTTTGTCCTCTGGAAATGATAATTGATCCTCGAAAATCTGTAATCCCCACTTTGTGCATATTGTCAATTTCCTTTATCACCATCGAGTGAACCTCCATTATAAAGAAGCGTTCGAAGGGCTGTTTTAAGGCCGCCGCCCGGCAACCCTCCGGAGTTGAACTATCGAACTTTTGTGCCCAGTTAGCTTAACACGTCACGCCTCTTAAACAATAGAGCAACAGTATTAACGCCAGCCAATAAAAACGGGTATAGTAATAAACCTGCAATAATAATTAACCCTGAAACAGGATTAGGATCATCAGCGGGATTATTCATTGGAAATTGAGCAGCAAAAGTACGTACATATAACCAGTAATAGGGGACCCATGTTATGGATGATAAAAAGTTTATTTTTTTTGCGGGTAAAAATTGTTTGATCAAAATAACGAAACCAGCAACTGCTACAAAACTGATAATGATACTAACCCAATTTATAACTTCTAATTCAATCCCAGTTATTCGATTAATTCTATACACATTGACTAATAGTTCACTGATTATAAATGGCAATAAGGCAAAGATAGCACTCAATACATTTAGCTTAACAAAGTACCGCACTACACATAATCCTTGCTTCATTAAAATCCCCCCTTATTACCGGTACTTCCATTGTAAGACGGCAAATGCTAACCGATAAGTTGCGTTCTCCTTACCATTACATCAACATGGATACCATCAAATGTCTTCCATTTGTTGAGCAATTCTTCCCGTTAGCGGAGAGATGGGGATGCCGTTGCTGCACCTCTTCGGCGTTGAACTAACGTACCCGTTACTTTAATAAGCCTCTTGTTTTTTTGTTATTTGAGAAAACCTTCAAGCTTTGTTCTTAAGAGGTCGATATCGTAATTTGCATCAAGACCATTTTCTCATCGTAAATCATTTAGCTCTGACAGCTTAATAATAAGTTGCTCAGCAAAGAGTTGGATGTTTTCCCTGGAAAATAAATGCTTTTTATATGTAGACTGCTTTGTCCCCCAAATCACTCTATCTTTCTTATAATGAACATCAATAAAAAATCCCCCACAACCAAAAATGCCACAAGAGCAAGTGAACATAAGAAACTTCCCATTGCTCGTTAGAGAATTAAAGAACTCCGTTACAACAAATACTTCACCCTCATCTTCATTAAGCCGAACCTCATTGACATAAAGATTTATCGTTTCATTTATTACAGGAGTCACTATCTTTTTGTGTTTAGATATGTTTATATACTTTTTTGATACTTCGACTAAAACTTCGACTGTTAATTTATCATATTCATTTTTCTTGAATGCCCACACACTACTAACCGCCTTAATATGGTATTCCAATATATTCAAGGCATTTACCACGTTATCCTGCCCATTACTTCAACGAAAAAGGAACAGTTGCCTGCCGCGGCGATCTGTTCCTGGTCTCTGCACTATCGTACCCGTCAGCGTAACGATATCAATCTAAGTGGTACGGATTAAGATTAATTCGTTATGGTCCTTCTTTGGTTTATGAATTTTTCCCCTCATGATAGTTTTCCCATAGTGGACCGATGTATTTTTCTAATGTATTTACAACGTCGTCTCTTCGGCTCTCTTCGACATTTACAGTGTCATTAGAAATATCATTTCTAATTCGTATGAGCACAAATAAAGGGGGTAATGCAGCCTCACGGAGAGCCTTTATCAAGTGTTCTTCTTGTGGAGTTATATCCATAGTGTATCGTTTTCCTTTCTAAGTAGATTTCTGCATATAAACTAATTATAAACCCTGACTCAGTGTCAGGGGCAAGAGGAGGTAAGATATTCATTCACTATCGTTTCTCATGGACAAAGTCCATTTTAGCTCCTTCAGTTAGAACGGTCAGCACGCGGTCGGTCATCTCGTCCACGCTGATGTCCTCGTAACCTTTGCCCCACTGAACCGCTGCCCCGAAGATCGCCCAACTCGTCATGAGAGCCAACGTATCGACTGGAACTTGCCTGTCGGCTCGAGCCGTCTGGATCTGCACAAGCCAGCGCCTCAGCAATTCAGCCAGCTCGTCTCGGACCGATCGTTCAAACAGCGGATCGACGGTATCGACCGGACTGCAGCGGCCATAAAGCGACCGTACGTGCTCCAGCACCGTTTGAACCAAAATGCTCAAATGCTCCGTACGCCAGCCGGAATCCGCCGGCAGCTTCCGCTCCAGCAGGTGTCGGAACTTATCTCGGATGGACTGTTCCAGCAGTGCGAATTTGTCTGGAAAGTGTGCATAGAATGTCCCTCGGTGCAAATCCGCCCGATCGGCGATATATACTTTTCCTACTATTGTAATGAACGGAGTTGAATTATTCAACGAAATGAAAAGAAAAGAGGGAGTAAACATGGTAATAGGAATGCCCGAGACAATGAGAGCGATCCGTTATTATTCCTTCGGAGGGCCTGACGTACTGCGTTTGGAAGAAGCGCCCGTTCCGAACGCCGGCATAGGCGAGGCCATCATCCGCGTTCATGCCGTCGGCGTCAACCCCGGCGATTGGCAGATCCGTTCGGGTTTGGCCGGCGATCGGTTCGAACTGCCTTATACCCCCGGTTGGGACGTGTCAGGAATCGTTGTGAGTTTAGGGGATGGAGTGACCAGCTTCCGCCCGGGCGACGCCGTCTACGGCATGACCACCAATAGCGGGGGATGCGCGGAATACGTCGCCGTGCCGGCCGGAAATCTAGCACTGAAGCCTAGATCGATCAATTCGTAGAAGCGGCGGCTTTACCCCAGTCCCGGCTTCACAGCTTGGCATGCGTTGTTCGTCCAGGGGAAGCTGGAGTCGGGTCAGACCGTGTTGATCAACGGCGCCGCCGGAGGAGTCGGTCACCTGGCTGTTCGGTTGGCTCGATGGAAGGGCGCGAGCATCATCGGAGCCGCTTCCGCCCGTAACGAGCCGTTCCTGTGCGAATTGGGCGCCGATCGGTTCGTAGACTATGCGGCTGCTCTGCCGACGGCCATCGCACAGAGCGCGGACCTTGTCCTCGACACGGCCGGCGGTAACCAAGGGGATTGGCTGCTCGATACGCTAAAGCCAGGAGGCCAGCTTGTGCCCATCGCATGGGGGAGCTACTCGTCTGAGCAAGCGCCGAATGCGTCGGTTACCGTCCACGAAGTGCAGTATCCACTGATAACGTCGGCTTTTTTGGAGGAGTTGGCCCGACTGATTGACACAAAATGGCTTAACGTGACGATCGATTCTATATTTCCTTTAGAGGAGACGGCCAACGCGCACATTAAAAGTGAAAGTCACCGGGCACGCGGCAAAATCGTCATCTGCGTTTTTTCTGAACTGCAATAAAGCAATACGAGCAAAGGCTGCCGGTCATGCTGGCAGCCTTGTCCTGGATCTTTACTCAGCTATCGTATCCGTCGTATTATGAGGTTAGCCAGTTTTTACTGGTTGACCGCTTTGCTTTACGCGGTGTATGTATCGGTAGCCGGGGCAGAACGATCGTATCCGTGGGAGGAAATCCCGTCGCTAAAACTGTTCGCCTCCTAGGAAAACCATACCGAGTCGCCGTTGTTGCCTGTATAAACAAGCTCCTTCATGGATCTATGCCATTTTGACCAAGAACACTTTCCATAAAGACCAGAAACCTTCCAACGCTCATAAGGAGGGCTCTTAACCATGCCCATTTTTCAGCATAGTGCTTTTTCTTCTAAAACTTAAGAGAAAAATCTTGACAAGGTTTTGAATAAAAAACTCTGACAGACGTTTTATCAATACTAAAATGTCTTGTTCGTTAACACCATACGTCTCTAGATGTGATACTTCCTCCCCCCTACCTTTTGAATAGAATTTGCTTGCAAATCAACGGTATCAGTCATAATTATCTGTCCTTCATACTTTACAATTGCTTTAACTATTTCCTCTTTTAAATCAACATGATTATATTCGATCTTCAAACTAATTTAGAAAAGATCTATGATCCCTCGGAACAGTCCGGAGAAGAAGCTGCCGATCGTACGGAATAACAGCCTCCACCAGCCGGCTTTGTTGACGTCTTCCGAAGCGACCAAGTCGATCGTAACCGTCTTTTCTTCTTGGGTGGACGGGTCTTTGTATTTGTAAGTAACCGTACCTACATTAGCGCCGAGTTTAACCGGAGCGACCAACGAGTCCTGCGCGCTCTTCACTTCTTGCACCGTCGTTTCCACGGTATGGCCTTTAGGAATTAATATGGTCAGATCGGACGCCGTGACGACCGCTACGTTTTTCGCTTTCCCTTTTTTGACCTTTAACGTTTCGTATTCCGGTACGACGGCTTTCGCATCGACGATCGTTTTCTTCTCGAAGCCGTAGAAACCGTAATCGAACAATTTGGCGGTCTCTAAGAAACGCTGTCCGTCGTTCGTATCGCCGGGAACTCCCATGACGACGGCGATCAGTCGAGTTCCGTCGCGCAAAGCGGTTCCCGTAAAGCAGTTGCCGGCTCTACTGGTATGTCCCGTTTTCAAGCCATCTACGCCTTCGTAGGCGAATTTACGGAAGTTGGGAACGTCCTTGTTGCTTGTGAGCATCCAGTTCACGTTCGTGATCGGCGATTTGTCCCGTTCGCGGAACCTGTAGGACTGGATTTTGGAAGTATTCAAGAATTCTGGTACTTCCTTTAGAATGTGATAGGCTAAAGTCGCGGAATCGCGGGCGGACATTACCGTT
>NZ_JBWDNU010000021.1:0-67176 GCF_056269365.1 Paenibacillus sp. JT22N12 | reverse complement strand
GTCCGCCGCTAACCCCGTTGAAAGCAAGCTTTCAACGAAATCCGCTCGACTTGCATGTATTAGGCACGCCGCCAGCGTTCGTCCTGAGCCAGGATCAAACTCTCCATAAAAGAGATCCGAAGATCTCGTGACTTACAGATAAGCTAAAACAGCTCATTCTTTAAAACCTGTTTGACAGGTCGCTCATTGTTCAGTTTTCAAAGAACAAATGCTTCTTCTTGCAGGCGCCGTAAGGCTTTCCTGCTTCGTAGGCTCTCGTCGTTCGCTTCAGCGGCGACTTGATTAATATATCACATCCGCCTAGCTCATTGCAAGTACTTTTTTGAAAAAAAGTAAATTTACTTCTTTTCTTTCCACATAAAAAACTGTGCTATATTAGCCTGCCAAAAATGCGGCAAGGAGTAATATAACACAGCCTGAGTTTGAACGTCAACAATTATTTGGAGGAATCTGTTTTAGGTATAATCTCCTCTATAAAGAGCTGCCGCTCTATTGTTAAATTAATAATCGTTCCATTCACACTCACCCACGGACGGGTAGGAGCATTGCGGTCGGAGAATACGATCTCGCCGATCCGGTTATCACTTAAACGGACAAGGGTGCCGTTATGAAACTGTGTAACCTTATCAATAAAGGTTTGCACATAGACCGGCTCTAGCTTCCCGAAGGAGTCCTTCTGAATCTGCTCAAGCACCACATAAGGAGAGGTCGCCTTGCGGTAAGCCCGCTTCATGGTCATCGCATTAAAAATATCAGAGATCGCAACCAGCTTCGCGAATGGATGGATCTTCTGAGCCTCCAGACCAAGGGGGTAGCCGCTTCCATCAACACGCTCATGATGCTGAAGCGCTGCCAGCTTCGCCCCCTCTGTAAGAGCGGTCACGTTCTTGAGAAGCTGATAGCCATTAACCGTGTGGCGTTTCATTTCTTCGACTTCCTCGGTCGTCAGGTTCGACGGCTTATTCAGGATAGCAGAATCCACTTTGGCATTGCCAATATCGTGAAGCAAGCCGGCAAGTGCCGCCTGCATCCACTCATTTCTGGGAAAACTATTCCACTGAGCCAGCATATAACAGCTCATGGCCGACATCACGCTTTTGTGAAATAAATAATCGTTATTATTAACGGAAGCCGGAGAAAAATTCAATATTTTGTAATCACCGATATGCAGCAATAAAGCTTCGAGCTGATTCCGGATATCCAGTATAGGAATATTCACGCCGCTGTTCACTTGGGCGAACACTCTTTTGAGCAGAGCTACCGTGAGGTCATACTGCTCCATTAATGGAGATGCAGCCTTCACTGATTGCTTATTGGAGTCCGACGTTTTATCGGCACTGGAATCTTCATCCGTATTCTTATCATCAGTAGAGTTGATTACAACGCTCGGAACCAGAAATGACTGAAGTATTTGCAGTTCCCGCGCGGTTACAATTTTACCTTTGTGAAAGAGGACACTTCCTAGAGGGGTAAGAACGTCTTGAGCAATTTTGTCTCCAGGCTTGATTTGCGAAACTGCTACTGTTGCCATAGCTCTCATCTCCATATTATGTCCTCATGCACATCAGGTCAGGATTCATCCGATTCATCAGAAGGTGTATCTACTGTATCAATCGATTGCATGGCTTCAGATTGTCCCGGGGATTCCTGGTCCTCGCCGATCGCATCGATGATATCCGATTCATCGCTCTTGGCTACACGTGTCACAGTAGCGACAGAATCGTCGTCTCTAATATGGATCAGCTTGACTCCCTGCGTATTCCGGCCCATGGTGGAAATTCCGCCCATACTTGTACGGATCATCGTTCCAAGCGAGGTCATAATCATTAGATCCTCATCATCATGCACCATTTTGAGACTGGCGATCGGGCCATTCTTTTCGGTCACATTGAGGGTTTTGATTCCTTTGCCTCCCCTGCTCTGTATCCGGTAATCATTAATCGGCGTCCGTTTGCCGTAGCCTTTGGCTGTTACGATCAGAACCTCATTCTCTGGCACGACAACATCCATGCCAATGACATAATCACCATCGTCCGCGTTGATTCCTTTGACACCTGTTGCCGAACGACCCATTGGGCGCACATCCTGCTCAGGGAAGCGAATAGACATTCCTTGGCTAGTCCCCATTATAATCTCCTGGTTGCCATCGGTCAGCTTGACTCCAATTAAATCGTCATCGTCCCGCAGATTGATGGCGATTAATCCGATTTTACGGATGTTGGAATAGTCATCAAGCGGTGTTTTTTTCACAACGCCCTGTTTGGTGGCAAAGAACAGATAAAGGTCCGGATCGAACTCTTCAACCGGAATGACCGCATTGACGGTTTCTCCCGCTTCAATCTGGATCAGATTAATAATCGGCGTTCCCCGTGCTGTGCGGCTCAAATCCGGAATCTCATAGGCCTTCAACCGGTAAACTTTACCTTTGTCCGTGAAGAACAACAGGAAATGATGGGTATTGGATACAAATAGATGCTCAACAAAGTCGTTATCCTTCGTATCCATACCGATGACTCCCCGGCCGCCGCGCTTCTGGCTGCGGTACGTGGAAACAGGCAGACGTTTCACATATCCGGAATGGGTTACCGAAATGATCACATCTTCCCGCGGAATGAGATCCTCGTCGAGGATTTCATTCTCACCTGCCATAAGCTCAGTACGTCGCTCATCACCGAATTTGGCTTTGATTTCTTCCAGTTCCTCGCTGATGATTTGCAAAACAAGTTGCTCATCGGCCAAAATGGCACGATACTCCGCGATCTTCCTCTGCAGCTCTTCATATTCCGCTTCGATTTTCTCCCGTTCCAACCCTGTGAGACGCTGCAGTCGCATCTCTAATATCGCCTGGGCTTGATCATAGCTGAGAGAGAATCTGGAAATCAGCCCTTCGCGGGCAATATCGGTAGTTTGTGATGCTCTGATTAGAGAAATGACCTCATCCAGATTATCGAGCGCGATACGCAAGCCCTCGAGAATATGAGCGCGGGCTTCCGCTTTCCTGAGATCGAACTCGGTACGGCGGCGGATAACCTCAATTTGATGCTCCAAATAGTAATACAAAATATCTCTGAGATTTAATACACGAGGCTCGTGATTCACCAATGCCAGCATATTAAAGCCGAAATTCATTTGCATCTGGGTCTGCTTGTACAGATTGTTCAAAACAACGCTGGGATTCACATCACGGCGCAGTTCCACGACCACCCGCATCCCGTTGCGGTCGGATTCGTCGCGGAGATCGGTGATTCCGTCAATATTTTTCTCTCGAACGAGCTCGGCAATTTTCTCTACGAGGCGTGCCTTGTTGACCTGATAAGGCAGTTCATGGACGATGATTCGTCCTTTGCCATTGTTATCTTCTATAGTTGCTCGTGCGCGCATCGTCACCGACCCGCGTCCCGTAGTATAGGCCTGACGCAGCCCTTCCCGCCCCATCAGGAAACCGGCTGTAGGGAAATCCGGGCCTTTGATATAATCCATCAGTTCCAGCGGCGTGATCTCCGGATTTCGGATGAGCGCCTGAACACCGTCAATAACCTCACCCAGGTTATGCGGGGGAATATTGGTGGCCATCCCAACCGCGATACCGGTAACCCCGTTGACTAACAGGTTTGGAAAGCGCGCGGGCAAAACGACAGGTTCATTTTCTTCCCCATCATAGTTGGGTGCAAAATCGATCGTCTCTTTGTTTATATCGCGGAGCATCTCCATAGCAATCTTCGACAAGCGAGCTTCCGTGTAACGCATAGCCGCTGCCATGTCACCGTCAATGGATCCAAAGTTTCCATGACCGTCAATCAGCATATAACGCAGCGAAAAGTCCTGCGCCATCCGTACCATCGTTTCATAAACAGCCGAGTCTCCATGAGGATGATACTTACCGATAACTTCGCCGACGATTCTGGCGGATTTCTTATATGGCTTGTCCGGGGACATGCCCAGCTCCGACATCGCGAACAGAATGCGTCGATGAACCGGCTTTAGGCCATCCCTGACATCGGGGAGCGCACGGCTCACGATAATGCTCATCGCATAATCCATGAACGAATCCCGCATCTCGACGCCGATATCGCGATTTACTACTTGCGAACGATGTTCTTCAGCCATTGTGGTCCTCCTAAAATACTTCTTGATTGATTATCATAAATGATTCAGCAGAGAAATCTTGCAGGTTTCTTCGTTGAATGCTTGTACGAGGGATACATAGAAAGAACCTTATAGTCATTTCACAATACTGCCGAGGTTAAACCTTGCGCTGTTATAAATCTGCAGAAAGGCCCAATAAACTCCAAATTATGGGTGAATGCACTTTCCACTTTAACGCTATCGCATAAACTGATGGGGAATGGATTTTGACAGGCATATTCCGGTTCAAACAGGGAGAAAGCAAAAATAGGCATAATCCCTATTATACCATCGTTTTTCACCTCTGTCTCCTGCATGCGCTGTATTTCACCACTGGTCAAGAATAGATTCCGAAAGGCGGAGCCGCTTTGGCGATCCAACGTGTAAAAAGCAAATGGGCGAAAACAAATTCCCTGGTAAAGTCAGAAGAAATGCGTGATTCCATCCCCACTACGAAAAAATGGAGCAGCGAAACACTCCGATCAATGCTAAACGAATATAAAATGGTTTATGTGAAACCCGATCAAGGCACCTTCGGCAGCGGCGTTATTCGGGTCGAAAAGCTAGAGAATCAATACACCTACCAACTCGGTACCCGGATCAGGACCTTTTCAGGATTCGAGGCCATGGCAGCAAGTCTGCAGACGGTCATAAAATCCCGTACTTATCTGGTACAGAGGGGTATCCATCTCCTTAAGCACAAAGGGAGAAGATTCGATATTCGCGTCATGGTTCAAAAAAATGACAGGCATGAGTGGGAATCAACGGGCATTATCGGCAGGCTCAGCCATCCTTCCAAAATCGTTACGAATTATCACAGCGGGGGTACCCCTATGACCATCGAACGATTAATGCAAAGCCATCTCACCAAGGTTCAAACTAGAAATCTTAAAAGCCGGCTGCGGAAGCTGGGCGTCTCCGTAGCCAGACAGCTGCAAAACGATTATCCACGACTTAAAGAATTAGGCGTCGATGTCGCTGTAGATACCTCATTCAAGCCGTGGATTCTGGAAGTAAATACGCTGCCCGACCCGTTCCTGTTTCGTAAACTTCCGGATAAACGGGTATTTCGAAAAATATATCGTTACGGCCTCCTCTACGGACGCTTCAAATCCGCAAAAAAACGTTCGTGAACCTGTCCTTCCCATTCGTTGTTGGCATAAAAAAACCGCACTCGTTTCAAGCGAGCGCGGTTTTTTGTTTTTGGTTAGATATCCAGGTTTTTGACAAGTTTGGCATACTGCTGAATAAATTCGCGGCGTGGTTCGACATTATCGCCCATAAGGGTCTCAAACATCTGATCGGCTTCCATGGCATCCTCAATTGAAACCTGGAGCATAGTACGGCTTTCGGGGTCCATGGTTGTCTCCCATAGCTGCACAGCATTCATTTCTCCAAGACCTTTGTACCGCTGTACGCCTACCTTGGCGCCTTCACCGAATCCCGCGATAATATCGTCGCGTTCCTTCTCGCTTTGCGCGTACCGGATGACCTTATTGCGTTCAATCTTGAACAGCGGCGGCTGGGCAATGTAGATAAAGCCGGCCTCCAGGATTTTGCGCATGTAACGATAAAGGAAGGTGAGCAGCAGGGTCCGTATATGGGCACCGTCGACGTCGGCATCCGTCATTAGGATGACCTTATGGTAACGCGCCTTGGCAAGGTCAAAGTCGTCGCTGATGCCTGTACCCAGTGCAGTAATGATCGCACGGATTTCGGTATTACCCAATATCCGGTCCAGCCGCGCGCGTTCGACGTTGAGAATTTTCCCCCGCAATGGCAGGATGGCTTGAAAATGACGATCCCGTCCTTGCTTGGCGGAACCGCCTGCCGAGTCACCCTCAACGATGTACAACTCGCTTATAGAGGCATCCTTGGAGGAGCAATCTGCCAGCTTGCCCGGAAGCGAGCTGACTTCCAGGGCGCTTTTGCGTCTGGTCAGCTCACGCGCCTTACGGGCTGCCTCGCGGGCCCGGGAGGCCTGAAGCCCTTTTTCAATGATTTTCTTAGCGACAGCCGGATTCTCTTCCAGAAATTCCTGGAGCTTCTCCGCAAAGCAGGACTCCACGATACCGCGGACTTCACTATTGCCGAGCTTTGTCTTGGTCTGCCCTTCAAATTGCGGCTCGGGAATCTTGACGGATATGATCGCTGTCAGCCCTTCACGCACATCATCACCGGACAAGTTGGAATCGTTATCCTTGATGGCATTCATCTTGCGGGCATAATCGTTGATGATTCGCGTCAATGCGCTTTTAAAGCCGGATTCATGCGTCCCGCCCTCATGGGTATTGATGTTGTTGGCAAAGGAATAAATATTCTCGCTGTAGCTGTCATTGTACTGCAGGGCGACCTCAATCTGGATATTATCCTTGGAGCCTTCCACATAAATCGGCTGCTGATGCAGAGCTTCGCGATTACGGTTCAAATACTCGACAAACTCGATAATACCGCCGTCATACCGGTACGTATTGGTCGCGCCTGTGCGCTCATCGAGCAGTACAATTTCAATGCCTTTATTCAAAAAAGCAATCTCTCGTATACGCGACTGCAGAACCTCATATTCAAAGACTGTTGTTTCTTTGAAAATTTCCTCATCGGGCTTAAAATGAACGGTGGTTCCGGTCTCTTCGGTTTCCCCGATTATCTTCAAGTCATACTGAGGAACTCCCCGGCGGTACTCCTGTTGATGAATTTTCCCTTCGCGGCTGACGGTCACAATGACCTGTTCGGACAGAGCGTTAACAACGGATATTCCGACGCCATGAAGGCCCCCGGACACTTTATAACCGGAATCATCGCCGCCGAATTTACCGCCGGCATGTAGAACGGTCAATACGACCTCAACAGTTGGTCTTTTCAGCTTGGCATTCTCCCCGACGGGAATCCCCCGGCCGTTATCGACGACGGTTACACTGTTATCCTCATGCACAGTAACCAGGATCCGGTCACAGTAACCAGCCAGCGCTTCATCGATACTGTTGTCGACAACCTCCCATACGAGATGGTGAAGACCTTTGGAGCTGGTGGAGCCGATATACATCCCGGGACGCTTACGAACAGCTTCCAAACCTTCCAGGACTTGTATTTGACTTTCATCATACGTATTCTGGTTCAACGACATGCTGGAATTCACTGCTCCTCTCAATGCTTGATACCTGAGCGTTCTCGTGGGAAAACGCAACTTCGTAACCATAATCTTCGGCGCTTTCGTGAGAAATTGCACCTCAAATGCCCTGGCGGCAGATAGAAAAAGACGCACCCTTGATCCTAAATCTCTATACGAGCATAAGCTAAGCTTACGGGTCTACCGAATACAGTTAGTTGGTCGCGAAATGATGCGATCGCTTCTTCAATGTGGAGGAAGATATCGGGGAATAATAGATTTTTTGCTGGGTGACCACGATTGATTTTGCCTCTTCCTCACCGATCACTTCAACGTCCTTGCGTTTGCGGGCTTGAGCTACGAATTGCTTGGAAAGCTTGGAGGACTGTTCGATGGAAATATCAAAGATCGCCACGAGCTCCGCGGCGCGAATTATTTTTTCTCCGCCCAAATGTATATACATAGCTTCCACCCTTCGTTCGTGCCGCATTAAAGAATGACATCGCCATTGCGGACATGATAGATTCGAGAGCCCTGCAGCTTGCTCACATCGACGCTCTCCAGACCTGTTGTGGTAATAAAGGTCTGTACCTTGCTCTGAAAGGTTTCAATCAGCTGTGTCTGCCGATTCTGGTCAAGCTCCGATAAAACATCATCCAGCAGCAGCAGCGGATATTCTCCGATTTCCTCATGAATGAGTTCAATCTCAGCCAGCTTGAGCGATAACGCGGTTGTACGCTGCTGCCCTTGTGAACCGTAGACGGCAGCTTCCTTGCCATTTATAAAAAAGGCCAGATCATCACGGTGGGGGCCGACAAGCGTCATCCCACGGCGCAGTTCCTGATCTTTTACCTGTGTTAACTTTATCATAAATTGCTCAAATAAAACAGAATCTTCTTCCGCAGCGTCCGTATCGAAGGAGGGACGGTAGACAATTGTCAATTCCTCCGCCCCCGCCGTTATGCCGGAATGGATATGCTCAGCCCACTTTTGCAGCTTATGAATAAAGCTTTGCCTTTTTTTCATAATTTTAACACCATACTCAATAAGCTGCATATTCCACACGTCGAGCATAGCCTGCTGGGAGCTTGACGGGGAGGAGGCTTTTAAATAATTGTTACGCTGCAAAAGCACTTTGTGATACTGTCCCAGCGAATGCAAATAACCAGGCTGCACCTGGCCGATTTCCATATCCAGGAACCGCCTGCGGATGCCAGGTGTTCCTTTTACAATTTCCAGATCCTCGGGTGCGAACATGACAACATTAAGCGATCCGACAAAATCACTCAGCTTCCGCTGCTCCAGGCCATTGATTCTGGCCTTCTTGCCTTGAGTAGACAAGGTCAGATCCAGCTTGAGCGTACCGTATTTTTTCTCCACTTCCCCAAGAATTCTTGCGTCGCTGGACTGCCAGCCGATCAGTTCCTTGTCTTTGCTGGTACGATGGGATTTGGTTAACGCCAGCACAAATATCGCTTCCAGCAGATTTGTTTTTCCCTGGGCGTTGGGGCCGACAAACAGATTGACCTGACTGTCTGTTTTCACTTCCAGCTGTTCATAGTTGCGGTAATGCTGCAATTGTATGGAATTCAGATACACCGTGCTGCCTCCCGTTTGCTGACAATGCTTAATTGCATTGACGCATTAACGCTTTACGACCGTAAAGAGGCCATGTCCTTTTATTTCGACCCGGTCACCGTTGTAAAGCTTACGGCCCCTCCGATTATCCGCTTCTCCATTGATCTTGACCTCGGCTTCCTGCAAAAAAAACTTTGCAGCCCCGCCCGTATCGATGCACCCTGACAGCTTTAGAAACTGCCCAAGCGCGATATATTCCGTCGTAATTTCAACTTCCGTCATGTTCTGATTGCTCCCTTTAGCCTGTAGTCCGGTACGGCAGGATGAGATGCAGGCTGTGTGAATGGTCCGTCGGCTTTATGATAATCGGGCTCATCGCTCCGGTAAATCCGATGAACAAATATTCGCTGTCGATGACTTTAAGGGCATCGAGCACATATTTGGAATTAAAGGCAATACGCAGCGGCTCGCCGTTCATTTCCTTGACTTCCAGCTGCTCCGTAACCCGCCCAAGCTCAGCCGAGCTGGAGGAAATTTCGATGGTGCCGTCCTCCTGCGTCATCAGGCGGACAATATTCGTTTTCTCTTCCCGGGACATCAAATAGGCCCGGTCTATCGAATCCGTTAATTTTTTTGTGTTGAGCACCAGTTCTGTTTTGAACTGCTGCGGAATAATTTTAGAAGTATCGGGGTAGGTCCCATCCAATATACGCGAATAAAACAGGACATGTCCAATTTTGAACAAAACCTGGTTGTCGGCGACAAAAATATTCACATGGCTGTTGTCGTCGGGGATGAGCCGGGACAGCTCATTGAGCGTTTTGCCGGAAATAACGACATTGGAGAACCGGTAGTCGGCTTCCGTTTGAACGTTAGCGGTACGGCTGGCCAGGCGGTGGCGGTCCGTTGCGACAAATTTCAACTGTCCTTCAGCCAGATTCCATAAGGTGCCGGTCAAAATAGGCGTCTGCTCACTGGTGGAGGTGGCGAATACCGTTTGCCGGATCATCATTTTGAGCATATCGCCGGGAACGGAAATCGTGTCTTTCTCTTCTATGGTCGGGAGGATGGGAAATTCCTCCGGATCAAGGCCAATCATTTGAATATCAGTGGAGCCGGAGCGGATCATCGTCTGGTGATTGTCCTTCACTTCGATTTCGAGCTCATCCGACGGCAGTTTTTTGACAATCTCGACGAAGAATTTGGCAGGAAGCACAACGCTGCCCGGCTTGTCGATTCGGGCGACGACAAATTCTCCATTTTCCACAGGAATGAAGCTTTGGATCGAAATATCGGTGTCGCTTGCTGTCAGGGTGACGCCTTGATGGGTGACATCAAACTTGATTCCCCCAAGGATAGGAATAGCAGGCCTCGATGAAGAGGCTTTGGAAACTTGCTGGATGGCATCATTGAGCTGGTCTTTTCTGATCATTAGTTTCATCTTGGTTTCACTCCTAAAATAGCTTCCTGAAAAATAGAGACAATTGCGCGTTTTGGGCTTTGTTTGTGAATCCTTTTTCACTCTAAATTGATGATGTTTATTTAATTATTTATTAGCCGTAGTCGTAGTAGGGGGCCGGAATATGTGGATAAGTGAATAAAATGCTGATAAATCAAGCCTATCCACATGTGTACAGGCTGTGCATAGGCTTGGAGAATTTTCGTATCCACTTGTGTATAAAATCAGGTGTGATTTTTGATCTTATCGGTAAGCGTCTGGACGATTTTATATAAGTCCTGATCAATCTTGAGCTGCTGTGTAATTTTCTCGTGGGCATGAATAACGGTTGTATGATCCCGGCCCCCGAAAGCCTCGCCTATTTTGGGAAGCGAGAAATCCGTCAGCTCACGGGACAAGTACATGGCAACCTGACGCGGAAAAGCGACCGCCTTGGTCCGTTTGCGTGCTTTGAACTCCTCCAGCTTAAGTCCATACAGTTCGCCGACCTTCTGCTGTATATCCTGCATCGTGATCATTCTCGGACGGCTGGATGGAATAATATCCTTCAGTGCTTCGGCTGCCAAATGGGAGGATATATCTTCGTTAATAAGGGAAGAATAGGCCACCACACGGATTAGAGCCCCTTCGAGCTCCCGGATGTTCGTATCTATTTGACTGGCTATGTAAACCATCGCTTCATTGGGAATATCCAGGTTCTCAGCTCTTGCTTTCTTTCTTAAGATAGCAATCCGCGTCTCCAGGTCTGGCGGTTGAATATCCGTTATAAGTCCCCATTCAAAACGGGAACGAAGCCGTTCTTCGAGAGTCGGAATCTCTTTGGGCGGCCGGTCACTGGAGATCACAATCTGTTTGCGTTCTTCATGCAGAGCGTTGAAGGTATGGAAAAACTCCTCCTGCGTCTGTTCCTTGCCGGCCAGAAATTGAATATCATCGATAAGCAGCACATCAATATTGCGGTATTTCGTGCGGAAGCTCTCCCCGCGGTTGTCTCTGATTGCATTGATAAATTCGTTGGTAAACTTCTCTGAAGACAAATAAAGTACCCGTGTGCTGGGAACATGCTCCAAGATATAATGGCCGATCGCATGCATCAGATGCGTTTTGCCGAGTCCAACTCCGCCATAGAGAAAAAGCGGATTATAAGCTTTGGCCGGCGCCTCGGCGACAGCAAGGGATGCTGCATGGGCAAAACGGTTGTTGGCCCCAATGACAAAGGTATCAAATGTGTATTTGGGATTGAGCATATAGGAGAACGTTTCTTCGGGTCCGACATGAACGGTAGGGATGATCTGCGGCTGTTCAATGGCAGGCTCCGGCGGTTTATTCTCTTCAATCACAAATTTGATATCGTATTGGCGGCCCAGAAATTCTTGCAGCGTTGTCCGCACAAGCTTCGTATAACGGCTTTCGAGCCATTCGGCCGCAAAAGTCGTAGGTGCTGTCACAATGACCATAGAATCGCCGCTGAACGAGGCTTTTGTCGCTTTGAACCAAGTGTCGAAACTTGGCTTGCTCAGCTTTGTTTGTATGATCGACAGCACCTGTTGCCACATTTCGTGCGTATGGCTATCCACAGATTGTCACTCCTTATCCAATTCGCCGAAAGTCGGCATGGCTGTGCATAAAGATGTCGAAATTTCGGGTATTGGGAACCAATCGTCCACATTATGTAGGATGGACACTAGAATTTTATCAAAAGGGGATGAATGTTGTTCACATTGTTATCCACAGGCTGTTGATAAAGCTGAGGGGGATATGGAGTCATCCACACAGAAAACAAGTCTATCATAGCAAAAGAACCCTTGTTTTTCAACGAGTTGGCGGAATTTATCCACAAATTCTATAGGTTGTGTATAAAAGTTATGGACAACACAAGATATTGTTAATATCATGTTAAGAATTCGACAATTGCCGAGGAATAGCCGGAAAATCCGTCCACATGTTATTAACTTTTGCCCGCAGCCGTGCGGTTTTGCCAATTATCCACAATATGCGGCAGCGGCAAATATTTTTCTCTTCTATATAGAGACTCCTTCGAAATATGGAATGATTGACATTATGCGGGCATCATGGTTTAATTGAAAAAGGCGTTTTTAAAGATGAACGTGGTTCTGCTCGCAATGACTGAAATGCCGTTCATGCTTGGTGAATGTGATAATCAACGCTCGTGTAAACGGCGAGGAATAGATTTTCGCTGGTTGAGGGAGTACGTAAAACAGGAGGTGCAAGAAATGAGACCGACATTTAGACCGAATGTTAGCAAACGCAAGAAAGTTCACGGATTCCGTAAACGGATGGCTTCCAAAAATGGACGTAAAGTGCTGAGCGCCCGCCGTCAAAGAGGCAGAAAAGTATTGAGTGCTTAAGCATAAGACCACTACCGTGGTCTTTTTTTAATTTAATCGGGAATAATTGAATATAAAGGTCCGGTGAAGAAGAGCCGTGCAAAGAAAGCTGCGTTTACGAAACCGCGAAGATTTCAGCCGGATTTACCGACACGGCAAATCGTTCGCCAACAGCCAGTTTGTCGTTTACTGGTCGCGCCAATACAAATCGGATCCATTCCGGCTTGGTGTTTCGGCCAGCAAAAAAATAGGCAATGCCGTCGTTCGTAACCGGATGCGCAGGCTTGTGAAGGAAATCGTCAGGCAAAATGCGGAACGAATAATCGTACAGCTTGATTTCATTATTATTGTCCGCAAACCTGCTGTCGGCATGAAGATGGCTGAGCTGGAAAAAAGCATGCTGCATATTCTTAAAAAGGCCGGTCTTCTCAAGATGACGCGATAGGGTTGTAATCGCTTTATCAAGGATGTCCGGGCTTGTTTCTTTGTGCCATAAAATGTGATATAGTTTACGATAAAGAATTAGCAAGGTTGACCCGCCCGGTCATCATGCTTGATGGTGCCAGAGAGAGGAGTTTTACATGTTGTCCCGTATTTCGAAACGTACCTGGTTTACTTTTTTTGCGTTAGCTGCAGTGATGCTGCTGCTGAGCGGCTGCTCGTCCACCACACATCCGGTATCCATGGATCAGCTGGCAAACGGGAATTTCTGGCAGAGGAATGTCGTTTATTACTTTTCACTGACTCTTGAGAATTTCGCCAAATGGTTTGGCGGCGAATACGGCATCGCCATTCTATTGATGGTTGTCATTGTCCGGACGATCATTCTGCCTCTGACACTGAAGCAGTACCGCAGTTCCAAGGCGATGCAGGCCCTGCAGCCTGAGCTTGCCAAGATAAAAGAAAAAAACAAGGATAATCCGCAGAAGCAGCAGGAAGAAACCATGAAGCTTTTCCAGCAGCATAAGGTTAATCCGCTGGCTGGCTGTTTGCCGCTTCTTGTGCAGATGCCTATCTTTATCGCGCTTTACAACTCGATTTATATGAATGAAAACATACGGGAACATACTTTTTTGTGGCTGCAGCTGGGAGAGAAGGATCCGTATTACGTCCTGCCGGTTCTTGCAGCGATAACGACTTTCGTCCAGTCCAAGATGATGCAGTCTCAGCAAAAGGCAATGCCGGCCATGCAGGGGATCATGATGATATTCCCGGTCCTGATCTTCGTTATGGCGCTGTCATTCCCGGCTGCGCTGCCTCTGTACTGGATTTTCAGCAACATTTATACCATTGTTCAAAACTATTTTCTGTACGTACGCACCTCAACCAAGGGTAAGGAGAGTGTACCTGCGAAATGAAGAAAACCGTAGCATCGGGCAAAACGATCGAAGATGCTGTACGAAACGGATTAACGGAGTTACAAGTTACGGCGGACCGTGTAAACGTGTCCGTGCTTGAACAGCCCTCCAGAGGGTTGTTCGGGTTGATTGGTGTGCGGGCGGCCAGGGTAGAGCTTACGCTTCTGCCCGAGCCAGAGCCGGTGGAACTGCCGGAATCTCGGCAGGAAACAATCGATCCTATTGCGGAAGCTGAGCGATTTGTCACCGAAGTGGCGGGTACGATGGGACTTACGATCACGATTGACCGTCATAATTCGAGGGACGGGCTAGTTCTCTCGCTGTCTGGGAGTGGAGATCTTGGTATGCTCATTGGCCGGCGGGGTCAAACACTTGATGCTTTGCAATATTTGGTTAACATCGTAGCTAACCGTTATGCCGACAGCCATCTTCGCATCGTGCTCGATGCTGAGGATTTTCGGGAACGCAGACGCAAGACGCTGGAGGATTTATCCGATCGATTGGCAGGGCAGGTCATTCGTTCAAGAAAAGAAGTGGTTCTTGAACCTATGTCGCCTCATGAGCGGAAGATTATTCATTCGCAGCTCCAGAATCACGCCAAGATAAAAACGTTCAGCAAAGGCGACGAACCCAATCGGCGTGTTGTGATTACACTTAAATAAACACTTGGATAACACAACTTCTTCCCAGCAATGGCTCTTTAACGGTCATTGCTCGTTTTGTTTTGAATGAACGGAGTACTTTTCTTTAGAAAGAAAGGGTTGGAGGCTTTATAACGTCATGATGAATGAAGATACGATTGCCGCCATTTCGACAGCTGTCGGAGAGGGCGGCATTGCCGTTATACGGGTAAGCGGAAATGAAGCCGTCCGTGAAACGGCAAAGCTGTTCCGGTCGAAGTCGAATATAGAGGAAGCACCCTCGCATACTGTTCATTACGGTCATATTGTGAATCCGGCCAGCGGCGAAGTCGTGGAGGAGCTGTTGTTGACCGTCATGAGGGGGCCGCGTTCCTTCACGGCCGAGGATGTTGTGGAGCTGAGCACACACGGAGGCGTGGTTGCGGTCAAGCGCGTTCTGGAGCTTTTGCTAAAGGAAGGGTCTGTGCGGATCGCAGAGCCAGGCGAGTTTACAAAGCGGGCCTTCTTGAATGGGAGAATCGATTTGACGCAGGCTGAAGCCGTTATTGATCTGATTCGCTCCAAATCGGACCGGGCGTTCACGGTTGCCATGAAGCAGGCAGAAGGCGCGCTGTCGAAAAAGGTCAAAGCCTTGCGCCATTCACTTGTCGAGCTTCTCGCGCATATTGAAGTCAATATCGATTATCCGGAGCATGATGTAACGGAAATGACTAATGCATATATTTGCCAACGCAGCAGGGAGGCAATTGACGAAATCAACCTGTTGCTAAAAACCGCTGCTGAAGGCAAAATATTAAGAGAAGGTATTGTGACGGCCATTGTAGGGCGGCCCAATGTCGGCAAGTCCTCACTGCTGAATGCGTTGGTGCAGGAGAATAAGGCTATCGTGACGGAAATCGCCGGTACTACCCGGGATGTGATCGAGGAATTTATCACAATCGGCGGCATTCCGCTGAGACTGCTTGATACGGCAGGCATACGGGAGACTACCGATGTTGTCGAGAAGATTGGTGTGGAACGTTCAAGATCCGCACTTGCCGATGCCGATTTAATTTTGTTTATGCTCAATGCCGGGGAGCCGCTGCATGAGGACGACCGGCTGTTGATGGAGCAGCTTCGCGGGCGGCAGGTTATCGTTCTCTTGAATAAAACAGATTTGCCCCAGGCAATGGATACATCAGAAATTGAAGAGTTGTTTCCTCCGGAATCGATCCTTCGATTATCTGTACTGCAGGAAACCGGATTGGATCAGCTTGAGCAGGCGATCAGCCGGATGTTCTTTAATGGACAGCTGGAATCAGCGGATCTGACCTACGTGAGCAATGTCAGGCATATTACGCTGCTTGGGCATGCAAAGCAATCTCTTATTGATGCAATGGATGCTACGGAAATTGGCATTCCCATTGATATTGTGCAAATAGATGTTCGTCTGGCATGGGAGCAGCTTGGGGAATTGCTAGGTGATTCGGTATCTGAGTCTCTAATTGATCAAATTTTCTCTCAGTTCTGTTTAGGTAAATAATTTTATGAAGCAAGGAGGGTTTATGGGAAATGGGTTATGAAGCAGGACAATACGATGTCATTGTTGTTGGAGCAGGTCATGCCGGCTGTGAAGCGGCACTTGCAGCCGCCCGGATGGGAAGCGAAACGCTGCTGCTGACAATCAACTTGGATATGGTCGCCTTTATGCCATGTAATCCATCGATTGGCGGACCGGCTAAAGGGCATGTCGTTCGCGAAATTGATGCGCTTGGCGGAGAAATGGGACGCAACATCGATAAAACATTTATTCAAATGAGGATGCTGAATACAGGTAAAGGGCCTGCTGTTCATGCACTGCGTGCACAAGCTGATAAATTTATGTACCAGCATTTTATGAAGAAGACAATCGAAGAGACCGACCATCTGACACTTCGTCAAGGGATGGTAGAAGAGCTTGTAATTGAGGACGGGGCATGTGTAGGGGTAGTCACGAAGACCGGTGCGGTCTATCGGGCGAAAGCTGTTGTAGTGACAACAGGAACCTACCTTCGCGGTAAAGTTATTATGGGTGAGCTGATGTACGAGAGCGGCCCCAATAATCAACAGCCTTCTGTCAAGCTATCGGCCTGTTTGAAGGAGCTCGGCCTAGAACTGGTGCGATTCAAAACGGGGACGCCGCCAAGGGTGCATGGAGACACGATTGATTTTAGCAAAACGGAAATTCAGCCCGGTGACGAGAAGCCTAAATTCTTTTCCTACGATACGGTATCTTCCGACAATGAACAATTGCCGTGCTGGTTGACCTACACCTCAGAAGAGACGCATCGGATCATCAATGATAATCTCCATCGCTCTCCCTTGTTTTCGGGTCAGATTGAAGGAACCGGCCCACGGTATTGTCCGTCCATTGAAGACAAGATCGTTCGTTTCGCCGACAAACCGAAGCATCAGATCTTTCTGGAGCCGGAAGGAAAGAACACATCGGAGTATTATGTGCAGGGATTATCGACAAGTATGCCGGAAGATGTCCAATTAAGCATTCTGCGTTCGATCCCTGGTCTGGAAAAAGTGGAGATGATGCGGACCGGATATGCCATTGAATACGATGCCGTGGTTCCTACGCAGCTCTGGCCTTCGCTCGAAACGAAGATTGTACCGGGTTTGTTTACAGCCGGACAAATTAACGGCACCTCCGGTTATGAGGAGGCGGCAGGCCAAGGCATTATGGCAGGCATTAATGCAGCACGCAAGGTTCAGCAGCTTGAGCCTGTTATAATCGGCCGTGCGCAAGGATATATTGGCGTCCTCATCGATGATTTGGTGACGAAAGGAACCAATGAGCCTTACCGCCTGCTTACATCGCGTGCCGAATATCGGCTGCTGCTCAGACATGACAATGCCGATCTGCGATTAACGCCGCTTGGTTACGAAATCGGGCTGATTCCTGAAGCGCGTCACGAACGGTTTTTGCGCAAAAAAGCGTTGGTTGAACAAGAGATTGAACGATTGAAAACAGCGAAAATCAAACCGGAAGACATTGAACCTGTTCTTACGGAGCTTAATTCGACGCCGCTGCAATTTACAACGGATGCTTTAACGCTGCTTCGCCGTCCGGAATTGACTTACGCCCATATTGAACCTTTTATTCCTTCTCCGTTCGAGCTTACAGAAGAGATGAAGGAGCAGGTCGAGATCCAAATTAAATACGCTGGTTATATTGAAAAACAGTTGGTCCAGGTTGAACGTCTCGGAAAAATGGAAAAGAAACGGATACCGGAGGATATCGATTATTCGCTCGTGCATGGGATTGCGATAGAAGCAAAGCAGAAGCTTGCTTTGATTCGTCCGCTTTCCATTGGGCAAGCGTCAAGAATATCGGGTGTTACACCAGCCGATCTTTCTATTCTCCTTGTCCATCTTGAACATTACAATAGGGTGACAGCTGCGCGGGGGTAATAATGGATCAAACAGAACAATGGTTTGTGCAGCTGCTGCACGATAATAATATAATGATTTCCGACTACCAGGTGAAGCAATTCGATCAGTATTACCGCCTGCTTATCGAATGGAATGAAAAAATGAATTTAACCGGTATTACTGAAAGAGAAGCGGTGTACGAGAAGCACTTCTACGACTCGCTATCTCTTTCTTTCTTTCTGGATATGGGAGCGGTAAGTTCATTGGCAGATATCGGATCCGGGGCAGGGTTTCCAAGCATTCCGCTCAAAATTTGTTTTCCTCACCTGAAAGTAACAATTGTCGATTCTTTAAATAAACGGATTCAATTTCTGCAGCATGTGGCCGCGGAATTAAAGCTTGCTGACTTTACATGCATTCATGGAAGAGCAGAGGATGTTGCAAGGCTTCCTGGCCAGCGTGATGCTTATGATTTGGTAACAGCTCGTGCGGTAGCGAGGTTGAGTGCGCTTAATGAACTTTGCCTGCCCTTTGCCAGGATCGCCGGTGTTTTTGCCGCCATGAAGGGTGCCAACTCAGAAGAGGAACTGCTGGAAGCAAGGAAGAGCATGGCTTTGCTCAAAGGCCAGTTGCGTGAAACTCATCTGTTCAAGCTTCCTTTCGAACAGGCTGATCGAAGCATCATTGTCATTGATAAAAAAGGCGCAACTCCATTGCAATATCCTCGCAAAGCGGGATTGCCGCTTAAGCAGCCTTTGGTTTAAATGAAATGTTCCACGTGAAACATTAACGTCGGCTTTTTTATTACATTATCCCTATGTCAAGCAGGAAATCAACTTTCAGCCGACGAATTAGTAATAACGACAATACTCGGCACTTTGAATTCGGGTGGTAGTTGAAGCGATGAAAGAACAATTTTCCAGGTTATTCGGCCTAGCCGATCCAAAGAGCAGTAATCAGGATGAAGTGAAGCATATCGCCATAGGTGAAATTGATGCCAGTCCTTATCAACCGCGTACTGTATTTGACGATGATCGGATTGATGAACTGAGTCAAACCATTAAGACACATGGCGTCATTCAGCCGATCGTTGTGAGAATTCGCAATAAGCGCTATGAAATCATAGCAGGCGAGCGTCGATATCGAGCTGTTAAAAAACTTGGTCTTGAAACGATTCCTGCAATTATTCGCGAATTTAATGATTCTCAAGCCGCATCGATTGCATTAATTGAGAATCTTCAGCGTGAGGGGCTCTCGGCTATTGAAGAAGCAATCGCCTATCAGAAATTGATTGATCTACATAACCTTACTCAGGAGAGTCTGGCTCAGAGGTTAGGAAAGAGCCAATCTACGATTGCCAACAAGATTCGATTGTTAGGTCTTGGCGAAATAGTGAAGACGGCTCTGATGGAACGGAAAATTACGGAAAGACATGCCAGAGCAATGCTCGGGCTGGATACGGAAGAACTCCAGGCAAAGGTGCTTAATGACGTCCTTTCCAAGGAACTGAACGTCAAGCAGACCGAAGCCCGTGTCGCTTTCTACAAGGAAGTAACAAAAGCCGGAAAATCGAAACGAGTTTCCTTTACTAAAGATGTTCGTTTAGCTCTTAATACAATCAGGCAGTCCATTGATATGGTTTCGGGCTCAGGGCTGCAGATCAAGACCAATGAAAAAGACTATGAAGATCATTACGAGATTGTCATAAAGATTCCAAAACGCTGATAGATTTTAAGGGCAGACAAATAGACCAACCATTACTTCAAATATTCTAAGGCATACATTTTTAATGGGTTGGCCTTATTGATATTCGCTTTGGTTGGATTCCGCTGAAATGTCACGCAGTCGTTTCTTGAAATATCAGAAAGTATAAATTATAGTTCATACTATTTTTTTATATTTCTGAGGGGAGAAACTAACTAAGCCGCCAGAACGGCGCAGCCGTTTCATTTTGATTCATTTCATAATGGCAACCATGGCCGTCCGTGTTTATCGGGCGGCATCGCCATTTTGTCTAATTGAAAAACATTTACCCTATTCATACAGAATGAAAGCTCATTTTCACATAAATGGGTTTGAGAAGAATATCAAGCTAACTATAGAGGTGAAAGGTTTGTCTAAAACGATTGCGATAACGAACCAGAAGGGCGGTGTCGGGAAAACGACAACGTCTGTCAACCTGGGTGCTTGTCTGGCATCGCTTGGCAAGAAGGTTCTGTTGGTGGATATAGATCCGCAGGGCAATACAACCAGTGGAATTGGAATCAATAAGGCCGATGTGGCATATTGCATTTACGATGTGCTTATTAATGATGTTCATCCGAATGATGCAACCGTGCCTACTAATATAGAGGGCTTGAATATTATTCCTGCTACGATTCAGCTTGCAGGTGCGGAAATTGAGTTGGTGCCTACTATTTCGCGTGAGCTGCGATTGAAGAAATCTCTTGCTCTAGTGAAAAATCAGTATGATTATATATTGATTGATTGTCCGCCTTCACTCGGGATTCTTACCATTAACTCGTTGACCGCTTCTGATTCGGTGATTATTCCTATTCAATGTGAATATTATGCGCTTGAAGGATTGAGCCAGCTATTAAACACAGTAAGGCTTGTTCAAAAGCATCTGAACACATCTCTTCAAATTGAAGGGGTGCTGCTTACGATGTTTGATGCAAGGACCAACCTGGGCATTCAGGTTATTGAGGAAGTCAAAAAATATTTTCAACAAAAGGTTTATCAAACCATTATTCCGCGGAATGTCAGATTGAGTGAAGCTCCTTCTCATGGTCAATCCATTATTACGTATGATCCAAGATCCAAAGGAGCCGAAGTTTATCTTGAACTTGCGAAGGAAGTGATCATGTATGAGCAAGCGACTAGGTAGAGGACTTGATGCTCTTATCCCATCGCTTTCTGTAAATGAAGATGATAAAGTCATTGAAATTTCCTTGTCTCAACTGCGTCCCAATCCCTATCAGCCAAGGAAAACATTCGATGAAGAAGCGATTAAGGAGCTTGCTGAATCAATAAGGCAGCATGGCATTATTCAACCTATTATCGTAAGAACTGTGATAAAAGGCTATGAAATTATAGCTGGCGAACGACGTTTCCGCGCTTCCCAGCTTTGCGGGAATACGACCATACCTGCGGTTGTTCGAAGCTTCTCCGATCAACAGGTAATGGAAATCGCTTTGATTGAGAACCTGCAGCGTGAAGATCTGAATGCTATTGAGCTTTCATTGGCTTACCAGGCATTAATGGACAAATTTAATTTAACACAGGAAGAGCTTTCCATGAAGGTAGGGAAGTCCAGATCGCATATCGCTAATTTTCTGCGCCTGCTCACCTTGCCTGATTCAATTAAAGAAAATGTTTCACGTGGAACATTATCAATGGGACATGCAAGAGCACTGGTTGGGGTCAAAGAGGATCAAAGGAAGAAAGAGTTGGCCGAATTGTCTATTGCCAACGAGTGGAGTGTCCGTGATCTGGAAGCAGCCATTCAATCTTTGGATGATCGTAATAATCAGGCTAAACCAGCCAAGACAACAGCCAGCAAGCGTGATCCTTATATCGAACAACTGGAAGAGACATTGAGGGAGCAGTTTAAGACAACTGTGAAAATCAAACAGCAGAAGGACAAGGGGAAAATTGAATTGATGTATTACAATAAGCAGGATTTGGAACGTCTTCTTGAACTTCTGCAATAAATTATCGGATTTAATGGGTAACTGATCTAAACAATTTTGACTTTGAATAAAGCGGCTAGATGAATAGATGAATAGATATAATGAGAAAAGTAATTGCTGCCATACGATGATGTTATGGACAATGAAATACAGGGAAAGCCCATGCAACAGAATGCATTGATTATCGATTTTAAAGGTACATGGTTTTAGCGGGGTTGACGTTTTGTTGTTCACCCTGAGGTCAGCAATCGGACAAAAATAGCGCGGCCTTTATAGCATACTTGAGCGGAGCCTTGAGATTTAAGGTCGATGCTTAAGTATGCTATTATTAAGAGGAGCGGCATGAAATTCTTGTATAACAGGCGAAACCAGGCCAGACCTCAGTATACTGATGGTTAGTGAATAAAACGACCCTGTCGCCAGAGGATAGCGACAGCAAGTGCTTTTGGTTTCATTCCTGTCATGTTCTATGAGGATTGAGGGGGACTAACGCTGCTGGCAAAGGTGTGACAGAACAGATTCTTCTTGAAACCTATGAACGTATATTATCAGGTTATACTTTGTATATTGTCGAGGGTGAAGAGACCTGCTGCGCCGGAGAAGCACGTTCTTGACAGTTCCTACTTTGATATTCCTATATGATAGAAGGATATAATCTACGATAACTTTAATAAAAGGAGTGGTACTGCCGATGCGCGCAGATGCTCAAGATCCCGTCATCTATTTGGATCATGCCGCCACCTCATGGCCAAAGCCGCCAAGCGTTATCGATGCGGTTGTCAAGGCGATGGAGCATGATGCGGCCAATCCGGGCAGAGGCAGTCATCAGATGGCTGTACGGGCCAGTAGAATCCTGTTCGATACCAGAAAGACGATTGCTAAATTGTTTCATATATCCAACCCCAACGATATAGCATTTACGATGAATACAACCATGGCATTAAATACGGCTATCAAAGGTTTCGTGAAACCAGGCGATCATGTCATTGCTACCGGCGTTGAACATAATTCAGTGCGCCGTCCCTTGGAGCTGTTGAAGAAGACACTGGGCATAGCCGTCACCTATGTGGAAGCTGATGAGCAGGGTGGAATAGCTGCCAGACAGGTGGAGCAGGCTATCGTGCCTCATACAAGGCTTGTTATTGTCAATCACAGCTCCAACCTGACAGGGGCGATTTTGCCGGTTGCAGAGATTGGGGAAGTCACCAGAAAACGCGGTATTAAATTGCTTGTGGATGCTGCGCAAACGGCAGGGGCGGTTGAGATTGATGTTGAGGCGATGGGAGTGGATATGCTCGCGTTTCCGGGCCATAAAGGGCTGCTGGGGCCTCAAGGAACGGGTGGGTTGTATATTCATCCCTCCGTGGATCTGGAACCGCTCCTGCACGGCGGTACGGGCAGTCAATCGGAGTCGCCTGAACAGCCAAACGTGCGGCCGGACCGTTACGAGGCAGGGACGCAAAACACGCCTGGACTGGCAGGACTTAAAGCGGGTGTGCAGTATGTTAACCAGGAAACCGCAGCCAGGATTTATCAAAAGGAATGGCAGTTGGCCCAGTTGATGATGGAAGGGCTGATTGCCGTGAATGGCGTGAGGGTGTTGGGGCCGGATGCTGGCAAGCCCAGAACGGGAATTGTCTCATTTGTCCTTGAGGGTGCCGATCCTTCCGAGACAGCGTTTATTCTGGATCAGCATTATAAGATAGCGGTTCGCTCCGGTTTTCATTGCACGCCTCTCGCGCATCAGGCTGCCGGTACGATGGAGACGGGCGCAGTCCGAGCAAGTGTAGGCTGCTTCACAACGGAGCAAGAGGTTGAGGCGTTCATTCAGGCGATCAAGGAAATCAAGCAGCATTACAACTGACAGGACAGCTCTTATGGGCAGACAAGTGGGGGAGCGAAGTTTAAGATGGAAGTAGTCATACAAAGGCCGATGGATTGGGTAACGGTCGCATTGGTCCTTGCCGTCCTGTTTCTTTTCATTAGAACGTTACGTTTAGGCAGCAGATTGAAGAAGCTTACAGCCAGTTATGCCCGGTTTATGGGTGAGACCGGTGTAAATGATCTGGAACAGGTTATTATAAGCATTAAGGAAAGACTCGACCTGCAGGAGCAAAATAGCACGGCTGTGCGTGCTGCTCTTCAAACGTTCGAGCACGCGCTCAAAATGAAAAAGGGCAATATAGGCTTGCAGCGCTATAACGCCTTTGCGGAGAGAGGCAATGATCTTAGCTTTTCACTTGCTATTGTGAACGAACAGAATGACGGTATGGTCATGACCGGTCTTCATAGCCGCGATCAGACGTTTATGTACGTCAAACCGCTGAAGCGCGGAGAGTCTCCCTATCCATTGACTCCGGAGGAGCAGAAGGCGATTACTCTGGCGTCGCAGCCGGAATAGAAGCGGATCGAACGGATTTGACAATAGCCGAGAACAGGCATTGCGCGATAATATCCGCCATACGCACAACCAGATGAAGCCGGGTATTTTGCAGGACGAAATATTCCATGAAGCCGCCGACGTTGACGATACCCGTAATATGGATGTCACCAACAGGCGGCAGTTCTTTATTTACGCCGGCTCCGGGGCGAACGGGTCCGCTGCCCACCTGGATGCATCCGACGCTGGTAGATTGGCCCAGGCAAGCATCAATTCCAATGACAAAGGGTTTGTGGACGAAACGGTTGATGTCCTGGAGAGTCTCATCCAGATTCATCGCGTGTACAGGCTCTTCAAGCGTGCCGTAGAGGTCGAAGTACGGACTGCGGTACTTGCTGAGCGAGGCGCCTACCAGAGGGCCCAGAGCGTCGCCTGTGGAGCGGTCAGTGCCCACGCAGACAACAACCAGCCTGCGGTCTGAAGGCACATGATCAAGCAGATACATCAGTCGATTGACGAGCATGACGGAGACGTTCGGCTCGGTATAAGGCACTTTCAAAGGGGTATCTTTCGTTCCTGCTAATTTCATAGAATCTCCTCCCGTCTATCTGTGTTACTAGTATATGGATGGGACAACCATTTTATACTTGAAACATCAGAAAGGTGCGCATTGCATAGCATCGTTCCGTTGTACGGGATGGAGGGCGCTTGCACTGCCTGCAGAGGAGTCCACAGCCGGTTCATCGTACCACTAATAAGGATAAAAATGAGCGGAGGCGCAAGGCATGCTGATTGCTTTTGATTCCACACAACAGGCGCTGCGGGCGGAGATGCTGCTAGAATATGCCGATATTGAGATAGACCTGTTTCCCACTCCGAAGGAAATTACAGCTGGATGTGCGCTGACGATTCATTTTCCAGATGAAGAGCTGATCCAGGTGAACCAGATCCTTGTGAATGAGCATGTGGAAATAAGGGGATTGTTTGAGCAGGTGGAGGGCGGTTATAATCAGGTTCATATTTGAAGATTTGCAGCTGCAGAGGAGAGTTTGAAAAAAAGCGGTTGAAACAGAAAAAAGAGTGGAGAGAATGCGGATGGAGCGTAAACAATTTGAGCTCGGCGATGTTGTACAAATGAAGAAACCGCATCCTTGTGGAACCAACGAGATGGAGATCATCCGGATGGGAATGGACATTCGAATCAAGTGCGTGGGCTGCAAGCACAGTGTACTGATCCCCCGGGCAAAATTCGAGAAAAACATGAAAAAAGTGCTGCGATCAGTCGCAGCTCCGGATGGCCCGGTCGGGGAGCAAAGTCACTAATATTTGGCTTGCAATCGGACGGGCATCATGATATGATAATTCTCGCTGACGCAAATGGAGAGGTACCCAAGAGGCCCAAGGGGGCTGACTCGAAATCAGTTAGGCGTGTCACAGCGTGCGTGGGTTCGAATCCCACCCTCTCCGCCATAACTTACCTAAGATGACGGTTCATCCATGAATCGTCTTTTTTATTTTCATCCTGCAGCATAAATATAAAAGAAGAGCTCTTGCGAGCTCTTCCTGACGGTGGTTCATTGAATAGGCACACGTATTACACTTCATGCTTTTGGTTAGAAACTTCGGTACGCCGTTTTTATCCGGCGCATGTGTGTTGCAGACAATGTCTTTGGCACAACCCTTTGCTTCTAAGCTGAGTGAACAACATTACCTTGCGGTCCTTGCTCCATAAGGTCCAACGGAACCACACCTCTCTTTACACCGTCAAACCTATGATGCTCCACCGGACGATTTCTTATGCAAGAAATTTTTTAAAAATATAAGAAAGTACAATATCGATCTATACTTTGCTTATATTTCTAAGGGTAAAACCTTGCTTCTCTCGCCTAAGGACGGCGTTAGCCGGTTGTTCCAGCTTCGATTAATGAGTCATCTTTTTCCACTTGCGGTCGCTGTTGGACGTGCTTGGAAATTTCTCGCCTTTGTCCAGATGTACTTTCTTGGGGTTGTTGATTCCCATATGGAAGGAAGCTTCTCCTACCTCAATATAAGTTCCTTCATTAGGAGCGCGGTCACCCGGTCTGAACTCGGTCCATTCACCCATTGTCTTTGGCACCACCTACATAAGATTTGGCCGGCTGTACAAGCCCGGCACATTAGTGTGTGAATGCGGCCAGCAGAACATGAACGGAAGAATACGGAAGAGGATGCAGCCGAAATGCTTGCTTGCCAGGAGCCCTGTAAATTGATATAGTAGTTAGGTATGCGAGTTAAAACTCGCTCCTTGCTCCCATTCGGGGGCCGCTAGTCCAAGAGGAGGTGAAACAAATGCGCAAATATGAAGTGATGTATATCATTCGTCCAGATGCGGAACAAGAGGCGGTTCAAGCAATCACCGACAAGTTCCAAGGCATCATCGGAAACGGCGGAGAAGTCACAAAGCATGACGTGATGGGCAAACGCCGACTTGCGTATGAGATCAACAAGATTCGTGACGGTATTTATGTTCTGGTCCATTTCAACGCAACTTCTGAAGTTATTGCTGAAATTGACCGCGTCATGAAAATTACGGATGAAGTTATCCGTTACTTGATCGTCAAAGACGTTGCTTAATCAAGCGATACGTTAACGCAAGGATTGTTCGATTGGAGGCGATAAACGATGTTGAACCGGGTTATTCTCATTGGCAGATTAACAAAGGACCCCGAAATGCGCTATACACCCGCAGGCGTTGCGGTAACGCAATTTACGCTTGCTGTGGATCGTCCTTTTACCAGTGGTGGTCAAGGCGAGAGGGAAGCGGATTTTATCCCGATTGTCACATGGCGTCAGCTGGCTGAAACATGCGCCAATTACTTGCGCAAAGGCCGTTTAACCGCGGTCGAGGGCCGTATCCAGGTCAGGAACTATGAGAACAACGAAGGCAAGCGCGTCTATGTGACGGAAGTTATTGCTGATAACGTGCGTTTTCTGGAGTCTCCTAACCGCGATGGCGGAAATTCGCGTGAGGAAGGCAGCAGTGGAGGCGGCGGCTATGGCGGCCAAGGCGGAGGAAGCTCGCAAGGTGGCGGCAATCAAGGCGGCGGCTACGGCGGCGGAGGTTCGCAAGGCGGTGGAGGCCGTTCCGGAGGATCACCGAGGAACGACAATCGCGATCCGTTCTCAGATGACGGGCGCCCGATCGATATATCGGAAGATGATTTGCCATTCTAAATGAAAGGACGGATGAACAATGAGCTTCAAACAAAGAGATAGTGGTGGCGATGAGCGTCCAGAACGCAAATTCGGCGGCCGTAAAGGCCGTAACAAGCGCCGTAAAGTATGTTACTTCACTGCTAACAAAATTACACACATTGACTATAAAGATACGGACTTGCTTCGTAAATTTATCAGCGAACGCGGGAAGATCCTTCCGCGTCGTGTAACCGGAACAAGTGCGAAGTACCAACGTCTGCTGACCATTTCCATCAAACGTTCGCGTCAAGTAGCTTTGCTGCCATACACAACGGAATAGATTGGAAACAGCATGTTCACAAACAACGAAGACAGTCGCTTATGGCGGCTGTCTTTTTTGTTTGTCATTTTTATTCATGCGAAGAGAATTACTCTTCACATCAATCATAGATAGTACAATACGGTTCACTATAATACCGATTATAAATAGATACAAATTAGTTGCAAATTATAGACGTTGCGGAGATATCTGAGGTTTATAACTTAAGAGTAGCTTCTATTCCAACTGGCGTTAGCTAAAAAGGAGTCACTCGAATGAGAATGAACCGAATGAATCGAATGAACAGAAGGCAGCTCAGAATGGTCAGAATCGTCCCCTTTTTATTCCTCATTTTTATAATCAGTGGAACTATAGTCGCGTTTGGAGATAACTTTTCCGGTAAGGAGGAAAAGATGGCCCCAGTTGCCGCAGCTCAGCCGGAGAAGCCCCGCCAGGAAGTGCCTGTCGTCAATAAACCGGCTGTTATTCGACCAAGCCCCAATAAAATATTTTATGACGGGCCATCTGAAGGAAAGAAAGTGGCGTTGACCTTCGACGACGGCCCCGATTCGATAGCCACTCCGAAAATTCTGGACATCCTGAAGAAAAACAACATCAAGGCTACTTTCTTTATTATTGGAACCCAGGCGAAGGCACACCCGGATATGGTGCGCCGTATTGAGAAGGAAGGTCACGCGATCGGCAATCATTCATGGTCACATCCGCATTTTGACAAGATCCCAACAGAGGAAGCGCTGAAGCAGATAGACGATGCGCAGGAGGAATTGAAATCCATCGTAGGTTACTATCCCAGCATAGTCCGCCCTCCCTATGGGGCGCTTTCCAAGGAAGAGGAAAAAGCTATTCACGGGAAGGGGATGGATATCATTGATTGGTCCGTTGATACTACGGATTGGTCGGGCGCTCCTACAGATGAAATCATGACATTAATTCATAAAGAGCTGTATCCCGGCGGTATTATTTTGCAGCACTGTTCGGGCGGCAAGGACCATTTATCCAACACGATTGAAGCACTCAAACAATTAATACCGGATTTGACCAATCAGGGTTATACGTTCGTTACTGTGCCCGAGCTGCTGAATTTGCCTGACAAGCTCCCGGAGTAAATAAACTTTTGGTCGCATAGGCTCACTGTCCGCGGGAGCGGATTGCTGTCACCATGGCATCGCTGAAGGAACTTCGTGCATCTTTAAAATTTTCCGGCTTGATCCTGTGCATAGTCGCCAATTAGGGGTAACTTAAACCAACGGCCCTGCAAAGCAAACAGCATGAGCGCGATCCATAGCACGAAGGTGGCTGGTGTAAGAAGAAGTCCGATAAGCCAGCCAAGTACGGGAATAAAACCAAGTACAATATTAATAACAATAAGAGCAACAGTGGCAAAGATGGACTGCAGGGCATGAAATTTAACGAAGCGGCTTTTTTTCTCGAGAATGAGAAATAATATCCCGGTAACGAAGCAGCCAAGATAACAAAGCAGTCCGGCTACTTTGGGGTCAAGTCCGGTTGAAGATGGATCCGGCGCCATGAATAATCACCCTTCCCAACTAAAAGTCTCTATGTAATGTATTCTACTACTACCAAATCTATGCTATTCAGCGGCAGAAACAGGCATTGGAGAATGATTATCCGGCAGCATTCACAAATCGTTAATGAATTGTAACTTTCGGTCGAAAATAATCGTTTAAACTAGTGAAGAAACAGTTTATCTTTAAGGATAAGGGCGTATTATGCGCCTCATTCAGGAATTGACGATCAAGTTTAATGAATAGGAGTGCTTGAAGCACATGACACAACCAACAGGTCGATTATCTCGAAAAGGAAAATGGTTGATCGCCATCCTTACTTTTGTAATAGTTGCCGGGATTGCCGGGTACTATAACCGGACCGCTCTGGCTCTGTGGGGATTTGATGCCTTTCTTTCCAAGAAGGTGGAAAAGAAGCTGGAGAATTCCTATAAGCCGCTCGAAGGCCGGCCGGTACCGCAGCCTGTCGTGTATAAGAAAGAGGATCCGTTTTCCCTGCTTTTGCTGGGGGTGGATCAGCGGGATAAGGAAATCGGCCGCTCCGATACCATGATCTACACCGTGATCAGGCCGGCGGACGGAGCCATTCTGATGATATCGATTCCCCGTGATACGTATACGGAAATTGTGGGTAAGGAAACAAAGTCGGGCGATATCTATGAAGATAAAATAACGCACGCTTACGCATTTGGCGGAGCCAAAATGTCCGTGGAAACGGTTGAGAAGTTGTTTGGCGCCAAGGTGGACCATTATGCTACAATTAACTTCACAGGCTTCCGTGATGTCATTGATGCGATGGGCGGTATTGCCCTGCCTATTACGGAGGATCTGGTCAATAAGGAAGCTGATCACGAGAAGTTTGTGGTTAAAGCCGGGCAGGATTTGTACAACGGCAAGGACGCGCTTAATTATGTGCGCTACCGGGAAGACGCCGGTGGTGATACAAGCCGTTCCGGACGGCATCAGGTGTTCCTGAATGCTATTATGGACAAAGCGGCTCAAGTGGGGCAGTGGAGCCAGATACCTGAACTTATTGATATTATGGGCAAGAACTTCAGCACAGACCTGACGCCGGAGCATATGATTGATTTGGCCAAAAATATGCTTCAATCGGATAACCGCACGATTTACAGCCATACACTCAAAGGGGAAGGGCGCCGGCTGACCGACCATGGTATCTGGTACTTTTTTGCCGATGAAGATGATCTTGCAAGCAGTAAAGGATTGATCGAGGCTTGGCTGAACCCTGCAACGCAGAAGGACCAGCTGCCGCTTCCTGAAGAATATCAGAACAAGACGGAGAAGCCGGTGAAATCATTGTCCGCATCGACTTCCTCGACGTCCACTGATACTTCCCCCGCGGCTGGAGAACAGTAAGTTTAGTGCCCAAGAGCGATCGATCCGCAGTTTAGACCGACTAGTACGAAAGTGGGCGAATGATGGAATGAATATTGCATTTTTCTTACTTCCAAAACAAGAAGTTGTCTGTATGACATTAGACGCAACGCTGCGCCAAACGCTGGAGAGAATGGAGCATCACCGGTACACGGCAGTTCCAATCCTTGATGATCACGGCGGATACGCCGGTACATTGACCGAGGGTGATCTGTTATGGTTTATGAAAAATAATCCGAATGTATCGTTTGATCAGACCCATAAAGTGAAGCTTGCGGATATCGATATGCGCCTCGCCAATAAGGCAGTCAGCATCGATGCCAATATGGAAGACCTGGTTTCCCTGGCAAAAGTACAGAATTTCGTGCCCGTTATTGACGATATGAACCGGTTTATCGGAATCGTCAGACGCAGCGACATTATTGACTATTGCGAGAAAATAATCGTAAGCGGCAAATCGGTGAATGAAGAGGAAATGGCTGCAGGGTGAGCGTGGAGCGAATTGCGTTCGAACCTGAAGCATAGTACCATATAGGAAACAGTTGGTAAACGGGCACCGTCCTCCTGTGGGGGACGGTGTTTTTTATTATATAGATAGAGCGGGGGCACGCGTAAAATGAACAGGTACGATCAACATAGGCGGGGCGGCAGGGGGCCGTTCCGCGTATCCATGGCTATTGCCGCCATTTTGATTATAGGATTGGCCGGCTATCTCGTCTACTCCAATACACAACCTGATGAAAGGTCACCAGGGAATGCAGCAGACGGGACAAGCCAAGAGGGCGGGCAGGCAGGAGAGGACAACTCATCTCCCAATACCGGCGGCACGGGAGGTGTGAAAGAAAACGCGGCAGCTGAACCGCCAAGTCCGGCCGAAGCCCTTGAACGGGAAGTAACCGATGCCGATGCCTCTCTCCTGTATGACATAGTCATAGCAGGAGGCAGAGTCATCAATCCGGAGACGAAGCTGGATCAGGAAGGGCTGAACGTGGGAATCAAGGATGGGAAGATCGGTATTGTCACGTCCAGGCCGCTGCAGGGGACGCATGAGATTGATGCCAAGGGTCTTGTGGTCTCTCCCGGATTCATTGACAATCTCTCGTATGACCCAAATCCGCTTGGGGTATGGCAGAAGATTGGAGACGGCGTGACGGCGAATATCGCGATGCATGGGGGAACGCTGACGCCCAAGCAGTGGTACAGCTACTACGAACGCAATGAGACACCGGTCCATTTTGGAGCCTCCTTCTTCTATACGCAGGCGCGCAATCAGTTCAAGCTGGGCCGCTATGACACGGCGAAGCCCGAACAGGTGCAGGAAATCCGCAAGCAGGCGGAGCAGGCACTTAACGAAGGGGCGCTGGGCATCTCCTTCAGTCTCGAATATGTGCCGGGGATCTCTGCGGAGGAAGTGGTTCCGCTGATGGAGCTTGCCCGTGAATATAACGTTCCCGTCTATTTTCATGGCCGTTATTCCGACATGGAGCAGCCGGGAACGGAGCTGGAAGGCACGCAGGAGCTTGTGGATTATGCCATGAAAACGGGAGCTGCCGTACATATTGATCATATCAACAGCACCGGCGGCACTTTTACGATGCCTCAGGCACTGGCTATTATCGACAAGGCAAGGGAGCAGGGCTTCGATATAACGGCCTGTACCTATCCCTATAATTACTGGGGCACATATCTGAACTCGGCCCGTTTTGACAAAGGCTGGCAGGAGCGCTTCCGCATCACGTACAAAGATTTGCAAATTGCCGGCACGACGGAGCGTCTGACGGATAAAACCTTCAGCATGTATCAAAAACAGGGCAAGCTCGCGGTCGCGTATGCGATTCCGCCTGAAGCCATTGTCGATGCCTTCCAGTCGCCCTATGTGATGATTGGCAGCGACGCGATTCTGGAGCCGGGCTTCAATAATCATCCGCGGGCATCGGGCGCCTTCGCCCGGACCATCGGCATGTATGTGCGCGATCAGAATGTGATGTCCTTGATGGACGGCATTGCCAAACTGAGCCTCCTGCCTGCGCAGCGGCTGGAGAAACAGGCTCCGGCACTGCGCAAGAAAGGCCGGATCGCCAAAGGCATGGATGCGGATCTGGTCATTTTCGATTACAACACGATTAATGACAAATCCACGGTGGAGCATCCCGATATCATGTCCGCCGGCATCAACTATGTGCTGGTTAACGGGCAGATCGCCCTCGAGAACGGGAAGCTGAACAAAAAAATCCGCGTCGGTGAGCCGATACGCAGCCATTTTGACCGTGTTGGGGAAACGGCAGGCGCGCTGCAATGGGAAGAGCGCAGCTACCCGCTTATCCGCTATAATGATGCCACCTATGTGGATTTGGCCGCACTCGGCGAACACCAATACAGCATCACATGGGACGAGCTGGCTCACACCTTCACCATCGCCAAAGGCGCAGGCGGGGACGTTTCAGCCGATCCGACAAAGCCGCCCGCTAAGGGCGAGCTTATGCTGGATCGCGGCCATCTGGCGAAATCAGAAGCGGCCACGTTTAAGCTCTTGTCCATCGGAGCACGTGCGTTCGTACCCTTATCATTCCTTGAGTCCATAGGCTTGAAGCCTGAAAACGACGGTGATACCTGGTCTATTGAAGCGTAAGGATCAGCTCCTGAGCGAGTTTGGACCATTCGCGCGCGAGGAAATGAGAACGCCCAGACAACGCACTCTGTGTTGTCTGGGGTTTTATGTTATAATGTGGAGTAAAGCTAAAGCTGTGTACAAGTAACCAAGCAAGAGGTGAACGGTTTGAAAACCGGCATAAAATCTATTTTATGGAGCGCAGCGGCGCTTCTCTTATTACTAGCGATCGCAGTTCCGCTGTTCAATGCTTTAATTGTTGCCGTGATGATGGTGCCGACCGTTATTTTGTACACCACATTGTCCAGGCGGGCGTTCGCGCTGCATATGCTGGTTGTATATGCTGTCGCAGTCGCGGTAATCGGTTATGCGGCACTAATCGTAGGTCTCTTCTTCCTTGTACCGGCAATCATGATGGGACATATGTATCTCAAAAGGGCCTCGGCCCGCAAGGTGCTGACATCGACCTTGTTAACCCTGCTGGGGTTATTCCTCTTGGAGCTAATTCTGTTTGATGTGCTGCTTGACTTCTCGCTGCTTCGTGAAATCCGTCAATTAATTATGGATACGGTAAACGAGCTTAGTGCGAATGGTCTGCTTCCGGCGGGATGGAATGCGGAACTGACGGAGTCGTACATTCAAATGCTGATCCACTCCATTCCTATGGCCTTTATTACCGTTTCGTTCGTGCTGGCGGTCATTGCGCATGCCATTGCAAGGCCTGTGCTGCGGTCCATGGGCGTATCGGTACCTAAGCTGCAGCCTGCCAAAGACTGGATGCTTCCACGGATTTTTGTTTTTTATTATCTCATCGTACTCCTGGTCGATATGGCGACACCGGACAGAGGAGATTCTTTTCTGACGGTTACACTGCTTAATCTGGTTCCGCTTATGCGTCTCGCCTTTACCATTCAGGCGATGGGCTTCTTCTTCTTTATCGCCCATGAACGCAAATGGAACAAGGCGGTGCCGCTGCTGCTGTCGGCGCTTGTTGCTTTTTTCCCGCCGCTTAGCTTGATCGGTGTAATTGATGCCGGTTTTCCGATCCGCAAAGCGTTTAAGAAACCTTGACAACAGGGGCGAATGATGAATGCCGAAGTTTCTAATTAAACGATGGCATGGAATGCACCAGCTATGGGCATTCGTGCTGATTATTGTGCTTACAATAGCGCTGGCTTGGTATGATTGGTTGTATGGTTTGATCAGCCTTGTATTTGCAGCTGCGGTTGGCGTCTATTCGGTTCTGGCCGAGCGCGCTTTTCGCCGCGACTTGAAGACCTATCTGGGAACATTGTCGTACCGGGTCAAAAAAGCCGGGAGCGAGGTGACAAGCGAACTGCCGTTTGGCATCATCCTATACAACGAGGAAAACAAGGTAGAGTGGCATAACAGCTTTGTCAGCCGGATGCTGGAGAAGGAGTCGGTCATCGGAGAGTCGATGGATGAACTTTTTCCTACGTTGTCGCAGGCGAAGGAGCGGGAGGGCACGCTGGAGACGGCAATTGGCGGCTCGGTCTATGAGCTGATGTTCCGCTTCGATGAGCGTTTGCTCTATATTCGCGATATCACCCAGCGCTGGCAGCTGGCGAAGCGTTATGAGGAAGAGAAAATTGCGCTTGGCATTGTCATGATGGATAACCTTGAAGAGGTGACCCAGGGCATGGATGACCAGCAGCGCAGCGCGCTTCTCTCCAGGGCAACGGCGGAAATTACAGATTGGGCGAGCAAGTTCCATCTGTATTTGAAGCGCCTCACCTCCGACCGTTTTCTGATTATTACCAATCAGAAGACCTTGAAGCAGCTTGAGCTATCGCGTTTTGTCCTGCTTGACGAAGTAAGGGAGATGTCTGCCGAGATCAAGATTCCCATGACGCTCAGCATCGGGTTTGCCGCAGGTGCGGAAAGTATTGTCGAGCTGGGGCAGTGGGCCCAGACGAGTCTGGATTTTGCGCTTGGACGCGGCGGCGATCAGGCGGCGGTTAAGGTCGGGCAGCGCCAATCCTTCTACGGCGGCAAGTCCAACGCGGTGGAGAAGCGGACGCGCGTCCGCGCAAGGGTAGTCGCCCATGCGCTTCGGGACTTGATCAAGGAGAGCGAGAATGTGGTGATTATGGGCCACAAGATGCCGGATATGGATTCCATCGGCGCGGCTGTCGGTGTTCTGAAAGCGGCTCAAATGTTCAACAAGGAAGCTTTTATTGTCATTGAGGGCTTCAATCCCGCGGTTCAGAAAATGATGGAGATGCTGAGGGAAGAAGAGCGGATCTATAAACGGTTCATATCCCCCGAGCAAGCAATGGGACTAATTGATTCCGGAACGCTGGCCGTTGTGGTCGATACGCATAAATCCTCCATGGTCAAGGAGCCCAAGCTGCTGACGCTGACAAGCAAGATCGTTGTCGTCGATCATCACCGCAGAGGCGAAGAGTTTATTAATAACGCTATTCTGGTCTATATGGAGCCTTATGCGTCTTCCACCTGCGAGCTGGTAACAGAGCTGCTGCAGTACATTCATGACCGGGTCATGCTGGATGTCAGAGAATCGACCGCGCTGCTGGCAGGGATTACAGTCGATACCAAAGGCTTCTCCATGCGCACCGGATCCCGGACGTTCGAGGCTGCGTCATTTCTGCGCCGCAACGGAGCCGATTCGATGCTCATTCAGCGGATGCTGAAGGAGGATTTGACCGAGTACATCAAGAAAGCGGAGATTATCAAGCATGCGGAGATCGTCTATGAGCATATTGCAATTGCGATAACCGAGCAGGACCGGCAGTATTCACAGCTGCTTATTGCCCAGGCGGCAGACACGTTGCTGAACATGACAGACATATTGGCTTCGTTCGTGATCGGCCAGCGGCAGGACGGCTTGATCGCAGTAAGCGCGAGATCGCTTGGCAGTATGAATGTTCAGCTCGTCATGGAGCGGATGGGCGGCGGCGGACATCTCACCAATGCCGCGGTGCAGCAGGAAGGCACCGTTGCGGAAGTGGCAGCGCGGCTTAAACAGGTTCTGCAAGAAATCGAGAAGGAAGAGGGGTTATTCGAATGAAAATTATCTTATTGAAGGACGTTAAGGGGCAGGGCAAGAAGGGCGATGTCAAGGATTTATCTGAAGGGTATGTGCGCAATTTTCTGCTTCCGCAAGGGCTGGCCAAACTGGCTTCGGACGGCAATTTGAAGACGCTTGAACTGCAGACCGCATCGGAACAAAAACGCAAGGACAAGGAAAAGGAAGACGCCAAGACGCTTGCGGCGAAGCTGGAGGAGCTGACTGTTGTCGTCAAGACCAAAGCGGGCGAAGGCGGCCGGTTATTCGGCGCTATTACAAGCAAGCAAATCGCTGAAGCGCTGGAAGCGGGACATGCGGTTAAGGTCGATAAGCGGAAAATCGAGCTGGATGAGCCGATTCGGACGCTTGGCGTCACCCAGGTGCTGATCAAGCTGCATCCGGAAGTGAAAGCGAAGCTGAAGGTTCAGGCGGCAGAGGAATAATAACGGGTAAAGGGGTTCAACAAGCAGATGAGCAATGAGCTGATGTTTGACCGTGTTCCGCCGCAAAATATCGAAGCGGAGCAGGCCGTAATCGGCGCTATTCTGCTGAATGCGGAAGCACTGATCACGTCCATGGAACGGTTGCGCAGCGAAGACTTCTATTCCCCGGCTCATCAGCTGATTTATGAGGCGATGGTTGAAATCGGCGAGGCCAACCAGCCGATTGATCTGGTGACGCTGACGGCATATTTGCAGGACCGGCAGCAGCTGGAGGAAATGGGCGGAGTCAGTTACTTGTCTAAAGTAGCCAATTCGGTTCCAACGGCGGCGAACGTCGATTATTACGCGCAGATTGTGGAGGAGAAATCCATGCTGCGCCGCCTGATCCGGACGGCAACGCAGATTGTTTCCAACGGATATGCGGCCGCGGACGATGTTGGCATGCTGCTCAATGAAGCGGAGCAGCGGATTATGGAGCTGTCCAACCGCCGGTCCAGCACGGGGTTTATCTCCATTCGCGATGTGCTGATGGAAGTATTCGAGCGCGTCGAGCATCTCTATACCAACAAAGGCGGACCGAGCGGGATACCCTCGGGCTTCAGCGATCTGGACAAGATGACGTCAGGCTTTCAGCGGAATGATCTGATCATCGTGGCTGCCCGGCCTTCCGTCGGGAAGACGGCTTTTGCGCTTAACATCGCTCAGAATGTGGGCGTGCGCGCGCGCGAGACCGTTGCGATCTTCAGTCTGGAGATGTCGGCGGCGCAGCTGGTACAGCGGATGATCTGCGCGGAAGCCAACGTCGATGCCGGAAGAATGCGTACCGGATATCTGGAGGGCGATGACTGGGAGAAGCTGACCATGGCGATCGGCTCGCTCTCCGAGGCTCAAATTTATATCGATGATACACCGGGGATTACCGTAGCCGATATCCGCGCCAAGTGCCGCCGTCTGAAGAAGGAGCGGGGCCTCGGCATGATTCTGATTGACTATTTGCAGCTGATACAAGGCCGGGGCAAGGCCGGAGAGAACCGTCAGCAGGAAGTCTCCGAAATCTCACGGACACTGAAGCAGATTGCACGTGAATTGGAAGTGCCGGTTATTGCGCTCTCTCAGCTAAGCCGGGGTGTTGAACAACGGCAGGACAAGCGGCCGATGATGTCTGACCTGCGGGAATCCGGCTCTATTGAGCAGGATGCGGATATTGTGGCTTTCCTCTATCGGGATGATTATTACGATAAGGAATCGGAGAAGAAGAATATCATTGAAATTATTATCGCCAAGCAGCGGAACGGGCCTGTCGGCACGGTCGAGCTGGCTTTTCTAAAAAATTATAATAAGTTTGTGGGGCTGGACCGTTCGCATCAGGAACCTGGACAAGCATCGTAATAGGAGGCTTGTGGAAATAAGACAAGACAATTCCGAACAATTATATGGGCAGCCATACAATTGTTCGTTTTTTATTGACTTTGCTGGGAGTGCCTGCTAAACTGAACATGCTGCCTGCGAATGGCGGTAATTTTCGATGTGCGCTTAACGTCGAATGGGGGTATAACTATGTCAACAGTAGTTGTGGTCGGAACGCAGTGGGGAGACGAAGGCAAGGGGAAAATCACTGACTTTCTGGCAGAAGGCGCGGACGTCGTAGCCCGCTACCAAGGGGGAAACAACGCCGGACATACGATTCTTATCGGTAATAAAAAATATAAACTGACGATGATTCCATCGGGTATTTTTAACGAGAATAAAGTGAGCGTCATCGGTAACGGCATGGTCATCAATCCATCCGCACTCATCGACGAAATTAAATATATTCAAGATAACGGCTTCAGTACAGAGAACCTGAAAATCAGCGACCGCGCGCATGTCATCATGCCCTATCATCTGGTGCTGGACGGTCTGGAAGAAGAGCGCAAGGGCGACAACAAGATCGGGACCACGCGCAAGGGAATTGGCCCGTGCTACATGGACAAAGCCGCCCGTGCAGGCATTCGTATCGCCGATCTGATGGACCCTGAGGAGTTCGAGAGCAGACTCCGCGTGATTATGAAAGAGAAGAATCAGATGATTGAGCAGGTATACGGCGGCGAGCCGCTGGATTGCGAGGCTATCCTTCAAGAATATCTGGGATACGCGGAGATTCTTCGCCATTATGTGACGGATACGTCTGTTGTACTGAATGATGCCATTGATGCCGGAAAACGCATTCTATTCGAAGGCGCGCAGGGCGTTATGCTCGACATTGACCAAGGCACTTATCCGTTCGTTACTTCATCCAATCCGACGGCAGGCGGCGTCTGCATTGGTTCCGGCGTTGGCCCGTCGAAGATTCAACAGGTTATCGGCGTAGCCAAAGCTTATACAACACGTGTGGGCGACGGTCCTTTCCCGACTGAGCTGAACAATGAAACAGGAGACTGGATCCGTGAACGCGGCCATGAATACGGTACCGTTACGGGCCGTCCTCGCCGCGTCGGCTGGTTCGACAGCGTAGTTGTCCGCCATGCGCGCCGTGTCAGCGGCATCACAGGACTCTCGCTTAACTCGCTGGACGTGTTGTCCGGCCTGGAAACGGTCAAAATCTGTACCGGCTACAAGCTGCGCGGCCAAATCATCGAGACTTACCCGGCAAGCCTGAAGCTGATTTCCGAATGCGAAGCGGTCTATGAGGAAATGCCGGGCTGGAGCGAGGATATTTCCGACGTGAAAACACTTGCCGATCTGCCGGAGAATACGCGCCGTTATGTGGAGCGCGTCTCGGAGCTGACAGGCATCCCGATCTCGATCTTCTCCGTTGGCCGCAATCGTGAGCAAACCAACCAGGTACAGCCGATCTATATTTAAATAACATATTGCTGCAGCGGCAATAACACTCTGGGCGGTACGTTGATCTGACCTTAAAGCCGTGAGCCGCAACCAGCAAAACCTGCTGTCATTAGGGGCATTGACCCTATCGCCGCAGCACTTGATCCATATATTCCAAGGACAGCGCCAGAAGCGCTGTCCTTTTTGTATTCTATTTAGAATACAAAATTCTCATTCCTGCCAAGTCTGCAGGGATTCTTGCTTCGCCGTTAGAAGAAGGCGTGAGCCGGTACTTCCTTTTTTCAATCCTCCCGATCAGGGACTAGAATTTGTAGAGATTTCACCTGAATGTGATTTTGGTCCGGCGCATCGTGGTAACTTGAACAAAAGAAGGCTTCTGAATCGCATCGAAAAAGGAGCGAAAATCTATGAAATCTGATCCTCTGACTACCCCAAAGGACGAAGTCCAGCAGGCGCCACGGGAGCGCAAAATGAAAGTGTGTCCCGAGAGGGACTGAAACGCTCCTGGCACGAAGTAACTAAGCGCGCTTCTCTGCGCCCTTAACGTTTTTCCACCCCGAGTGGTGTCCAAAGATAAAGTAGGCTCATTCATAGATATACTCATCCGATCAACTCAATCACGCCAACGTTACTCAGGGACGAAATCCAGCAGGCGCCACGGGAGCGCAAAAAGAAAGTGTGTCCCGAGAGGGACGGAAACGCTGGCACGAAGTAACTAAAGCGCGATTCTCTGCGCCTCCAACGTTATTCCACCCCGGGTGGTGTCCAAAGATAAAGTAGGCTCATTTATAAACATACTCATCCGATCAACTCAATCACGCCAACGTTACTCAGGGACGAAGTCCACCAGGCGCCACGGGAGCGCAGAATGAAAGTGTGTCCCGACAGGGACGGAAACGCTCCTGGCAGAAAGTAACTAAAGCACGATTCTCTGCGCCTCCAACGTTATTCCACCCCAGGTGCCCAGAGGGTCGGAGACCCTTTGGGGTCCCCCTCTGGGGGATTTAGGGGGATCAAACACGCATAGTGGCCCCGCCAGGAAGCTCCACGCTCTTCCCGTCCACCGTGATCCAGGCAGAGGCGGCAGAGGGATTATAAACAATGTGACCGTTTGCCGAAAATTCCAGATTACGCAGGACGCGCATATACGCTGCAATCTCCGCATTCGCAGCATACCAGACGGACGCATGTCCGCTCATAAAAGCACAGAATTCCTCCATCAACGCCCAGTTTCCATTTCGCTCAAGGTCATGGCTGTGTCCCCAAACGTAAAAGAGACTCATCCGTTCCATCGGTGTTTCCTTCAGAAACCGCTCCGCATGCTCCATCACGTTATCATCATGGTGGCAGGTTGGGGACCAGCGCAGAAAATCATCCGGCATCCTGAACTGGCCATGGGAAGTAACAGTCCGGGCATAGTGGAGGCCGAGGTAGGGCAGTCCGGCGGCAAGCTCCTCATTGTAGGTACCATAGGGATAGGAAATACCCTTGACGGGATAGCCGACAAGCTCCTCCAGCATCTGACGGCTGTTATACAGCTCGGCTACCCGGATTTCCGGAGGAACGAGCGTCAGATGGGGGTGATGAATAGAGTGGCCCGACACTTCATGGCCAGCGAAGAGGGCGGCGATCTCGCCTGAGGTTAAATATCCGGGGCTGTCCAGCGAGCCGGATACCAAATGAAAGGTGCCCCGGATGCCATACCGGTTAAACAGGGCTACCAAACGGCGGTCATGGTCGACACCGTCGTCATAACTCATGGTGAACGCTTTTTGCAGGCCGCCGGGAAAGCGGTTCAAACTTATTTTCATCGCAGATCAGCCTCTCTTTTCATTGAAATTAGACAACACAGCTTCTGGCCCCTCTGGTGAAGCGGTTGCATGAATATGCAGCCCCATGGGCGATCGCTCTATCACGTCGACCGGAAAGCGTCGCGGTACTCCTGCGGGGTCATTTCCGTCTCTCTCTTGAAAAAGCGTGAGAAGTAGGAGGGAGAGCCGTACCCGATTTGCTCGCCAATCTCCTGGATTTTCCGGTTGGTTTCGGTGAGCAGCCGCTTGGCCTCGGTTATTTTGCGGGTGGTGATGGAATCCGTAATACTGTGACCGGTCTTCTGCTTGTAAAGGCGGGACAGATAGGAGCTGGTCAGATAGACGACCTCCGACAGCTGATTAAGCGATAGCGGCTCATCCAGATGGCTGTCCATATAATCGTGAAGCTTACGGATCACCTCGTTCGTCTCCCGCTCATTGGCGTTATCGCTGTAAGCGAAGATAAGCGCGGCCAGCTGGCGGAAGAAGGCTGTCGCCTTGGGCCATGAAGCATGCTCCTGAATGGCATAGAGCTGCTTCATATTGATGTGCGGCGATATTTCGTCGAAGAGATTCCGGCGGTTTAAATACCCGGAGAAAATAGCTGTAAGCGAGTAAAACACCTCCAGCGCAATCCCGGTCTGCACGCCAAAATGCACCGGAACCGATTCCATAATGTCATCGAACAGGGCATAAAAACGTTCCTGCTCCTTGCGGTCCAGGTAGGAGCCAAGCAGATGAATCCGGTTGATCTTCACCCGTTCCTGGCGGCCGGAGGCTCCGAGGGCAGGCCGGTCCGTCAGCAGCATTTCGCTGCCTGTACCAAGACCGCTGGCGAACAGGACCGAGAACCGGTCAAGCGTCTCGGGAAGCTCCTCCCAGGAGCAGGGCTGGCTGGCCGCGATAAAGGAACAGGGAAGCTTCAAATACGTTTTGATGGCCGCCTGAATCGATTCGATCGTCCCCTGTACGAACCGGATCAGCTCGCCGGGCTGATCCTTGGCCCCGGGAGCCGGCTGCATGATCCACGCAAACCGGTGATGTGCATACAGGACGTAGACACAGTGGAACGCCCCGGCAAAATAGTCCTCAAATATATTGTTGATGGAGAATAGAAAAAGCTCCTTGTCGCCTGGATGCAGGTTCTCCGGCCATGCATCGACGCGGCCCACCGTAAGGATAACCGGTGCAGCGGGCTGAAGCGGGACCGCAAGCTCCCTGAACCGGCGGGAGCGGGATTCGGGTGTGGAGTCCACACCCTCCATAAGCTCCAGCAGATACTCTCTGCGCAGCACAGGGAGAGTCTGCTGGAGCTGCTGCCGGGCTCTGCCGATCAGCTGCTCCTGCTGCAGTTCCGCTTCAATTTGGCGGACCGTCTTCTCGACAGCCCGGATAATCGCGTTATCCCCTTCTGTCTTCAGCACGTAATCGACAGCTCCGCCGCGGAGCGAGGACTGGATGAATTGAAAATCATTATAGCCCGATAAGAAAATGAACCGGCATCTGGGCCATTGGCGGGTTATTTCCTGCTGCAGCTCAAAGCCGTTCATGCCCGGCATCGCAATGTCGGAAAGGACAATATCAATGCGCATCTCCGAAGCGACTTTCAGAGCATCGTGAGCGTCGTAAGCGCAGTTGATATCCAAATCAATCGTGTTCAGCTCCTGAAACAGCAGATGAAGCCCATCGACAATAATCTGCTCGTCATCCACAATCAACAACCGATTCACGAGGCACCCCCTGTTTTGAACGTTCAGAAAGGTTACATTTCACGTATACGCTCCTACTATCAGGGTGGGACGAAACTTTCATGCCGTGAAGGAGACAGAAGGGGTTATGCCAATCCCGTCATGTCTTCAGCGGCAGCCTAGGATACATTTCGACTCCGGGTTTTTCGATTCCTTTATTGCCGGTCAAATTGGACATAGAAAGACAACAAGGTAAAGATATCAATATATAACAGCGCTTTCATGGCGTGCTAGAATGAACTTATCTTCAACAAACCCGAGCGAGGGGAGGGACGGCTGGGCCACTGGCAGGCTTGTACCAGAAGGCAGGCAGATGCCGGAATGACCTCTGAACGTAAGGCAGATGTCTTTTACACCCCGCGAAAGTTCTTGTTTAACGCGCATGCCATCTTCAAGGCCAGAAGGATAATAAGGAGGTTATTTACGTATGAGAAGGATTGTTTCGGTTGTGCTGGTGCTGGCGCTTGCTTTCTCCACGGTCATGGTAAGCGCACTGGAGTTTGGAACGAGAAAAGCCTATGCGGCCGACACTAAAATCACGATTACTCCCTCCATGGTTACGAATGAATCGGGACTGGGAGATGCCACGGAGCTGGCGGACGAGCAGACTTTGGCAGGGGATCCCGCCAATGGGAGCGGTGGAACGCCCACGACGGCCTGGTTCGGCGGCTGGAGCGGCGTTACTTATCCGATGTATGCGTATATCGATCTGGGCCAGAATTATAATTTAACAAACATCTATGTCTACGATACGAACAGCACAGGGGATTGGACCGCTTATGCCGGCAGCCCCGGAAGCTGGAGCGCGCTGTTTACCGATCCGATGACAAATTATATGACCTGGAATTCCCATCCCGTAACGGTGACTACCCGGTATATCCGGGTCGCATTGGCTACTGGCGGGGCGAACGCAGCCGAGGTGGTGGTGTATGGAACGCCGGCTTCCGGCGGGGGTGGGGATACGACAGCGCCAGGCGCCGTAACGAATCTGGCGGCACCCGCATCAGCTTCCGATTCAGTCAATTTGACCTGGACAGCGCCAGGGGACGACAATAACACCGGCACAGCGGCCTCTTATGATGTGAGATACAGCACAGCGGCAATCACAAGCGGCAATTGGTCAAGCGCGGCGCAAGCGGCAGGAGAGCCGTCGCCGCAAGCGGCGGGAGGCAGCCAAACCTTCACAGTGACAGGCTTGTCTGCCGGCACCACCTATTATTTTGCCCTCAAGGCGGCGGATGAAGCTTCCAATCTGTCGGCCCTGTCCAATGTGGTGAGCAAAGCCACCGCCACGTCATCCCCGGGAGGCGGCAAAATCACGCTTACCGCTTCCATGATTCTTAACGAGTCGACGGTCGGGGACGCGACCAGGCTGGTTGACGAGCAGTCCGCTGCGGGCAATCCCAAGGGCGGAACCGGCGGGGCCCCGGCCACGATCTGGGATACGGGCTGGAACAGCATCTATTATCCCGCGAGCGTGGTCATAGATCTGGGGAGCAACTACGCGCTCAGCGATATTTATTTGTATGACAGCGATTGGGGCGGCTCGGGCGTGACGGTATCCAGCGGAACGCCGTTCAGCTGGACCTCCCGTTTTACCGATAATTTGTCCAACTCGCCGGATAACTGGGTGGGACATGCGGTGAATTTCACAACGCGTTATCTGCAGCTCAAGATAGACGGCTGCTGCCTGAACGCCAGTGAAATCGTGCTCTACGGCACGCCGCAGGGCACGCCGGCAGCACCGCCGACACCAGTTGCGCCAACGCTGCCAACGATGGATAAGCTGATCGGGATCAATGCTTTTATCGACGATCCGCTTGATAAAATGCAGGTGGCGGGCTTTGTCCGTGAATATCATAACTGGAACTGGGATGAAGGCGATCTGTGGAATTGGGGCTCGATTCAGACGGGATACACGCCCGGCACGAACAAGTTCAACCCGAGCTACGCCGGAGGCGGCTGGAACTTCGATTCCTATTACACGGGACTGAAGAATGCCGGCATCACCGTAAGCCCCGCCATTCAAGGAAGCGTCGGCTGGCTGACGGCCCAGTCAGACGACAAGCCAATCTCTGCAGGGGAGGATTCACTTGCTCCCGCCTCCTATTCGGAGCATGCCGATCATCTGTTCCAATATGCGGCCAGATACGGCGGTACGGCGGTTGCGGACAGCAAGCTGAAGCTGGCCTCCGGTCAGCCGCGCAGCACGGGACTCAATCTGCTGACTTATTACGAGAACGGCAATGAGAACGACAAGTGGTGGGCAGGACGCATGCCCTATTTTAACCCATATGAATATTCGGCGATGACAAGCGCGGATTACGATGGACATCAAGGGGCGATGGGCAGCACCTACGGGGTGAAAAACGCCGATCCCAACGCCAAGCTGGTCATGAGCGGTCTGGCTGATCCGAACCTCGAATATATCCGTGCCATGAAGTTCTGGGCGGATTGGAACCGGGCAGGCAGCGTTCCTTTCGATGCGATTAATATTCACCACTACAGCAGCAATGGAACGAACCAGACCGACGGTACGATCGGCATCAGCCCCGAAGCCGACGATCTGAAGGGTCTGCTGAAGAAGTTCGTCGATTACCGCAACCAATACATGCAGGGCAAAGAAGTGTGGATTACCGAGTTCGGCTATGACACGAACGCCGCTTCCATTCAGCGTGCGCCTGCTATCGGCCCGAATTCCGGCGAGGAAGTGCAGGCCCAGTGGCTGGTCCGTTCCTATCTGGCGGCAGCGGCGGCGGGTGTCGATAAAGCGGCCATGTATATGCTGCGCGATGTGGATGGCGCGGACGGAGGACGATTCGCTTCCAGCGGACTGACCGGCAGTCCGGGCACGAACTGGGCGCCGAAAATCTCCTGGTATTATGTCTACACGTTGAAGAACCGTCTGAGCGGCATGAGGTATTCGGGCGAAGTCACCTCGGGTAACACAAACGTACGAATCTATAAATTCAAGAGCGCGACGGGAAGCGGCGGGGCTTATGCGGTATGGGCGCCTACCAGCAATAATACGACCGTTAATAATTATCAGCTTACGCTGACAGGCTCGCCAACGAGCGCGACGAAGGTTGCGATGGCTTCCGGAGACACCGACGGAGTTCCATCGGCACTTGCGATCACAAGCGGCAAGGTAGTAACGGTTAACGTGAGTGAAAGACCGCAGTTTGTGCTGGTGAACGACATCCAATAGCAGTGTATACTGCACTGGAAATAAGAAAGCAATCAGGCAAAGTCTCCTTCCAAGGGATACTTTGCCTTTCTTTCAAAATTAAGGGTTATAGAGGGGGGGGGGAAACTTGCTGCTTGCTGTTATACACGAGGATGGGATCTGTTTTGCAGAATAGATAAAAATGACCGTTTTTTCGTTATGAGATGTTTAGGGCCAAAGAGGTGGGGTCACAGAGGACTTCATCCCTTTGTTGCCGCTGCTTCTTCTAAATGTGGAGTGGATACGGCTGTGCCACCTTGGGCGAAGCGTCCTTATAGATTCCATTTTAATTAAGAGAGAACAAGCTTGCTGCGCGGTTGAAAGAATGATAACCGCTGCTTTTCCTCTTCGGTTACGGCAGCTGCAAAAAGTCCTGCCGCATGTCCATGCCATTCATCCTGCGGCCCGGAGCGGGAATGGAATGAAACATTTTCCATTTTCGATTGAATGGTTCCTATCATGACTGCCCATACTGGAAAGTATAGGTTTCCGGTAGAGTCCATCATAGATTCGAAAGAAGAAAGCAGGTAGAGCATGCGGAGGATGATTACTATGTGGAAAATGGCCGGATGGCTGGGCAGGGCGGTTGCAGCAGGGCTGATTATCAGCTTCCTGTCCATTTGGACGACGGGATATGTGGTGAATAGTTATGTCGAAACGCTGTTGAAGCAGTATAACATTCCTTTGGAGCAAACGCCTTTTGCGATGAGCGGGGTTTGGGGCGGACTGTGGGGGGCCGATAAGGCACCGGAGAAGTCTGCGAGCCAGGAAACAGCATCGGGAAATCAGGAATCGGAGAATCAAGAGTCGGATAATGCAAGCCAGACGGGTTCCGAAGCGGATTCGACAGCAGGAACAGATGATTCCGTCATCCCGGGACTGGGGGACTCCAGCTCGAATACGGATAATACTGTGACTGAAGAAGACTCTACGGCCGAAGCGGGCGACAGCAATGGAAGCAGCAGCGATGGAGCGGGCGAAGAACCCTCTGGAAATAGCGATGTGACTTCGACAGATGAAACGTCTGGCGGGAGCGGTACGCCGCCGGCTGACGAGGATACTGCGAGTCCAGGAGGGGAAGATACGCCGCTGGCCGTAGACGCGTTCGGCGATGAGCCCGGTACGCTGACCGACATCGGCGGTGGAACGGGACCCAAAGGCAACAGCAGCGCTTCCAGCGGCAGCTCAAGCCAGACAGGCGAAGCGTCGGAGGAAGGCATGGCGATGACGACGGATCAGTTGAATGCCGCGAAAGACAGCATGAGCGACGAGGACAAGCAGGAAATGTTTAGCGTTATTATGAAAAAACTGCCGGCGGATTCGTGGCAGCGCATCTCCACTTTAATCGAGGGCGGGCTTACTGCGGAGGAAATGACGGAGGTTCAGCAGCTGATCGCGCAAAATCTGGACAGGACCGAATACGACCGGATGATGGAAATTCTGAAAAAATATTAATTTTTGATAAAGAGCGGTTTGGTTGATCCCCGTATATGGCATGTGCTAAAGTAATTCGTAGTCATCCATGTACAATTTTCCAATGTCGGATTTGGTCATTTGACTGAACGAGAACGCGAAAAGGAGCCAATCATGACCGTTTTGAAGCATAAGAAACCACTCGCAATTCTTGGCGGCGCGCTTGTTCTGCTGGTTATTGCAGGATTCAGCGGCAGCCAATACATAAAAGCACATACAGTCGATTTTGTTCAAGTATACAGGGACGGCCAGCTTATCGGCGATTTAAGCTCCCAGGATCAGGTAAATGCGCTCATCAGCCGCAAGCAGGCGGAAATTACAGCCGCCAATCCCAATGTGAATATGGTCGTGGAAACCGGTGAGGTAACATACGAGCATAAAAGCGCTTACAAAGAAGAGCCGCAAAGTGAAGCGACCCTGGCCAAGCTGGAAAGTCTGATAACCAGCCATGCTACCGGAGTTGAGCTTAAGGTTAACGGGAAGACCGTCGGAATCGTGAAGGATCAGGCAACGGCGGATTCGCTGCTGAAGCAGGTTGAGAACAAATTCGCTCCCCAGGAAGCAGCGAAGGCCAAATCGCCCCAGGTTAAGGCGCTTTCCTTCAACGCCACCAGTACCGAGTCAACCGACAAGCCGACCACGGCGCTCAAATCCGTGAAGATTCTGGAGAAGGTCGAAACGGAAACGGCGGATGTGCAGCCCAAAGACATCGCCGATCCTGACGCCTTATATTTAAAGCTCGTAAAAGGCACAGTTACCCCCACCAAGTATACGGTCCAAAAAGGCGACTGCATCGGCTGTATCGCAGCCAAATTCAATATTTCGCCCCAGGTGATCTATGAACGCAACAACTGGATTGAAGATGATATGATCAAAGAAGGCGAAGTGCTCGATCTGACCGTGCTCAAGCCGCAGGTGACCGTTGAGACGGTCGAGAATGTAACGGAAACCTTGATCATTGAACCGAGCACAGTAGTCCAGAAAAACAGCAATATGAAAATAGGCGAATCCAAAGTGATCCGCGAAGGAAAAAGCGGCAAGAAAACATTGCTCTATCAGCTTGTCAAGCAGAACGGCTACCTTATGAAGGAGGTGCTGGTCAGTGAGCAGGTGCTGCAGAAAACCATCCCTGAAATCGTCATGAAGGGCACCAAGCTCGTTGGCGAAGGCACGGGCAGCTTCTCCTGGCCGGTAAGCGGACACACGGTTACCAGCAGCTTCGGCGGACGGTGGGGAAGCATGCACAAGGGTCTCGACATGGTTGGCGACAAAGACGTCATGGCAGCAGACACCGGCGTCGTGAGCTTTGCCGGAGAGAAAAGCGGATATGGCAACTGTGTGATTATTAACCATAAAAACGGATATGAAACACTCTACGGACATTTAAGCAAAATTTCCGTCAAGGTGGGGCAGACGCTGGAGAAGGGCGATGTCCTCGGCATCATGGGAAATACCGGTCATTCCTTCGGCACTCATCTGCATTTTGAGATTCATAAAGACGGCGATCTGCAAAATCCGATCAAATATTTATAGGTTTCGCACTTAGCGGCACCCTCGGCTTAAACGCCGCAGCGGTGCTTTTTTTGTCGGTTTTTCTGCCTGTATATGGATAGAAGGCATGAGGGAAGTTTCATTTGGGAACAGGGTCGCTCCTATGATAGAATAGAAGGGAGTTTACAATAATGAAACAGGGCAACCCTGATATTACGATAAATAAAAACTAGCCACAAGTGATGGGGCGGTGTGACGATGCACGGTAAAATTCTGGTCGTAGACGACGAACAGCCGATTGCAGATATTCTGAAGTTCAACCTGGAGAAGGAAGGCTACCAGGTCATTTGCGCTTTTGACGGCGGGGAAGCAGTCAGGCTGGCTTTTGAAGAGCAGCCGGATTTGATTTTGCTGGATCTGATGCTTCCGGTGAAGGATGGCATGGATGTCTGCCGCGAGGTGCGGAGCAGGCTCCAGACGCCAATCATTATGCTGACCGCCAAGGATACGGAGCTCGACAAGGTGCTGGGTCTTGAGCTGGGTGCGGATGATTACGTGACGAAGCCGTTCAGCACAAGGGAGCTGCTTGCCCGCGTGAAGGCGCATTTGCGGCGGCAGAAGGCGGACGTTACCATATCCGGTAATACCTCCGGCGGGAGCGCGGAAGACGAGAAGCAGGGGCTTGGAATTTTCAACTTGTTCATCGATACGGATATGTATGTGGTGTACAAGGATAACGAGCCGCTGGATCTGACGCATCGCGAATATGAGCTTGTGTATTATTTGGCCCGCAACAGCGGGAAAGTGATGACACGGGAGCATCTGCTGCAGGCGGTATGGGGGTTTGAATATTTCGGCGATGTGCGGACAGTCGATGTCACGATCCGGAGGCTGCGGGAGAAAATAGAGGACGATCCGAGCCGTCCGGAATATATTCTGACACGCCGGGGCCTTGGCTATCTGATGCGTAATCCGAAGTCCGGAGGATTCGGGTACGGATGAACGGAATTCGTTTCTTCCGCAGCATCCAGGTGAAGCTGATTATCATTTATGTGCTGCTGATTCTTATTGCGATGCAGCTGATCGGGGTTTACTTCATCAGCACGATGAAGACATCGCTGACAAGTACGTTTGCGAAGAACATGAATGAACAGGCTAACCTGCTCTCGGAGTTTGCGGCCCAGACGTTATCCGGCCAGCCCGGCAATACGGCAGAAACAAGCGGTCAACAGACGACTGAAGAAGATCTGAATATGCTCGTGCGCAGCTTGTTCAGTATTAATGAAGCGGAAATCCAGGTATTGGATGCCACGGGGAAGGTGCTGGCTACCTCTCTTCAGGCCCACCAGTCGTATATAGGAAAGAAGAATACTTCGCTTACAGTCAGCCGCGCCCTGCAGGGGATCCGTGACAATGAAGAAGATGTCATTGATGAAGACAGGGTCCGCAAGAAAATTATCGCCAAGCCGGTTATGAACGGGGAGAAAATTGTCGGAGCCGTCTATCTGGTGGCCTCGATGAAGGATCTGTACCAGACGGTCGACCGCATTAACCGGATCTTCATGTCGGGCATGATCTTCGCGCTGGGGCTGACCGGTGTGCTGGGCGTGCTGCTGGCGCATACGATCACGAATCCGATCAAGGGGCTGACCCGTCAGGCGGCAGCGGTCGCCGAGGGCCGCTTCGACCAGCAGGTTCCGGTGCTTGGGGACGACGAAATCGGACGGCTATCCGCCGTGTTCAACGATATGACGATGCGGCTGCGCGATGCGCTCTCGGCCAATGAGGAGGAGAAGGACAAGATTTCCTCCATTCTGGCGAATATGAGCGACGGTGTCGTTGCTGCCGATGAGCATGGCATCGTCATGATCACCAATCGCAGGGCCCGGGAAATGCTGCGAGAGGATGAGTGCGAGGGCCTGCGTCTGAACGAGCTGTTCGGACTGGATGGGGAGAAGCTCTCCGAGCTGCTCAGCGGCAATGAGGAAGTGGCTGTAGTCCACCATCACGTCCAGTCAGCAGGCGACGAGGACGAGCTTATGCGCGTGACGTTCACGCCGATTCACCGGCGGGACAAGGGCATCTCCGGCACCATTGCGGTGCTGCAGGATGTCACCGAGCAGGAGCGGCTGGAGCAGTCGCGGCGGGAATTCGTAGCCAATGTATCGCATGAGCTGCGGACGCCGCTGACGACGATCAAGAGCTATACCGAGGCGCTGGATGACGGGGCCATGGAGGAGCGGGAGCTTGGTCAGCGGTTCGTCGGCGTCATCCGCAATGAGACGGAGCGGATGATCCGGCTCGTCACCGACCTGCTGCATCTCTCCCGGCTGGACTCCAATCAGGCGCCGCTCCGCAGGCAGCAGACCGGGGTTCCCGAGATGCTGGAGGAAGTGGCGGACAGGTTTTCATTTCAGCTGCGGAACAAGTCGATTCGTGCGGAGGTAGATGTCGAGAAAGGCATCGATTCCGTCTGGCTCGACCGCGACCAGATCGATCAGGTGCTCGACAATCTGGTTTCCAATGCGATTAAATATACGCTGGATGGCGGACGGATCGTGATTTCCGCCCGCAGGCTGGACCCGGCCATGGTGGCAATCAGCGTCAAGGATACCGGGATCGGCATTCCCAAGAAGGATTTGAACCGCATCTTCGAGCGTTTCTACCGGGTGGATAAAGCGCGCTCCCGCAATATGGGCGGCACAGGTCTTGGGCTGTCTATTGCCCGGGAAATTGTAAAGGCGCATGGAGGCTCGATTTCGCTCGATTCCGAGCTGAATGAAGGGACTACGGTTACGGTCATGCTGCCGGCTCCGCAAGAGGAAGGTGAGCGGGCATGATGGAAAAAACGAAGACCGGGCTGCTTGCCGCGCTCGTTATTATGAGTCTGCTGCAAAGCTATTTGCTGGCTTACAGCATGCCGGGCTTGGGCGTTACGACATCGTCAGCGCAGGATTATGTGCCTACGGAGTCGATGGGGCAGGAAGGGAAGCTCGAAAATCTGATTTTTCCCGAGGATATTGTGCTTCATATGGGTAAAGGAAAACATACGGTTCTTTATCCGGCGATGAATTTCTTCAATCTGATCTATACCAAAATTCAAAGCCGCGAATTCAAAGGGTTTCAGCGCAATACCGTTTCTGTGCTCGATTGGGATGCGGTGCGCGACAATGACCAGGGGGTCGAGCTGCGCTTTGGCACGGGCGTTCCGGTAGAGTTGCTTGGCAAGGTATTGAAGCTCGAGGGCGACCTGCAGTTTCTGGATGATGTGATTGACCGGATCTGGATCTTCAAGAGCAGCGAACGGGAAGAGGTGCGGACGTATTTCTTCAGCGCGAACGGGACGACTGTCTATGAGTCCGTCAAGGCCGATCTGACCGCGCAGGATGTGCAGATGTATGTCGGATTCGGCGAGTTTCAGACCGCGTATACACCGGTTGAGGATGATCTGTACATTCCGGCAGGTCCGATTGAATCCCAGCAGGCGATGGTCAAATACCAGACGTACTCACCGGAGCAAATGCAGCGTAATCTGTTCTTCGATCCCGGCGTAACGCGGGCGATTGTCGACCGCAGCGGTTCGCAGATCTTCACGGACGGCAAGCGCGGCCTGCAGGTGGAGCAGAACGGCAAATGGATCAGCTATACCGATCCTGTCGCCGGCCAGGGCGGGAGCGACAGCGAGAGCGAGAACGTGTATGAATCGATCAAATTCATCAATCAGCATGGCGGCTGGGACGGCCTTCATCGGCTGATCCATTCGGAGTCGATGAATACGCTGAGCGTCAGCTACCAGCAGTATTACAGCACGCAGTTCTATGGCGCCTATCCGATTGTGCCGAACTATCCGTTCATGTTCGGAGAGATGAAGCTCAGACTGCAGCAGGGAGTCGTCTCCGAGTATGCGAGATCGCTTATTACGCTGGATAAGAAGGCGGAATCCCAGGAGGTCAGATGGCTTCCCGGCGGCGAATCCTTGAAGAGCGAGCTTGCTCACTACAGCCGGCGGGGCGAGGTTGCTGCACTTTATCCGGCTGTGCTTGCCACAACCGAGGATGACAATGTTCTGAAGCTTGAGCCTGTATGGACCGTCCGACTGGATGATGGTACGCAGGAGGTGCTGATCGCGTCATTGACCAGGAAACCGAAGCCCGGCGAGCCGGGCGGAGCAGCGCTGCCGCCGGTTGACGGCTCTGCCTTGGAATCGGGGAATGGCAAGACCAAATAAGCATGCAAAGGGGGTCAACCGATGGATTGGGGCAGGGCGAAGAGTGTGCTCATATTTGCGTTCCTGCTGCTGAATGTCATACTCGGCTATCAGCTTTGGCTGAACATCCGGGAAGGGCAAAGCGCGAACGCCGGCGCCAATTCCCTGCCGCCTGATACGCTGGCTATTATGCAGCAGAAGGATATATCTTTTGCCGCGAACATGCATATTCCATCGGATACACCCAAGCTGCGGGATTTGACCTTCCGTGTGACGAACAAGCTCGGCATCGGCGAGCGTCACGAGCTGGAGAAGCCGGTCGAGAGCAAGATCGTGTTCAACGAGAAGGAGCTGCAGAGCGATCTGGGCGCGGTTATTCCGGATCTGGATCAATATGGCTTTGATTCCGACCGGGATGTTGAATTTGTCTTTAACCGGATGGTCGAAAACCGGCCGATGTTCGATGTGAAGCTTGAGCTGTTCTACAGCAACCAGAAGATTACGGCGTACCGCCAGGATGCGATCGAGCTTGTTACAGGCGAGGAAGCGCCGGCGCAGACTGTGATCTCGGCAACGAAGGCGCTGGGAAGCCTGATTGAGCTTCATCTGCCTAACGGGGCGGTAATCCGGGAGATCAAGCTTGGCTATCACGGTCAGCCTTTTGACTCGGAGACGCAGTTCTGGTCGCCTTCCTGGCGTGTGCTTCTGGAGGATAACAGCGCCTATTATTACGTGGACGCAGTTAGCGGCGAGGTGGAGACGGTCTCGTGATTTTTGGAACCTTCTATAGAATCCATATGTTCACTCTTGTACAGTTCTATAAGCTCTAAGGAAGAAATGAGCTGGGCCGCCGCCAAAAGGACGGCGACAGCCGTTTCTTCTTGGATTACGGAAACAATTCTGTGAAACTATCAGATGAGAAATGTTAGAATTGGGTATCAGGTGCAACCTGGAGTACGGTTGGGTCGTCGAGAAGGATGGGGAGCAGGGGAAAGGACAGGTTCGAGAAGCTATGGGACTTCGATTTACGGTGCTTGCCAGCGGGTCGACGGGGAACGCGACCATTGTGCAATGCGATAGTGCGACCGTGCTGGTCGATGTGGGACTGAGCACGAAGAAGATGGAGGAGCTCATGCGCGAACGCGGTGTTGCCGGGCATCACCTGGACGCGATTCTGGTTACGCATGAGCATTCCGATCATATTAAGGGCTTGGGCGCATTCGCGCGGAAATTTAATTTGCCGATCTACGCCAATCAGGCGACATGGGAGGCGCTGGAGCGCCATGTGGGACAGATCGCCGCCGAGAAGCGGGTGGTCATCGAGACGGGAGAGTCGGTCACCTTCGGGTCGATGAAGACAACCTCGTATGCGATCTCGCATGATGCCGCGGAGCCGGTCGGCTACACCTTCGATTATGAAGGCGAGAAGCTGGGCCTGGCGACGGATCTGGGTTATGTGAGCGATAAGGTGCGGCTGGTGCTGGAGGATTCCGATGTGCTGGTGCTGGAGTCCAATCACGATGTGGACATGCTGCGGATGGGGCGGTATCCCTGGAATATCAAAAGACGGATACTGAGCGATCTCGGCCATCTGTCGAATGAAGCGGCCGGCGAGGCTCTGTGCCAGCTGCTGACGGACCGGACGAAGCGTGTTTATTTGGCTCATTTGAGCCTTGACCACAATTTAATGGATTTGGCCAAGCTCACGGTGAATAACATATTAGAGAGCAATGGTTTCTTCTTCCGCAAGGACGAGTATCCCCTGCGGGAAACCTATCATAATAAGCCTACGCCATGGGATGAAGTGAAGCGTCGATAAGCGATTCAAGCTGAACGTCGAGCATTGCGGCTTTCTGCTCAAGCTCCTCTCTGGTCATCAGGCCTTTCTCGATCAGAATGTCGGATAAGGCGCTGAGCGTCAGCAGGACACGATAATGGTCATTCTTGAGATCGGCGAGCTTGGCGGCCAGATTCAGATGATCCAGCGCGGCGGATGATTTGCCTGTCATATCATTTTTTCGCTCCTTTAAAAATAAAAGATTTTAAATGTACATACAGGGTAATAACGGAGTAGAGGCGTGCAGATGCATTTAACGGACCGTTGCTCTCTTGCCAACAGGACTGCAAATTCGAGTGTGGCTATTACCATAACAGAGGTTAGCACCAACTGAATGTGGCCTATGCCACACTAACCGTTATTGTGTTCCTATTACTATTCTAGTCTATTCTTCCGATATCATTCCTAGATTTGTAAAAAAATGATCTTGATGTCCGAGGCATCGAGAGGAGCGATTATAGATGAGCTTGTTCGACGACGATTTCTATTCCACACGCGTATCCCGCCGCACCCGTTCGGCCAAAAAGGAAGAAAAGCCCTTCTCATCCCGAAGGAGAAGCAGCATGAAGTGGTCCAATACCAGTATTGTCGTAACGTCGTCGCTGGTCAGCGCGATTGCGGTCGTGCTGGTGTTCGGTATGGTTACCGGATTCGACCGGTCCGGAAATACGGTAAGCGGCGCATCGGCTCCGGTCAGTTCCCTGAATGCGGCAGATCCGATGGATAAGACGATCCAGGCGGCGGCGAAGGTGCGCCCGGCGGTCGTAAGTATAATTAATGAACAATCGCTGCCTGCCTTCGGGAACGAAGACGGCGGCGATGCATCCTCGGGGACAGAAGATAGTGACAACGGATTGGCGCAGGCCGCCCTTGGTTCGGGATTTATTTTCGAGAAGGTGAAGGGCAAGGCTCATATCATTACGAACTATCATGTGGTGGCGGATGCGGAAGCCTTGAAAGCCGTGATGAGCGACGGGAGAACGCTTGACGCGAAGGTTGTCGGCAAGGATCAGATAACCGATCTCGCGGTGCTGGAAATTGACGGCAAGGGAATCGACACGGTGGCGGAGTTTGGCGAATCGGACGATCTGCAGGCCGGTCAGTGGGTCATGGCGATCGGCAATCCGCTGGGTCTCAGCGATTCGCTGTCCCTCGGGATTGTCAGCAAGACCAAGCGGGTCATTCCCGTCTCGCTCAGCCAGGATGGCGTGTACGATTGGGAGCAGGAGGTTATTCAGATTGATGCCTCCATTAATCAGGGCAACAGCGGCGGGCCGCTGATTAATCTCGACGGCAAGGTGGTTGGGATCAACAGCATGAAGGTAGCGGATTTCGGCGTGGAAGGTGTCGGCTTTGCGATTCCTTCCCATATCGCGATGCCGATCGTGCAGAGCCTGCTTAAGAATGGCAAGATAGACCGGCCTTATCTGGGCGTCTATACGATGGATCTGGATCAGTATTTTGCCCAGCAGGCGCTGGGTCTGGGGGATTCGAATGCGGACGACTCAGGGGATACCGGGGAAGACCCGGATTCCAGTGCGGATCCAGACACCAGCACGGAGAGCGATGGGGATTCTGCTGCCGATGAGCAGGCGCCAGCCACGGCTGATGAGCTGAAGCTGCCAAAGGACGTGACGTCTGGCGTTATCGTGCTGCAGGCGGTGGGACCGGCTGAGCAGGCGGGCCTGAAGTTCAATGATGTAATCGTGAAGCTGGATAAGACGGCGATCGGGAGCACGATGGACCTGCGCAAATATTTGTACGGGAAGAAGACCATCGGCGACGAGATCGAGATTACGTATTACCGGGACGGCAAGAAGAAGACGGCTGCGTTTAAACTGGGTGAAAATACGGAAAACTAGAGGATAGGCGTGAAGCGGATCAGTTCCTGTGCAGGCGTCCCGGCGTGAGGGATGCTCAGGGTGGGCTGATCCTTTCGCATGTAAGCGGTCGGACAAAAAACGATAGAATCCATCATGGGGGGACAAGCATCGAATGTATTGTGTATGCAAGGAGCATGTTGAACTGGCGATTGATAAATTTGTCGACGATTATGAGGATGCACCGGATATTGTCGATTTGAAAACCACGACGTTCTCGGAGTGGATCAAGCCGGATACCTGCGATCTGTGCGAGCGGGCCGCCGAGTATCTGGTGGTGTAGCCGATGCTGATTCAGATTGCGGCGGTGGGGAAGCTGAAGGAGAAATACCTGGCGATGGGGATCGCCGAGTATGCGAAGCGTCTCGGGCCTTACGTGAAGCTGGTGCTCACGGAAGTAGCCGATGAGCGCGCGCCGGAGACGATGAGCGCGGCGGAGGAAGCGATGGTCCGCGAGCGCGAGGGTGAGCGGCTGCTCGCGCAGCTTAAGCCGGAAGCGCATGTCGTTGCGCTTGCGCTGGAGGGCGAGCTATGGTCCAGCGAGGATCTCGCGGGGCAGCTCGATCGATTAGCCACGTATGGGCGGAGCCACGTGGCTTTTGTCATTGGCGGGAGCACGGGCCTGTCTCCCGCCGTGCTGCGCCGCGCCCAGCAGAAGCTGAGCTTCGGGCGCATGACCCTGCCGCACCAGCTGATTCGGCTGGTGCTGGTGGAGCAGATTTATCGGGCGGTGAAGATAAATCGGGGGGAACCATATCATAAGTAGGGCGAAAAATTGGGTTGTGTGTACCCTGGTTTTAAAGAAATTATGTAGAGGTTCCTAAAGGAATTTAGGACTTTTGTTGATGGATATTAGAGGCTATCGTGATATTCTGCTCTAGTAATGCTCCCACTTGTTTTGCTGTATCTTCTGTGCTGGTGTTAGGTTGACTCAATATAAAGGATTCTACAATGCCTAAAACAGCCATACCTAAAAATTTCAAAAGTATTTCGGTTTCTGTTGTACCGTACCTCTTATGGAACACACGCCCGTCTCCGCACGATTTTGTTAATATTCAGTTCATAAACCTATCGTACCCTATACAACATCGACATTATACGAATAGAGGCGGAGGGATTGAATATGAAGAAAAATGTCTTAGTTAGCGGGGCAAGTTTCGCCGGCATCTCAACAGCCTACTGGATGAATCAGTTGGGCTACAACGTGACCATTGTTGAAATCTCCGAAGGTCTCAAAAAAGGTGGCACACCTGTAAATATCCGCGAGAATACCGTCGACATCGTGAAACGTATGGGGCTACTCGACCAAATCCAGTCGAACAAAATAGACATGGAAGCGATGGAATTCAGAAATTCCGAAGATGTCATCGAAAGATTGGTAATCCGCGAACAGCTTAAAGACGAGGAATATGAAATCGAGCGAGATGTGTTGTTGAATATCATGTTCGAGGCGATCAAGGATGATGTCGAGTTTATTTTCGGAGATAGCATAACGTCGTTGATGGAAGAAGGTAACGGCGTCGACGTAGCTTTTAAAGGGGGCGAAAAGCGCACGTTTGACCTGGTATTTGGCTGCGATGGTATTCATTCGGCCGTCAGAAAATATAGCTTTGGCGAGGAAACGGAATTTTCGCATTTCCTTAAAACTTATTTTTCTATCACGATCGTGGATAAGTTGTTAATCCGGGAGAATACGACGCAGGTGTACAATGAGCCGGGAAGGGCAGTCATGCTGAACGCCTACAACAATAAAACCGATATCGTCCTCTGTTTTTCTTCGGAGAAGGAAATCCCATACGATTACAGAAACGAAGAGCAGCAGCGAAATATCATCTTGAATCAGTTTTTCGGAATGGGCTGGCGAATGCCGGAATTGTTGGAAGAAGTAAAGAACTCGAAAACTTTTTACTTCGACAAGCTCTGCCAAATGAAAATGCCGTCGTGGACAAAAGGCAGGGTAGCGCTAGTCGGTGATGCAGGATATTGCACCTCTCCGGCTGCCGGCATGGGTGGATCGCTCGCAATAGACGGGGCGGCCGCTTTGGCCGATGCTTTTCAAAAAAGCGATGGCGATTTTGAACTTGCGTTCCAAGAATATAATAAGAGTTTCCGTCCATTTATCGAGGAAGTGCAAGTGAACGCGGCAATGTTCGTAGATTTTCTTGTCCCACGAACGGAAGAAGCCATTCGCGAAAGAAATTTGCAAACAGGGAACGATCTGTAAGTCCGATCGAACGTCTCTTTCAGCATCTGAAGAACAGGTTCGTTCACCGTCAGCTTCTTTCCGCCTGCTCTTTCAAGCCATTGTTCCACCTCCTCATCGTGTGCTCCAGCTTGCGTGAAGAATGTCGTCAGGTATTCGTTGTCGTACAGCACAACGACTTTGTACGCCTGGAGTCCGTCGTCTAAGTCGAGCAGTTCGACGTACTCGGGGCAACTGCCCCGCAGTCCGTCGTCTTCGTGACCCATCAAGGCTGTCACGCGACATACTTTAAGGGATTTTTCGCCGATAGCACCGTTAGGCTGAACCCTATCATAAGTAGGGCGAAAGTCAGAATTATATTCTTAATGATCGCATTGCCATCCATGGAACCAACCAAATTTCCTATACTATACCCTAGAATGACTACACCACGACGGATAGTCACAGATCAAACTCGCTGTTGCAATGGAATTAGCTGAAGAGGTTATGAAACTTATCAATTAAACATGGAATAATCAGAATACCACTCCGGCAAGAGTGGTATTTTTTCATCCAAACCCGGGATGCAAATGACTAATTTGATTTCGCCCTGTAAATGCTGCTCTTTTGTAAAAAACCACGCAGATATACCATGATTACAAATAACCGCCGGATGTCTCACAACGAGCATTTGGCGGTATTTGTGCTTTATTCGTTCTTCTTGCTGGGCACTATGATGGCCATGCACAGTTTCGCTGTGATATTTACGAATACTTAACGAGTGCTTTACAAATGACTTCATGTTTTATGCGATATTTTTGTTATTATTTCGAGGGATGCAAGGATATGTATAAAAATAACAATCTAATTTGCAATTATATATACAAAAGGAGGCGTGAGCATCGAACGGTGTAGGGAGTCAGTTGCCAAGTTCCACTGGTTATCTGCACCGAGATTATAGAATGGCTGTTTAAGCAGAGTCTGACGAGAATAATTCAATTTACCGCCTTTCATCATCTGAATTGGCGTGATGGTAAGCAAAACAATGAAAGAACGACATCCAGACACTCACAAGTAGAAGAAGGAGCTAGAGAATATGAAAAGACGCTTTCAGCAGTATCTTTCTTGTCTTTTGGCACTGTTAACTGTTTTTACGCTGCTGCAACCAACGGCCGCATGGGCTTTGGAGACCGATAACGGTTCGACTTCACAAATGATATGGCTTTCCGAAATATTCCCCAATGACATTGCGCGCAATACCACCTACACAGGACTTAGTGGCGCAACCATAGACAGCATGGATTATATCGAGATCTACAACGCTTCGGACTCGGAGTTGGATTTCGGGGCAAACTACAACCTGGTTTATACCGATTTGGATACAGCTGCTAGTGTAGACAAGATCTTTACTTATAATGAAACTGAGTTGAAAATCCCGGCCAAAACGCCTGCTGTGTTCTGGGTACGGCGTGTCGATTTGGAGAATAAAGGGAAAACCATGCCCGACGAGGCTGCTTTCCGTGCAAGCACGGGGGTTCCGGATGGCGTGCCCGTCTTTTCCGTTACGAATCAGACGGCTCTGAAAAATTCAACAGCCAAGTTGGCTATCGTTGCGAAAAGCAATAATGAAACGGTCTCCACCTTTACCTACGTCACGGCTGACGCGGGTACGACGGAGGGCTCGAGCGTCTATCTCCGGGCCGTGGAGGGACAAGCCGCCTGCCTTTCCATTGCTACGCAGGCTCCCGCCTCTGCCGGCCGGGTGAGCGATGAGCAAAAGACGGTCAAGCCCAAGGCGATTGTCACGCCGGGAACCGTCAGCCGCACTAGCGAAAGCGCGGCAACCGTGACGTTTACTACTTATGTAGCCGGTACCTATTATTACGAGGTCGTCGCTGACGGCGCTCCCGCCCCGACAATCGATACTTCAACCGGCGGCGGTACTGCCATCGACGCGAATTCCGAGACGACGATAACGCTGACGACGCTTACCGACAGCAGCGCCAAGGATATCTATATTGTGCTGAAGGACTCGTCGAATATGGTCAGCGATCCGCTGAAGATAGACATTGATGCCTACACGACAGCTGGAAGCCCGGTGCTCTTTCTGACCGAGATCCTCCCCAACGACATTGCGCGCAACAATGAATATACAGGCCTCAGCGGCGCGACCATAGACAGCGAGGATTACATCGAGATCTACAACGCCTCGGACTTTGATGTGGATTTCGGAGCAAACTACGACCTGGTCTATACCGATATGGACACAGCGAGTATTGCAGACAAGACGTTTACTTATAGTGAAACCGAGTTGATCATACCGGCCCATACGCCTGCCGTGTTCTGGGTACGACGCGTCGATTTGGAGAACAAAGGGAAAACGATGCCCGACGAGGCCGCCTTCCGTGCAAGCAACGGGATTCCGGATGGCGTGCCCGTCTTTTCCATCAAGAATCAGACGGCTCTAAGAAATACGAAGGCTAAGTTAGCCATCGTTGCGAAAAGCAATAACGAAACGGTATCTTCCTACACCTACGTCTCAACCGACGCAGGCGCGACGGAAGGCTCCAGCGTTCATCTTCAGGCGGCGCAGGGACAGCCCGAAGCTCTTTCCATCGCTACGCAGGATCCTCCCACCGCCGGCCGGGTAAGCGATGATCAAAAGACGGTCAAATCCGATCCCGGTGTTGTTCCCGTGCTGACGCCGCTTTTTGAACCCGGCCAGTATGACACGGTCCAGGAGGGAACGGATCTCAGCATTCCCTATGGCTATGTGGATTCAACCGGCGTCAAGAGCTTTGTGATCTATTACCGTACGAATGAATCCAGCCCTTGGCGTTCCCTGGCGGGAAACTCGTTTAATATACGGACGCCCGGAAGATTCTACGTTGAAATTGGCGCCGACCGTTATCTGAATAGTGATTACATCGAATATTATCTGGAAGCCAAAAACACGTTCCGCTCGGCGGTTACACCCGTTCACAGAGTCACCGTAATCAGCAACAACGATTTTACGGGCCTGCGTTCGAACCTGTCCGAGGGTGAAACGGTTTCCGGCACCGTCGACGTCGTGGGAAGAGCAGGCGATGACGCTGCTGTAGACATCAGTATCGACGGCACTTCAGTGGACAGTACCCGCAGGCTTGAGCAGGGCGCTTATTTTGCCCTGGACATTAGCGGGCTGGACGGTCCCAAAGATGCTATTACCGCAAACGGAAAGCTCGTACAGGTATTCTCGCGCTGGTATGACGTTCTGCCCTCCCGCGCTGTTAGGATTGACAATAATCTCTTTACGTTTAATCAGAACGGTGACGCTGACGTGACCATCCGTGTCAACGCAGGTACTGAAATCGACGCATTGGATATCACACCCGGCACCGCTACCGACAACTTCAATGTGACGAATTTCTCCTTGGTGCTTTCTAACGGTATAGTTGTATATCCGGACGGCTCCGTCAAGACTTCGGATCTCGTGACGCTGAACAGCAGCAAGCGTTATGTCGAGCTGTATTTCACCGTTCCGCACGGATCTATGAATGCAAACGGCAAAGTCTGGGATACCAAGCTGGTTTCGGACGGAAGTCATACCATAACCATTTCCTCCGGAAACGGCACCAAGGACATTCACGTGAAAGTGGACAACACAGCTCCCGTGATCAGCGCCAATGTTCCGGAACAAATTGACGGTGCGTATGCGTTTTTACCTCAATATACAGATGCTTCGGAAGTCATGATGGATTCGCTGACGCTTGAACTGGATGGGGCGTCTCTGAACGGGACAAGCTTCAATGGCTCTGCACTCGCCCCAGGTACCCATACGCTAAAAGCTTCCGTGCAGGATGCTCATGGGAATACCGGAACGAAAACGTGGACCTTCTCGTCCAGTAAAAATTACCCTGCATTCGCCAATGTATCCTCGTCAGACGTGAACGCAGATTCGGCAACGCTGACGGCTGTCCTGAGCGGCGGAGACGGCGCGGAGGTTTCTTTTCACGAGGCGCAAGCCCTGACCGTGGGCAATGGCATAACAGTCTATCAGGGCCATGGCGACGGTACGGCCAACGCTGAGTCCGGTACCCTCGGCGCGGTTACAAGCGACAACGGCAGTCTTCCGTATCAGATGTACGCCTTCGATGTGCAGGATGCAGATACCTCTCTTCGGGTCTCGCTTGCGGCCAGCACGGATTATGGCAAAGACGTACGCCTCTATGTGCGCAGCAGCGCAGCCGACCGGTGGATTCCGCTAACTTCTACTTATGAGGATGGTAAAGTCACCTCGGTAATCGCGACCGGCGACTATATATCGAACGGAAAGGTCTATGTGCTCGCTCAAGGAAGAGGCAGCGAGATGTTGCCAACTACTAAAGCCGATCATGGCAGTACGGTTGCCAACAATTATGTCTGGGACGGCACGGGTGAGCCGACTCAGTACGATTTTTCCATCGCCTGGGAGACCGACACACAGTATTACTCGGAAAGCTACCCTGCCAACTTCGAAATCCTAAATAACTATATTGCCAGCAATAAGGATCGTATGGACATCCGTTATGTCGTGCACACCGGCGATGTTGTGGATGACATCGATGAGATATATCAATGGCAGCATGCCAATCAGTATATGAAAATACTGGAGGATGCTAAATTGCCTTACGGCGTCCTGGCCGGCAACCATGACATTGCAAACCATAACGCCAAATATCTAAATTACCAGACTTATTTCGGAGAGGACCGCTTCAAGGGCAGCAATGTTTACGGCGGTTCCTACGAAGATAATCTAGGCCACTACGATCTCGTCACTGCCGGGGGTCAAGACCTGATCTTCGTCTATATGAGTTATGATTTTGATCAGAATGCCGCTGCCTGGATGAACAAGGTCCTGGCGGAATACCCGGACCGTATCGCCATTTTGGCCTTCCACAATTACTTGGGTGCGACCGCTGATGTGGACGATGCCGGTGTCTACTGGCAAAATCAGGTGGTCTCCAAGAACCCCAACGTGAAGCTGGTGGTTGGCGGACATTATCACGGAGCCTCCATCAACGTCACGGCGTATGATGACAATGGAGACGGAGTAAAAGAGCGCACGGTCTATCAGATTCTCACAGATTACCAGACCGGAGAACAGGGCGGGAACGCCTACTACAAGACCCTGTATTTTGATCTTGCAAACGGTAAGGTCTATATGAATTCCTATTCTCCAAAATTGAATGATTATAATTACTTCGACACGCCTAAATTGAGCTCTTATGGAGTTGGTGCGAAAGCATACGCCGAGGATATATACGAGCTCAGCCTGGATTTTGACACGGCACCGAAAACACTGACGGTTAGCGCCATGGACGCCGTCATGTTCGACAACGCTGCCCTCGGTACGACGGCGGCCGATAACGCCTCGGCTTCCGTCTCAGTGGACAACCTTGCTTCAGGAACAAACCACACATGGCTTGCCGTCGCGTCTAACTCCGCGGGGAAGGCTTACAGCGAGCTTGATTCCTTTACAACACAAGAAGGCGCATCCGATACGACGGCTCCGACACTGACCGCCGGAACCGTGAGCCGTACCAGCGACAGCGCCGCAACGGTGAAGTTTACTTCCAATGAAGCCGGAACCTATTACTACAAAGTCGTGAGCGATGAAGCCGATGCGCCAACGATCGACACGATCGGCAATGGCACAGCCTACGAAGCCAATAAGGAGGTAATGATTTCACTTACCAGCCTCAACGCGGGTGCGAAGGATATTTACATCGTGGCGAAGGACGCGGCGGGCAACAAGAGCCATGTTCTGAAAATCGACATCCCAGTCTATTCCGCCCCGTCCGGCGGTAATACCGGCGGCGGCTCAGGCGGCAACACGACTACCTCTCCTTTCGTTGAGATTAGCACATTCGGAAATACGGATACCATCAGCTTCACGCTAACCGGTTCCACCGACAGCTCAGGCAAAGCCACGGGCAGCGTCGATTCCAGAACTGCTTCCGCTCTGATAGACGGCGCCAAGGCGGCAGAGAAAGCAGGCAGGAAGGCCGACGTAAAGATCAAGCTGGATTCGGCTAAATCGGCTATGTCGGCGGAGGTTACGATCCCGAAGGATTCGTTCAGCAGCCTCGCCACCGACACAGACGCCGAACTGACGGTAGATGCTGGAATCGGTATCGTGACTTTCGACGCAACCTCGGTTGATACGATAAACTCGGCGTCTTCCTTAGGGGATATCAAGATCAGCGTTGCCAGAGCGGACACCTCGGGTATGTCCGAGGGGACGAAAGCGCAGGTCAGTGGCAGGCCGATCTACGACTTCACGGTCACCGCGGGGGGAACGACGGTTTCCAACTTCGCCGGCGGGAAAGTGAAAATCAGTCTGCCGTACACCCTGTTGCCTAGCGAGGACCACAACGCCATCGTCGTCTTCTACATCCGTGACAGCGGTGAGCTCCAGACCGTTCTTGGCAAATACAGTCTAAAAACCGGAATGGTGGAAATCACAACCAAGCACTTCTCGAGATATGTCGTTGGCTACAACAAGGTAACCTTCAACGACGTGGTTGCGACAGCTTGGTACTATGACGCTGTTACCTTCAATGCAGCCCGTGGGATCACCAATGGCATAGGCAATGGCGTCTTCAGCCCCGATGCGACGCTGACGCGAGGCCAGTTCCTTATCATGCTGATGCGTGCCTATGGTATCGATGCCGCAGAGCAGCCTACGGATAACTTCTCCGATGCAGGCAACACCTACTACACGAATTACCTGGCGGCGGCCAAGCGACTGGGCATCACAAACGGCGTTGGCGACAATAAATTCGCACCTATCAGCCAGATAACCCGGCAGGATATGTTCACGCTGCTCTACCGTGCGTTGGATGTGCTGGGCGAACTGCCTGAGACAACCGGCAGTACAACCACAAGCGATTTCGTCGATGCCTGTCAGATCTCGAATTACGCCAAGACTGCGATGAGCACGCTGGTCAAAGTCGGGATCATCTCAGGAAGCGGCGGAAAGCTTAACCCGACAGGTACCACGACCCGTTCCGAAATGGCCCAGGTGCTGTACAACCTGTTATCGGTCTAAAAGAGAAACTCATCCCGTCAAGTAAACAGCAAAAAAATAAAAATCACTTAAGCGGTCTTAGTCCTGAATGCCAGGGACTGAGGCCGTTTAATTTTGCTGGAATCGCTCGTTATTGTAAAAATGAATGGAGTCATTAAAGTCTCTTTGAAGTTCCTCGAAGGTACGGCAGGCATGTAATAAATACTTTTCGCATTTGAGGGTCCCCACAAAATAGCTTTTCAAATTGCGCCCGTCCTTGACGTGGCACTCCTTCATCTAAACTCGGACTGCAAATTAACAAAAAAAGAGAGGACGAATAACGTCCTCTCCCTTCAAGGGCAACCCTTATTTTTGTTGATTCGAGTACCGTTTCAAAACCTCAAGCACGTGGTTGACCATAGCTTTCGCATCTGCATGGGTAATTCCGTCCTTGGGATTAAACTTGCCGTCTGAGTCCAGTTCCACGATCTTCAAAGCAATCGCCGTCTGAATGGCGCCTTCGTTCAGGACATCGATCTTGTCGTTATCCTTGATCTCCACCGGAATCAGATTGAGCATCGGCAGCTGGCCGCTTGTTTGAAGAGTATGAACCAGCAGGTACGTGAACGACTCGCGGGTCACGCTGGCATTCGGATCGATCTTGATCTGCAGGTCCGCATCAGGACCGGCGGCTTCCTTGATCAACTGAACAGCCTGTTCCGCCGTGAGAGTCGTGCTCTCGTCGCCAGGTGCCGGGTGAGCTTTCAAGTATTCCACGGCTTTGTTGACGATTCCGGTGGCATCGGTACGGGTAATGTTGGCCTTCGGATTAAAGTTGCCG
>NZ_JBWDNU010000022.1:0-62440 GCF_056269365.1 Paenibacillus sp. JT22N12 | reverse complement strand
AAGCCCTTCAGCGCCGATGGTACTTGGACCGCAGGGTCCTGGGAGAGTAGGACGTTGCCAAGCACGAGAAGCCGACCGCAGTTCTGCGGTCGGTTTTTTGTTGTCTGCTGGCTTGTTTCCGTATAAGATGAAACTTTTTAATCGTAGTCGTCAATATTGAAGAGTGCATCAAAGTAGCAAGAAAAGGATACCGATATTTCACATCTTTAATTATTCGCTTTATTTAATTTTAATTGTACAAATTAGCTGGTTCAGCGTGAAGTCAATTAAGCAAATGTTTCGGCAGCGGCCCAGAAAAGGTAAAGAATAGAACAGCCTCCCTTCAAGCCGCAAAGATCTTTTGCTTTGTCCGGTATCAAGTAATGAACATTCTGACGTATAAAAGCGGCAGATACGCCCAAGCTAATAGCAGATCAGAAAACCAAGACACGCGGCTTGACGTTTTAAAAAAAATGCGTATAATAAAGTTAAAGTCAAAGAAAGTCAAAGTCAATTAATTAGAATATTGAATGATTTTGATGCTGCTTGACTGCTTAGCTGTTGTTGGTTGCATTTTAGGGAGGTTGGTGAAATGCGCAACATTTCCGATCTCATTGAGCAGTATTTGAAGCATATGCTGCAGGAGAGCTCCGATGGTGCGGTTGAATTGCAGCGTAATGATTTGGCGGATCGCTTTTCCTGTGTTCCTTCACAAATTAATTACGTAATCAGCACCCGGTTTACACTGGAGAAGGGCTACTTTGTTGAAAGTAAGCGCGGTGGAGGCGGATATATCCGTATTCAACGCATTGAGCTGCCGACGTTAACGGTCATCCAAGGGCATATTGCTCAGACCATTGGCGATCAGGTGGATCAAGGAGCGGCCGAGGGGCTTATTTATCAGCTGGAAGAAGCGCAGCTTGTATCCAAGCGGGAAGGCAATCTGCTGAGGGCTGCAATCTCCCGTGAAGCGATCGCCGTAAAGCTCCCCTTGCGGGATGAAATAAGGGCGCGACTCCTGAAAGCGATGTTGATTACATTGCTCGTCAAATCCCGATGAGTACTGCTTCACTCCTATAAGGTCAGCTTGAACTTGCTTAACCTTAATGGGAGAATGAGAACCATGGATGCGATTTTTCTTGAACCTTGCAGGAGGAGGGATAGTACGGAATGCTTTGTCAGGAATGCGGTAATAAACCGGCTTCACTTCATTTTACGAAAATTGTAAATGGAGAAAAAACGGAATTTCATATTTGCGAATCCTGCGCACGTGAAAAAGGAGAAGGGTTGCCGGGTGTATCCAACGGATTCTCCATTCACAGTTTGTTATCCGGACTGCTCGACTTTGAACCTGCAAGCGGAGTAAACGCCTTTGGTGCAAGGCCGCAGCAATTACGCTGTGAAACATGTGGTCTTACCTATACACAGTTCAGCAAGATGGGACGGTTCGGCTGCAGCGAATGCTACACGACTTTTGGCAGCAAGCTGGATCCGATTCTCAAGCGTGTTCACGGCAACTCGTCGCATGTCGGCAAGATTCCGAAGCGTACGGGCGGACAAATTCAGCTCAAGCGTGAAATTGAGGACCTTCGGGCCGATCTGCAGCAGCGAATAGAATGCGAGGAGTTTGAGAACGCAGCTAAAATCCGCGACCAGATTCGTGAACTGGAAGGTAAGGTTACAGATGTTTAGGCTAAGCACGGAAGGAGGAACCGTTTTTGTCGGAGCGATCTTTTGTACAGGAAGCCTTAAGTGAATGGATGAGAGAAGCTGGGCCTGATTCAGATATTGTTATCAGCAGTCGAGTTCGGATCGCCCGTAATTTACGGAGCCATCCTTTTCCGATGCTCGCCACAAACGAACAGGCGCAGGAGGTTATGGAGAATCTCACCGCTATGGGATCTTCTCCCGAGCTGGGTGAGATTGACCGGTTTGAGACGATTGAGCTTTCCGAGCTGAGCGAGCTTGAACGCAGAGTGCTCGTTGAGAAGCATCTCATAAGTCCGAACCTTGCGAATGAGTCACGCTGCGGGGCACTTATATTAAGTGAAAACGAATCCGTCAGTATCATGGTGAATGAAGAGGATCATCTGCGGATCCAATGCTTGTATCCCGGTTTTCAAATAAAAGAAGCCTGGAGCTTGGCTAACCGCATTGACGATATTTTTGAAGAAGCAACCGATTACGCCTTTGATGAACGCCGTGGTTATCTGACCAGTTGTCCGACGAACGTCGGTACAGGTATTCGTTCTTCGGTCATGATGCATTTGCCTGCGCTTGTCATGACGCATCAGATCAACCGTATTTTGACGGCAATTACTCAAGTAGGGCTGGCAGTGCGGGGAATTTACGGAGAAGGCAGTGAAGCGTTAGGCAATTTGTTTCAGGTATCCAATCAGATTACGCTGGGACAATCCGAGGAAGAGATCATCGATAATTTGCACAGCGTAGCCAAACAAATTATTGAGCACGAAAAGGCGGCGCGTCAGCGTATGCTGGAGGAGTCGCAGATTCGGTTGGAGGATCGGATTTACCGTTCCTACGGAATTTTGTCACATGCGACCATAATGGATTCCAAAGAAGCTGGCCAGCGGTTATCCGATGTCCGGCTAGGAATCGATCTTGGTCTGATCAAAGGGGTATCGCCGCTTGTAATGAATGAAATGATGGTTTTAATGCAGCCGGGTTTTCTGCAGCAGGTGTTTAATGAAAAAATGAATACCGAGCAGCGGGATATCAGGCGGGCAGAGCTTATACGTCAGCAATTACAACTAAGTAAATCCGATCATGGGGGTGTGTAAACATGATGTTTGGCAGATTCACGGAACGTGCGCAGAAGGTACTTGCACTTGCACAAGAAGAAGCGGTTCGTCTAGGTCACAATAATATTGGAACAGAGCATATTTTACTTGGGCTTAATCGTGAAGGGGAAGGCATTGCTGCCAAAGCCCTTATCGGACTTGGTCTGAGCCTGGAAAAAATCCAGGATGAAGTCGAGACGCTTATCGGCCGCGGACAAGAGCAGCCGACCAACATTGCGTATACGCCGCGAGCGAAGAAAGTAATTGAACTTTCGATGGATGAAGCGCGTAAGCTGGGTCATACCTATGTAGGAACAGAGCATATTCTGCTCGGCTTGATCCGCGAAGGGGAAGGCGTTGCCGCCCGCGTACTTAATAATTTGGGCATCAGCCTGAACAAAGCCAGGCAGCAGGTCCTGCAGCTCCTAGGCAGCAGCGAAGCGGTCTCGAGCAACCATGGCGCACCGGCTAATGTAAGTACACCGACGCTGGATGGCCTTGCCCGCGATTTGACCGCTTATGCCAAAGATAATAACCTGGATCCTGTTATTGGACGGGGCAAAGAGATTGAGCGCGTCATTCAAGTGCTCAGCCGCAGAACCAAAAACAATCCTGTTCTCATCGGCGAACCTGGCGTAGGTAAAACAGCCATTGCCGAAGGGCTGGCTCAGAAAATTATCGCAGGTGAAATTCCGGAGACGCTGCGTGACAAACGCGTTATGACGCTCGATATGGGCTCTGTTGTTGCCGGAACCAAATATCGCGGTGAATTTGAAGACCGTCTGAAAAAAATTATGGACGAAATTCGCCAAGCCGGAAATATCGTATTGTTTATTGATGAGCTTCACACGCTTATTGGAGCAGGCGGTGCAGAAGGTGCGATTGACGCTTCGAATATTTTGAAACCAGCTCTGGCACGTGGCGAGCTGCAATGCATCGGCGCCACGACGCTGGATGAATATCGCAAGTATATTGAGAAAGATGCCGCGTTGGAACGCCGCTTTCAGCCGATTACTGTTGATCAGCCTTCGCCGGAGGAAGCTGTTCTTATCCTTCATGGACTTCGCGACCGTTATGAAGCCCATCACCGTGTGAAAATAACGGATGAAGCGATCGAGCAGGCGGTTAAGCTTTCGGACCGTTATATTACGGACCGTTTCCTGCCGGATAAAGCGATTGATCTAATCGATGAGGCCAGCTCCAAAGTACGCCTTAAATCCTATACGGTACCGCCTAATTTGAAACAGCTGGAAAATCGTCTCGAGGATATCCGCAAGGAAAAAGACTCGGCGGTTCAAAGCCAGGAATTCGAGAAGGCTGCTGCCCTTCGTGATACGGAACAGAAGATTCGCGAAGAGCTTGATGTGACCAAGAATCAATGGAAAGAAAAACAAGGCCGTACGGATTCGGAGGTCACACCGGAGGATATCGCTCAGGTGGTTGCCAGCTGGACGGGAATTCCGGTGAGCAAGCTGGCTGAGGAAGAAACGCAGCGGCTGCTCAAAATGGAAGATATTCTTCATGACCGTGTTATCGGTCAGGATGAAGCCGTCAAAGCGGTATCCCGCGCTATGCGCCGTGCCCGTGCCGGCCTGAAGGATCCGAAGCGTCCTATGGGATCATTTATCTTCCTCGGACCTACCGGTGTTGGTAAAACCGAGCTTGCCCGCGCACTGGCGGAAGCAATGTTTGGTGATGAGAATGCCGTTGTCCGTATCGATATGTCGGAATATATGGAGAAGCATTCGACCTCACGTCTGGTCGGCGCACCTCCAGGTTATGTAGGCTACGAGGAAGGCGGCCAGCTCACCGAGAAAGTACGCCGCAAACCATACTCGGTTGTTCTGCTTGATGAGATCGAGAAGGCGCATCCGGATGTCTTTAACATCCTGCTGCAGGTGCTGGAGGATGGCCGTTTAACGGACTCCAAAGGCCGTGTCGTCGATTTCCGCAATACGCTGATTATCATGACCTCGAACGTCGGTGCGGATCAAATCAAGCGCAACACGTCGCTTGGATTTACAGCCGCACAGGATGCAGGCCGTGACTTTAATATCATGAAAGAAAAAGTGCTCGCGGAATTGAAAAAGAGCTTCCGTCCAGAATTCCTTAACCGGATTGATGAAACGATTGTATTCCATTCGCTTGGAGAAGAGCATATTGCTCAAATCGTTACCTTAATGTCCGAGGAGCTGCGCAAAAGGCTTCGTGAGCAGGAAGTAGACTTCACGCTTACAGATTCGGCCAAAGCGTTCCTGGCTAAGGAAGGCTACGATCCACAGTACGGCGCCCGTCCGCTGCGTCGTGCGATTCAGAAGCATATTGAAGACCGGCTTTCTGAGGATCTGTTGACAGGTAATATCAACAAAGGCGATACGCTTACAATTGATGAGAAAGACGGTGCGCTGACGGTTTCGCCATCAGCACCGGCAGCTGGAGAGCCAGCGACCAAGTAAGCCAAATAATTTTTCTAAAACCCTGCCCCTGAAGGCGCTTCGCTTACTTAGCGAAAGCCCGTCAGGGGCAAGGTTTTTTTGCTACATCCAGCAAATCAGCGTATGATTAGAGTGAGTTGTCATTTGGCGTAGTTGAATGTTCGCTAGACCCCTGAGGAGGTAATAATAATGATCGTTGTTGTGAATACGATAAAAGTAAAAAAAGGCCATGGGGAAGAAGTGGCGCAGCGTTTTCAAAATTCCAAGGGTGTTGAATTAACCCCCGGATTTATTCGAATGGAAGTTCTCTTCACAGAAGACTTGGAAGAACATGACGAATTAAAGGTATGTACCCACTGGGCAGACAAGCCTTCATTTGAGAGTTGGGTGAACAGCGATTCCTTCCGTCAAGCCCACGCCAAGCGTGCAGGCAGCCCGGGTGGGCAATCGCAAAGCCAATCCCAAGGTCAGCACCCGCAGAGCGGCGGGCAGGAGCAGCAAGTCCAACACGGCAGCCAAGGACAAGCCGACCAAGCTTCGCCGCAGGGCGAAAGTGTCATGCTGGGATCGAAAATGACGATTCATAATGTACTTGTTTCACGTACACCCAACGAGCAATAAATACCGTAATTCTCAACTTTATCGATAATCATCTGTTTCCCGCCCGGTGGTGTATTGCTGAGCGGGAAACTTTTATTTGGACAGCGCGCTTAAGGGTTTATCCCATCCTCTAGAAATGGTAAACTTTGAATGATAAGTAATATGTATAAGGAGCCGCTCATGGCAAAACTTAAAATAAAATTCGCTTGTACGGAATGCGGAACGGAATCGCCCAAATGGTTGGGGAAATGCCCTGGCTGCGGGGAATGGAATACGATGGTCGAAGAAAAGGAATCTGTAGTCAAGACGCCTGGAATGGGTTCCAGACTTATTCAGACGAAAGAAAAGCCGCAATCCATCATACACATAGATAATGAGCAGGAGCCCAGAATTGAAACGACCCTCCTGGAGCTCAATCGTGTGCTTGGCGGCGGGGTTGTTCCCGGATCGCTCATTCTCGTTGGCGGGGATCCCGGCATCGGGAAATCGACGCTGCTGCTGCAAACCTCCCATGCGTTAGCCTCCCAGGGTCTTACGGTCCTTTATATTTCCGGAGAGGAATCGGTCAGACAAACAAGGCTGAGGGCCGATCGCCTGGGGGCGCTTACCGAAAAGCTATATGTGCTTTGCGAGACGAATATGGATCAGATCAGCGATGCGATCGAGTCGCTGGAGCCGGATTTTCTCGTCATCGACTCCATCCAGACGGTATATGATCCCAGTGTCTCTTCAGCACCCGGCAGTGTTTCCCAGGTTCGTGAATGTACGGCTCATTTCATGCGCGTGGCCAAAGTGAAGGGAATCGCCACTGTCCTTGTCGGGCACGTTACAAAGGAGGGAGCGATTGCTGGACCCCGATTGCTTGAGCATATGGTGGATTGTGTCCTTTATTTCGAAGGAGAACGGCATCATTCCTACCGGCTGCTCCGGGCAGTCAAGAATCGGTTCGGATCCACCAATGAAATCGGGATATTCGAAATGGGAGAGCTGGGTCTGCGTGAAGTTAGCAATCCGTCTGAACTCTTCCTCTCGGAACGTCCGCTTGGCGTATCGGGTTCGACCGTAGTGGCCAGTATGGAGGGAACGCGTCCAGTATTGGTGGAGCTCCAGGCACTTGTAGCGACAACGAATTTCCCTTCGCCAAGGCGGATGTCAACCGGTATAGACCACAATAGGATGTCGCTCATCATTGCCGTATTGGAAAAACGGATGGGTATGTTTTTGCAGACGCAGGATGCCTATTTGAATGTGGCGGGCGGCGTCAAGCTGGACGAACCCGCTGTTGATCTGGCAGCAGCGGTAAGCATTGCATCAAGCTTTCGCGATGCGCCGACAAGGCCATTCGATGTCGTTTTTGGTGAAATTGGCTTGACTGGAGAAGTTCGGGCCGTTTCGCGTGCAGAGCAGCGGGTCAAGGAAGCGCATAAGCTGGGCTTTAAACGTGTGATTATGCCAACGAAAAGCTTGAAGGGCTGGAGTCCGCCTGCGGGTATCGAAATAATTGGGGTCGAGACAGTGGCAGAAGCCCTCTCGGCAGCACTCGGATAAGAGGGGGAAGATGATGAAGGAGCCGAATCAACTAGAAGTTATGAATCAACTGCTGCAAATGGTCGCACCAGGCACGGCTTTTCGGGAAGGACTGGACAATGTGTTGCGGGCAAAAACCGGCGCGCTGATCGTTGTTGGATACAGTCCTGAGGTTATGGAGGTCGTTGATGGCGGATTTTCGATCAATTGCGACTTCTCCCCTTACTATCTGTATGAGCTTGCCAAAATGGACGGCGCCATTATTTTGAGTGAGGACCGCAAGCGGGTTTTGTATGCCAATACTCAGCTGATTCCCAACAGTTCCATTTCATCGGTTGAGACGGGAATCCGGCACCGGACGGCCGAACGGGTTGCGAAGCAGACCGGCAAGTTGGTGGTTTCCATTTCGCAAAGGCGCAACATTATTACTCTGTATCAGGGTCAGCTTCGCTATTCGCTCAAAGAGATGGGCGTTATTCTGACCAAGGCGAACCAAGCCATACAAACACTGGAAAAATATAAAACGGTGCTCAATCAGGCGTTTACGAATTTATCAGCTCTGGAGTTTGAAGAATTGGTTACGCTGCATGAGGTGGCTCATGTCGTCAAACGCATGGAGATGCTCATTCGTGTGAAGATGGAGATTAAACGATACGTCAATGAGCTGGGGACAGAAGGCCGGCTTATCAGTATGCAGATGGAAGAATTGGTTGGCGGCGTTGAGGAAGAAGCCTGGTTTTTAATAAAGGATTATGCGAAAAATCCCCATGAGGACAAGATTCGTGAAATTCGCGCAGGCATCCATAAATTGAATTCAGAGGAATTATTTGATAATAGTTCAATTATTAAACTGCTGGGATACACGGGTACCAGTGTGGCCTCTGAAGAAATGATAGCCCCTCGGGGCTATAGGCTGCTCAGCCGTATCCCGCGCCTGCCTACCGTTATTATGAATAATCTGGTGGACCGTTTCGAGCGGCTGCCCCATATTTTAATGGCCACTATTGAGGAATTGGACTCCGTGGATGGCATCGGGGAAGTGCGGGCGCGCGCGATTAAAGAAGGGCTGAAGCGGATTCAGGAACAGATGTTCATTGACAGACATATTTAAATCACATACAATGTTAGAATGTGGATAACCATGTAAATCGCTAATAACTGTAAAAAATGGTTTTGGGGCATAGTAAAGATGAGGTGGAACAAAATGATCACGAAGTCGATACCGAGTCTTTTTACGGTGGCGAATTTATTTTTGGGTATCGTCGCCATTATTCTCGTTTTTCCAGAAAATTCAAAACCGGAAATCGCTGCGATGATGGTTATCATTGCGATGCTGATGGATGGCGTGGATGGCCGGGTGGCCCGCGCCCTGAATGCGCAAAGTGAATTCGGCAAGGAGCTGGATTCACTTTCGGATGTGATCTCGTTCGGCGTTGCTCCGGCTTTTATTATGTATAGTGTAGCCTTCCAGGAGCTGAGCTCGGCGGCCGCGTGGATTATTACCGCGCTGTTTCCCATATGCGGTGCTCTGCGGTTGGCCAGATTTAATGTCATATCCAGCATGCCGGGTTATTTTATCGGATTGCCCATTCCGGCGGCAGGAGGCGTGCTTGCAACACTCGCGCTGTTTCACAAGGATATATCAGTTGCAGTATTGATGGGAAGCACGCTGGTGCTTTCCTTTCTCATGGTGAGTACAATTAAATACCCCAGCTTCAAAAAAATGGGCATCCCCAAAAGTGCGATTTGGGTTGTCCCTATCATCATTGTCGTCACGGTAGTACTGGGCATCCTGTTTCATAATCAGTTGTCCAAGATCCTCTTTATACCCTTGGTTATTTACGCGCTGTACGGCCTAAAAAAAAACGTTGACCGGCGTCTCCCTTTTCCAGGGCGAAATCGCAAGCGCCGGAAACAAGCCGAATTGCTTGAAGAGATCATACCTACTGAGCATGGTGCATAGAGCTGCCTGTGAAAAATGTAAAAACAAACCGCCTGCTCATCCCGCAAAGGATGAGTCAGGCGGTTTGTTTTTTATATGATCCTGTTACAGCTCTGCGATGCGATTACTTTAGGTCAGGTTGAAGAGTCCTAATGTCGAGCACTTGTCAGATTCCTGGGCAACTACATCGTCAAGCTGAATGTCGAGGAGATTGCACATGGCTGACATGTAGAACAGGTTACGGCCAAGCTCGCCCTTAATAGCATCTCTGCAATGCTCGCACAATTCACCGCTGACGTGGTAATGAAGAGTATTTTTGGCTTGTTCCAAATTTATTTCATCTGTGTATTCTTGCCTTTTAGCATTTAACTCGATACAACCGCATTCCGTCACCGATTTAGCAACAGCTCGATTAACGGAGGCACCGGATTGGCCGTATTTCGATAAAACATCAAGCAAACTGCGATGACGCAAAAGCAGTTCAGACACTTGTTGCTGAAATTGATCCAATGTTGGGGCGCTCATCGATTCCACCTCGTTTCGGGATTGGCAGTGCTCCTCTTATTATAAGCTTCGACCGCCAGTAATTCAAAACCGTTTTGCGTAATTTGTCTGCTTTATCGACCAAGGTTAATAATTTCTAATACTTTCACCCTTCCCTACGATTAACCTCCGAGAAATTGGAACATAATTGTAAAGGAGGTGGAATTATGATGAAACGAATGATTCAATTGTTTGGTTTATGTTTTGGCGGGGTCCTGGGCGCTCAGATGCACAGCTGGATGAATATAGGGACACTATGGACGGAGTCTTCCTACGGGATGATGCAGCGGTCCGGCAGCTATTATATGAATGTCGGTATTGGAGCTTTGTGCGGCTTGGTGCTGGCCTCGATGCTTGCAGTACCGCTGATCCGGTGGATTCAGCAGGGAGCTGACCGTATATCCTCGATGCCCACTGGGGATCTGTTTTCCGGGGTATTGGGGCTTATGATCGGTCTGGGACTATCTGCGCTGCTATATCCTGCGGTTGCCGGATTGACGGGCGCCGGGCAATTCATTCCCATAGCAGCCATGCTGGTGCTCGGGTATGCGGGTATGCGGATCGGGCTTAGCAAACGGGAGGAACTGACCGAACGGATGAGTTTGATTATGGAACGCGGCAAAAGTAATAATGGCGAAGATGACAGCAGCTATGAAGAGCATAAAATTTTGGATACAAGTGTCATTATCGACGGCCGAATCGCCGATATTTGCAAAACCGGATTTATTGAAGGGACACTTGTAATACCAGAGTTTGTGCTTGAAGAGCTGCAGCATATTGCCGATTCCTCGGATCTGCTCAAACGAAACCGCGGTCGTCGTGGACTGGACATTCTGAATAAAATTCAGAAGGAACTGGATGTGAGAGTCCTTATTTATGAAGGGGACATGGAAGAGGGAGAAGTGGACAGCAAATTGGTCAAGCTCGCCAAGGTGCTTCATGGCAAGGTGGTCACGAATGATTTTAACCTGAACAAGGTATGCGAGCTTCAAGGTGTTTCTGTACTTAATATTAATGATTTGGCCAACGCGGTGAAGCCGGTCGTTCTCCCCGGCGAAGAAATTGTGGTTCAGGTGATCAAGGATGGCAAGGAGCATGGTCAGGGAGTCGCCTATTTGGACGATGGAACCATGATCGTGGTGGAGGGCGGCCGGGAATACATCGGAACAACGATGGAGGTGCTCGTGACGAGCGTTCTTCAAACCTCGGCAGGCCGGATGATTTTTGCCAAGCCAAAGCTGTTGGAAAAAGCGCAGTAACACGTTATGATAGTAAACGGATGATGTCTCCATCAGGCGGGAGCATCGAGGTTTACAGTTTATAGCGAGGCGGTTGAAGGGCATGCAGGCAGGACAGGCAAATTGGGGCGTCGTCGTCGTGGCGGCCGGACGCGGAACACGGATGGGAACGAAGGAGAGCAAGCAGTATTTGCTCTTGCAGGACAAGCCTATCATTGTCCATACGCTGGAACGATTTGAGATGTTGGATGAGGTCAGCGAGGTTGTCTTGGTTGTAGGCCCTGATGATACGGCCCGCGTCGAATCGATTGTACGGGATAACTTGCTGGTTAAGGTCAAGGCCGTGCTGGCTGGCGGCAGTGAGCGTCAGCACTCGGTTCGGACCGGACTGCAGTCGCTGAGCAAGGAAATGGAATGGGTCATGGTGCATGATGGTGTGCGTCCATTAGTAACTGCCAAGGCCGTACGCTCTTGTATGGCTCAAGCGGTAAAAACCGGAGCCGCTGTGCTTGCTGTGCCCGTTAAAGATACAATCAAGCAGGTTGGTGAAGCCGGTGTGATCGTGGCGACACCTGACCGCCGGAGCTTGTGGGCGATACAAACGCCGCAGGCTTTTCGGCGTTCCCTGCTGCTGGAAGCGCATGAGAGGGCGGCGGCGGACGGCTTTGTCGGAACGGATGATGCCATGGTCGTAGAACGTCTCGGTGTACCCGTTACAGTTGCAGAAGGCGATTATACCAATATAAAAATTACGACACCTGACGATTTGCCATGGGCGGAATTTCTGCTTGCGGCCCATTTGAACAAAGACAATCAGGGAAATGAATAGAGGGGGAAATCGGGAATGATTCGAGTTGGACAAGGCTTTGATGTGCATCAACTGGTAGAAGGGCGGCCATGTATTATCGGCGGAGTGACGATTCCCTATGAGAAGGGACTGCTCGGCCATTCCGATGCCGACGTGCTGCTGCATGCAATCAGCGATGCAGTACTGGGCGCCCTTGGACTCGGCGATATCGGTAAGCATTTCCCCGATACCGATCCGGCCTTTAAGGACGCGGACAGCCTGAAGCTTCTGGAGCATATCTGGCAGCTCGTGAAAGAGCGCGGCTATAAATTGGGCAACATTGATTCGACTATTATTGCGCAGCGTCCCAAGATGGCGCCTTTTATTCCTCAGATGGCAGAAGTCATTGCACGTGCGCTGGAGGCGGATGAGCCATCTCAGGTAAATGTGAAGGCAACCACAACGGAGCAGCTTGGTTTTACCGGACGGGGCGAAGGGATTGCTGCCCAATCAGTTGTCTGCCTCGTCAAGACTATGCTATGATCGGTTGAAAACGGAACATCATGGAAGGAGTATTGAATACCATGTCAGAGAATATTCGGGTGCGGTATGCGCCGTCACCTACAGGGCATCTGCATATCGGCAACGCGAGAACGGCCTTATTCAACTATTTGTTCGCACGCAGTCTGGGCGGGAAGTTTATTATACGTATCGAAGATACTGACCTGAAACGGAATATTGAGGGCGGCGAGGAAAGTCAGCTTACCTATCTCAAGTGGCTGGGCATCGACTGGGACGAGAGCGTTGATGTCGGAGGGGGATATGGGCCATACCGTCAGACAGAGAGGCTCGACATTTACCGCGAATATTGGCAGGACTTGATTGCCAAAGGTCTGGCCTATAAGTGCTACTGCACGGAGGAAGAGCTGGAAGCGGAGCGGGAAGAACAAACAGCGCGCGGAGAGATGCCGCGGTATTCCGGCAAGCATCGCGATTTAACCGAAGAGCAGCGGCAGTCATTTGAGGCGGAAGGCCGTGTACCCAGTATCCGCTTTCGCGTTCCGGAAGGCCGAACCATGACGTTCAGTGACATCGTAAAGGGCGAAATCAGCTTTGAATCCGATGGAATCGGCGATTTCGTTATTATGAAGAAGGACGGCATTCCCACTTATAATTTCGCGGTTGCCCTTGATGATCATCTCATGGCAATCAGTCATGTGCTCCGCGGAGAAGACCATATCTCAAATACGCCAAGGCAACTGCTGATCTATGAAGCATTCGGCTGGACGCCGCCCGTATTCGGACATATGACGCTTATTGTGAATGAACAGCGCAAGAAGCTGAGCAAACGCGACGAATCCATTATTCAATTTATTGAGCAATATGATAAGCTGGGCTACCTGCCGGAGGCAATGTTCAACTTTATTACACTGCTCGGCTGGTCTCCGGAGGGCGAGCAGGAGATATTCACACGCGATGAGCTTATTGAAGCCTTTGATCCCGCCAGACTGAGCAAAAGCCCGGCTTTCTTCGATACAGCCAAACTGAGCTGGATGAACAATGAGTACCTGAAAAAGACGGAGCTGACTCGCGTAGTTGATCTCTGTCTGCCTCATTTACAGAATGCCGGCCGGCTCCCGGAGGTTTTGGATGAGAGCGGGAGGGAATGGGCAAGCGACCTGATAGGGCTGTATCAGGATAAACTGCACTGCGCTGCAGATATCGTTCCGCTGACGAACTTATTCTTTGAGGATGAAATGAACGATGAAGAGGAAGCGAAGCTTGTGCTCGCCGAGGAGCAGGTCCCAGCGGTGCTGCAGGGCTTCGCCGGGCAGTTGGCATCAATGGAGTCCCTGGATGCTGATGGCATCAAGGCGGCAATCAAAGCAGTACAGCAGGCTACAGGCTTCAAAGGAAAGCAGCTGTTTATGCCTATACGTGCCGCGCTGACCGGACAGACCCATGGACCGGATCTTAATCGTACAATCGCTCTGCTGGGCAAAGTCAAAGTGGAGAAACGTTTGCGTTTCCGGTTAAATTAATTCATCTTTTGCCGATAACCGGGCTCGTCTTGAATGCAAGGGCACTTGTCAGTTAATCGGCAGTCCGCTATACTTGTAGTACCTAATTATCAAGTTGTATCGGTCTAAAGGCTTGGAACAGGATTGTTCATTTCCGAGAGGAATCCAGAGAGAGCGACCTTTCAAATTGGAACAGCTGCACATGAATGCAGGATGTCTGCCATTTTGAATAGGCTGGGAGTCGTTCATTCCTTGAAATGCAGCATTGCGCCTGGGAGCCGCTCTTTCGATCCGCGCATGCGGGCGGAATTTCTTTTGTTGTCCGTAACAGGTGCAGCAGGAGAATTCAGCTTGCAGAGTGCGGGGTAGAACGTGACGATTCGTCCGCGTTATGGACTTTAAGATGGGGGTCTTTGTACGGATCTCCAAGCAGAGTGGAACCGCGTCCACACGCCTCTGCAGCCCTCGGGCTGCAGGGGCTTTTCTTTATGCCCAGAGTTGCATGACCAATCATGCGGTCGGTACAGTTTGATGGCAATGCCTTTCCGAGAGGAGTCTTGACCATGTTTCGCCATATAAAATCCGATATAGATACGGTGCTTTATAATGATCCGGCAGCACGCAGCAAATTCGAGGTCGTATTCACCTATTCGGGTTTGCATGCCATATGGTCTCATCGTATTGCCCATCGCCTGTATAAGCTGCGCTGGTACACGGTTGCGCGCCTGATTTCTCAAATCTGCCGTTTCTTTACGGGCATTGAAATCCATCCAGGTGCAACGATCGGAGACCGGTTGTTCATTGACCACGGTATGGGCGTCGTAATTGGCGAAACATGCGAGATTGGCGATAATGTCGTCATTTATCAAGGTGTGACTCTTGGGGGAACCGGTAAGGAAAAAGGAAAACGGCATCCGACAATCGGCAATAATGTAGTCATCGCATCGGGGGCCAAAGTGCTTGGATCGTTCAAGGTCGGGGATAATGTAAATATTGGCGCCAATTCGGTTGTACTCCGGGAGGTGCCGTCCAACAGTACTGTTGTCGGAATTCCCGGAAGAATAGTCAGGAAGAACGGCGAGCGGGTGAAGGACCGGCTGGATCATGCCCAGCTGCCTGACCCGGTCATTGAAATGCTTCGTGAGATGCACAAGGAAATTGAGAATTTAAGGTCCGAGCTTGAGCGCGAGAGGCAAAAGCAACCTATTGCTGGAGGAGATCCGAGAATATGACTTTGCAAATTTATAATACGATGCACCGAAACAAGGAAGACTTCATATCCCAGGAGCCTGGGCAGGTGAAAATGTATGTATGCGGTCCGACCGTGTATGATTATATTCATATCGGCAACGCACGGCCTGTGATCTTTTTTGATGTAGTGAGGCGGTATTTGGAAGCTGTTGGATATCAGGTGAATTATGTCGTTAATTTTACCGATGTGGATGATAAGCTGATACGCAAGGCGGAACAGCTCGATATGACCGTTGCGGAAGTGGCGGAGAAATTTATCCATGCATTCAACAGCAATATCGAAGGACTGGGCGTGCATAGGGCGACCATCAATCCGCGTGTGACCGATCATATTCCGGAAATATTGGCTTTAATTGAAGGCTTGGTCAACACCGGCTATGCTTATGAAAGCGGCGGTGATGTTTTCTTCCGTACGAGCAAATTCCAGGATTATGGGAAGTTGTCGCATCAAAATATGCAGGAGCTGCAACTGGGTATCCGGATTGAAGTGGACCGCCGCAAGGAGAACGGCCAGGACTTCGTCCTATGGAAAGCGGCGAAGCCCGGAGAAGTGTATTGGGAAAGCCCTTGGGGAGCAGGGCGCCCCGGATGGCATATCGAATGCTCCGCAATGGCACGCAAGTATCTGGGAGATACGCTGGATATTCACGGTGGCGGACATGATTTGCAATTTCCGCATCATGAGTGCGAAATTGCGCAGTCTGAGTCCTTCACAGGGAAACCGCTCGCCAGGTATTGGATGCATAATGGATATATTCACATTAATAATGAGAAAATGTCGAAATCCCTCGGCAATGGAATTACGGTCAATGAGCTGTTGAAGCGGGTAAAACCGGAAGCAATCCGTTATTTCATGCTGTCGGCCCATTACCGCAGTCCGCTGAACTTTAGCGATGAGACGCTTGCGCAGGCAGAGAACAGCGTGGAGCGGATTGCCAACTGCTACAGCAACCTGCATCACCGTTTGGCTGTCGCGGTAAGCGAGAAAGATGAAGAGGCAGCTGCGCTTCAAATCCGAATAGAGGGTATTCAAAGCGAGTTTAACACAAAAATGGATGATGATTTTAATACCCCGGATGCAATAACGGCTGTATTTGAGCTTGTCAGTGAGGCTAATCAATATTTGCAGCGTCCGGTTGCATCAACTGAAGGCTTGCAGCTGCTGATCAAGGCGTTTGAATCCCTTGACCGCGTTCTTGGGCTATTGCCGGCTTCAGGTGCTGCAGAATTGCTCGATTCGGATATTGATGCGTTAATTGTCGAACGGACGAACGCGAGATCGGCGAAAAATTGGAAACGCGCGGATGAAATCCGCGATTTGCTGGCGGATCAAGGGATTATTCTGGAGGATACCCCTCAGGGCATTCGCTGGCGGCGCAAATGATGGAAGACCGAAATCAGGGACTTTGGTTCCATCCCCCGGCCAAACAGCCCAATCAAATAAATCCGGTCGTGCTGGCCTATTTGGGAGACGCGGTTTTTGAGATGATGGTTCGACAATATTTGATTGCGCAGCCGAATCACAAGTCGAATCATCTGCACCGCCTGGCAACCGGCTTCGTTTCTGCAAAAGCCCAGTGCGCGCTTCTTGAGCGGTGGCAGCCGCTGCTCACGGAGCAGGAAGCGGACATCGTCCGCCGCGGAAGGAACGCCAAATCGGGTGCCCCCCCGAAAAATGCCAATCTCGCAGATTACCGTCAGGCGACGGCGTTGGAATGTTTAGTCGGCTATTTGTATTATGAGAAACAGACAGAGCGGCTTCGTGAGCTAATGGCAGTTGCCTTTGACGAACCAGCTGCAGCGATCGGCAAATTCGAGGAGGACAACAGATGACTGAGCAAGATTCGCAACAGGATTCACAAGAAGAATGGATTGCAGGCAAGCATCCGGTCATGGAGGCGCTGCGCTCCGGGCGGGAAATCAATAAAATATGGATTGCCGAGCAATCTCAGAAAAATGCGGCTCCTATCATAGCCGAGGCGAAAAAGGCGGGAATTATCGTTCAGTTTGCCGATAAACGCAAGCTTGATCAAATGGCCGAAGGCACAACCCATCAAGGCGTTGTCGCTCAAGCCGCTGCCTACCGCTATTTTGAGCTGGATGAGCTGCTGGAGAGGGCTCGTTCAAGCGGAGAAATGCCTTTTCTGCTGCTGCTTGATGAAATCGAGGATCCCCATAATCTGGGGTCGATTCTCAGGACGGCGGAGTGCACGGGAGTGCATGGCGTGATTATTCCCAAACGCCGATCCGCATCGCTTACGGCAACGGTATCGAAAACCTCCGCGGGTGCTGTGGAATACGTTGCTGTTTCCCGGGTCACCAATATTGCACAGACGATCGATAAGCTGAAAGAAGCGGGAATTTGGGTTGCGGGTGCGGATGTTGGCGCACATCAGGATGTGTATGCCTCGTCCACAAAGTTTGATATGCCGCTCGCGCTTGTCATTGGCAATGAGAGCAAAGGCATCGGCAGGCTGATCCGTGAAAAATGCGATTTTCTGATCAAGCTGCCGATGAACGGGCATCTGAATTCTTTAAATGCTTCGGTGGCTGCTGGTGTGCTGATGTACGAAGTGCTGCGGCAGCGCCGGAGCCTCTAGGCAATGCGACGGCGTGATGATGTACTGCTTGTGGACGGCTACAACATGATTGGAGCATGGCCGGTTCTTGCTGCAATGCGCGATACTGATTTGGAGGGCGCACGCGATAAGCTGCTGGAGATGCTGGCTGATTATCAGGGATTCACAGGCATGTCCGTCACGGTCGTATTTGATGCTCATCAGGTTCCTGGCACAGGATCGGCTTTTAACCAGTTCAGAATCTCTGTAGTCTATACAAAAGAGAAAGAAACGGCCGATTCATGTATTGAACGTCTGGCTTCGGAGCTTGCGCTGCGCAGCCGCAATCTCTATGTGGCGACTTCCGATCTGGTTGAGCAGCATGTCGCTTTTGGCAAAGGCGCTCTCAGGATATCCGCACGGGAGCTGCTGATCGATATCGAGCAGAACCGCAAGGCGATCGAACGCACGATAGAGGACAAGTCCCATCAGCGTAATGAGCTGGATACCAATCTGAGTCTGGAAGTCCGGACAAAGCTTGAACGATGGCGCCGTGGGCAGAACTAACTCAGTTTGTCTTTAATTCACATTCAATAATGTCACAATACTTGACGCGAATCCCGCTTGAAACGGGACTAACTTCCAATTTTTCTATTTAATTAAAGTTTTATCGATAGGAAGTTGATTGACGGCCCAAGGTTACATAATGTATACTGATTCTATGTTTCTGAACGGATCTGGTAGAAGTTAGTTATGGCTTGGTATCGTTTCCTGTAGTGGCATAGTGTTACACGTAACCTAATCAACGAAAATGATTGCGTTCGGTTAAATTTTGCGCAATGCACGCCTTTCGAGCCGGAGGGATTGTTCGTGAGCATCGACCTCAAAGAGTGGAAACCGCTGGACTATGACTGCAGAACGGACGAAGATATTGTAGAAGCGGTTCGTGAGGGTGACGGCGAAGCGCTGGAATATTTAATTAATAAGTACAAGAATTTTGTGCGTGCCAAGGCCAGATCCTACTTTCTGATCGGGGCTGACCGCGAGGATATCGTACAAGAGGGCATGATCGGGCTTTACAAGTCAATCCGCGATTTCAAAGGGGACAAGCTTGCATCCTTCAAGGCGTTTGCGGAGCTTTGCATCACGCGTCAGATCATTACAGCGATCAAGACGGCTACCCGCCAGAAGCATATCCCGCTCAATTCCTATGTCTCGCTGGACAAACCTATCTACGATGAAGATTCCGACCGCACACTGCTTGACGTCATCTGCGGAACCCGCGTTTCCGACCCCGAAGAGCTTATTATCAACCAGGAAGAGTTTGTTGGTTTGGAAGACAAGATGTCCGAGATTTTAAGTGATCTGGAACGCAAGGTGCTGATGCTGTATTTGGACGGGCGCTCCTATCAGGAGATCGCTGTGGATTTGGATCGGCATGTAAAGTCAATTGATAATGCTTTGCAGCGTGTTAAGCGTAAGCTGGAGCGGTATCTGGAAATCCGTAACATCAGCAACTGATTGATGGGGTAAATGACTTGCGCCGTCTTGTACGGCGAAGCAGGCTTTTTTTGATCGACGTGTCTAGAAAGTGCGGTATGTAGGCTTATAAATTCTAAACGATGGACAGAGGAGCCGGTCAGGCTCTTTTTTAATTTATAACTGATCCTCTGTCAAACTGACATCCGTTATATGAAAGTGTGGCGGGGAAGGTTTGAAACTCTCACATGCCGCGCATAATGGGAGTAACAGAACATCTTCAATTTTTGCTGCGGACGGTTGGGAATTGTACGGTGATTCAAGGTCTACTCCCGGTCTAGAGTTGCGTTTTTCTTGACACGGCATATTGCATATGATAAAGTATTTCAGGTAGCCCTGAAATAGGTCTTTTTTTGATGGGCTTTGAATCTTGAATCTTGCTTGTTCCACATACAATCAGGGTTTAATGGATTCGAACTTTTTTTATTTATGGTAATTCGGGAGGTGTACAGCAATGCGGGTAATTATTACGTTGGCTTGCACAAACTGCAAACAAAGAAACTACGCTTCCAGCAAGAACAAACGGAATCACCCCGACCGCATCGAGATGAAGAAGTTTTGTAAGTTCTGTAACGAACATACTCCTCATCGCGAGACAAGATAGGTCAATTGGGAGGTGTGGAAGTGTCATTTTTTGCTAAGATGAGGCAAAGTTTCGGGTCGACTTTTTCCTTTTTTTCTGACAGCGTCGCGGAACTGAAGAAGGTTCGTTGGCCAAGCCGTAAAGAGTTGACAAGCTATACTCTCGTTGTAGTAATAACGATTATAGTGGTTACCATTTACTTCTGGGTTCTTGACATCGGCATTTCCGCATTGGTCGAACTGATCGTTTAAGAAGGGGCCAAGGGTGGCTAGTTATGGAAATGGAAAAAAGATGGTATGTTGTGCATACCTACTCAGGGTACGAAAACAAGGTAAAAGCGAACTTGGAGAAGCGTGTTGAATCTATGGGCATGGAAGATAAAATCTTCCGCGTTCTTGTTCCTATGGAAGAAGAAGTGGTAAACAAAGACGGTAAGCAAAAGATCGTCATGCGTAAAGTTTACCCCGGCTACGTTCTTGTGGAAATGGTTCAAACCGATGACTCCTGGTATGTGGTTCGTAATACCCCTGGCGTGACCGGGTTTGTCGGATCCACTGGTTCCGGCTCAAAACCGACTGCGCTTCTGCCTGATGAGGTGGAGCAAATCTTGCGCCACATGGGTATTGATGAGCCTAAACCGAAAATCGAATTCGATTTGAAGGAAACGGTTCGGGTGAAGGTTGGACCTTTTGCTGATTTTGTCGGTACGGTGGAAGAAATTCTGCTGGACAAAAGCAAACTCAAGGTGCACGTCAACATGTTTGGACGGGAAACCCCGCTTGAGCTGGACTATACTCAGGTGGAGAAGATCTGATCTTCGTTTTCCTGCGTTGTCTTCGGGCAATACGGGTTGCGTGATGATTCCATCACCGCGGCCAAAGGGATTATTTGAGCAAGGAGGTGTGCATCATGGCAAAAAAGGTCATCAAGATGGTAAAATTGCAAGTCCCAGCAGGTAAAGCGAACCCGGCTCCGCCGATCGGTCCTGCACTCGGTCAAGCAGGCGTTAACATCATGGCGTTCTGTAAAGAATTCAACGCACGCACAGCTGACCAAGCCGGTTTGATTATTCCGGTTGAAATCTCCGTATTTGAAGATCGTTCATTCACTTTTATCACCAAGACTCCACCGGCAGCCGTTTTATTGCGCGTTGCAGCAGGAATCGAAAAAGGATCAGGTGAACCGAACAAGAAGAAAGTAGCTACCGTTAAACGTTCGAAAGTTCGTGAAATTGCGGAGCAAAAAATGCCTGACCTTAACGCGGCTTCAGTTGAAGCGGCAATGCTCATGGTTGAAGGTACGGCGCGCAGTATGGGCGTTGTCATCGAAGACTAATAGAGCCTGCGATGCTTAAGGCGCAGCAAAAGATATTCTTTTGTTGTAAGTGGGAGGATCTCCAACAGGGAGGATTTTCCGTTATAACCACACGAGGAGGAAATTTTCAATGGCTAAGCACGGTAAGAAATACCAAGAAGCTGCCAAGCTGATTGACAGCGAAGCAACCTACGAAGCCTCAGAGGCGATTGATCTCGTTAAAAAGGCGGCGACAGCTAAATTCGATGAGTCTGTTGAAGTTGCTGTTCGTTTGGGTGTAGACCCAAGAAAGCAGGACCAAGCGGTTCGTGGCGTAGTTGTCCTTCCCCATGGTACTGGTAAAACCAAACGTGTGCTTGTTTTCGCAAAAGGCGATAAAGCCAAAGAAGCGGAAGCGGCAGGCGCGGATTTTGTTGGCGATGCTGACATGATCACCAAAATCCAACAAGGCTGGTTCGAATTCGACGTTTGTGTCGCTACTCCGGACATGATGGCTGAGGTTGGTAAACTGGGTCGTATTCTCGGTGGTAAAGGTCTAATGCCTAACCCGAAAGCGGGTACCGTAACGTTTGACGTAACGAAGGCTGTTCAAGAGATCAAAGCCGGTAAAATCGAGTATCGTCTTGATAAAGCAGGTCAAATCCATGCTCCGATCGGTAAAGTATCATTCGACGCAGAGAAGCTGAACGAGAACTTTCGTGCGCTTATCGAAGCGCTGAACCGTGCAAAACCGGCAGCTGCAAAAGGTATTTACCTGAAAAATATTGCTGTTTCCTCGACAATGGGTCCTGGCGCACGCGTTAATGCGTCCGTATACCGCTAAGAGGAGCAACATTTAACAATCGCATACGCATACCGTAGACAGTAGGTGCTGCTGAAGCTTAATTTCCTACCGAGGTGTTATGATAAAAGTGTTTGTTCATTTCAATCTTTTTTTGGATGAAATGTTGACGGACCATCATGGCCTTCGCTATAGCTGCGGGGGCTTTTCTCATGCATCGAGGAAGAAATCCTTCGTTGAAAGCGGGATGCCCGAGAACATAACGGGAGGTGTACGAAAATGGCAAACGTTAAAACTATCGAAAGAAAACAACAATCGGTTAACGAAATCTCGTCGAAACTCCGCGAGTCTTCCTGCACAGTAGTTGCAGATTACCGTGGATTGAACGTGAAGCAAATTACCGAGCTCCGCAAACAGCTTCGCGAAGCGAACATCGAGTTTCAAGTGCTGAAAAATTCGCTTGTGCGTCGTGCTACCGCCGGTGCGGAATTGTCTGAACTGGATGCAGTTCTTACAGGCCCAACCGCTGTTGCATTTAGCAAAGACGATGCAGTTGCTCCTGCTAAGCTGTTGAATGATTTCGCTAAAAAGAATGACGCTTTGAAACTAAAAGGCGGCGTTGTTGAAGGCCAAGTCATGAATGCTGATCAAATCAAAGCGCTGGCGGATCTTCCATCACGCGAAGGTTTGCTCTCCATGCTCCTCAGCGTCCTGCAGGCTCCTATGCGGAACTTCGCCCTTGCGGTTAAAGCAGTGGCAGAGAAGCAAGAAGCGTAAAAAACGGGTCCGGCTCAACCGGGCACAGATATAGGTATTTACAAAAAAACAAAAAACATTTGGAGGTTCAACCATGAGTAAAGAGCAAATCCTGGAAGCCATTAAAGGCATGAACGTTCTTGAACTGAACGATCTCGTTAAAGCAATTGAAGAAGAATTCGGCGTAACTGCTGCTGCACCAGTAGCAATGGGCGGCGGAGCTGCGGTTGCAGAAGTTGCAGAACAAACAGAATTCGACGTTATCCTTAACGGTCCTGGCGCATCCAAAATCAACGTTATCAAAGTCGTTCGCGAAATTACAGGTCTTGGCCTGAAAGAAGCAAAAGATCTTGTTGATAATGCACCAAAAGCAGTTAAAGAAAAAGTAGCAAAAGAAGAAGCCGAAGCGGTTAAAGCGAAGCTTGAAGAAGCAGGCGCTTCCGTAGAAGTGAAGTAGTAGCAAGCTTGTTTATAGCGGCGAACCCCTTGAGGCTTTGGCTTCAAGGGGTTCGTTTTATTGATTAGCAGTACATACAAGCTTTAGAGTGGAGGGATATGATGTCGGATCACTACTTCACACAAACCCCCGATGTCAAACATGATCGCCAGTTCCATGAAACCGTGCTGCGCGGACAAAAACTGAAATTTGTGACAGATGCTGGCGTATTTTCAAAAGGCGCTGTCGATTATGGGAGCCGCGTACTCATTGAGGCGCTTGAACTGGCAAAAAATTCGAGGGTGCTGGATGTGGGCTGCGGTTATGGACCGATTGGATTGTCGGCAGCCAGACTCGCGGATCAGGGACATGTAACAATGATTGATGTGAATGAGCGGGCTGTACAATTGGCAGCAGAGAATGCAAAGCTTAACGCTCTGACCAATGTGACCGTTCTGCAGAGTGATCTGTTCGGGGCGATCTCAGGGCAAATCTTCGATACCATCATCACCAATCCGCCAATCAGAGCCGGCAAAACGGTAGTTCACCGGATATTCGAGGAAGGCGCGCAGCTGCTTGAGCCCGGGGGGGCGATGTGGGTGGTTATTCAAAAAAAGCAAGGAGCACCTTCGGCTGAATTGAAGCTGGAATCCATTTTTGGCAATGTTGAAGAGGTGACGAAAGACAAGGGCTACCGGGTATTTCGGGCAGTCAAAAAAACATAACCAGGCAAGGAAGAATTTGTTGACTTCATTTGCTTGATGTGATATCATTATAAAATGTCAGTATTAAAATGGGCTCTTTCTCTTTAGTCAACTAAAATGTCAAGCGCTATTTTATGAGAGTAAAAGAGCGGTTTTGACATAAATTGTTCACATTTTGGGCAAAATTACTTGATATGAGACTTTCCGTTTTTATACCCGGAAAGCGCCTGACGGAAACATGCTCTTTTTTCGAACTTTCGATAAGGGCTTTTCTTTATTCATTCGAGAAAGTTTGGGGAATTCCTTCTTTCTTGAAAGAAAGTATCACAAGATCGGCGTCTCAAACAAGACGAACGGTCGGTTTTTGCTGGTTTCCAACAGAATTTGCCTGCTGAGCACAGTGATTTATTGAAGGATGTACGTTCACTTTCTGTGAAGCAGACATGAGGGGTGAGGTTAAGTTGGCAGGACAACTTGTTCAGTATGGTCGACGCACGCGCAGAAGCTATGCTCGTATTCGCGAGGTGCTTGAAGTTCCGAACCTGATTGAAATCCAACAAAAATCGTACGAGAAATTTTTGGAGAAAGATCTTCTTGAGCTTTTCCAGGATATCTCGCCGATTCAGGATTTTACAGGTAATTTGATGCTTGAATTCATCGATTACTCGCTGGGCGAGCCGAAATATTCGGTCGATGAATCGAAAGAGCGCGACGTAACCTATGCGGCTCCGCTGCGGGTTAAGGTCCGGCTTATCAACAAGGAAACCGGCGAAGTGAAAGAGCAAGAAGTGTTCATGGGCGATTTTCCGCTGATGACCGAGACAGGAACGTTCATAATCAATGGCGCGGAACGTGTCATCGTCAGTCAATTGGTTCGCTCACCTAGCGTCTACTTCAGCACGAAGGTGGACAAAAACGGTAAGAAAAACTACACGGCTACGGTGATCCCGAACCGCGGAGCATGGCTGGAGCTTGAAACCGACGCGAAGGACATCGTTTATGTCCGTATCGATCGGACCCGGAAGATACCGGTTACGGTTCTTCTTCGCTCGCTGGGCTTTGGAACAGACGCGGAAATCCTGGATTTGCTTGGGCATGACGAATATATTCGCAACACGCTTGATAAAGACAACACCGACTCAACCGAGAAGGCGCTTATCGAAATTTACGAGCGTCTTCGTCCAGGTGAGCCGCCGACACTCGATAATGCCAAGAGTTTGCTGGTAGCTCGTTTCTTTGACCCGAAACGTTATGATTTGGCAAATGTCGGACGTTACAAAATCAACAAAAAGCTTCATATCAAAAACCGTTTGTTTAATCAACGTTTGGCTGAAACGCTTGTAGATCCAACAACGGGAGAGATTCTCGCAGAAACCGGACAAATGATTGACCGGCGTTTGCTTGACGAATTGATTCCTCATTTGGAGAAGAATGTTGGCTTCAAGACTTACCATGTCGCTAATGGTGTGCTTGATGCAGATAGTATTCCTCTACAAACTATAAGTGTATTCTCACCTAATGATGACGGAAAAGTTCTTAAAGTAATTGCCAACGGCTTGATTGACAAAGCCGTCAAGCATATTACGCCGGCCGACATCATTTCGTCGATTAACTACTTTATTGATTTGCTTCACGGAGTTGGCAGCACCGATGATATTGACCATCTGGGTAACCGGCGTTTGCGTTCGGTTGGGGAATTGCTGCAGAATCAGTTCCGCATCGGATTGTCCCGTATGGAACGTGTGGTTCGCGAGCGGATGTCCATCCAGGATGCCAATGCCATTACACCGCAGGCGCTCATCAATATACGTCCTGTTATTGCGTCCATTAAAGAGTTCTTCGGGTCTTCCCAACTGTCGCAATTTATGGATCAGACGAACCCGCTTGCTGAGCTTACGCACAAACGCCGTTTGTCTGCTTTGGGACCCGGCGGTTTGACAAGGGAACGCGCTGGCTTTGAGGTCCGTGACGTTCATAACTCTCACTACGGCCGTATGTGTCCGATCGAGACGCCGGAGGGACCGAACATCGGGTTGATCAACTCCTTGTCGAGCTTTGCCAGAATCAACGAATATGGGTTTATTGAAGCCCCATACCGTTGGGTTGATGCGAAGACGGCTATCGTTACCGAACAGATCGCATATCTGACGGCCGATGAGGAAGACAACTATGTTATCGCTCAGGCGAATGCACAGTTGACCGAAGGCGGTAAATTCGCCGAGGACTCCGTTATTGTGCGCTACAACAAACAGGCTGACAACATCCTGACCATGCCAACCGATCGTGTTGACTATATGGATGTTTCGCCGAAGCAGGTTGTTTCCGTTGCAACGGCTTTGATTCCGTTCCTTGAGAACGATGACTCCAACCGTGCGCTTATGGGATCCAACATGCAGAGGCAAGCCGTTCCGCTTCTCATTCCGAAGTCACCGCTTGTCGGAACAGGAATGGAGCACAAATCCGCCAAGGATTCAGGCGTTTGTATTGTCGCTAAGTATGACGGCGTTATTGAGCGCGTGTCCGCTAACGAGATCTGGCTGCGCCGCGTTGAATTGATTGACGGCAAGCCGGTTACAGGCGATCTGATCAAGCAAAAGCTGCATAAATTTATGCGTTCCAACCAAGGTACCTGCATCAACCAGAGACCGCTTTGCCGCAAAGGCGATATTGTGAAAAAAGGCGATATTCTTGCGGACGGACCTTCAACGGAAATGGGTGAACTCGCGCTTGGACGCAACGTGGTCGTCGCGTTCATGACGTGGGAAGGCTACAACTATGAGGATGCCATCCTGCTCAGCGAGAAGCTGGTTAAAGAAGATGTGTATACTTCGATCCACATTGAAGAATATGAATCGGAAGCCCGCGACACCAAGCTTGGACCGGAAGAAATCACCCGCGATATTCCAAACGTAGGGGAAGAAGCACTCCGCAACCTTGATGAGCGTGGAATCATCCGGGTTGGTGCTGAGATCAGTGCAGGAGACATTCTGGTAGGCAAAGTTACCCCCAAAGGCGTAACGGAGCTTACGGCTGAAGAAAGATTGCTGCACGCGATTTTCGGAGAAAAAGCCCGTGAAGTTCGGGATACCAGCCTTCGGGTGCCGCATGGTACAGATGGTATCGTTGTCGATGTAAAAGTGTTTACCCGTGAAAATGGCGACGAACTGCCGCCTGGCGTTAACCAGCTCGTTCGTGCTTACATTGCCCAGAAACGGAAGATTTCCGAAGGCGATAAAATGGCCGGACGCCATGGTAACAAAGGGGTAATCGCACGTATTCTCCCTGAAGAGGATATGCCGTTCCTGCCGGACGGAACACCGGTAGAGGTTGTTCTTAACCCGCTTGGTGTACCTTCGCGGATGAACATCGGTCAAGTTCTCGAGGTTCATCTTGGCATGGCTTGTAAAATTCTCGGTATGCACGCGGCCACTCCGGTATTTGATGGAGCGCGTGAGGATGATGTATTTAACGCCATGGAAGAAGCCGGCATGCAGCGCAATGGTAAAACCGTGCTTTATGATGGACGCACCGGTGAGGAGTTTGAGCGTGAGGTCACAGTTGGCGTCATGTACATGATCAAGCTGGCTCACATGGTTGACGATAAAATCCATGCCCGTTCAACAGGTCCATACTCGCTGGTTACACAGCAGCCGTTGGGTGGTAAAGCTCAATTCGGCGGACAGCGTTTCGGGGAGATGGAGGTATGGGCGCTTGAGGCATACGGAGCAGCCTATACGCTTCAAGAGATCTTGACCGTCAAGTCCGATGATGTCGTCGGCCGTGTTAAGACTTACGAGTCGATTGTCAAGGGTGAGAATGTGCCGGAGCCAGGCGTTCCGGAATCGTTCAAGGTTCTGATCAAGGAGTTGCAAAGTCTCGGGATGGACGTTAAGATCCTCAGCGAGAACGAGGAAGAGATTGAAATGAAAGAAATGGACGACGAGGATGACGGACAAAGCGATAAGCTGAATCTCAACCTCGAGGGTACGGAAGTTGGCGTGGAGTAACCGTTGATCGGTACGATCGGATAAGATAACAGGCCATTAGCGTCCTCACGGCGTTGCAGAGCCGGACTGCGCGATCAATGCGTAAGTCCGGCTTGAACGGGCAAATTGATTGCGTAACACACAAGTGAATCATGACGAAGGAGGGTTGCTCCTTGTTGGACGTGAACAACTTCGAGTATATGAAAATTGGTTTGGCATCACCGGATAAAATCCGCTCTTGGTCCCGCGGAGAAGTTAAAAAACCGGAAACAATCAACTACAGAACATTGAAGCCTGAGAAAGAAGGGCTGTTCTGCGAGAAAATTTTCGGGCCAACCAAGGACTGGGAATGTCATTGCGGCAAATACAAGCGGGTTCGTTATAAAGGCGTCGTTTGCGATCGCTGCGGCGTTGAAGTAACCCGTGCAAAGGTTCGTCGCGAGCGTATGGGGCATATCGAGCTTGCAGCTCCTGTATCGCATATCTGGTATTTCAAAGGAATTCCAAGCCGCATGGGGCTTGCCTTGGATATGTCTCCTCGTTCACTCGAGGAAATTATCTATTTCGCATCTTATGTTGTAACGGATCCAGGGGATACGCCGCTTGAGAAAAAGCAGCTTCTTTCCGAGAAAGAATACCGCAGCTACCGTGAGAAGTATGGCTATGGATTCCACGCTGGCATGGGTGCGGAAGCTGTCAAAAAGCTGCTTCAGGATATCGATGTCGAACGCGAGCTTGAAACGCTGAAGGAAGATCTTCGTTCGGCACAAGGTCAGCGTCGTAACCGGGCCATTAAACGTCTCGAAGTCATTGAAGCTTTCCGCAACTCCGGCAATATGCCGGAATGGATGATTCTTGATGTTCTTCCGGTTATTCCTCCTGAGCTTCGCCCGATGGTCCAGTTGGATGGCGGACGTTTTGCCACCTCTGACCTTAATGATCTGTACCGTCGCGTTATTAACCGCAACAACCGTCTGAAACGTCTCCTTGACTTGGGTGCGCCTGATATTATCGTGCAAAATGAGAAGAGAATGCTTCAAGAAGCGGTTGATGCGCTGATTGATAATGGCCGTCGCGGCCGTCCGGTAACCGGTCCCGGTAACCGTCCTTTGAAATCGCTCAGCCATATGCTCAAAGGTAAACAAGGCCGTTTCCGTCAGAACTTGCTCGGTAAACGTGTCGATTACTCCGGCCGTTCGGTTATCGTTGTCGGACCAAGCCTGAAAATGTTCCAATGCGGACTTCCCAAGGAAATGGCGCTTGAGCTGTTTAAGCCGTTTGTTATGAAAGAGCTGGTCAATAAAGGCCTGGCTCATAATATCAAAAGTGCCAAACGCAAAGTTGAGCGTGTCAGCCCTGAGGTGTGGGATGTTCTTGAAGAAGTCATCAAGGAGCATCCGGTTCTCTTGAACCGTGCCCCTACGCTTCACCGTTTGGGTATCCAAGCGTTTGAACCGATTCTCGTTGAAGGCCGCGCCATCAAGCTTCATCCACTCGTATGTACCGCGTACAATGCGGATTTCGATGGTGACCAAATGGCTGTTCACGTTCCGCTCTCTGCTGAAGCGCAAGCTGAAGCACGGCTGCTTATGCTGGCATCGGGTAACATTTTGAATCCGAAAGACGGAAAACCGGTTGTAACACCTTCACAGGATATGGTTCTTGGCAGCTACTATTTGACTATGGATAATAAAGAAGCCAAAGGAAGCGGTTCGGTTTTCGCTTCTGTGAACGAAGCGATCTCCTCTTATCAACGGGGAATTGTTTCCCTTCATGCGCGGATCTTTATACCGGTTAAAGTGCTGAACAAGACGATCTTCACCGAAGCGCAGCAGAAATCACTGATTTCCACTACGGTCGGTAAGATTATCTTTAATGAAATATTCCCGGACACGTTCCCCTATATCAACGAGCCGACGAAAGTCAACCTGCTGCAGGGAACGCCTGATCGATATTTTGTTTATGAAAAAGGTACCGATCTGCACAAATTCATGGAAGAAGTTCCACAGATGGGCGCTGTCGGTAAAGAGTATCTTGGTTTGATTATTGCTGAATGCTTCAGACAGTATCACACCACCAAAACATCGGTAACGCTTGACCGGATCAAAGAACTCGGATTTACGTATTCAACTCGTGCAGGGATTACGGTTGCGGTATCTGACGTTATCGTTCCTGAAGAGAAGAAAGCGATTCTCGCCGATTCGGAAGAGAAAGTCAAGGTTGTATCGAATCAGTATCGTCGTGGTTTGATTACGAACGAAGAGCGGTATGACCGAGTTATTGAAATTTGGAGCAAAACGAAGGATACCATCACGGATGTTCTCATGAAATCAATGGACCGCTACAATTCCATTATGCTCATGGTGGACTCCAAGGCCCGGGGTAATAAATCACAAATCACCCAATTGGGCGGGATGCGGGGGCTGATGGCGAATCCATCGGGACGTATCATTGAGCTTCCGATCAAATCGAATTTCCGTGAAGGACTTACTGTTCTCGAGTACTTTATCTCGACTCACGGAGCGCGTAAAGGTCTTGCCGATACAGCACTTCGTACGGCTGACTCGGGTTACTTGACCCGTCGTTTGGTTGACGTCGCACAGGATGTTATCGTTCGTGAGGATGACTGTGGGACGGATAAAGGATTTACCGTCAGCAAAATTCAAGACGGTAAAGAGGTTATCGAGGATCTGTACGACCGTATTGAAGGACGTTACTCCTTCGAAACTGTCCGCAATCCATCTACAGGCGAAGTCATCCTGAATCGCAACGAATTGATTGATTCCAACAAAGCGGAGGAAATTATTGCCGCTGGAGTTGAAAAACTGCAAATTCGTTCAGTTCTAAGCTGCCGCGCCCGTCACGGTGTATGCAAAATTTGTTACGGACGCAACTTGGCAACAGGTAAGTTTGTTGAGATCGGGGAAGCTGTAGGAATCATCGCAGCTCAATCTATCGGTGAGCCAGGAACGCAGCTGACGATGCGTACCTTCCATACCGGTGGTGTTGCCGGTGATGATATTACACAAGGTTTGCCGCGTATCCAGGAGTTGTTTGAGGCTCGTAACCCTAAAGGTCAAGCGATTATTTCCGAGCTCGACGGTGTTATCAAAGACATCCGCGAGACAAAAGATCGTCGTGAGATTGAAGTGCAGGGTGAAGCAGAATCCAAAGTCTATGCAGTCACGTATGGTTCCCGTATCCGCGTTGCCAAAGGCAAGCATATTGAAGCGGGAGACGAGCTGACAGATGGTTCGATCGATCCTAAAGATATGCTTCGCATCAAAGGTATCCGCGGCGTGCAGAACTACATTCTGCAAGAGGTTCAACGTGTTTATCGGAACCAGGGTGTTGAGATCAACGATAAACATATTGAGGTTATGATCAAGCAGATGCTGCGTAAAATTCGTATTGTCGATGCAGGTGAGACTACTTTGCTCCCTGGTGCATTCGTCGATATTCACGAATACGAAGCAGCTAACCGTGATGCCTTGCTTTCTGGCCGCGAGCCTGCTGTTGCAAAGCCAGTTCTGCTCGGTATTACCAAAGCATCGCTTGAGACAGATTCCTTCTTGTCCGCCGCTTCCTTCCAGGAAACCACTCGTGTCCTGACAGATGCCGCGATAAAGGGAAAAGTGGATCAGCTGCTTGGCCTGAAAGAGAATGTTATTATCGGTAAGCTGATTCCGGCAGGTACTGGGATGCAGCGCTATCGGGGCATTCGGCTTAAAGGTTACGATGATGATATCGAAACTGCAATCGAAAAAACTGAGGATGAGATCGTACCGGTTGAGTCGTAATATTCAACCGCTGCGGGATACAAACTACACAAATATGTTTGAAGTAGGGCTGACGGTGGCATCGCCGATTGGACGGTGCCACCGTCGCTTTTTGCCCTATTTTATTCCAAAGGATCGATGTCTGAAGCGTTCTGCGAAATATGCTGCTAGTTGCTTGACATAAAGCAGCTTGAAGTGCTAATATGTCGTAGTGTGCCTACTTGCATAACCCCTGTATTTGAACCATACCGATTTTGTGTTATCTCTTAAATGAGTATCGCAATTTGGTTTGGCTTGGAAGGACGGGATACGATGCAATTTATAATCGGCAGTAAACAGACGACTAAGATGGTGGAGCAAGGCAAAGCCGTTCTTGTCTATGTTGCGCAAGATACAGATCCACGAATGAAGGATGATATTGTACGGCTTTGTACGACGGCAGGCGTGCCTATCTCATGGGTGGACACGATGAAGGGTCTCGGGGAAACCTGCGGCATTGAAGTCGGCGCTGCAATGGCGGCAGTAGTACCAGAAATTGAATAAGGAAATAACGTTTTTGCCCGAAAGCTGTGCGGCAAGAACTTTCATTTGTTTCTTTATGAACCGCCTGGATCTGTGGGCTTAGAATAAGCCGAAATATTCTAATCTGCTTTATTATTTTGGGAAGGAGGTGGCAGCATGCCAACAATTAATCAACTAGTCCGCAAGGGCCGCGAAGCGAAGGTCGTTAAATCGAAATCGCCGGCACTTCAAAGAGGATTCAATGCACTGAAACGTGAAGAAACAAACATAAGCGCGCCTCAAAAACGTGGTGTATGTACACGTGTCGGTACAATGACACCAAAAAAACCGAACTCTGCACTTCGTAAATATGCACGTGTGCGTTTGACGAACCGCGTAGAGATCACGGCTTACATCGGTGGTATCGGTCACAACTTGCAGGAGCATAGCGTCGTATTGGTTCGTGGCGGCCGGGTTAAAGATCTACCGGGGGTACGTTATCATATCGTTCGCGGAGCGCTCGATACTGCAGGGGTTAACAACCGGAAGCAAGCTCGTTCCAAATATGGCACGAAGCGCGCGAAAGTAAAAAAATAAGATTGATTTATGAATGTTATTTCATGAATACTTGAAGAAAGGGGGATCTGCATATGCCACGCAAAGGTCCAGTTACAAAACGTGACGTTTTACCGGATCCGCTATATAACAGCAAGCTGGTAACTCGTTTAATTAACCGTATTATGCTTGATGGTAAACGTGGAGTTGCCGCAACCATTCTGTATGATGCATTCAAACTTATCAACGAACGCACAGGTTCGGAACCGATGGAAGTTTTCGAAGCGGCCATCAAAAATATCATGCCTGTTCTTGAAGTTAAAGCCCGCCGTGTTGGTGGTTCTAACTATCAAGTACCGATTGAGGTTAAACCAGAGCGTCGTACAGCGCTTGGTCTCCGTTGGCTCGTGAACTACTCACGCAACCGCGGCGAGAAAACGATGGAAGAACGTCTGGCTGCTGAAATCATCGATGCATCGAACAATACAGGTGCGTCCGTGAAGAAGCGCGAAGATACACACAAAATGGCTGAAGCGAATAAAGCATTCGCCCACTACCGTTGGTAGGATTCGCATAATCGGAAGGAGACGAAATCATGGCAAGAGAGTTCTCCTTGAAAAATACGCGTAATATTGGGATCATGGCGCATATTGATGCCGGTAAAACAACCACGACAGAGCGGATCCTGTTCTACACAGGCCGTACCCACAAAATCGGTGAAGTGCACGAAGGTGCAGCAACGATGGACTGGATGGAGCAGGAACAGGAGCGCGGAATTACGATTACTTCCGCTGCTACAACTGCACAATGGCATGGTCACCGCATCAATATTATCGACACCCCGGGACACGTTGACTTCACAGTTGAGGTTGAACGTTCCCTTCGTGTATTGGACGGGGCCGTAGGGGTTTTCAGTGCGAAAGAAGGCGTTGAGCCGCAGTCCGAAACGGTATGGCGTCAAGCTGACCGCTACAATGTACCGCGGATTGCATATGTCAACAAAATGGATATTATCGGCGCAGACTTTTTGAATGTTATCAGAGATATGCGTCTTCGTCTCAACGCAAATGCCGTCGCTATTCAACTGCCAATCGGTGCGGAGAATGACTTTATCGGCGTAATCGACTTGATTGAACGTGTCGCTTACACATATAAAGACGATCTCGGTAAAGATCCGGAGCAAGTTGAAATCCCGGCAGCATACAAGGATCAAGTTGAAGAACTTCGTCTGGAACTCGTTGAGAAAATCGCCGAGCTTGATGAAGAGCTCACGATGAAATACCTCGAGGGCGAAGAAATCAGCGTTGCCGAGTTGAAAGCGACATTGCGCAAAGGTGTTTGCGAAGTGAAGATTTTCCCGGTAATCTGCGGTTCCTCTTACCGTAACAAAGGCGTTCAATTAATGCTTGATGCCGTTGTCGACTATCTGCCAGCTCCTATCGATGTACCTGATATCAAGGGTCACCTTGAAGATGGAACCGAGACAGTTCGCAGGTCTGCAGATGATGAGCCTTTTGCAGCATTGGCGTTCAAAATCATGACTGACCCATTCGTAGGTAAACTGACGTTCTTCCGCGTATATTCCGGCGTTCTTAATTCCGGATCGTATGTTGTGAATGCAACGAAAGGCAAACGCGAACGGATCGGCCGTATTCTTCAGATGCATGCTAATGCCCGTCAAGAGATCAGCGAAGTTTACTCCGGTGACATTGCGGCTGCAGTAGGTCTGAAAGATACAACAACCGGCGATACGCTTTGTGATGAGAAAAACCCTGTTATTCTGGAGTCGATGAACTTCCCTGAGCCGGTTATCCAGCTTGCGGTTGAACCAAAGACAAAGGCTGACCAAGATAAAATGGGTATCGCTCTTCAGAAGCTGTCCGAGGAAGATCCTACGTTCCGTGCACATACGGACGAAGAGACCGGCCAAACGATTATAGCAGGTATGGGTGAGCTTCACCTTGAAATTCTTGTAGACCGTATGCTTCGTGAATTCAAAGTCGAAACGAATGTCGGTAAACCGCAAGTTGCTTACCGTGAAACCTTCAAAACGCCTGCAAGGGTAGAAGGTAAATTCGTTCGTCAATCCGGTGGCCGCGGTCAATACGGACATTGCTGGGTTGAATTCTCGCCGCTTGAGCCAGGAACAGGCTTTATCTTTGAAAACAAAACCGTCGGTGGTTCCATTCCGCGGGAATATATTGGCCCTGTTCAAGCCGGTATCGAAGAAACAATGAAGAGCGGTGTTCTTGCAGGCTTCCCGCTTGTTGACATCAAAGCTGTTGTCGTCGACGGTTCTTACCATGACGTTGACTCCTCGGAGATGGCGTTCAAAATTGCCGGATCGATGGCGCTTAAAGCAGCCAAGGACAAATGTAGTCCTGTTCTGCTTGAGCCAATCATGAAGGTTGAAGTAACCGTTCCTGAAGAATACATGGGCGATGTTATGGGTATGCTTAGCTCCCGTCGCGGCCGTATCGAAGGATCGGATGCCCGTCACGGCGCGCTCATCATCCGTGCCAAGGTGCCTCTATCCGAAATGTTTGGATATTCCACAACATTGCGTTCAGGAACACAAGGCCGTGGTGTTTTCTCCATGGAGCTTTCGCACTATGAAGAAGTACCAAGATCAATTTCGGAAGAGATCATCTCCAAATCCAAAGGCGCATCCTAGTAGGATCGCTTTTACAACTTAAGTCTTACAAGTTGTACTTTGGCCAAATGATGACCTGCCCAATAGGCTCGCTCATTATGGCCGATCACATATACAATCTTTTCATATTAAGGAGGAATTAGTTCAATGGCTAAGGCAAAATTTGAACGTAATAAACCGCACGTTAATATCGGTACAATCGGTCACGTTGACCATGGTAAAACAACGCTGACAGCAGCCATCACGACCGTTCTTTCCAAAAAATATGGTGGTGCAGCAATTGCATTTGACCAAATCGACAAAGCACCGGAAGAGCGCGAGCGCGGTATCACAATCTCCACAGCTCACGTTGAGTATGAAACGCCAGCTCGTCACTATGCTCACGTTGACTGTCCTGGACATGCCGACTATGTTAAGAACATGATCACAGGTGCTGCACAAATGGATGGAGCGATCCTCGTTGTATCCGCATCTGATGGTCCAATGCCGCAAACGCGCGAGCACATTCTGCTCTCCCGCCAAGTAGGCGTTCCTTACATCGTTGTTTTCCTGAACAAATGCGATATGGTTGAAGACGAAGAGCTGCTGGAGCTTGTTGAGATGGAAGTTCGCGACCTGCTCAATGAATATGAGTTCCCAGGCGACGACACGCCGATTATCCGCGGTGCTGCTCGTGAAGCTCTGCAAAACCCAGAAGGTCCATGGGCTGACAAAATCATCGAACTGTTCGAGCAAGTTGACACGTACATCCCGACTCCTGAGCGTGACGTTTCCAAACCGTTCCTTATGCCGGTTGAGGATGTATTCACAATCACAGGCCGTGGTACAGTTGCAACTGGCCGTGTAGAGCGTGGCGTTGTTAAAGTATCTGATGAGGTTGAAATCATCGGACTTGCTGAAGAAAGCCGCAAATGTGTTGTTACGGGCGTAGAAATGTTCCGTAAACTGCTTGACTCTGCTCAAGCTGGTGACAACATCGGCGCATTGCTTCGTGGTGTTGAGCGTAAAGATATCGAGCGCGGACAAGTACTGGCTAAACCGGGTTCGGTTAAGCCACACACAAACTTCACTGCTCAAATCTACGTTCTTACTAAAGAAGAGGGTGGCCGTCACAAACCTTTCTTCACTGGTTACCGTCCACAGTTCTACTTCCGTACAACGGACGTAACTGGCATCATCAACCTGCCAGAAGGAACTGAAATGGTTATGCCTGGCGACAACATCACCGTTACGGTTGAGCTGATTGCTCCAATCGCTCTGGAAGATGGAACTCGTTTCTCGATCCGTGAAGGTGGCCGTACTGTAGGCGCCGGCGCAGTAGCAAGCATCCAAAAATAAGACGATGCGGCATTAGCCGCAAGTCTTGGATCAAGCCCTCACCTCGGTGGGGGCTTTTTTATATCAATTATCTACAGGTGAGTAATTAATGAACTATAGAATATCAAAGAGGCACAATGATGAATGTGTTAGCTTGAAATTAGGAGATTGAATCGTAAATCCCTCCAATTAAGATGTATATTATAGAAGAAACCCAACTGATTGAAATATGTCTGCAATTTACTAAAAATAATGTTGCATTCGCCTAACGATTCAGATATAATAGTGAACGTTGGTCTGCGACGTTGCGATGATGCGAGAGGTTGCCGACACACACGGCTCCTTTGCCATGAGGGGCGTGCCGGGTTTTTCTCGTGGAGTATGTCCGATACTAAATTGGGCGATAGAAGGAGGGACTTATATGGCAAAGCAAAAGATTCGTATACGCTTGAAAGCGTACGATCACAGGATTCTTGACCAGTCTGCGGAGAAAATCGTAGAAACTGCGAAACGTTCCGGGGCAGGTGTATCTGGGCCGATTCCGCTTCCGACAGAGAAGCAAATCATCACCATTCTGCGTGCGGTACACAAGTACAAGGATTCAAGGGAGCAATTCGAAATGCGCACTCACAAGCGTTTGATCGATATTGTTAACCCAACGCCGCAAACGGTCGATGCATTGATGCGCTTAGATCTGCCATCCGGTGTCGATATTGAAATTAAACTGTAATTTTTGCATAACGGAAACAAGAGAGGAAATGAGGTGTCAACATGAAAGGTATCTTAGGTAAAAAACTTGGTATGACGCAAGTGTTTACTCCTGAAGGTAACGTAATCGCGGTTACGGTTATCGAAGCAGGACCTTGTGTTGTTCTACAGAAGAAAGACCAAGAAAATGACGGCTACGAAGCGGTACAACTTGGTTTCTCAGACAAGAAAGAAAAAAGAGCGACTAAGCCGGAAATCGGCCACGCTAAAAAAGCCGATTCGGCTCCTAAGCGCTACGTTCGTGAAATTCGCGGCATTACCATTGGCGAATATGAAGTTGGCCAACAGTTGAAAGCTGACTTGTTCGCTGAGGGCGAATTTGTTGACGTAACAGGTATTTCAAAGGGTAAAGGATTCCAAGGTAACATCAAACGTTGGGGCCAAACCCGCGGTCCAATGGCTCACGGATCGCGTTACCATCGTGGACCGGGTTCGATGGGTTCGATTCAAGCGAACCGCGTACCAAAGGGCAAACGCCTTCCAGGTCACATGGGACATGAAACGATCACGATTCAGAATCTTGAAGTCGTGCGCGTTGATGCCGAACGCAATGTACTGCTCATTAAAGGTTCCATTCCGGGCCCTAAAAATAGCTTTGTAAAAGTAAAACTCACGGTTAAGAAATAAATAACCCTTTAAGAAAGGAGGAACATGAAATGCCGAAAGTAGCAATTTTTAGCGTGAACGGTTCACAAGTTGGCGATATCGAATTATCCGAAACGATATTCGGAATCAAGCCAAACGTTCACGTCCTGCATAGTGCGGTACTGCTTCAGCAAGCTTCGGTTCGCAGAGGCACGCATAAGACGAAAGGCCGCTCGGAAGTGCGTGGCGGCGGTCGTAAGCCTTGGAAACAAAAAGGTACGGGCCGTGCGCGTCAAGGTAGCACACGCTCACCACAATGGGTAGGCGGTGGAACGGTTTTCGGGCCGACTCCTCGCAGCTACAGCTTCAAACTGCCGAAGAAAGTTCGTCGTCTGGCGATCAAATCGGCTCTATCTTCGAAAGTAATCGACAATGATATCATTGTTCTGGATCAATTGGCGTTTGCTCAACCGAAGACAAAGGAATTCACAACGATTCTTGGCAACCTCAAGGTAGCTCGTAAAGCACTTGTTGTAACAGCTAACTACGAAGACAATGTTGCATTGTCTGCCCGTAACATTCCGGGCATCAAATTCGTTGCAGCCGATGGCATTAATGTTCTGGATGTCATGACTTATGACAAACTGATTATTACCAAAGAGGCAGTTGAGAAAGTACAGGAGGTGCTTGCGTAATGAAAAATCCTCGCGATCTTATCAAGCGCCCGATTATCACGGAACAAACAAGTGACTTTATGGCAAATAAACGTTATGTTTTCGAAGTGGATATCCGCGCTAACAAAACAGAAATCAAAGATGCCATCCAACAAATTTTCAAAGTTAAAGTTACAAGTGTTAACACTATGCGCGTTCCGGGTAAACCGAAACGTCAAGGTCGCCACAGCGGATACACATCCGAGTGGAAAAAAGCTATCGTGCAATTGAGCGCGGAAAGCAATGAACTGGAATTTTTTGAATCGGTATAAGCCAATTGCTGAGGCTAGTAGTCCTCGGGCAATCAGCTTTGCCGTAAGATAACGGTTAAGGAGGGAATCGAAGTGCCAGTTAAGAAGTATAAACCGACATCTCCAGCTCGTCGTGCTATGTCCGTATCGACGTTCGAAGAAATCACGACAAGCACACCGGAGAAATCGTTGCTTGCTCCGCTTTTCAAAAAAGCCGGACGCAATAATCAAGGTAAAATTACGGTTCGTCACCATGGTGGCGGCCATAAACGTAAATACCGGATTATCGACTTTAAGCGCAACAAAGATGGTGTAATAGGTAATGTTGCGACGATCGAATACGATCCGAACCGTACCTCGAACATAGCACTTATCCACTATGCGGATGGTGCAAAAAGCTACATTATCGCTCCAAAAGGTCTGAAAGTCGGCTCGCAAATCGTGTCCGGCGCAGATGCAGATATCAAAGTCGGTAACGCATTGCCGCTGGAGAACATTCCGGTTGGTACGGTTATCCACAATATCGAGATGAAGCCTGGCAAAGGCGGACAGCTGGTTCGTGCTGCTGGAACAGAAGCTCAACTTCTTGGTAAAGAGGAAAGCTATGCGGTTATCCGTTTGTCCTCTGGTGAAGTTCGCCGTATTCTGAAAACCTGCCGTGCAACAATCGGATCTGTTGGCAACGAGGATCACGAGCTCGTGAAAATCGGTAAAGCCGGCCGTTCCCGTTGGCTGGGCAAACGCCCTGAAGTTCGTGGTGTTGTTATGAACCCGAACGATCACCCGCATGGTGGTGGTGAAGGCCGTGCGCCAATCGGACGTAAATCGCCAATGTCTCCATGGGGCAAACCAACCCTTGGCTACAAAACGCGTAAGAAGAAAAAAGCATCGAGCCAATACATTGTTCGTCGTCGTACGAAGTAATAGGTGCATGAGCGCCGCCGCGTGACGCGCTGCGTCACGCAAAGCCAGCGTGAAGGGAGGATCATCTATGGGTCGCAGTTTGAAGAAGGGTCCGTTTATCGACGGCTACCTGCTGAAAAAAGTTGAAGTGCTAAATGAGGCGGACAAGAAGACGGTTGTTAAAACCTGGTCTCGCCGTTCAACCATTTTCCCTCAATTCATCGGTCATACATTCGCTGTTTATGACGGTCGTAAGCATGTACCGGTTTATGTAACGGAAGATATGGTTGGTCACAAACTCGGTGAGTTCGCGCCGACACGTGTATACAAAGGACATGGTGACGACGACAAGAAGACAGGCCGTCGTTAATCAATAACAAGTTTCGAATGAACGATCGAGAGGAGGTTCAACGATGCAAGAAGCTAAAGCGAGCGCTAACCACGTCCGCATTGCACCTCGCAAAGCACAGCTGGTTGTGGATTTGATTCGCGGCAAGCAAGTCGGCGAAGCAATCGCGATTTTGCGCCATACGCCAAGATCCGCTTCCCCAATCGTGGAGAAGCTGCTTAACTCCGCTATTGCAAATGCGGAACACAATTACCAATTGGATATAAACAAGCTGGTCGTTGCTCAGGTTTTTGTAAACCAAGGACCAACAATGAAACGTTTCCGTCCGCGCGCCATGGGTCGTGCAAGTCGGATTAATAAAAGAACCAGCCACATTACTTTGGTGGTATCCGAAAAATAAGGAGGGACAACGTGTGGGACAAAAGGTAAATCCGGTTGGTCTACGTATCGGTATTATCCGTGACTGGGAATCCAAATGGTTCGCAGGCAAGGATTTCGGCGAGCTGCTTATGGAAGATGTCAAAATCCGTGAGTATCTCAAGAACAAATTGAGAGATGCGGCTGTATCCCGCTTTGAAATCGAGCGTGCTGCAAATCGCGTTAACGTAACAATCTATACAGCCAAGCCTGGTATGGTTATTGGTAAAGGCGGTTCCGAGGTTGAAAACCTTCGCTCCGAGCTTGCTAAAATCTCCAAAGGCAAAAAAGTACACATCAACATTTCTGAAATCAAGCATCCGGAGCTGGACGCAATTCTTGTTGCTGAAAGCATTGCTCAACAGCTTGAGCGTCGTGTATCGTTCCGTCGTGCTATGAAACAATCCATTCAACGGACTATTCGTTCCGGAGCAAAAGGAATTAAAACAGCAGTCAGCGGTCGTCTGGGCGGTGCGGAAATCGCGCGTTCGGAAGGATACAGCGAAGGCACAGTGCCGCTTCATACGCTTCGTGCCGATATTGACTACGGTACAGCTGAAGCACATACCACTTACGGCCTCATTGGCGTAAAAGTATGGATCTATCGTGGCGAAGTCCTTCCTACGAAGAAGAAAGCTGCTGCTCCCCAGGAAGGAGGCAACTAATCAATGTTGGTGCCAAAACGTGTCAAACACCGTAAACAACAACGTGGTCACATGAAAGGTCGCGCTAAAGGCGGTACTGAAGTTCATTTCGGTGAATTCGGCCTCCAAGCGCTGGAGCCATCATGGATTACCAACCGTCAAATCGAAGCTGCCCGTATTGCAATGACTCGTTATATCAAACGTGGCGGTAAAGTTTGGATTAAAATTTTCCCTGCTAAGCCAATTACACAAAAGCCGCTTGAAGTTCGGATGGGTAGCGGTAAAGGTAACGTTGAGAAGTGGGTAGCTGTTGTAAAACCAGGCAAAGTATTGTTTGAACTTGCAGGTGTTTCGGAAGAAATCGCTCGCGAAGCAATGCGTCTTGCCGCTCACAAGCTTCCAATCAAAACGAAGTTCGTGAAACGTGAAGAAGTGGGTGGTGAAGCAAATGAAAGCTAATGAATTTCGCAACCTAACCTCTGCTGAGCTTGAACAAAAAGTGAATGGTTTTAAAGAGGAGCTTTTTAACCTTCGTTTTCAGTTGGCCACTGGTCAATTGGAAAACCCGACACGTATTCGTGATGTGCGGAAGGATATCGCTCGTGCCAAAACCATTCTTCATGAAAGAGAACTCGGAATTAGCAGCTAACTGCTCCTATCCCGGGAACGATATGCAGGTTCTATCGTAAGAAAGGAGGATGAACAATGAGCGAACGTAATGCGCGCAAAGTTCAAATCGGAAAAGTCGTGAGCGACAAAATGGATAAAACCATCGTGATTGCTGTAGAAACCTACAAAAAGCATGATCTTTACCATAAACGCATCAAATACACGAAGAAATTCAAAGCACATGATGAGAACAACCAAGCTAAGATTGGCGATACTGTCAAGGTTATGGAGACTCGTCCGCTTTCAAAAGACAAACGGTTCCGCCTTGTCGAAATCGTTGAAGCAGCTATTATTTTGTAAAAATGCTTGTTTTTAAGCATTTGGACGGAAGGAGGACGTTGAAATGATTCAACCATTTACGCGTTTGGCCGTTGCTGACAACTCTGGCGCGAAAGAATTGATGTGCATTCGTGTACTGGGCGGTACTGGGCGTCGTGTAGGCCATATCGGCGATTTGATCGTTTGTTCCGTTAAACAAGCAACACCAGGTGGCGTTGTCAAAAAAGGTGATGTTGTTAAAGCGGTTATCGTACGTACGAAGCGTGCGGTTCGCCGTAAAGACGGTTCATACATCTCATTTGATGAGAATGCAGCGGTTATCGTAAAGGAAGACAAAAGCCCGCGCGGTACACGTATTTTCGGACCAGTTGCTCGTGAACTTCGCGATCGTGACTTTATGAAAATCGTATCGCTTGCACCGGAAGTTATCTAAGAAATCATCTTGCGAACTATACGCAAGAATGCAGGAGGTGTAACTCATGCCACGCTTGAAAAAAGTGTTAGAGTCCCATAACAATAAATTGCACGTCAAAAAAGATGACACGATCATGGTCATTACCGGTAAAGACAAAGGCAAGAAAGGCCGCGTCATTGCTGCGTATCCACGAGAAAATCGTGTTCTCATCGAAGGCGTAAACATGGTGAAGAAGCATACTCGTCCTTCCCAGCTTAACCCGCAGGGTGGAATTATCGAGCAGGAAGCGCCAATTCACGTTTCAAATGTTATGCACATTGATCCGAAGAGCGGTAAAGTAACCCGTATCGGATACAAAACGCTCAACAACGGTAAAAAAGTCCGGGTCGCTAAAAAATCCGGTGAGGTAATCGATTAATTGACCGATAGCGGAAAGGAGGTCCACGTTACATGGCTACAACAAGATTGAAAGATCGTTTCCTGAATGACATTACACCTGCTTTGATGCAGAAATTTGATTACACCACCGTCATGCAAGTGCCGAAAATCGAGAAAATTGTTATCAACATGGGTGTTGGTGAGGCTGTTTCCAACTCCAAAGTGCTTGACACTGCTGTTGAAGACCTTCGCTTGATTTCCGGACAGAAGCCGGTAGTCACACGCGCGAAGAAATCCATCGCTGGTTTTAAACTTCGCGAAAATATGCCAATCGGGGTTAAAGTTACATTGCGCGGCGAGCGCATGTACTATTTCCTTGATAAACTGTTTAACGTAACGCTCCCACGCGTTCGCGACTTCCGCGGCGTATCGAACAAAGCGTTTGATGGTCGTGGTAACTATACACTCGGCTTGAAAGAACAACTTATCTTCCCGGAGATCGAGTATGATAAAGTTGATAAAGTGCGTGGTATGGACGTCGTCATCGTCACGACGGCAAAAACGGACGAAGAGGCTCGTGAACTGCTGACCCAAATGGGCATGCCGTTTGCGAAGTAATCCACAGGAGGTACTACCAAGTGGCAAAAACTTCGATGAAGATCAAGCAACAGCGCACACCGAAATTCAAAGTGCAAGCTTATACACGCTGTGAGCGTTGCGGCCGTCCGCATTCCGTTTTGCAAAAGTTTAAAATTTGTCGGATTTGTTTCCGTGAATTAGCATACAAAGGCCAGATTCCTGGCGTTAAAAAAGCAAGCTGGTAATCAGCTTAAGTATCGGGAAGGAGGTTCTCACAATGGTTATGTCTGATCCGATTGCAGATATGCTCACGCGTATCCGAAACGCAAACGTTGTGCGTCATGAGACGGTTGAAATGCCTGCTTCGAAGGTGAAGAAGCAAATCGCAGAAATTTTGAAACGCGAGGGCTTTATCCGCGACGCTGAGTATATCGAAGATAGCAAACAAGGGATTATCCGTATCTTTTTGAAATACGGTCCCAATCAAGAACGTGTCATTACCGGGCTGAAACGTATCAGCAAACCGGGACTGCGCGTTTACACGAAAAGCACTGAAGTCCCTCGTGTTCTAGGCGGTCTTGGAATGGCAATCATTTCAACGTCTAAAGGGGTTATGACCGATAAAGAAGCACGCCAAGTGAAATCGGGCGGCGAAGTCGTCTGCTACGTTTGGTAAGAAACTGTCACAACGATTGGAGGTGTAACAATGTCTCGTATTGGCCGTAAACCGATCCAAGTACCAGGTGGCGTAAACATCGACTTGGACAACAGCTTTATTACAATAAAAGGACCGAAAGGTTCGCTGAGCCGCACGATTCACAAGGACATGAAAGTGGTTGTGGAGGACAGCGTAATCACAATCGAACGTCCGACTGACAATAAATTGCACCGCTCCCTGCATGGCACAACGCGCAGCGTTATCGCTAATATGGTGAGTGGCGTAACTGAAGGTTTCACGAAATCACTGGAGCTCGTGGGCGTTGGTTACCGTGCAAGCAAGGCCGGTGACAAAGTTGTCCTTAACGTTGGATACTCCCATCCGGTTGAAATCACGCCTGAAGGCGGCATCGAGTTTGACGTTCCTTCGAACACCAAGATCATCGTTCGTGGTATCGACAAAGAACTCGTTGGCGCAACTGCTGCAAAAATCCGTTCTGTACGTGAACCAGAGCCGTATAAAGGCAAAGGGATCAAGTACGAAGGTGAGCGCATTATTCGTAAAGAAGGTAAAGCCGGTAAGAAAAAATAAACAGCTCTTGCAGCTGTTTAATCGGATAGCATCATAAAGGACAGTAAGAAAGGAGTGTACAACGAATGATTACAAAAGGCGATAAAAACAAAGCGCGTTTGAAACGTCACCTGCGTGTTCGTAAGAAAATCAATGGAACCGTGCAGCGTCCGCGTCTTGCTGTATTCCGTTCCTCCAAACACATCTATGCACAACTGATTGATGATGTTCAAGGTGTAACGATTGCATCGGCTTCTACGCTGGATAAAGAAGTTACTGACGTAGGCAACGGCGGCAACGTTGAATCGGCTCGCAAAATCGGTGAGCTCATCGCTGAACGCGCGAAAGCGATAGGCGTTGAGAAAGTCGTTTTCGATCGCGGTGGATACTTGTACCATGGTAGAATACAGGCTCTGGCTGATGCGGCTCGCGAAGCTGGACTTCAATTCTAATTGAGAAACCTTAATAAGGAGGTAAAACGACTTGCGTATAGATCCGAATACTTTAGAACTGACTGAGAAAGTAGTTCAAATCAACCGCGTATCCAAAGTTGTAAAAGGCGGACGCCGTTTCAGCTTTAGCGCGCTTGTAGTTGTCGGAGACGGCAAAGGATATGTGGGCGCAGGAATCGGCAAAGCGGGCGAAGTTCCGGATGCCATCCGCAAAGGCATCGACGATGCCAAGAAAAACCTGATCCATGTACCACTTGTTAAGACAACGATCCCGCATCTGGTTCTTGGACATTTTGGCGCAGGACGCGTATTGCTCAAACCGGCATCGGAAGGTACCGGAGTGATTGCAGGCGGTCCTGTTCGTGCCGTTCTTGAGCTTGCAGGAGTAGGCGACATTCTTACAAAATCACTGGGTTCTTCGAACTCCATGAATATGGTTAACGCAACGCTTGAAGGGCTTTCCCGCCTGAAACGCGCTGAAGATGTTGCCAAACTGCGTGGAAAAACCGTACAAGAGCTTTTAGGTTAAGGAGGGGAACACGATGGCAAAATTGCAGATCACCCTCGTTCGCAGCCTGATTGGTCGTAACGAGAAGCAACGTGCAACGATTCAATCGCTCGGACTGCGTAAAATTCGTCAATCGGTTGTCCATAATGATAACCCGGCAGTCCGTGGTATGGTGAACACTGTCAGCCATATGGTCAAAGTTGAGGAAGTATAAGATATAGTGCCGCTTGCGGCACAAGAAATTATAAGGAGGTGCAACCTACGATGAAATTGCATGAGCTCACACCAGCACCAGGATCCCGCAAAGAAGCATTCCGTAAAGGTCGGGGTATCGGTAGCGGTAACGGCAAAACAGCTGGTCGTGGTCACAAAGGTCAGAACGCCCGTTCCGGCGGTGGTGTTCGTCCAGGTTTCGAAGGCGGACAAAACCCGTTGTATCGTCGTGTTCCTAAACGCGGCTTTAACAACCCATTCCGTAAAGAGTATGCGATTGTGAACATCGATGAGTTGAACAATTTTGCAGCCGGCACTGAAATCACGCCAGAGTTGCTTATCGAGCAAGGAATTGTCAAAAACCCGCAGAGTGGTATTAAAGTTCTCGGCAATGGCGATATCACTGTTCAGCTTACGGTAAAAGCAAACAAATTCTCTCAATCTGCGGTAGAGAAAATCCAGGCTGCCGGCGGTAAAACCGAGGTGATCTAATTGTTCAAGACCGTGTCCAACATTTGGAAAGTGGAAGACCTTCGCAAGCGGATTTTGTTCACATTGTTCATCTTGCTCGTTTACCGGATTGGTTCCTTTATTCCGGTGCCAGGCGTCAATAAAGATGTATTTAAGAGTGTTGACCAGTCCGGAGCTGATTTGTTTGGTTTGCTGAATACATTCTCAGGTGGAGCATTGTTCCAGTTCTCGATTTTCGCGATTGGAATTATGCCTTACATTACGGCTTCCATCATCGTGCAATTATTGTCGATGGATGTCATTCCTAAATTTGCCGAGTGGGCAAAAGAAGGAGAAAATGGAAAACGCAAGCTTGCACAAATTACACGTTATGGTACGATCGTACTAGGGTTAATTCAAGGTTTCGGTACGGCGATTGGATTTAACCGTCAATACCAGTACGAAATGATTCCAGGTGCAGCGTTTGGTGACTATCTGATGATAGCCATCGTCCTGACAGCAGGTACAGCCTTCCTTATGTGGCTCGGTGAGCAGATAACGGAGAAAGGTATCGGTAACGGGATCTCGGTCCTGATCTTTGCCGGTATCGTTGCTTCCATTCCGCGGCACATTCGATCTATCTATACACAAGAGTTTGTTGATGCTGGAGACACCCTTTTTCTTAACATCATAAAAGTGGTTGTTCTTCTCATCGTTATAGTCGCGATCGTAGTTGGGGTTATCTTTGTCCAACAGGGAATTAGAAAAATACCGGTTCAGTATGCTAAACGCGTAGTTGGACGTAAAATGTACGGTGGTCAATCTACACACATTCCGCTGAAAGTGAACGGAGCAGGCGTAATTCCGGTCATCTTCGCGTCATCGCTTTTGTTATTTCCCGTTACCATCTCACAGTTCTGGTCAACACATGGCTGGGCGGTATGGGTGAAGGATAATTTGACATATGACGCGCCTCTGGGTATGGTACTGTATGTAATATTGATTCTGGCATTCACGTTCTTCTATACCTTTGTACAGATTAATCCGGTACAAATGGCTGACCAGATGAAGAAAAATGGAGGCTACATTCCAGGCATACGCCCTGGTAAGCCAACCTCTTCTTATATCACACGAGTCATGTCCAGAATCACACTGAGTGGTGCGATATTCTTGGCACTCATCTCAATTTTGCCGGTTATATTCGGTAAAATGGCTGGCTTGCCGGCAGATGTCAGACTCGGCGGAACCTCGCTGCTTATCGTTATCGGCGTTGCGCTTGATACGATGAAACAAATCGAGACCCAATTGATCAAGCGCCACTATAAAGGGTTTATCAATAAATAACGATAGGTTCAAAATCGGGCTTCCGTTCAAGTTATAGCGTAACGGAACCCGCTTAGAGCCTATTGTGCTTAAAGCGAGGAACACGCTAATGAACATTTTATTCATGGGCCCTCCAGGCGCCGGTAAAGGTACGCAGGCCGAGAGAATAGTGGATACCTTCGGAATTCCACATATCTCTACGGGTGACGCGTTCCGACTGGCCATGAAACAAGGCACGCCTCTGGGACAGAAGGCTAAAGAATACGTCGATCAAGGTCTTCTCGTACCGGACGAAATTACGAACGGAATCGTTCGTGAACGTCTGCAGCTTGAAGATTGCCAAAAAGGATTCCTGCTAGACGGCTTTCCACGGACACTACAGCAAGCCGAGGCTTTGGATGGTATGCTTGCTGAAATGGGTCGAAGCATTGACCATGTTGTTAACTTAAAAGTTGACCGCGGTCTGCTGCTTGCGCGTCTGACCGGTCGCCGCATTTGTAAATCTTGTGGTGCGACCTACCACATTATGTTCAATCCGCCAAAGCAAGAAGGCATTTGCGATAAATGCGGCGGCGAGCTGTATCAGAGGTCAGACGATACGGAAGCGAAAGTCGGTACTCGTCTTGACGAGTACATTTCAAAAACAGCTCCTCTTCTGGATTATTACTCGGGCAAAGGGATCCTGCGCGAGGTGGACGGAGAGAGAGAGATTGATGAAGTAACGACGGAGATTGTTTCTGCTCTACGGGGAACAGCCGAATGATTATATGCAAATCCGAGTCGGAATTGCAATATATGAGAGAAGCTGGCCGAATCGTTGCCGAAACGCACCGGTTGTTGAAACAATCCATTCGTCCTGGTATTACGACCAAGGAATTGGACGGGATCGCGGAAACTTACATCCGCAGTCAAAATGCCATTCCATCTTTTAAAGGATACAATCAATTTCCTGCCAGCATTTGCGCTTCTGTCAATGAAGAGCTGGTACATGGAATTCCGGGCTCACGTAAACTGAATGATGGCGACATTATCAGCATCGATATTGGTGCGCAGTACAAAGGTTACCATGGTGATTCCGCCTGGACCTACGGCGTAGGCAGTATCAGTGAGCAGACGAACAGGCTGTTGGAAGTGACGGAAGAGTCACTTTATGCTGGTCTGGCGCTCGTTAAACCGGATGTTCGGTTGTTTACGATCTCGCATGCGATTCAACAAGTGATCGAAGCTGCTGGCTTCTCCGTTGTTCGTGAATATGTTGGTCACGGCATTGGAGCCAGCCTCCATGAAGAGCCACAGATTCCGAATTACGGCATGCCCAATCATGGGCCCAGGCTCAAACCGGGCATGGTGCTCGCGATTGAACCGATGGTCAACATCGGGGAGCGTTACGTACGTACGCTGGAGGATAATTGGACGGTCGTTACCGAAGACGGTTCATGGTGCGCACATTTTGAGCATACTGTGGCCGTGACGGCAGATGGCTGTGAAATATTAACCCTACCAAGGGAGCAGGCAGGTTGAACGCATTGGAACATATGCCGGAAATCGGCCGCATAGTCCAGATACTGCGTGGTAAGGAAGAAGGCGGCTATGCTGTTATTATCGGCATCGTCGATGAGAAATTCGTCCTTATCGCAGACGGTGACAAGCGGCGCTTCGATCAACCGAAGAAGAAGAACGTACTGCATCTAAGGATGCAGCCGGTCGTCAGTCATGAAGTGACGGACAGCATGCGGGAAACCGGCCGTGTTACGAATGCTAAGCTGCGTTTTGCGATTCAGAAAGCAGCGCAAGGGAAAGGAGATTGACTGTGGCTAAAGAAGATGTCATTGAAGTTGAAGGTACGGTAATTGAACCGCTGCCTAACGCCATGTTCAAGGTTGAACTGGAAAATGGACACCAAATTCTGGCTCATGTATCGGGTAAACTAAGAATGCATTTTATCCGTATCCTGACAGGAGATAAAGTGGTCATCCAGTTGTCGCCTTATGATCTATCTAGAGGACGCATTACCTATCGGAAGTAAGCCGGTATACGGTTTTGCTAACGAAAGAATTCGGGAGGTAATCACAATGAAGGTCAGACCTTCGGTCAAGCCGATCTGCGAAAAATGCAAAGTCATTCGCCGCAAAGGCAATGTAATGGTGATTTGTGAAAATCCGAAACACAAACAAAAACAAGGATAAAGGAGGGATAACGGTACATGGCACGTATTGCTGGTGTAGACTTACCGCGTGATAAACGCGTCGTCATTGCTCTGACCTACATTTTTGGTATCGGCACAACAACTGCCCACAAGATTCTGAGTACTACAGGGATCAGTGAACAGACACGCGTTCGCGACCTGACTGAAGATGAAGTCAGCAAACTCCGCGAAACGATTGATAAATCCGTTAAGGTGGAAGGCGACCTTCGTCGTGAAATTTCTCTTAACATCAAACGTCTGATCGAAATTGGCTGCTACCGCGGTGTTCGTCACCGTCGTGGTCTTCCGGTTCGTGGTCAACGGACGAAAACCAATGCTCGTACGCGTAAAGGTCCTCGTCGGACTGTAGCGAACAAGAAGAAATAACAAGGGGGGATAACTCAAATGGCAAAACCGAAAAAAGCGGTTCGTACAAAACGTCGTGACCGTAAAAATATTGAATCGGGCGTGGCACACATCCGTTCAACGTTCAATAACACGATTGTTACTATCACTGATCCGCACGGCAACGCGATCTCTTGGGCAAGCTCAGGCAACCTTGGTTTCAAAGGTTCCCGTAAAAGTACGCCTTTCGCAGCTCAAATGGCTGCCGAATCCGCTGCCAAAGCTGCAATGGAGCATGGTATGAAAGCAGTTGAAGTCATGGTTAAAGGTCCAGGTGCAGGTCGTGAAGCGGCAATCCGCTCCCTGCAGGCAGCTGGTCTTGAAGTTAACCTCATTAAGGACGTAACGCCTGTTCCGCATAACGGATGCCGTCCGCCGAAACGTCGTCGCGTATAGTCTAGTCGGGTGTGGTATCAAATATCGACAACTTGTGAATAATGGTTGTGAAGGTTTGGCATACTACATGATTAGACTTCAATTGCGATCATGGTAACGGAGCGACGTTTTGAAGGAGGGGACTATTAGTGATTGAGATCGAAAAGCCGAAAATCGAAACCGTAGAGCTGAACGAGGAAGGCACTTACGGACGTTTCGTAGTTGAACCGTTGGAACGCGGATACGGGACGACGCTCGGGAACTCGCTACGCAGAATCCTGTTGTCGTCATTGCCGGGTGCTGCTGTAACATCAGTTCAGATCGACGGCGTGCTTCATGAATTCTCGACGGTTCCAGGTGTGATGGAGGACGTAACCGAGATCATTCTGAACCTCAAAGGGCTTTCACTCAAAATCCATTCCGACGAAGAGAAGGTATTGGAGATTGACGCTGAAGGCGATGGCAACGTTACGGCGGGCGATATTCGCGCTGATAGCGATGTCGAAATTTTAAACCCTGATCTTCATGTCGCTACTCTGGCTTCCGGTGCACGGCTTCATATGCGTGTATTCGCCAATCGCGGACGCGGTTACGTTCAAGCGGATCGTAACAAACGGGAAGATCAGCCGATTGGTGTAATCCCGGTCGATTCGATCTACACGCCAATTACGCGCGTCAACTATACGGTTGAGAACACCCGCGTTGGCCAAGTAACGAACTATGATAAGCTGACATTGGAAGTTTGGACCGATGGCAGCATCAGGCCGGAAGAGGCTGTTAGCCTCGGCGCCAAAATTTTGACCGAGCATCTTGATTTGTTCGTGGGACTTACGGATGAAGCCAAGGATGCCGAAATCATGGTGGAAAAAGAAGAAGACAAAAAAGAAAAAGTACTAGAGATGACGATTGAAGAACTCGATCTCTCCGTACGTTCTTACAATTGTCTCAAGCGTGCAGGCATCAACACCGTTCAAGAGCTGATAACGAAAACCGAAGAAGACATGATGAAAGTCCGCAACCTTGGACGCAAGTCTTTAGAGGAAGTTCAAGAGAAGCTCGAAGAACTCGGTCTTGGCCTCCGTATGGAAGAATAAAGGAGGGAAAATCGATGGCATATTCAAAATTGAGCCGTGACGCTAGTTCGCGTAAAGCATTATTCCGCGATCTTTGCACTGACTTGTTCCTGTATGAGCGGATTCAAACGACTGAAGCGAAAGCGAAAGAGCTTCGCCCGATCGCAGAGAAGCTGATCACGCTTGCTAAACGCGGTGATCTTCACGCTCGTCGTCAAGTAGCTGCTTTTGTACGTCGCGAATCAATCGATGGCGAGCAAGATGCAATACAAAAACTGTTTTCCGAGCTGGCTACCCGTTACTCGGAACGTCCGGGCGGATACACACGTATTTTGAAATTGGGACCTCGTCGCGGAGACGCGGCACCAATGGTTTATTTGGAACTCGTGGACCGCGCGTAAACAAACGAAAGGGTGGACCTTGCGGCCACCTTTTTTTTGTGCCATTAAATGCGACTCGGCTCGGACGAGCCTTCGGTACGAGCTAAAGAAGGGGCGGCTGATACTGTTGTCCACGTATGATATTGAATTGAATGATAAGGTAATCACATGTGGACAAAGGCAGGAAGGCAGGAAGTAAGCTCTTCGGCCCTTCTGTGCCCTACGATTCTTCTCGCTGCACCAGTATGTCTGGAAATTATACTGACTATCGGTGGTATGGTTGGAGAAGCCTCTACCTCTATATAGCTGTTGAACTCGCTGCCGTGTCTTTAAAGGCTTGCAGCCTTTATGGCAAAGATACAGAGCAGTTTGTTTGTTGCAGACCGACAAGCAATAGAGCAGACAAACAATAGAGTAACAAGACAAACATAAGCAACAGCTGATCAACAAAAGCCAACACATCTAGTAACAACGACTGACCTGCCAGCAGTTCAAGCTGGAGCAAGAACAGATTTAGAAACTAACAGAGAACTGAACAATCGCCATACGCGCGCTATACGCGCAATATCAGCTGAGCAACTTGTCGGAGAGGAGGTGTGGGATGCGGAATCTGAGGGTGGTCGTCAGCTATGACGGTACCCGCTATTATGGCTTTCAAACGCAGCCTGGCGGAAATACGATCCAGGATGTGATTCAGGATACCATCAAGAAGCTAAGCGGCGAAGAGGTTCATATCATCGGTTCCGGAAGAACGGATGCCGGCGTTCACGCGCGCGGGCAAGTATTTAATTTTCACACAGCAGCGGCAATTCCGGTTGAGCGTTGGGCGATTGCTCTTAATACGAGACTGCCGACAGACATCGTTATCCGCAGCGTGGATGAAGTGGAGCCGGGGTTTCATTCCAGCTATTCCGCCAAGCGCAAGACGTATCGTTATTCAATTGATATGAATAAGTTCCCGGACGTGTTCGAACGACGTTACCGATTTCATCATCCTACACCTCTACGTGTTGACGAGATGCGTAAAGGCTTGGCTGCCCTTGTAGGCACACATGACTTCAGTTCCTTTACATCCAGACGTTCAACCAAGACAACGCATATACGTACCGTATATGAAGCGCGTATTGACGAGGAAGACGGCAAGCTGGATCTTTTTATCTCAGGCGGCGGGTTTTTATACAACATGGTACGGGTCATTACAGGGACGCTGCTGCTTGTAGGAGAAGGCAAACTCACTGCGGATGATGTCTCTGTTATTCTTGAAGCCCGGGACCGTTCTGCTGCCGGACCGACCGCCATGGCACATGGTCTGAATTTGTGGGAAGTGGAGTACTTGGAATAGCTGCAATCATACCGAAAAATAGCCCAAACATTATGCTTGCGCTTATGTTCTGTATATAGTAAAATATAACTTGTGCTTTCTTAGTGGCTCTCCCACAGCCCCGACTAAGTTGGCCATCCAAATTGTATATCAAACAAGTTAATGAATCGATGAAACGACATCGTTTCTTCATACATGAGAACGGTTGTTTTAATGAAGAAGGAGGATCATCCATGCGCACCACCTATATGGCTAAGCCAAATGAAGTTGAACGCAAATGGTACGTCATTGATGCGGAAGGTAAAACACTGGGTCGTCTTGCAAGCGAAGCAGCTGCATTAATCCGCGGCAAGCACAAACCAGAATTCACACCGCACGTTGACACAGGCGACTTCGTTGTAGTAATCAACGCAGAGAAAATTCATCTGACAGGTAAGAAGCTTCAAAACAAGCTGTACTACCGTCACTCCATGTATCCGGGCGGATTGAGAGTAACTAGTGCTCAGGATATGATCAACAAAACTCCAGAACGTGTACTGGAATTTGCCATTCACGGCATGCTTCCGAAGAACCGTCTGGGTGACAAAATGAAGCTTAAACTTAAAGTTTATGCCGGATCGGAACACCCACATCAAGCACAAAACCCGGAAGTCTATGAACTTCGCGGATAATTAGAGGGAGGACAGTTTCATGGCTCAAGTTCAATACTATGGAACCGGTCGTCGCAAACACTCTGTTGCACGTGTACGCCTTGTGCCGGGTGAAGGACGAATCATTATCAATAAACGTGACCTCAATGAGTATTTTGGTCTCGAAACACTTAAACTGATCGTGAAACAACCGCTTAATCTTACAGATACAACGGACAAGTACGATGTACTGGTACTTGCTCATGGCGGCGGTATTTCCGGTCAAGCCGGAGCCATCCGTCATGGTATTTCACGCGCTCTGCTCAAAGCAGACCCTGAATTCCGTCCAGCTCTGAAGCGTGCAGGCTTCCTGACACGTGACCCACGTATGAAAGAACGTAAGAAATACGGACTTAAAGCGGCTCGTCGCGCGCCTCAGTTCTCGAAACGTTAAACGAATCAACGAAAAATGCCCCTTCTGCTGGCCAGAGGGGGTATTTTTCTTCATATTGGCTCATTTAAGTCATTGAACAATACCATCATTAGACGTATAATTTAAAGTAGATCACTTTACTAGGAATTCGTTAATGGAGGCATTAGATATGAACCTTTTTGAGAAAGAAGCACTTATAACGCAAAAAGCAGTGGAATTGGAAAACGCATCACCGCAGGAAATTATTAAATTTGCCATCGAAACCTTTCCGAACATTACGTTTGCCTGCAGTTTTGGTGCGGAGGATGTAGTTATCGTTGATATGCTGCAAAAAATCAGCGCAAGTACAGACGTGTTTTACTTGGATACCGATTTTCACTTCAAAGAAACCTATGAAACAAGAGATAAGATGAAAGAAATTTACGGCATGAACTTTGTTGAAGTTAAACCGGAGATTACACCAGAGCAGCAGGCTAAACAATTCGGGGATGAGCTTTGGAAAAGTGATGCCAATCAATGCTGCAATATTCGAAAAGTGCAGCCTTTGACCAAAATTTTGTCCAAATACGAAGCTTGGATCACCGGTATTCGCCGCGATCAGGCGCCGACGCGTGCCAATTCCAAAAAAGTGGAGTATGACACCAAGTTTGGTCTGGTGAAATTCAACCCAATCGCAAGCTGGACTTCCGAAGACGTTTGGGAGTATATCCGGACGAATAATATTTATTACAACCCGCTGCATGATAATAACTATCCAAGCATTGGCTGCGAGCATTGCACGCGTCAGGTCATGCCGGGTGAGGACCCGCGTGCCGGTCGTTGGGCGGGACAAGAAAAAACAGAATGCGGATTGCATAAATAAGGGAGGCACTTGTATAAATGAGCAGCATAAAGCCGCATGGCGGCGAACTCATCAATCGAATCGCCACTGGAGCACAGCGTGATGCGTTAGTTGCGGAAGCGGCAACCTTGTCATCCATTGTTATTAATACCTGGGCTGTATCTGATCTTGATTTAATTGGTGTTGGAGCTTTTTCGCCGCTCACGGGTTTCCTGAACGAAGCCGATTATCACTCTGTTGTAGAGAAAATGCGTCTTGCTAACGGCATTGTGTGGAGTATTCCGATCACTTTATCTGTTGAGGATGAGAAGGCGGCAGAGCTCTCTGTAGGGACTCGTGCGGCACTGAAAGGTGAAGATGGCGTGCTTTACGGTGTAATCGATATCGAGAGCATCTACAAAGTGGATCAGAACCTTGAGGCCATTAATGTTTTCAAAACCGATGATCAAGAACATCCCGGAGTAGCCAAATTGTTTGGTCGTCCTTCCACTTATGTTGGTGGACCCATAACCGTTATCAACCGCCCTCAGCCGGAAAAGTTTAATGAGTTTTATTTCGATCCTGCCGAGACCCGTAAGATCTTCGCGGATAACGGGTGGAAAACCATCGTGGGATTCCAGACTCGCAATCCCGTTCACCGGGCTCATGAATATATCCAAAAATGTGCAATGGAAATTGTCGATGCACTTTTTCTGAATCCGTTGGTAGGCGAAACCAAATCGGATGACGTGCCAGCTAATGTGCGGATGAAGAGCTACGTTGCCTTGCTTGAGAATTATTATCCGAAGGATCGAGTGTTTCTTGGTGTTTTTCCAGCGGCGATGCGTTATGCGGGACCAAGGGAAGCTATCTTTCATGCAATGGTTCGTAAAAACTATGGCTGCACGCATTTCATTGTGGGCCGTGATCATGCGGGTGTTGGTGATTACTACGGGACTTACGAGGCTCAGGAGTTGCTTCGCACCTTCTCTGCGGAGGAGCTCGGCATAACGCCGCTTTATTTTGAGCACAGCTTCTTCTGTAAGAAATGCGGCAACATGGCATCCAGCAAAACATGTCCGCATGATAAAGAGCATCACCTGACGCTGTCAGGCACCAAGGTTCGCGCTCTGCTTCGTGACGGGATATGTCCGCCTCCAGAGTTCTCTCGTCCGGAAGTTGCTCAAATTCTGATCGAAGGCATGTCAGAGCAGCCTGTGAATTAGTTAGTAACAATTTGTATTGGACAACTGATATTCGCATAACCGACCACCTCGTCCCATAAGATGATAAGAGAGCAGGCAAGACATGCCTCTTGCGTTATCATTGTTGGGGATTGGGGTGGTTTTTTGTATGCGCGGTTTTCGTAACCGATTCGTTGTCTGGATTACATATCGTGGAGCCTTACGCATCGTGGCTGGCATGTCGGTTGTATTGTTGACGGTTCTTTTGCTGACGCAGGAAGTGCCTGCGACCCGTACATGGACGTACTGGACCATGCCGCTTTCCGGGAAAATTATTGCCATTGATGCAGGGCACGGCGGTGTTGACGGAGGAGCGGTCAGTAAACAGGGAGCGGTTGAGAAGGATCTCAATCTTGCGATTGCGCTGCAGCTTCGCGACTACTTGCAGCAATCCGGTGCGGTTGTCGTCATGACGCGTGAAGGTGATTATGATCTGGCTAATGAAGGAACCCAGAAAATCAGCAAAAGAAAAACAGAGGATCTCCTGAGGCGCGCTCAATTCGTGAAGGAACAGAACGCCTCAATGCTCATCAGTATCCATATGAACAGCATACCTTCACCAAAATGGTCTGGCGCTCAAACCTTCTTTTATCCCAATCATCCTGATAATGCGGTTTTGGCTTCTTTCATCCAGGAGGAGATTAAACGCAATCTGGACAATACCCAACGGGTGGCCGCCAAGGTCAATACGGTTTACCTGTTGAAGGCTACCGAAGAGATTCCCAGTGCTCTGGTCGAGGTTGGATTTCTTTCAAATCCGGGCGAAGCAAGTCGTCTTGCGGATTCCAATTATCAAAAGATGGTTGCGGCCTCCGTGTATCAAGGCATACTTCGCTATTCCTCAGGAGAAAAATGGGGGAAGGGAACTCCTAATGGCTCGTAACGAGATGGCCAGCTTCTCCGCAAGGAGGAGTTGGTTTTTTGAATATAAGTATATGCGTCCACCATACTTAGCTTATAATATTTCACCGCAAAAAACGGTACCGGACATCTCCTCTGGCGATAGCTGGTTCTTCTTGTGATATAATCAATAATGTACATATCGTTATGATCGGTATTGCGTATATATTTGAATATGAGGTGACGATGAACTTATGTTGACTCGTGAGGAAGCCATTTCAGCTGCTGAAGCTGTAGCGGTGCGATATAGCAAGGATGGCAAAGTGAACATCCGTGATGTAATGGTGAAGGAGGGTCAGGTTTCTTTGACCGTTCAGGGCGTCGAGTCTGCGGCTCAGCCGGCGTTTGAGGCGGCTCTGCGCGAGGCTATGGCACGTTTGGGAGTAGAAACGGTTCACAGCCGCTTCCGCACGGCCGCAGCATCGGAGGAGGGCGCTGCAGGCGTGGATGGATCGAAGAATGCATCAGCCGGCGGCTCGGAAGGGAACCGTGCACCCTTACGCGGCCATTCGGCTGGTCTTGAAGCCCACCCACTGCTGCATGCGGGCAGCGGAGTGCAATTTATCGCGGTTGCCAGCGGCAAGGGCGGTGTAGGCAAGTCTACGGTCACCGTTAATTTAGCCGTTGCGCTTGCTCGCCAAGGGAAGAGAGTCGGAATCGTCGATGCCGATATTTACGGGTTTAGCGTTCCGGATATGATGGGAATTGAGGAGAGACCTGAAGTGATAAACGAAAGGGTCATTCCCATTGAAAAATTCGGTGTTCGTGTCATGTCGATGGGATTTTTTGTTGAGGACAATGCACCGATCGTTTGGCGCGGGCCCATGCTCGGCAAAATGCTGCGCAATTTTTTTGCAGAGATCGAGTGGGGCGAGCTGGACTATCTGCTGCTCGATTTGCCTCCGGGTACCGGTGATGTCGCGCTTGATGTTCATCAAATGATCCCGCAAAGCAAAGAAATCATTGTTACTACCCCTCATGCAACAGCCGCCTTTGTAGCTGCTCGGGCTGGTGCCATGGCGATTAAAACAGAGCATGAAATTCTTGGCATTGTGGAGAACATGTCTTATTTTGAAAGTAAAAGCGGCGAGAAGGAGTATGTGTTCGGGCGCGGCGGAGGAGCACGTTTGGCGGAATCGCTGAATGCGGAGTTAATGGCTCAAATCCCGTTGGGTGCGCCGGATAATCATCCTTCCGAGAAAGACTTCTCTCCATCTGTCTATAAAGCGGATACGGAGATTGGCCGTTTATATTCGGATATAGCCCAGAAAGTTATTGCCAAATGTGAAGCATAAGAAACAGAAGCCATACCTGGATTGTAAATATAAAACCCGCTTATATGGGAACCGGTGGAACCGGATCCCGTACGAGCGGGTTTTTATTTTTCACTAAAAGTTAGCCCCCGCCTTGATCGGACATATCGCCGCCGCCAGAGTCCTCTTCGCTTTGGCCTTCCTTCTCGGAAGGTTTCTGCACCTTCTCGTCCGGTTTAGGTTTAAGTTCTTCCTTAACCGCCTTCTTCAGCAGATCCAGAATCTCCAATCGGAAAATTGGACTGGACATCGATTCCTGCATAATCGTCATCACCTGAGAACGATATTGAGTGCTCTGCAGTACTTCGAGAATCATTTTATCCATTTCCGGATTTTTTAGAACTTGAATGAGATCTTTCTGATAGGATGGATCCTTCAGCAGATCCTTATGGATTTGTTTGTTTTGCTTGTTTACAGCATTGGCAAATTCTCCTGCAAACCGGGTATCAAGCATCAACCGCTCAATGACTTTATTATAATCAGGAGAGACTAATGTTTCCTTCACTGCCAATCTGACCTGCTCCTGATCCTGAACAGACAACAATTTTGACGTAAAGCCCGAGCTTCCGGATCCTGTGGCGATTGCGGATTCCTGAAGTGCTTTTTGGGCATCTTCGGTCTTCAGTATGTCAATAACCATTGATTTCATATCTTTATAACTGACCGCCTCGCTTGATCCGCCACCTGAAGGCTCGGATCCGCAGCTCGTTATAATGAGTGTCAATGCAATCATGTAACCAATCAACGCGAAGCGTTTGAGCATGCTAACCCCATCTCCTTTCTGACTAAGAATTCATTGGCTTTTGAAGACTTCATTGCTGAATTGTCATGTGGTAGTTCATGAATAGTATGCGACAATGTTCAAGGTATTATCATGGACACGACATAGCTTTTTGTTGTGAACGTGGTAAAATAAAGGTTGACATGGTTTTGCATGAACCTTCCGAGGAGTGAACGAAAGAGTGAATTTACGCAAATGGTTTTTCCTGTTCTGGAGCACGATGGCGGTTGGCGGTGTCGTGACCATGATAGTTGGAAGTATTATGCAATGGACGGACCAATCCTTTGGTTTTTTGGGACTTCAGGCAGCAGGATTTAATGCGCTTATGATGCTTCTGGTAGGATTATTATTTGGCGCATTTAGTCAAATGGGCTTTTTTGCTTATTTGACGCTTAATTACATCGCACTAAGCGTTCTTCGCAAAAGTTACTTATGGAATGCACTGCAGGCCTACACAACATTGTTTGCGCTGGGCGGACTTGGATACATTTTGTATGGAAATCGCGAGCTTTTAAATAATTGGATATTCTGGTCGTTGCCGGTAGCTCTTGGTTTAGCCGCGTGGCTTGTGGCCTATTTTAAAGTGAAACAAACCAATAATCATGCATTTATTCCAACAGTTTTTTTATTGGTCGTGGTAACCATATTAGAATCTTGGCCGACCCTGACAGGGGAAGAAAGCAATCCGAGCGCTATCGTATTTATGGTGATTCCGATGTTTGTTTGCAATGCATACCAAATTATGTGGCTTCACCGACTTGTGGGCAAACGAACAGCCGACCCCGCAATAAATGCGAAATCGGCTGTATAATTCTTCAAAATTTGTTCTTTAAAAACCTGTAGAAGCAGCCATTTGCTGCAGCATGGTCGGTTTATCCTGAACTGTTTTGCCCTGCACTTCGGTTTGAGCGATCAGTTCGGAGACAGTTACGAATTCATACCCCTTTTCACGAAGCTGATCGATAATTGCAGGGAGCGCTTCATGGGTTTGTTTGACAGAATCGCTGGCATGCATCAGAACGATATCTCCCGGATGAGCTTTGCTTACGACGCGGTTTACAATTTTGTCTGTACCGATGTTCATCCAATCCAGTGAATCGGTGTCCCATTGGATGACTTTATAATTCATTTGTTCGGCAATGGACAGCACCCTTTTGTCAAAATCTCCGTTAGGTAAACGAATCAAGGTTGGTGTTTTGCCGGTTACTTGGGTGAGAACCGAATGAGCGGTTTCGATTTGCTTTCGGATTTCATCATCATTAAGTGTACTGTAGTTCTCATGCTTGTTTCCATGACTGCCAATTTCGTATCCCGCGTCAACGATTTTCTTCACGATTTCCGGATGTGATTGACTCCAGGGAGCAGACAGGAAAAACGTAGCATCCGTTACATTTTTCTGTTTCAATATTTCGAGAATAGGCTCGGTCCGCTTCTCCCCCCAACTGATGTCAAAAGTAAGTGCAATTACTTTCTTATCTGTTGGTACGCTGTAGATAGCGGCTGGCTGCTGTGGAGAAAATACCGTGATGTTGTCCTTTTCCGCATAAATGACGCCGACTGCAAATATGATGCCGATCGCGATGAAAAAATAACGTTTCAACCTTTGGCCGTTTATTACATAAAACATGTTCATTGGATTGGGCGCTCCTTTCTGGATTGAGGCTTGTTCTAGTACAATCTATGCTCGTACCACCAACTTATTCGTCACAGATGCGAAAATAGATGCAAAAAAGGAGTGAGCACTATGTATGGCTTGCGCGAAATTTTTCGTCATTTGGGTACGATGCGCCATTATTTGATTTTCAGCTGTGTCATCATGTTGGCCGGTATTGTCGTAGGAGCTACCAATCCCGGTTTTGATTCCTTTATCCAGGGACAAATGGCGGGTCTCCAGCAGATGGCGGATACCATTGATAACAGCAGCAACCCCACTCTATGGTTTATGGTGTTTATTTTCTTCAATAATGCCATCAAGTCCATTATTGTGATGTATCTGGGAGCGATTCTGGGTATCGTTCCTTTCATATTCTTGGCCATCAACGGCATGATGATTGGATATATTGCAAGCATTACGGCTTCTCAGGGCGGAGATGCCATGATCATGTTAATGAAAGGCCTTCTCCCACATGGGATTATAGAAATTCCCGCCATCATTATCGCTTGCGCTTATGGCTTCCGATTTGGTGCAATGATGTTCAAAGGGATAGGATCATTGGTTGTCAAACGCCCTGGCTGGGGCAAAGATTTGGAGCAGTTCGTCATGCGGACGCTGCCTGCCATGGTTTTCATTGTAGGTCTGCTGCTTATTGCGGCGGTTATCGAGAGCACCTTTACACTTTGGCTGCTCGGAAAGTAATAAAATTCCCAAAATCTGAGCATAACAATAAAGCGGCGTCTTTCGCGACATGCGTAAGGCGCCGTTTTAAGTAACACCGATATAAGGGGGCTGCTTACCGGTTATGCTCGGAATATTGTTCAACGACAAAGAATGCAAAGAATATGACTATGTCCTGCGCAAAGAACTTGATGAAATGCTGCTCGATTTGAACGATTCCCGGCTGGATGGCGATATTAAGGCAGCGATTGCCAAGCGGTACAAAGTTGTTTTCCGCATGTATGCCCGTATTGCCTCTTCAAAAGAACTGTCCCGTTACGCTCTAAATATGCGAACATACCGCTAAAAACGGGCCATTATCCACATGTGCATAATATTTCAAAAAAAATGCTTGCATTGTGGATAGTGCCTATGGTATCTTATAAAAGTCGCCGCTGAGGCAGCCGACATAAGCTTACTAAAGAGGGCCAAGTTACATAGTGCCTAACTGAAGAAGCATTTGTTCTTTGAAAACTGAACAATGAGCGACCTGTCAA
>NZ_JBWDNU010000023.1:0-50958 GCF_056269365.1 Paenibacillus sp. JT22N12 | reverse complement strand
TCCCAAAATCTAAGGGACGGTTATTTGCCATTCCCTTTTACCAGTATAACATCCCTCGTTTGGCTCATTAATAATTAAATATTGACAACCTATTAGCTGGTATAGCGTAATCATCTAATTTCTATAACAAAAACGGATGATGTATCACCTTTTGAAAAATCTGCTGATATGCCGTATTTATAAATTCCTTTTTCTTTTGGAGCATCGAAAGAGCCATCTTGCAAAGGAATTTGTGTTGATATTCCATCAACATATTGCTGAATGATTAAGCTATTAGGTGCTGTTTTATATTCGAATGAAATTTTAATGTCTTCTTTAGGACTTACAGTAGTAGGAGTAACCCCTTGTAACATTGTTTCTACATCTGCATAATCTGCACATCCTAAATTGCCCCAACAATATGTACTTTGGATAACTGGAATTTGTGTTTGTCCCGAAGTAACATTGGGAAGAGGTGGAGATTTTTTTATAGTTTTAATGCCAATGCTTCTAGCGTATCCTCCAAATCTTGTATTCTCTACAATGTATCCTGCAAAAGGAGTGAAATAAAGGAACACTGCCAGTAAACCTAAAAATCCAGTAAAAGCAATTATTAATGTTCTTTTGCGACGCATCCCAAGCCTCCTTTGACCTACAAATCTCATATATAGACGGATAATTTCGAAATTAGTTACAACATCTCAATTGAAAACGTAATTAATCTATCCTGCCAGTTAGTTGAGCGAAAGCAACCGTGTGACCGGCTGCCTTCGCATATCGGTATTGAGTTAACGTACCCGTTTAGCTGAACAAATTGTAGTCGGTCGTCCCTGACTGCCTTCAATATGCGATGCGATTCCCTTCCTTACGTCGGGAATGAGATCAAGTTCTTGTCATTTGGTTTTGACAAGAACTTTATTTCATAAATGAAAAAAGACGCGATTTTCGCGCCTTTAATGGGATAAAGTTCTTGTCACGCGACAGGTAATAATAATATCATGAACGTCTATTTAGATTGTCCAGTTTTAGATTTTCTGGGTATTTGTATTGTATTGGGCACTAGTTCTTGTCACCCGACAACAGTGAATGACGAAGTTAATATACAACAAAATGCAGATTGCCGGAGTTTAGGCAGTCTGCATTTTGTCTTACACTACATCGCTATTACACTAGTTATTCAATCAGCATGACTTTTGCCTGGTTCTCTTTTTAGCTTTGTGTGTTTACTTGGGAAACGCGGTTGCTTTCCTTCGCCTAAGCCTTTCGCAGGCGTTGAATCGTCTGTCTCGCCGGAAGGATATTGGCTAGCAGGCCGAGCAGCACAGTTCCAGCCAGCAAGCTACTGTAGGTCCTAACGTCGATCGTCCAGTGCCATTCTCCGTCTTGTGCCAGACCTAGAATACCCAAGATTGCATGCATGATGATGCACCCAATCAGCACTCCAAGAATCGTTACGACGAGCGATTCCCACCTCAGCATGCGACGGATTTGTCCAAACGTCGCGCCGGCTAAGCGCAGATCGGCAAACTCGCTTGCCCGAGAGCTCGTCGCAATCGCAAATGTGTTGAATATTGAGATCGCCATGAAGAGAATTGAAATGCTTACCAAAAGATCGAACGCGGCTTGTTGGTTGCTGACTGCGTGCGCGGCGTCCTCCTGGCTAAGGACACCTACCATCGGCCACTGTTGACGCAGTCCAACGAGATCGTCTGAGGTAAGAGCGCCGACCGATCCGAGGGCACTCTGCACGTACATGGCACCTGCCATGCCGTTCCGGCCATGTGCTTCGGCCAACTTCCCCGGTAGCAGCAAATCGCCGAGACCGCGGGATAGCCCGTACACAGCGGCGATACGAAGTTCCACCTGTGTGCCGTCCGACAACCACATCTCGATTTTATCGCCTATTCCCCATTGCTGCGACTGTGCCAATTCTGCGCTTACGGCGACTGCATCGTCGGCTATTACGTTCAACTCGCCCGACTGTACACCGAGTTCTAACGTAGGGCTCGACCCGCCTTCGGAAGTTATGCCTTGCGCTTGATATTTCTTAAGTTTTCCTCCTGCTTCCTGGATCATGACGGACACAGGAATTGTTGCCGTGACGGCAACTACACCGGGCAAGGCACGAATATCAGACATCATGGAGATCGGTAATCCAGGCGTTCCCTGGGCGACGATTTCATAATCAGCCCCCAAGCGGGCCTGCCGTTGGTCAGTTGAAATGTCATCGAATAGTTTGCTTGACAGAAGCATCGTCCCATTCATCGCGACCAAAAGCGCCAGCGGTAGCGCGATGCCAGCTATGCGGTCCGCGCGTATGCTTGTGTTGGAAGCGGCGAGATCGCCAGTCACACCTCCGGCCTTTCGAATCAGCAAGCCGATCAAGCCGCCTATCGTTTTCACCAGCAGAGGTCCCAGCAGTGTCGCAGCGATCAAGAACAGCATGCAGGCGATGAATGCCATGCCAATCCCAGTCCCGTCTCCTCCGCCAAGCGGTCCAAAGAGGAGAACCGCCAGCCCGCCCGCAACAAAGATGAGACCCAACGCCAGCTTGATCGGGCTGAACGCATGCTTGTAGTCAACCGTCTCCCGCAGTGCTTGTGTGGGCATGATCTGGGCGCTTCTTCGCGCCGCGAGCCAGGCCGCTGTCTGCGTGAGGAGCAGACCCGCCACCACGGCGGCAATGAAGGGCAGCAGACTGAAGCGAACCTCAAACTGCGCGGGAATAACTCCAAGTCCAAGGAGGCGCTCCTTCAAGAATAGGCTAAGCCACCATCCGACTGGGCTCCCGACGACAGAGGCCATTACCGCCACAATCAATGTCTCCAAACCTAACATCTTACGCAGCTGACTCGGTGTGGCGCCAATCGTCCGTAGAAGTGCCAACTCACGGAGTCGTTGTCTTACGGAGAAAGCGACAGTCCCTGCGATGACGAATATGGCGGCGAACACCGTAACGGCTCCCGTTATACCAAGCAACGAGACCGCACCTACATAGCTGGGCTGCCCCATCGGAGATTCAGCCTTGCTGCGGGCTCCCCCCATGTAGACCAACGCTCCGCCCGCATTATTTTGCAATGTTTCTGCAAGAGCAGAACGGTCTGCACCAGGTTCCGCCAACACACCAATCGCTGATGGCGTTGCGCTGGCAAGTCTCGCGACATCTTCAGTGGAGAAGAAGAGATTTCCTAGAGCCGGTTGTTCGGCTGGTTTCTGCGGCGCCGCGATTCCGGATAGATGGAAAAACTCCACTCCTTGGCTCGTCGCGATTCGAATTTCCTCGTTCAATGCCGCTCCGGCCTTGTCGGCCAAGTCCTCATCCAGTACAACTTCGCCATGGGAAGGCGCGTGGCCCTCTAGCAAGACATATGGCGTCAAGATTGCCGAACTCCACCCGTGCCCCAAGGTTGTCGGGCCATTCCTCCCATGCACCGGTTTGCCTGTTAGGTCGATCGGTTGTGCGTAGAAGGACCAATCCGGAATGACTTCCTTCACACCCGAAATCTTGCCGATATGCTCTGCCAGATTGGCGGGCAGCGCTGGCGCGCCTTCCTTCAACCTCTTGCTTTTCGTCTTCAGTTTGTGCTTGTCACCTTTTTCTAATTGAATCGTCACATTCCGGTCTGCCGTGATCACCGCATCCGCGCCCGCGAAACGGTTCGCGTCTGAATGACCCCGAAGCGCCGACTCCATCAGCAGCCCGCTCGACGCGATGATCGCGATTGCGAGCGTGGCCGCAACGAAAGTACCGACGAAGATTCCTTTGCGCGCGCGGAGCGCCGCCCATGCCAAACTCACCGTCATCTCGCATTCAACTCCATCATTTGATCGGCGATCTGTCGGGCAGAAGGTGAGACGAGCATGTCTGCCAGTTTTCCATCAGCTAAGAAAACGACCCGGTCCGCCCAAGCTGCAGCCGCGGCGTCGTGCGTGACCATGATTACCGTCCTCCCATACTGATCGACAACATCGCGCATCAATTGCAGGATCTCGATCCCGGTTTTCAGATCCAGCGCCCCGGTCGGTTCATCCCCAAACAAGACGTCCGGTCGTCCTGCCAATGCCCTGGCTATAGCGACCCGTTGTTGCTGGCCACCGGATAGCTGTCCTGGCAAGGCCTGTTCCTTGCCCTTCAATCCGACTTGTTCCAAAACTTCGCTTGCCCATTTCTTGTCTGGTCGAACGCCGGCCAGCCGTTGCGGCAGCAGTATGTTCTGCCACACTGAGAGCGATTGAATCAAATTGAAGGATTGAAAGACGAAGCCCACTTGCCGACGCCGCATTTCAGTTAACTGGGGTTCTCGCAACCCGCTCACTTCCGTTTCGCCGATCGTCACGCTCCCCGAGGTCGGCTTATCCAGCCCGGCGGCGCAGTGCAGAAGTGTCGATTTCCCCGAACCGGACGGCCCCATCACAGCCGTGAACGTTCCTTTCGCGAAACTTAAGGTCACCCCTTGAAGGGCTTGAACACCTGCCCTGCCCGGATATGTCTTCGATACAGCATCCAAATGAACGGCTGGCCGATCTCCACGCACCGCCGTAGGTCTTGCCATTTCCGCTTGATTCTTCATTTCCATTCCTCTCTTCCTCATTTTAAAACCGCTCGCGGTCATTTAATAAGTGCGTTTATATGTGAGTCCCCATCCGCCTGCAATCAGTACGATAGAAATCGCTGCGTTCAAGCCGAATCCCTGCCAGACAGAATCGTTCATTAGCAGAATTGATAGTCCGTTCGCGACATAGCCGCGCATCGATTCGGTGGACAGACTAACCGGGATTGCGGTGATCAGGACGCCCCAGGCAATCCAACCCGAGTAATGACGCATGCCGGAGAACAGAAAATGGAGCAGCGAAGCTAGCATCATATATGCGCCGAATTGATAGAGGAAACTCCCCCAGTAGCTGAAGCGATTCCAATGAAAGACTTCCAGAATGTTATACATAGCATAATAATTCCGAAGCACGTGAATCTCCAATTGTAGCCATGCCACATTGAGTATTGATAATACCAAGGCGAGCGCCACGTAGAAAGCCAATAGTCCTCTATAGTATTCGACTCTAGTTGATCCGAGATTTAAAATTTTGCGAAAAATGGTCGTAGGAAGAACTGAAGCGGCGAACAATAGAAAAGCGATGACGATGTTGCCTGCCGATGCAGTCGTGCTCGTGCCCGTTCCGGCCGTAATTCCAACGATCACGTTCACTAGTATTGATAGGATGCACACGCCAATGATTGCATACCCATAGATTCGCAAACTAATCAAACTGGCTCTTGTCTGAGCCCAATATTTATTCATCCTGATCGCCCCCCATCACCAAATAGGCGAATAATTTTTGAAGCGAAAGTTCGTCGAAAACAACGCCCTGCCGGATGCCTTCCTTTTTCTCTTTCTCGTCGATCGTATCGAAGACAGCTACTAATGCTCCGTTTCCGTACTTCTCTTTGTAGATCACCCTCTTGCCGTTCGTCAATTGTTCGAGCGCTTCTAAGTTCCCCCGAAGCAAGTACGACCGGCTGCGAATCGAATCGATTTCTTCGTTCAGCAGGATGATTCCGGCATCCAAAATGTAGATTCTCTCGACGACACTGGCGATTTCGTCAATGAGATGCGTAGATAGGAAGATTGTCCGTGGTTGTTCGGTGAAATCTTCCAGTAGGATGCGATAGAACTTCTCTCGCATCAGCACGTCCAGTCCGAGCACGGGTTCATCGTACACGGTGAGGGACGCGCGGCTGGCCAAGCCAATGATGTTACCGACTAGCGATTCCATGCCTTTCGATAGTTGACGCATCTTCTTATCCGCGTCTAGACGGAACACCTTGATTAGCTCTCTGGTGAAATCCCAGTCCCAATTTTCGTAATAAGCGGAAGCGATCTCGAGCGTCTCCATCACACGCGCGCCTCCGAAGTAAGCCTTCTTTTCCTTTACGTAACAAATCTGCTTAGGCTTCTCCCCTGGTTTTATACTTCGGCCCTCCACTTCAACCGTGCCGGCATCAGGACGAATGCCTCCGCCGATCATATTGAGCAGTGTCGTTTTGCCGGCACCGTTGCGGCCGAGTAGACCGTAAATGACGTTCTCATCCAGCCGAAGATCTATGCCGCGTACGGCCTTCGTTCTGCCATAGCCCTTCGCTAATCCAACACATTCCAGTATGGTAGTCAAAGCAAGTTCATCCCTTTCGCTCTTGCCGAATCATGGCAATAAGTTCGTCCGTGGTCATACCGAGTTTCTCTGACTCGTCCAGCAGTCTAAGCAGAAAGTCTTCGCGGAAACGTGAGATTCGCTTGCGAATGATCTTCTCTTTCGCTCCTTTAGCCACGAACATGCCGAGCCCTCTCTTCTTGTACAGAATCAATTCGTTGACGAGTAAATTAATTCCCTTAACGACCGTTGCAGGATTCACTTCGAACGTCCGCACGATCTGACTGACCGAGATCACCTGATCTTCTTCTTGGTACAAGCCCGTAATAATATCGTTCTCGATCATCTCGGCAACTTGTTGAAAGATGGGTTGCCCGCTGTCGAAATTCATATCCACCTCATCACCTTCCGATGCTATCTCTTTCTCGGAGTATTATAGTATGTCATTCATGTAACATACTATAATACCAACATAGCAAAATTGTCAATTGTTTCTTCTTGGTGTTCTGATTTTCTTTTTATACCTCGATCCTGTATGGCTCCGTTAACTGTTGGAATTGGGTTCTTGTCGCTTGACATGATTTGTCGAATTTAAGAATATGTACCCGTTAACAACACAGCGAGGCTGCCGATCAATTTGTCCGATACACTCGTCATGATTAAGCTTTAACAGCATTAGGTAAGCAACAGCTTTTCCCTGCTCTACACGAAGCGTACCAGTTTCCAAAGCACTCCGCGCACCATCTAACCAACCAAGTTCATGTCATTGCAAGTTGACAAGAACTTGCTTACATTACAAAAAAGTTTGCAATTTATACGGACTTCAATATTATTATGTTCTTGACACCTAGCAGTTATTTACATTATAAGTTGGTCCTTCTAATGAAAAAAGGCTGCCTTATTCTCGGCAGCCTAACGTTTCTTTTGTGAGTTCTTACTGAACCTCCACAAATGTCTGCTGAAATTCCAGCAGACATTTGTGCTATAAAATGAATTCTTGGAACACTGGCGACCGCAACATGCCGTTGCGAGCGACAATCTCACCGATGTCAAACCATACCCTGAGAAAAAAAGAATAAGCAAAAAGAAAATTGTAGAACAACTAGGCAAGCACGAAGAAACCATCAACCTAGTCCTCGAACTTGGTCCCAAGGCGATTGCCCCGTTCAAAAAGTACCATCCATTAAAAATTACAATTTCATACACGAATCCTTATCAAGCCACGGCCATATTAAAAACTTTCATCAATGTTCATCATCCGGATGAATTGGCCGAAATAACAAATTGGCTACTTTTCTTAGGTTGAGATATCAAGGTCAGGGAAATACCAAAAGAGGTTGTAGAAGGATTACAGAAGAGAGTGGATGTTTTAGGGAACGAGTAATTGACCGTAACTACCGCCTGTAACGGATTTGACCCGTGTCACCGGTATGCAAAAGGGCGGAATTAATAATCATTTTGAGAATAAGGATCACCTTGCCCTAGAAGCGTTTGAACATGCTGCATCGGTATTGAGGGCTTGTTACGTGAATGCGATGGCTAACAAAAAGACGGCTTTTGAAAAGCTGGCTGCCTTCATTTCGGTTTATCAAAATGCTTATGACAACCCCCCGATTGCAGGCGGCTGTCCCGTTCTAAACACAGCCATCGAAAGTGATGACGCCCATCCGGCATTAAAGGAAAAGGCGCAAATGGCGATGGGCGATTTTTTGGAATTAATCCGTTCTCTTCTTCGGTTGGGTATCGAGCAAGGCTAGATTAAAGAAGAGTTAGAGGTGCAAGAATTAGCCATCTATATTACCTCAGTTATTGAGGGCTGAGTCATGCTGAGTAGACTTTACGAAGACAATGCACATGTCCGTTCAAACATAAATCGGTTGCTTTGAGAGATTGAAAGGTACCGAACGGGAAATTGAATCACCGCAGGACCTTATTCAAGTTGTATTATTTTTGTATTAAGATTACGAACACCTTAGTAGAGAAAGACAAATCACTCCCGCCTGCCTTCTAATTGCTAATGTCCGGATTATAACATTTCCGCATAACTGCCCGTTAACGTAGTGAAGCTGCCGTTCTTGCCGGCAGCTTCATCAACTATTTATTGAGCTATCGTACCCGTTAGTTGAACAAGTTCTCGCTATGTCCCCACCTTGACCCAAAAGCCGGTCAGTAACAGTTTCTTGATTCAGCAGCTGATTCACTCTTTGATCCAGCCTACCAGCCCATCCTTGTTCTCAGATTGGAGATGTGGGCTGTATGATGACGTCCGTGCCAGGCATAGATCCCAAGGTTTACATCTAATCGGATGATACCAGAGTCAGGATGAGTAAAGGTACGCTCCCACTGTGTGTCCAGCAATGACAACAGTAATAATCCCCAGCGCGCATGGAGCTGATCCAGCAGCCCTAAAGATAAAGAAATATCCGCTAAGCGGCTATCGTCAAGCTCTGCCCAACGTGCTTCATCATAAGGTTTAATAGTCGGCCCAACTTCAGTCAACGCAAGCTTGAAACGAATCAGACTATTCAAATGACTGTCAGCCAAATGATGCACTACTTGTCGAACGGTCCAGCCCTGCGGCCGATATGGTGTATCCAGTTGCTTCTCATCAAGCCCCTCGATCGCTTGACGGATCTGCAAGGGCAACACTTCGATTTCTTCGATCCAGCGAAGACGCTGCTCCTTGGAAACCACACCGCTCCATTCAAATTTACCAATCGGAAATTTCAAGGCTTTCATTTTCAGTTCTGTCAATTCTAATCTCCCCTTATCATTAATACGAGTGTTAATTTACAAACCACTCTACGGTTCATTTAGATAAAGACAAAAAAGGCAGGCCTACGTTAATCACACTACCTCTGTACTATCTGTTACAATACGCGGCTGCTGGCAACCGCGTATTGGTTTTTTATTATGCTATCGTACCCGTTAGTTGAGCGGTTGGACGGGAACCACGATTCATTTAGAACTTTATCTTCATCGTTTCTCAATCCATATAAAGCAATAATAAGACCAAGTAAAAATAAAATGACACCAAGCCATAAAGAAGTTGCACCGACCATTTGATAGCCAAACTCACTATTTTTAATTGCCCCGTATCCTGAGTAAATACTAGCGGTTATCATACGTATCCCATAGAGTATAGTTGCGCAAAGACAAAGTGCTGAACCTAAAATTACTTTCTTCATAAGCTGCCCCCTAATAAAATTTTTCAATACATTGTCCTTCAACTCTCCTGCCAGTTAGTTGAGAAAGGCATCCGACCACTTAGGGCGGATGCTTTGAGCAATTACTTATTAAACTATCGTACCCGATAGCTTAATGCGAAACCTTATTTTTTTCCCAGTCTTCTAGTAAAGCCCAAGTAATTTCAGGCTCACTCCCGACTGACTTCATAGTTCCCACAAAAATCTCTGATGAATTTTTGTTCTCGGAAAAATGTTTAAAAATGTATTTCGTGGTTGCTGTCACATTCAATTCGTCAGCCAATTTTACATCAATCCACGACAGTTTACCTTCTTCACTTTCGCTCACAGTCATGTGCTTTACATTTGAAAAGTATACATATTGGATTCTTATCTCCGTTTCCTTAATACGTAAAATTATGTATTTAAGCATCAATCCTGTCAGGTCAGCACTTGTCAGTCCCGTCTCTTCTTCAACTTCCCTCAAACACGCTTCTTTTGGGGTATTCATTTCATGTTGCTCTAAGTGCCCCCCAATTGGTACAACCATCCCCGAAACAAAACTATTATTTTTTGGCTTTTCCATTAATAACACTTTTTCTTCATGAAAGAGAAAAGCGACCGACATTTGCCTTAGGGTAATCATGAATTCTCCTCCAAATCCGACTAAACGTTTTCCCTGATCCAAGAACGTAACTTTTCAGCGTATAAAGGACGTTCATCTGGATCAGTCTGATAACCCTTCGTTAGATAAAGTTGATCGTTTTCATACCTTGGATAAACATGAAGATGGTAATGCCAAACGTCTTGATTGCCAGCAGGCTCATTATGTTGCCGCGTGGAAATCCCATCACAACCATATGTACTTTTCATGGAAAATGCTGTTAGTTGAGCTGCGCGGTGTATTTCAGCGGCATACTCCACAGGGAGTTCGTATATGTTCTCAAAGTGTTTATTGGGAACAACAAGAACATGTCCCTTATTATTTTCCCACCATTTGCTCGCGATAAATGTTGTTACATATTCATTCTGGTAGATGATATCTCTTTGTTTTGTTCCCTTGTTTGGTCGCTCGATTCCCGAAACAACACGACAAAATGGACATTCGTACCCTTCAGGCTTATGTGAATAAGCTTTCAATTTCCATTCAATCCCTTCATATTTTTTCGCCAGATTATTAGACGTGAATAACCTTAGGTTCGTTGCGTTAAACTGCCAGTTAGCGTAAAGAAAAAGGAGCAGCTGCGGCTGGAAAACTGCTCCAATATGCGCTGAACTAACGTACCCGTTAGCGTAATCATGGAGGGGCTGTAGGTCTCTGACATCCCATTGTTATTCGGTCAACACGCGCATCAAAGCTTTCGCCGGGGGTAGTCCAAACTCTTCATCCCCTCGAGCCAGAAGAACCAAACTATTGATGATCATTAGATACCAGGAAAGCAGTTCCCGGGGATTCCCTGCCGAAAACTCACCAGCTTCCTGCCCTTTCACGAAAATCGGCAGAAGCTGCTCGATTAAAGCATTTCCGGAATGTAGCTTCAAAATCTGCGAAGCCTTCTCCGGAATATTCTCTGTCTGACGCGCCTGCTGAATGAACATAAAGGCGTATTTGTTGTTCTCGTCCAGCATGTCTCGGGTCAATGCGCTAACCTGTTCGTAAGGTGTGCCTGGCAACAGATGAATGGATTGAATCGCTTCGCTCGCTTCATCCATCAATTCCATCACGAGTTCGGTGAACAATTCGTCCTTGGAAGAGAAATAGCGATAGATCAATCCTTCGCTAATCCCGGCTTCTGCAGCGATCAAGCTCGTTTTGGTGCCACTGAAGCTGTGACGGGCGAATAGCTTAAGCGCCGATTGCTTGATCTGCTCCCGGCGGTCATCGCGAATTTTTTCCAGCTGTCGCTTGTTTAAAGGTGACAAAGGTCTCATACTCCGTTCTTTTAGAGAATTTTGCTTTTTAATTATAGCTCAAAGTTCAAGATTGCACCTGACGGCAGATCCTATGATGTGACTGCCATCGGACGCACCCGCTTGTTCAATTCATTGAGAAATTGTTCCGGACGAGAGAAGCATGCGAGGTGGCCAGCATTTCGAATGAGCGCAAATTCTTTATGAGGAGCTTCGATTTCTTCGAAAAACGCTTTTGCCGCAGCAACCGGGGTGATGATATCGGAGTCCCCTTGAAAAATAAAGAAAGGCAATTCAAACCTTTTCCCGAGCTTGCCGTGATCGAAGGTAACCATCTCCCGGAACAAGTGCTCAAGCGAGAAACTCATCCCTTTGAAAACATCAATAATATCCCGGAAATTGTGATCCGGAGAGGCGAGTAGAGCTGGCAGGACAAGGTCCATAACAAAGTTTGGAACATTCTGCGGGACCTTTACAATAAAACGATTTCGTTTATCAAAATCTGGAAGTGCCCAACGGGAAGGATCTGACCCCATCCGTTCCAACAAGTGGACGCCTTTTTCCATTCCCGCGGCACGCATGGCCTCCAAGGCAAGGTTTTGTGCAAGGTGTTTAGGGTCTGGTGCATTCTGATCCGTTCCAACATAAGCATGAAACAAGTCGGGGCAGCGTGCCGCCATTAGGATAGCCGGCAGGCTCCCGGCGGAACTTCCGATGAGAACCACTTTGTCCTGACCGAGCTCTCGACACACATGCTCTGCAACTTCGATCCCGTCTTCAGCGATCCGTTCGAAAGAAATCGTTCCGCAGCCGTTTTTTCCGTTGCGGCGGAGCGTCTTGCCTGCGCCTCGCTGATCCCAATGAACAATTGTATAGTATTTCTCCCAAGGGCGCAGAATGGGGTGAAAAATTGAGTACGTCGATCCGGGCCCTCCGTGAACGAACAGTAGAACGGGATTGTCACGCGTTTCACCGCGAATCGTCACCCATTGATCGATGCCCCCGATTTTCATATAATAACCTTCGGCGATGCCGTTCGGCGATTGCATACGGAGGATGCGGGCATTCTTGCGTTGGTTTCTTTTTCTCATCAGCAAATCAGGCAGAATATTAGTCTTGGCCATGATGGACACCCCTTATTTTATGAGTGAGTTATTTACTCATCCAAAAATAACATCTTTTTTAGAACCTGTCAAACGATATTACTATTACGGTAATCTGCCCGTTAGTTGAGTGAAGGACTGTCACGTGGTAACCCCTTCAGTGTTCAACTATCGTACCCGTTAGTTTAATCCCATGAGTATTTGTTTTGCATAAGAATCCCAGTCTGCTTCGTCTGTGTTTATCTCTAAGGTGGGAATTAACGATTGTTTCGCACACTTGCGAAGTATTTCCTGATCCTCGAAGAACTTCTGACATGCCTCCATTACCGTGAGGTGGTTTTCCATCACATATGATTTCCAAGCTTCGCCACGACTTTCAATAAATCTGGGCTCAACAGCGCTCAACAGCATCTTGGGACAAGGTTAAGAGTACACAATGTGCATTCAACCTTGATAGACGTTTTTCCAGCTTCTCAATTTCTGCAGAATTTATAAATGCCGCTCGATGATTTACATGGAACCTCTCTAAAAGATAAAATACACCATTTGATGGTTTTGTATGACCAAGTGAATCAATCCAATTATATTGTTGCTCAAGGTAATCAACATGACGAGTTAAAAGCTGAATATGCTCATCCTTGTCCATCAATCTTAAGACGCCTTGGTATGAATGCAAAACTTGTGAATAGTGTTCACTTATTGCAATTATCGTTTTTTCACAATTGTGTGTTTGACTATGTAATTTCTTTATTGCAGAAAATACTGATGACTTTCCTGCGGTAGACAATCCTTCAATAATTACTCCCTGAATCATATTTCACCTCTTCAGCTTGTTTCCGTATACTGCCCGTTACTTCAATGGACAACGGCAGCAGATCGTGTTGCCGGCTACCGTTGCGTTGCCATTTAACTATATTCCCAGTTAGTTGAAAGGGTTATATGAATGCATTCTTAATCATTTCTGGCGAAAGATTTAAGCATCGGAGTCTGGCTTCGAAGTCCGAAAGATATGCCGAAGGGAATGTTCAAATAATTGCTTCGGCATATCATCCTGAATAATGTGATGATAAATGGCCATGCCGCTTTCGAGTGACACGAGCATCCAAACAATCTTCTCTGCGCTTAAGTTTCCTTTGGTCCCATCTTCAAGCACGGGCTTCAAATCCTCCGTTAATTTCCGCACCGTTCGCATCACGATATTGGCGAAAGCTTGTCTTGTCGATTCATCCCTCATCGCATACAGAACAAACTCCATTTTCAAAAGATCCCAAGTACGGTGTTCATTCCAGTCGGACTCGAAATTTTTTGTCATGAAGGCAATGAACTGATCAAGCGTAAATTGCTCCCCTAATACCGTTACAACACTCTCAACCTCTATTTGCAGCTGCTCTTCGAAAAGAGACATGAACAAGGCTTCCTTAGACTCGAAATGCGTATAGAATGCACCCTTTGTATATCCTGCCTCTTCGACAATCTTATCAATAGATGCCCCATGAAAGCCCATACGCGCAAATACGCCAGTCCCTGCTTCGATGAGATGACGCTTTGTTTCCTGTTTCCGTTCTTCTCGCGTTAAACGTACTCTACTCATGGTTACCTCCAAAGGAAATAAAATCGTATATTCCCATCGCAAAGTTATATTTGACAATAATACCACACGGAATTAAAATACCAAATAGTATATGGATACTAATTGAGATATTAAAGCATGTCCATTAAGGAGCCATTTGATGACCTACATAATCAGAACACACGATCTATCCAAGAGCGTACAGGGGCAACAACTGATTTCAGAAGTAAGTATGAATATTAATAGAGGGCAGGTTTATGGTTTTCTAGGACCCAACGGATCCGGGAAAACGACTGTCATGAAGATGATCCTGAACCTTGTGCAGCCGTCTCGAGGATCTATTGAATTATTTGGCGAAACAGTAGCTCCCGGTTCTTATCATCAGTTAAGACGAATTGGAAGCATGATTGAATACCCCATCTTCTACGAAAAGCTAACCGCTTTTGAAAATTTGCATATTCATTGCGCGTACATGAGCATTCCGCATCTTGATTCAATTGAGAAAGTATTAAAGCTTGTCGGTTTATATAGAAATCGCGAACAAGCGGTTGAAAAATATTCGCTTGGCATGAAGCAGCGATTGGGGATCGCTCGAGCAATGATCGCTCAACCCGAATTGTTGATCTTGGACGAGCCTCTAAATAGCTTGGACCAGGAAGGCGTAGAAGAAGTCCGCGATATCCTTCAACAATTAAATAGAGAACATGGCGTTACTATTCTTATGTCCAGTCATCGGTTGGACGAAATGGACAAACTCGTTGATGCAATTGGTGTCATCAAGAAAGGAAAACTGCTCGTGGAGGTGACAATTGAGGATGTTCGTAGAAGGCATGCGGGGTATATTGAAGTCATTACGAGGAATGCGAAGGAAGCTGCTTTCGTATTACAACAGGGGCTCGGGCTGGTACAAGTCATCACGCGAAACGATAGCATACGTATTTCAGACAATGTTGAGCAAAGGGACGTTTACCATACATTAATCAACCATGATATACAAATAGATTCCATTAGGAACAGCAGCGGGTCCCTGGAAGATTATTATGTAGAGCTGACTCAAGGAGATCATGATCATGATTAGACTCATCCAGATCGAATTAATGAAACTCAAGCTGTGGACTTTTGTTCGCATAACGATTATTTTATCGCTGGCCCTCGCAATGATTGGCATAATTCTTCCTATCGTAGAAAGAACCGACACAGGCGCTACTGGAGAATTGTTTACCGATTACCCGACTGCCTTTACCTTGATTAATGTGATGAACGGAACTGTATTTATCATCTTTGCCGCTGTCCTTATAGCTAAATTGGTTGTCGAGGAGTATACCAACAAGACAATTCTTCAGTTATTCAGCTACCCAATCAAACGAGAGAAACTACTATTGGCGAAAATGTGCATCGTTGCAAGCTGGACCTTCATTGCTGTGATCGTTTCAGGAGCATTGACAACCGTAGTATTCATTCTTGGGAATATGGTTTTGCACTTCTTTCCAGGGTCGCTTCCTTCAGAAGTAGTCCTTCGTCAAGGCATAGATCTGGTCTATCTGGGATTGACGGCAACCGGTATTGGTCTCATCCCGTTTTATGTTGCAATGAAGACTCATTCAATTCCGGCGACTATTGTTTCTTCTCTCCTGATCTGCGGAGTTCTCAATTTTTCCCCCTCTGGAGTCTCGCTCTCCATGACTGTTATTATTCCTCTCTCGCTGGCATTCGTAGGCTTACTCTTGGGATTGGTATCCCTTAGACGCCTAGATTATGTGGATATGCCTAAATAATTGATTGAATATAAAAGATCGTTAAGGTGGTGATTAATATGTGGATTGAAACCCATTGGCCAATCGTCAATTTAATCGGATGTGTGGTTGTAGCCATAGTCGTTTATGTTTATTGGAAGAAACGTAAGCAGCGTGATTAATGTTACGTTGAGCGCTTCCTTGCTAAGCGCGCAAAATTAAGGAACAATGCGATAAGAGCGAATTGAGTCCCCTCTTTCCTGTGCAACGCGATCTTGTTTGCCGGCATTCGTGCGAGATGTGTCCGAACTTGCTCCAATTCGTCTTTCTTCCTTTCGATTTCTTTTACTCTGAAGACAGCTTATTGCTGTCTGTCAGTTGGGTAATAGTTATTGTGTCACAATCCATAAATTACTGCATGAATACTAGTGATTTCTGTAGAAGTAGTAAATCTAGATTACATAGTATTTTATACATATGTCTCTAAATCATTCTAATCCCTTGAGGGGCTTCCGCCTCCGCTCTCTCTCCGGACAAGCTTGCTTGAAGTGTCTGAAGGGCGTTGGAGAAAATAAGTTGCTGAATATCCATCCCCTCGTAGCCGGGAAACACCTTATCACATTTTCTTTGTCTGAAGGATAATTTCACCCTTGTGATAAATCGAAAAAACGAAAAAGCCCGCAGATACCGCGGACTTCTTTCGGACAAGAATGGGGCTTCTTCTTATTTTTTAACCACAGGCACCCAAAATTCGCCGTAGAATGTGCCGTCTCCGTTATCTTTTCGATAAGTCGCATTTGGACCGCCGATGTAAGCATAGTCAGTGATTTGGGACAAGATTTCACCAAAAGCACGGTAAGTCAGCTGATCGAACAAAGTTTCCTTGTCGCCATTTCCTGCGACCACGATGTACTCGCTCTCTGGAAACTCGATGATGCGTGTTGCGTCTGCCACTGATTTGCCAGCTACTACCGCAAAATAATTCCAAGGTTTGCCTTGATAAACCTCGTTAACTGACCATTCGCGATCGTCCTTTGCGGCTCTTTTGAGCTTATCAAAACGCCCGTCAGCTTTGAGCTCGCCCCAAAACTCAGCTTTTTCCTTTTGCAAAGCCGGCATGTCTTGAAAATTCGATTGGATTGAAAAACCATAAGCGGTCAACGTGAATGATTTTTTGTGTTCCAGCGTGTAATTTGTCATGTGAGATCTCCTTATATTCAGCAATTAGCCTTCGACTTTTTGTACACGAAGCCACATTTCGCCGTAGAATTCACCGTTTTCAGCTGCTTTCACAAATGTTGAGTTACCAGGACCAACGTACTTGTAGTCTGTGATTCCTTGCAACATGCCGCCGAAAACTTTGCCAGTGATTTCGTCAGCAAGGCGGTCTTTGTCAGCGCTTGTTCCAGGCACGACGAGGTAGTCGCCAGCGAGGAAATCGAGGACGTCCGCTCCTTCCACGTTGAACTCGCCCATCACGCCGAAGCCGCGCCAAGCCTTGCCGGCGATCACGTAATTGATTTGATACTCTTGCCCGTCCGCGAGCGCGAGAAGTTCAGCAAGCTTGTTGTTTTCAGTGATTTGAGCTTTTTTCGTTGCAGTTTTTGCTGCATTACCCGCCCAGTCGTTGTAGTCCTCAAGTGAAACACCGAAAGCAGTCATTTTGTAGTTTTCCGAGATTGTTTTGATGGCGTAGTTAGACATTTTGTTCTCTCCTTTGTGGATTTGTATTTGTTTCTTACAAGATTGATTCTATTTTCAGAATGTATCAAAAAATGATACTTTTTATTTCATCTTCGTGCTTTCTGCTGCTTTTTTGATACAATAAAATCATGAAAAAAACAGAACGAGTGAACCTGATCATGCGCTACATCAATAACCGCGCGCATTTTACGATTGCCGAGATTCAGCGGGAGTTCAAGATTTCCCGCGCAACGGCGATTCGCGACATTAACGAGATTCAGGCGATGGGTTTTCCGCTGACGACCGAGCTTGGGCGCGGCGGCGGATACAATGTCCTTCAAAATCAGTATCTGCCCTCCGTCCGCTTCACGCCAGAAGAGCTAAAAGCGATTTTTATAAGCTTTATCGCCTCGAAAAATTCGCAGCTGCCTTATCTGCAAAATCGCCGCTCAATCACTGAAAAACTCATAGGCATCGCGTCGCAAACCCAGCAAGACGAGCTAATCGAGCTGAATAATATCTTGCTTTTTGAAAATACGAATCCTTCCAATCCGAATTTATTGGAGCTCGATGATGCGGCGCCTGAGGAGCTGAATCAGCTGATTTCGCTTGCCCTGCGGGATAAACACTTACGCTTGACTTATGAGCTGAGTCCTGACTGGCCGCAATTGATGGACGTTTTTTTGCTGCATATATTTAACACGAACGCTCAATGGCTGGTCGAGGTTTATGATCTTGATACGAATGAGTTTCGTTATTTGCCTGTTGTGATGTTGCGGGATTCGGCAATTTCTGAACGGGAGTTGACGTGGTCAGAGCAAGAGATTTTAAGCAAAAAACTGCTTTTTGCACGTGAGTCCAATCTTGTCGTGAGGCTTGATACGACTGGGATTCAGCGTTTTAAGCGCATGCACCCCCCGGGAATTATTTTGTCATTCACCGGGATGTTTCAATCGAGCGGGATTTTCAATATTCAACTGGATGTGACTGATGTTGATTCGCTGGCGTATTATGCAGATTGGCTTTTGTTTTTGGGGAAAGGTGTCGAGTTCGAACGGATTCCCGATGAGCTGCGCGTGATTTTGGAAGAGCGTTTAAGGGTGCCACCAACATTTTAACGAGAATACACGCTGAGCCCGCCTTTAATAAACAAAAGAAGCAGCTGCCGCGGCGAACTACTCCTTGACTCGTTGAACTAACTAACGTGCCCAGTTAGCTGAAGAGAACAGTGTCCTAACGAGCAGCAAGACCCGTTGTCAAATACACGTTAATGTTTTCCAATTCGCGGTGGTATATTGAGCGAAAGATAGGTGGAGAAAGAAGCCGTTCTACCACTCCTGCGAGTCCGGGCTTGCTGGGGAACTCTGTCGTCAAATCGACATAGCAATGCCTGCCGTCATCGGAGGGCTTTAACCTCCAAGTGGTTGTGACGCCCGCTGTGTCGTCCTTCTCCCGAATCACACGCCCCGGCTCTGGTTCCGTAACAGTCATTTGTAAGGACGACCTTACTCCCATTACGTTCATATTTAGGCGAAACACGGTACCGGAGCCGCTTCCGCCTTGTAGCACCTCAAGCGTTTCGAATTGTTTGGGCAGGATACCGAGGTGCACATTCATGTCAGTAACGACTCTATAGACTGCCTCGAGCGGCGCGTCGATCATGCGGGCAACCGCAACTTGATAAGTTTTCATCCCTGTTTCCTCCCGTCTTCTACTGTCGCATCCATTATGCTATCGTACCCGTTAGCGTAATGAAGGGCCAAAGACAAGTCAAAATTTTACTGGTATCATTATATTTAGAAATCAGGCGAATTACACAGAAAAGGCTATCTATGATAAGGCTGCTATAGCCCATCATATGTAACTTGTGCTATAAACGTCTGAAATACCCGATCGCTATCGCAGAGCATTTTTTACATAGTGAAGGGGCGTCACGAACCTAATTTAACCAATAAACGAAAACAGACCAATTTGAAATAGATATCGGTCTGTTTTTACACAGGAATGGAAGAAATCATACGGTTATATTTTAGCTTTGTATCTAATTTAAAAACAACATATCAAGCAATGGAACATACCACTCCATTTATTGTTATAAATGAACTCATCTGGATCAATCGCCAATTTTAAATCTGGGGTCTAAGCAAAGTACCAAAGGCAACTTTTGCTTCCAATCGGCCGCCAGGGGGACTGACCGTTGGGTATCGTGGGTTGAGGGCGGGCGTACCAGGTGCGGGCTCGGTGTTAGTCTTCGATTGCCTGATAGACCGTGGTCCAGAAGTCGTGGATAACCCGCGCTGAATCTGGAGTGGTCATCCCGACCTGGGTGATCAGGATTCCGATGAGCTGATTTTCCGGGTCGGCGTAGGTCGAGGTGCCGCTTCCGCCGTCCCAGCCGAACTGGCCGATGGGCGCGTAGTCGCCGCGGTAGGTGCGCACTGCCATCCCCATGCCCCAGCCACCGTGCTGCCCTTGGCCGAATGATATATGGACGTTGTTGGTGGCCATTTCGTTTCGGACGGCTTGTTGCTCGGGCGTTAGGCGGTTGGTGGTCATTAGCTCGACGGCGGCCCGGGACAAGATCCGTTTGCTCCCGTGCATCCCTTTGTTCAGCAGCATCCGGAAGTAGGCGTGATAGTCGTCGACGGTGGAGGAAAGTCCGCCACCGCCGCTCTCGAACGCCGGAGGCTGGCTATGGAGTCCTCCCTTGGCTTCGTCCCACACGATGAACTCTCTGGTTTGCGGATCGGGGGCGTAGAGGGGCGGCAGCCGGTCGATCTTGTTTTCGGGCACATAGAATCCAGTGTCTTTCATGCCCAGCGGATCGAGGATACGTTCGCGTAGGAACGTTCCATACGACTGGCCCGTGACTCTAGAAACGAGCACGCCGAGTAGATCGTTGCTGACGTTGTATTGCCAGCGTTCTCCGGGCTGGTACTGCAGCGGAAGCGAGCCAATGCGGCGAATCCACTCATCCGGATCGGGCATCGGCGGTACATTGAGCGCGAGATTCTTCTCGAGGATCGCGTTCATGATCGGAGTGCCCAGCGCCGTAAAATCCAAACCGAGCCCGAACGTGGAGGTTAGCAGATCCCGTACGGTAATTGGCCGCCGTGCTGGCACAGTATCGTCTAGCGGACTGTCAGGTTGTTTCAGCACCTGCCGATTGGCAAGTTCAGGCAGCCATTGCTCTACCAGGTCATCCAGCCGCAGCCGGCACTCGTCGAGCAGGATCATCGCCGCCGCGACCGCGACTGGCTTGGACGTTGACGCCATACGGAAGATTGTGTCCCGGCGCATCGGCGTGCCACCATCATGGCGCATCGTGCCGATCGCTTCGACATGCGTCTGGCCGCCCCGGCTGACCAGAGCGACAAGCCCAGGAATCTTCCCGGACTCGACATGCCGTGCCAGCACGTCTCTCATTCTGCGCAGTCCTGTTTCGGAGAAGCCAACAACATCCCTCATATTTTCTAACGAACTAAAATCTTCTGTTGTAATCTTTTGCATTTGGTTTCCCTCTCTTCCTTTTCTATCAGCCCTATGGTTTTCAACTACTAATTCGTTATTCATGCTGGAAAACCCTTTGTCAAAAAAGGTGTGTTCGATGCAGCAAAGAGAATAACTATTGGCAATCACATGATGACTCACCTCCTGTATGGGGTGATTAGAATCGAGATATGTCCTGCAGCTTCCTTCTTGAATTATTCACACCCGCTTTTTAAACGCCCTCATCGCAAAGTAGTAGGCCACAAGCAAAATCCCGACGCACCACGCAAGAGCGACCCATATCTCATTGCCCACCGGCTGACCTGACAGCAGTGCACGAATGGCTTCCACGATTGAGGTCACCGGCTGGTTTTCGGCAAAGGCGCGAACGACCTTCGGCATCGACTCGGTCGGTACAAACGCCGAGCTGATAAACGGCAGGAAGATAATCGGGTAGGAAAAGGCGCTTGCGCCTTCCACCGTTTTTGCGGTCAGCCCGGCAATCGCCGCGACCCAAGTTAAGGCCAGCGTAAACAGCGCGAGTATGCCAGCTACTGCAAGCCATGACAGGATCCCGGCGGATGAATGAAAGCCCATAACGAGCGCTACGAGAATGATGACGACAACCGAGATGGCATTGGATACCAGCGAGGTCAGCACATGCCCCCACAGCACAGAGGAACGCGCAATCGGCATGGTGTGAAACCGCTCAATGATGCCCCGCTGCTTATCCAAAAACAGGCGGTAAGCCGTATAGGATATCCCGCTTGCAATTGCAATCAGCAGGATACCGGGCAGCAGGTAGTTCACATAGTTATCCGTACCGGTTTGAATGGCGCCGCCAAGCACATAGACGAACAGCAGCATCATTGCAATCGGTGTGATGCAGACCGTGATGATGGTGTCCATACTGCGGAAAATATGGCGCATGGAACGCCCGAGCATCACGCTAATATCGCTGAAGAAATGATTTTTTGCCGTCTCCATTACTTCGCCTCCTTTTTGCCGACGATGGAGAGGAATATCTCTTCCAATGTCGGCTGTTTTTCAACATACTCCACCTTTGCGGGCGGGAACAGCTTTTTCAGTTCCTCAAGCGTGCCATTGGCAATAATCCTGCCTTCATGCAAAATGGAAATTCGATCGGCCAGTTGTTCAGCCTCATCCAAATACTGAGTGGTCAGGAATACCGTTGTGCCACCGTCGGCAAGCTCCTTGACAATCCTCCAAGCCTCAATGCGTGCCTCGGGGTCAAGGCCTGTGGTCGGCTCGTCGAGGAAAATGAGCTGTGGTTTTCCGATCAGGCTCATGGCAATGTCGAGCCTACGGCGCATACCGCCCGAATACGTAGACGCCTTGCGGTCGGCGGCATCGTTCAAGCCGAAGCGATTCAGTAAATCATCCGCGACATGACGCGGATTTTTAAGGTGTCGCAGCTTGGCGATCATGATCAGATTTTCCCGTCCGGTCAATATCTCGTCCACGGCGGCAAATTGCCCGGTCAGACTGATCGCATGCCGCACATGGTCGGGTTTTGACGCGACGTCAAATCCGTTTACGGTGGCGGTGCCTCCGTCCTGTTTGAGCAGCGTGGTGAGGATTCTGACAATCGTCGTCTTGCCCGCGCCGTTGGAGCCAAGCAGGGCGAAAATCTCACCTCGCTTCACTTCAAAATCCACGCCCTTTAAGACTTCTGTGTCCTTGAAAGACTTTCGCAGACCTTTTACTTTAATTGCTTTTTCCATCCCGATATCCCCCTTTTACTTTTTTTTATCCATCACCTTTTTCATAGTCTTATTACCTTCTTGGTCAACAGATTCTTGATAGATGTCAGCGTAAGTTTTTGAATCTTTGATTAGATCGTCGCAGAAAGCCACTACGTCACTGCTCGTCACTTCGAGCACGCCTTTCCCCAAGGCCGCGCCCTCTTCAAAAAGATCGATAATCCCCGAGAGCAAACCCGTCCCGTTTGTTAGCTCAACAGGGCCGACCTTAAAGAGATATTTTTGAATTTCTTTATAAACAATTTGATAATCTTGCGGGAGCGCCTTGACACGCGCCATGTGCGCTCGCCACTCTTTTTTGCCTTCGATGATATCTCGTATACTCATCATTTTACCCTCCTATTTTCCTAATTTTTTAGCGATATTATTGTTGAGTTGCTCGCGCCACTTGTCGCGAAAAGACTTTGCCCCTTCTTCGCCGGCCAGCGCTGAACAGAAGCCTTTGATATCGTCACCCAAAACCTCTTGGACACTCTGACCGTCCGCCGCCGTTTCTTCGAGCAGACCAAGCACACCGTCAAGAATTGGCATGAGGTTGCGACCGGAGAAATCTGAGTAGTGCCAAATGTTGGCCCAAACTTCTCCCCATGCCGCTTGATAATCAGCCGGCAGCTTTTTGACTCGCGATTCAAAAGATTTCAATTCTTTAGTCATGTCGCTGCCAGTGATCTTTTCCCAAAAATTCATGATTTTTTCTCCTTTAACTCGTCAATTTTTGATGATACGAACTCCCATTTTTCCCAGAACCTACGCAACTCCTCACGTCCCGCGTCGTTGATCGCGAAGAACTTTCGCGGCGGTCCCATATCGGAGGGCTTCTTGGTGATCTCCACCAGCTTGTTTTTTTCAAGCCGGATCAGGATGGTGTACACCGTTCCCTCCACAACATCTGTAAAGCCGAGGGCGTTCAGCCGCCGCGTTATTTCGTAGCCGTAGGTTTCTTTGCGGCTTATAATTTCAAGGACACAGCCCTCAAGCGCCCCTTTGAGCATTTCCGTTAGATTTTCCAGCACAATCACCCCTTGCTATTCTGTATCACTGGTATGGAGTGTTACTTACTACTGCTATAAAGTAACACGTAGTAGTTTATTTGTCAATAGCGTTTGCTCTGATACGGACTTTACATTTTCAACTATAATGCCAGTTAGCTCAATGCCCAGCAGTATATATGCACAAAATGTCTAAATTTTATGTACATGTCTATGCCCTTCGAACACGGATCAAGTATCTCAAGAATTAAATTTAGGGAACGGGTGCAGTCACCTTATCCTTTACAAAAAAGGGTTCGTGAGATTTCGCGACCCCTTTTTGCATAGCTAGAAAAGTAAATTTGTTCGTAATAGCTGTATCAAAGAAAAAGCAAAAAGGAGCTTTCCCGGCAGCTCCTTCATCAAATGTCTTTATTAAGCTATCGTACCCAGTTAGCGTAATCTTCTCTTCAGAAACTTACCGTCAAAATCAAAAACTACAGTCCACCCTTGATCGAGCGCCTGACAAATAAAATATTCAACGTCACTAGGTCTAACAATTTTCATATTCAGATGTTCTGTATTAGGGAAGTTTACCCAAGCGCTGTCAATATCTGATTCAACATAAACCTCAAGGCGCATCCCTCTAGTGATTTCATGTTCGGCTATCATGATGATATATCCGCTTCCTGGGGAAACAATCCATATATAATTGTCATCTCTGACCGATATTCTTCTAGAACTCTTTTTGTTTATTGTCATTCGTTTCTCCCTTAATTTAAAGTATCATTTCAGCAAGATGTGACTCTGTAACTACTATGGAATGAAAGGTGTTGTCAATAAAAGTGATTCCATCTACCTTCGCTCCCGAAAAGTCTGTGCCATCTAGTAAGTTACCAACTAATACCGCATTGTTAAAAATACAATTAGAAAAAATACATCCTTTTAGATTTGATTTGATAAACCTCGTGTTTTCAAAACTCGAACCAGTAAAATTTACCGAGAATAGGCACTCCTCAAAGTTAAGGTTTGAAAAATCAACTTCAGTTAGCTCCCCGTCTTCAACACAAAGCTTTGAGAATGACCGTTGTCCCTGTTGAAGCATTTCCAAAAATCCAACCGCTGTAACTTCGCTATCCATTTTCACACCTCAAATAGTTATTTGATATTTATGTTCTACACTGCGACCACACAAACCTGCCCGTTACTACAACGAAAAAGGAACAGTTTCCTGCCGCGGCGATCTGTTCCTGGTCTCTGCACTATCGTACCCATTAGCTCAATGACTATCTCCTCCATCTTTCCGCGGCTTTTTAGAAGCATACGATTTCCGTTCATGGTAGTATCTATTATGGGGTCTCGTAGTTTTTTAACGGCATACCTACATATTCGCGGAATGAGCGTATCCGCTCTGCCTCGAACTCGAAGACGACTGCAAGCTCATTGCGATAAGGCCGCCCATTCAACGAACCTTCCGCTCGAAATACCACCATCCCGTTGTCCTCATTCTCAAGCACGAAGAGTGGAGTCAGCTGTACCTGCAATACTGAGCGCTCGAACCTGATCAATTCCTCGAACCGTTCTTTGCCTTGCTGCTCGTGATTCCACCCCTCTAGCGGGAGCGGAACGAAAAAATGAAAACCATCTGTAACCTTCTTTAGAAAATCGACTGTATGCCCTGTTTCAAAAGCCCGCCTAAAAGCATCAAACACTTCGCAAGTCCGGGATGGGAATGAGCCTACGGATTTCTCCATGAAAGAATCCTCCTCATTATGGTTTATTGGTCGCTGCAGATATTGAGTTTGTTTGTCTATATTTTCTAACTTAGGTGTTTTGAAAAAGAGGATAACTCGGTTTCAGACTTAAAGAATAATTGTCTGATTGATGAGACGCCATGAAAAAGGACTCTTGCTTTTCATAGCGCGACAGGACCTTTAGCTGGCTCGATATCGTTCTAAGGTGAATGGCTTCTTAAATCAAAGCGAAGTTAGACAACTCGCCAAGCATTTCAGGTGTCAGCTCAAATAGGCGGGAAAGCTGTGTCATTAACATCTGGCCCAACTCTTCCATCGATCGATGAAGGAGCAAACGTCCATTCCAAGGGCTTTGTTCCAGAGTTAAACAGCTATCATACGAGTCCGGTATGGCCGACGGGGAGCCGAAGCTTAGGGTAGAATACTTATCCATCCAATAAATGACCGACATTCCAGCGAATTGCATTATTGAAGCCATCTGGCTGAATCTCGAATTGAGCCTCTGGAACGCCTTGAAGCTGATCGATAACGATCTGACGAAGAACTTTTCCCATGTTAATGATCGATTGTGCCAAAATCGAAACACCTCCCGATAAAATTGTTATATGTTTCGCTCTCACATCCAAAGTGTATACTTCCCTCCGCAAAGCAGCAATCACGAGATTCCGATGCAATTGATCAGTTTTAGTAATAATTGAAAAAGCCATTATAATGCCATTATAATTAATGAAGGGATATCGCTTAACTTATAGGAAGGAGCCTGAGAAATGGAACTTAGACAGCTTGAATATTTTTCTGCCGTATGTAAGGAGATGCATTTTTCAAGGGCAGCCGAAAACCTCTGCACCACACAATCGAATCTGAGTCAGCAGATCAAGTTTTTGGAGAACGAGCTCGGGCTTCCTGTATTCGATCGCATTGGCAAACGGATCGCGTTAACGGATGCGGGTAAGATCTTATTGAAGGAATGTCATATCATCTTCGAACGCATCGACTATATTAAAGGAGCGATAACGGATCTTAAGCGAATGGAAGGCGGCAACCTGGACATAGGCATACTCCCAGGCGATGGGGACTTGCTATTTGATGCGCTGTTGGTCAACTTCCACCTTACATATCCCAAGCTCTCAATCCGTGTTACGGAGACCATGGAGGTGTATGAACAGGTTATCGACGGCACAAGAGATCTTGGAGTTACCACACTTCCTACGAATCCGGATGCCCGAATTTCGATCATCCCTTTGTTCCATGAGGAGTTTGCTTTAGCCATCCAATCGGATCACCCCATTGCGAAGTCAAAGGCAATCCCCTTCGAACAATTGCAGCCGCTGAAGATGGTGATGTTCGGGCCGGAGCATCAGATTACGAAGGTCATCCTTTCTTGTTGCCAAGAAAAAGGAATTTCAATAGACACTCCAATTCTAACCTCTACGTTATCGACGCTTCTATCCTTAGTCGAACAAGGGTTAGGAGCCTCAATACTACCACGAATGCTGCTTGATTATTTGAATCGCGATAACATCTCAGCGGTAACACTGCTCAATCCTACACCTAGTCAAGATATCTGCATTATTTATCGGACGGATAAATTTATGGGACAGGCAGCAAAGTTATTCATAGACGAATTGAAGTCTTTCATTCAAAGTGTAATGGAGCGTAGCCTTCGGTCGTTGGGGTAATAAAGGGACAATTGGAGTCACCACTAAGAACATCACGAACATGATTCTAATAATCTGCCCCATTACTTCAATAAAAAAGAGGAGTAACTGCCGTGGCACTCCTCACTATCGTACCCGTTAGTTGAACGGCTAATCGCAATTTCACTTGACAGTCAGTTGACCTTTAGAGTTTTTCAATTGCTGATTTAATCGGTTCATTAAAAAGTGGCTTTTCTTTTGATTTAGCCCAATAAATATTGAGTATATTTCCTTTCTCATATAAAAAAGGATACGTTGTGAATTTGGCATCTTGCATCTGCTTATTAAATTCTTTGACTCCGGATTTACGAGCTGCTTCAGTACTAAAAATATAGAAATAAATAAACTCAGGATCAGTATGATCTACTGTTGCTTCGCCTTCAATCGAGTTCACTTCTGGAATAATTCTATCCAACGTTGGTAATGTACCTGTCATCCCAAATGATGCCAATTTTAAATTCTGTGATTCAATAGCTACTATAACATCTTGCAAACTATATTCATTTTTTTTGACATTATTATCTTTAGAGCAACCAACTAGTGCAATCATATATACGATGAAAAGAATCCCAAACCTAGATTTCAACATAATTTGGCCCTCCATTCACAATTAACCTCATATTACCATATTTGGAACCATCCTGCCCTTCAGCATTGTGCTATCTTGCCCGTTTGCTTAATGACTGGTCGTCGGTCTAGATCAAAGATCGATTTTTTTCATGTAGTAAGTTAGGACAATCCAATTGTGCCCCTCCCCTGTGGGGGGGGGTGTACATATGTGTAAAATCATATATTTTGTGCAGAAGTAAAAGGATCCACCGCGGCGGATCCTTTTACTTCTCTAGTGAGGGCTATTTTAGATCTTCGGATTAAGCTCAAAATTTGGTGAACATTTTATTTTGCATAAACATCGGCGGAAGTCTTGACAGGGGTAAGCGTTACTCCGTCTGTATTGAAGATGGATCCGTCATCCGAAACGTATTGGTATTCGTCCGTATCGGTGCTAAAGAGCTTGAATGTACCGGTAGAATCCTCATAAAGCTCTTCCTTGACCGGAAAGCCGGATTTCTGGTCGAGGTACACGATGTACTGCATATTGGCCTGCGTGTTGTCATCAATATAGGACTTATAGCTTTCCATGATCTTATTCAGGGTCTTCCCATCGGGCGTTTGCTCGGTTCCGACAGAAGTCCAATAGCTTGCTTTGTAATTTTCCTTTACGGCGCTAAAATCGAGATTTTTTTTATCCAATGGTGCGAATGGCTGCGAATCATCCGCTCTCTTGAGAATCTTTCCGCTTACGGGATCGCCGTTTTGGTCCCGTTGAATCACAACCATGTCGTTGCGGCCGTTGAGAAAGTAGGTGCTTTTATAGCCCAGAAGCTGATGATCGGCTGAATAATCCCCTACATCCGTTCTGAATTCCTTCGTTTGCGGATTATACCAATGTTCCAATGTAAAGTTCTGGCTGCCGTCGGTTCTCGAATAAGTGGCCTTACCGTATTCGATCGTTCCCTGGGCTTTGTCCGATGATGCAACCGACGCGTCAGTTGGTGCAGACACCGTCATGACCGTATTTTTCGGAATCGCGTCGCTTCCGTTTGCCGCGAATGCAGTAATGGTGCCGAGGCTTCCGATGACGAGCGCCGACGCCAGGACCGTTCCAGTTATTTTTTTGCTTTTGACCGCTTCGAGAAGTTTCATGTTTTTACCTCCGGATTTGTGATTTGCATTTGGAATGCGCAGTTCCAACCTGCAATTTCATTATAAAAACGCCATATTTCATAACTATCGGCAAGTTGTAAATTAGTTGTATAATCCGGGAAGGAAGATCCGGATAACCGTTCCTTCGTTCGAGCGGCTTTGAATGTTCAGCTCTCCATGAAGCCGGACGATTTCGGAGCAAATGGTAAGCCCCAATCCGGCGCCGTGATTACGAGGTTCATCAATGATACCATTCCTATTTTTATTTTCTTCAATGTAACTTTCGTATAGTTGCCCATTCTCCTGCCAGTCAGCTGAAAAGAGACAGTGGTCGGCTGCCTCATAATTGTAGTGTGCTATCGTACCCGTTACTTTAACAAACGAAAAAGGAGCTACCGCGCGGCAAGCTCCTCATTGACGTACCCGTTAGCGCAATGAGTTACGATATGCGTATGATCATTGAAGCGGCATAAATATGTTGTTCATTTCTTTCCTTGCAAACAGGAACTCTTCTCTTTGAACTCGACAATGACTCCTCCGCTCACCCCTTCGGATGAATAGCCGGCGTCTTCACGCAGTTTCTTAGCTTCGGCTTCCGACACTTCGATTGCAATAGTTTGCTAGCGAAAAGGCCAAGACCATTCTAAAAGCAGCGGTGAATAACCCTTTCCAGGAGACAGCCTACAGCAGCCATCTAGTTAACATTGGGTTATACATCAACCTCCTCCTTCAATGCCAAGAGCATCTATCCCACCTTGAAAATAAGATCGATGCTCTCGCTAAAGAAGTTGAGGAATTTAGAATGATCCAGTCAATACCCGGGATCGGCGGCAAAATCGCGGCAACGGTTTTGTCCGAAATCGGGGAGATTAACCGGTGTAATCACGCCAAGAAAGTAGTTGCCTTTGCAGGCGTAGACCCTAGTGTCTTTTCGTCAGGGAAGTTTACCGCCACCACCAATCGCATCACGAAACGTGGTTCCAAGCAGCTGAGGCATAGCCTGTATCTTGCGGTCATATGTGGGTTAAAGAATTCCCGGAATAAAAAGCTTCGTGAATACTACGATATGAAGCGTGTAGAAGGAAAACCATACCGAGTCGCCGTTGTTGCCTGTATAAACAAGCTCCTTCACTGGATCTATGCTATTTTAACCCAACACTCATAAGGAGGGCTCTTAAGCATGCCCATTTTTCAGTATAGTGCTTTTGCTTCTAAAACTTAAGAGAAAAATCTTGACAAGCTATTAGCTGGTTTTAGCTTAACGGAATCCGTCAAGTGCTTTGTTAATCGTAATTCCAAATTAGCTGCCCTTTTCTTATTTTGGCAGCATAAATGATTTGAAAATGGACCTCTCTAAACATTGCCATCATAAGATTTAGAGCAGTCGTCTCGTTATTTACCTGGCTATATGTAAGAAGGGGCCGATTAAGGAAGGGATGTGACATTAATAACTCAGGAGAGGATTTGAGATGTTCAAGATATTGTTTAAGAATATCAAAAGAATCTTTGGCCTTTGAAATCGCTTGTTCTTTAGAGATTTTTAGCCCTTTTTCAAATTCCTTACTCTTAAGAGCCCCTCCATCGGCTCTGCTTCTAGTTTACAACGTTAAGTAGACTACGCTCAAATCCAATTTAGGGGCTTAAGAGCCACTATTTAGGAAAAGTAAGGTATCCCAAGGAGGTATTCATATATGAAGAAGACCCTTTTGACAATCTTATTTGTAACCGACCGCATTTGTTCTAAACTTTCAGGATCGACCTCTCCATTTTACTCTTTTCGAGGCTCTATCACTTTCAATCCTACTACCTAACTGACTACTCTTAACGTCCGCTGTTGGTCGCCTGGCTTGGTTTTTCATAGCAGGATTTTTCACCTGCTAAGTTTCACATCCTAAGCTTGGTCGCGCCGGAAGTTCAGTTATTAAATTAAATTATTAAAAGAATATTCTTTCGGTTAACCACAAGCCACCTAATACAAAAGCTATTGTGGAACATATATTGACTACTCTCACAGAGTATTTCCATTTCTGAATAAAGAAGAGAAGAGGTAACAATATTGCAAGAATCCCAAGCTGAGCAACTTCTATACCTAAATTGAAACTAAATATATTAAAAGCTAAGTTGATTTTTGGCAAATTCATACCTTTTAATAAGTCGGCAAACCCCATTCCGTGAATCAAACCAAATACAAATGTAATCATCCAGCGCTTCTTTACTTCTTTTTTGAAAATATTTTCAATAGCAACATAGCAAATGCTAAGGGCAATTGCTGGTTCGACGATACTAGATGGTACGTCAATAATGTTGAGAACAGTTAATGATAAAGTTAAGCAGTGAGCTATGGTAAATGCAGTAATAACCGCTGCATATTGTTTAATCGTTTGCCTTGCAATTAACAGAGAAAATAAAAACAATAAGTGGTCATAACCTGTTAAAATATGTTCCATTCCTAGTCTGAAAAACGAGATAAATGCAGAAATCATCGTGTGAATCCTCCCAAATATTATGTCTTATCAGACCTGTTAGATAGCCAGATAACGTAATCTGTTAAAGCGCGATCCAGTCGGACCAACCACTCAATCGGCAACTTGCATAGAACGAATAGACGTCAAACTTGCCAAGGTATTCCTGGGGAGCGCATCTGAGATCTTCACTGTTGAAGTGATACATCCTGAGCGCGACGAAACAAAATTCCAGTTTCTACACGAACCAGAACGCGTAGCACAAGCGAATTCGTATCTGTGGCTCTATATCACGGGACAGTTGGACGACTAAATGAATATATATAATAATGTTCCATTCCGTTCAAGGCAGCTATAATCATACATCAGCGGTCTGCTCCTTTTTTGAAAAAATAAAACCATAAATGATATTTATCAAAAAGGCTGCAGCGACCGAACTCCAAATTAATATCATGAATAAGGAAGCCATGGGATCTATGTCAGCCTCTATTACAGTGTTCATTATTATCTTTCTCCCACTGTAAACAGTCATATAATAAGCCATGAAAGAAGCGGAACCCATATGCAAACAACTCATCAAAATATAAACCAATCTGCCTGTTTTCAATGACAGCGGGGCAAGAAGCTTTATTATCATAAAAGAGAGGATGGATAAGCCCAACAGGCCAAAGAAAAACCGCAGGTCGACTTCCGGCTCTTCAATTATGTTTAAGATCAAGACAGGACCTAGTGAAATTAGGGCAAGAAGTATTAAAGGTGTGGCAAGTCGCCCGGCATACTTTTGTAAATTGAAATGCCGCGAGAATTTTATGGGAATTAGCAATATTACAACCGATATATAATACAAAAGACAAAACATGAATCCATACAACATGTTCCTGTGGTTTATAATATTGCTTTTTTTTACTGCTGAATTAAAGCTTTCTCCCGGATTTCCCAGCGCTATTGACTGGTCCAGGGCCCGGATAGCCTTGCCCAAATGATGTTGCTTAACGAGAATGTCGGAATACAACTGCAGGGCCAGGGCTTTGTCTGTACTTGACATGCTGGCCTTGCTGTTTATGTATTTTTCCACATGCCCTCTCGCCTTTTGATATTCGTTTGTTTCAAAATATTTATTGGCCAAATAGATATGCATTTCGGGCGCAATTAATTCGTTCTCATTCTTTGAAAGAATGGTTTCTACTTGATCCAGGCTTTCTTTAAGGGGAACATTGCCTTCTTCTAACTGGATTTTTCTAAAATTTTGCAAGGCTTGCCATTCAGAACGTCGTTCATTTAGATAAGCAACCCTGTCCCGGAAGGCACTCGCAAATTTCCCCTCAGGGAATTGGTCAAGATACTTTTTATAAAAGAACAACGCTTTTTCAAAATTAAAAAGGTAATCTTCATAGAAATGGGTCAATTGCCTGTAGACCGTTTCATTATTCAGATTCGGATTCTTTGCCAGAAGTTCTTCCAAAACTAAAGCCGCCTGCTCATAATTTTTGTCGTCAAAGAATTGGTTCGCTTTCATGTTGTATTCCTGTTCAAGGTCTGCAGAACTGCCTTGAGCCATGCTGGTGCCAGAACTCGTAACGAAGACAATAAAAGCAATCATGATGGAAACAAAAAAATAGGGTGATTTATTTTTCTTCATGTATTTCTCTCTTCCTGTTTTTCTTAGAACGGTACCAGGTGTAAGCTGAACACCCGATCGACGAACCAGATGAAACCAGCAATAAAAATGGCTACGGATGCTACAGCAGTTACTCTTCTCATAGGGAACTTTTTCCTTATCAGATACAGAAGGGGCAACATAATTAAAAAGATAATCAACTGCCCCAATTCCACGCCGACATTAAACGAGACCACCGAGTGAACAAGATTCGATTTACCTGCGTTGAACTCCTGAAGATCGCTGGCAAAGCCGAATCCATGAGCCAATCCGAATATAAATGTGAGCAGCCATCGGTAATTGACCTGTTTTGCCAACAGGTTTTCCAGCGCGATATAACAGATGGAGAAAGCGATCACGCTTTCGACATACCTGGAGTTCAGAGTGACAACCTGCATTGCCGCCAGCAGCAAAGTGATGCTGTACGACACAGTAAAGGAAGCGAAAATCTTCAAGGCTTCCCTGGTGGATAAACCGATCACAATTAAAGCAACCAAGAATGCTATATGCTCATATCCGGCATATCCGGTTAGGATATGTTTAATTCCAAGTAATAAGAAAGTAGATATTTCCGACAATAAAGCTGCGGTTTTATCAGAGAATTTCCATACGGTATTGCGGGAGTCGAATGTATACTGTAAATCTGGTTGGGTATAATTAAAGACCTCCTGCACCGAATCATCATCGGCATCGGTAAAATAGATATAGCCAAGATTCACATGCTGATTCTTAGTCTCTTCAAATAAAAGACGGTAATCAATCTTCACCTTGTTTTCTTGCCAGTTTAAGCTTACATCACTCATCCTAAGCCATATTTTCCAAAATGTTCCTTCTCTCTCTATTTTCTCTACCTTTATCGGGTAAGAGCGGTCATTGACGGAAACTGACAACTTTTCGTTGATGTAAGGTTGGATGATATCGGTTGCCATTTCATAGAGCTGCTCATCAGTGAGATTGTCAAGGTCATAACCAAGTCCCTCGATCCCTCTTATTTGCTGAAATAAGGCAGGGTCAAGCTCAATCGTGGACAGAATGCGATCATTGCCAATGGCCCATTTCGACCCTCCCAGATACATGTCATGAGCGAAGACGTGGCTACCTCCGAAAAATATTAAAACGATCAGGATCAAAGAAGCTAGTTTTCTAAGCCATTGCAAAGGCATGACGATGCCCTCGTTTCTTCTTTAAATTATGGAGCGGCCGCGGGGAACACCCTGCGGCCGCCTGTTTAACCCTGTTTTGAACAAACGCATCCCAGCGCAGTCTGAGCTGCTATTTACATGATGCCACCGATCAGACGCTCCTCGGCACCATCAGTACTGATACCGGTTGTCTCTCTTGAGTCCACTATTTTGATGCTATAAGCAGATAAAACTGTATTAATTGGGGCCGAAAGTAATTCACCTAATATGGCAAGAGTAATTGGGCCCCGCGCTTTATGCGAAATGCGTTGGCTTAGAGGTTGCCGTTCTTCTGCAGCATCAGGTAGAGATGGTAAATCATTTGTGCGGTTTCCGCCCTTGTCGCCTGACCCTTCGGGTTCAGCGTCGAATCGCTGCCTTGAACAATGCCCGCTTTCACCATTTCAGCCGTGGCGTCGATCGCGTAAGGCGCGATCGACACCTTGTCCTTGAAGCCATTCAAATTCGCCGGTGCACCGCTCAGGTCCAGCTTACCGGTTACGTCCATCGCCCGGCTTATGAGCACCATCATGTCCTGACGCGAAATGAAATCGCGCGGATTGAACTTGTTGTTGCCCGTGCCGTTCGCGATGCCGAGCGCTTTGACGATGCCAAGCGCTTTATAATAGTAGTCGTTCGTGCTCACGTCGTTGAAGTTGGACGTGACGTCCGCCTTCAGATCCAGCATGCGGACGAGCATTTCCATGAAGTCCGCGCGCGTAATGCGTTTGCCCGGCTCAAAGGTCGTGGCTGACATCCCGTTGATGATGCCTTGATCGGCCAGCACCGCGATCGCGTCCTTCGCCCAATCGTAATGCGAGTCAACGTCCTTGAACGGATTAGCCGGAATTACAGGTGAGCCGCCGTTACCTGGATTCGTCGGCGTCTCGCCGCCGTTACCTGGATTCGTCGGCGTCTCGCCGCCGTTACCTGGATTCGTCGGCGTCTCGCCTCCGTTACCTGGGTTCGTCGGCGTCTCGCCGCCGTTACCTGGGTTCGTCGGCGTCTCGCCGCCGTTACCTGGATTCGTCGGCGTCTCGCCGCCGTTATCTGGGTTCGTCGGCGTCTCGCCGCCGTTACCTGGATTCGTCGGCGTCTCGCCGCCGTTACCTGGATTCGTCGGCGTCTCGCCGCCGTTACCTGGATTCGTCGGCGTCTCGCCGCCGTTACCCGGATTCGTCGGCGTCTCGCCGCCGTTACCCGGATCCGTCGGAACTGATTCAGAATTTGCGTAGATGACATGGAGTTGTGGAATTTGGTCTGCATTGTCGCCTGCGCCTTCAAAGGACTCGGCAGTTCTAGTACCTTGACCTGTTAGAATGAAGCCCAATGTATTCCCTTCATTCCATCCATCCTTATTTACGATTTCCTGAACCAAGGATGCAACGTTAGGCGTTTGCTGGGCTGGACCGGCTTCATGTTCTACTGTCCACGCCGGCGCATCCTTCCAGTTTACAAAATCATTCGTCTTAATACGTGATGAAACATTAGGCGGATTTTGCAGTTCTGAGTTTGGAACGTCCTCCGCAAAAATATTCACATCAAACGGATCAACGTTCTTATCGGGCTCGTCAACGGAAAACTGAATATATGCGTCAAGAATCTTAGCCCCTTGAGGAATAGCCAGATCTGCAAATCTGAGTAATATCTGTTGGTTGGATTCTTCCGTTACAATTTCCAGGTCGGAACTCTCCAAATCCAACGATCCATCTGCAAGTTCTTCCGTATCGTCGTATTGGCCTTTGATTGGCGCTACGAGCATATGGGAATCTTCGTCCGATGAAGGGCCAACAATGATGGATACCTTATTACTATCGACTGTTATTCCTTGGGCGGTAACTGCTGCCTGAATGGTTACGGCCGTAGTGCGAAGCGGCGTATTTTTCACAGTTACAATGCCGTCATCAGAAATGGACAAGATATCATCCAGGCTTGGCTTGTATGTGACGGTAGCCGAAGAAAGATCCATGTCCGCTCCCAAATTGTCTTTCGCCGATAAGCTTAGCTTAGCCGTAGCGTCGCCGGACAACGAAACGCGATCCGATGTTAATGTTGCTTCTGCCAGCCCATCCGGATTTTGGATATTTATTGTCACTTTATTACTGGTAACCAACTTGCTACCGTCATAGATCTCAGCCCAAACCTGAGCAGCTTCATTAAATACAGGTTTGTTCTTCAGTGACACTGTTCCGTCCGCCGCAATGGAAAGTTTGTCTGGCTTATCCGTGTAATATTTTACTATGGCACCAGCAAGATCCACATTGGCATTATGGCTGTCAACAGCCGACAGACTGAGCTTAATTTTGCTTTCAGGAGAAGCCGTTTGCAAAGTATCTTTGTCTGCAGTCATGGTCAACTTGGAAATATCCAGTTGAATCTGAGTGTTGTTAACCGTTATGGTCTCAATTACCGTACCGTCTATCCGACGGGAGGTAACGTTCATTTTATCCCCTTCAATATCGAACTCGGTTAAGAAGTACGACTTATCCGCGGTTACGATGTTCGGCCAGGTAGGGTCCACATCATACGACGGAGCGCCACCACCGCCGGAGGTGAGGTACTCGATCCCGTCCACTTCCGCACGGGCATAGTTATGGTTGTGTCCGTTAAGATACAACGGTACCCCAAACTGCTTTAGGAGAGGATGGATGTAATTCTGGACATCGGTATTGTTCTCATGAGTACCGGCACCCCATGCCGGCTGATGGCCCATCACAATCTTCCACGGTTTGGTAGAGGAAGCAAGGTCGTTGACCAGCCAGTTGTATTGAGCCGAGCCGGGTTTAAAGTCGGCATACTCGTCCACTACTGAGACGTGGACCGGACCGTAATCGAAGGACCAGTAAAAGTCAGCCACGTACGGATAGGGATAGTATTTTTCGAAGATCGAGCCTACTCCTTCATGGTTGCCTCTTGCTCCCATCATAGGAACCTCTGTCTGGAGAGTGTGCAGGTCCGGGTAGGTGGACCCGGGAACAAAGTATTGAGCGGTCCAGTTGCTCTCGGAATCGCTTGAAGCAATATCCCCGCTGTTCAGGAGAAGCGTCTGGTAGGCTGGGTCAGCGGCATAAGCCTGACGTGCCAGGGCAGCTACCTGATCCTGATAAGCTGGTTGGGTACGGCTGTCGCCGTAGGAGAGGAACTTCACGGATGTCGCATTATCCGCAGGCGCGGTGATGAAAGAACCAACCTGACCGTCCACCTCATAGTAGTACTTAGTTCCCGGCTTCAGCCCGGTGATGGTGAACTTGTGCTGGTGGTCGGAACCGTACGTTCCGACGGTCTCTTGCCCCATCGAATTATACGTTGCGGAGGTGACGGTCTCTTGCCCCATCGAATTATACGTTTCGGAGGCGACGGTCTCTTGCCCCATCGAAAAAGAGGGGTCGGTACCCCATTTGATAACATTCGATTGCTCATCGCTCGTCTGCCAAAGGACGCTCATTGAGGTGTTGGAGCCCTCATACAGTAGATACGGCCCTTTAATGATGTTGCTTTCAGCCGACACGTTGAAAATACCAATGGTGAAAAGAATTGTACACACACCAAGAACCAATGTTAAACCTTTCCACTTCGCTTTTAACTTAGCTTTCATCTTTTTCTCCCCTTCTCATTCATTGAGTCTGAATTACGGGAAACCGCACCACGCTGTCTCTTTCATTTAAAGCCGATAAAGCCGAAACGAAAAAGTCTTTTTTCCTCCTTTCACCGCCCCGGCAAACCACTACCATCTCGACTGATCTGCTATGTACAACGAAATAGTATGCGATTTAACAGGTATTCCCGGAACCAAACTACCAAAGCAAATTATACTGAATAAACATCTAAAAAAATTTTAAGATATTATTAAGCTCGTTAATTTATACACAATTTCTTAATCTCGCCATAACATTCTTATAACAATTCTTCTCTATAGTTTATCGTTATGATGTCATATCAATCGAACAAAATTAAGTAGATCCCGAAAGAAAGAGATGGACAGCCGATGAAATCATTGTTCACTGCAAGAGATTTTGCGATTACGCAAGCGAGTGTAGCCGCTCTCCTTTTTTTATCAATCCCTTTGTTCAATGTCATTGGATTCAGCAACCATAAGCTGACGGCCGTCCTGCACGGTTTAGGCGCGACCATAACCGTCATCATGAGCTGCCAAACGATTCATCTGACCTATCCCATGCTGCGAGGCAAGAAAGGGGCCGCGGCCACCCTGGAATGGGTGCTCTGGCTCACAAATCTTATGGTTCTGCTTACGATCGTGTTTGGCAACTGGCTCTACATCGCATACCGGGGGCCGGATGGTCCCCAGCAGTGGCTGATGTACCATAGCCCCGAGGTGCATTTGGTTGTGATGGAATATAAAGAATTCGTTTCACTGTACCCGCTCCCTCTGGGAATTGCGGCGGCCGTTTTATTGCGCCGGTTTCGCCATGCTCTCGTACCGGGCTCGGTAGCTGGCGGGATCATCGCTTTATTGATCACGCTATTCTGGATCTGCTTGCTGATCGGATTTGTGTGTGGAATTGGCTTGACGAAACTGAGAATGGTGTGATTTTCAACATGGTTGATATGGGGGAGAAAAAAGTCGTGAAAGAAGTCAAGCAACGAAAAACAGGCGAAATCGCTGCCGTTCTGCTTTCGGTATGGCTCGGTATCGCAGCGACAACGGTCAGTCACTTATGGAGCTATTACGATCCGATCAGAGCTAATCAGATTTTACTGAAGTTGGGCTCCTGGATCCCCCATTGGTGGGGCATCGGTCCCTATACCGGCAAAGAAACGGCAGGACTGCTCGTCTGGTTGGCCACATGGACTATATTACACTGGACGATCGGACGGAAAGAGGTCAATCTGAAACCGTGGACGATCGGATTTGCCGTTGCCTTTATTGCCAATCTGATCATCCTCTGGCCGACAGTTTACCACACCATCCTGTGGTGGCCTAACCTTCCGAACACTTTACCGGGAGGAGAGGGTTAATCATGTCGTCGATCCTATACAAATATAAACTTTCTTTGTTGCTGCTTGTGTTCTTTGGTTTTCTGTTTTGTTCCTTCTATTGGACAAAGGTGCCAATGGAAGGATTCAAGTCATCCGCCCAGTCGTCCATGTCGTTTCGATTCGGTTATTTCAGTGAGCAGGAAGGGGAAATCGGGGAGTGGATCAAACAATTCCGGGACATATCGTATTTTGCCGCGTCCCATCAGTTGCTGCAGAGCCAACCGGAAGCGCAAACGTTTCAGCTTTATCCCATATATGACGGTTCTACGACGGAACAGCTTTTCAACGAGGCTTATCCTCATTTGCCTGCCGGGACTCTTCAAGGTTTCGGGAAATCTGTCTATGAGGTCAGTCAGGGAAACGCCAGATTATTCTTTCTCAACGCCGATCGGTTATCCGATGAGGGAGACGGCCAGTTGGAATGGCTCCGAAAGACGGTTGACACAAATAAGCAAACGTTCGCCTTTGCCTGGCTGAGCAAAGATCCGAAGCTTCCCGAGGTGTGGAACGCGTTCAGAGACGCGGGAATCAGCGCGGTGTTCATCCGCGATTCCGTCTACGTCCTTGATTTAGCCGTTACACAAAAGCCTTCCGATTATCTGCCCGCTGAATATGAGGGCTGGGGAGTATGGGATTTGTCCAGGCTGAAGGAAACGCCTTTCATTACGGTAATGGAAGCGAATGATAACGTGTTGTCCATTAAGGCCGAGAATAAACAGGGACAAGTGCTGGATCAACTGGAACAGGATGCGGAGAATCTGGCTATGTTGAAAGAAAAGCAGGAAATTCCGCTCGTGGGCATTCAATCCTTATGGAGCTACCATCCGGGCGGCGAGGATATCAAATTCGCCCTGCCACCGGAAGGGGTGGATTTGGTGGGTGAGGGTCCGATCATTGAAACCTACCATACGGAAATCGTTCCACTGCCTGCTTACGATTGGCGCAGTCCGGAATACGACGATTCCGACTGGAGGAACGGCAGGGCTCCTTTGGGAAATACGAATAACAAGGAGCGGCAGGCTTATGTGCAAACAAACCTGGAGGCCGTGAAGTCCCCGACTTATTATTTTCGCAAGACGTTTGAATTGGACAGCGATCCGAGGGAGTTGTCCGACTTATATTTGAATATCGCCTATGAGGATGGTTACGCCGTTTATCTGAACGGCCAGGAAGTATCGCGGGACGCAATTCTAACCGGGATCTTAACCGAATCCTCGCTCGCGTTTCCGAATGAATTTACCTTCTATCGAAGAATTGATCTAAGCACCCATTTGGACAAGCTTGTGAAGGGGACCAATGTTATTGCCGTTGAAGTGCACCGGAGCCACCCCTCCTCGCCTAATCTGTTCTTTGACCTTGCCTTGTCTGTTGAATCAAATTGAAAGGAACGAGGATGATGCGGACAAATCTGATGAATTGCATAAGAAAACCAACGAGGAGAAACATTTCATCATGCTTGCTAATCGTTTTTCTTGCTTTTTTAATGACGGGATGTGTCCCCGCTCCAAAAAGCTCGATTCCGATTGCCGACTTTTCCGTTACGAATGGGCATCTGATTGTCCAAAACGAAACCGGGTTTGTATGGTTCGATGCGAAAATCACTATTGACGACAAGTACACCTATGAAGCACATGTGATGCCTGCCGGCAAATCCAGCATGCCGTTAGCCGATTTCGTTGACGATCAAGGCCAGGGTTACAAGCCCGGACGGTTGAGCATCCGCAATATGACGATCGACATAACCGACACGTTGGGTGGTAAAAGGCACTTTCGTTGGTAAATCACGTCACGCCCTACCAAAAGAAAAACCGTCACATGGTATTATCCCCTTCAAGTAGACGCTCAAAAAAACCTTCATGTTATCATGGAGGTTCGAGTGGAACTTGGAGGGGATATTTTCATGGCTAGGATAAACATTCAGACGTATAAATTAAAGACGGTCCGAGCATATGCAGAAGGCTCATCGAGTTACAAGGTGGTAGCTAAACGAAAAGGCATTCGTAACTGTTCCCAGCTGAAGGTCTGGGTGAAGAAATGGAAAAACGGAGGGCCATTCGATGAGCGGAAAGGCAGCAAGCCGAATCGCCGAATCCACTGAAGGGAACGAGATTTGAAGGCACAGGTAGATTACTTAAAAAAGCAGTATCCAAATCTAGTAAGGGAGAAATGCCAAGTCAGCGAGAGAACTGCGAAATAATGGAGGAACTGCGCCCCGTGCACGTCATTTGAGGCCTGTTAACCATGAGATCAAGGCATGCATCCTTAAGTGCGGAAACCGGGAGTCTTTCCTCATTTACTGCTTGAACAATGTCAAACATTCCACATCCACAATCCGGCGATCTTTTTCTTGGAGTTCCTGTTCTTTCTCTCGCAAGAGCTGCTCCAGTTGACGGACTTTCTCGCTACTGGCTAACGGTTCGCTTTCAAACTGCCGATACTTCGCCATCCATTTGTGTAAGGTATTCGCGGGGATGTTCAGTTCCTGAGCAATGTCCGCCACCAACTTGGTCTGTTCTTGTATAAATTGGACGGTTTTTTGTTTAAATTCTTCATTGTAATGCTGCCGTTGTTCACCCATGAGAACACCTCCTCGATATGTTCATTATTAGGGTCTTCATTGACGGTTGTCTACTATATATGCTACATGCATTTCACAGTATGTAGAATTTTATAATACAGACCGCCCTCATTAATCGCTGGACAATGTAAATCCTGATGACATTTACTCTCAACATGTATTAGCAGCAGCATCGTAATCGGATGACCGAATTACCCACTTCAAACAAAGGAGGACATTAACTTAATTTATTGAAATTCGTGTCTTGACAATGGGAGCATTACAAATTACCCTAAATTACAATTTTGAATATTATCAAAAATACAGTTCCATTAGTCCATAGCATTGTAAATTTTGAAAAAATAAACTAGGTGTTTGTGCTCAATTATTGATGAAAAGGGATAATTTACTTTTTATTTACTTCCTGTTATCATTCATCAAACAAAACTGAACTATTCTATAAAAATGAAAATTAGGAGGTTAAAAGAATGAAAAATCAAGGTAAATGGCTTGTATCCACTATTATTGCTCTAATAATGTTGTTTAGTTTGACTTACAGTGCATGGGCAGAGTCTAATAGTTTAACTTTAGGGAAGTCTAAGAGAATAACTCCTTTGGGATTTTCGTCTAACGTAAGAGTGTCAGACACATTTTCGTTTAAGACATCTTCAGCAAAAGATAAATTAAATATTACAACCGGTAGTGTTCCAGATTATATTTCTATAAATGATGGAACTAAAAATATAAATTTGTCTAATGCTAAAATCAGTTTACTAAAAGGCACAGATGGAACAGCATATTCTATAACTAATTTACCTACAGTTGATAAGGCTAAATCGTACACGTTGAAAATTAGTAAGTCTAAAAGTTCTTTAGATAAAATTGCTTTTAAACCAGCAAATTCTTCTAACACGGATCTTAAAGTGCTACATAACGCCATTCACATATCAAGCATCGACAACGCTAATAGCTCTATTTATATGATACCTCAGTACAATGTTGAACAATTGCTTGCTGAAATTGACTCAACAGACAATTCTATTCAAAATTATTCTGTTACAGATAATTCGGGATCAGAAAAAAGGTTATCTGATGAAATAGTTAATAATGATATATTAACTGTTGTTGCTGAAGATGGAACGTCCAAAAAGTTTACAATACATATATCCACTTTAAAAGCAAACTTGCAACAATATACAGTAGGTCAAACTCAAGATATAATATTAGAATATTCTATTAATAGAACCACACCAGAAAGAAAATATTTATACGGAACGTTAACATTTAATTTACCAGATGGAATAAAAGCTTCATCTACAGATTCTTTCGATTTAATTGGTCGTGGCTTCGTACAATTAAATGATGCTGCTATAGCTTCTGCAAAAGACTATAACCATTCAGGAAGAAACTGGGTTAGAGATATAGATTCTAATGAAGATATACGAACAAAAGTGGAAATAACTAATGGTGGAAAAACTGTCTCTATAAAGAATACAGATTTTAGCGCTTACAATGGTGTTGATGTTATTCTTGTTTTGAAAAACAAAAAAATTCCAAGACAAGGCGGAACTTTCAGTGCAACTTTTAGCGGCAAAGCTTATTCAGGAACACCTCGCGAAGTGGATTATACTGAAACAGGAACTACAAACTTCAATGTAACTTCTAACGTAACAAATTTTGTTAGAAAAGCTGATGATGTTTCATATAACACACCAACAACTGTTGTTCTAGAAGCGGATTCAATTAATAAAAAAGCCAGTGTTTATGCAAGCTTAGACAAAGGATTAACTTGGGTTAATACAGGAGCAGTTTTAAATTCACAACAAGCAATACTTACTAACCTTTTACCAGATACAAACTATTACTTTAAACTTGTAACATCAGATGGAAGTTCAAACATGGTAAGCTATTATTCAGGTATATATGACGTTACGAATTTTGGAGCTGTTGCTGACGCAACAGTAACAGATAGCGCTGGTGACATTATTAGATATACCGGAACAGATAATTCTGCTGCTATAAATGCAGCAATTGTTGCAGCAAGCAAAAATGGCGGCGGAACGGTTTACTTCAAAGGAAACTCAAATTTTGCCTCTAATAGTATACATTTAAGAAGCAACGTATATTTATATTTTGACAAAAACTCTCAACTTATAGCTTTAGACAATATCGACTCAAGAGAAGATAGTTTAAATTATCCTTTCGCATTGGGGCAAGATGACGGTCATGGCTATTGGGAAGACGCTCTTATGTGGGGCGTTCGTGTAGAAAATATTAAGATTCTTGGAAATTCAGCTAAATTTTATGGAAATATGAATTTATATACTGGCTATAGTAGTCCTTATGTTCCTGGTGAAGGAACTAAAACTATTTCGTTAAAATTATCTAAAAATATAGTTATTGGAGGAACAGATGAGGATAACGTTTTAACCTTTGAACAAGGTGGCTGGTTCTCTATCAACTCAACTGGCTGTGATAACATTAGAGTTCAAAATATGTTATTGCCTAACTCTACTTCTGGTCGTCAAAGAGATACATTCAACTTTATGCAAAATAACGACGCATCTGCTTATAACGTTACAACTTTGAAGTCTAGTAATGACGTAGCAAAATTAGGAAGCGATTTTTCTTTAGGATTTGTTAGACACGTTTCTAATATAGATATTGAAAAAATTGTTGCTGGTGACATAGCCGGTGGAAATGTATTCCAATTAGGCTCAGAAACAGTTGGGGATATTGAAAATATAACAGCAAAAAATTTATCTCTTACAACAAATGCTAACAAAACTGGTGTTGCCATATGGGTTAACGACGGTTCAAACGTAAGTAACGTAATCTTTTCAGATTTAAATTTAGAAAACACATCTGGTGGAATTGCTTTTGGCGTGTCTCCGCGTTTTGAAGGCGCTGGGTTTGATGAAGATGGAAGTCTTCAAACATCAAGACTACCTCTTGGAATAAGAAGACCTGGTTCTATTTCAAATGTAACGGTCGATGGGGCTGTTTTATCAAAGAACGCAGGAGGAGATGGAGCGTTCCCAATTGTTATTCAAGGATACAAACGATTTCCAAGCACTGGATCTGCAGGCCAAGTTGACGTTGGTTCAGTTGGAACTATTGTAGATGGAGAAACTTATCCAGTCAGCAATATAACATTTAAAAACCTTGATCTTACTGCTTCCTTTAATCCTGCCAAAACTGCTTCTATGCCAGTTTTATCAAACACTACAAAAGTTATAGCTGAAGCTAAAAATGGAGGTAACTATAGAACATCATCATATGCAAATGCTAGTTTGTTCCCTGCATATGGTATTCTTATGAAATATGTAGATAATGTAACGATTCAAGACAGTTCCATAAAATATGAAGACGCATTAAGAAATGATAGATTTGCTATTGTTATTGATAATGGAACTGACGTTAATTTAAGCAACTTAGATATTTTACAAGGCGGGTTAATTGGCAGTGCTATACAGGTTAGAGGTACCTCAAGTTATAATTTTAGCAACATAGGTGTTAAAACTTTCAATAAAAATTATAAAACACAAACTGCAACTATGTATCCTAATGCAAAGGGCAATTCCAATTTTGATAGTTCCGTAGAGGCAAATTTATCACAGTCATATGTTTACCCAAGCATTGTCTCTGACACAGCCGTAGATATTGCATATACAAGCACACATATTAACTCTGTTTCAGGCAGTGCAATTGACATTAAAGTTGGAACTACGGTTGGAGATGTTTTAGGCGAGTTAATATCCCTAAATGGTGTTCAAACTATTTCAGTTATAGATGGTAGTGGAAATGCTGTTGCTTCAACTGAAGTTATTACAACAGATAATAGTCTTAAAGTTATTTCAGCTGATGGAACAAAAACTACGTCATTACCATTTACAATCGACGGTGCCGTACAGGCAAATTTATCAAGCATTACCTCTGGCACAGATGTAGATCGTGGTTCACTACCTGATGCAGCATAAGCGCAATGGACATCTCTGATGATTCAGCGCAAGCGGAGGACATGGAATTAACAGAAAAGTGGTGGTGCAAGTATAATAACTTGCACCACCACTTTTCTGTTTTGGTCTATTGTTGGTTTCTTCTGTAGAGGAAAGCACTATAATGTATTCCGCTCGTCCTAGATTTTCAACTTACCGAATTCATCTCCGAACAATATATCTTTTGCGAGTTCATTCGCCTTGCTTAACGAAGCATGCGTCCCTGCGTCCGTCCACCAGCCTTGAAGCACGTCAAATGATAACTCGTTCGTGCGAATATAAGCGTTATTGACGTCCGTAATTTCCAACTCTCCCCGACCTGAAGGTTCCAAAGTACGAATAACGTCGAACACCTTGCTGTCGTACATATAGATGCCCGTTACAGCATAACGACTCTTCGGAGCACGTGGTTTTTCCTCAATGGATAGGATTTTATCTCCTGCGAGTTCCAGCACCCCGTACCGCTGTGGATCACTGACTTCTTGGATCAGGACCTTGGCTCCCCTCCCTTTTGAACGAAAGCTATTGACATAAGGCGCGATACTGTCCTCGAACACGTTGTCCCCTAGAATGACCACCATCTGGTCGCCGTTGACGAACGTTTGCGCCAGACCGAGTGCTTGCGCGATTCCGCCGGCTTCATCTTGTACTTTATAGGTAAGCGATACGCCGAAATCCCCACCGCTGCCCAGCAGGTACGACATCCCCCATATGGTCTTTCCCTGTGACGACAAGAATATCTTGAATGTCCGCTTCCTTCAATTTGACGATGGAATGGAAGATCATCGGATATTTGCCCACCGGCAGTAAGTGCTTGTTCGTTACTTTCGTAAGCGGAAATAAGCGAGATCCCGTACCCCCCGCTAGAATTATGCCTTTCATGATGTCCTCCTCAATTTCAAATGATGGCAGAGACAAGTAAATCTAAGTGAAAATCAATCAATTCAATCAAGTGGATATTAGAAAATTAATAATTAACTTAAGAATTTAGTTATATTTAAGTCAGAATATCGCTGCTAATGTCTTGGCCCGTTTCGATTCCAGACTCCAATTGATAAATAAGACCAAATTCTGGCCATTATGATCTGCGAACGGCCAGAACTTGATCCCAAAACGTTGAACGTTGTTACTCTCCTAAGCTTCCTCAAAGAACGAGTATTAGTATTCCCGATTCCCGAATAGCCAACTTCTACTCGGTAAGTGTGAAGCCCATTCGAATAGCTGGTATAGCCGAACCCGGATGGTCTGCACCGTAGGTCAATTGCGGCGCAACGTACACGTCCGGATTGGCCTGCTTGCCCCGGTAAATGCCCGGATACAGATCGAGGATATGATAACCGGGCTCGCCAGTAGCCGTGACCGTGAACGTTACGGTGCCCTGGCTGTTGAACCCGCACATGTACCCCAGATAGGCATTATCGTAATCCAGGTAATACGCGTTGTCGTATTCCGTCCAGCCAACGCCTTTGATCTGGATTGTGATCTCGGTCCCTGCCGGCCCGGAAGATGGCGTAATTTGAGCGATCGATGGCGTAATCGACAAGTATGCCTCCGCATACGTTACGCCTCCAATCTTCAGTTCAATCCGGTGCGGCACGCCTCCAAGATCGTCCGGGATCGGAAAGTCATAGCTCAAACTGCCGCTAGCGTCCGTGCGAACCGTACCGAGCGTCCTAAACTTCTCTGCGAAGCCCTCGCCCGTAATCCGGCTGCCTTCCATTGTATGCCAGACCACATCTGCTTGCTTGCCTGCAGGCAGTCCGCTTGCCTTAAGCGTCACCGAATCCCCAACTTGACCACTGGTTCGGCTCAGCGTCGCGTTGACGCCTTGCTTGTTCACTGGAGGCGGCATTTGCACGCCCCCACCAGCGGCTATCGGCTGCGCTTCTACTTCGTTACGGACGATCGGCGCTTCATCCGTAACGGTAAACGTAAAGTTTGGCACTGGCAGATAGGAATTCGGCGCTTCCGTATAATTCAAATACGGCATACCTAAGTAACCATGCCAGATCGTGATCGAATGCTTACCTGGGGGACCTGCAGCTCTTATTTTCGCGGTCGCGCTCCCGTCTGTGGACACGGCGGAGATCAGCCCTGTCATCTTGTTGTCGTAGGACAACTGCCAGTTGCTCTCCATGGTCGCATAGCTGATACCCTCAGCCTGCACCGTGATTTCCGAGCCGACAGGTCCGGACTCCGGGAACAAACGGAAGGTCGGAGCAATGAACACATTCGATTGGGTGACTTTTTTGTTGTTCTGTCTTACGTAAATCGTATGGTCGCCTCCAAAGCCTTTCGGCACGACAAAGCTTCCATCCCAGTTACCCGTACTGTCGGTCGTGCCCATCGTCATCGTATACTCATCTGGCTTGTAGGATGGGCCGATTAAGCTATAAATACCTTGAATGTCATAACTGCCATGCTCTGTTTCCCACTGCAGCTTGACCGGCATGTTTGGTTCCAGACCCTTGGACGAGAAATGAACGATAGCCCCTACTGTGCTGTTGTTTTCCTCGATCATAACGGTCGGCGTAACGGACGCCACTTTCTTTTCTGCCGAAGCAGGCGACACGAAAAAGACGGAAGAAAGCAAAAGTAGCGAACTTAGGATCGTGTATGGTTTGACCATTCGTATCATTGGATGCAATGAATTTAACCTCTTTCATCTGTTGTTCATAGCTGTGCTTTATTTGGTCGAGGCTCCCGTTGCGGCAGGCACGGTGTCGACGATTGTAATGAGTGAAGGCATAACTTGGAACGGCTTGTATTCGCCTTTCATGGAAGCCGATTGCGCGGTAATGTAGTAGCCGAGAGTTCCCTTCGGCGTTTTATCCGTTACTTTGTAATTCACGGTCCAAAATTTCTCGCCGTCCGGCACGCCCGGCGGGTGCAGCCCCAACTGCATGTCAAGCACTTCGCCCGTAGCGAGATGAACTTGCAGTTTCGCATCTTCGGCCAGCTTGCCCGTAACCGGGTTAAATGCTTTCATGCGGAAGACGATGCCGTCACCAACGGTGAAGCGGTTCTGCAGCACGCAACCTGCCAATTCGGAAACAGTATCCCCATATATGACCAGTTTGGATGCGAAGGAAAGCTGCGCCGTTTTGGTTTTTCCGCTCCAGGAGAGACTGTTCGCGCCTACCGCATTCGCTAGGTCTTTAATAGCCACCGTCGGTGTGCCCTTCGTTTCCACCGCCTTGACTTCATTTCCATTTATGATTGCGGAATGCTTTTGGTTGTCATAGGAGAAAGTAAATCCAGTGAAAGCAGAGAAGTTCTTTAGATCGACGTAGACCCTGCCGTCTGCAACATGATTGGCGGACGATACCAATTTCGTTCCATTAATAGAGATCGTGAGTTCCCCTCCGCTTGCAGATACGACTGCCGGCAGACAGGCTGTGACGACAGCGGCCACCATCAACGATGCCGCCTTCTTTTTAAAACTAGTTTTCATCTTCTTATCCTCCAAGTGTCTTCGCATCGATGCCTGTTTCATAAATAGCATTTTGCTGCATTATAGTATAGTCTTCAAAAAGGATTTTCTCGAGTTCGAATTGCTACCGTAAAATCACTGCCACAATACGCAGCATACTGGCTATACGCCAGCTTTGTTGGTTTTGAATATTAAATGTTACCCGTTTCAATCAGCTGTTCCAATAAGCTAGCCGCGTTGACCGGTCCGTCATAATTCGCGAACTCCGCCTGAAGTTCTTGCGCGCGCGCTCGGTATTTACCGTTCGAAAGCATTTCCTGAACCGCTTGATGGACCTGTTCGGCTGACGGGTTACCGGTCTGCAGGTTAATTCCTACGCCAGATCAGGATACACGTTGGCCAATCTCAGGCTTATCTTCCGTATCGCCAGCCACGACCAACGGTATGCCGTGAGATAGTGCATATTGTACGCCGCCATATCCGCCGTTAGTGACCATAATATCAACCTTCGGAAGGAATTGATCGTATGGCAAAAACTCGGCAACCCGCGCATTGGCTGGAAGATCTATAGAAAGGGCGGACTGAGGTCGTCCGCCTAACGAAGCTACGACAAGCACATCCTCTTCGGCAAAAGCTCGAATCGTAGGTACGACAAGCCGATTAAAATCACTGATGTCCAGAGTTCCTTGCGTCACATGGATGACTGGGCGATCGCCGTCCAACTCCTCCCACCAGTCAGGAAGCTTCTGAGTGCTTGAACTCGCGTTTTTGGACAACATTGGTCCAACAAAACGAACGCTTTTCGGCATATCGGAACGCGGGTATTCAAAGGATGGAACCGTAAATTGAAGGTAAAGATCGCTTAACTTGGTCGGCGCATCCGTAATGTAGCCATCAATTTGAGCCAGGCCGTGATCGGCTAGCAGTTTATTAAAATACTCCCGCAAATCAGCAAACATGACGTTTTGGATTTGATTGTTCAAATCGATATTCCGAGCGCGTTCATCCACGCCGGGGGTGACGGGAATCCCAGGGCCGAACGGCGGAGTATCCACGCTCGACACTGTCAATCCGGTAAAACCGGTAACAGCATATTTCAAGCCTTTATGTTCACCGGATTCGATCATCGGTAAAATGAAAAAACATGAAGGATCACAAACTATAACCTCCGCGGGAAACGACTCCAGAATACGCGACACTTCCTCGTAATAAACGGGAGTCGGCGCCATGAAAATATTTCTTAAGTCGAATTTGAGTTTGTCCAAGCCTTCATGATTACGACGCTCGGGAAATTCCTCTTCTAGCTTTCGATCATCATAATCGAATCCCATAACTACGTGTCTTGCCCCGACGGCTTCGACGGTTTCCTTAAACCGTTTGCCTGTATACCACACAACTTCGTGGCCTCGTTCCACTAACTTTTTGGCAAGCAGCAAATTCGCGCTCACATGGCCGTGAATCGGCGTGTTGCTAAATAAAATTCGAGCCATTTTTCAACTATCCTCCAAGTCGATTCTAAGATGTCTATCGTAACGCCTTACTATGCTATAAAAAGATTTTTACCATGTCAAATAACGATCTTCTTAGTATTACAAATATTGCGTTTTATATTTAACCCAGTGTTGTCCCTCCCCGACTCGATTCTCTTGTTTTCTCTGACTTGCACGTACTTCTGAATTTAAATATTAAGATTTAGTTAAGGTGAGTTTTTCAGGAAAAAAGGAGCATAAATATAAGGTATTATAGCTTGCTAGATACAGCCGATCTTGTCTTTGGATCCTGTCCCGCCTGCGAGAATAATTCCCTTCATTATTCTCCCTTATCTCCCCGGTCATCAATATAGGTTGACAAGGATAATATTATTTGGCTTCTAACTCGGCGACGACATTCGCGATGGCTGTGTACGGATCAAGGGCAGCATATTCCGCCTTCAATCTTTGTGCATTCGCTAAGAATTCCGTCTTA
>NZ_JBWDNU010000005.1:0-505038 GCF_056269365.1 Paenibacillus sp. JT22N12 | reverse complement strand
CACGATTAAGGTAACGACAACGAATGGCAGTTTCGAAGCAACAAGCGCGGTGACAGTAACCGCTGGAACTACGACCGTTCCGGTAACCGGAGTTGTGCTGGATAAAACCACACTTAATTTAACGGAAGGTGACACAGCAAACCTGACCGCAACGGTACAACCAACGAACGCTACGAACAAATCGGTGAGCTGGAGCACAAGCAACGCATCGGTTGCCGCGGTAGATTCGACGGGTAAAGTAACGGCAGTATCGGCAGGAACAGCCACGATCAAGGTAACGACAACAAACGGCGGTTTTGAAGCAACAAGCGCGGTTAAAGTAACGGCTGAAGCCACCACCGTTCCGGCAACCGGAGTTGAACTGGACAAAACTGCTCTTGATTTGCAGGAAGGGGCTTCGGCTCAACTGACTGCAACTGTAAAACCCGAGGATGCAGCGAACAAAGCGGTGAGCTGGACATCAAGCAGCACTTCGGTTGCTACTGTAGATTCAAATGGTAAAGTGACTGCCAAAGCATCAGGAACGGCTACAATCACAGTAACGACGGCTGATGGCAGCTTCAAAGCAACAAGCAAGATCACTGTATTCGGTTCGACCGGAACACCATCGACAGGTACACCGTCAACCGGAACACCATCAACCGGAACACCATCAACAGGAACACCATCAACAGGAACACCATCAACAGGAACACCATCGACAGATACGCCATCGACCGGAACACCGTCGACTGATACACCGTCGACTGATACACCGTCGACTGATACACCGTCGACTGATACACCGTCGACTGGAACACCTTCAACCGGAACGCCTTCAACTGGCGGCAATGGTAGCACGACGAATCAATTTAAAGACGTTCCTGCCGGATATTGGGCAGCAGCAGCAATTAATGACCTGGTATCGAAACAAATTCTCAACGGTACGAGCGGCACGACGTTTGAACCTCAACGCAGCGTGACACGCGCCGAGTTCACAGCGATGCTGGTAAGAGCCTTGGAGCTTACAGAACAAAGCACTGTGAAATTCACAGACGTGAAAAGCGGAGACTGGTATGCGGATGCAGTTGCCGCAGCCGTGAAAGCGGGAATCGTTCAAGGAACGAGCGCAACGCAATTCGGAGCCAACGCAAAAATTACGCGTGAGGAAATGGTAACGATGCTTATGCGCGGATACGAGAAGCTGCATGGCAAACCGTCGGTAGACGGAAGCATCAGCTTTAAGGATCAAGCTAAATTCTCGTCATGGGCAGCCGCTTATATTAAAGAAGCAGCGGCGCTCGGCCTGGTTGGCGGACGCGAAGAAGGCGTATTCCAGCCTGCTGGAATCACTACACGCGGTGAAGCCGCTCAAGTCATCTTTAATCTTTTGAGCAAATAAGCGTCTTATCGTAATAGGTTAACAAGGATGCCGTTCTTATGAACGGCGTCCTGTTATCTTTACAGGGAGGATATACAATGTTCCGTATAAACACCGCTGTGCGATTTTCCATTTGCATTGTGGCCGTGTTGGCCCTTCTTCTGATACCCATTGAACGCCAGGTGGATGCCCACGCATACAGCGCCGGCTACACGACGTTGAATTTGACCAAATCGAATATCGAAATGACCTATGCGCTGGATGAGCTGTCTGTGATCGAGCTGGCCGGCGGGGATACGAATAAGAACGGCAAGCTTGAAGAGGAAGAATTTGCTGCAATTAAAGATGGGCTTACGGCATTGTTCAAGGAAAATTTAAAGCTGCAAATTAACAATGAAATCAAAGATTGGACCCAAATAGAAAGCTTTGATATGGAACAAAAAGGGAGTGCCGCCAATGCGATCCTGAAGGTTGTCTTTCCGCCCGCAACCGCATCCGAGCCCATTTCCTTGACAGATAATCTGTACGTGAACGATTCCGTCACCAACTATGTTAATTTAGTTACGATTAACTACGGCAGCCAAAAAAGCACATCGGCTCTATCCGGCAAATACCGGGATTGGAGCATGCAGCTGACCGAGAAAGACTATGCCGGTCTGCAGCAGGATGCGCTGGTCCAGCAAAACAGCGGCAGCGGGCAAATGGACAAGCCGCAGGAAGAGGAATCAAGCCCGTCGGAAGTCATGTCAGGCTGGTATTCATTCTTTACACTGGGGATCAACCATATATTATCCGGATACGATCATCTCCTATTCCTGTTTTCACTGCTCATCGCAAGGCAGAAGTTCAAGCAATATGCGGCCATGATCACTGCATTTACGATTGCTCACAGCATCACGCTGACGCTTACGGTATTGGGAATTATTAATGTATCTCCAAGCATTGTCGAGCCTGCGATTGCGCTTAGCATCTGCTTTGTCGCGGTAGATAATATTATCCGTAAACAGGTCAGTCACCGCTGGGTGCTGACGTTCTTCTTCGGATTAATCCATGGAATGGGCTTTGCCGATATTTTGAAGGAAATGGATCTTCCGCGAAGCCAACTGGCTGTGGATCTGATCAGCTTTAACCTCGGCATTGAAGCCGTTCAGGTAACGCTGGTCGCCATTCTGCTGCCGCTGCTTATTATGCTGCACCGATGGAAATTTTCAAGGCGGACCGTTATTGCAGGCTCGTCGCTTGCGTTCATGCTGGGCGGAATCTGGCTCATTCAACGGGTATTTCTTGGATGAATCAGCCCAGTCTCCTAACGGCAGGCAAAGGGCATTACAATAACCCGCCCAGGTAATTTGAGATGCACCTCATAGGACAGACGTTGAATAACTCTCCGGTTCATTCGACATCTATTCTATGGGGTGTATTTTTTTGCGGACTTTTTTACAACTCTCACAAACTTCTGCAACAACTAGAGTGTATATTCAGCGGATAGAGCGGAGGCGCAGCATATTGGAGAACATATTGATTATAGAAGACGATCAGGCCATTTCCGACCTTATTAAACTGAATCTGGAGGTTGCGGGCTACGAGTGCAAACAAGCTTATAACGGACAAGATGCTCAAAGCGTTCTCTCGGGTTTTTCTCCGCAATTAATTTTACTGGACATCTCCCTTCCCGACATGGAGGGTTACGAGCTGATGCCCCGGTTCAGCCGCAGCGGAGTTCCGGTCATATTCCTGACTGCGCGGAACAGCCTTGCTGATAAAGTAAGAGGACTCAAGATGGGGGCGGACGATTACATTGTAAAGCCCTTTGAAGCAATGGAGCTGTTGGCCAGAATAGAAGTCGTGCTTCGCCGTTATGGAAGCAAAGCAGATCAGATAACATGCGAGGGCCTTGACATCTACCTGGAGGAGCGCACGATAAAGCGAGACGGCACCGTTATCGAACTTACAATGAAGGAATACGAGCTGTTCCTTCTTCTTATCAACAACCGGAACAAAGCCCTGTCCCGAGAGAAAATCCTTGAGCTTGTCTGGGGCTACGATTACATGGGCGAGACGCGGACTGTCGACATTCATGTCCAGAAGATTCGAAAAAAACTCGGCTGGGAAGAGCAGATTAAAACCGTCTACAAATACGGTTACAGGCTGGAGGCTCATGCATGAGACTCTGGCAGAAGGTTTTTTTTGGCACCTTCCTCCTGTTTGAGCTGCTGTTCAACGCCTCTTCATTTTATCTTATCGAGCATAATTTCAATCAGAATCTGGTGAGAGAAATCGACAGAGGCTTGTCGGAGCAGCATGTTCTGCACGCTCAGATCGAGACGGACTGGTCGTATATTAATAATTTGAATCAGCTGTTAAATTCGGCAAAAAACAATGCAGATGATTTTATTAAGAATAACACTCAAAAATATCTGAAGTCTTTTGACACCGATAACGTGTCCATTGAAGTATGGGATGAACATAATCAAACGGTTTTTACCGATTTCGCCCAAATCGTAGCCGGCCCGAGGAATGAGCTTGAGATAGGGGATTCCACCAGCAGAACCTATATCATCCGGGATGTTGGCCAGAAGAGCTATTTATTCGTCACAAGCGGGCTCCAATTGAACGGGGACGATTTTAAGCTCGCCTACATCCGGGATATTACAGGCATTTACCAGGATAAGACGGCTCAGATCAGAAATTTTGTAAAGATCAACATTGTCATTACCGTTATTTTGGCCGTTGGCCTTTATGTGCTGATTTGGTTTCTCACACGCTCGGTCCGCATGCTCACAAAGTCCGCGCAGACGATAGCTTCCGGCCACTATTCACACCGTGTCGGCGTTTTATCGAATGATGAGATTGGCTTGCTCTCGGAGAACTTTAACCAGATGGCCGATGCCGTAGAGGAAAAGGTCGAGGAACTGGAGGATGCCGCCAAAAACAGGGAACATTTTATTCACTATCTGACGCATGAATTGAAGACGCCGCTTACCTCGATCATAGGCTATGCAGACTTCTTGAGAACGACTAAATATAACGAAGAAGTCTTTTACAAGGCCTTAAACTATATTTACAGCGAAGGAAAACGGCTTGAAAGTCTGTCGTTCAAGCTTATGGACCTGGTTCTCATCGGAAATAAAAAGAAGGTCATGGACATGGAAGAGATAATGCCGATTTTTGAGGAGACGGAGCAGATTCTAAAGCCACAGCTGGAACAGGCAAATATTGAACTGTCATTATCAGTTGAGCCTGCAAAGCTGCTTATTGAAAAAGACCTGATCAAAATCCTCTTCACCAACCTAATCGACAATGCGATAAAAGCTTCAGGAGCCGGGGGCATCATTTATTTCAGAGGGCTCATGACGGAGGAAGACCACTATGCAATAGAGGTAGAGGACGAGGGGATTGGCATACCGGAACAGGATATACCGAAGGTGTTCGAGCCTTTTTTCATGGTGGATAAAGCCTACTCGCGGGCAAACAACAGCGCGGGGTTGGGGCTTGCCATATGCGCGGAAATCGTCAGGCTCCACGAGGGAAGGATCGAGATTAATAGCCGTCTGAATGAGGGAACCGTTGTGAGGATCATACTTCCGGGGGTATGCAATTAATTTACAATTTACCGATACTTATGAGAATTGTTTTTCTACAATGGAGATGTAAGCTGGAACTCGCGCATTCCTGCCTACAAAAACCAATAGCGGAGATAAAAAAACATGAAATTTCAGGCAGCAGGTAAAAACAAAAAAATAGTCGGGACCGTCCTGGCTGCCCTAAAGGATGCAGCTCATTGAGTTTCTCGATCAGGATACCGGACTCCCGGTAAAGGAAGAGCTCTATGAGGATTCAACAGGACAGTTCAAGCTCTTTAGCACAGATACGAGCGAATTAAACTATGTGGCTGATGACGGCTCTATATTTAATACGGATGGAATTCCGCTGACTCCCTTTCAGACTCAAACTGCTATTAATGGAAAATAATATAACTAAACAGCCTGTTGGGAACCTTCTCAACAGGCTGTTTTTAAGTGCGCCAGACGCGAGCGGCAGATGGAGGGGAAACAGCTTCACGAAGGCCTGACCACATGCAGAAATGCACAGTTTCTCTTGTTGTTCAAGGGAACATCCCCGCTTAGCGCTGGAAATATCCCGCACGCTGCATGAAGATTTTTTCCACTTGTTCGACAATCGGCCCGTCCGCTTCCGACTTCTGTTTCACTTCCAGCCATTCCGGATCCTGGCCGAATACATCCCACTGGCGGTTCCGCTCGTCCATATCGTTGTATTCCATGATGTAATACAGCTTGGAGTGTCCTTCCTGATCGACCCAGAAGTCATAAACCTTCATTCCAAGGCGCTTGAATATTCCAAGGGTGTGGTTGGCGAAACGGGCATTCATGGCTTCCATCTTCCCGGCATGAACGGAATAGATACGCAGTTCGTACAGCAAGTTAATTTCCTCCCTAAGTAAAATGATTGTTTTCCTGTCAGATCTTGCCCGCCGTGAAGACGCTGCCAACAGGGGGCATATTTGATATATTCCCGCATTTTGCGGTCAAAAGCAATGGCCGCTGCGGATATTCCGGCTATTCCGGCTATTCAGTCATCCGACCGGGACGATAATATGGATAATCCATTTTTTCTTGAACCTGCCGTGCGACCTCCGGAGTGCTTAATGATTCGACGAGGAACAAGCCAAGGTCAAGAGATGCAGAGACGCCGCCGCCCGTGAACACATTGCCATCCCTGACAACGCGGGACTTTACGACCTCAGAGCAATAAGGGGCAAGCAGGTCGTATGCAGAAGGGTTCGTCGTAGCCCGTTTACCTTCCAGAAAGCCAGCCGCCCCAAGCAGCAGGGCGCCTGTGCAAACCGACGCCTTTATCTCCACATCGCGGGCAGTTTTCACCCAGGAGACAAAATCGGGGTCATGCCTAAGCTGCCTTGTAGAAAATCCGCCGGGGATAAAAATCAGATCATATCCGGAGAAATCCGGATAGACATGCGGGATTTTTATGGTTAATCCCCGATCGTCCGTGATTTCCGCCTTCGTCGAACAAAAATCCCACGACACCGCTTCTTTGACTCCCAAAATGCCCAACCAGGTTACAGCTTCGTAAAAACCGCTAAAATCCAGCGTCGTCATCCCGTCAAATAAAATAAATGCCATCTTCATTCCTGTACACCGGCCTTTCGTTTGTCTGGTATAAAACAAAAAAGCACCCGATCTGAAGAGGATCAAGTACTTTGCCCAGGCGTACGGCTGTTTGTCGGTGCGCTCCCTCATGGTTATCCATGTTTACGCCAGTAACGCACCGTTTCATGCTAGTGTTATAATCTTACATTCTTCCGCTGGAAAGTTCAAGGAGATAAATCTCCGCCTGGTTTTTTTTCAGCTTTCATCCTTCACTGCTATAGCCCTGAGCCTCCAGGTTCTTGCGGCTGGTTTTCATGATAAACATGTACATGAGAGCAAAACCCGCTACACCTAGTAAAGCCGTCCCGGCGCTGATCCGGTACATCGCATGCGCGCCAAGATTCTGGAATATCCAGCCCCCGGTGACGCCCGCTACGATCCCGGACAGCCCTCCCCAGCTGAGGGCGTATACCGCTTGACCCGAGGCCCGGTATTCCTTCGGAACGAGCAGGGCGGTCAATTGCGTGCCTACATAATAATAACCTGCAAAAGTAAGACAGTGCAGGGCCTGAATGAAGATGATCTGATAAGGGGTTTCCGCCACCGACATCAGAAACCAGCGCAGCGCGTAAAGCAGACTGACAACGGCCAGACAGAAAATCATCGTTCGTTGACTTTTGCGCAAATACCGGTCGAACAGCAGGTAAACCGGAATCTCGAAGATGGATGACAGAAAAGCGGACCAGCCGATCAGAGAATTTTTGCCTCCCAGATCGGAGATATAGATCGAAACAAATGTGTTGTTCATGGAGTTTGGAATCGAAATGAGAACGCCGATGACAAGGAACATGATAAATGGTTTGTTGGCCCATATTTGACCATAACCGACCGGGGCCCCTTTCCGGCTGCCCGTTTTGCCTCCGCGGGGCAGCTTCAAGGCCAGGGCGATGGAGATAAGCATCATCACCCCGTACACGATCCACAGCTGATGAATGCCCAGTCGCTCGATGACCGGCCCTGTCGCCACCGCCATAACGGCCCACCCGAGGGAACCCCACAGACGGAAGCTGCCGAACTTAAGGCCTGTCTTGTCGGCCACATCCAGATTGAGGCTGTTGCTTTGCGAGAACAACGGGCTCTGGAAGAAAAAATAGAGCAGCATGAACGTAAAGATAAGATAACCCGCGTTCAGAGAAAAGACGATCTGCATGACCACGGCATTGCCGATCAGCAGCATGAGCAGAACGCGCCTGGCATTCTCCAGCCGGTCGCTCCAATATCCCCAGAAGGGGTTGGAGAGGAGGGAGATGAACGGACCTCCGGCGAGAAGCAGGCCAACCGTAAAGTTGGACATGCCGGTTTCCTTCAAGTAAAGCGGAAAAAAAGTGCTGTAGACGGAGATCGCCCCGTAGATGAAAAAGTTGAACGCTTTTATGAAGCCCAGGGAACGTATGTTGGTCAATGATGGGTGTGACATGTACTGCGCTCAATCCTTTCCCGCTGACGAACCTGTTTTGGCAAGCTTCCGGTACTGTGTCGGCGTGATTCCGGTATGCGATTTGAAGATCGAGCAGAAGTATTTGTACTCCTTGTAGCCGACTTTCTCGGCGATCTCGAATACCCGCTCGTCGGTTCCGACCAGACTTGCTTTGGCCCGTTCGATGCGTACCTCATTCAGATACTCCGCGAACCCTTTGCCGAAATTTTGTTTGAACAGGATGCTGAAATAATTCGGCGTTATTTTGAGCAGGGCGGCCAGCTCAGAGGCCTTCAAATCCGTATGGTAGCTGGAATCAATATGCTTGTTGACGCGTTCGGCGATCCAGTGGTTCTTGTTGGCCAGGGAGGAATGAATCATCGCATGCAGGGACCAAAGCTCTTTGCGGAGCAGCGATTCCATGGCGCGGTAGGAGTTGTGCGTCAACAGATCGATTTCGCCCGAATTGAACGGATCGGTGCGCTCCGACAAATCCATGCCGTTCGTATGCAGTCTGCGATGCAGGATAATGCTCAATTCCTTGAAGGCCTGCAATACTTCCTTCAGCAGATAGCCCCTCTCGCGAAACTGCTGCATGATGCTCCCGATGATGTCATCCAGTTCCTCATAGCCTCCATGAAAGAGCACGTGGACCAGCTGCTTCTCCAGCTCGAACGGAGAGAACGGCAGAGGGCTCCGCCCGGAAATTTGCTCTTCATTATGAAACTGGATGGAGGGGCATTCCGGAACTGCAGCAAGCTGCAGGGCCGTGGTGGCCTCTATACTGCGGGCATAAGCCTCGTCCAATTGGGAAAAAGCCGGCGACACGCCAAAATAAAGGCGGGGGACCGGCGGTGCCATGTTCTGCGCTGCCGATAAGGCGGCAGACAAATCCAGCTGGCTCACCTGGCGGGAGCCGATGCACAGTGAAAGCAGCAGGTTTGGATGATGGAAGAAGGAGATGACTTCCTGATCGAAGGGTTTCAGCGCCGCATGAACGGTACTTTCCCAACCGATTCGCGCGGATTGCTGCGACTCCTCCGACGAATGGCTGGTCCATTCGGCATAATCCTCCAGCTGGCTGGCGATAAACCGGTAGGACGACTGGCCGTATGCGGCCGATGGCGGCGTATCGGCGTCCTTGCGTATAGCGGCCCCGCCTTGAACAAGCTGGATCATCCACTTTAACCAGCTTTCGCGCTCGCGCTTTTTTTCCCGCTCCGCATCAAGCGAGATTTCCATGCCGATTCTCTGGACCATCGCCATCAGCTCCTCAATGTTGACCGGCTTCAGCAAATAATCCTCGATCCCAAGACGCAGGGCGCGGCGCGCATACTCAAAATCATCATAGCCGCTGACGATAATGATGCGGATCTGCGGCCATCTTTCCTTCAGCTCCTTGGCTAATTCAAGTCCGTCCATTCCATCCATGTTAATATCCGTGAGCACCAGATCGACAGGCTGCCCCGATACGAATTGCAGGGCCTCTACGCCGTCATAGGCTTCTCCCGCCACTTCCACGCCGATCGAATCCCAAGGAATGGTTTGTCTCAAGCCTTGGCAAATGATCGGTTCATCATCAACGATTAGCATTCGAATGGTCATGCTTCCTCCTCCTTTTCGTTCATCCAAAGAGGTATTCTTAACCTTACGCATGCTCCCGTAATGGACTGCTCCATGGGAAGCTCAACTCCGTAGCCGCTGCCGTTCACAAGCTGGATCCGTTCATGAATGTTGCTGATGGCGTGATCCAGCACGCTTTTATCGCCGGTCCTCTCTTTCAGAGCCCGGTGAATCAGAAGTCTTTTTTCCTTGGAAAATCCGATCCCCGAGTCGGTCACGTCGATAATCAAATCCGCTCCGTCCTGATAGGCGCGAACGTCGATTTTTCCGGCCTGCCGTTTGAAGCCGTGCTTGATGCTATTCTCCACCAGAGGTTGAATAACCTTCTTGAGCACCACCGCGTCCTCTAAGGATGCTTCCATAAAGAGGGAGAACCGCAGCTTGCTGCCCATCCGCTTCTGCTGCAAATTCAGATAGGCCCGGACAAATTCCATTTCACCGGCGAGCGTCGTATGATGCTTCCCGCTGTCCATGCCCATCCGGAAAAACCGGGACAAGGTCTCGATTAATTGACTGGTCTCAGGCGCCTGCTCCAGACGCGCCGTCCAGCGGATCGTATCGAGCGTGTTGTACAGAAAATGCGGATCCATCTGGCTCTGCAGGATCCGCAGATCGGATTCCTTCTGCCGGATCTCCAGCTTATATTTCTTGTCGATGAGATCTTTAATCGTGGTGACCATATTGTTGAACTGCCTGCCGAGCTCGCCGATCTCATCGCGTGAACGCACCTCGACCTGGGCCGAGAAGTCTCCGTGCTTGAGCCGGTGCGTCTCTTTCTTCAGCTCGAGGATCGGACGGATGATCGCCAGCTCGAAGCCGATTAAGGCAAGCAGGCCGAGAATCAGGATCACAAGAATCAAAATCTGCAAGGATGCTTTGATGGCCTTGGTTTTCTCCACGATCGTCTCATCCTTGACCATTGCGACAATATTCCAGCCCGTGGATTTCATATGCTGGTTAAATACGACATAGGAGGTGCCTTCCTCCTGCAAGGCGAACACGCTGCTCCGCTTGTTCACGATTTCCTGAAGCATGCTGCTGTCCGGGTAAGGATGGCCGACCAGCTTCTCGTCCGGATGCAGCAGGACGCTGCCGTCGGGGCGGACGATAAATATCGAGCCCTGATCCTTGGGAACCGGCGTTGTCAATAAATCGGTGAATTCCGTTTCGTTCAGACGCACGATCACCTGGCCGACCTGGTTGGACGGCTTCTCGAAGGAATTAATAACGCGGAACATGGAGATGACCCGTTTGCTGCCGGTCCAGCCGCTCTCCAGCGAATAGGAATCCGTCCAGACGATTCCGCCCCGGTTGGCTTTCGCCAAGTCGCTCCATGGCTGCTCGAGGCCTTTGACCGGTTCGCCCATCTGCAGCTCGTTGCCGCCTACGCCCTGCAGCGAAATCGATTTGATGTACTGCTTGGACATGATCTGGAACGCGAAGAAGCCTTCGATCGCCGTTTTGTCCTTGTAGATTTGCTCCATATTGCCGGGAGTGGGCTTGGCCTCCAGAAAGCTGCGGAAATTTTCCTGATAAATCATATAGTCCGAGATATCTTCAATCGCCTTGATTTTCTCCGTCAGATTCATCTCGATGGTATTCAGGTTCTTCTCCATCGAGTCGATGAACTGCTGCCGCAGTATCGTCTCATACCGGCTCAGAATCACATAGCCGATCAGCAGAGAGGGCAGGGTGACCAGCATAATGAAGATCGCCACTGATTTTTTTCGCAAGCTGATATTGAGGAATCGGGTTGCGCCTGATTTCATATGGTTTCATTCCCCCCGGGTGTCTGCATACTCCTGAGTACTCTATCGGAAGTCCTGTTCCTTCTATTATAAAGGAATCCTGGGAGGAAAGCTGACATAACAAGCGGCCAATTTCTGCAAGGAGACGAGTGCGGGAGGCGGCATTTGAATCCGGAGAAGCGGTGAAACGGCGCCCTGCGAAGATCAGATCCCTCCGGAAGCGGATGAGCGCCGGTGTGTTATCCTTTGACGGCGCCCGCCGTCATACCCTGCACAAGCTGCTTCTCCATGGCCAGGTAAAAGACGAGAAGCGGGATCAACGCCATGCTCAAGGCCGCCATCTGAAGCGTCTGGAACCGGGTCTCCGTGCCGGCGAAATTGGCGAGGCCCAGAGGCAGCGTCTTCAGGGCCGCTTTATTGATCAGAACGAGAGCAAACAGGAATTCATTCCAATTATAAATGAAATTAATGATAATAACCGTGGCCAGCGCAGGCTTGGTCATCGGCAGGATGATCGACCAGAAGATCCGGTAGATGCCGGCCCCGTCCATAATGGCGGATTCCTCGATATCCTTCGGAAATATTTTCATAAAACCCACAAGAATGAAGATCGTAATCGACAGATGAAACGCCGTATACGGGAGAATGAGAGAGAGATGGGTATTGAGCAGCCCAACCTTTTTCATCAGAATAAAAATTGGGACGAGCGTGGTGTGGATGGGAATCGTCATCCCGATAATGAACAGGCTGTAAAGCCATCCCCGCACCCGGAATCGGAATCTGGACAGGAAGAAAGAGGTCAGCGCCCCCAGAAGCACGGTGAGCACAATCGCTCCCGCCGTCACGAGCACGCTATTCCAGAAATAAGTGCCAAGATGCGCCACTTTCCAGGCCTCGGTATAATTGCTGAAGTTCCAATGCTTGGGCAGTCCCATCGGGTTGGTTGCGAAGTCCTCCTCGGTCTTGAACGAACCGACAACCATCCAGACGATCGGAATGATATTAATGATGCAGAGCACCGCTAAAAACAGATGAATGATGGTTTTCTTGCCCCGTGATGTTTGCATGGCTGCTCCTCCTTTTACGCGGCTTGCGGTGCTTAATCGTTTCGGCTGGTTGCCAATTTGGCCGCATAAATAGCGATCAGGCTGAATAGTAGAATCAGGATGGAAACGGCGCTTCCGAGCCCGAAATTCATATTGTTGAAGGCGTTGGTATACATGTAAATCGTCATGACTTCGGTATTATGGGCAGGCCCGCCGGCAGTCATCACGTAGATGAGATCGAATACCCGGAAGCTGTTGCTGATCGAGAAGATCAGCGTCACCCAGATCGTTTCCTTCAGCATCGGCAGGGTGATATGCCAGAACCGTCTCCAGCCGGTCGCTCCGTCCATAGCGGACGCTTCCCGGATCTCTTCGGGAATATTTTGCAGGCCGGCCAGAAAAATTACCATGTAGAAGCCGTAGTTTTGCCAGAGATAGGTGATGCTTACGGACAGCATGCCCCAGCGCTCGCTGCCCAGCCAGTTTTGTTTCCAGGAATCCAGATGGAGCAGGCCGAGAATGCCGTTCATCAGCCCTGATTCCGTGCTGTAGACCATATTCCAGATCATCGAAACAATAACCGCCGAGATGATGACGGGGAGAAACAAAGCGGACCGGTATATTTTGAGGCCTCTCAAAGAGCGGTTCAACAGCAGAGCGAAGAACAGCCCCAGGGGCAGCTGGCCCACGATTCCGCTGACCATCATGAACAGATTGTTTTTGACGCCTTTCCAGAAGATATCGTCCTTCAATATGGAGGTGTAATTGTCCCAGCCCGCGAAGGTCATGTCGGACAGACCGTCCCAATTGAAGAAAGAATAGTAGAAGGACATCGCAATAGGAACCATCGCGAAGCCGATATAAATAATCAGGGCGGGGAGCATCCCGATAAAAATAGTCAGCGCCATCCGCTTCGTTATCGTCATAGTTGGCCCTCCTTTGCTGTGGGTTTTCTTATAAGGGGGATGAAGGGCGGCCGGGGACAAGCCTCAGCCGCCTTTATACAATAAATCCCTGATCTGTTTTTCGGTTATATCCAGATTGCGAGAGACTTCGAGCCCGCAGCGATTTCATCTGCCGTCATCTCGCGGCCTAACGCGTCGGAGAGGTACAGGCCTTCGCTGATCAGCATGGTCGAAAGTGCGATTTCGGCCGTCGGCAGAAGGCTGACACGGCCCTGCAGGGCAGCAATCCAGTGCTGCTGGGAAGAATCGTACGCATCTTCATTCTCTCTCATCCGGTGCCAGCGGGTATCCATCCGGTTCAAGTCGATCCGGCTGTCCAGATCCATATCGGCAACGGTCGTATGATAGCTGAATTCGGAGGTTTGCTCCGCCGAATGATAGGCGGGAAGCCGGATGCCGCCCCGTGAGCCGATAATGCTGCTGCCTTCAACACCGCCGAGATGAACGGCCCAGGCTTCGAAAATATCCAGCGTCACGCCGCCTTGAAAGGTGACGAAGCCAAGCGCGAGCTCTTCCACGTCGAAGCCGCTTTGCGCGCTTCTTTGCGGATCCATATCCATCTCTTGAATTAATTTGCCGGTGACCCGTGCGAGCGGCGGGTTCCCGAGCAAATACAGCATTTGGGCGATATGATATACGCCCATATCCAGAAGGGCGCCGCCGCCTGCGCTTTCCTTCCTCGTGAAATGGGCGGTGCCGAAGCCGTCTACAAAAGGGCGGCCCCGGCGCCTGAAGCCGCTCGACCGGGCATGAAACAGCTTGCCCAATTGTCCGTCGTCGATCAGTGCCTTCGCGGCCTTCGTTTCCTTCTTGTACAGCATGCCCAGCTGGATATGCAGCATCTTCCCGGACTCGCGGGCGGCATCCACCATCCATTTGCCGTCGTGATAAGAACCGGCGATCGGTTTCTCGCAGTAAACATGCTTGCCGGCCTGGAGCGCTGCGATCGTCAGCGGCGCATGAAAGTTATTATGCAGACATACATCTACCGCATCGATATCATCCCGCGCCAGCAGCTCTTTATAATCCGTGTAAACATCGGGAACCCCGTATTTCTCCGCAGTCTCCCGGGCTTCCCGTTCGTTGATGTCGCATACGGCAACCACCTGCGCGCCTTCAATGCGGGAATAGTTGTCCAGATGCTGCTTGCCGATGATCCCTACGCCTATAACGCCGATTCTGATTTTTGCATTTTCCAATGTTTACGCCTCCAATTTCTGCCCGGCAGTCCGGTTTACCGCCGCCAGCAGTCTTTTCATTGAGGCCAATGCCCATTCAATCTCGATGTACGGATCGGACGGGGCGTTATATTCGACCGCCCAATATCCTTCATATCCGCTGTCTGCCAGCGCCTTGACGGCATCTTCCGCTCCTGGGGAAGCAAGCGTCCGGGCATCCAGATGTACGTGGTTTACCCAAGGGGCAACAAGCCGGTTTCCCTGTTCACCGGTGTCATTCCATCGTCCGATGTGAAGCAGAATACCATATCCCGGGTGGTTTACAGCTTCAGCGATCCGCTTCATCCACCTGGGATCGAGCGATACGCCCGTATGATTCTCCGGGCCAACCGTAAACCCGTAATCGGCGGCTATCTGTGCATATTCCCGATAGCGTAGAACCGTATACACAAACTGCTCCTCCGTCATCTCGCCGGGTCCCCGGTTGGCATCGATCCGAACCGTCCGGGCTCCCAAGAGATGCGCAGCATGCAGATGCGCCAGCGCATTGCAGTGAAGCTGCTCCCTGACATCGGGATCCGGGTCCCACAAATGGGCCCGGTCCACGATCAGGTTGGCAACCGTCAGCTGCTTCTCGTCAAGCGATCGTTTGATTTTGCGGAGATGGTCATCGCTTGCGAGCTTCCAGAGCGGAACGCTGCGATCTGTGAAGAAAGCGTTCCACAGATCCACAGCTTCCAGCCTGTAGCGGTGCTTGACCGTCTCCAGATAGCCGAAGATGTCCATTTCGCCTTCGCTGAACAGCTGGTAGAAGGAGAATCCTCCAAGGGAAGCTTTCACTTGCCATTCCTCCATTCCCTGACCAGACGGGATATACGCTCCGCCCGAATTATTTGATCTTATCCATGGCCTCTTGCATATCCTGGGCGACCTGTTCCGGCGTTTTCTGCTTCATGGTGATGGCTTGAAGGTCGTTCTCGATCACATCCTTGATCGTTGCCGGCATTACGCTGTCGAACACAAGCGCATCGCCGTTCTTGGTCAGCTCGATCATTTCCTTCAAATATTTGCTCGTATCCGCAGGCATTTCCACCGTAGCCGGAACGACGATGCCTTTGCTCATCAGGTTCTGGTACAATTCAGGGGCGTAGAAGTACTGCAGGAATTTGAGCGCCGCATCTTTCTTCGCTCCGCTTAATTCTTTGCTCAGCCCGATACCGTATTGGACGACTCCGGCGCTTTTGCCTGCCGAGCCTTTGCCGCCTTCGATGGAAGGGAACAGCGCAATGCCGATGTTATCCGGGTTTTCCGTATTGCTGACGCGGAATTTGGTGTCGATCGTCGAGCTTGTCATCGTCATGGCGGATTTTTTCTGCAGGAAATAATCCTGCACCTGCACTTCGTCCATCGTGTTCACATCGGAATTGAAGGCTTCGGCCTTGTTCAGCTCATCGAGAATGCCCAGTGCCTTGACATAGTCGGGATCTGTGAATTTAGCCTCGCCCTGCTTGACCTTGGTGAGGAAATCGGTGCCGGCAACGCGGTCTCCGACAGCCGACATGAAAGTGGACTGCAGCGGCCATCTGTTCTTGTTGCCGATACCCATCGGCGTGACGCCTGACGCTTTCAGCTTCTTCACCAGGTCAAGGAAGTCGGCATAGGTCGTCGGAAATTCATTGTAGCCAACCTTCGCCAGCATATCTTTATGGTAGTAGATGATATCGACAAAGGTCATTTTCGTCGGAATGGCGTACTGCTTGCCATCTACGTTATAACCGGCCAATGCCTGAGCGGGAAGGACGTCTTTCCAGTTGTCCATGATTTCATCAATGGGCATCAGCACATCGGCGTCGATGTAAGGGTCCATATCGATGCCGGGAAACAGGATGAACATGTCGGGCATGCTGTTTCCGGCCGCTTCCGTGCGCAGCTTGGTACGGTACTGTGCGGAAGGGATATCCTGAGCTTCGATTGTGATGTTCGGATTCAGCTCCTGAAATTTCTTGATCCGCTCCTTGTACAACTCATTGTCCACATTGGGACTCGACCAGTTGTCCTCCATGGTGAGCGTAACCTTCTCATCGGATGCCGTCTGAGGCTGACCGTTCTCCGTGGCGGTGTTGTTGTTCCCGCAAGCTGTAATGACAATCAGTGCAACAGAAGCAACAGCAAGAAGCGATTTTCGAAAAAAACCTGTACCCATACACATTCCCCTCATCTTATGTTATTTTTGTTGACATTAACCTTACGGGAATATTATATAATGAGCTCATTTGCTCTTACTATCCCGGCGAATTATGATAACATCCAAATTTTTAATGCAGATACAGGACATGATACTTATTTTTCGGGTATATCGCGATTGGACAGCCGTCGGGTTGAAAATAATGAAAAGCCCTGCTATTGCGCATTTTGGCGGGAAGCAGGGCAGGGTACCACCGATTATACTGGGGGCAAAATGCTGTTGCCGCCAGAAGAAATATGCGGCCAGCCGCCCTTATGCAGGGCCCGCATTACGCACCGGGATGCTGCGCGGCGGGATAAAAGCCGGACTCACCACGCGGCCACTTCACCGTCCGCCCTTGGTTCCGTGCCGCCAGCCAATACACCGGTTGCGGAATCCCGCCAGATGATCTGTCCCCGTCCGAACATGCCCGAATCCAGTGCACGCTGCACCACATGTCCTCTTCTGGCCAGAGCCTGGGCGATGTGATCGGGGAACTGCGGTTCCACCTCGATTATCTTTTCTTTAATCCAGCGCCATCTCGGCGCATCCAGCGTTGCCTGGGGATTAAGATGAAAATCGATGGCGTTCATCACGACCTGCACATGCGCTTGCGGCTGGATCGATCCGCACATCACGCCGAAGGGGCCGACCGGCATTCCGTCCTTCGTGATAAATCCCGGAATTATCGTATGGTAGGTCTTCTTCCTGGGCGCAAGGGCGTTAGCGTGGTCAGGGTCCATAGAAAATCCGGCACCCCGGTTCTGCATGCAAATCCCTGTTCCGGGAATGACAATTCCGGAGCCGAAGTCGCCGGAATGGCTCTGGATGAACGAAACCATATTGCCCTCGCCATCCGCCGCTGCCAAATAAACCGTGCCTCCCTTAGGCGGCTCGCCGGCCAATGGAAGCAAAGCTTCCATCCCAATCAATGCTCTCCTCTGCTCGGCATAAGCCCCGGAGAGCAGCTCCTGGACAGTGACCTTCATGCTGCGGGGGTCCGTAATATATTTCAGACCGTCCGCATAAGCCAGCTTCACAGCCTCAATCTGCTTATGGTAGGTGGCTACCGTATCCTTCGCGTCAAAATCCATGCCTTTGAGAATATTTAGCGCGATTAGAGCGACGAGTCCTTGTCCGTTCGGAGGAATTTCCCAGATATCGTAGCCCCGATAATTTACGCTGATCGGATCTACCCACTCCGGTCTGTATTGGGCCAAATCCTCTTTGCTCAGGAATCCGCCATGCTTGCGGAAGAAAGCATCGATCTGTTCCGCCAGTTCTCCGCGATAGAACGATTCCGCCCGGGTCTCGGCAATCGAGCGCAGTGTACGGGCATGATCCGCTGAGCGCCAAATCTCGCCTGCACCGGGTGCGCGGCCGTCGGGCGCGAACGTGTCCATCCACGGCTCATGCACTTCATTGTTCAAGGCGCTGATATTGTCATAGCCCAGCTTCCAGTATTTCGCTATTGTCGGAGATACCGGGAAGCCGTTCTCCGCGTATTCGATCGCAGGCTTCAGCACTTCGCCGAGCGGAAGACGGCCGAACCGTTCCGACAAAGCGGCCCAGGCCGCCGGCGTTCCGGGAACGGTAACCGGCAGCATGCCGTAGGCCGGAATTTTGTCGTATCCGGCGGCTCGGACTTTATCGATTGAGATCGATTCGGGAGACGGGCCGCTGGCGTTCAAGCCGTGCAGCTTGCCGTCGATCCAGACGATGGCGAAGGAGTCGCCTCCGATGCTGTTGGAATTCGGCTCGACGACAGTCAGGCAGGCGGCCGCGGCGATGGCCGCATCCACCGCGTTGCCCCCCGCTTTAAGCATATCGAGACCCGCCTGTGCGGCAAGCGGCTGGGTCGTGGCGACCATTCCTTTTTTTGCGTAGGTTACCATCCTTCTGGAGGGGTAAGGATTCCATAAGGCGTCATAATTCATGCTGCATCTCTCCTCCTCTGCTGCTTCAATCAACTGAATAAGGTTCTTCAAGCTGATGTATGCGCTTTATTTTTTGTTCAAATGAACGACTTCAGCCCATTCTTCTTTACGTAAGGTTAATGTGTTTATTATAATCCGTGTCAATCAGAACCGATATCCTACGCAAATATGATAATATCCCAAAATATTAAACGGGTTTGAGGCCCATTCTTTTTTCGCTATATTGCTCCAAGCCTACACACGTTGTACACAGATGTCTTCTATACTTGGTCTTGACGTTACAAATGGAGGTGTGGTTCGCATGATGAAGAGGGCAGGAAGAATGCCGTGTCCGGTATAAGCTTGTGATAACATGACGGTATAAGAATGCATGCTGCAGCTTAAATTAAGATACACAAGATTGCAGGCAGATATGGAGTGTACAGCAATGAAACGAAGTATATTGTTAGTAGAAGATGATATGCTTATGCGTGAATTTATAACGGATTATTTTATAAAGGAACAATGGGAAGTGCATGAGGCGGAGAACGGAAGACTCGCGCTGGAAATTTTTGAACGGACCACCGTTGATCTGATTGTTCTGGACATCATGATGCCGGAAATGGACGGATGGTCGGTATGCCGGCGCATTCGCGAAAAATCGGACGTGCCGATCATCATGATCACGGCAAGGGCGGAGGACGATGATCAGGTTATGGGGTATGAGCTTGGCGCCGATGAATATGTGACGAAGCCCTTGAGTCCGAGGGTACTGGTAGCCCGCGCTACTGCATTAATGAAAAGAACCGAAGGAACGATCGGACGCGAAGGGGACATGCTGGTCTATGGGGATTTGTTGGTGAACAGAATGGCGCATACGGTATCTGTTGCGGGCAATACGATCAATCTGTCGCCGAAGGAGTACGATCTGCTCCTCTTTCTCACCAGGCACTATGGCAAGGTTCTGCCCCGTGAATATATTCTGGATTCGGTATGGGGTTACGATTACTTGGGGGATTTGCGCACAGTCGACACCCATATCAAAAAATTAAGAGCCAAGCTCGGAGACGAAGGCCGGTATATAGGCACCGTCATTCGCGCAGGCTATAAATTTGACATGGAAGCATGAGAAGGCGCGGCGTAGTCCTAAAACTTTTCATTATCACATCTGTTCTGATTTTAATTGTTTTTTCCCTGGTTATGCTGGCGGAAGGATTGTTTTTCGAGCGGTTTTACCGGTCGTCCAAGATCCATGCGTTAGAGAGGAATATGAATCAATTCGCGGAACAATTCGAACAGGCGGAAGCGGGCGGACAGCAGGTGTCGAGGCTGCTCGGCGCCTTTATGAACCATAATGATACCAGCACGGCAATCTTGAATGAGTGGTTTGAACGGACAGCTATCAATCCCTATTTTCTGAAGCTGCAAGTGGGCAGCAAGACGGTTACCATTCCTATCCCGCAGGATGGGATGACGATTAATTCCATCCCGCAAGGGATGCAAATCGGCGATACGCTGGTGGTGGACGGGATCTTCATGGATGAGGCGGATACCGTCATGCAGCCCGTGGTCATCCAGCAGAAGAATTCGGAGCTCGAACAGGGTTTGGTACGTGTGAAAGGGAGAATAACGGATTTGATGCTGCCCGAGCAGCGGTCGTACAACCCTCTCTATCAGGATTCCCTTATCGACGATTCGCTAGAGGACTGGAGAGAGCAGTCGGAACAATACCGTTCCCTGCTGCAGAATGGTTCCCCTGTTCAAGTGGAATGGACAGACGAATGGAGCGGCGTCAGTTACGCGGTTCTGATCTGGGGGCTGCCCGAGGGTAAGAGCGGGGATCGTTATTTATTCGTCATGACCTCGCTGCAGCCTGTCGGGGAAGCGGTCGAGACACTGAAGCAATATTTTATTTATATCGCACCTGTCATTCTAATCCTTGTAATCATTCTGTCCCTGATTTATTCCCGAATTGTCTCCCGTCCGTTAGTGATGCTGAGCCGCTCGGCGGCGCGTCTTGCGAAACTGGATTTTACCGCACAGCCTGAAATCCGCTCAAAGGATGAATTCGGGGATCTTTCGCGCGATATGACTGCGTTATCCCGGAATTTGGATGCAGCTCTGAAGGAGCTTACCCATGCGAATGAGAAGCTGCAGGAGGATATCGAAGACAAGGAGCGGTCCGAGCAGCTTCGCAAAGAGCTGATCGCGAACATCTCGCATGAGCTGAAGACGCCGCTCGGCATCGTTAAAGGATTTGCCGAGGGGCTGCAGGACGGAGTGGCAAGCGATAAAAGAGACCGTTATCTCACGCTCATCGTCAATGAAACGGATCGGATGAACGCTTTAATTCTGGATATGCTGGAGCTTTCCAAATTTGAAGTCAAGGCCGTTCGGCTGCAGCCGGGAAGCCTGTCGATGACAAGCCTTGTCCATAAGGCGGCTGATTCGTTTTCCGGGCAATTGGAGAGCAAGCGACTGAAGGTCAGGTTAAGCCAGGAGGATGGGGAAGTACCGTTAGTCACGGCAGACCCCAGACGAATCGAACAGGTAGTCATGAATTTATTGAGCAATGCCATTCGGCATGCGGTGGAGAACAGTGTCATTACAATTGACATCAGGCGGACTTCTCCGGGAAAGGTAACTACAGTTATCGAAAATACCGGACCGCCTATTGCAGAGGCGGATATGGGCCGGATATGGGATCACTTCTACCGGGCCGAGCGTTCCCGGGACCGTAAATCCGGAGGGACTGGTCTAGGACTTGCGATCGTCAAACATATTCTGGAGCTTCACGAAAGCGAGTATGGTGCGGTCAACACGAGTCAAGGCGTCGCATTTTCTTTTACATTAAATGAAAGCAGAGGAGAACACCATGAATAACAAGAAAATCAGCTATCTTATTACAGCTCTGATTGCGCTGGTTCTGATCAGCGCATGCGGTGCAAAATCAAACAACGGATTATCGGATACTGAAAACGCGCCCCCGGCTGAAACCAATCAAGGAAATACCGCCGGCCAGAACGGCGCTGCGGCGAATTCTCCAGACAATACCGCTGCTCAGGACGGCAATGCTGTGAGTTCCCCGGACAATGCCGCCTCTAATGAGGGCGCTGCGGCGAATTCCCCAAACAATGCCGCCGCTGATGGCAGTGCTGCGGATTCCGACAAGGAAATTTTAATTATTATCGATCAGACTCCCAAGCCGATTGAGGGAAACAGTTTCGATTTTGTAGTGAACAAGCTCCCGGAAGGGTACTCGCTGAGTCAAATTCAGTGGGTTTCCGAGAAGACCCAGATTACCAATACGATAGCGGAAGCCATTGAACACGGGCAAAACGGGGAAGACGGGTTCTACATCAGCGGAGACGGACAATTCTCCGGCTTCTTCTATCCGGATACGATGAAGGGCGAGGAAGGCGAGGTAAGCTTCCTGTTCAAGGATGATCAAGGCCAGGAGTTAACCTGGAAAAAGAAAATAACCTTGAATTAATGCCTCAGCAGAGGCTGCGAGCGATGAACGGGTTTGAAAAACAGAGCAGTCCCAATGGGCTTGCTCTGTTTTTTCTATGTTATTCCCGGCAAACCATCAACAGGTTATCGTCGGGGTCTTTGATGACGAACCAGTGATGCGTGCCCGCCATTAACTCCCTGACAGGGAGGTTCCGGTCTCCAGCAATGTCTTCATACCCGACAGAACAACAGGCAACCCGCCTTCAAGTATCCGGGAAGTATGGGGCGACAGCTCGAATTCGTCATGTGTGACGGTTACAAGTGTGACCCCTTCCATCTCGTCATGAGGCTTGATCTCCCATGTGAGGCAGGAGGGAATTTCCTCTGCAGTCTCGGCCAATGCGAGCAGCTGCCAGGACATGACAAGCCTGCGGGGAGGGTCATAGGCGATGATGGTTCCTTTTGCCTGAACCTGTCCTTCCGGGCTCAGAATCTCATAAGGAGAGTCGATTCCCCAGTCGGACCGGATAAAGCCATTATACCAATATCTGGATGTCATAGACGGGTCGGTAAGGGCTTGCCATACCTTTTCGGGAGTCGACCGGATGGCGATACGGTTAATGTGACGCGGCTTATGCTCCATAACAGGTTCACGCTCCAGTTCAGATTTCATGGCGGTTAGTTGCAAGGCCCAGGGCTCGGCATATTTGCTGACCCATCGTTCATAAATTTGTCTGATCGGCACGGGATTCAGATAATGCAATTTCTCTCTGCTGACCTTCCTTGTCGTAATAAGGCCTGCTTCCTCCAGCAGATTAAGATGCTTCATGACACCGAACCTTGACATGTCCAGATGCGTGCACAGCTCGCTTAATGTGCGTCCATCCGATTCCTGCAGCAGATCCAGCAGTGTGCGCCGACTCGGGTCGGCCAGCGCTTTAAATATATCGTTTTCCAGCCGACACACCCCCTGTAGATTTTTCGATCCGGAGCCGTTATCCGGAAAACCGCATATATTTCTTATCGTGGTGTTGACATGTTACTTGCTGGTAACATAATATAAAGGTGACTTTATGGTCACATTATATCATGCCCCGTTAAAAGCGACAACTCTTTGTGCTTGCTGCGCACGCGTAACGGGGTGATGAATCGGAGGTATTTAATTGATGAATCCGTACAGGAACAAATATGATGCCGCGGTAGTCGGCGGAGGGTTGGCAGGACTGACTGCTGCCGTTTTCCTGGCAAGAGCGGGCAAATCCGTTATCGTGCTGGAGAAAGCGGGCCGGACGGGAGGCCTTGCCCAAACGGTCAACAAGAACGGAGCGCTCTTTAATTTCGGTCCTCATGCCATGTACGAGGGAGGAGCGGCGCTGCGGATATTGGAGGAGCTCGGCTGCCGGCCGAAGACAGGTTATACGGCCGCAGGCAGGATGCTGGGAATTCTGAAGGGGGAGATTATGCAAATTCCGCAGCACTTTTCACCCGAAGAAAATGCGGAATGGACCCGGCTCACGGGCGGTCTGCGCCAAATCGATACCGCTTCGCTTCGCGGGATCAGCCTTCAGGAGTGGGTGGAAACCAATCTTCGCCACGAGCGTGTCCGGCTCCTGTTCAGTGCCATGTGCCGGCAGGCGGCGTTCTGCGGTGATCTGCATCTGCTAAGCGCGGGCTATGCCATAAGGCAGTCGCAGCTTGCATCGCAAGGCGTCAAGTATGTGGAAGGCGGCTGGCAGACCGTTGCGGATAAGCTGCGGGAGCTGGCCGTTCAAGCGGGTGCCGTGATCGCCACCGGGTGCAAAACGGAGCAAATTGCAGTCGGAAGCGGGAAAGTTCGCTCCATCGTGCTGTCAGATGGAACGCCGGTTGAAGTCTCCGCTGTTATTGCCGCCGTCGGTCCGGATGAAGTCTGCCGGATGGTTGAAGGGTCGGAGCGTATGTCGCTCGGATCCTGGAAGGCGCAGTCCCGTCCGATCTATGCCGCGTGTCTGGATGTGGCGCTGCGGCGTGTGCCGAGACCGGAGCATCTCTTCGCTGTCGGCATGGATCAGCCGCTCTATTATTCCAATCATTCGGCTTCGGTTAGATTAAGCGATAACGGCTCTTATGTCCTGCATCTCATGAAATACAAAAATACCCGCAGCGAGGCACAGCCGGGGGCCGACAAGAAGCAGTTGACCGGTCTTCTTGATCTGCTGCAGCCCGGATGGGAGGAGGAAATGGTCGCCTCCAGATACTTGCCCGGCCTTCTCGTAGCGCATGATGCGCGCACGATTCATCATAATGGAGAGGGGCCGGCGGCAAGTCCCACCGTTCCGGAAGTCCGCGGGCTGTTCGTCGCCGGCGACTGGGTCGGCAGGGATGAGCGGCTCGCCGATGCGGCAATGTCCAGCGCCAGGCTCGCCGCGCAGCAGGCGCTGAGCGGTATGAATGCAGCGATGTAACGTGCATGCGAAGGAGCGGATTCATTTTCATCATCAAAATAGACCAGCATCGCCAGGAAGACATCTGCCGCCGGATGTCTTTTTAATTTACCTTTCTGAAGAATTGTTTCCATATAAAGCTATTTGGAGCCGTTAATCGTATATATAGAGGATTTACCATTATATAGGGCGGCCCAATATAACAAAGGGAAGGATCGGAATGTATGCTGCGTGTTGAAAACTTGTCTCATTCTTTTAAGAACGGCGGCGAAATCACCCCGGTGCTTCAGCATATCAGCTTCGAAGTCAAGCAGGGCGAGATGATCGCGCTCCTGGGAAGCTCGGGCTCCGGCAAATCCACCCTGCTGAATTTGATGGCGGGTCTGATGAAGCCAACGGAAGGCACGATCCATATTGCCGGCCACAACATTGTAACCATGGGGGAGAACAAGCTGGCGGAGTTCCGGCGGGGGCATATCGGTTTTATTTTTCAGGCATATGAGCTGATTGCCAATCTGACGGTCCGCGAGAACGTGGAGCTGCCGCTTGTTTTTCAATCGATCCGCCCCTCCGTGCGCAAGCAGCGGGCGCTGGATCTGCTTGAGCAGGTGGGCATTCCGGAGAAGGCGGATATGTTTCCTTCGCAGCTGTCAGGCGGACAGCAGCAGCGCGTCAGTATTGCCCGTTCCCTGATTACGGAGCCCTCGGTCATCTTCGCAGATGAGCCTACGGGCAATCTGGATACCCGGACAGAGGAGGAAATTATCGCGATTCTGAAGCAGCTCAATGAAACGATGAAGACGACCTTTATTATCGTGACGCATGAACGGGAGGTTGCACAGCAAACGCAGCATATTATTGCGCTTCGGGACGGATTTCTCGTTACCGAGACGGATGCGGCCAGCACAGTGTGGGCAGGGGGGAACAGAAGTTGAGAATTCGCGACATTACGCGCTTGTCGTGGGATCAGGTCAAACGCCGGAAAGTGGTCACGGCGCTGTGCGCGGCGGGGATTTCCATCGGCTGCGCGGCCATTGTCGTCGCATTAAGCGTGGGCGAATCGGCACAGACCTATATCGAGCAGGAAATGAACAGCTTCTTCAAAATGGATGAGATTACGGTGACGGAAAACGGCGGCGTATCCTCTCCAGGCAGTCAGGAAACAGCGGATAAGCAGAGCCTGGAGCGGGGGAAGCTTACGGACCAGAAGCTGGAAATTATCCGGAAGATCCCGCATGTGAAAGCCGCGGCGCCATTCCAGCAGCTGAACAGCTTTCAAATGCAAACGGTGGATAGCCGCAATTCCTATATTGAAATCATCGGGACGGATCTGAATTTGCTTCCGGAATTCGATAAACCGCTCATGCAGGGCGCTCCTTCCGATCTGCAGGGGACCGTTATCCTCAGTTACGGCGCGACACTCGGACTCGTCGACGAAGCCGCGCGGCAGAGCGTGCTGGAGCAGATGCAGAAGAATCCCTACGACAGCAAGCTGACGGAGCAATACAATAAATTGAACCAGACGCCCTCCCCGCTTTATCAAAGGCAGGTCCAGTTCCGCAATCTTCAGGAGCCGGGGAAAACAACGGTCAGCTCGCCTTTCCGTGTGGCAGGGGTCTTGAAGAAAGCAAGCGGGGTGAGCGAGGAATCCGCCTCCTATGACAAGAAGGCCTACATATCGCTGGAAACCGCGCAGATGCTCATGCAGGAATTATTTCCCGGCCAAAGTCAGCTTGCGCAGGCAAATGTCTATAATTCCATTCTCGTCAAAGTGGACGATCAGGCGTATACCGAGCAGGTTGAAAAACAAATCCAGAAGCTCACCCTGTCAACACAAACCAATTTGCAGCAGAAAGAGCGGATCGCCCAACAGTTCAGCATCATCAAGGGCGTCGCATTGGGCGGCGGCGTGTTTATTCTCATTATCGCCTCTATCTCGATCGTGGTGGCCATGACGATGTCGACCTATCAAAGGCGGAGGCAGATCGGCATTATGAAGGTGCTTGGCGCGAATTTGGGACAAATCCGCAATATGTTTATCGTGGAGGCGGCCCTGCTGGGATTTCTCGGAGGCCTGCTGGGTGTATTGTTCTCCTACTGGATTGTATGGGGGATCAACGGCATCATTAATGCGGTTGCTCCCGAGCAGGAGCAGGTCATTATTTTCATCCCGCTGACGACCATTCCCATTGGCATGCTGTTTGCCATTATGACAGGCGTATTATCCGGCATTTATCCGGCGATCAGCGCGTCGCGCACAGATGCCCTGACCGCCATCCGGCGAGATTAGCTGTATATGAAGGGAGAAGAGAAGCACGCATGAAGAAAAAAATAAAATGGCTGATTATCGGGATCATTCTCATTGGCATCAGCTACGCACTCTATACCGTATCCAAGCCAGCGCCCAGAATCGAAGAAATGGCGGACAAGCAGGCCATCACCTTCAAGGTAAGTACGGAAACGCTCGTCAATACGGTTGAAGTCAAAGGGAAATCGATGTATGAGCAGGAGACGTTTGTCTATGCTCCTTTTGGCTCCAGGGTTACGGAGTGGAATGTGGAGGACGGTCAGCAGGTGAAGCAGGGGGATGTCCTCTTTCAATTGGACCAGACACAGCTGCAGAACGAGATCGAGCAGCAGGAAGCGGAAATACATAAATCGAAGCTCGAATCTGAGCTTAACACCTACATGGACAAGCTGGACCAGGAGGCGGTAGCGCTTGGCGACGAAACGGCCAGGGCACGGGAGCTTGCAGCCAAGGAGGTCGCCAGACTGAACCAGGAGCTAAGCGAGGTGACGAGCGGAATCAAGCTCAAGGAGCTTGCGCAGCAGAAGGCCAAGCTGAGCGAGGCCAAGTACCGCTCTCCCGCCTCGGGTATTTTTCTGTATGACAGCGCCAGCGCTCATCCGCAGATGGTAACCGATAATCAATATGTGGGCAAAATCGTGGATCTGAACAAGCTTCAGCTGATTGCGCTCGTTGGCGAGCAGGATATCTTCAGCATCAAGCCGGGAATGCCAGTTGTCGTCAGAATGACAGCCAAGAAGGAGCTGAAGCTCTCGGGCAGCGTATTGAAGGTATCCAAATTCGCCAAGACCGGGACGGATCAGAACAATATCGACCAGGCCGCCCAGTTCGAGGTGGTGATTGCGCTTGAGCCCAGCGAGTATCTGATTGCGGGCCTCAGCCTGAACGGTGAAATTGAAATCACGCGCAAGGAAAAGGTCACTGTCGTGCCGACCATTGCGGTCATGCGTGAGCAGGATGCCTACTATGTAATGCTGGACAAGGGAAATGGCATGTACGAGCGCAAGGATATCAAGATCGGCATGGAAACACCGGAGAATACGGAGGTGCTGGAAGGCTTGAAGGTTGGCGATACCGTTGTCCTGAATTAACACAGCTTGCAGGGGAAATGCAGCAGTCAGGACGGCAGGATTACCCAGGCTTTCCGTTCCGGGGAGTAAAGGGTAAACGGGTCGGATAAGACTGACAACAGGCGGGAGAACTCATAGACTTGACATCGCTCCCGGGCGACACTAAAGTGGAGTTTAATGAGGTGTGTATGATGAGCAAACGCCAGGATATTATGAAAGCTACGCTGGATCTGATCGATGAAGAAGGGCTGCAGTCCGTCACCTTCGCCAAAATATTGAAGAAGGCCAATGTAGGCTCAGGCACCGTCTTCAACTATTTTGGCAGCAAGGAAGAATTGGTCAATGAAGTATATAAAGAAGCGCGATTGCATATGGGCAACTGCCTTCTGGCCGGTTACGATCCGGAGCTGAGTCTGTATGAGAGGTTCAAATGCCTCCAGTTGAACAGGCTTCGCTTCGGGATCGATTTCCCCAAGGAATTTCTGTTTATCGACAACTATTCGTATTCGCCCTATATCTCGGCAGATCTGCGCAATATGGACGATGCCGGCTCTTCGCGGGCCGTACAGGATGTCATCGTCGAAGGGCAGAAGCAGGGGGTCATCAAGGAGATGGCTCCCCATATGTGCCACCAGCTCATCCACGGCATTATTTCCGCCATCGTCAAGGGTTATCTGGTGGAGAAATATCCGCTGACGGAGCTTGAGGCGCAGCAGACGCTGGAGGCGTCGTGGAAGGCGATTAGGGTGTAGATGGAAAGTGTGGCCGGATGTGCAGGGCAATCGAGCAGGTCCGGTCAGAGCGGCAGAGTGCTGGCGCGTGTAAGAAGAATGGATCTGGGCTGCAGCTCAGCTGGGAGTGCGCTTCGCTGGCAGCGATCGATATCCCCCTAAGGCTTCACCAAACAAAAACCTTGTAGCACCGGGATTTCCCGGTGCTTTTTGATTTTTTGAAGGGTGTTAATCTGCCAAGAATCGCGAAAATGACAATAGGATACCATTAGAAAATAACGGCGTGCTAGTACCCAAGTCTTACGCCGACAAATAAATCAAAATAAAGTTCACAGCACCGGAGCTTGAAAATAAATCTGTAGATATGAAGGTTTTAAAAATAGCTACACAGTATTCGAATCCGTCATTTTATTCCACACATTTATGTAAGAAATCGTGAGCTTGCAACACTTAAGGTATTAGGCTATCAAAAAAATAAAATAAATAAACTTATATTTTTTGAAAACATCATATTAACCCTGTTTGCGGTAATTGCAGCCTTACCGATAAGCGACTATGTTTTTACATTTATTATCAAGGCGCTGTCCAGTATCCATCAACAAATCCCGAATCAATTAAGTATTATTACCATATTGATAGCTGTTGTTCTTTCATTCTGCTAACCATGTTGTCTAACTTACTGCTTAGGAGGAAAGTATCCAAAATAAATATGATTGAATCATTAAAAAGTATTGAATAAGATAATCAATGCCCGATTTTCGGCGGAACTATTTTTCGGAAACGATATAATCATAATTGTAAAGAAATCAACCAAATCAAAACTGCATGAAAAAAGGAGGAGCAGCATGCTGCCGGCCGACAGGAAACGCGAATATTACCAGGCGTTAATCGATAAAAAATCCGAGTACGAAGGCATTTTCTTTGTAGGAGTCAAGACAACCGGCGTATTCTGCCGACCTACATGTCCGGCAAGAAAACCCAAATATGAAAACTGTGAATTTTATGAGACGGCCAAGGAAGCCCTGTTGGCATCATTCCGCCCCTGCCAGCGCTGCCGTCCGCTGTCTCATCCGGGTCATGTCTCAGAGTTGGTTAGCAAGCTAGTCAGGGCAGTGGAAGAAAATCCGGAACATCGCTGGACGGAAGAAGACTTTCGCAAATTATCCGTGGATGCTTCAACTGCGCGGCGCCAATTCAAGAAGAGGTTCGGAATGACTTTTGTTGAGTATGCAAGAGCTCGGCGAATGGGAATGGCCTTGAAGCATATCCGGGCAGGCAGTGCAGTCATCGAAGCACAGTTGTCCGTAGGGTATGAATCTGGCAGCGGCTTTAGGGATGCGTTCTCGCGCATTATGGGCGCAGTACCTGCTCAATTAGGCGATCAAAAGATTTTGAAAGCATCATGGTTGGATACGCGGCTTGGTCCGATGATCGCAATAGCTGACGAACAAGCACTATATTTGCTTGAATTCATGGATCGCAGAGGATTGGAGCGCGAGATAGAACGCCTAAGGAGGATGACAAAATCAGCGATTATTCCGGGCAGTACACCGCCGATCAATTCAATCGAAAGGGAGCTCAGGGATTATTTCGAAGGCAATTTAACAGATTTCAATACGCCGGTAAAACTGCTGGGATCGCCTTTTCAAATGAAGGTGTGGGGACAGCTGCAGAAAATTCCTCCGGGTCGCACAACATCATATGCCGACATTGCCGCGGCGATTGGAAAGCCAAGTGCTTATCGAGCCGTAGCCCAAGCAAATGGAGCCAACCAGGTGGCGATAGTGATTCCTTGTCACCGTGTTATCAACTTGAACGGCGAATTGGGTGGTTATGGGGGAGGTATATCTCGAAAACAATGGCTGCTTAACCACGAGATGAATGGGAGAGTAATGGAAATAAAATGATGAACAACAAGCAGTCGGGTAAATGGTCCATTTTATTAGTTGTCACACTTGTGTCATTTATTACAAATCTAGACGCTACGATTGTGGTCAACGGTCTGCCTCCGCTCATGGAGGATTTGCAGCTTTCGATTGGGACAGGGAAGTGGACGATTACCTCGTTTTACATAACGAGTACAGTATTCCTCCTTCCTTCCGGCCGATGGTCTGATATGTTCGGAACCAAACGCATTTTTCTATGGGGGATCACTTTGTTCTCGTTAGCAACTGCTTTATGCGGTATGGCAGACTCCGGCGCAGTTCTGATCGCGGCCCGCCTTCTTCAAGGTACCGGAGCTGCTATGGCGATGGCGGCCTCCACTCCGATCTTGATACGATCATTTCCGCCTAATGAACTTGGGGTCGCTCTTGGCATTAACAACATCGCATGGGTGACGGGCTCACTCATCGGTCCTGTTGCCGGGGGGCTGCTAATTGGCGAATTTGGATGGCGTTCCATGTTCTACTCGGTCGTACCGATCGGTATCGTTGGTTTGGTCGCCGGTATTCTAATTTTAAAGGACGATAAGTTGAGCGTAAAAACGAAGCCTGACTGGCCAGGCGTGTTGACGTACGGAACAGGTTTAACCCTAATCCTCATCGTCTTGTCTGAGGGCCAAACCTGGGGATGGGCCTCGGGAAGAACGTTCGGACTACTCGCAGCAGCGCTGATTCTATGGGTTGCCTTCGTTATTATTGAGAAGAGGGTTCAGCATCCTTTGTTTGATCTGGGTCTTCTCGCACATAGGGATTACTCGATCGGGCTCGGAATTACCATGAACTATTGTATCGGTTATTTTGCCGTCACCATTCTGCTCACGCTGTATTTGCAAGGGGGACTAAATCTCAGTCCATTGGAGTCGGGGTTATTGTTGATTCCGCTATCAGTACCCCAGCTTTTCACTGCTCTATTCGGAGGTAGGCTTGCCGATCGCGTTGGCCCCGCAAGAATGATTTTGCTTGGATCGTTTCTGATCGGTCTCGCGCTCCTGATGCTTGGGCAGCTCGGCCCTGAGCTTTCGAATATAGCTGTCATTGCTCCGCTATTGATCATTTCCGCAGCTACCGGGCTTTCCTGGCCATCGCTTGCAAAGGCCGTATTGTCTGCTGCTCCGCAAGAACAAGCGGGTTCAGCATCAGGTATGTTTTGGACCGTATACAACATGTGCCGGGCTATCAGCCAAGCGCTCGCGTTTGCTGTTGTTCAGTTGGTCGCCAAGACCGATGCTGCATCCCGGCTGTTATCTGGGACAGATGGTTCTGGGCTGAATCAGTCGAAAGAGGCTTTGATCCGAGCTTCTAACATCGGTTTCCGATTCTTCGCGCTGTTTCTGGCACTTGCAGTCGTGCTTGGGCTATTATTACTGCGACCGCAGCGTAAGGCCACAAAAGTGAATCAGCAAGCATAAAGTAGCATAAAGCCCAAACGTCGCAGCAGCAACCTGTTTTGCGCTGCTCATTGACAACAGGGTCTATCATTATGTACAATTTATTTATTCTGACCATTCAGTATAAATAAAATATTGGATAAGGTGAAATCATGCCCAAATTAGGAATGGAACCAAAGCGCCGAGCAGATGTCATAAACGCCACGTTAACCTGCATTAGCATTTACGGAATCGATGGCATGACTCTGGATAAGGTTGCCGAGTATGCGGACTGCTCGAAGGGTGTTGTCACTTATTATTTTAAGAATAAGGATAATCTGACGATCGAAGCCTTCCAATCGTTCTTGGCCTTTTATGGGCTGAAGATAGAATCAGAAATTGAAAACACCATGACAGCCGGGGAAATGATTGACGTTACGCTGAAACATATACTGCCGCCATACCGTGATGACAAGGAGAAGAAGATTAATGTTTCGCGGCTTGATGGAATTGACAAGATGTTTATCCCGTATGAAGATCAAGGAAGGCTCTTTCTGCAATTTTTCTCAAAAGCCGTGTTGGATCGCAATTTGCAGGAAGTCGCATCCAAGAGCTATCGGGCCGATTTCGATGGCATAGCAAAGATTTTTGATTACGGAAACAAGATGGGGCATATGTCTGTAGAAAATTCCCAAAACGCTGCGTATGGGCTGCTGGCGATGGCAGTAGGTCTAAGCTTCTTTCGAGTAGCGGACATTCCGCCTGTCAATGGCGAAGATAATCGAGCCATCGGCGAGGATTATGTGAGAAGGCTCACCAATGTTTGAGTATATTTCTATATCAGGAGGATGTTTATGAATATAACGAAGGTAGAAACAGGTGCGGGAACTATTGCCGTCGTGAGCAGCAGCGAGATCGTAATAGAAGATGTACAGTCAGCATTGGATTTAATGGCAACCGTACAATATGAAGCAGGCACTGATCGTATCGTTATAAACAAATCCCTGTTAAACGAAAGCTTTTTCGATTTGAAAACGCGCCTTGCAGGTGAAATACTTCAGAAGTTCATCAATTATCGGGTGAAGTTTGCCATTATTGGAGATTTTTCCGGTTATTCAAGTCAAAGCCTTAAGGATTTCATCTATGAATGCAACAACGGCAACGATTTCTTTTTCCTGCCGACCGAGCAGCAAGCGATTGAAAAGTTAAGCAAGTTGAGGTAGGCAGATGGGACAGGAGGAAGACAGGTGTCAAACGCGCGGCGTAATGATACTGAGTATCCAATGGTGCAAATTCCTGCAGGTGAAATTGAATTAAGGGACGATCGAATAAAGGCGGTATGGACGGCCCAGGTGAATTCTTTTTGGCTTGCACCGGTTCCTGTTACAAAAGCGTTATATCATTCGATCGCGCAAAAGACAGCTGGACGTAATGATGAATCTCAAGTTCCGGTTGTGGATGTCTCATGGAACGATGCCGTTCTCTTTTGTAATTTGCTATCCCGGCAATCGGGTCTGAAGGAATGTTACTCGATAAGTGATGATGGTGAGAGTGTCGTCTGTAGCTGGGAGGCGGATGGTTACCGTCTTCCTACGGAAGCGGAATGGCAGTATGCGTGTAAAGGGGGAACAACCGGGTACCGGTACGGCGAGCTTGACGAGATAGCCTGGTATCGTGAAAACTCCGCGGGCATGGCGCATGAGACAGGTAAAAAGCTGCCGAATGCGTGGGGCCTCCATGATATGTTGGGAAATGTTTGGGAGTGGTGCTGGGATCTATACGATGTGAAAGTATACGGTTCGTACAGAGTGTTCCGCGGCGGCAGTTGGGCGGAAGAGGCCAGGGGCTGTGGAGCGACGTGCCGCCGCCGCAGTCACCCCACATTTCGCATTGATGATCTCGGCTTCCGCCTTGCCAGGTCCCTGTAGGCTGGGGAAATAGTAAAGAATGACGATGAAGGGTATAAGCAGGGGACGTATTTCTTTGTAATTGAGCCGTGCGGTCGGTAAGTGCGGGAGAGTTCTTTAATTTATAAAAAAAAAAAAGAAACCGTTCTTTGGTTAAATGGAGCTACCAGCCAACCATCTGCGAAAGAACGGTTTTTTTGTCATACGTAAAGCGATTTCGTCATTGAAGACCTTTTATGAAGACCCCCACTGATTTCTCCCCCGTCGTGACAATATCATATGCGAAGTTTGATAAGCACCAGGTGATCAAGGCTCCCGTTAAATAAGAGTATACATAATTCACGATCTCTTCTGTGGATAAATCGTTCCTGAACACCGAGCCGGATACGCCTTCATCAATAATCCCCAAGAGCAGCTCCGGCTCTAAACAATCCGCAAAAAAAGAGGATTGCTCCGGCGATTTTGGCGACAAATTGACAATAAAAGAAAGCTTGGTAAGCTCTTCCCCTACGACTGACGGAAAGCGCAAGGTACACATCATAAACGTTTTTAGCTTGTCTATTGGACTGGCATCCTTATGTTCAAGCGTAAACTTCCTGAAATTCTCGTTCATATATTCCGTAATATCGTCACGGTACAATTTTCTGACGATGTCCTCTTTTGATTTGTAATGAATATAAAACGCGCCTTTTGAAAGGCTGCATTTCTCGCATATTTCGTCAACCGTAACATTATTATACCCTTTAGTTATGATGAGCTCCTTAGCCACAGCAAAAATCCTTTTCTGTGTTTCTTTCCCCTTAAGCTGTCGACTCGTCACTGTTGCCTTCATTCAATCCCCCCTTAGAAGCGTTGAGGTCATAAAGCTGGTTTGTCTATTTTCCAACTACAACTATAATGCATGTGTTTCAACCAAGTCAAAGAATCGGAGGGAGAAGCGTTTGACAAAACAAAATTGACCGGAGTATACTGACTGCAGTCACATTTTGCGAATGACTGTGACAGATACACCAAATCATACGGAAAGAAGGATGTGCAAAAATGAAGATTGCCATTATCGGAGCAGGATATATTGGAAGCAGCCTCGCCAGAGTTTTTACCAGGCTGGGACATGAGGTCTCAATCACTAACGCCAGAAACGCTCAAGTCCTTCAGGAAATAGCCAAGGAGACAGGCGCAAAGCCGGCTGCGATTACGGAGGTTGCACAAGGCGCTGAAGCTGTTATTATATCAATTCCGCCGAAAAGCATTCCCAGTCTGCCAGCAGGATTTCTCGATGAGGCCGCTTCAGGCGCTGTCGTGATCGATACCGGCAATTATTATCCCTTATTGCGCGATGCCATGATTGAGCCAATTGAAAGGGGCCTGACTGAAAGCCGCTGGGTGGAACAGCAAATCAAACACCCGGTCATTAAAGCATTCAATGCGACTCCGTGGTACAATCTGGCAAAAGGGCTGCCGGCAGGTACCCCGGGACGTCTGGCAATGCCTGTAGCCGGCGATGATCATGCTGCTAAGGCAGTCGTATTCAAACTGGTGGAAGAGGCAGGGTTTGATGCGGTCGATGCTGGCGGGTTGGACGAGTCATGGCGCCAACAACCCGGAACGCCTGCCTATTGTGTCGATCTTGATGTGCCGGGCCTGCGTCAAGCGCTATCCGAAGCGACCACTGAACGAGGTTATGACTTCAAAGCCATCCATCTAAGTGAGGAAGAGCTCACAGCCGCGTATGAGATGCAGAATGCTTTTCACAAAAGAATAGGCGAGGCCGTTCTTACTCTGATGGAATCGAACAATTGGACGGAAGCGGAAGCGACCAAGGCTCTGTACACTCAATTGGCGGCTGGCAGCAAACCGGCAAATGAAATTCTGGATTTCGTTTTTGAATATAAACGGCTGGAATAAGTGAATCCTATGTAGAAATGGATACTCCGGTCAATGGATGGCTGCGATATTAGCAATCAAGAAGAAATGTGTTGTTTTGTTTCATGGTACTGTATGTGTAGCAAGCATACAGAGGAGGAGTTCTAATGAAACAAAACGATGGATTGATTGCTGAGTTGAAGCAGGAAGCCGAATCCACCAGGAGATTGCTGGAACGTGTGCCGTCAGACAAGCTTTCCTGGAAGCCGCATGAAAGGTCGATGTCATTGGGTCAGTTGGCTTTGCATATCGCGGGCTTGCCCGGAGGCGTGGCCGAATTTCTGAATGAACAGGTACGCGAAGTTCCGACATTTGCATCATTTCCTGAGGCAGCATCGCTGAACGAGATCCTCTCGGTATTTGATGAATATGTGATAATCGCTGAAAACAAACTTCTCACGTGGGGAGAAGCAGGACTTATGGAGACATGGAAGCTCACCCGTGAAGGCAACCCGGTCCTGGAGATGCCCCGAGTCGAAATGGCGCGTACATTAATGTTCAATCATTGGTACCACCATAGGGGACAACTAACGGTTTATCTCCGGATGCTTGAGGTCCCGCTCCCTTCCATTTATGGTCCCAGCGCAGACGAAAATTAACAGAACTCCGGTCAAGCAATAAAGGTTGATCTTATGCAATTATTTAACAGCGGCCGGTACTCGGGTCCCAAGGTTCCGCGACATAACAATTCAAACCGCGTCCATCGGACGCGGTTTTTGTTTAAATATAAGAACGTATAAAATACCTCCGGCACAGATTGTCACATTTACCGGCATGCAGAATTTATCAAGATTTTGTAGCTTTGTCTGTTTTGCCGTGCTTAGGCTTCGCAATTATTGTACAATATAAAGAACTTCAACTGCTTTAAGCATCAAGCATGTTTGTATGAATCCATGAATTGGAGGGAGCGACAACAATGAATCTGGAACAATTGAATCGTATTTCCACGGGAAAAGGATTTATCGCTGCACTGGACCAAAGCGGCGGGAGCACCCCGAAGGCACTGCTGCAGTATGGCATCAAGGAAGACAGCTATTCCGGCGAAGAAGCCATGTATGCAGTGGTCCACGAGATGAGAACGCGCATCATTAAGAGTCCGGCATTTGATTCGGAACGCATCTTGGGTGCGATTCTGTTTGAAAACACGATGGACCGTGAGATTGACGGTCAATTCACCGCTGATTATCTGTGGGAGAAGAAAGGCATCGTCCCTTTTCTGAAGGTCGATAAAGGGCTCGCCGAACCTGCAAACGGCGTGCAGCTCATGAAGCCGATACCGGATTTGAACAATCTCCTGAAGCGTGCGAACGATAAGCATATTTTTGGGACCAAAATGCGCTCGGTCATTAAGGAAGCCAATCCGGAAGGAATCAGACAGGTTGTGGAGCAGCAGTTCGAGATCGGCAAACACATTTTGGCGATGGGGCTGGTGCCCATTATCGAACCTGAGGTCGATATTCACAGTGCGGACAAGCAGAAATCGGAGCAAATCCTGAAAGACGAGATCCTCAAGCAATTGTCGGCTCTCGATAAGGACGTAAAAGTGATGCTGAAGCTCTCCATACCGACGGAGGATAACTTCTACAGCGATCTGATTGAACATCCTCAGGTTGCAAGGGTTGTAGCTTTGTCGGGCGGATACGATCAAGTTGAGGCCAATGAGAAACTGACCCATAATCGCGGCCTGATCGCCAGCTTCTCGCGTGCCTTGTCGGAGGGGCTGACAGCCCAGCAAACGGACGAAGAATTCAACGCGATGCTGTCCCAATCGATCGCGTCCATTTATAAAGCATCCATCACCTGAAAATTTTCAAATTAACAAGATTCTTATCCAACACAAAAACACGCCGATCAAGGCGTGTTTTTGTGTTGGAGCGGATTGCCGCAGCTCACCGGCATGGTGAAATTTCGTTTTATTTTTTCAGGAACTTGTAGAACAGCTCCACCATGCCGCTGCGGCTGAGGAGCGCTCTCGGCGTAATTTGCTTCTCATGCAGCGCGGCGCCAGCTTCTGCAAAAACTTTGGTCGCGTCCATCGCCCAGGCAGGGATGTCGGCATAATCCGAATAGCTCGTCAGAGCAGGTGCCTTCGGATCCTTGGCGGGCAGATCATTTTGCAGCGCATTGTACAGGAATTGATAGAATTCCGATACATTCACGTTCAAATTGCCCCCGAAGGTGGTACCCGCGGCGTTATTGCCCTTGGAAATGCCAAGACGCTTGGCTGCTGCGAGGTATCCGGCAGCATAGTCTTTACCCGCGTCCTTGAAATTATCCGTCCATGTCTTGTCTGGCGCTATGTCCATGATACGCATCAGGGATACCAGCATTTCCTTGCGGGTCAGCGTCGAGTCAAGATCAAACCTGCTGCCGCCCACTCCCTGCGTGATGCCGCGTGCGGCCAGGAATACAACAGAATCGTACAGCTTGCTTGTTTTCGGAACATCGCTGAACTCGACGAGGTTGTAAGTGACAAGGAAATCGGAGAAGTGCTTTGTCGTAAAGATCATCTTCTTCGTGTCCGGGTCATAGTGACCACGAAGGACAGCGTTGTCTCCTTTGTTCCTGGCAATTACAGCGTCTGGATGGCGGCCGTCGGCCAGCGTATACGGAACGCTTACCGTGACGGGACCTGCGGCGAACTGGGTAATCTGCTTGCCGTCAGAGTTCTTCAGCGTCAGCGAGACGGTTACATCGCCGTTCTCATCCGGCTTCGTCACTGACATGCTCAGCTTTACGTCTTGGCCTCCGGCCTGCTTGGCTATTTCAGCGACTGCCTCCTCCGAGAAAGTAACGGTACCAGCGGCCATTTCGACGGTGATGGATTTTGGAGCTTTGCTGTCGGCGGCAGCCTCGAGGTTAAGCTTGGGAATCGTAAGCTCCGCGCTATTACCTTTGACCGTGATATTCCCATCGCTCTCGCTGATGGATGGCACTTCTGTAACCGGTGTTGACGACCAGTAGAACGGCGGCTGTGATTCCGGTGCAGAGATGACGATGCTCAGCGTTTGTGTCGCGCTGCCGCCGGCATTTTGCGCCTTGACGGTAAAGCTGAACGTTCCCGCAGCGGTCGGTGTTCCGGCAATACTGCCGGTGGCAGCGTCAAGAGAAAGCCCGTCCGGCAGGGCGCCGCTGTCCAGCGACCATGCGATAGGCATGTCGCCTGCTGCCGCCAAGGTCTGGCTGTATGCCGTACCTGTTGTTCCGCCCGGAAGCTCCTTAGTCGTCACGGACGGCGTGACCGGGAATGCATAATCCTTCCACGGCGCGATCGTTTCATAACCCCCGAAATAACGGTTGTATGCGTTCTCCGCTCTTTTTCCTTCATTATCGAACGGATCGTCGCTCAGGTATTCAGCGGTTTCCGCCGGCATTTCCTTGTCATAGAAATAGTGATTCAGATACTCCGCTGTTCTCTGTCTCTGAGAGGCGTCCTCGGAATGTCCGTCACCGGGAGCGAGCGGCCGGATGTTGAACTTCACCAGATCGCCGGCATCATAGCCCAGCGTGTTATATACGAACTTGGCGGTTTCCAGACCCAACGGATCGCTCTCCGCGCCATCGCCGTAGTCATTAATCGTGTTATGCAGCACGATGGCTCTCGGCGCCAAAGTGGCTACCAGCTCATGCTGGTCGAAGGGCAGGCGTTCACCGTAGCCCCAGGCGCCGTCGAGGCGCTCATAGAAGCGGCCAGGCGTAAGGAAGCGGCGGAAAAGCTCGGTGGTACGGCCCGGGTTGTGACGGATGGAATCGCCCATCATCTCGGTGCCGCTTGCTTTGCCCCAGCTGTACTCATGCCCGATGTAGACATAGCGGTAAGGGGATGGGCCTGTTGCGCCGGCTGCGCTTGGAATGCACACGTCAATGCGCTCGTCAAACAGAGCGGAAATAAAGGCATACTTGCCGTTGATGGAATGCCCTGTCACCGCAAGCTTATCCGGAGCAATCAGCGAGCCGATACCCTCGCCGTATGTGCTGCCCGATGCGGACAGAAGCTCCAGGGCGTCGATGGCGCGGGACGAGCCCCAAGCAGCGCCCATCTCATTGCTGATCTCTTGCGTATCGCCGTCGCGGGTGTACGGGAAGAACGTGCGGAATGTGCCGCTGCGAGGCCCCCAAGGGTTATTGCGGTCATCCGTTGTGACGTTGGCCGGAACGGCCAGAACTGCAAAACCGGCGTCGCCGTACTGGGCGATGTACCCGCCGAAGCTCAAGACAACCGGCACCGGATCAACATGGCCGGAGGCTTGCTTTGCTTCCTCCGTGGGAGGATACAGCGTAAAGGTCATCGGAGCCGTAATCGTTCCATACGTGATGGAAACGGTAATGCCAAGCCCAGCGGGACGGCCTTGTCCAGCTGGAACCGCCGCAACATTGGTAATCGACATCTTATCCGGCGGAGCGGGCATATAACCGTACTCGTAGAACTGGGCCATGTCCAGGATCTCCTCGCGGCGGCCGCCATCGCCGAACCAGTCGCCGGTACTTGTGACCTTGTGTCCGTCAAAAAAGGTCCAAGGGTCGGGCAGCGTGAATTGGGCAGGCAGATCCATCGGATCGGGATATTTCTTGTCGGCCCAACGCAGCGCGGCTATAGCGTTCTGCAGCCGCTTTGCCACGGAATTGACCATCGATTGATTGCTGGAACCGACAATTCCTTTTGCAGCCGCCAGCGCTGCATACAATTCATTTTCCGTCTCGGGGTTCCATACGCCCTTGACCAGCGAATTGGATTCCACCCAACGGATGGTGTCTCTCAGCTGCCAGTCGCTGAACTTGAAGGGCGCCGTGCCGTTCCAGCCGGCAAGCGTAACGGTTCCCCAGTCAACCGAATGGTCCTGGCTCAGTGCCGCATAAGCATTGTTGTTATGGCTCCAGAATACGTAGCCGGCACGGCTCACGCCTTCGGCGGGCGAATCGCTGATCGCGACTTCAACACCGAATGAAGTTCCATTCTGAAGCGCCGCTCCTTCAATCTGCAGCGCCAGCTCGACAATGTAGCCGTCAGCCGTTTCGGAAGCGGCATAGCTCTTAATCCGATTCGAATACTCGCGGTTCTGCGGGTACGCGTGGACGGAGGAGTGATTGTTGACGCCCGCGTTGAGCTGGTAGGTCAGATTGCCGTTGGAGCTGATGGTGAATAAACCATCGTCATCCTGGAATTTGTCAACCTTGTCATTCCAGAAGTCCAGGCCGAACACCACGCTGTCGCGAAGCGCAGGGTTGTTGGCGTTGTTTTGCTGCAGTCCCGTATCCGTTGAAGCGCTGCGCGACTTCGTTGCGTCGTGCACCTCGACGAGCAGGTACAGCACCGGCCCGTCCCAAACGGAGCGAAGCTCGCCGTATGTAGCGGTGACCACGTCGGCGCTTGCCGCCGCGTTCTTCCCGTGCCCGATCCGTGACGGTTCAGCCATGTTGTACGCTTGATCCCGTACACCATCCACGGTTACATTCTGGGCGGTAAACTGGGCGTTCAACTGCTCCGATGGCATCGGACCGGCCGGATCCGGCGCGAAGTTTGATGCTGCAGCGACCGTTCCTATCGACCCGAAGAGCATTAAAAGGGCGACAAGAAACGAGATTATTCGTTTATCCATAGTTCATTCTCCTTGTTTGCCAAGAGAAGCTCCTGATTCAGGGGTTCCTCTTATGATTTTTGGTACCATGAGAACCGAAGATATTGTCTTCATCAGCTATGCGGCCAGGCTATTAAATGAGAAAGCGCTTGCAAAACACTCTTTCCCGCAGACGCTCATGTCTGCCACGGGTAGCGATTCGAAATCCCGGCTTGATAAATAGTGGAGCAGGTTTCGTTTGTATTTGCCTTTTTCCGGGTCACCACCTGACTGGAGTGAGGTTCATTGCATTTCGTAGAACTGATCTCTTGATATCCGCGCTGCTGCTCTCTTGTGAGGTTATATTCATCATAAGCAGGCTGCTGGACGGACAGAATTCTATTTTGTCGGCACTTCGCTATCAAATTTTACAGATAATAAAAGGGACAGGGTCGCATCCGGCATCTGGTATAATGAAACGATTGAACATGAGAAGGTCAGATTGGAGAGCTTACATGGAAAATGCAACACTGTTATTAGTTACACATAGCCGGATGGAAAGCGAGCGCATTCTGTTGCGTCCGGTTTCGCTTAAGGATGCTGAAGATATGTTCGAATATACATCCGATAAAGAAACGACACGCTTCATTTATGCCCAGCACCAGGATTTGAACAAAACGAAACAGGTGATAGCGAACTATTTTGTGAAAGAAGCGCTTGGAAAATATGCAATCGTGTTAAAAGATAGCGATAAAATGATCGGAACGATTGAGTTCAGAGTCCATGAAGCCAACCAAAGCGGCGAATTGGGTTTTACGTTAAGCAGGCAACATTGGGGCAAAGGCTACATGACAGAAGCGGGCCAATTAATATTGGCATTAGCCTTCGATGTGCTGGGCCTGGAGCGGGTATTTGCGATGCATGACGTTAATAATCCCGCCTCCGGAAAAGTAATGATCCGTTTAGGGATGACTTATGAGGGGACTCTTCGGAGAAACCACGTGGCGAATGGCGTATTGGCCGACAGCGCTCATTATTCTATTTTGAAAGAAGAATATGGCGTAAATTCCTGAGACTATATTAACATCAGGGGTTATCCTTTTAACCGGTTGCACCAACGGGTTGAAGAATAACCCTTTTTTTCTTGAAACTTTTGGCAGGAATCGCCTCACAATGGAATGAAAATACGGAAAGAAAGCATATCCCGGGGCATAAAATTTTTTATTATTTCTGTCACACTCCGCCTCCATTGCCCGTCATACAGGTGAAAAAACCGAAAGGGTGATTCACGATGCGACAATACGATGTAGCAGTTGTAGGTGGAGGAGTTGCCGGTTTGACAGCGGCAATCTATGCCGCAAAAGCAGGAAAGAAAACGGCAGTCATCGAAAAACAGGATCGCTTGGGCGGCCGGGCCATTTCCAATAAGAAAAAAGGAGCCTATTTTAATTTAGGTGGTCATGCCTTATATCATGGGGATGCTCTTGCGACGTTCCGTGAATTGGGACTGAGTTTGCAGGGAAATAAACCTTCGATCGATGGCTACGCGATTTGGAAAGGGAAATTGCTTACTTTACCTATGGGTGTTAAATCCTTGCTCACCACCTCTCTTTTGTCCTGGAAGGGTAAAATGGAGCTTGCCTCCTGGCTCACGAAATTAGGAAAACTGGATGCCCATCGATATGATCAAATCAGCCTCCGTGAATGGATTGAAGGAAATTTACAGGATCCCATGGTACGGAATTTATTCTACGCTCTGACGCGTACGGCAAGTTATGTGGTGGCGCCTGATTTACAAGCCGCGGGTCCTGTCATCAAACAGCTTCAAAATACCCTTCAAGGCGTGCTCTATCTGGATCGGGGCTGGGGAGCAGCGGTTGACGAATTAGAAAAAAAAGCATCGGAGCATGGTGTACAGCTTTTAACGGGGAACAAGGTCATTTCTATCGGTCATTGCGACGGTGCCGTGCAGCATGTCCAATGTGAAGACGGAACGCCAATTGAGGCGGAAAATATCATCGTCACCACTCCGCCGGCGGTCACTCACCAACTCGTGCCCGATGCTGAAGCAACCGCTATTCATACTTGGAAAGAACAAGCAATAGAAATCACGGCTGCTTGTCTGGATGTAGCTTTGCGGCGTCTCCCAAAACCGAAACAACAATTTGTTTATGGAATTGATCAAACGGTCTTTCTCTCCAACCAGTCGCGTGCGGCCTATCTAAGCGAAGATGGTGCGCAGGTCATTTCCATGATCAAGTACCAAGGGCAGGAGACCTGTTCGGAAAAAGATCTGCAGGAGCTGGAACAAGCCCTGGAGCTTATTCAGCCGGGCTGGAGGGACGAATTGATTGTCCGTCAATATCTCCCGAAGATCACGGTTTGCCATGATTTTATGCATATGAAACGCCAGGAAAACCCCGGCCCCGCTGTCCCGGAAATCAAGGGGTTATATGTGGCAGGAGAATGGGCATCGCATGGTGAATTATTGGTTGATGCCGCGACAGCGAGCGCGAAAAGAGCCGTACAACATTTACTCTCCCTTGAGGGCAAGGAGAAAGATGGTTGGTAATATATGAGCACAGAAGCATTGTATAAAGTCTACAAAGCTCCGCTTATTTCTTTGGCTTATCGAATGCTGGGAAGTGTCATGGACGCAGAAGACATTGTGCAGGAAGCCTTTCTAAGCTATGATCAATTGCCCGATTCCAATACTATTCATAATGAAAGAGCGTTCCTGTATAAAATCGTTACGAATCGTTGCCTTGACCTGTTGCGTTCATCGGCCAAAAAACGGGAGATGTACGTTGGGCCGTGGCTCCCGGAGCCTTTGATTGACCAAGGGGTCCCGGAGGCCAACCCCTCCGATGCTTATTTACGACAAGAATCAATATCCACGGCGTACCTGCTGCTCTTGCAGCAGCTCAATGCTGTGGAAAGAGCGGTCTTTCTGCTTCGTGAGATTTTTCACTACCCGTTTGACGAAATTGCTGAAATGGTCGGGAAAAGCAGTGAGAATTGCCGACAAATATTCCATCGCGCCAAAAAAAGTATTCATTTTGATCCTGAACAGAATCTGCCGATCCCGATTGCAGAGAAGAAAGTCAAGGATTTTGTGAATTATCTTTTACAGGGGAATGCGAATAAATTGCTTGAACTGGTAAGTGAAAATGCGGTTTTTTATTCAGACGGTGGCGGCAAAGCAAGAGCGGCGCAAGTTCCTATAGTCGGGTTTGATCGAGTCATCAACCTGCATTTCAATCTGCTCAAGATGTATGAAGGCAAATTTACGTACTCTTTCCTTAACGTTAATGGATTACCGGGGATTCGAATCCTCTTCGATGGTGATATTCAACATGTGTATTCGTTTGCATTCAATCATAATAAAATCCAATCGATCTATGCTGTAGCAAATCCAGAGAAACTAAGACATTTATAAAGCAGGACAGCGGGAAAATAATAGTGAAGATAAATTTAGCTCCTGTTGGAGGGTTGTTATCCATTTTCAAAATAAGAGTTGCAATCTAAAAAAAGATCGGTTATGATGAATTCAATTCTGTAATTGGTCAATCAATAATTTGAACTGCTTTTGGAGAAAGGATGTCATCATCATGGCGAAAGGATCAGCAGCTTCTGTTAACCGCCGTACAGATATTGTCTCCGCCGCGATTGAGGTCTTTGCTGAAATTGGTTATTACCGCGCAACTACAGCACAGGTCGCAGAGCGCGCGTCGATCTCGCAGCCCTACGTTTATCGTTTCTTTACGAAGGAATCCCTGCTGGTGGAGGCTCTGGAGGTTTCATGGGAACGAATTATAAAAGCATTCCAGATTGTCATTGACAAAGAAACCCCCAAGCAATTGGAAATCGGTCTTACAAGGGCCTATGAGGAGATCATGGAATCCCACCGCAATGAAATTTTGCTTCAGATGCAGGCACAGACGATTCGGGAAACGCCGATTCGGGAGGCAATGAGAACGGGCATGGGCCAGGTGAAAGAGCTCGTGGAGAATGCCTTTATCCAAGCCGGGTTTGAAGATGCGCGGGACCGAACTTCAGATTTTCTCGCAAGAGGCATGCTGTGCAATGTATCGATGGCCATGGATATGCCGAATTTGATGGTAAAGAGATAAGATATAAATTTTTTTATGGAACTGTAATTGATCAATCAATCATAATGCAAAAGCTTTATGAGGGAGCACTCACTGTTTGCTCCAACAAGCGTTGCATAGAACGAATTAAAGCTTGATCTGAACCAGAACCGGAAAAAATTTTAAACGATAGTAATTGGCTAATCAATAACAATTAAAAAGGAGAGAAGCTAATATGAAAAACGCAGCAGGAGTGAAGATTATGGAGAGAAGCCGGGCAAGGAGCGGATTTGCTCCGGAAGTAAGGAATGCAATCAGCGCTAACCGGTGGTGGGCATTGATTATTCTTGCGCTCGCGCAGTTCCTGGTGGTCCTGGATGCCTCAATCGTTAATATTGCCCTGCCTACAGTGGGTACGGAGCTTCATCTGGATGCGGGCACGCTAAGCTGGATCATTACCGCTTATGTTTTGCCATTTGGAGGCTTGCTGCTGCTGGGCGGACGCCTGGCTGACCGGTTCGGGCACCGGCGGATCTTTATCAGCGGAGTTGCCGGCTTCGTAATCGCTTCTGCGGCGGCAGGCATGGCTGCATCGGGGGCATGGCTCCTGACAGCCCGTGCCGTCCAGGGAGCATCGGCGGCTCTCTTGGCTCCGGCGGCACTTGCACTGGTGACGAAGCTGTTCCTGTCGCCCCAGGATCGTGCCAAGGCTCTTGGTATCTGGGGAGCTGTGGCCGGGATAGGAAGCGCGGCGGGCGTTCTTCTTGGAGGCATGCTAACTTCGGCTTTTGGCTGGGAGGCCGTATTTTATGTGAATGTGCCCGTTGGTCTTCTCGTTATTGCAGCCATTCCCTTTCTGATTGCAAAAGATTCAACTAGCAGGCAGCTGAGCGTCGATCTTCCGGGAGCGGTTACGGTTACGGGAGGCATCGTTGCCCTTGTCGCTGCCCTTTCTGAAGCCCAGCGCATCGGATGGTTCAATCCGCTGACCCTGATTCTTGCCGCCGCCGCGCTCCTGCTGCTTCTCGTATTCATGGTCATTGAGAAGCGCACGCCGGAGCCGCTTGTTCCATTTTCCATCTTCAGGAATATCTCTGTGACGGGCGGAAGTTTCGCCATGCTGCTTATTGGCGGAGCTGCAACCGGATTGTTTTTTGCACTCTCGGTTTATATGCAGCAGGTTCTTCAATACAACGCTCTGACTGCAGGTCTTACACAGCTTCCGCTTGCAGGAGCTTTGGTCGTCTTCGCCGGAATCGTTCCGGGATTGATCAAATCCATCGGCACAAGATGGACGCTCGCCAGCTCGCTTCTACTCTTCGCGGCAGGGTTGATCTGGCTTTCTTTCGCGCCAGGCGACGCATCGTTTGCCGCACATTTGCTCGGGCCGACGCTTGTCATTGGGGCAGGGCTTGGCGGCGCTTTTGTCGCAGGGACAGAGCTTGCCGTACACGGCGTGACGGAGAACGAAGCAGGACTTGCCGGCGGACTGGTCAATACGAGCCAGCAAATCGGAGGAGCGATCGGGCTGGCCGTCCTGGCTGCGGCTGCGGCATCCAGAACGAATGGACTGTTGTCTGAGGGCAGCAGCAATCTTCAGGCGCTGACCGGGGGATTCGCCCGGGTATTCCTGGGAGCGGCAGTGTTTGCAATCGTCGGTGCGCTCATAGTTATCCTTGTGCATCGGACAGAAAAGAAGGTGAACGCATAATGGCTGGAACAACAAGCAAAAAGCGTAAATTGTGGATGGGACTGCTGCTCGCGCCAGTCATCCTGATCGGAGCAGCCGCCGCTTTGTATTTCTGGCAGATCCGGCTTCAAAAACCGGAAGAAATCAATATGGCCGACCATATGCATGCTATGGATGCCATGTCGCATGCCGGCCATCAGATGGAAACTTCAGCAACATCCGTCACTCCCTGCGATGCGATTAGAGCCGCAGAAACTCAGGCGCTGGTTCGTACGTTTGAGATGACCGCCGCTCAAACCGCGTTGAAGCTGGATAATGGAAAGACTGTAGAGGCATGGACATTCAATGGCTCATCGCCGGGCCCAGAGCTTCGGGTAACCGAAGGCGACAGGGTTATGGTGACGCTTCATAACAAGGACATTGAAGAGGGTGTAACGATTCATTGGCATGGTGTGGTTGTCCCTTGCTCGCAGGATGGAGTAGCGGGTGTCACGCAAAATGCGGTGCTGCCCGGGGAGGAGTTCACTTATGAATTTATTGCATCCCAACCTGGCACCTACTGGTACCATTCCCACCAGATGAGCTCGATTCAGGCGGAAAAAGGACTTCTGGGACAGTTCATCGTGGAGCCCAAGCAGGCCAAGGCTGCTGCAGCACAGGATATTGCCGGCCTCATGCAGAAGCTGGATTCGAGCTTCGTCATTAACGGCAGGACGAAGGGACTTGAGGTATCCGGCAAACCGGGCGATACCATCCGGGTGAGGCTGACCAATGGCGCCAGCGATACGATGGAGATGGCTGTCGAAGGGGCGCCGTATCGGATCATTGCGATGGATGGCAACGATATCCATGAACCGGGGCTGCTCTATCATACGAATTTCCAGATGGGAGCAGGTCAGCGGTATGATTTGCTGCTGAAGATTCCGGAGCAAGGTACAGCCGTGGTCAGAAGCCTCACGGAGGAAGGCTTGAAGATTACGATCGGAGAAGGAGCGGAACCTGTCCATTCGGCGAACAATATTTTATTCGACTTCCTTGATTATGGCACAGCCTCTGAAGATGATCCTGTTGATCAGCCGACCTTTGACCAAACCTTCGATCTGAGGCTCGGACAGAACTTGTTCGTTAATACTATCAACGGCAAGTCCTTTCACGAAATCCCGCCCATGACGGTGAAAGAAGGAGAGCGGATCAAGATCACGCTCACAAACGAAGGAGGAGGCGACCACCCTTTTCATATTCATGGTCATACCTTTCGCGTATTGAGCCGGAACGGTGAGGCCCTGAGAGGAAGCCCCGTCTTTCTGGACACCATCCTAACGAAGAAAGATGAGACTTATGAGTTGTATGTGCTGGCCAATAATCCTGGATTATGGATGGCGCACTGCCATAATTTGATGCATGCCTCTATGGGCATGAGCATGATGCTCAATTACGAGGGTGTCACGACTTCATACCGGGTAGGAACCAAATCCGGAAATTTGCCTGATCTGTAGGGCGGCCCGCCTGTCTATATGCCGCCGCCGCTGCCGACGAAACAAGAAGATACTTAAAGACTCATGAGCTACATATATTTTTGTTATGGCGGAGAATGAAAGCATCGGAAAGGATGTTGACATGATGGTGCTGTACAAAAAAATAAAGATCGACGGATTGGATATATTTTTTCGTGAAGCCGGGCATCCCGGCAATCCGGCAATTATCCTGCTTCACGGATTCCCAAGCTCCTCCCATATGTTCAGGGATCTGATTCCTCTTCTGGAAGACCGGTTTCATGTCATTGCCCCGGATTACCCCGGCTTTGGAAACAGCAGCATGCCTGCGGCCCAAGACTATCCTTACACCTTCGAAAATCTGTCTCTTGTGATGGAAAAGCTAATCGCCAAGCTTGGTATTTCCCGTTATATCTTGTACGTTCATGATTATGGAGGGCCTGTCGGGTTCAGGCTGGCTGTCCGCAATCCTCACCGTATTCTCGGGTTTGTCATTCAGAATGCAGTGGCCGATGTGAGGGGGCTCGGGCAGCCGTTCGATCTCTTCAAAGCCCTTTGGGCGGACAGAAACCCGGCAACCGAAGCGGCATTTTCCGAACTGACGACCTTTGATTTTACAAAAAAGCAGTATCTGACCGGAGTATGCCAGCCGTATCTGATCAGCCCCGACGGGTACTCGATGGACCAGTTCTTTCTGGACCGCCCGGGAAACAGTGAAATCCAGCTGGAGCTGGGCTACGATTACAGAAAGAACGTAGAGGAATACCCTGCCTGGCAGCAATATTTGCGGACCTATCAGCCCCCTGCGCTGATAGCCTGGGGTGAAAACGATTTTATCTTTACGTTGGAAGGGGCCTATGCCTTTGGCAGGGAGCTCCATCATATTGAAATCTGTCTTTTATGCGGGGGGCATTTTGTGCTGGAGGAACAAAGCCGGCATGTTTCAGAGCTTATCAAAAGCTTCTTTGGACGCATATAGTGACTCTATCACTTTACCATCCCGCTGCGGAGCGCAAAGACCACTGCCTGCGTTCGATCCTCGCATCCGAATTTTTGCAAAATACGATGTACATGCGATTTTACCGTACCCTCGGCAATGTACAGCTTTTGCGCGATTTGGTCATTGCGCAGCCCGTAAGCCATCTCCTGCAAAATCTCCTGCTCCCGGTCCGTCAATGGCTCCGATAGAGGGAGTTTCGAGTCACCTCCGGTTGCCGGAAAACCGGGTGCGGCCACTCTCTGCAGAGCGACGGCTGCCTGTCCGGTCTTGTACACGGCTTCGCCTCTGAATGCGGACCGGACCGCCTCCAGCATCTCTTCAACCTCCGCGTCCTTCAGCAAATACCCGACCGCTCCCGCCCGAATCCCCTGATAAATATACTCCTGATCGTCAAAAGTAGTTAAAATGACGGTCTTTGCTTCCGGCATCCGCTTCATAATCTCCTTTACCGCTTCAATGCCCGACATGCGGGGCATCTGAACATCCATCAGAATGACATCCGGACGAAGCCGCAGGGCCAGCTCAACCGCTTCTACGCCGTCAGCAGCCTCCCCTGCTAGCATCATATCGGCCTGCAAGCCGATGATGTAGCCGAATCCTTGCCGGATCATCGTCTGATCGTCGGCGAGCAGAACTTGAATTTTTCCGTTGAGCGGCATAAATCCGGACCTCCTGTTTAAGATTCAATTTGCCCGCCCGTATCAACGCTTGGGATGGTTGCTGTAATTTCAAAGCCGTCCTGTTCGGCAATCCTGTAGCTGAGGCTTCCGCCTTTCTCCTCCAGCCTTGCTTTCATGACCCGCAAGCCAAATCCTTCGCTGATTTTGTAATCGTCCGCAAGCACGCCGTTATCGCGGATGCGCATCACGATATTGTCCCCATCCCTGCCCAGTCCGACCTCCAGCAGCGTTGCGCGGGAATGCCGCATAACGTTGGTGATCGATTCCTGCAGTACCGGGAATAGAGTCTCATATACTTCGGCGCTCACATCCTCGTCTTGCAAATCGGTATGAAACCGGTAAGCGATTGAGGCTGCAGCCTCCATTCGCGAAAGCAGCGATTTCAGAGCCGCAATCCCGGGAATCGTGCGGTTGCCGGCAAGGGCGTGTACGGAAGACCGTATGTCCTGCAGCCCCTGGCGGGCTACGCCCAGCATTCCTTCCAGCGATTGTCCCGCTTGGACGGGATCTTCCTTCATCATATAGCGTAAAGCCTGCATTTGTACGATCAATGACGTCAAACTGTGTCCCACGGCATCGTGAATTTCACGGGCGATATGGGTCCGCTCTTCCAAGATTGCGTTCTGCAAAGCAGTAGCCGAAGCATCCTGCAGCTGCTCATAGGCGTCCTGCAGCTCTTCCAGATGCCGTTTGTTCATTTCATGGATTTCATTTCTCTGGATCCGGCTGCGGATAAAAAAATAAAGCACGATGGCAAGGAGAATAAAAGAAACGAGATTGAACAAGTCCGCATGGCCAAACCGGATATACAACGTCGCCGTTATGAACATGACCGCAATTGCCGTATTCCGGCCTTTGAGAAGAGACTGGCGAAGCGCTGCGGCAAACAGGAGGATAGCGATAAAATAAAGCAGCTTCATCTCCTGGAACCAAATGATCCCGATCGCGCACTCGATGATGAGCAAACTTGCGGCAATCACTGCCCGCGTTATCGTCCACCATGTTTTCGGAATGAACAGGATGCCTGAGAAGGTCGCCCATATCACGAGATGGATCCCGATTTGGGGAAGGGGAGCCTCAAACATCCGATTTGTATTCATAAGAAAAAAAATGACCGCGGCGCTGGCAAACGGTTTTCCATAGGAGCGGTAATCCACATTTATCCCCTCCCTTGTTCTTTTTGCTGCATACCCCTTCATTTTAGACCGGGCCATCGGCAGAATACAACAATCCCGGCTGTCTTTAAGCGAATATCTATCGGCAGATATAAGGATGCATGTTTAAGTTCTATCTGTAGTTGGTCGTTCGCAAGCGCTATTAGGGGGTATTATTAGCATCAATCGACGGGAATTTATAAAGGAGGCAATGTTCATGAGTGGGCAAGTCATTATTTATTTGCTCTTAGGCGTTTTTATTGTTTACCGGATTTTCCTGCGCGTCCGCCGAACGTTTGGATGGCAGCAGCTGAACCTGGGAAAAGTGCGGATCATGACCGTTATTTTGGGCGTGGTCGGGCTGCTTTTCTTTGTTGAAGGAGCCTTCGACACCGTAAGCCTGATTTCGAATATGATCGGAATTGCGCTGGGTATTGCTCTGGCTTGTTACGGAGCGGCCAAGACCCGCTTCGAGCGGCGGGACGGAAATTGGCGGTACCGTCCCAGCTCCTGGATTGGCGGAACCGTAACCATTCTTTTTTTGGGGCGTTTGATTTATCGCATATACGATATGATGCAGTCCGGCAATCTCGAGCAGAGCCTTCAATTATCCGACCGGCTGAAAGATATGGGCAGTTCCTGGACATCGGGGCTGATGCTCATTATGTTCGCTTATTATGTCACCTGCAATATCATTTTATTATCCAGGCAAGAATTGAGAATGTCGGGAGTGTAAGGCTTTCGAATGTCCCCGTCAGCCACTGGTCTTTTCTGAAAGAGACGATGCGTATCTTGCAACCCAGCAAGGGATGGCGCAAGGGCTCTGCACAAAAGAACAGCAAAACGACAGCAGTTACGGTCAAGGCTGCCTCCACAACATGGAAGGCAGCCCTTTCCTGCATGTAAATTTACTGCTATCGTGATTTTCTCTGATTCGCGTCTTTGTCATAGGCCGTTCGCGCTGTCACTTCCTCACCTCTGCCATCGTGTTCTCCGATTCCGGTCTTCGTTAAAGATAGTTCGCGCTGATGTCACTTCCTCACCTTGGCAGGCTCATTCGCTCTGAAATGCAGTCTGATCTGCAAGCTTCCAGCATGGACCATACTCTCACTCCAACTTCCTCGGAATCAGAAGCTCTCGCGTCTTATGCGCATAGAGCTGTCCCATTCATTACCCTGTCCCGTTGCAAGTGCAGTGGGGTTTTTCCTTGTTATAGATGAATGGGGTTCAATTTGGATGCTTGCAAGCAGGAAAATCCTTATTGGATCTGCACATGGATGATGAGCGGCATGCTGAGGGTGACTGCAGCGAGGTATTTCCTTGTTGGAGAGCCAGTGGAGACTTCGTGAAAGTGCATAAGCAGGAATTTCCTTGCTAGGCGATTCCATAGGACTTGCCAGGATCATTGAGGCTCTTCGTTGAAGCAGCAGTCGATATGTTCGGGGATAGCAGCAGCAGTCGATATGTTCGGACGCTTAAGCGTCAAAAAAGAGAATTGGAGCCTGCGGCAAGCGAATGTGGTTTTGTGTACGGGCTGTATGCAAACCCGCCCTCTTTTCCCCAGCCTTTACAAATGAAACACGCAGCGTTGAAGAACCGATAACATAGGGCTGTTAAAGTGAGAACAGAAATAAATCAACAAGAAACCGCAACAAACCACAAAAGGAGAGGGACAAGAAACCATGCAGAAGCAGCTAACAAGAGGGATTATGCTCCTGGCCATCATTCTATTGACGGTGAGTCTGGCAGCATGCACGAAGGCGAAGGATAACGGCAGCGCCAATGCGGCGGCAGCCGGAAACGGCGGAAATGCGCAGACGAATGCCAATTCGGAGGCAGCGCCGGAATTATCGGCGGCCGATCTGGAAGCCAAAGCGAAAGAAGAAGGCGAAGTCGTCAGTGTCGGCATGCCGGACTCCTGGGCGAACTGGAAAGACACCTGGGCGGATATGAACACCAACTACGGCCTGAAGCATACCGATACGGATATGTCGAGCGCCGAGGAAATTGCCAAGTTTGAAGCGGAGAAGGACAAGGCTACCGCCGATATCGGCGATGTAGGCATCGCGTTTGGACCGGTTGCGGCTGAGAAAGGCGTAACACAGCCTTACAAAACCTCCTACTGGGACGAGCTTCCTGCCTGGGCGAAAGACGCAGACGGCAACTGGGTAGTCGGGTATCAGGGCACCATCGCGTTCATGGTCAACAAGAACCTCGTGAAGGACGTGCCAAAAAGCTGGGATGACCTGCTCAAAGGGGATTATAAAATAGCGGTCGGCGACGTTACCAAAGCCGCGCAAGCGCAAATGTCCGTACTTGCCGCAGCCATCGCAATGGGCGGCGACGAGAAGAATATCCAGCCGGGCGTCGACTTCTTCAAGAAGCTGGCCGAGCAGAACCGGATCAGCAGCGCCGATGTTACGACAGCCAATATGGAAAAAGGTGAAATACCGGTTGGATTGATGTGGGATTTCAACGCTCTTGGCTACCGCGATCAAATCAACCCGGATCAATTCGAAGTGGTTATCCCTTCGGAAGGCAGCGTCGTGAGCGGCTATGCCACCATTATTAACAAATACGCGCCGCACCCGAATGCGGCGAAGCTGACACGCGAGTATATTCTCAGCGACGCCGGCCAAATCAACCTGGCCAAAGGCTTTGCCCGTCCGATCCGCGACAGCGTCAAGCTTCCGGACGACGTAGCCGCCAAGCTGATTCCGCTGGAGCAGTATAAGAACGCCAAGCCGATTGCGGATTATCAGGCCTGGGACGAGACGGCGAAGACGCTGCCGCAGCTGTGGCAGGATAACGTACTGATCCATATGAGTTAATCCGTACCGGCTCACGCGGATATGGATGCAGGCGGCGCAGGGCTGCGCCGCCCGTATCCGGCTTCCGTGAGCAGCCGGCGGACAACAACCGAGCTATCATAAGGAAGGGAAAGATTATGAGCCAACAGTTGACGCTCAAAAAGAAAGCTGCCCGGCGGTACCGCTTCAATCCCGTCGTACTCGCGCTCATCCCGTTCGTGGTGCTGATCGTCATGTTTGAATTGCTGCCTCTTATCTATCTGATCATGACCAGCCTGCTGTCCGATGACGAAACGCATTATACGTTATCCCAATATGCGACGGCGCTGACCAGTCCGTATTATCTGAAAGCGATCACGAACAGCGTCACGATCTCGCTCGGATCGAGCGTCATTGGTCTTATCGTGTCCCTGTTCGCCGCTTATTCCCTTACGAAACTGTCCACGGCGGCACGGGAGAGACTGCTCACGATCTCCAACATGTCCTCCAACTTTGCCGGCGTTCCGCTGGCATTTGCTTATATCATTTTACTTGGAAATAACGGGATTTTCACGATTCTTCTGAATTCATGGGGGCTTGACGCTTTCAGTCCCGATCTTTATTCCTGGACCGGCCTGATGCTGGTTTACGTTTATTTCCAAATTCCGCTGGCCACGCTGCTGCTTTATCCTGTCTATTTCGGCATCCAGGAGCAGTGGAAGGACGCTTCAGCCCTGCTCGGGGCGGGCACCTTCACGTTTTGGCGGAAAATCGGGCTTCCGGTTATCCTCCCCGGCCTTGCCGGCACATTTATTATCCTGTTCGCCAATTCGATGGGCGCTTATGCGACGGCGTATGCCCTGGTTGGCGGCAACTTTAATCTGCTGGCGATCCGGATCGGATCTCTTGTAGCCGGCGATGTCGTCACGAAGCCGCAGCTGGGAAGCGCGCTGGCGGTGCTGCTCGGTCTGATGATGATGGCGGCGCTGGCGGTCAATGCGCGGCTGATGCGCAGCCTGCGCAAGGAGCTTACGAATGTATAAACCACGGCATGCGAATAAGCTTGGCGGAAAGGGGCATTAACCTTGAACAGGAATATGCCGCGGGGGCAGCGGCGCGCTAACCGTTTTCATCGCATTATCTGGACGATTCTCATCATCTATCTGGTTCTCCCGCTGCTGGCGACGTTGTTGTATGCGCTGGCAGGGAATTGGCAGACGACGATTTTGCCCGAATCATGGACGCTGAAGTGGTTTGAGGACCTGCTGCATGACAGCCGGTTCACGGATGCATTCGTCCGTTCGATCGTCGTATGTGGGATAAGCCTGATAGTCAGCACCGCGGTCATGGTGCCTACAGTAATCATTGTCGTACTTGAGTTTCCGAAATGGGAGAAGGTGCTGAATATTCTGGCCCTCATCCCCTATGCGGTGCCAGGCGTAGTTGCCGCGGTCGGGCTGATTCGTCTCTATTCGTCCGGTCCGCTTGCCATCTCGGGCACGATCTGGCTCCTGTGCGGCGCCTATTTCGTCGTGGTTCTGCCCTTCATGTACCAGGGAATCCGCAACAGCCTGCGTTCGGTCAATGCCGTCATGCTCCAGGACGCTGCGATGCTGCTGGGCGCCGGACGCTGGCAGACGTTCCGTTATGTGCTGCTGCCGAACGTTATGCCGGGCCTTACCGTATCGCTGCTGCTTTCGTTTGCGGTGCTGTTCGGTGAATTCGTGCTGGCGAACCTGCTGGTCGGCGGACAATACGAAACGATCCAGATTTATTTGTACCGGCGGCAGGGAGAGAGCGGACATCTGTCGAGCGCGGTATCCATTACGTATTTCGTACTGGTTGCCATTATTTCAGGCGTGATGCTCAAACTGGGCAAGCGGGTGCTGAACGCGCCTTCCGGGGCGGACGACGACAAGCCGGCGGCAGCCGGGACCAGGAAAGGCAGGCATTCGGACCCGGGAACCGCTGCGGGCGGAATCAACTTGCAGGGAGGACAGGAACTTAGATGAGCTATGTCGAATTTGAAGGCGTATCGAAGTTTTTCGGAACTGCCGGCGCAGCGCCGGTGCTGGATGCATTGTCGCTGGGAGTGGAGAAGGGCGAATTCGTCACACTGCTCGGTCCCAGCGGCTGCGGCAAGAGCACGCTGCTTCGCTGCGTGGCAGGCTTGACCGGAATTGACGAAGGCACCGTCCGGCTGGATGGGGTCGATCTTACGAACATGGCGCCGAAAAAACGGAATGTCGGGATGGTTTTTCAGGCGTATGCGCTGTTCCCCAACATGACGGTCTATGAGAATGTTGCTTTCGGGCTGAAAATGAAAGGCATGCCGCGTGCCGAAATCGAGCGGACGGTCAAGAAAATGCTCGAGATCATCGACATGTCGGAGAAAAGCGGACAGTATCCGCAGCGGCTGTCCGGAGGCCAGCAGCAGCGGGTGGCGCTGGTCCGGTCCCTTGCCGTTCAGCCGAAGCTGATGATGATGGATGAGCCGCTCAGCGCACTCGATGCGAAAATCAGGAAAATGCTGCGGCTGGAAATCCGCCGCATTCAGCAGGAGCTGGGCATGACGACGCTGTTCGTGACGCATGACCAGGAAGAGGCGCTTACGATGTCCGACCGGATCTGCATTATGAATCAGGGCCGGATCGAACAAAACGGAACCCCCGAGGAAATATATACGAGGCCCAAAACGGCGTTTGTCGCCCGTTTTATCGGCAACTACAACGTGCTGACCGCAGATGAAATGGCGGGTATCGGGGGAGCGGCGATTTCTTCAGCCGGACGCTTCGAACCGGCAGCCTTCGCCATCCGGCCGGAAGCGGTACGGATGTCCTCAGCGGAAGATGGGGGTGCGGACAATGCAACGGACGCCGGCACGGACTCGTACCGGATGAATGGCACCGTATCGGAATGCACGGCACTTGGCGCACTGCTGCGCTACACGGTCAGAGTGGGGAATTTGAGCATCACGACCGACGAGTTGAATGCGCCGGCGAGCCGCCGTTTTGCGCCGGGCAGCCGGGTCCGCCTCACAGTCGACCGGGACGCGTGCGTCCCGCTGGAAGGATAGGCGCATAGAATGCCGCCGCAAGCGGCAATGGCTGTCATGAAAGGTAAGCGAATAGTATTGAGGTGAGTTGCAATTGTCAGTTTCATCGGAACAGAGAAAAGAATTTATTCTGCAAATCCTTGACCGTGAGGGAAAAGTGAATGTGCTTCCGCTTGCGAACCGGTTCATGGTGTCTTCGGAGACGATCCGGCGCGATCTGGATGTGCTGGAGAGGGAAGGCCAGCTTCGAAGGGTGTACGGCGGGGCCGTCAGGCATTCCGGTTACAGCCCCTCGGAGCCGCCGTATGCGCTGCGGAAGAGCCAGAATGCGGAGGAGAAACGGGCGATCGGCCGGGCTGCCGCAGACTGGATCGAGGATGGAAGCACCATTGTGATTGATGTTGGCACAACGGCTATGGAGCTGGCTATGGCGATTCAGGACAAGCAGCAGCTCAAAGTCATTACCAATTCCGTCGCTGTCGCTGCCGTCCTCTCGGACTCGCTGAACCAGGGCCGGTTCCGCGGCAAGGTGACATTGCTCGGCGGCGAGCTCAACCCGGAGCAGCAGTCGATCAGCGGTCCCTTATGCGAACGGATGATGGAGCAGTTCCGGGTGGACCTCGCGTTCATGTCGGTCGGCGGCGTATCGCTCGTCGACGGCATAACCGATTACGACGCGAACGAAGCGTCCATGTCGCAGCTGTTCGCCCGCTGCGCGCAGAGGGTTGTCGTCCTGGCCGATCATTCGAAGCTGGGCGTAACGACTTTCGCGCGAATCATGCCTTTTGACGGGATTGAGGCTATCATCTGCAATGTGGAATGTCCGGATGAATGGAAGGATGCCGTTGATCAATCCGGCGTGCAGTGGATTGCGGCAGCGTCCGAATACATGAAGGAGGAATAACGCCATGCAGAAAGTGATTATGGTTGTGCTTGACGGCTTGCGCTATGACACGGCGCGCGCCGTCATGGGATATATGGAGCATCTGGTGGAGAAGGGCCGTGCCGCCTGCTACCGCGTCAGCTCGGAGCTGCCGAGTCTGTCGAGGCCGCTGTATGAGGTGCTGCTCACGGGGACGCCGCCCGTGGAGAACGGTATTACAGCCAATCATACGGTGAGGCTGTCGAATCAGCGCAGCGTGTTTCAGCTTGCGGCTGAACAGGGACTCACAACCGCGGCGGCGGCTTACCATTGGGTCAGCGAGCTGTACAACCGCGCCCCGTTCAATCCGATGACCGACCGGATTCAGCTGGACGGAGCATCTCCGATCCAATACGGGATGTTTTATTTTGACGATACGTACCCGGATACGCATCTGTTCGCCGATGCCGAATACCTTCGCCGGGCGTATGCTCCGGATTTTCTCTACGTCCATCCGATGGGAATCGACGACATCGGCCATAAGCATGGGTCCGGTTCCGCCGAATACCGGCAAATTAGCGGAGCGGCGGATGCTGTTCTCGCCGGACTGCTTCCCGTATGGCTGGAAAATAAATACCGCGTCATCGTCACAGCCGATCACGGCATGAACGAATTCGGACAGCACGGAGGGACCGGCCAGGGAGAACGGGATGTGCCCTTCTACGCCATAGGACCGGAGTTTACCCCGGGCGTATACGAAGACCCCATTCCCCAGCTGGCGGTCGCGCCGCTGGTGTGCGGACTTCTTGGTATTCCTTGTTCGCCAGCGATGAGGCCGATTGAGCTGCCGGGCTGTTCATTGAATCAAGCGGCTGCAGGCAGGACGGAATGAAAGTAGACTTTCATTTTCACCTGGAGGAAGGCCCGTATTCGCTGCGCTGGCTGGAGCGGACGGCGAGGGCGCTTTCTGCAACGTCGGATGAGATTGGAAGGGAACAGGAGACGGGGCGGTCCCCTCTCCACTCCCTGTCATGGATCAATAGCGTAAGCGCCCAGCTGGGACGGCGCATTGAGCAGGGGCCGTTCCACCAGGACTGGATTAAACGGTACCTGGCGGAGGGACGGCGAAGAGGAATCGGGAAGTTCGGACTGGTTGATCATCTGTACCGGTTCGAGGAGTTCAAGCCCTATTACCTCAAGCATATCCGTGTCGACGATTCGCCGCTCGGCAGACTGCAGCGGGAATGGCTGGACCGGGTATGTGTGACCTCGGCGACTGCGTTTATTGAGGCCGCCAAGGCCGCCGCCGGCAGCGATGACGCGCTGTCGGTTGGCGTGGAGGCGGATTATTTTCCCGGCGGGGAAGCCGAGCTGGCAGGACTGCTGGAGATGCTGGATGTCGATTATGTCATCGGTTCCGTCCATTTCATTGACGGCTGGGGCTTTGACAATCCGGAGACGGCTTCACGGTTTGAGGACGAGAATCTGGAATTGCTGTATGCCAGGCATTTCTCGTTGGTCCAGCGTGCGGCCCGCAGCGGGCTGTTCGATATGATCGGCCACCCCGACAATATCAAGGTATTCGGCTACAGGCCGGATGAGGGGCTGCTGGGGGAGCTTTACCGGGAGACGGCGCGAGCCTTCAAGGAGGCGGGTGTCGCAACTGAAGTGAACACGGGTCTGGCGTACCGGTATCCGGTAAAGGAGATTTGTCCAAGCCCGCTGCTGCTTGCCGCAATGTTCGAGTACGGCGTGCCGGTCACGTTCTCGTCGGATGCGCATTATCCCGACGATCTGGGCACTTTGATTGACGAAGCGGTCGAGCTGGCGAAGCGGACCGGCTACCGCGAGGCCGCCTGGTTCAAGGGCGGGAAGCGCTATTTATCTGAATTGTAAGCAGGCTTTTTTTGAGCTGAAAATGAAATGGGGGGCTTTTCCATAAGGCCAGGCTCTTAGAAGCCAACTCAATAAACATACGAAAGCACCTTCTTAAAACCACGATTGACGTGGGAAAGAAGGTGCTTTTTCGTTATCGTTCAAGGCTGTAGATAAAGCCCGGCAGGTCCGGGTCAGCTTTTGATGGCGCCAGCGGCGATATCGGATATAAACTGCTTGCTGATAAACAGAAACAGCAGAATCAGCGGCAGCACCGCAAGCAGCGTACCTGCGATGACCATGGAGTAATCGGTCATATAGATCCCGTTCAAGGACGAGAGGGCAATCTGAAGCGTGAATTTGCTCTCGTCGGTGATGATAATGAGCGGCCAGAGATAGTCGTTCCATACGCCGATGAATGTGAAAGCGCCGAGAAAGGATAATGCGGGATGCAGAATCGGCAGGGACAGATTCCAATACAGGCGGAAGAATCCGCAGCCGTCAATCCGTCCGGCATCCAGCAGCTCCGACGGAATGGATTCCTCGGCATACTGCCTGATCCAGAAAATCCCGAAGGCATTCACCATGCCGGGAATAATAAGCGCCTTGAAGGACCCCACCCATCCGAACTTGGCCATAATGACGAAGGATGGAACGAGCGACAGCTGGGCAGGCGCCATCATGGTGGCCAGCAGCAGGATAAACAGCCACTTTTTGCCCGGAAAATGATATTTGGCAAACGTAATGCCGGCCAGTGAATCGAAGAACAATACCAGCACCGTACAGACAGAAGCGACGAACAGTGTATTCAGAAAAGCGCCAAAAAAATCAATATTGGCCATAACCCGCGATATATTGTCAAACAGCTCGCCGCCGAACCATAATTTCGGAGGATAGCTGTATATTTCCGCTGTCGTGCGTGTGGACATCACCAGTAGCCAGTAGAAAGGAAAGATTGAAACGATTAATCCTGCAATCAGTCCCAGATGCAGCAGAGTCGATTTCCATTTTGCTGTTGGCATATGCCATCACCCCATTTATCATATAATCGTCAATTATTGGCCGACTTGCCCTGAACCAGCTTCCAGTTCACGATCGAGAACAACGCGATCAGCACGAACATTCCCCAGCCCACTGCGGCTCCATAGCCGAAGTAGTTGTTGATGAAAGCCTCGCGGTACAAATACAGCACGATGGTAAGCCCGCCGCCGCTCACGCCGCCGTCATTGCCGACGAGCACCTGGGACTCTGTAAAGATCTGCATGCCGCCGATGGTCGAGGTAATGACTGTGAACAGAATAATCGGCCGCAGAATGGGAACCGTAATCCGGAAGAAGGACTGGACGCCTGAGGCGCCGTCAATTTTGGCTGCCTCATACAGCACCGTCGGAATGCTTTGCAGTCCGGCCAGATAAATGACCGCATTATAGCCGACCCAGCGCCAGACTACCATCAGGGAGACCGCGAGCTGTATCCCCCAGGTTTCGTTCAGCCATTCCACGGAATGAAGGCCGAACAGGGAGAGAATGTAGTTCAACAGGCCATAATTGTTGGAGAACAGGGTGCTGAAAATAATCGCTACCGCGACCAGCGACGTTACGTTCGGCAGAAAATAACCGATCCGGAAGAAGGTGCGGAATTTTACGAATGACGCATTCAGCAGGAAAGCTACGACAAGCGCCGAGAACAGCATCGGTATAGTGGAATACACCCAGATGAGCAGGGTATTGCCCACGGCTTTCCAGAATTCCGGGTCCGACAGCATGAACCGGTAATTGTTCAGACCGTTGAAGGTCATCTCCCCGATTCCGTCCCATCGTTGAAACGACAGATACATGGAGAAGGCAATCGGGAACAGCCCGAATATGGCAAACAACAGGTAAAATGGCGAAATGGCTAAATATTCTTTGCGGTGCTTCCATATTTCCGAGGCGAGTCCGCGTTTGGGTTCCCGCACCCTTGCATGCAGGGCAGGCTTCGTTGATGTTTGCAGTCTGGTTGGTTCGGCCATAAGCTTAACCTCCTTATAGTAGATGGCGTACTGCCCTTTCATTTTGGCTGCTTTCAACCTTTGCGGGCGGCATGGCCTCAACGCTGAAATGCCATAGATGGACGGAAGCGGCTGGTTTGGTGCCTTTTAGCGCAGCAGCTCCTTTTTAACCCGGGCCAATGCAGCCTTCCATGCTTCTTCGGGGTTCTTCCCCTGAAGCGCAACGGACTGCAGCTGGCGGCTTACAATCCCGTTAAGATTCGCGTATTTAGAACCGAAGTAAGCAGGCTTGACGTTCCTTGCCGACTCGGTAAAAATTTCACCGGTCGCCTGTCCCCCGAAGAAATCTTCTTTTTGCAGCAGCTCCTTCGCATCAAGCGCTTTGACAGCCGACGGAAACAGGTTGACATCGGTGAAGGATTTCACCTGATTCTCGGGATTCTGCAGCCACTTGATGACCTCGAAGGCTTCCTTCGGATGCTTGCTTGTTCTCATGATGGACAGGAAGGAGCCGCCATTGTTGCCGTCTCCGCCTGGCGCCCGCGCCACCCGCCATTTGCCGGCCGTGTCGGGTGCGGCTTGCATCAGAACTTCCTTGTTCCAGACCGCGCCTACAAAGGAAGCGATTTTACCGTTGTTCATGGCGGCGTTCCATTCGGAGGTGCTGCCGTTGGCATTGGCCAGGAGTCCCATTTGGGATGCCTTCACAGCAAGATCCCAGGCTTTCTTCATGGAAGAAGAGGAATCTTCCCCGATGAAGGTCTCATCCTTGTTGAAGTAGATCTTATCGCTCTGGGCGTTCACCTGGGTATAGATGCTGCCGATATTATCCGTAAGCTTAACGTCATCTCCCAGCGCAGACTGGAGCTTCTCTCCCGCCGCGAAATATTCCTCCCAGGTTCCCAGCGCATCGCTGACCTCCTTGGGGTCGCTGGGCAGTCCGGCCTTCTCGAACAGATCGGCGCGGTAAAATAAAGCTGTAGGCCCCGTATCGATAGGAAGCGCTATCATTTTCCCTTCAGGCGAAACCCCGAGCTGCCATTTCCAATCCAGATAATCCGGCTCAATTTCTTTGGCGCCGAGATCATACAAATTATAGAAACGGTCTGAATTCGGGAACATTTCCGTCACCCAGTCATTGAAAGCGACGATATCAGGTCCGCCTGATCCGGCGGCAAGCGTTGTTTTCAGCTTGGATTTGAAATCGCCGCCGATTTTTTGCGCGTTGATCTGCAGTGTCGGGAATTGTGTCTCAAGGGAAGCAATGAGCTTATCATCCAGGCCGCGGTTCCAGTACCATAGTGTAAGCGTTGTCTTTTCACTTGAAGAATTTCCAGCGGAACACCCGCACACTGTCAGGACTATAATGAATAATAATAAGGCAATCCGTTTTTTTGCCACTAACGCCGCCCCCTTTTTTGTTTGTACATACTTTTGTATGCTCCTAAAAGTAAAAAGTACGAAAAAAGCTATACTTCCTTATGTAATAAACAAAGATAACACGATTGAAACGAATTATTATATGGAAGTTAATTACATACGAAAAGGATTGGAAGCGATCCAATTGCCTGTTCATGTGGTATAGTAATATCAGGAAACACACCGGATCAGCCCATTGCGGCGAACCGCAACCACTTGCGAAGGAGTTCATGCGATGACGACCAACCAAGCCCCTCTTCATCCTGAAGTAACCGCTTACCTGAAGCGGATCGGCTATGAAGGCAATTTTGACGGAAGCGCCGCGGCGCTGGCCGAACTGCAGGAGCGGCATCTTCATGCGGTCCCATATGAGAATCTTGATGTTTTGAAGCGAATTCCGCTGTCGCTGGAAATCCCGGCGCTACTCGACAAAATCGTTGTGCGCCGCCGGGGCGGATACTGCTTCGAGCTCAACGCGCTGTTCGGCTGGCTGCTGCGGGAGCTGGGATACCCCGTTACCGACCTGTTCGCGCGGTTTTGGCGCGATGAGACCGATGCCCCGCCCAAACGGCGCCATCATGTGCTGAAGGTGGAGGCCGAAGGCATCTCCTACCTGTGCGATGTCGGCGTGGGGGGCATCGTGCCGCGCCGTCCCATCCAGTTGCAGGAGCTGCTGGAGCAGCCGCAAGGAGAAGAAAGCTATCGTCTGGAGCGGGATGCCTACTATGGCTGGGTGCTCTGCGAATGGAAGCGGGGCGGGTGGAGCTGGCTGTATTCATTTACCGACGAGCCGCAGCTGCCCAAGGATTTTATTATGGCAACCTACTGGTGCGAGAACGCCCCGGATTCTATTTTCACGAGGAACGCCATGGTGGCGATGCGCACCCGCGAGGGGCGAAACACGATCGCAGGGCAGGAATTCCGCATTTTTACTGCGGATGGGGTTCATGCTTTTACGCCAGCTTCGGAAGACGATTATAATGAGGCGCTGCTTATGTATTTCGGAATTGCCGCCCCTTAGCAGGGAGGGCCGCTCAGGCAGTCTTTTTGACCTTATAGAATTTATAAGCTTTCACGCCTATAAATTTCTATAAGGTTTGAGGGAAGAAACTAACGATGCCGCCAAAGGACGGCGAAGCCGTGTCTTCTTACACGTTATAGAATGTATGAGTTTCACATTTACCCATTTTTATAAGGTCTGAGGGAAGAAATTTACTCTGCCGCAAGAAGGGCGGAGCCGTTACTTCTGTTACATTGGGCTTCAGGACGGGTAATCCAGGTTATGAATTGATGCTGAAACAAGTCAAACCAAGGGTAATGATTCTTGTGAATTCTGGGAAATTGGGAAAGCGAGGCATGGACGACATGGAGAAACGACAGTATGGACGTACCGGAATGAATGTAAGCATCCTGGGCTTGGGGGGAGCGGAGATCGGCTTTCAGGGCATTACCGGGGAACAGGCGGACAAGCTGCTTGGAAGCGCGCTGGATGCGGGCCTGAATCTGATCGATACCGCGGAATGCTATGCGATCAGCGAGGAATTGATCGGCAAGACGGTGGGGCATCGCCGTGACGATTATTATCTGTTTACCAAATGCGGGCATTCGTCCGGTATTGATTTGCCCGATTGGGACCCCGCCCTGCTGGAGCAAAGTATTGACCGCAGCCTGAGCAGGCTGCAGACGGACTATGTCGACGCCATTCATCTCCACAGCTGCTCGGAAGATATTCTGCGGCAAGGCGATGTGATCGATGTGCTGAAGCGGGCCAAGGAAAAGGGTAAAACCCGTTTTATCGGGTACAGCGGGGACTCTTCGGCCGCGCTGTACGCGGTGCAAAGCGGGGCGTTTGACTCACTGGAAACATCCATCAGCATCGCGGATCAGGAAGCGATCGAGCTGACCTTGCCGGAAGCGGTCAAGCGGGGCATGGGCGTTGTCGTCAAACGTCCGATTGCGAATGCGGCCTGGAAAACAGGCAAGCTGCCGGAAGATGAATATCCGCGCGAATATTGGAGGCGGCTGCAGGAATTGAACTACGATTTCCTGGACGGCGGCCTGAGTGAATCGGTGGGAACGGCCCTGCGCTTCACGCTGTCCATTCCCGGCGTTCATGCCGCAATTGTCGGCACGGCCAACCCCGGGCGGTGGTTGGAGAATGCCAAGCTGCTTGAGAAGGGGCCTCTCCCCCGGCAGCAGTACGAGGCCATTCGTACGCGCTGGAAGGAAATTGCCGGAGCGGATTGGGTAGGCCAAGGTTAAATCGGAAGATGGCTGCCGGAGCGGATTGGTAAGCCAGGGTTAACCCGGATTAAGAAAGAATGCCGGACTGTGTTCATCATCCGTAAACAGCCAGTACGCGCCAACTTGAATAACGGCGCGCACTGGCTGTTTGGTTTCTATTTTCTTCAGATCTGGATTGGGGCATTTTCAGAAGAATAAGCGGAATGGGAACGAATCGAAGCTGCTGCTTTTGATCTTTTATGATAGAACACATAAGAACCGGCTATGAACAGGATTCCGATAATGACGGGCAACCAGCTGCCTGCAGGGTCGCCCACGGAAATGCTGGAATACATGGCCCCTCCCAGATCAAAAACCAAACCGGCATAAGCCCATTCCTTGATTCGCGGAAATCCGGGAATCAGGATGGCTGCGACACCCAGCAGCTTGGCGATTCCGAGAAAGGGCAGCAGGTAGTGGGGATAGCCCAGATGATCGAATAATTCAACGGCATCGGGGACGGACATGATGTCAGGAATGGATCCAACAAGCATTAAGGCTGCCAAAGGGCCTGTAAAAATCCAATAGATCAATGTATTTCTTTTCATATTAAATTCATTCCTTTCTGGTTTTAAGTTCACAATTACACAAGTTTTGCCAATTGCTCCTCGAAGCGATCCAGCGTTTGTTTGGCCCCTTCAACAGCTCCGTATTCTTTTACCACAGTATCCAGCTCTTCGAGGTGCATGAAAGATACGATTGACAATAAGCTCCCGGCCTTCTATTGACGCTTGAGTATGCTTGCTGAATGGTTTGCTGACATAATTCCATTCCTCCAATTTCGTTGTGTAATCCAGCAGGGCTACTGCATATCGCCATGTATCACATCCTTTCTTTGCAGGTCCTTCAAGTAATCGTCCGCACGGGCAAGTCTCTCGTCCAGGACGTGACGGTAAGACTCCAGCCATATTTCAAACTCCATGAACGGTTCGGGCCGCAGCTTGTAGAACCGCCGGTTGGCTGCTGCATGCACCTCGACAATCCCGGCATCACAGAGGACGCGGAGATGCTTGGAGGCTTGCGGCTGGCTCAGGCCGAGCCGGCTGGCAATGTCCCCTACCGAAAGAGGGCCGCTGCGCAGGAGCTCGACAATATGCAGCCGGTTCGGTTCGGCCAAGGCAATAAAGCTTGAATTCATGAATTGAATATACCCCAATAGGAATATTCCTGTCAAGGAATATTATAAACTTATTTTGGTGCGTCTTTGCATCATGTTTTTGATGGCTGGTTTTCGTTCCATAAAAAAAACCGCCTCCTTAAAGGAGACGGCGGATGGAATGACTATTAGGGATATGGCGCGAATGCCGCTTCGGGCAGGCAGGGTTATTTCCAGACAATCGTGCACCTCGAAGAGATGCACATGAAGTTCTGCATTCCTCGAAAGATGGGCATACAAGCGTGCGCCGCCTCAGAAGAACCATTCGATGAATGGGCGCCCGTGCCTTTAAATAGGCATTTCTTTACCGGAGAAATCAACGAAATTGAAGCGGCTCTCCGGAACGATTTTGCGTTCGATCTGATCCATGATGCCGCGGGCGCTGTTGCCCGGATCGTTCGGGGCCGATGCTCCGCCCATATCCGTCCGCATCCAGCCGGGGTGGATGCTGAGCACCTGAATGCCGCGGCCTTTCACATAGGAAAGCAGCTGCTGCGAGAACATATTCAGCGCGGTTTTGGAAATCGCATAAGGATAATCACCCGGATAGGCATTCGTGATGCTGCCCGCTTCGGAGGAAATATTAATGATCGCAGCATCCTTCTCCGTCAAGAGCGGCAGGAAATGCTTGACTACACGCATCGGACCGTAAAGATTGATCTCAAATGTATTCACCACATCGTCCATATCCAGGTTCTCAATTTGCGTGTTGCGGGCTACCAGAATCGCCGCGTTATTGACGATCGCTCCAAGCGTCCTGCCCTCCTGCTGCATCCGGGCAGCAAGCGCTGCGATGCCTGCTTCGTCGGTTACATCCAGCTTGGCGACGGTAAGCCGTTCTCCGTACTTGGCGGCAAGTGCCGACAGCTTGTCATTTTCCTGACCGGGGCTTCGCACTCCTGCTATTACGGCATGTCCCCGCTCCAGCGCTTCGGCGGCAATCTCGTAGCCCAATCCACGATTGGCGCCTGTTATAAGCAAATTCATTGTTATATCCTCCTTCGAATGGTTGGTAAGCATACAGGTCTGAATGATAGACGAACGCGTGTTTATGGAATTGAAAAAATTCACACCCTCCGGCATGAATCCCGGACCACAAGGCTGCATTCGAGTGTGATTTGTTTCACATCGTCGGTTGGCTGCTCGATCTTGCCGATGAGGATGGAGGTCAGCTGCTTCAGCATGTCGCTGAAATCGACCCTGATCGTCGTAAGCGGCGGATGATGCTTCTCGCTGAGCGCATGATCATCGAAGCCAATGACGGATATATCCTCCGGCACCTGCAGTCCATGCTCCTTCAATGCCCGGATCGCTCCGAAAGCTACGCTGTCGTTGGCCGCTATGATGGCTGTCGGCCGTTCCCCATTCTTGCGGAGAAAGGAATAGATCGCCTCATATCCGCTTTCTTCATGAAAGCTGCCATCCAGCACCCAATCCTGATTGACCTGCAAACCGCATAGCTGCATGGCTTTCAGGAAGCCCTCGTATTTTGTAGGGCCTGATAGACGGTTCATATCGCCATTAATAACGCCAATCCTGGTATGCCCGAGTCCTGTCAAATAAGCGACTGCCTGCTTCATGCCGGAATCATTGTTGAAATTGGCGACTATCCGGTTGGATTGGGGAATTTCCGGATGCTGCTGATCCACAACGCCGACGATGAAGCCTTCGGCAATAAGCTCTTCGATGAATGGCTCACGATTGGCGGCGCCAATGAAGATCCCCCCGTCAATCCGGCGCTGGAAGAAGATCTCCTTCACATTTCTGACCGTTTCCTGGTCGCTTGCGTCACGAATGATATGCGTCAGCACGTAATAACCGTAAGCGGAGACATCTTCAATGACACTTACTATCATCCTGTTCACCAGCATGTCGCTTGATACATGCCCAGGCGCAATCAGGAACAGCCCGATGGTGCGCGCGCGTTTGCCGGCAAGCACCTGAGCGGAAGCATTGGGGAAATAATTATACTGCTGGATCACTTTCATGACTTTCTCACGCGTCTTCGGCGGAACGTTGGCGTAATTGTTGATGACTCTGCTGACCGTGCTTCTGGATACGCCAGCCAAACGGGCGATCTCAACGCTGTTTATATCCGCCTTTTTCACAATGTCCTTCAGCCTCTTTCGTAAACACGTGTTTATGGGTCAATCATACACAATATTTGAAATCGCTGTCAATCTATTAAACCCCTCAACTGTCCATTTTCGGCGGTGCTGCAAAACCGGACTTGTATAAACGCGTGTCTATGATATACTGTCCGCAACATCAAGTATTTCCTGCTAGCGACAATCGTATGAAAGAAAGGAAGGGATTGTAATGAGGCTTGGAGGCCAGGTGTTTCTAGAAGACAAGAATCCGGAGAGTTGGTCAGCCGCATTGCGGCAAGCGGGGTTTCGCGCAACAACCTGCCCGATTAACGGGGAAGACGATATCGGCGAGCTCGAAGACTATCTGAAGGCGGCGCGGGAGCATGATATTCTGATCTCGGAGGTTGGAGCCTGGAGCAATCCGATCAGCCGGAACGAGGAAACAAGGCGCAGTGCCGTCGCCTACTGCATCAAGCGGCTGGAGCTCGCGGAGCGGATTGGCGCCCAATGCTGCGTCAATATCGCCGGTTCCCGCGGAGAACAATGGGATGGGCCGGATCCGGACAATTTCAGCGACGAGACCTTTGATCTCATTGTGGAGACGACACGCGAAATCATCGATGCGGTCAAGCCGGAGCGTACCGTATTCGCATTGGAAATGATGCCGTGGGTATTCCCCGACTCTGCCGACACTTATCTTGCTCTGATCAAGGCGATTGACCGCAAAGGCTTTGGCGTCCACTTTGATCCCGTCAACATTGTCAGCAGTCCCCGGACCTACTACCGGAATGGCGAGATGATCCGTGACTTTTTTGCCAGGCTTGGGCCTTATATCCGTAATTGCCACGCCAAGGACATTCTGCTGCACGGCAAGCTGACCGTTCATCTGGATGAGGTCATACCGGGCCGCGGGATGCTCGATTACCGGATATTCCTGAGTGAATTGAACAAGCTGCACCCAGATACCACCTTGATCATCGAGCATCTGTCTACCAATGAGGAATATCAGCAGGCTGCGGATTACATACGCAAGACCGCCTCGGAGCTGCATATCCCGTTGTGAGGAATACGTCAGAGAAATGATAACCGGAATATTATCACGGAGCGAACAAGAGGGCCTGCCGCCGGCAAGCCCTATTCATGCTGAGATATTTGTGCTGCAACCGCAGGAATTCAGCGGTTTCCGCTACAGTTTCGGGGACAAATCATGGCCTTCGTTTTTTGCCAATCTGATAACCGAGTTAATGAAGGGTGCTTTTAACAACGTATATGTAGCTCTATCCTCAGCATACAGGGATGCGAGCTGTTTCTTAAGCCGGGCATATTCCTGAACTTTCTCCGGATTGCTTCTCAGGTAATTGCGAAACCGTATATTATTGCTCCATTCCTCGCTCTGCAGTTCATAAACATGCAGATGATGCGTGCCCTTCCGCCATTCTCCCTTTCTAAAGAATCTCCGGTTTGGAAAGTCCGCTTTGGGAACATATTCGTAGCCTATTGCGCATAACGGGCCGATAAAATCATCCGCTTCCGCCAAATTGCTTACTCCTGCCGCAATATCCAGAATCGGCTTTGCCGGCAGCCCCTGAACGGAGGTGCTTCCTATATGCTCAATAACAATCGTCTTACCGTGCAGCGCCGATTGCAGCCTTGCCTTCTCGTATTCAAACTGCTCCGCCCACTCTGATCGATAGTCGGCAATGATAACTTCCTCCGCCATTATTCATCCCCCTGAGCATCCTGAATATTGCGGAACCCATGCTTGCTGCCTGGACAAATCCGCATGGAGTATAATACCACAATGTTTATCGTTGGGCTTGTATGAACACGGCATTTTTTGGGCATAACGTGAAAACTGCATCTTTTTCCGTCCAGTGTAAGGTATAATAAGATCCAGATGTGCCAGAGAGGATGATCAGATGTTTAAGGTTACGGAATATAGTGCGGATTTGGTGAAGGATCCATTCGGGATATTGACTGGAAAGCGTTATGAGTTTGTGCTGGATCTGGATGTGCCGGAGGAAGACGAGCTGCACTCCGATAAAGGCGTCTATATAAAGCTCATTTACATCGTGGACGAGAACCGCGAGGGTATTCTCAAATATGAACTGCATGAGAGAACATCCGATCTGATACTCGATTTCGAGATGGAAGAGGATGAAGAGGAAGCGATCGCCGCTTTCTGCAAAGAGCATTTGCCGGCCTGACCGGCCTTGGCAATGCGAAGGAAGAGGGTATAGGGATGCAAGGGCCCTGTACGCCCTTCTTTTTTTTGCCCAATAACCGCATACCTGTTCCGCCACCATTCATAATCTAATAGCAGAGGAAGTTTTGGATGGAGGTTTGGGAGAATGGCCATTAAACCGTTAGCTCTTCAGCGGGGGGATACGATCGGCATTGTAACGCTTGGAAGCCCGCTGGCTGCGGAGAGAATAAATGCCTGCATCGCCTATTTGCAGAGCATGGGGCTTCAAGTACTTCTGGGACGGTATGTATATGCGGAGAACGGCTTTCTGGCAGGCTCGGATCAGCAGCGCGCGGAGGATTTGATGAGCATGTTCACCAATCCCAGGGTGAAGATGATTCTTCCTGTCAGAGGCGGAGTTGGCGTGGAGGGAATTCTGCCGTATCTGGATTATTCGGTGATCAAAGCAAATCCGAAGCTTATCAGCGGGTACAGCGACATTACCATTCTGCTGAACGTGTTATATCAGTATGCGGATATCGTAACCCTCCACAGCCTGCTGCTGCTTGACTTCAGGGCGAATACGCCGCCCTATAATTTCGAGCAGTTTTTTACTGCGACCTCATCTACTGCGGCTCCCCGTCCTCTGGTCAATCCGCCCGGTATGCCGCTGACGGGCAAGGTGCCGGGCAGTGCCACGGGACCGATCGTAGGAGGGAACATCACGTCTCTCATCGGTTCGCTCGGTACGCCGTACGAGATTGATACGGCGGGGAAGATTTTCTTTATTGAAGAGACGCATGAGCCGATCAACAGGGTGTACCGTTATGTGGAGCAGCTGAAGCTTGCCGGAAAGTTCAGCGACGCCTCCGCTATCCTCATGGGTGAATGCAACGAATGCGCAGATGCCTACGGTGTTTCCTATGAGGACTTGATCAACGAGGTGATGGTGCCGCTGGGCAAACCGCTTATTACGAATCTGGCCTCCGGCCATGGACGCTACAAGGCCGCTGTCCCGATTGGAGTCGTGGCGAACCTTAACAGCCATACACAGACTGTCACGCTGCTGGAGCCGGCTGTCCGGTATTGATGCTTCAATTGGGGCCTGGTGTTTGCGATTGGCTGCGCCTTTCGTTATCATGAGTGTACGGGTTGTCATGATTACGAAATAAGCCAAAAGGTGTGATGAGAATGCGGTTAAGCGTATTGGATCAATCGCCGGTACCGGAGGGAAGCACCGCGGCGGAGGCTTTGAAGCAGACGGTAAGGCTGGCAGAGCTGGCAGAACGGCTGGGCTATCATCGATTCTGGGTATCGGAGCATCATAATACGGAAAGTCTGGCGCATTCGAGCCCGGAAGTATTCATCTCGCATATCGCAGCGAATACCTCGACGATTCGCGTAGGCTCGGGCGGCGTGATGCTGCCTCATTACAGCGCGTATAAAGTGGCGGAGAATTTCCGTCTTCTTGAAGCATTGTACCCGGGACGCATCGATATGGGGCTGGGACGCGCGCCAGGCGGCATGCCCATTGCCACAAGAGCGCTGCAGGAAGGCAATGCAGGCACGATTGACCGTTATCCGCAGCAGATTGAAGATTTGCTGCATTATCTGAATGTCGCCAACCATGGGAATCACCGGTTTCCCGGGTTGACGGCATCCCCTGCGATAAGCTCGGCGCCTGAAGTGTGGCTGCTTGGCTCGAGCGGGGACAGCGCCATGCTTGCCGCGGAGCGCGGCGTCTCCTTCGCCTTCGCCCAGTTTATTAACGGGAGCGGCGGGGCCTCCTATGTAAGGGATTATAAGGAAACATTCACGCCTGCCCTCCCAGGGGGCAAGCCTTCGGCGATGGTGGCGATATTCGTCGTTTGCGCAAAAACCGACGAAGAAGCGCAGAGATTGGCGTCGAGCTTCGATTATCAATTTCTGCTGCTTGAACAGGGCCGGTTCAGCGCCGGGATTGCGCCCCCGGAGAAAGCGCTGGCTTATCCGTATTCCGAGGTGGAGAGAATGCGGGTGCGTGAGAACCGCAAGCGGGTGGTCGTCGGCTCCCCGGAGACGGTGAAGGAGCAGCTGCTGCGCCTGGGCCGGGAATATGATACCGAGGAAATTATGGTCGCGACCATCGTCCATGATTATGAAGCCAAGCGGATGTCGTTCAAGCTGCTGGCGGAGGCGTTTGGGCTGCCGGCTGCGGAGTAGATGATTGTGAGAAACGGAGGGCAGCTGTGATGCAGCTGTCTTTTTTTTGAAGCTTAAACAAGCTCATAAAATGAATGACCGAAAACCGCATAAAACAAGGATTTTTAGCACTCTCTGTCGAATTTGAACAGGGAAGAGTCCGGGTTTCGGATGAAACCTTGCAGTATAGGCTGGATAAATCGTCTGCAGGGTTGGTTACCCATGTAAGTGATGTAAGGAGCGGCTTTGTGGATACAAGACAATGGATGTCGATATTGCTTTTTTTTGCAACGGCGCTGATGCTGTTCGTGTCGTTTTTGTCCTACCGGAAACGCCATCTGCAGGTTGCGCGAACGATGATTTACCTTATGCTGGGAGCATCGTGTTACTCATTTGGCTACGCGTTCGAGATTTTGAGCACAAACCTGCGCGACGTGAAGCTTTCCCTCCAGCTCGAATATTTGGGCATACCGTTTGTCGCGACATTTTGGCTCCTGCTGGTCATTCAATTTACCGGCGCGGCAACCCGGCTCCGGAGACGATACGTATTATTGCTTTTTATCATCCCTTCAGCGACATTCCTCATCCATTTGACCGATGACTGGCATCATTTCTTTTATAAAGGATACATACTGAGGGCGGATGAAGCCGTTCCCATGTACACCATGACTATGGGACCCTGGTATCGGGTGCACGGATTTTACAATTATGGCATCATGGTGTGCGGATTGCTGCTGTTTATCCCGATGTATCTGCGGTCTTTGCCTATTGTGCGGAAACAGATTATGGTTCTTATTCTGGGTGCGGCCGCCCCCTTGCTCTCTAATCTTGCCTATGTATACAGCAAGGGAGAAACAATTGACTTTACGCCGTTCGGATTTGCCGTCTCGGGGGTCGTTTACGTTTGGGGCATTTACCGGTTCAACTTGCTGCGCTTGACGCCGCTGGCGTTTGCCAAAGTATTCGATACTATCCGGGACGGCGTTATCTTGATGGATTATGAGGATGAAATCGTGAATTACAATCTCGCCGCCGAAGAGGTGTTTCCAGAGCTCGGCCGTGCAAAAGGCTACCCTGCGAACGGCAAGGACATTTTGTCGGCTTCCCCGGAGCTGCTGGTGTGGATTTCCGCTGCGGACAACGGGGATGAACGCTTCCCGTTTCGGCGTCTGCGGGATAATCGGCACAGGCATTATATTTGCAGCATGTCTTTTATTTACGATACCGGGAAGACCCCGATTGGCAAAATGCTGATGTTCAACGATATTACGGAGTGGATGGAGAATGAGGAGCGCCTGCGGGAAAATGCCCGCCAGCTGTCCCAGCTGAACACGTTCAAAGACAAGCTGTTCACCGTCGTGGCCCATGATATCCGCGATCCGATCGCGCTTCTTGTCAGCCTGACCGAACTCTTGGGCGAGGAACCGACGGATCCCGATATTGCGCATGCCGAAGTGTTCCAGGAAATCAGAAGGCAGGTAAGCAGCACCTTCCATCTCGTTGATAATTTGCTTGACTGGTACCGCAGCCAAAACGGGAGAGTCGTTTTTCATCCGGTGGTGTGGAATCTGAAGCAGGTTGTGCGGCAGAGCGTGGCGCTTGCCGGGACTCGGGCCGCCATGAAGCAAATTCAATTGACGGAGCTTGTGGACGAGTTATTGACGGTGAATGCCGACAAAGAGATGCTCGACCTTATTCTCCGAAATTTACTGTCGAATGCGATCAAGTTTACCGGACTTGGCGGAAGGATCGAAATCGGAGCCTCTTTGGAAGAGGGTCTGGTTAAGGTTTACGTGAGGGACAACGGGTCGGGCATCGATGAGGAGACGTCAAGGCTGCTGCGGCAGGAAGAGCTGTTCTTCAAGGGTTCGGGCTTCGTGAGTGAAGGAGGAGAGATGAGATTCGGTCTGGTGCTGACCCGCGAATTTCTCCGCATTCATGGAGGCAGCCTCCAGTTTGACAGCATACCCGGAGGAGGAACGACCTTTATATTCACATTGCCTGGCTCCGCCGGCGGCACGGGAACGGTTAAGAACGATGAAACGGGGTTGGGCGCATGATGAAAGTAATATTGATTGATGATGATCCTGTAATGCATCTGATTATGCGGAAAATGCTGGTCAAGTTTCCCGGAGTCCAGGTAGCGGGGGCTTTCAAGGATACACAGTCCGCAGCCGCATTTCTGAGCGCCAACAACGACATCGGGCTGGCTTTCGTGGACATTTCCATGCCGGGCGAAAGCGGGATGGGGTTTGCCTCCAGGATGGAGGAGGCGGGCGGCGGGGTGCAGATCGTATTTGTCACGTCGAGTAAGGAATTTGCCGTAAAGGCCTATGAGCTGTCGGTGGTGGATTATCTGGTTAAGCCCGTGTCCCAGGAGCGGCTGGAACGGACGGTTAACCGCGCGCTGGCGGGCAGAGAATCCTTCCGTATGCCGCCGCTGAAGGATTCGGCTGACAAGGGAACAGGTGAAATTATCATTACGGCGCTGGGCGACTTCTCCATACAGAACGAATTGGGCCGCGTGAAATGGATTTCCAGCAAAAGCGCCGAGTTGTTCGCATACTTGCTGCTGCATCGGGGCAAACGGATTGCCCGTACCCGGCTGGTTGGGGATATTTTCGGGGGCATGACCAGGGAAAGTGCGGAGAAATATTTGAATACGGCTGTCTATCAGCTGCGCAAGTCATTGGAGCCGCTTGGTTTGCGGGAGGTTGTTCGTTCCGAGAATGATGGTTACGCGTTGGAATTAACCAATGCCGTTATCGACTACGAGGTGTTTGAACTGCGGGTGGGAAAGCCTGGGGACATTGAGGCTAGCGACGTGGAAAGCGTGCTGCAGTTCGAAAGGCTGTACACAGGAGACTTGTTCGGCAATAAAGCCTATGTATGGGCGATATACGAGACGGAGCGCCTTGCCGAGCTGTATGCCTCCTTCGTAAAGAGGCTCTCCGAGCTGTTAATATCCCTGCGGAACAGGACTGCCGCTTCGAAGCTGCTGCTTAAGCTGCATGCCCGCAATCCGCTGGACGAGTCGGTCGTGAGCCTGCTTATGAAGATACACGGGCAGGAAGGAAACAAAAAAGGCTTGACCGCCCAGTATACCGATTACGTAAAGCTGCTCAACAGGGAGCTTGGCATTCGCCCGTCCAAGGAACTGCTTATGCTGTATGACTCGCTTGTAAGCGAGTCTTCCGACAACAAAAAATAAAGAAATGTCAAAGGCATGAGAAAAGGAAAGGAGGCTGCTGGCCGCAATGGAAGTGGATTTGAATGAATTGGCGGGCCAAATCGCCGGAGGACAGCTGTCCGTAGACGGTGTTTATCGAGTGTTTTTACCGTCAGGCTCCTATCCTGCCCATACCCGTGAATACCCGACTCCCTTTTCCGGTTTTGTATTTGCGCTGCGGGGAAGAGGGACCTTCATCTTTGAAGGACGGGAGGCCTATGAGCTGATTCCTGGAAAAATCGTACATGGGGCGAAGAATATGGAGCTCTCTCTTGTCATTGACGAGCCCGGCCTGGAGTACTGCCTGATTCATTACACACTTGCCCATGAAGCGGAAGCTGGAAGGCAGCGCTATGCGGATACCCATTATTCGCTTGATACCGGTGAGAATGCGATCATTGCTCAGCTGCTTCAGCTGCTGCATGAAGGATATGGCGTCCCCGGCCATATGTCGGCCGTTCGAATCAAAGAATTATTTTACAGTCTGCTCTATGAAACATTAACGGCAGCCCGCAATCAGCAGAACCGCGAGAGTGAGGAGCTGATCAGGCATGCGATCGATTATATACATAACCGTTACAGGGAGCCGATAACCTTAGCCAGCCTGGCGCAGCTGGAGGGGCTGGAGGTCAAGCAGTTCTCCTATTTATTCAATAAATACAGCGGGATGTTTCCCATCGATTATTTGATTCAGCACCGGATGAAAAGAGCCAGGCAGCTCCTGGCACAAAGCAATTGCAGCATAAGCGGGATCGCGGAGAGCATCGGTTACAGTGACCCGCACTATTTCAGCCGTCTGTTCAAGAAGCATACCGGCAGCTCGCCGAGAGCCTTCCGGGCCGGTCTGGGTAATAATCCACATTTACTTGAGTAATTGTCTATTCCCCTCCTGCCTGTTTATGCTTATAATTTACATTGATAATGAATATCATTATCATAATATTACAAGCTTCAGGCTTGAGGCTGGACAAACGATAAGGGTGGAGGAACAGATATCATGTCAGGATTACAGAAGAAAAGCAGATTCCGGTTCCGGGCAGCTTGGCTGCTTGGAGCAGTGCTAATCGCAATCGCGGGGTGCGGAGCTCCGAATGCCGACAAAGTCAATGACAGTCCGGCGGCAGAGCCTGCGCAGCAGGCTGCGGAATTCCCCAAGGTCATCAAGGATGCCAAGGGAGAAGTAGCGCTGGAGTCAAAGCCTGAAACCATTGCCGTGACCTATTTCCCATACGCCGAGCATCTATTCGCCATTGGACAAGCCGATGCTGTCACGGGTGTGGTGGGGCTCAAATCGCTTCAGAATTTCCCGGTGTACAAGCCGTTCGTAAGCGACGGACGAATCGCCGATCTGGGGGACGAAGCGAATCTCGAGAAGATAATGGCTCTGAATCCGGATGTCATTATCACCTCGGATTATGAAGAGGCGATTTATGATAAGCTTGTCAAAATCGCTCCGACGATCGTGATTCCCGTTTCGGAGAAATGGGAGGAAACAATCACGAAGGTTGCAGAAGTGATCGGCGAAGAAGAAGCGGCGCAGCAGTATATCGATTCGTACCATAAGAAGCTGGATGAGGTTGCGGCCAGGATGGAGCAGTCGGGGGAGAAGGGGAAGACGGCTGTGTTTATGATGACCTGGGGCAAGGGCTTCTATTATTACAGCGGCCCCAGAATGGAGCCCTATTATAAACAGCTTGGCTTCAAGGCGTTTGACGATATGGAGGATTACGGGGAGATTAGCCTCGAGGGCCTCAGCAAATGGAATCCCGATTATATCTTTCTCGGCCAGGACTTTACCAATGCCGCAGAGCTGACTGCCGACGAGCTTGCGAAGAATGCGGTGTGGAACAGTCTGGCCGCGGTGAAGAATAAGAAGATGTTCATCGTGGACACGGAAATCGTGGGCCCGCTCGCCATGGGGCAGTTCAAGGGATTGGAGTTCATGGATCAAATTATGAGCGGGAACAAATAGTCCCTGCGAAAGTAAGATAAATGGGAGGCTAAACAGCCTCCCGTTTATTTTTTGCTCTAAAAATGCAACCTTTCTTGATATAATACCGTTTATTGGATGATGCATTCATTTGACTTACAGGTGGGCGATTGCCCGACACATGAAGGGATTGTTGACAATTGAAAAGAAATAGTAAGAAAAAAAAGCTGCTTGCCTTGACTCTTGCAGCAGCATTTCTCGCATCTCCAGTAGCACTGTCAATTGCTGATCATGCGTCTGCCGCAGCTTCCAGTTCGAAATTCAAGATTATAGCACAGCCGTTTAACATAGAAGGAGCTAAAACGAGCATCGGTACGATCAATAAAGAGGGTTCAACCTACATTGCCCTGCGGAATTTTAATACGGCCTTGGGGCTGGTCACAAATTTTGATAAGAATACCCAGATAGCTAAAATTTCAGGTCACGACCGGCTGCTGGAGATTAATCTGAAAAGCAATGCCATCACATTGAACAACCAACTGATTGCCGGACCTCAAGTGATAGTTCAGGATAATACGACTTACCTGCCGCTTCGCTTTTTGCTGGAGCGAATGGGTTATGATATTGCCTATGAGCAAAGCACAAAGCTAATCGGAATTCATGCGATTCAAGAGAATGATCTGCAAATTCAATCTGAAGTTATCGGTGCGGATGGAGACGGCAAGTCATTATCGGTTTACTATCCTGCGATCTCGGGTTATAGCAATGTGGAGGTCCAACAGAAAATTAATGCATTTTTGAAGCAGGAGGCCGACAAGCATGTTGCGGCTGGATCGAAGGAAATGGACCCGGTTGTAAAAGGAAACAATGAAATCCTGGCCGGGGATCCCAAGGCTGAGGTTCGGCAGCCAAGCCTCGACGGCCGGTATACCGTTACGTATAATGAGAAGGGCAGATTGAGCCTTTACGTGGATTATTATGTCTATTCGGGGGGAGCACACGGGATTACGGCACGCGTGCCTTATACATTCGATCTGGCAACGGGCGATCTGCTGTCATTGAAGGATGTCATTGAAAAGAATGCGAATTATGTATCCATTATTAATAATGAGATTAAAGAGCAAATTAAAAGCCGGAAATTATCGTTGATTGCTCCTTTTGAGACTATAGAGGCGAATCGCGATTATTTCCTCAACCGCAACGGGGTTGTTATTTACTTCACGCAATATGAATACACAGCATTTGCTGATGGAATGCCGGAGTTTGTTATTCCGTATTCGGCTTTTAAATAACTGTGCTAATGAGGGAAGAATGCAGACAGGCAGGTCATAATCTGTTAATCACATTTAATTAAGCGTTACAGCCGATCCCAACTAATGGGGGTCGGCTTTTTTTTATAAGATGGATTGTAGTATGAAGTGTTCAGAAATAATTTACCCTTAATAGAAGCTGTGGCAGCTATACCATGCAACGGCTGCTGCAAAAGTCCGATTTAATATAATTCATGATGGTTCAATAAGGCTGATCCAATAACCATTGTCAAAAAAGTCATGTGAATAGCTTCCGACTAACTAAGGGCATCCAATTGGGTGCCCTTTATTTCTGCTCGATAGGTTATACGTGACCCGCAGTATAAGCAATGGAAACAGGAGGATCGCCCGCATGTTGGCAAGGAGTATATTACGATTTGTTCTCCGCAGCTTGTTTAATTGACCTGCTGATTTCAAAATACATCGAACTCTGTCGCACCCTGCCGTTTTTGGCAAAAAACCGGGGACTGCGGGTTCAAACAATCGGGAAAAGCAGACTTGGCGGCGTACAGAGTAGGTCGATTGAATGGATATCCTACTCGGTCTTTAGGCGCTTGCTGCGAATTTTGCAGTCTGGAATATTTAACTAGTCGAATAAAATGAAAACGGTTGAATCACACCGGATTTGTCTGATTTTCCGGGATTTAAGGTTCCCGGTCAGAGCGCAGGGCTGACGTCATATATGCCTTCATCTTGGCAGCTTCGCGGATATAAGAATTGTGGCTGTTCGAATTTACGAATGGAATCACGCAAGGTAAATCCAAGAGGAGGTATGAGAATGGAAAAGGGAACCGCTTTATTCTTATTGAAAAGCGACAGCGAAGGGGCTTTTGACGGTTCAATAAAAGGAATCTCCATTGCGCAGACCGTCAATGCGAAGGTCCTTGACGGCGACATGGGCTTCCATCTGGACAAAGGCTACATCGAACTGGCGGGCAATAAGGCGTTGGAGTCGCTGCAGTCCTTTACGCTCGAAGCAACCATCGCTCCCGATGGGGTGGACGGCGGCAGGCAGACCATTATGGAGGCGCAAAGTCCTTCGGTAGCCCTGTATCTCGAGGCAGGCGGCAGGCTCGTTGGTGCTGTTCACACCTCCACGGGCTGGGAGACGCTGGACAGCGGCAGCGCGCTGATCAAGGCGGGCGAAGCAGCCGGGGTCCGGTTTACCAGGGATGATTCCGGTATCATGGAGCTTCATATTAATAATCAGGTTGTGGGATCCAAAGCGGTTTCGAGTCCTATTCAAAATGTCGGACAGCTTGGCTTCAAGCTGGGGGCGGGCATTGACGGCCACAGCAGCGCGTTCACGGGAAGAATCGGCCAAACGGTTATCCGCGGCGGTGCGGTGAGCGCCAATTTCGCGACGCTGAAGCAGCAGCAGGCAGCGGGCATCGAGCAATCCGTGAGGCAGGTGATCGGCAATCCCAACATTAAGGTTATTCTGCAGCCTGATATCAGCCGGGCGCGCCTGCAGCCGGTGAAGGATCTGATGAATGCGGCTGGGGTCGAGAAGCTGACGGATCTGGGGACCCTGAAGTTCACGGCCAAGACAGTTATGACGCCTGGCAAAATTCTGATTGCCCCGCGCAAGACGTCGGCTGCCGTCATTGACTGGCCCCAAATTGCGCTCCAGCTGTCCTCCGTAACAGATGTTGTGGCGAAGCGGGATAGTCTGGCGAAGTATCTGGTGAACCGCAACAGCACATCCACTCTCAGGAGATGGCTGCCGCCGTCGCAGAACACGCCTCCCATATCGACGATTCCCCGTCCTGGCTTTCCGGGAGGAATAGGTATTCCGACCGTTACCAGAACGTCTCCGGCTGCCGGTTCGCGAAGTCTGGATGCCGTGAGGCGCGGCGGAGTTCTGATGCCGACCAATGTCCTGCGCGAGAGTCCGGTTCTCCGCCAGTCCTTGCGCAACACGTCGATCTCGGAGCTGATCACTGTTAACCGCAACGCCATTCAGCTGAATGATGTGGCGATCATCGACAAGCTGGAGCTTCCCAAGCCGGCGGACTGGCCGTCCCTTTCGGAGAAGGGTGCGCAGCTGTTCAGCCTGAAGACTATTCCCGTATCCAGCGCCGTTATTATCGCCCATACGCTGGATCTGACGGAAACAGAGCTTGTGGTGGAGCCCAACGTATCGACCTTCTATATCATCGCCGAGAAAATCATCTGCGGTGATCAAGCCAGGATCACCTGGCGCAGACCGGGCGGTGAAACCCCTCCAAGGCTGGATAATCCCGATCTGAACGGCCGGGGATGGTCCGGTGTTCATACCAAGCCGGATTCCCGGGATGGTCTGAACGGCGATGACGGGCGCTCCGGTGAACCGGGTATTGATGGGGCGAAGGGGGCGGTGGCCCCCAATCTGGAAATGTGGGTGCGCGATATGAGCGCTATGCCCAATCTCGATTTGAATGGAGAAGACGGCCGCAAGGGCGGGCTTGGCCAGCGCGGCGGCAGAGGCGGCGACGGCGCTGACGGGGAGGCGGGCGACCGGTGGTGGGCATTCGGCTGGCATTGCTGGGAGGATCCGGGCGATGGCGGTGAAGGCGGCGACGGCGGTGCCGGTGGACGCGGAGGCCGTGGCGGCAACGGGGGAGCAGGCGGCAATATTACGATCGGCGTATTGGACGGAACGCTGGTATCGACGGTGACCAGCCGCGCGTTCAAGATCAAGAATCAAGGTGGCCAGCGCGGACGCGGCGGCAATGGCGCCGAAGGCGGTTTTCCGGGCTTCGGCGGCAGAAGCGGCGTGGGCGAAACCTGTAAGGATGCGCGGGATGGAAGAAGCGGGGCACAGGGGCAGCGCGGCAATCCGGGTATGGATGCCGCCTACGAGGGCCTTGATGGAAGTATCCAGTTTTTTGAGTTTTCCGATGATGCCTGGGAGGACCTGCTGGAACGCCCTTGGCTGTCGGAAATCACACCGACCCAGGCGTTCCCGGGGGATAGTCTGACGCTTCGCGGTAGCCATTTCACCAGCCACGACCGCGTCGTATTCGGAGGAACCGTGCTTGTGCCGGCAGTTAATGCGGATGAAAGCTTGTCCGTCACGATTCCGCTGGATGCGGCAGGGGGAGAGAAGACCGTATACGTGCGCCGGGAGGACGCAACAGAGAGCAACCGGATCACGATGCGGGTCAAGCCGCAGCTGGATACCTTCGTGACAGCGCTGATACCGGGATCGACCATCGCGCTTGCGGGACGCGCCTTCCTGCCGGGAGCCTCAGTGCTCGTTAATGGTGCTGCGGCACCCGCGGATGTGCTTGGCCGGACCCAGCTCACCTTTGTTATGCCGGGAACCGGCGGGACGGGCAGCGCAGGGGGCAATGTATCGCTTCAGGTGCGAAATCCCGATGGTCTGGTCAGCAACGGCCGATCCGCATCGGTAGCCAGGGTACTGGAAATTCCGTTCAAATACGGCGTCCATAATTTAAAATTCGGCAACTTCTCCGACGGCGTCCCGGATTGGGGGACGTACCAGGATACCTTCGGGGCAGCGGAAATCTGGCATGAGCAGCTGGACCCGGTATTTGGCCACCCGATCCTGACAGCGGCCTTCTACGGCTTCTATCATTATTTCCTCAAGGGGACGGCCAACGGCGGACTGGCTACCGGCTACTGCACCTCACTGGCAAGCATCGTCGCGGATAATTTCTGGCAGGGACGGACGGATACGCCGACTTTGACAAAAGCAGAGCTGCAGGAGCAGCTGACCGGCGTGCACGGCAAGCTGCTCAGCCGTGAAAGCCTGATCCACTTTCATGATCAGGGCCGCGAAGGAACGGCGCGGGTGGAGAAAACCTGTCGCGAGATTGAAGCTGCGTTCCTGCGCGGCTGCGACCGCGACAACGCTCCGCTGCTTTTCTTTATCCCATCAGGCGAGGTATGGGATGCAGGGTATACGGACAAGCTGAGCAGCTCGCATTGCGTTATGCCTTACAAGTTTGTTTATCCGAACGGACATCCCGGGCCACAGCTGTCCGCCGATGGAATAACGACGATTAACGACCTTGACGGTGTCGAGATGTTCGTATGGGACTGCAACCGTCCGGAATCCGATCAATGCAGGCTCAAATTCAAGCGTAATGGAGGCATCTTCGAATTTGAATACTTTGCCGATCCGGGCGTGGTGAGCTTCCGCAGTCAGGATGGCATTACGCTGGGACTTATGACGAACGGCCAGTATATGCTGGCTGATCACGATCTGCCCTTCAGCGGACCGTTCGGGCTTACCCGCTTCGTGTTCGACTTCCTGCTCTCGCCGGCAGATCTGCAGATCACGGACGAGAACGGGCTTGCGACCGGCCGCTTCGGCTCGCAGCTGCATGCGGGCATTCCGGACAGCCATCCATGCTATCTGATTCCCGGAGCATACCTGCTGCCGGAAAATGTGCCGCTCTCGCGGAAAATTATTGGCACCGGCGCGGGGACCTATACCTACAACTCCATTCTCCCCAACGGTTTGTCGATTGTCATCTCGGATGTATCCACGACAGTGGGGCAGGAGGATCTGCTGTCGACGAATGCGGATTACACGCAGCTTCGTTTTACACCGGGGGCGGAGAAGGAATTCACGATGACGATTGCCCGCCAAATCGACGATCAGGTACGGGCGTTCGCTATTCAGGGAATTGGCGGAGGACCCGCCGCAGGACTGGACATCACGCTGTCTCCCGAAATGTCGGTCGTGCGTATCGGCAACCGAAGCAGCGCGAAGACCGTCGAGGTGCGCGCCTTCACGATCGATAAAGCCGCCAATACACCTCAGAACGATAAGGTGGAGGCTATTCATCTGCCAAGCAGCTACGATCTGGTCGTTGCAGTACCCGACTGGACAGTGCTGGATCTGAACGTGCAGACGATCAGCTTCAGCTAGAGGGAAATCAGGAATGGACAAGGCCGGGCAGGCAATTGCTGCCCGGCCTTGTTCATGTTCAGATATAAGGCTGGGAGAGCGAATAGGCCGGAGAGTGAGGAGCATGGGGGGGCGGGCTAGCTGCAGCAAGGTTTTTCCTTGCTGGAGTGTCCGAATCGCGGCGGGGATCCGACGTAAGCAGGAAAAACCGGCCTGGAGCGGAGAATCGATCGCTGGCAAAGGTGCTGAGGGGTTGCGGGGCAGCTCCAGCAAGGTTTTTCCTTGCTGGAGTGTCCGAATCGCAGCGGAGATGCGATATAAGCAGGAAAAACCGGCTTGAGGGCCGGAGATGTGCGATGCCGGGGGACGGCGAGTCTTACCGCCGAATGGTATTGTCCTGCAGCTCGAGTGCGGAAAAAGTTAAAATGGGTCCCGACAGGGACGTAAACGAGGATATCTGGCAGTAACTAATACGCTTCTCGGCAGCGCCTGCGTTATACCATTCCGGGTGTCCAGAGGGCAGGCGCCCTCGGGGTCCCCCTCCGGGGGATTTAGGGGGCATTAAAATTTTCAGGTTGTAACTGAGAATAATTATCATTTATAATGATTTCAAAGCCTGGTATATTTTCGAATTTGATCCATTTGATAGGTTTGGAAGGGAAGGAAGATAGACGGATGAAGCTTAATGACCATATCATACTGTGGAATCATGTTTTCATCAGGGTGATGGATGTGCGCCATACAATCATGGAGTCCGGGGAGGAATTGCACGCTTACCGGCTGCCGGCAAGCGCCTTTATATATATCACACGCGGCAGTGCCCGGATACGGATGGACGGAGCTGCCGGCATAGTGGAGCGGTTCCATGTTCTTCATGGCGGCAAAGGACTGTGCCTGGATATTGCGGTTGAAGAAATCCTCGAGTTTTATCTGATTCTGTACAAGGCTGTTCTGCCGATGCCGTACCGGCGGGAGCTGCTAAGGATCATGGAAACCGAAAACCCGTTTCACATGCAATACGGCTTTTCTCCGCAATTTCCGGCTTCTTTATCCGCCAAGGCCGAGCTGATGTACAAAGAGTGGCAGCGGCCCGATACGCTGGAAAAGCTGCATGTCAAAGCGCTGTTCTACCAGTTTGTCTATGAGCTTATGGAGCAGCTGCACCAGCAAGGCGTTTGCAGCGTCAAGCCTGATCTGGCAGAGCAGGCCATCCGTTACATGCAGGAGCATTATCGGGAGCAGGTTACGCTAGAATCACTGGCGGAGCTGCTGGATTGCAATTCCAGACAGCTGCTGAGGATATTCAAGAGCCAGAAGAATACCAGTCCGATCGACTATCTGATCCACGTCCGCATGAACAAGGCCAAGGAGCTACTGCGGAGCAGGGCATATACGCTGAAGGAAATAGCGGAGAGCGTCGGGTATTCAGACAGCTATTATTTCAGCCGTGTCTTTAAGAAAATGGTAGGGGTATCTCCGGTGAGCTTCAAAGAAAACGCCCATCAAACGGAAGGGAGTCGAAATAATCCATCCTTTTTGTCGGGATCCCCTATTGCTGCCAAAAAGCTTCGACGTTATATTGTTAATGAGTATGATAATCATTATCAATATAAAGGAGAGGGAAATACACTCATGTACAGAAGGTCCGGAATATCCATGGCCGCAACATTATTATTTTGCTTCACATTACTGCTCAGCGCATGCACGACCGGCACGAACAATTCGAATACGATGAACGGCAATACGGCCAATACGGCCAACACGGCGGGGAGCAATGCGGCAGCCGCCGCGCCGGCGGCTGCGAACACACCGGAAGCCGAAGCGCCGCGGGTAATCAAACACGCAATGGGCGAAGAAACGCTCACAGGCACGCCCGAACGCGTCGTCATTCTGACGAATGAAGGAACCGAAGCCCTTCTTACTGTCGGTATCAAGCCAATCGGCGCTGTCCAGTCCTGGATCGGCGATCCCTGGTATGACCATATAAAAGAGGATATGCAGGATGTCACAGTTGTCGGAGACGAATTGCAGCCGAATATCGAGATGATCGCAAGCCTCAAGCCGGATCTGATTATTGGAAATAAAGTCAGGCAAGAGAAAATATATGAGCAATTGAAGCAGATTGCCCCTACTGTCTTCGCGGAGGATCTGGGCGGTGATTGGAAAGTCAACTTCAATCTGTATATGGAGGCCGTGAACAAGAAAGAAGAAGGCGAGAAGGCTATGGCTGACTTCGACAAGCGCGTTGAGGATGTAAAGGCCAAGCTTGGCAGCAAAGCGGATACGAAAGTGTCGCTTGTGCGCTTCTCCGCCTCGCAGGTGCGGATTTATCAGAAGCAAACCTTCGCGGGCGTACTTTTAAGCCAATTAGGAATTGCCCGCCCAGCGTCACAGGATAAGGATGCCTTTATCGAGGTTATGTCCAAGGAACGGATTCCCGAAATGGACGGGGATGTGATGTTTTACTTCGTCACGGATTCCCCCGGCACGACAGACGGGAGCAAAGTGGTTGAAGAGTGGATGAAGGATCCCCTGTTCAAAAACCTGAACGTATCCAAGAACAACAAGGTTATTCAAGTCGATGAAGCCATCTGGAATACGGCAGGCGGTTATAAAGCGGCTAATCTGCTCCTGGACGAGCTCATTGAATATTTTGACGTAAAATAGATTGGCATGATTTCATCCGCAAGCTGATGTCGGCACGATTTGGCGTCAGCTTGTTTTTATTTCAACGGAACCATGACAGGCGGGCGCGAGGGCGTTCTTCAAGCCTGCACACGGGAGGGACGTATTTTGGCGTTATGGATGCAAAGCCGATGGCGGAAGCTGCTGGGACTGGGGGCAGGTGTGATTTTGCTGCTTGTCACAATTCTTGCCAGTATTTTGTTCGGCCATCAACAATTCGGCTTAAGCGATTTATGGCTGGCTTACAGTCAGTTCGATGGCTCCAATGAGCATCTCATTATTACGACGACACGCGTTCCCAGGGCGCTGACTGCGGCTGCGGTAGGCGCATGTCTGGCCGTAGCCGGGGCGATTATGCAAATCTTAACGAGGAATCCGCTCGCTTCTCCATCCATATTCGGGATTAACTCCGGTGCAGCCTTGTTTATTGTGATCGGACTGGCTGTTTTTGGCTCGTCACTTACGATGAACAGCATGATCTGGGTTGCCTTTGCCGGCGCGGTCGTGACTTCGGCAGTGGTCTATGCGCTGGGTACCCAGGGGAGCGGAGGTTTTGAACCAGTTAGGCTTACACTTGCCGGTGCTTCAATTGCGGCATTCGCTTCATCGGTCACATCCGGCATGATTCTGATTAATAAAGATTCGCTGGAATCCGCCTTGTTCTGGATGATCGGCTCTGTATCCGGAAGACAGCTGGATCAGCTGCTGATTGTGCTGCCCTATATGGCTGCGGGACTGCTTATAGCGGCGATGCTGTCCGGCTCGTTGAATGTATTGGCTCTGGGAGATGACAGCGCCAGAGGTCTCGGCCAGCGTTTAATGCTTACGCGAGCCTTATCAGGCCTTGCTGTAGTCCTGCTGGCGGGAAGCTCTGTTTCCGCAGCTGGTCCTATTGCTTTTGTAGGACTAGTCGTCCCCCATTTATGCAGATACATAGCAGGAAACGATCACCGCTGGCTGCTGCCCTATTGTGCTGTAACAGGTGCCATTTTGCTGGTGACTGCAGATATTGCCGCCCGTTTCGTCCTTATGCCGAAGGAGGTTCCTGTAGGCGTCGCAACGGCGCTTATCGGGGTGCCCTTCCTGATTCATGTGGCGAGAAGGAGGAAGCATGCGTAGACACCGAACAGGAAAATCCATGGCTATCCTTGCCGCTTTGAGTCTTCTTGCAGCCGTTTTATCGCTTGTTTGTTTGTCCATAGGCGGAGTCCATGTTCCCATCAAAGAAGTATTCTTCTCTCTTATAGGCTCGAATGCAGAGAGCAGCGATCTCATCGTCATGCAGCTCCGCCTGCCGAGAATAGTCGCGGCCCTGTTGATCGGAGCGGCATTGGCGGTTTCGGGCGCCTTGCTCCAGGGGGTGATCCGCAATCCGCTTGCGTCTCCGGATTTGCTGGGAGTAACGGGAGGAGCCTCGGTTGCGGTGGTCGCCTTTATGACCTTATTCACAGGCTACAGCATACATCTCGTGCCGGTAATTGCCATAGCAGGCGCTTATATTGCGGTCGCTATCAATTATGGACTCGCATGGAAGAGAGGGGTGTCCCCATTCAGACTGGTGCTTATCGGTATCGGCATATCCACGGCTATGAGCGCAATGACGATGTTCCTGCTCATAAGCGGTCCAGCTTATCTGGCGGCGCAGGTATTGAACTGGATGACGGGAAGCATTTACGGTACCAACTGGAGCTATGTTGAAGCCTTATGGCCTTGGATCGCTGTGTTCATTCCGCTGTCCCTGCTGTTTGCCAAAGAGCTGAATATTCAAGCCTTGGGCGAGGAGGCGGCTGTCGGACTCGGAAGCCGCCTTCAGCTTAGCCGGATGCTGCTGCTGTTTTACAGCGTGGCGCTGGCCGGAGCCGCGGTCGGAGTGGCAGGGACCATCTCCTTCATCGGCCTGCTCGCTCCGCATATCGCGAGAAGGCTTGCAGGCAGCTCCTATACAATCGTGATCCCGGTTTCTGCGCTGCTTGGCGCGATTATTTTACTGCTCGCGGATTTGGCGGGGAGAATGCTGTTCCAGCCGCTCGATATTCCGGCAGGTGTCTTCACGGCGGGGGTCGGCGCTCCTTTCTTCATGTATTTGCTGTTCAAACGTAAAGCGGTATAACTTGCAAATCCATCATGGCGGGAGGAAATGGTATGAAAGAGGCATCAGAGCTTTATGACGTGACCATTATAGGCGGGGGACCGGCAGGGTTGTATTCCGCCTTCTACAGCGGCATGCGGGATATGAGAACCAAGCTGATCGAGGCAAAAGAAGAACTCGGCGGAAGAACGCTCATCTATCCGGAGAAAATGATCTGGGATGTCGGCGGAGTTCCGCCTATCCGCTGCGAGCAGTTAACCCGTCAAATGGTCCGGCAGGCCTGCACATTTGATCCTGCGATCGTATTGGGGCAGCAGATCAACAAGCTGGAGCGGCTGGAAGACGGTACGATGATTGTGACCGCTGAAACCGGAGAGCGCCATCATACCCGGACGTTGATTTTAGCGGTGGGGTACGGCGTATTGAAGCTTGCGAAGCTGGAGATCCAGGGAGCGGAACGCTACGAGGCCGCCAATCTGTATTACACGGTGACGGAAGTGGAAGGCTTTCGCGGCAAACGGCTGCTTATCTCCGGCGGAGGGGATTCCGCGGTGGATTGGGCCAATGAGTTGGAGCCGATCGCCGGGCAGGTGACCGTGGTGCACCGCCGCGACCGTTTCGGCGGGCATGAGAAGAGTGTAAGCCGGATGAAGGAATCGTCCGTCGATGTAAGAACGCCCTATGCGGTTACGCAGCTGCATGGCAGCGGAGGACGGATTGAAGCGGTATCGATTGAGCGCGTGAATCCGGAAGGCCATCTCTCCGGAGAAGCGGAACGGCTGGAGATTGATGCTGTGATCGTCAATCATGGTCTGCGCGGCGACAGGGGTCCGATAGCCGGATGGGGTCTGGATATGGGGGAGTGGAATATTAACGCGGATGAGAAGCTGGCGACCAATCTGCCCGGTGTCTTCGTAGCGGGAGACACGGCGAATTACCCGAGCAAGCTCCATCTGATCGCCGGCACATTCACGGATGCGGCCCTGGCAGTCAACAGCGCCAAATTATATATGGAGCCGGATGCGCCGAAGACGGCATATGTCTCCTCGCATAATAGCAGATTCAATGAGAAGAATGAGGCTTTGAGCGTTTCGGAGGAAGAGGCGCATCGCTGAGAACATCAGCAGGTTGTTTGTTTCCTGGGGAGGAGAGAAAGGAAGCTGCAGACTCCTGATATCTATCGGCGGGAAGCAGATGAACGGTCAGAACGTGAGAAGCTGCCGGTTCGCCCGAGCAGCGAGCGCCCAAAAGCGGTATAATGGCCATAAACCCGCCCGCTTAAGGGCATTTCACCGGAAAAGGAGTGGACAGGGTATGGCCGCACCAGAGGACGGATGGCCGATCGTTCATAGTGTCGGGGATATCGTCATTAAAGCCGGTTTTGTGCTGGATGCGCGGACCATCGAGGATTATGAACTGGTTTATTTTCCAGTGGGCACGGATACCGTCTACGAGCTCGAGGGCAAGCCGCATATACTGAATGATCCGTGCTTTGTTTTTACGCGCCCGGATGAACGTCACCGCTACTGCTTTGACAAGGAGAAGAATGTGCGCCATCTGTTCGTGCATTTTGATTACGAGGTGCTGCGCCTGACGGATAACCGGCTGATTTCGCTCCTGCATGATCGTGCCGTGCATCCGGTCCGCCCGAACAGCCTCATTCCCGACCTGATCAGGCAAATGCTCCGCATTTCGGGCAAGCAGTCCCTTCATTGGAAAAGGCGGCTGTCCGTTCTGCTCGCGGCGGCGCTTGAGGAACTGAGCGCATCGGCGGATCAGCCGCCCGAGGACACCCTGCTTCAGGTGCCCATCCAGATCACGCGGGCCATCGCGTATATGGAGGAGCATCTTGACGAGGCGTTGACGATTGAAGATATCGCCCGCCAGACAGGCTGGTCGCATGAGCATTTTACCCGGATGTTCCGGGCAAGCGTCGGCATGACGCCCAAGCGGGCACTGCTGGAGCACCGCCTGAAGCGGGCGGAGCAGCTGATGCTGAACGGCCAGTGGTCTGTCAAGCAAATTTCCTATGAAGTCGGCTTCGGCGACGAGCATCATTTCTCCAAAACCTATAAAAAGCTTCGCGGAATCTCGGCTTCCGACTACATTCAACAATGCCGGAACCCGATTTTCCGCCATATGGCCGAGTCTGCCGGTACGGAAGCGCCATACACGGTGAACCGTCATATTGTGGTCAATAACCATATCAAATAAATACATCGTTTTGCCGGATTGCTCCATTGAGAACGCTCTCTTGCATGATGCACAATGATAGTGAAAGCAGCTGATGTGGAGGGATACGGCAATGGGCAAATTTTACACACCGAAGTCGCGCCAGCGCAACGATCGTTATTTGGTAAGCGTGGATGAATATAAGCATTACCATCGCGAAGGATATGTCGTCGTCAAGGGTCTCGTATCAAAAGAAGACATCGGCAGGCTCTATCAATTGGCAGAGCAAACGCGATTGGACAGCAAGGAGAAAGTCAAGGCTCCCGATCTGGATAGCAAGGATCCGCTGAAGGAGGAATTCACCAACCTGACGCGCGTTCATATGCTCTCCAGGCTGGATCCCGTGGCCGAGCAAGGGCTTCTTAATCCAAGAATCCTGGATGTGACGGAAGCTCTTATCGGGCCCGATGTCTATGCGGTTCAATCGATGATGTTTCTGAATCCGCCGGGACGGGGCGGACAAGGCTGGCATCAAGACTCCTGCTACATCAAAACGCATCCGGATACGCTGGTCGGAGCATGGGTCGCGCTTGAGAGGGCGGACGAGGAGAACGGCTGCCTGTGGGTGGTGCCGGGCTCCAATCATGAGCCGGTCTACCCGCCGGAAGGAATGGGTGGCGGCAATGTTCATGCCCTGGATGCTTTCGGGGATTTGAACGCGGTGCACAACGTCAGTCATCTCGATGATGAGGTAAACACACTCTCCAGGATCGTGGCGAAATACCCGCCAGCGATACCGGTGCCTATGGAAGCGGGGGATGTTCTATTCTTCCATTCGCATCTGTTTCACCGGTCTTATCCGAACAGGACGGAGGACCGCTACCGCCGCTCGTATGTCTGTCATTACTGCAGCGCCCGTTCCTGGGTGCCCTGGGATCATGACGGGTATGAAGGCGATTCCGGCAATTACCGGCAGATTCTGGCCCGCGGCCGGACGCATCTGCCTTACGCGAAGCCTGCCTTCGGGACCGAGGTGTTCCTCGCGGAAGAGAACGAGTCTGCGGACAGCGTAACCATGATGGGCATGGATAACGGCATGATGATGCCGGTCGCGCAGAAGAAGGACTAGAGTAATAGCAGAAGCGGGAAGCAGCCATCCCAAAAGAGATAGCGAGTCACATCCGGGCAGCGTGCAAAGACGCCTCCAAGACCACTGTATCAGTGGCGCTGGAAGCGTCTTTTTGACAGCCCTACGGCTCAAATTGCCTGCAGCCCTGCCTGGTTCAGCAGATTCCACGGCTTGTTGTAATGCGGCTGGAAGAAGAAGTCGACGAAGCTCAGCTCATCCATAGTCATCTCATTCTGAATGCACACCGACAGCGTATTGATAGCCTGGGTCAAATCCGCCTTCGACATGATCTGGGCGCCTAGAATCCGTCTTCCGGTCTCTTCATAGACGACCTTGAGCAGCACCTTCTCATAAGTGGGCATAAATTCCGGACGATAATTGTCATTGATTGTGACAGATTTCACAATCATCCCCGCAGAACGGGCGGCTTGTTCGGTCATGCCGGTTGAAGCGATATGATAATCGTAGATTTTAATGCCTGACGTGCCCTGCGTTCCCATATATTTGACCGTCGGCCTCACCAGGTTGCGTGCAATGAGAGCGCCCATCCGGACGGCATTGGTAGCCAGCGGTATATAGGCATCCTGGCCTGTCGGATTGTAGTGGATCGCGCAGCTGTCGCCTGCCGCAAACACGTCAGAACAGCTGGTACGCATATATTCATCCACGATGAGAGCGCCGTTGTCCAGCATATTCGCCTGCCCCTTGAGCAGCTCTGTATTGGGGCGGAAGCCGATGCACAGAACGACAAGATCGGTTTCATATTCCCCGGCCGTTGTCACAACCCGCGTGACTTTTCCGGCTTCGCCTGCAAAACCGGTAACACCCTGCCCCAGCGCCAGCCGGATCTGGCGGCTTGTCAGCTCTTCCTCGACCCGCTCCGTATACTCGCGGTCCAGATATTTGAACAGCACGCGATCGGTATTGTCGATGAGCGTGACTTCCTTGCCAAGCTGCTGGAAGGCTTCAGCCAGCTCAATGCCGATATAGCCTGCGCCGACAACCGTGATCTTGGCGGCTTCTGCCGCTTTCTGGATAATCGTCTGCGAATGCGCGTAGTTTTTGCACAGCAGGATATTCGCAAGCTCAATGCCGGCGAGCTTCGGAATAATCGGCCACGAGCCGGTGGTCATGACCAATTTGTCGTAGCGGTCGTAGAGGATTTCGCCGGTTGCGAGATTTTTGACCTGCACCTTCTTGCCGGTCGTATCGACCGCCAGCACGTCATGCCGCATCCGGGTGGCAACGCCCATTTCGGCCAGCTGCGCCGGATTCGCGTAGAAGAGCTGAGCGGCATCCTTGACGATGCCCCCGACATGAAGCGCGATGCCGCATGAGAGAAAAGAAATATTATCATTGCGTTCATAAACGACTATCTCGGCATCTGGATATAATTTGGCCATTTGGGTAATGGCAGCCGTTCCTGCATGTGTACAGCCTATCACAATAATCTTCATATGAAGCGCCTCCTCGATAGTTAATATTGTGATTAAATTCACAATGTAAACTACTATGTGATTTATTTCACAATACTTTGTTGCTTTTAGTATACGCCTCCTGCCGAAAAATGACAAGGGGTCAGCAAAATATGGGCGATTTGTACGAAAGGATGACGTTTGTCATACTCCCGGGTGTGACGTTTATGACTGTGGCAAATGGAAAGCGTTCTCTATAATGAAAGTAGGAAGTTATAGCGTAGCGGCTCATTTCATCCTACTAGAGCATCATACCCAGGAGGCATATGCGATGAATAAAGCCGGAAACATAGCCCAATTGAAAGAAAATATGACCCCATTTGAAAAAAACGATAAAAAGTCAAGCGTGAAGCAGCTGATTAACACGCTTGCGCCGCTTGTCCTGCTCTGGATTGCCGCGTACCTCAGTATTTCGGTATCCTACTGGCTTACTGTGCCTATCGCCATTGCGGCATCAGGTTTTGTCATCCGCACCTTTATTATTTTTCACGACTGCTGCCACGGATCATTCTTTAAAAGCAAGCGGGTGAATGATATTCTTGGCACCATTACCGGCGTTCTGACGCTGGTGCCGTATCAGCAGTGGAAGCTGAGCCACTCCATCCATCATGCGACGAGCAGCAATCTCGACAAACGGGGAACCGGGGATATGTGGATCCTGACTGTGGAAGAATATAGGGCAGCCCCCCTGCTTCGCCGGATCGCTTATCGGTTGTACCGGAATCCCATTGTGATGTTCGGCATAGGACCGATCTTCGTTTTCCTGATTCAATACCGGTTTAACCGCAAAGGGGCAAAACGCAAGGAGCGTATCAACACTTACGTGACCAATGTTTCCATAGCCGCCTTGTACGGACTGCTGATATGGGCTATTGGCTGGCAGGATTTTCTTCTGATCCAGGGCCTTGTCTTCTTTGTCTCAGGTTCGATGGGCATCTGGCTGTTTTATGTGCAGCATCAGTTTGAGGATTCGTATTTCGAGAATGAAGAGGAATGGAGCTATGTGAAGGCCGCAGTAGACGGCAGCTCTTATTATAAGCTACCCAAGGTTCTGCAGTGGATCACCGGAAATATCGGTTTTCATCATGTTCATCATCTGAGCCCCCGGGTACCGAATTATAACCTGGAGAAGGCCCATAATGCTTCATTGCCCCTGCAGAAAGCGACGACCATTACCATTGCCGCAAGTTTGAAATCGCTTCAATTCCGGCTGTGGGATGAGCAGAACAAAACATTTGTCGGCTTCAAAAAAGTCAGACGTTTGCTGAATCACGCGGACGCCGCGGCAGGCGCAGCCAGCACACTCAAAAGCGGCATTAAAGGCGGCAAAATAATAAAACCTGCCGTAAAGGTCGAGAATAACTTATAATTAATACGTGCGCCAAGATAAAGGTGGGGAAGCCCATGCAGAAGTGGTATCAGATTTTTCATAAAAACACGGGAATCATCCCTTATGTTTGGGTCGTTCTCTACATTCTTCCTTATTACTTTATATTCCGCTCTTCCTCGACGTATGAGGTCATGGTCGGAGGCATGCTCATCGCCGCTTTTTTTATCTGCTACGTGCTTTCCTTTATCTCAAAGGGCTGGCCGGTATATGTGTGGATCAGCATCCAAATTTTGATCTCGATTGCCATGAGCTTAATATACGGTTACGTATATTTTGCTATATTTTTAGCTTTTTTTATCGGAAATATCAAAAATCGCGCCGGATTTATTACGCTGTACGCCATCCATCTATCCAGCACAATCGTCACCATCAACTTCGGGTTCGTCTCCAAGAACCCCGTTATCATAACCCAGCTGCCCTTCGTGCTTATTAGTCTCATTGCCGTTATTCTTCTTCCGGTAACTACTTACAACCGGAACAAGAGCGACAAGCTGCAGGAGCAGCTGGAGGATGCCAACAAACGGATATCCGAGCTTGTGAAGCTGGAGGAACGCCAGCGGATCGCCAGGGATCTGCATGATACGCTGGGGCAGAAGCTTTCCCTGATCGGCTTGAAGAGCGATTTGGCTCACAAATTAATCGCCCAGAACCCGGTTCAGGCCCAGAGCGAAATCGACGATGTCCGGGTAACGGCGAGAAGCGCCTTGAAGGAAGTCAGGAAGATGGTTACGGAAATGCGCGGAACAACCGTAGAAGATGAGATTTTCCGCATCAGGCAGATTCTCAAGGCCGCTGGTATCGAGTTCACTCTGGAGGGAGATCCCAGGCTGACCGACACTTCCCTGCTGAACGAGAATGTCGTGAGCATGTGCCTCAAGGAAGCTGTAACCAATGTGGTGAGACACAGCAGCGCTTCCGCCTGTTCCGTAAGACTTGATCCTTCGCCGGCAGGTTTAAGAATCACCGTGAAGGACAACGGCGTCGGCATAGGCGATCCCACCACCTGCATGAGAGGAAACGGTCTTCAGGGGATGAAAGAGCGTCTTGATTTTGTGAATGGCAGTCTGGACATTCATTCAGCTGCTGGTACGACCCTCGTGATAAACGTCCCGAACGTCTTGAAACAACAGGTACAGGAGGCGGAGGTATGATTCGAATCGTAATTGCCGAGGACCAGCGGATGCTGCTTGGCGCGCTTGCTTCCCTGCTGGACCTTGAGGAAGATATGCAGGTTGTCGGGAGAGCCAACAATGGCGAGGAAGCCGTCAAGCTTGTCAAGCTTCTTCGGCCTGACCTTTGTATCATGGACATCGAGATGCCCATCAAGAGCGGGCTGGACGCTGCCGAGGAGCTGAAGGGCTTCGGATGCAAGGTGATGATTCTGACCACCTTTGCCCGTTCCGGCTATTTTGAACGCGCGCTCAAGGCCGATGTGCACGGCTATTTATTGAAGGACAGTCCCAGCGAGGAATTGGCGGATTCGATCCGGAGCCTTATGTCAGGCCGCCGTATTTATGCATCGGATCTGGTGGACGAGGGCTACAGCGAAGAGAATCCGTTAACGCTCCGGGAGAAGGAAGTGCTGGCGCTAATCGCCGACGGCAAGAACACGAAGGATATCGCCAGCCACATGGACATTACCACAGGAACCGTCCGCAATTATATATCCGTCATTCTGGATAAGCTGCAGGTCACCAACCGGATCGAAGCGATCACACGCTTCAAGGAGAAGGGTTGGTTTAAATAAAGGAGTGAGCTGATGAGAGCAGCATTTATTTCGGATATTCATGGCAATTCCGTCGCGCTTCAGGCCGTTCTGGAGGACATCCGCAAGAAGGCCATCGATCAAATCTATGTGCTTGGCGATCTGTGCTACCGCGGACCCGATCCGAAGGGCTCTCTTGCTCTGGTCCAGTCGCTGCATACCCGCGTTATTAAGGGAAACGCGGACGAGTGGGTCGTCCGGGGCGTTCTTCCTGGGGAGGTTCCCGATAAGGTCATCGACATGATGAATACGGAACGGGACTGGACGGTATCACGGCTGGATCAACAGGATATCGGATATTTGAACGGGCTGCCGACCAGACTTCATCTGGATATGGAAGGCGTCTCCGTCAGCGCGTTTCATGCCACGCCGGACAGCCTGTTCGACGTTGTTCTTCCAGGCGGGGAGGACGAGCTGCTGGAGGAGAAGCTTATGTCGGGGGCGGATGCGGATATTTTCATATATGCTCATATTCATAAGCCTTACATACGTTATATCAAAGGCAGGGTGCTTATGAATATCGGGAGCGTAGGCCTGCCATTTGACGGGATGAAGAAAGCCTCTTACGCCATTGTCGAGGCGGTTCAGGGTTCAATCAGCTGTTCAATTGAGCGCGTTGATTTTGATATCGAAGAGGTTATCCGTCAGTATGGGGAAGGGCAGTATCCCAATGCCGAAATGATGGCAAGAATCCTGCGCAATGCCAGCGTGAATCTGTAGCGGGGCGGAAAAAGCGCAAACTTCATGCAGCATCGTCAATTAAATTCCTTTATTCTCCATAAAAAGAGCCGCTTCGATTTTTCGAAGCGGCTCTTTTTTCATAGCATAGGATAAAATAAAATGTTCCATATATTGATTATATTTGAATTTTGATGCTCCGCCAAAGGACGGCGCCAGCCAATTCTACTTGTTTCCGGCAAATTTCCCGCTGACAACACTGCGATAACACATCGGGGGTATGATGGAGATAGCCGGCTTTATTTTGTTTGCCAAGATAGCATCCAAATGCCTGTCAGGTTGAGGGAAAAAACCAACTACGCCGTCAGAGGAAGGCAGGGCTGTTTCTTCCTGCGGTATAGGAAATCCGCTGCCGGTAAAAAGCTCAAATGGAAGGGGCGAGGTTGATATGGAAAACAAAAAATGGTACAAGCGGTTTCTGCTTTCCCACCTCTCGACTCTGTTCGTCTCCGGAGCCGTCATTATCGCGATCGTTTTTGCCGTTACATACAACAATGTGGTCAAGGAAACCGAAAAGACCAACCGCACGTATGCGGACCATGTCGTGGACGGCATGACGACCTCGCTCAAAAATATCGAGCTGATGCTCGCCAATCAGATCGTCAAGAACGAGGCGATCAACGATTATTTCAACGGCAGCGCCTACGAGCCGAGTCTGATCAACTACAAAGCGTCCAGTGAAATTGCCAAGATCCGCAACAACCCGCTGATTCATTCGATCTATTTTTACAGAAACAAGGACCAGATGGTGCTGACAGGCGGATATGCCGCGAAGCTTGAGGACTTTACGGACAGGCAATTTGTACAGGAGGTGCAAAATAAGTCCCAGAGCGTTCACTGGTCGCCCATCCGCAAATATTCCGAGTTTCCGTTGATCGATCCGCCGGAGAGAATTATTTCGATTACCAAAAACTCCATCGGCAATGAGGGCATCATCGTGCTGAACGTAAAGGCCGATCTGCTGCTGTCGATGGCAAGCAAGCTCAGAGGCGGCACCAAGGAATTCATGGACATCGCCGACGTGAAGGGCAGCCCGATCTATTCGACGCGTCCCGCTTCGCCGAGGGCGAAGCCGCTCACTGACCTGGAATCGGATTACATCGGCTGGCATTATTCGAGCGGAACGATCAGTACCAATCTGTTTGCTCAGGCTGCGATACGCTCACTGATGCCCTTGGCGATCATTATCCTGTCTCTGGCTGCCATTATTGCGTATATCATGTATGTCACCCGGAGAAACTATCAGCCGATCGAGAACATTGTAAGGCGGGTTTCATCCTATCAGCAGGAGACAAAGGCGGCTAATAGCGACGAGTTCTCGATTATCGAGCACGCATTCGATACGATGATGGTCCGTATGGATTTGATCGACCGGCAGGAGGCCGAGAGCGTGCATGTCAGGCGCAAGCAATTTTTCTATGAGCTGCAGGAGGACGAGAAAACCATCCCAATGCAGGAGTGGCAGGAATACGCTCGTCTGTTCGGATTGCCGGAGGATAAGTGCGGTTTGGTAATCGCGATTATGGAAATTGATAAATATGTCCCTCTGCTGCGTCGTGACCGGCAGGAACTGCTTGCTTCCAAGGAACAGCTGGACAAGGCGGCCGGGAAATGGCGGCATTCCGGCGCAATGGTCGTCGGCTCGGAGTGGATATCCGGCGACCGGTTGGCTCTCCTGGTTCAGCTTCATCCGGATCCGGAAGCCAAGCCGCATACCATCGACGCCATGATGGACAGGCTGCGCAAATGGGCGGCGGGCGATCTGGTCTTCTCGGTAACGATCGGTATCGGCTCATCTGCAGACGATTGGCCGGATATCAAGACGTCCTTCAGCGAGGCGCTCGCCGCTCTTCAATATAAGATGACGGCCGGAAACAACCGGATTATCGTCTATCAGCAAATCAGGGACAAGGAAAATCGCGTCGATTCGCTTTATTTCAAATGGCTGGAGGATCTGATTCATCATTTCCGAATTCCTGCGCCGGCCTGGATGGACGATTTTGCCCGGATTTTCGATCATCTGGAGGAGCGGGTGCTGAGGAACGAAGAGATGCAGCTGCTCCTGAACTATTTGACCCACCGTTTCGCCCGCGAGATGGAGGAGATATCGCCGGAGATCAATGAATATTGGGATACGGTCACCTATCCCCGGATGGCAGAGGCGCTCAAGGAGACGGGGGCGATGACGGAGATCCGGGCAATATATGAGTCGTTGATCGGCGAGCTGTACGATAAATACGTCACGATTCTGGAATCCGGCAGCAATACTCATATCATCTATGATGTGAAAAAGTATATCGAGGACAATTACGCGAATTCCGACTTGTCCCTGAATCATATCAGCGAACGGTTCGGCATGAACGGGAAATATGCCAGCCAGCTGTTCAAGGAAGAATTCGGTGTCAAGTTTGTCGATTTTCTGATCGGGCTGCGCGTTGGCCAGGCGCAAAAGCTGCTGCGTGAAACCGATCAATCGATCAATGAAATTTCGCGGCAGGTCGGATACGAGCATGCCATTTCCTTCGGCAGGATTTTCAAGAAAATGGTTGGCGTGTCTCCCGGCGACTATCGCAGGCTGATGCACCCCAGCAGAACGCAAGAGGGAATGTGAAAAGCCGGAAAGCTAGGCGTTATGCGGGTTTTCGGGGATTTCCGACCTTTCGTATGTTAACTGAATTTCGTTTGCTCCATACAAAACTCCAGGCAGATGCGCCAATCTGCTTTTTTGTTTGTTCCGCGGAAACGTGTAAATTGCCCTGCTTTTTAAGAAGCGCTATAACTTGAGATGCAGAGAAGAAACGGCATGCTCCGCCCTTCCTTATGAGGCGCAGTAAGTTTCTTCACTCAAAAATATAAGCAAAGTGCAGGTCGAATTCTATGCTTTCTTATATTTTAAAAAAAGATGGCGAGGTGTTTTATGAGAAGGAAAGGGTTGAGTATGATGCTGGCGGTTGTCGCATCATTCGGTCTGCTGGCGGGATGCTCGCAGGGCGGGAATGAGGCGGGCAATTCCTCCGCATCGACAGGGGGCTCCACGGCGAAGCCGGAGCAGGTTACCTTGAAGGTCGGTATTTTCGACAGGGGCAATTCTCCTGCGGGAGTTACTGTAACCGACAATTATTGGACTGATTATGTGCAGACGAATTTCGGCGATCCGAACAACATTAAAGTGGAATTCGTGCCGATCCCGCGTACGGACGCCACCGACAAAGTCAATGTCATGATGTCCAGCGGCGACGCCCCGGATATCGTATTCGCCAACACGAACGTGCTCACATCCTACGGCTACGCCAAGGACGGAGGACTGCTGGCGCTTGATGATCTCATCAATCAGTACGGTCCGAACCTGAAAAAATATCTGGCTCCCACGCTTGACCGCGGCAAGGTGGAGGGCGTTCAATATTCGATTCCCGGACGACGCGTCAATACGGGCAAATATGAGAATCTCATCCGTCAGGACTGGCTGGATAAGCTGGGGATGCCGATGCCGAAGACAACGGAAGAGGTCTATCAGACCTTAAAAGCGTTCAAGGAAAAGGACCCCGGTCAGACGGGCGACAAGGTTATTCCCCTCGGCTTCTCGCTGACGCCTGCGTCCATCGAGCCGATTGTCTGGTCCTTCATTCAGGACGGTCTTACGGACGAGCAGCGCTACACGCTGTCGGAGAGCATGGGCTATCCGCTTCTGCTCCCGGGGCATAAGGATGCGGTTGAGTTTCTGAACAAGCTGTACAACGAAGGGCTGATGAGTCCCGATTTCGCGCTGGACAAGGATGAGAAGCAGGTCTTCCAGGATGTCATGACGGGTAAAGTCGGCATGTACAGCGACAATCTGGGCAACAGCTACAATGCGACACCGGGCATCGCCAAGGTGCTGACGCAGAACGTCCCTGACGCCAAGCTTGTCCCTGTCGATCCGTATACGAATAACGCCGGCAAGCATCTCAAGCCGGAATATGATCCGACGGGCTTCTTTTTGATGGTGCCGGCATCCAGCAAGCGCGGAGTGGAAGCGGTCAAATATCTGGACTGGATGGCGCAGCCGGATGTCCTGTTTACGCTGATGAACGGCGTCGAAGGCGAGGACTATACGCTGGAGGACGGTCTGCCGCACCGCATCGAATCCGATGCGACGAGCAAGCGGATGTACAATTCCAGCGACATTACAATGATTACCCAAGGCGAGGACTTCGGCAGCGACGAGAAGAATTGGGCGGCGGCAGCTGCGGCTGTGCCTGAGGAATTCCAGCAGTATGTGAAGGATGCCTACAAGATGTCGCTGACGGATACGATCAATTATGCGAACTTTACGACGCCGATCGAAGCGGAGAACAAGTATATGCCAACGCTGCAGGACAAGTACGATGAAATTATCGTCAAGAGCGTGATGGCAAAGCCGGAGGCTTTCAACAAAACCTACGACGATCTGCTCAAGGATTATATGGCAAGCGGCGGCGACGCCATTGTGAAGGAACGCACGGAAGCCTTTCAAGCGATGAAGAAATAACAGCAGGAGCATTAAAGTCCGGTGAATAACAGGCGGAGCAGGCGGAAACAGTCTGGAGAAGGGCAAGCTGAAAGCTTTCGTAAGAAAGCTGATTCGGGAGCATCTACAGGAGTACAACAGTGATCTCGACAAGCGGCAAGCGATAGACATGCTTACAGCGCCCCCGCGAGTATCAGAAAGATGTTTTTCGCATGATCAGCCTGTCTTTTTCACCGGGCTTTTAATTCGCAAAGCAGCAAGGGAGTGAGCTGGATTGAACAACAAAGGCCTTTATTTCTACCGTAACTGGCAGCTGTATGCCCTGCTGGTCCTGCCGCTCGCCTATTTCCTGATCTTCAAGTACGGTCCGATGTACGGCATTCTGATCGCCTTTCAGGACTACAATCTGTTCAAAGGCGTCAGCGGCAGTCCCTGGGTCGGGCTTGACGTGTTCCGGGAAGTGTTCGGGATGAGCGGCTTCTATGAAGCGCTGCGGAACACCTTCATGCTCAACATACTGGATCTGATCGTATCCTTTCCCGCTCCAATCGTGCTTGCGCTGCTGCTGAACGAGCTGAGCGGACGCCGGTTCAAGAAGCTGGCGCAGACGGCGTTGTATCTGCCCCATTTCCTGTCCTGGGTTATTATCGGCGGGATCATGTATCAGGTGTTTGCAACGAATACCGGTATTATCAATCTGCTGCTCGGCCATTTTGGCATCGATCCGATTCCGTTCCTGACGAACAAATATGACTGGCTTATTACGTATCTGGCTGTCGGCGTCTGGCAGAGCGCGGGCTGGGGGACGATTATCTATCTGGCCGCCATTACCGGCGTCAATACCGAGCTGTACGAAGCCGCCGCAGTCGACGGGGCTGGCCGGATGCGCAGGATGTGGTCGGTGACGCTTCCGGGGATTCAGCCGACCATCGTCGTCCTGCTTATTCTCAAGATCGGCGAAATTGTCCAGATCGGCTTTGACCGGCCGTTTGTGATCGGGAATGTGAGCGTCCGGGATTTCTCGGAGGTGATCAGTACCTTCGTGTACAAAATGGGGATACAGACCTCGCAATTCTCGCTTGCGACCGCCGTCGGTCTGTTTCAGGCTCTGGTCGGCATTGTGCTGCTTCTGGGAGCGAACTATATCGCCAAAAAAATAACCGAAAACGGAGTATTCTAAACGATGGCTGAGAACACTCGACTGATAACGGCCCGCAAAGGGAGGCCCTTCGAGGCTGTCAACGTAATCCTGATCGTTGTGCTGGTGATCCTCTGCCTCGCTCCCTTGTTTCATATCGCTTCGGTGTCGCTCAGCTCCAACAGAGCGATACTGTCGGGAGAAGTGACGGTTTTTCCAAGGGGCATCAATATGGAAGCCTACCGGAAGGTATTTCAGGACGATACGATGATTAAATCGCTTGGACTGACACTGGTGATGACGGCAGGCTACACCTGTCTGGCCATGCTGATGACGATCGCTGCGGCCTATCCCTTATCCAAGAGGCTGCGGGGCAAGAAGTTCTTCATGTTTCTGATTTTGTTCACGATGTTTTTCAGCGGCGGGACGATTCCTGATTATTTGCTGATCAGGGGTCTGCACCTGACGAATAATATCGGCTCGCTCATACTGCCGACGATGGTAAATCCGTTCTTCCTGATCATTCTTATCACGTTCATCCGCTCGCTCCCGGCAAGCCTGTCGGAGGCAGCCGAGATGGACGGAAGCAGCCATTTTCGGACGCTTGTCCAGATCATTCTGCCGCTGTCTATGCCGGCGCTTGCCACACTTAGTCTCTTCTATGCGGTGGGCCGCTGGAACAGCTTTATGGATGCGCTCATGTATATTACCAATCCCGAGCTGTATCCCATTCAGCTCAAGCTGTATCAGGTCATCGTGAACAGCATGACCAACGATCCGCTGTCGATGCAGGGAGACCAGCTGGTCTCGATAATGCCGGAGAGCATTAAAGCGGCAAGCATCATGTTCGCCACGGTGCCGATTCTGATCGTGTATCCGTGGCTGCAGAAATATTTTATCTCGGGCGTCATGCTGGGATCGGTGAAGGAGTAGAGACCCGATATGAACAAGGTAACGGACAAGGGAGAGTTTTCGTTTTCTACCTGCTGGAACATCAAGAAGCACCGGGATGGCCGGGCCATGATCGAAGAGATCAAAGGCCTTGGTTTCGGCTGCGTCGAGCTGAACTATAATGTGACGCGCGAGCATCTGGAGACGATCGAGCCGATGATTGACAGCGGCGGGATCCGCATATCCAGCGTTCATCATGCGTTCCCGTTCGTCGACGACAAGGAGTACGACACGGATTCCGTCATGCTCGGCTTCGAGGATGAAGAGAAACGCAGGCGCGCAGTCGACCTGCTGAAGCAGTCCATTGAATATGCGGACCGTTACGGGGCGGGGGCGGTCGTCGTTCATCCCGGCGAGGTGCCGTTCCCGGTCAATATCGATTCGCAGCTCAAGCAGATCTACCGCGAGCAGGGCCGGGATTCGCAGGAATACCGGGAGCTGTGGCAGGAGATGACGGAGAGGCGGGAGAAGCTTGCCCCGTCTTATCTCAATCGAATCCGGCACAGCCTGGAGGAGATCAGTGAATTTGTGGCCAGAAAAGGCTATCGCGTCGCCATCGGCATTGAGACGCGTGCCCGCTGCTATCAGATCCCGACGCTACGGGAGGCCGGGGCGCTTATAGAAAGCCTGAAGGGCAGCCCGGTCGGGCTCTGGTACGACATCGGACACGCCATGATGATGGACCGGATGGGCCTGTACGACAATTTGCGCGACCTGCGGGAGGTCAGTACCCATATCGTCGGCGTTCATATTCACGAGACGATCGGACTGTCGGATCACTGGTGCCCGTATGTGCACAGCGGGGATGACGTCTATTTCGACCATTTCCTCGAGGTCATCAAGCGCGCGCCAATCAAGGTATATGAACTGAAATCACAGTGCCTGCCTGAAGAAATCGAACAAAGCCATAATCGTATCACCCAAAAAACAGCTCTCCTGGAAGGATGAATATAACAATGAATAACGAATGGATTTCCAAATACGCCCCTTATATTTATTTTGACAACAACGAGCCTTTCTTCCCTGTCCGTGTCGGCGTTACCGTACTGGAAGAGGCGGGACCTTCTCCCTCGACGCGCAGAATCTTCGAATTTGAAGACCCGCAGGTCAAATATCTGATCGAATATGCAATCTATTGGGATTACGATATCCAGCATCTTTACGAGCTGGAGCATGTATGGATCTATGTCGGACATGACGGCGAAGTAGTGGACTGCGACGCCAGCTTTCACGGCCGGCATTTCAAAGGACTGCTCCATGACCGCAGCAATCTGGTGGACGGCACCCATGTCAAGCTGTATTCCCAGCCCGGCAAGCACGCCTTCCTGCCGCAGCCGGATATGTTCTATCTGCTGCCCGAGCTGATGACCTGCACGTATGAAACGGCTGGACGGCGGGGCCTGCTCATCACCAGTCCGTTCGACGGCGTCTATACGACCGATGACGAGACGGACCGGCTGGTGGAGCAGTACTTGAAGACGCGCCGTTTCAAGCCATCCATGGAATTTACCGAGTATCGCATCGATCCCGCCTTGTATGTGACCTGGGCCGAGCTGCATGCGGAAGTACCGCTGCGCATCAAGGACAGACTGGCGGAAATCAGAGAGCTGCTGGGAGGTGGCCAGCAATGATGGACAAAGTAAAGGTTGGCGTGATCGGCTGCGGGTCCATCGCTTCCGGCAAGCATTTGCCCTCGCTCAGCAAGCTGGAGCAGGTCGAGCTGTGCGCGTTCAGCGATATCGTGTCTGAACGTGCCCGGCAGGCTGCGGATAAATTCGGCGTTTCCGGAGCCAAGGTCTATGCGGACTACCGCGAGCTGCTGGCGGATGCCTCCATCGATGTCATCCATGTATGCACCCCGAACGACGCCCATGCCGAGGTGTCCATCGCGGCGCTGGAAGCAGGCAAGCACGTCATGTGCGAGAAGCCGATGGCGAAGACGGCAGCGGATGCCCGCCGCATGGCGGAAGCGGCCCGCCGTACGGGCAAGAAGCTGACGATCGGCTACAACAACCGCTTCCGTCCGGACAGTCTGTTCATGAAGAAAATGTGCGAGAACGGCGAGCTGGGCGATATTTATTTTGCCAAGGCGCATGCTCTCCGCAGACGGGGCGTACCGACCTGGGGCGTCTTCCTGGACAAGGACAAGCAGGGCGGCGGGCCGCTTATCGACATCGGCACCCATGCGCTCGATCTGACTCTCTGGCTGATGAACAATTATGAACCGCGCGTAGTGCTTGGTTCGGCCTATCACAAGCTGTCGCAGCGCGAGCAGGCTGCGAATGCCGCCGGTCCTTGGGACCCGAAGAAATTCACGGTTGAGGATTCGGCATTCGGAATGATCGTGATGAAGAACGGCGCTACGGTCATGCTGGAATCCAGCTGGGCGCTGAATATGCTCGATGCGCGGGAGGCCATCTATACGCTGTGCGGAACCGAGGGCGGAGCGGATGTGAAGGAAACGCTGCGCATCAACGGAGAGAAGTTCGGGCGGCTGTACGATACCGATATCCAATTCAACGTCAAAGGCGCGGACTTCTTCGAGGGCCGCAAGGAAAGCATGCACGACAAGGAGATCCGTCTCTGGATCGAAGCTGTTGTGAATGACACGGAACCGATGACCACACCGGAGCAGGCGTGCGTCGTATCCGAGATTATTGAGGCAATCTATGAATCGAACCGTACCGGGAATGCAGTCTATTTTGACTGATCCGGTCGATGGGAGGAAGGGATAAAATGATCCGGACAGCAATATTGAGCTTCTGGCATGTTCATGCCAAGGATTACGTGCTGCAGGCGCAGCAGCATCCTGATATTGCCATTGCGGCCGTATGGGATGAGGATCCGCAGCGGGGGCGCATGCACGCGGATACGCATCAGGTTCCCTATTACGATAATCTGGCGGAGCTGCTGGCTGAGCCTGGCATCGATGCGGTCATCGTAACCGCGCCAACGACGATGCATCGGGATATTATGGTGGCGGCTGCGAATGCAGGCAAGCATATTTTTACGGAAAAGGTGCTTGCCCCTACCATCCTGGAGTGCAATGAAATTATGGCGGCCGTGGATTCCGCAGGAGTCATGCTTACCGTATCGCTGCCACGGCTGAATACGCCGTTCGCACAGGCTGCGCAGGAGGTTATCGGCAAAGGTCTGCTCGGCAGGCTGACGCTGGCCCGCATGAGGCTGGCGCATAAAGGCGCGCTTTCGGAAACCGGGCTGCCGGCTTATTTCTACAGCCTGGAGCAGTGCGCAGGCGGCGCGATGATCGATCTCGGATGCCATCCGATGTATCTGACGCGCCTGCTGCTCGGCATGCCGGAGAGCGTCAGCGCAAGCTACGGTTATGTAACCGGCCGCGAAGTGGAGGACAATGCCGCAGTCGTGCTTCGCTATCCTGACGGTGCTCTTGGTATCGTTGAGGCGGGGTTTGTGAACCCGTTCTCGCCGTTCACGCTTGAAGTGCACGGGACGGAGGGCAGCCTGCAGTATTCCGCTCACAGCCGCAAGCTTATCGTCGCTGGCTACGCTAACGGCGCAGATCCTGTTGTGGAGTGGCCGCTGCCCGACGCGCTGCCAACGGCGTTCGAGCAGTGGGTATCGAGTATCCGCAGCGGAATTCCGGGCACCCGGAATATGGAACTTGCACTCGATCTGACTCGGCTGATGGAGGCTTCCAATCTGTCGGCGCGTTCGGGCGGAGCGGTAAGTCTGGCCGATCTGAAGGAGTAGCATTTATCAATGACTGTTCGGGCAATCTGCGCTTGGCTTTTTTTAAGCGATGCGGCTCTGAACGAGTTGCGCTTGGACAGATTGTTTTAGAATTCAAAGAAGACCACCTGGGCGAAGTTAGACACCCGGGTGGCCTTCTTTGTTTGAGAAACGAGCAACCAGAACCAACAAGTAAAGCATTGCTGACGGGAAGCAGGACAGTGTGATCGTTATCCAGCAGATACGATCATTACAAGCTCAGGTTATTCATGCCCGCCTCTGCATAGCGGGTTCCCTCCGCCACACCTTTGGGGGCGATTTCGTCGATCAGCTTAAGCTCGTCCGGAGTGAACTGAATCCCAAGCGCGCCTATATTCTCCTCCAGATACTTTCTCCGCTTCGTACCGGGAATGGGCACAATGTCGTTGCCCTGAGCCAGCAGCCAGGCCAGCGCCAGCTGCGAAGGCTGACAGCCTTTAATGGCGGCCAATTCCTCGATCTTGCTGACAAGGTCCAGATTCTTGCGGAAATTGTCGCCCTGGAATCTCGGGGAGTTTCGGCGGAAATCATCCTCCGCAAGATCATCGAATTTCTTAATCTCCCCGGTCAGGAACCCGCGTCCAAGCGGACTGTACGGGACGAAGCCGATGCCGAGCTCCCTGCATGTCGGCAGGATCTCATCCTCGACATCCCGGCTCCACAGCGAATATTCCGTCTGCAGGGCCGTAATCGGATGAACCGCATGGGCTCTGCGGATGGTGGCGGGACCGGCTTCGGATAATCCGATGTATCGCACTTTTCCTTCGCGGACGAGATCGGACATAGCCCCAACCGTTTCTTCAATCGGCGTATTGCGGTCTACGCGATGCTGGTAATAAAGATCAATATGATCTGTTCCAAGCCTGCGCAGGCTCGCTTCGCAGGCAGCCTTCACATATTCGGGACGCCCATTGATGCCGATCATCTTGCCTTCGTCGTTCCATTGGTTGCCGAATTTGGTCGCGATCACAACTTCGCTGCGGCGCTTGGCAAGCGCCTTGCCGACAAGTTCTTCATTCCGGCCTGTTCCATACATATCAGCTGTATCAAAAAAAGTAATACCCAGCTCCAATGCGCGTTCGATCGTCAAGTTCGATTCCTCGTCGTCCCTTCCGCCGTAGAAAGCGGACATGCCCATACAGCCCAGGCCCAGCGCGGACACTTCAAGATTCTTACCAAGCACTCTCTTATTCATCATCTTCCTGATACACCTCCGCAAAATGGATATTACAGCAAGCTCTTCTCGTTATATTGTTTACATAAGCTTTTTCAAAGATTCCTCTAATGTCACTGAACCCGAGACAAGCTCAGTTCCTTGGCGCTCAAAGTCAATCCATCCGTTATTGAAGCCATCCAGCATTTCAATTCTGCCATGTATCTGTCCGGCAATCCCGCCCTGGCTGATAAAGAGCTCATCCCAATCAGCACGGGGAATGGAAACGGCCCCTACCTTGCGATCCAGCAGCCTGCCGAGCACAGAAGCAATATCATCGGGGGAATAGGAGTCTGGTCCCTGCAGTTCAAGATAGCGCGTGCCTTCCCAGCTTTGCTGAAGGGTTTCGGCTGCAATTCTGCCGATGTCCAACGTCGAAATCATCGGTATCTTACGATCCGATGGGGAAAGGAAACCGGGAATTTGTCCTTCTCTTCGCGCAGGCTCAATATCCCAGAAAGAATTGTCCATGAACCAGGCTGCTCGCAGAAATGCCGAAGGAATAGACAGCCGCCCAAGCTCCTGCTCCAGGATATGCAGAGATTCAATAATTCCAAGTCCATGATCGCGATGCGCGCCAACAGAGGACAAAGCAACGAACTTCGGCGGAGCTGCGGCTTCAAGCGCCCTGCGTATGGATTCCGCAACCGCTCTTGTTTCGGGAAATCCATCCTCCGGATAAAAATAAGGCGGATTCATAACGAATACACCTTTCACGGCTGTAAAAGCTTCCTGCAGGGCTGCAGAGTCGCGATAATCCGCAATCGCCGTCTCGGCGCCGCGTTCACGCCATGCTTTGGCCTTTTCTTCATTCCTTACGATGGCTCTAACCTGCTTGCCTTCCGCCAGCAGCGCCTCGGCTGCAGCACCTCCGACTTGTCCTGTAATGCCCATAATGGCATACATCTGCAATCATCCCCTCAAAACAACAACATTATTTGAAGACTGGACCTGTTGCACCTAGGATCTGCTTGTTAAACCACTCATCAGCAGTTTCCAGGTAATTTCATAATTGATGTCGGAATCGGATAATTCCCATTCCCCCGCATGACTGGGATGATGGAAACGGGTCGTAGCCAGATAAAATGCCCGTGCGCTCTCCCGCGCATCGCACGGCGCAAAAACGCCTGCGGCAATACCGTCTGCAATAATGACAGTCAGCTGTTCCAGCATGTCCCCGACATGACGATGCAGCAAGTCGGCCGCTTCAGCGGTCAGAGCCATATACATGGCGAAGAGCTCCGGATCGGTTAAGGCCCGGCTGCGTTTGAATGCCCGCAGAGTATCGAGCCAGCTTCGCAAGCGGATTTCAGGTTCGTCATTATTGGCTACAATGGCATTCAGCGGCTCCATGACATGGTTCAGCCACCGCTCGGCCATAGCTTCGCGGAGCGCAGCTTTATTGTCAAAATGCCTGTAGATCGCTGCATGACTGACACCGAGCGCCCGGGCCACGTCGGACAAGTTGGATTTGGCCATTCCGAATCGTCGGAGAACTTCTTCAGCGGCATCAAGAATGGATGTCCGGGAAATCGTGGAGTCTGCGATGATACATTCCTCCTTTCCTATGAGGCTATATTACTGTTTCAAGTTTCATGTGTCAAGTTACATAATATATAAATTGTAACTTAATTTTTGAATGTATAAAAACGCCTGGTGTATTCCCATCCGGGATAGAGACCAGCGACAAATCAATCCATTACCACGTTTCTCATGTTCTCCGGCAAGGCGGAGGAGGCAATGAATTTCTACATCTCTTTATTCGGCCAATCCGAGGTAAACAGTATCATGCACCATGAGGACGGAACGGTCATGCATGCTGTATTCACCCTGAGAGGTCAATCGTTCATGTGTATAGACAGCATCGTCGAGCATGCTTTCACATTCACACCGGCCATCTCCCTGTTCGTATCCTTTGAGACTGAAGAAGAAATCAACCGCGTCTTCGAACGGTTGTCCGAAGGCGGTCAGATCTTGATGCCGCTGGCGCCATCTCCCGTGAGTGAGAAGTTTGGCTGGGTAGCGGATCAATACGGCGTTTCCTGGCAGCTCAACCTGGCAAAAGGTTAATATCCCGGATTGATTCAACCGTCTTACCGCGAATAACGTAATAATTCAGGATTGGTTGAGCAGCCGGTCGGTCCGGCGGCGAGTCAGCGCCCAGAACAACAAGGCGAATGCGCTGACCGCTGCGCCAAGCATGCATACACCGCTCCAGCCGGCATGCGCGTAGACTGCGGTCGAGCCGGTTGAACCTGCAGCGCTGCCGATGGAATAAAAGATCATATAACCGGCTGTGAGCCGGCTGCGCGCCTCGGGACGAACGCTCATGATCATGCTCTGGTTGGTGACATGCACCGCTTGTACCGCGAGGTCGAGCAGGACAACCCCAACAATTAAAGCGAATAGCGATTGGTTGATGAAACTGATCGGCAGCCATGAGAGGAGCAGGAGGGCAAGCGCGGTTCCGGTGGTCCATTGTCCCAACCCCCGATCCGCCAGCCTGCCTGCCCTTGCTGCCGCCAATGCCCCGGCCGCCCCAGCAAGCCCGAACGAGCCGATTGCAGTATGGGAAAGCGAGATAGGCGGCGCGCTTAGCGGCAGTACCAGTGAAGTCCAAAGGATGCTGAACGCGGTGAAGATCAAGAGAGCGAGCACGGCGCGGATGCGCAGAACCGGCTCCTGAAGGAACAAGGCGAATACCGAACGAAGCAGCTGCGAATAGGAAAGCGGCGCTTTCCTCTGCTCATATCGAGGGAGTACCCGGAACAATAAGCAGGCCATCGCCAGCGTCACAGCCGAAGAAATATAATAGACCGAACGCCAGCCTGCCAAATCGGTCAAAATCCCCGCAAAAGTTCTGGCAAGTAAAATTCCGATAACTATTCCGCTTGTCACCAGTCCCACCACACGCCCGCGCTCGGCAGGTGCCGCCAACGCTGCGGCATAGGCAACCACAGTCTGCGTCACGACGGCAAGCAAGCCGACAGCAGCCATTCCCGCAAACAATATAATGCCGGTGGGCGCGAATCCGACTATGACCAACGCCAGTACGGACAACAGGAGATGAGTGACGATCAGCCTGCGACGGTTGACCAGATCGCCAAGCGGGACGAGCAGCAGCAGTCCCAGCGCATAACAAATTTGAGTCATGGTTATGACCATGCCGACGGATGCCTGTCCAATACCGAATTCGCCCGCAAGAGTGTCAAGAAGCGGCTGGGCATAATAAATATTAGCGACCGCCAGCCCGCAGGAAACGGCAAACAGCATTGCTGTGGAACTTTTCAGTGCGGGAACAGGAGCAGCTTCGGATACGGTCTCTTTGGATGCTTCTTCTGTTTCCGGCTGTACGTTGACATTCTCTCCGATGAGGGCCACTCCTTTACCGGATTCCCCATATTCCATGAATCAACAACTCCCCTTGATGAGTGAAATCACGATTATTTCATACTAATTGGTACGTTATGAATTGATGTAAATATAACGATGATGAATATGTAATGTCAAGATAAAAACCCGAAATTGTTGATAATAACAGAAAGTCGTTTGATAATTGGAGTTGAATTTGACAATAATCGCTGATCATACTAACATGATATTATACTGATTGATATGAAATGAGGTCATATTATGACAAGGCCACGGGAATTTGACGAGGATCAAGCATTGGATGCTGCGCTGCAGCTCTTTTGGGAGAAGGGGTATGAAGCCGTTTCCTTGAGTGATTTGACATCCGGAATGGGCATTCAAAGGCCAAGCATATATGCGGCCTTCGGCAATAAACAGGGGCTGTTTGAAGCCGCGCTCCGCAAATACACCCGTGACCACTCTTCCAATGCCAGGGCGAAGCTGCAAAACACCGCATCGGTAAAAGAAGCCTTCCGCTCCTATTTTGAAAGCATCGTGGAAGAGGGGTATGATGACGGGCCAAGCAGGGGCTGCTTTTGCATCAATACGATGGTAGAGCTCGCCCCGCATGACAGAAAAATGGAGATCCTGACAAGAGAACATCAGATGTATCTGGCTGCCTTGTTTCAGGAGACGATTGAAACAGGCATCCGTTCGGGTGAATTTGGGAATGATATGAATGCTCAGGTAATGGCTCAAACGCTCGTGGTGTCGCTGATCGGGCTTACCGTCATGATGAAGTCCCGCCCCGAGCGTTCGTTTATAGACAATTCCGTCAAAACCCTGCTGAACCTGCTCCAATAAGGATTAAGCGCGGGAGGGTATACGGTTAATGCCCGTTCAAACCTCAACCTCCGCCTGCCAAAGCCTCGTCCAGCGGGCAGCCAGATCCGTATCGTTCAATTGCATGCCGATCGCGACCAGATAAGGAGTGCCGGGGTAATTGGAGGGCTCCCATACCGTTCGCTTCCCGGCATATTGGACTAATTGAATCGCCTCTGCGCCTGCGATGCGGATATATCCTTTGGCCCGAACCAGATGCCCGCTCCAATCATGCAGAAATTGCTCCACCTGCTCCCTGCTGACTTGTTCCCCGGCCGGAGAGGGCAGGGTAACGGCTTGCATCTGCGAGTAGGATTCGGCGATGTGATGATGGGGCTTTGTATGCGGCTTGCCCTCTGCGGGGGGATGTCCGCTTAACACACGGAATGGACTCGCGGCTGAAGGCGGCTCTTCATTCGGACGTATGCCGGCGAGCAGTGCAGCGGTATCGATATGGCTTCTGACGGTGTAGACAATCTCCGCTTTTTCGTTGAGCTTGCGGATTGCTTTTTCAATTTTTCCGGATATATTCGGGTGGATCAGGTCCGTTTTATTGACGATAACAAGACCGGCCGAAACGATTTGGCGGCGCAAAGTCTTCACAAGCTGACGGTCGGAAGCGAAGATGCTGTTATAATCCAGTACATATTCGGCGTCCAGGACAGTAATGACACGGATGTCCCCGATATGCTCTGCAAACGCCGGCCCTTTCGCAATCGCAACCACATCCCCGGGATCAGCCACGCCCGTAAGCTCCAGCAAGAGAATATCGGGTTGTCCCATAAGCAGCGCTTCCAGACTTCCGGCAAGTTCTTCTTTTTTGCTGCAGCAGACGCAGCCGTCGAGCAGCTTCTCGACCTGAACACCAAGCTGCTCGCTTAAAATATTCCCGTCCACGTCCTGTTTGCCCAACTCGTTCATTAATATCCCCGGCCTTATCCCCCGGATTCGCGCCTCTTCCAGCAGCCGCAGCAGCAGAGTCGTTTTGCCGCTGCCCAGAAAGCCGCTCAAGATCATAACTGGAATGGTCATTTCCATTGTATCCTTTCATCGTTTCGTTCATTTCCCTGATCGGGATATAGAATAGATATGCTTTAATTATTCGTAATTATTACATAATGGTTAAAAAACAAATCCTTTCTGCCCAGCCGCATAATGTTTTTTTGAATGATTTGTCACAGCAGATCACCGATCTCCGTCTTGTTTGCAGTTCAACCAAATAAGGAGGAGCTTAACATGAAAAATTATGATGCAGCCGTAATCGGTGGAGGAATATCCGGGTTAATCGCGGCGATAGATTTGGCAAGAGCGAAGAAGTCTGTTATTTTACTGGAGAAATCGTCACGTGTAGGAGGGAGGGCCATCACCGTCAACAAGAATGGCGCCCTCTTTAATCTGGGAGGCCATGCGCTTTATCTCGGAGGGGAAGCCTATCCGATTCTGCAGCAGTTAGGCGTAAGTCTGCAGGGAGGGAAGCCTTCTGCAAGCGGGCTGGCCATTTGGCAGAACGGGATTGTCCCGCTGCCGGGCGATGCCCTGAAATTATTATCGTCCCGGCTTCTGACCCTGTCGGGTAAAATGGAGTTTGGACGGTTTATGATCAAATTGGGCAAAATGGATACCGCCGCCATGGGGAATATCAGCTTGCGGGAATGGGCCGAGCAGGAAATCCGCGATCCGATGGTCCGTCATCTGTTCTATGCGCTGTGCAGGACATCCACCTACAGCAAAGACATCGATTATCAACGGGTTGGTCCTGCGGTCCGGCAGGTGCAGCTCGCGCTCAAGAGCGGCGTGCTCTATTTGGACGGGGGCTGGCAAACGATCGTCGATCAGCTTCGCGTGCAGGCGGTGAAGGCTGGAGTAACCGTGCTGAATAATAAGAAGGTATCGCAAATCAGGCATGATAATGGCTCTGTCTGCGGCCTGCTGCTGGATGACCAGGAAGTGCTGAATGTTTCCCGGATCATCAGCACACTATCTCCGAATGAAACGTCCCGGTTGTTCCCGGGCGCTGAGCAAACCGCGCTGCGAAGCTGGACGGAGGATGCCCGGCCGATTATGGCGGCGTGTCTGGACCTCTCCCTGAGACGCCTGCCCGTACCCGGCAGACAGCTTGCAATGGGAATTGACCAGCCCGTTTTTTTCACAAATCATTCAAGATCCTCCAAATTGAGCGACAACGGCGAGCAGATCGTGCATCTTATCCAGTATAATGGGACCGGGGAGAGTGATCCGCGGGAAGACGAACGCAAGCTGGAGCAAACGATGAATCTCCTGCATCCCCATTGGCAAAAAGAAGTGGTCGCCAGACAGTATCTGCCGAATATAACGGTCGTTCACGATTACATGCATATTGGCCGCAGAGACCCCATGCCAGGACCGGCTGTTGCAGGAATAGAAGGTCTTTATGTGGCAGGAGATTGGGCCAGCCATGGAGAAATGCTGGCGGATGCGGCTGCAGCGAGCGCCAGACGCGCATCCATCCAGCTCTTGAAGGAGCTTTCGGCGGCTGGTGAATCGCTCGTCCCCGAGTCCGTCTTCTCCTGAAGAAGCGGAGCGGAAGCGAGGCGGGGGCACCGAAATCATCAACCGGCTCTTACAAAGGAGAGAAAGGGGGCTTCTCATGGAAAATGCCTCATTCACGGATCAAATGTATGCTTCCTACAAGACCTTGCTGTTCACATTGGCCTATCGCATGCTGGGAAGTGTCATGGACGCGGAGGACATTGTGCATGAAGCGTTCCTGTCGTATAACGCCGCAGATTCCGAACGGATTCATAATATAAAATCGTATCTGTGCAAAATTGTAACGAACCGCTGCATCGACCGTCTCCGTTCCTCCCAGAAGAAGCGGGAGCTTTATGTCGGTACATGGCTGCCTGAGCCGCTCATCACCGGGCAGAGCGGTAGTGAGGATCCCTATGATGCTTACGCCCGGCAGGAATCCTTGTCCATGGCCTATCTTTTATTGCTGCAGCAGCTGTCCTGGGTGGAGCGGGCAGTCTTCCTGCTGCGGGAGGTGCTGCAGTATGAATACGATGAAATCGCGGAGATCGTAGGCAAAAGCCCGGCGAACTGCCGGCAGATTTTCCACCGCGCCAGGCGCAGCATTAGACCACCATCAACGCAGCAGGAGATGGGAAGTTCTGCGGCAGACCGGCTGCCCAAGCCGCAGAATGATCAATTAGCGGACATGGTCAATCAGTTTGTATCGGCATTGACCAAAGGCGACGTCAGCCAGTTAATGCATGCCTTGTCCCATGACGCAGCTCTTTACACGGACGGCGGGGGCAAAGTATCCGCCGCGGTCCTGCCTATCCTGGGTCCCGACCGGATATCCCGTTTCTTTGCCGGTGTATTGAAGAAACTGCAGCCCGGCTTCTCCTACAAAACCGCAGTGGTTAATGGTCAACCCGGAATCGTTACGTACGAACATGACAGTCCCGCCAGTGTTTTCACCTTTCTTATCGAGGATATGCGCATTTCCGCCATTTATATCGTCGTTAATCCGGATAAGCTCAGACATATCAGATAGCTTGCTTCGCGGGAAGCCTGGAGCTCCTTCGCCCTCCCGGGATCACTGCCGCCTGTCAATAATTGCTGAAGCATGGCAAGCGGCGGGAAAATCATCTACAATAAGAAAAAAACCATCGTGAAGACTATGGTTTTTTTCTGCAGCCAAGGAGTGAAAATATCCCATGACGATTTCAGGCAGCAATGACAAACGCACAGCAGGCAATCCGATTTTCCCGGGCTGGTATGCCGATCCGGAAGCCCGTATTTTCGAAGGAAGCTACTGGATTTATCCTACCTACTCTGCCCCGTATGGGGAACAGGCCTTCTTCGATGCCTTTTATTCCAAGGATCTGGTAGAGTGGACGAAGGTTGACGGAATTCTCAAAATGGCCGATATTTCCTGGGCGTGGCGCGCTATGTGGGCGCCTTCCCCGATTGAACGCGGGGGCAAATATTATTACTATTTTGCCGCCAACGACATTCAGAGCGATGACGAATTGGGCGGGATTGGCGTTGCCGTAGCCGACAAGCCGGAAGGCCCGTTTCGCGATGCGATCGGCCGGCCGCTGATCGATAAATTCCATCACGGCGCGCAGCCGATCGATCCCCATGTCTTTATCGATGAGGATGGCAGCGCCTATCTGTATTATGGAGGCTGGGGACGCTGCAATGTGGTCAAGCTGAACGAGGATATGATCAGTCTGGATACATTCGGGGATGGAGAGGTGTACAAGGAAATAACGCCGGAATTGTTCGTCGAAGGGCCGTGCATGATTAAGAGGAACGGCAGCTATTATTTCATGTGGGCGGAGGGCGGCTGGGGACAGCCGGACTATTCGGTCGCTTATGCGGTCTCGTCATCCCCGACCGGCCCGTTCGAGCGCGTAGGGAAGATTTTGCAGCAGAATCCCGATGTCGCAACAAGCGCAGGCCATCATGGGATGATCCAGATTCCAGGGCAGGATGAGTGGTACATCGTTTACCATCGGAGACCGCTGACGGAGACCGTTGCCAATCACCGGGTCGTCTGCATCGACCGGATGTATTTCAACGAGGACGGCACCATCCAGCCGGTTGCGATTACCTTCGAAGGGGTTCAAGCCCGTCCTTTGCCGGAAGAACATTAGCGTACTCCCGACAAACCCATAGGAAACGGAGACCAAGCCTAATGACCCATATGACAGACCAGCAGTTTACGCGGATATCCCGTGCTCTCGCGGAGCCGCGGCGTTATCAGATGCTCAAGGAAATCGGAGCCAGCAGCGTCCCGTTTCCCTGCAGCGACCTGCACGAAACCCACCGTGTCAGCGCCGCGACAATCTCTCATCATATTAAGGAGCTCGAGACGGCTGGCCTGGTGGAGATCATCCGCGAAGGCAAGTTTATGAATCTCGTTCTCCAGCGCGATGTGCTGAGAGATTATTTGGAGCGGTTGTCGGAGATTTAGAATGCATGAAACGGCATCCCTTGGGAGAGACCTTGGACAATCTGTCCGATGAGCTTCCAAGGGGTGCATTTTTATGGCGAGGAGCTAAGAGGGGTTACAATTTATGGGCAAAATCGTTTAGCCGGTTTGTCATTTCTTGGATTTCTCTGATAAACGACGATATTTCCTCTGTCGATACTGCCTGCTCCTGGCTGATGGAAGCCACCTGGCTGATAGCGTCTCTGATCTGCTGTGTCACTTCCTTCAGGGACAGCAGCGTTTGGCGGATATTCCTGGTCGAATCGATGGTTTCCTGGGACAGCTTGCGGATCTCGCCGGCGACGATGCCAAAGCCCCTCCCCTTGTCCCCCGCATGCGCTGCTTCAATCGAAGCGTTCAAGCCGAGCAAATTCGACTGATCGGCGACATTTTTAATAATCGACACCACTTGATCCGTCTTCTCCACATTCTGGCTCCCCTGCTGCGACAGCACAAGCAGCTGACGGTTGAGATCGGCTATGATGTTGGAGCCGCTGACAGCCTTGGCGATTCTTTCGTTCGCTTGGGACAGGGCAACCACGATATGGTTCGAGAGTTCGATCAATTCGCTGTGCCGTCGAATTTGGACGGCCAGTCCGCCGATAACGACGCCTTCGTCATTATGAACCGGAAGAGCCGTGCCGGTGAACTCGAAGCCGTAGAAGCCGGCCGGGACATCTCCCTCGAAATATTTGTTTTCCAGAATGGCGGCCGCAAGCGGCTCATCCGGATTCAATTGCTGACCGACTTCGATATGGAGGTCAATATTTTCCCCGGGATAGTAGGCAATGAATTTTGTAAGGTCGCATACTGCGATAGACATATCCGCGGGCACGGCCGCCTGTATGACAGGCAGCAGGGCAACGAGGCTTTCCAGCGAGTTGACTTTGTTGTTCATCTATTCAGTTCCTCTCTTTTCTAAACCGCTTCTCATTCTTTCATTAATTAATATCGTCGGGAACCCTCTCAAACATAATACAGCCTCTCGGAATTTCCTGCAGTCTCCTAATTAATGCTTTTTTGACCTGTACTTTGAAGAGGGAGATATCCAGAACGGTTCATTCTGAAAGAATGCGGAGCAGCAGTATGCCACGATGGAGCAGATGTCCGCATCGGCGGACAGCATTTCGCGGCAGGCGCAGGAGCTGAGGGAACTTGTGATGCAGTTTTCATTCGAGTGATTCCCATACAGAGCATGATGAGGCGGGGTCTCTGCTGCTCTGTATTTTTTTATGTATAAGATTCACTCACTCTTGTTCATGTCTATAAAAGCGAAGAAACGAACTGCGCCGCTGCAGGAAGGCGACAGCCGTTTCTTCTTGTTATTGATTTTCAATCCAAATAGTCATCGGGATTTATTATGGCTAAAACCTGATGATCTTCCCATTTTCCATTTATCCTGACATTTTTTTGAGCGATTCCTTCTTTATGAAAACCCGCTTTTTCTAATACTCGAATGGACGACATATTATGGGGCATAGCACCCGCTTCTATCCGATGCAGCTTTAAGTCATGGAATGCATATTCAACAATTAATTGAACAGCTTCCGTTGTATAGCCCTTGCCGTTATGCATTTTGTCTAAATAATAACCGACAAAAGCACTCTGAAGGGCGCCTCGAAGCACCTGAAAAAGGCTAATTGTGCCAATTAGCGTATCGTCATTCTTCCTGAAGATTCCAAAGAAATATTCTTCGTCTTTATGCCTATTTTCAGCATATTTTTCGATCTTCCTGATTTGACCTTCTATTGTATAAAAATCACGATCACGAGGCATGGAAAATTTTTCGAAGAAATCACGATTATCCGTTTGTAATCTAAGGCTGTCTGCCGCATCATCCGTATTTAGCGCTCTGATATAAACGTTATCGCCTCTCGTCATGAAATCATCTCCCAAATTTTGATTATCAGGATGCGTAATTCAACTCTTCTAAATTTATATTCGAGATTATGATCCGCTGCCCTGCACGTAAATAGAATGGACTGCCTTGGCAGCATCCCGGGGCTTCACATAATATTAACATATAAATCCTCGACAATATGCAACACTGGGTGCCTGCACAACGTTTGAGTCTATGAAACGTTCCATAAATTAGAAGAGGTGATAGAGATGACATCCAAGAAAAAAATGCTGGGTCTTTCCGCAGCCGTCGTGCTTTCGTTGTCTTTTGCCGGACAAAGCTTTGCCGCATCGACAACCTTTACCGATCTGGATAAGGTAGCTGCCAAGGATAAAATCATTTCCCTGCAGGCAGGCGGATTCGTATCGGGCGTGAGCAGCGACCTGTTTCTTCCCGCCGCTACGCTGACGGCTTCGCAAGGTATTCAAATGATCGTCAAAGCGTTTGATTTGAATATCGATACCCTTCGTTTCGTCAAAATGCCGCTGGCAACCGACTACTACAAAAACGCGAAAAATGATGCCTGGTACGCCGATACTTTGATTATCGCGGCAAACAGCGGCTTCGATCTGCCGGCCGATCTCGATCCGAGCAAGAAATGGACGAAAGAAGAATTCGCCCACCAGCTGATGCTGGCGATGGAAGGGCATTTCCCGCTGCCGATGATCAATGTTAAAACCGTCGATATCAAGGACCAGGACGATTTCACCGTAGAATATAACGGACCGATCCAGCGTTCAATCGTTCTGGGCATTACGTCGCTGGATGCAGAGGGGAACTTCCATCCCAAAGCGGAAATCACGCGCGCTGAATCCGCTGAGATGATCTATAACGCGATTGAATACGTTAAAGCTCATCCGGCCCCGGCGCAGCCCGAAACTTCAGCCCAGATGGAAACGCCAAACGAAGGATAATACACGCCGGGAGGTACCTGTCCAGGTCTCCCCGAGCCATGAAGCAAACCCATAAGCAGGCAGGAAATCTCCCCGGGGATTTCCTGCCTTTTCAAATTTACAATGCCGTTTTTTATGCTCCCCAAAGCACTGATAAAGACGGGAAATCATATGCTGATGGTATATGAAGGGGAAGGCGATTATCATGGGGAAGGTGGAGGAGCGCGAGTGATCCATTATGCCGCAATCGGGGATTCACTGACTGCCGGAGTGGGGGGACTGTTAGGCGGTGGTTTTGTTCCGAAATATGGATGGCTGATTCAGGAGAGATTGGGACAGCCCGTTTATTACGACAAAATGGGTATATCGGGAGCAAGGATGCCGCGTATTCTATCGGTTGTAAGACACGATCCCAAGGCGAGGGCCATCCTGGGGAACGCTGATATCATCACTCTGACAGTCGGAGGCAATGATATGGTCGATGCAGCCAGAGCTTTCGCAGTCCACCGGAACGAAGAGGTGTTCAGTGAGGCCCTGACGAGCTGCAGGAAGAATTTTGCAGGTATTCTCGCGGTCATCAGGCAGTTGAAGTCCGGCTCCAAGCCTTATCTGATCCGCGCGGTCGATCTGTATAATCCCACACCCTCCCAGCCCGAAGCAGGGCTGTGGGTCAGGCGCTTCAACAGCCAGCTCGAAAGCTTCGAGGACGGGAATCTCAAGGTCGCGAATATTTACAGCTCGTTTCTGGGAAGGGAGCGGGAGCTCTTATGGCTGGATCATTTTCATCCCAACGGGCGGGGCTACAGCGTAATTGCGGAGGAGTTGGATAAGCAGGGGTATGGGCCGTTAGCATGAACGGAGTCCCTTTGGGGGACTCCGCCGTCATTATGATTTCCCTAACACCCGTCTAGAGGCTGCCACATTTTGGAAGCGATTTCAGCCGGCTGCCGCTGCCGCGAAGCTGACGATCGTTATTTCTTTTGTGATGGCGGATTCCTAATTCTGCAGCCCTCCCGCCGGTTTGCTGTAAACCGTTCGTATGACCAGTTCGGCCAGCAACAGCAATAGCACAATAGCTCCGTAGACGCTGACCGTATAGCTCTTCTCGTAAGCGAGACCGAATCCCTTGGTGCCAATGAAGGTAAACAGGTGGATAAACATATTGGTAAAGCAGAAGGAGTAGCTTCTGCACATCCACTTCCGGTGTTTGTCGACCCGCATTCTTCTGATCTGGACCACCGCCGTAATCGTCATGGCCGGCCACAGGACGTTCAGAAGGTTGAAAGCCATACTGGCCGCCTTGCCTCCTGTCGCTGCTGGAGCCATATAGCCGGAAGTGATCACGACGGCAAAAACGGCGATCAAATAGAAGTACCCGTTGAATCTATGGAGCTTCCTGTGCTTATACACGACTTTCTGCGAGAAGTTGATGGCTCCCGATACCATGGCCGCGCACGCGAATGCCACATGAACATACAAGACGTTTAACCAGACCGAAACGTTAATGGGATGCTTGAGATTTGCTTTATGGCTTAGAAAGGATTCTGCCCGGGGATCAGCAATGAAATTGACGTACAGAACGTACGCGATAAAGCCTGCCGCCACTATCAGCATAAGCCGGTACAATCGCTTCGTATTGGGCATTCCGGACACCTCTGTGCTATTATTTAGGGAAACAGTCTGCATCGTGAAAGGGTTTGAACCATGCGCAAGGGCGAACAAACAAGGCTCCGGATCATCATGAAGTCCGCCGAGCTTTTCAACCGGAAAGGATACGCGGCTACGACCATGCAGGATATCATGGACGAGACCGGCCTGACCAAGGGCGGGCTGTACCGCAGCTTCTCCGGCAAGGATGACATTGCCGTTGCTGCGTTTCAATATGCGGGCGAGGTGCTCTGGCGGCTGTTCTCCCAGGCGACCGAGAACTGCGAGACGGCAACAGAGAAGATTATCGCGATGTGCAACGTATACAGCGACACCGTGAACAATCCTCCTCTGCAGGGAGGCTGCCCGTTTCTGAACACCGCCGTCGAGGCCGATCATTCTTTTCCCCTGCTGCGGGACCAGGCGATCGATGCATACGGGCATACCCAATCCTTTATGCAAGGCGTTCTGGAGCAGGGGGTGTCTGCCGGAGAATTCCAGCCGGATATGGACACCGAGGCTCTCGCCTCCTTCTTCTTCTCGGCGATCGAAGGCGCCATAATGGCGAGCCGGCTGACCCGGGACAACAAGCATGTCGCCTTCGCGACGAAACAGATCGAAAGCACACTGCGCTCCTGCGTCCGGACGTGAACCATACGGCATAAACGTAACGGCGGCGGTCCAGGGGCTTCTGAATACGCTGCTTCTATTCCTTAGGGAAGAAAGAAACATGGAGAAGCCGCCAACTTCCGGCGTCAGCCGGTTCTTAGTGGCCGGTTCTGCGGATTCGTTCAGTTCGCTGCCGTGCGCTTGCCCGATACCTTGGAAGCAGGCAGCAGGCCGGCCCTGGCTCTGCCCGACATTTCGTCCCCCAGCACGGTCACCTCGAATTTCAAGTTCAAACGCATCGGCTTCTTCACTTTCAGCGACCAGCTTAAGAGGCTGCCAGCCACGACGGGATCGATGAACTCGACTCTCTCATCGCCCTGCACGGCCGTTCCGCTCACACGTCCACTGTCCCCGGAGATGTTCAACGTGACCGGGAGCTTTCCAACGGGCGTGGCAACGATTACCTCCCACCTCCCGACAAACACGGTTATTCCGGCATTCTCACGGGCAGTTGGCCCGTTTGTGGAGATGATCCCGTCTCCGGTATCGAGAATGCCGGACGTATTTTCCGGCTCCCGCTCATCCGCCCCGAATGCCGCTGCTTCGAAATCCGAAGATTCCATAATGGGCAGCATGCCGACCGGGCGCCAGACCGTCCCCCGCTTCTCGTATTCGAACATTTTCTCCACTTCATGTGCGATTTGCGGCCCCAGCTCGCGCTCGACGATGTACAGCGCCACATCGAGACCCGAAGTCACGCCTCCGCCCGATACAAGATTGCCGTCATCGACGACGCGGGCATGCACGGGGACAGCTCCCGTCGCTCCCAGCGCCGCTATGCCCAGATGGTGGGTTGCGGCACGGCGGCCCTCAAGCAGCCCCTGCATGGCGAGCAGCAGCGAACCTCCGCACACTGCTGCGACTGTCAGTCCCGGAACCGACAAGGCAGCTTCTATCTTGGGGACCAGCTCCGTCTGCGACGCCTTTCGCAGCAGAGAGACGATTGATTCGTCCCCTTCCCCGTACACAGGTCCGGCCGCTCCGGGGACAACGATTATCGCCGCGGCTGTCGGATCGATCGCCCCGGATGCGGAAATTTGCAGGCCGTTGATCCCGCTGGGAACGGATCTCGGGCCTTCAGCCGACACCAGCTCGGCGCGAATCGCGCCTCCCGTGTACCTTCCTGCCTCGGTAAAAACCTCGTAAGGCGCCAATGCGTCCAGCAGGTCGAATCCGTCGAACAACACAATTTGCACAAGCATTTGAATCCCCTCCGATTGATTTCGAGACCGGACGGTACGGTCTCTTTTTAGACTACGCCATTTTGACATCATTGGCAATCGCTTCGCGCTGCGTTTGTATGGACATTTGATGACATGGATTGATATTGAAAAGCGAAGGTAGATCAGAGGGGTTGGCGTTGTGCAGCAGCGATGACAGCAAGAGTCTGGGGTGAAAAATCGTTGATCGTAACTTTCTAAACTGTTTGAAGATATTATTCAATTGTTTTTAATTACGCAGGGACTATGATTAGGATATAAACACCATAGGAGGGTGTGTTGCAATGAACAGAATCATTTTAGAAAAGGAAAGGATGAGGGTCACTATCGCTGACGGACAGACTCGCGTATCCGATGTTGTAAGCGATAACAAATGATTGAACGTGAAAGCGCTTCATTCAGTTTCATCAGTGAACGGAAGTCCCGGCAGGGATAAATGAAAAACAAAGATGATCATACAGGGAGGCTTTTGGCCCATGAAGTTTTATAAGAATAGAAAAGTAAAGAAATCTTTCCTTTCGCTAGTTGTTTTATCCCTTGCGATATCTTCCAGCCTGATACCGGGCGTGGCGGGGGCGGCGGACAATACGGCGTCTGAAGCTTTCAACACAAGCACGGGCACGCTCGATGTGGACTATGCTTCATACTTGTCCAAGCACGATGTGGTATACAATGCGCCGATCACCGATCCCAAAGGGGCTTTGACCGTAGGGAACGGCAAGGTGGGCGGAATGGTCTGGGATACAGCCAACGGACTTACGATGCAGGTTTCCGGAGTGGATGCTTCGCAGGAAGGCTTCGCTTCGCAAGGCCTGGTTAATTTATATACGAACCCCGGTTTGAATACGGGCTACTCTGCATATAAACAGAGACTTTCCTTGTATGACGGTCTCTTGACGACCGAGTACGATTCCAACCGCAAGATTACGATTATGGGATCGCCGAATTCCGAGGTGATGGGCATCCATGTCGAAGACAGCCGTGTGGGCCTGGCCAGCGTTTCGCTGGATCTGAGCCTGTGGGATGTCAGCAACTTCGGCGGAGGCGACGTGAAGAATATCAACGCATGGAGAACGGTCACGACCTTCGCCGATCCGACTGTCGTCGGGTTCAGCAGAGGGCAGGCCGACCCGGATCATTTTGGCTACACGATGGCTGCGACGGTCGAAGGGGCGGACTTCACGACCCAGACTGTGAATGGCAGCAAGGTAAGGCTGAACATTAAGCCTACATCGAGCTATACGATCTGGATTTCTACGGCCAGCCGGCTCAATGCCCCGGAGTATGACTCGATTGCCGAAGCCAAGAAACAGTTAACCACTGTCAAGGCTGCCGGCTACGATACCACCTTGGCCAGCTACAAGGACTGGTGGCATGATTTCTGGTCCAAGTCCTTCGTCCAGTATTCCGACGCATCAGGCGATGCCGATTATATGGAAAGCTTTTATTATCTGAGCACGTATATTATCGCCGCAGGCGCATTCGGCAACTATCCGTTCCACTTTATCAACGGCGTATTCAGCGCCGTGGAAGACAGCGACAGCGGAAAGTGGAGCAACGCGTACTGGTACTGGAATCAGAGGGATATTTACCATTCGTTCCTCGCCTCCAACCATGCGGATATGGTGGAAGTCTTCAACAATCTATACAGCCGCAATTTCGATACGCTGAAGGCATACACGCAGACCAGGTACGGCATCGACGGCATCTGGGTTCCGGAGACGATGGGCTGGAACGCAAGCGCTGCAGGCACGATCAACAGCGACTACACGCAGGATACGCTATCGACCGCATCGGAAGCGGCGATGAATATGTATGCGCAGTACAAGTATACGAATGATACCGATTACTTGAAGAATATCGCGTATCCGTTCATGCGGGAGGCGGCCAAATTCTATGCGGCCAAGCTCTCATTCGACGAAACAACGGGCCAATACTTTATGGAATCCTCGAATGTGCATGAGCAGCATTGGGACGTGAAGAATGCCATTACCGACCTGGCGGCTGTACGGGGTCTGTTTCCGGCGGCAATCAAGACGAGCGAGGATTTGCAGCTGGATGCGGATCTCCGCCTCAAGTGGCAGGACGTTCTGGATAATCTTGTCCCATACCCGCTCGATCCGAACGACCCCAACCAGTATTTGCCGCATGCTCCGCCGTTGTCCCAGAACCGGAACAATGAGAATTCCATTTTGGAGCTGGCGTGGCCTTATAACGTAAGCGGCATCGGCTATCCGGACTATCAGAAGCTGGTCAACGGATACAATAACCGTCCATACAAGTACACGTCGAACAACGTTTGGGATCCGGCCCCTATCCAGGCAGCCCGGCTCGGATTGGGAGACGAAGCTTATTTGGGTATGAGAATGATGCTTCAACGGTACCAGCAGTATCCGAACGGACGCACGACGAATACCAACGGCGAGTATGAGTACATGGGCGTGCACCTTTTGGCCATGAACGAATCGCTGCTGCAAAGCTATAACGACAAGATCAGAGTTTTCCCTGCTTTGCCAACAGACGCCGCTTTTGTCAGCAAGTTTACATTGTCGGCCAGCGGCGGGTTCCAGGTAAGCTCCGAGAAGGATAGCGACGAGATCAAATATGTCGGGATCAAAAGCCTGTACGGCAACCCGGCAACTGTAGTCAATCCTTGGGGAACGGAGGCGGTACAGGTCAGAAAGGTTTCCGACAACTCTGTCGTCACGACCTCGTCAAGCGGTGAATTTACGTTCAATACGGATGCGGACACCGTATATGTGGTAGAACGCACCGCCAAGCCTTTGAGCAATTATACACATGCCAAACTGACTGGGACTGCCAATGAAGGCGTAAAATCCTTAAGCGGCACAAGCTCCAAGCTGGGGCTTAGCGCTGCGGGAGGCCGCGTTGCCATTACGACTTTTTATGCGGACGGCTCTTACGGAGGAACAGATGAGACATTGGCGCCGGGGAGCTACACGACAGCACAGCTGATGACGGCGAACATACCGAATAACTGGGCGTCGTCGGTACGGGTACCGGCCGGCTACACGGTTGCTGTGTACGACAATGACAATTTTACGGGAACCAAGTGGCTGTTCACCTCGGATACGGATTTCCCGTCCGGAACCAATCCGAATGCCAACGATAAGATGTCATCGGTGAAAATCTATCTTAGCGACGGCAGCACAAAGGTTGAAGCCGAGAGCGGCACATTAAGCAATCCTGCGAACAAATATGCGGATGCTGCGGCTTCGGGCGGCAATGCAATAAAATTCGAGGAGACCGGCGATTCGTTAACCTTCGAGAACTCCGGTTCGGCCTCCAAGATCATATTTACGTATGCCACAGCCAGCGACCCTGGACAGATCAGCCTCTATATTAATGGTGTCTTCAGCAAGCCTATCAGCTTCCCGACGAACGGCGTATGGCAGGGAGGATATCCTTCCTTGACGGTGCCGGTAAATATTCCGGGAGGCGCAACCGTCAAATTCCAGCTGGATGACGGGGACAGCGCTGTCAATCTCGATTCCCTCTCCTACATATCCATGGATTTGAGCGGGGTAGGCGTGGATGTAGCTTCCAATCTGATAACAGGCACTACGGTCGATATGCAGTACAGCCTAGATTCCACGGATGGTCTCAATGGCACATGGACGACGGCTACAGCCGGCAGCACGACGGTTATGTTCCTGGGCGGAAAAGTATATATCAGGGATATAAGCGATCCGGGTCATTTTGCCCTGATTGCAACGGTACCGCCGTTCAGCGGACCGAAGTACGAAGCCGAGAGCGGCACAAGAACCGGTTCAACCAACGTAGCCTCGGATTCCAAAGCTTCCGAAGGCAAAGTCGTGGATCACTTCTCCAATAACGGAGATTCCGTATCCTTGTCCAATGTTGCGACGGGCTCGCGGCTGATTATTGCGTACTGCACGGACAATAATCCGGGGAGGCTCAGCTTGTACATCAATGGAATGGATAGCGGGAATATCACTTTCCCGACTACCCACGGCTGGAATACCAACTATTCCATGGTCACGGTCACCAAAGCCATTCCAGCGGGCGCAACGGTCAAGCTGCAGCTGGACAGCGGAGATTCGGGAGCCAATATTGACTATATGATTGTGCAATCGCAGGATTTGACCGGCGTAAGCCTGAACACGGCGACCAGTCAAATTACAGGCACGAATCCGTTCCTGGAGTACAGCGTGAACTCGACCGACGGCAGGAACGGCACATGGACCGCGGCCAAGGCGGACAATACGCCGGTTGTCATGGCGCCGGGCAAGATTTTTGTCAGAGAAGCGGCAAACCCGAACAACTATAAGCTGCTGCAGACCATTGTCGGACAAATGTACGAGGCGGAGAACACCACATTAACCAAAGTAGACGCTTCTTCGGATGGAGCGGCTTCCGGCGGCAAAGCGGTTACCGGCTTGTCCACCCCGGGCAGTTCTTCCATGGTCTTCACAAGCACGGCCAAGGGCGGGCAATTGGTTATCGGATATACGACAGCCAATGCAAACAGCAAGCTGAGTCTCTATGTAGACGACAAGTTTATCAAGAGCATCGGCTTCCCTTCCACCGGCGTCTGGAGCGGAGCGTATGCCGTCGTGAAGACGAATGTCAGCATTCCGGCTGGATCAGCGGTTAAATTGATGCTCAATAATGGAGATTCCGGATCGAACATCGACTATTTTATCGTTCAGCCTCTGGATAATTTCAACGGTGTGAGCGTAAATGTGGGGGCAGGTCAAATTTCCGGCACAACTGAGGATATGGAATTCAGCCTGGATTCCTCAGATGGCAGCGACGGCAGCTGGGCTGCGGCAGGTACGGGAACTACGCCGGTTGCATTCGTCCCGGGCAAGATTTATCTGCGGGTAGTGGGCAATCACAGCATCAACAGCCTGCTGGCAACAGTGGCAGCGCCGGCTCCCGCACCGACAGTAACAGCCAATGTTTACTACGGCATGGAGCAAGTCAAGCTGGTGGGAGCAGCGACAACGATGCAGTACAGTCTGGATGGAGGCTCTAACTGGTCCAATGTTACGGTTTCGATTGCTGCAGGCACGGCCACGCTTGATTTGTCTGCAGCGCCGAATGACGATCTCCGCGTCCGGACAGCAGCGACATCAAGCGCTCTTCCTTCGCTGCCGACCGGAAAGCTGAACATACCGGTAGATCTGGCGCTGTTGAATGTGAAAATCACCAATGCCGATTCACTGGTATCCGCAGCTTCGGTTGGAACGCTGTGGGGTCAATATTCGCAGGGAGCAGTTGATGCCCTCCTGCTGGAGATCGCGAATGCCAAAGCGGCGGCTGCGAGCGTGGACGCCACCCAGGAGCTGGCGGATCAGGCAGCCAATGCACTGGATACCGCCGTGCAGACTTTCACGGCAGCCGTGAACACGACGGCATCTATTGAGGATCTTGCCCTGTTGGGAATGAAGTATGGCCTGACATCCGCAAATCCTGACTGGCAGCTGGTCAACAGGTACGATTGGAACAGCGATCTTAGAATCACGATTGTTGATCTTGCGGTACTGGCCTCCAAGATCGGGCAATAACAGCAGTTGTTACAGCTTGGGGAAGCGGCCAAGCATGACGCTTCCCCGGGCTATCTTTCCGCGAGAGGATGAATCTTAGTTCATGACATATAAATTGCGATCCATAAGTATGGTCTTCATTCTGCTGGTTTCCCTGGTAAGCCCGGGTATCGCGCTGGCGGACAGCACACCATCGTTTTCGCTTGCGATTACGAATGAAAGCCCGGCTCTGCAGGAGGAATTCCAAGTCAGCGTAGCGGCAAGCCAGGTCACCGATATGTACGGTTATGAGATCAATGTAAGCTATAACCCCGCTCTTCTGGAGTTCAAAGGCGTGGAACCATTGGCTGGAGGCTACTCCATTACACCGATTGTCAGCGGCAGTACGATTCAAATCGCGCATACGGAAACAGGAAGCACGCCGGGGCAATCCGGCAATCCGACGCTGGCCAGGCTGACTTTCAAAGCGATTGGCACAGGGTCCGCCCAAATCGGGCTTGCGGGCTTGACGCTGGTGGATTCCCAATTTGCCTCGTCCGAGTTTACAAGCGATGCCCATGTGGTTGCCGTTATCAGCGATCCGTCGACTCCAACGGACCCGACCGATCCAACAGACCCAACAGATCCAACAGATCCAACAGATCCAACGGACCCGACCGATCCGAATCCGGCCGATCCGGATCCAACGGATCCAACTCCAACAGATCCAAACCCGACCGATCCGGATACAACGGATCCGGGGGACTCAACAGATTCGCCGGCCAGTACACCTAATGTGATCAAGCCGGTATCTGTACTGGATAAGGCTACGGGCATCGCGAGCTCTTCCGTCGATGCGGAAGCCTTGAATAAAGCGATTGCGGCCGCAAAAGCCGACACAACCGGCAAAACTCCGGTAAGCATTGAATTAAATGCGGAAGGCGCTCAAGGCTATGTGCAAACCCTGCGGGTCTCCGCGCTGTCCGGCGAGTCGAATCCCGTCCCGATCGAAATCAGTACCCCTCTGGCGACGCTTGTTGTTCCAAGCAGCCTGTTCCGGGGAAGCGCGCTGACTTCCGGTGACGTAGAGTTTCATCTGGGCCAGCCTGCTGATGGGCAATTGAATGACAGCATCAAGCAGCAGATCGGCGGCCGTCCGGCAATTGAATTGAAGGTCCTGTCCGGCGGCCAGACCGCTGAATGGAATCATTCGCAGACGCCGGTTACCGTGCGAATTCCTTACAATCCAAGCGCGGAAGAGCTGAAGAATCCCGAGCATATCGTCATCTGGTCTGTCGATGATGCAGGCCGGACTCAGCCTGTAACCAGCGGAAGGTATGACCCCGAATCCGGGCAGGTCACTTTCACAGCTGCACAATCGGGTACGTATGCCGTGGCATTTGTGCAGAAAACATTTGGCGATATCGCTGCTCTGGATTGGGCGAAAACGCAGATTGAAGTGCTGGCTTCAAAAGGCATTGTCAACGGGTTCTCGAATGAGTCGTTCGAACCGGACAAGCCGGTTACCCGCGCAGACTTCCTGGTGCTGCTGATGCGGATGCTGGAGCTGAAAGGGAAAACAGGAGCTTCATTTGCCGATGTGCCCGAGAGCGCTTATTATAGTGAGGCCCTGCTGACGGCCAGAGCACTCGGTATTGCCGACGGCACCGGCGATAATCTGTTCCAGCCCATGAATCCGATCACCCGGGAAGATATGGCGGTATTGACGGAGAAGGCGCTGAAAGCGGCGAACAAACTCCTGAAGGAAACGACGGCGACAGGCCTGGATGACTACCAGGATAAAGATGCCGCCGCCACTTACGCCAAGGAAAGCTTCGAGTATCTGATCAAGAGCGGAATCATTCACGGCTATAATAATCAAATTCAACCCAAATCGGCAACAACCCGCGCGGAAGCGGCGGTCATGCTGTACAACATTTATAACGCAGTGCAATAATCGCGCGGATTGAGCGGGATTATCGTAAGCGTACGAAGAGAGAAGAGGATGTTGCGCTCTTCTCTTTTTTCGTTAGTGTTGGGCATTCGGATCTTCCAGGGCTCCGGGAGCTCCGTTTTCCACGTTCATTTTCGCGCGCAGCGGGGTTGATATGCCCGGTTTGGATCCTGCGGCGCGATCAGAAAATAATTCGACTAAAAAGCGATAATTATACATGTGCTAATGCCGGGGACGGCTGTATAATAGGCGTAGCCGGAAGCTTTAAAAAGACAAAGACAGGAAGCTTGAGGCAATCTTGAAAGCGGATTCAAAGCCGAATATGAGCTCAATTGCGGGAGAGGGTCGATTGACTATGATTAAACCGATTAAAGTGAGAAATGCGAATGATATCGAACAAATCAACCGCATCGTGTCCAGGTATCCGTTCGATATTTGGATACACAGCAAAAGCGGCATGGCTGACGCCAAATCGCTGCTGGGCATGTATGTGCTGAAAATCAACGAGCCGTTATTCCTCGTCGTTCCGGACGAGGCGGAGGTTGGGCCGTTGTTCGCGGAGCTGGAGCCTTATATTGCGTTTGATTGACGGGACAGCGGTGGACTCGTCGCTCAGGCACAATTCGATTCTGGAACGCATCTCCAATCTTGGCATTTTACGTTTTTCCACGATTCAAGTGAGGTTGACCCTCTTTTTCACCCTTATCCTGTTTGCCTCCATCGCGACTGTCGGTGTGGTGAATTACCGGCAATCCAGCGCAGCGCTCAATGGCAAAATCGAGCTGTATTCCAGGCAGGTGATCGGACAGATCGGCGGAAATCTTGATCTGGAGCTGCAGCATATCCAGTTTGTCATGGAGGATATTATATCGGGCGAAGATGTGCAAAGCGGCTTGGCCGGCCTGAAGATATCCGGCGGTCAGCAGTACACGCTGACCAATGCCATCAACAAGACCATTTCTCACAAGCTGTCCATGCTCACTTACATCTCCAGCGTCACAATTCGCGTAGACCGGCAGACGACGCTGGGTACGTACAATTCCCTGGATAAGGAGCAGCTGGATTCGATTATTCAAAGGACCGAGGGCGGTACGGACTATCGCTACTTTCTCATAGACGACAAGGTGAAGGGAAAAGCGTTTCTCTCCATAAGCAAGCCGATCCGATCGGCAGTCAACGGGGAATCGCTTGGCGTTATCGTCATCACACTGGAGGAAAACCATATCGCCAGGCTTTATGAAGGGACCGATCTGGGCCAATCGGCAGAGATTTTTATTCTGGATGATCAGGACAGCGTCATATCGAGCAGAAACAAGGCCCGATACCCGGTCAACCGTCCGCTTCCGGATCGGGAATTGGCGCAGCGGGTGGCAGGCGGAAGCTCGCCGGACGGCGAGATGGCGCAGGAATTGGAACAAGCCTCTGTAAAACTTGCCGAAGCGATCGTGAAATTTCAAATACCGCAGGACAACGAGGTGAAACTTCATGTATAAGCTGCTGATTGTGGACGATGAAGCGCTGGTTCGCGAAGCGATCCAGGATGGCATGAACTGGGAGGCCATGGGACTTGAATGCGTAGGGTCCTGCGAGGACGGAATCGAAGCGCTCGAGTTCGTCGAGCGGGAAAATCCGGATATCGTGATGACCGATATCGGGATGCCGTTCATGAACGGCATCGAGCTGACGCGCGAGCTCTCCGTGCGTTACCCGGATGTGAAAGTGATCATCCTGACCGGGTACGATGAATTCGAATATGCCCAGCAGGCGCTGAAGATGCAGGTTGCGGACTATATACTGAAACCGGTTACAGCCGCCGAGATGGAGGAAATTCTGCTGCGGCTTGGCGAACAGCTGGACAATGAGAACCGGCATAAGCGGGACTACGAGAAGCTGAAGCGCCAGTTGAAGGAAAGCATGCCGCTGCTCAAGGAGCGGTTTCTGGAGCGGCTCGTTACTTCATCGATGACAGCGAAGCAAAAACGCGAAAGCTGCAGTTATTTTCAAATCGTCTGGGACCAGTCATTCCTGATCGAGCTTGCGATCGATGTCGACGAGCTTATATTGAAGCATCCGGCTACACCGTCCGACGATGAGCTGTTCCGGTTTGCCATTTATAACATCGCCAAGGAATTAACGGAGAAGAGTGCCGGTGCGGAGGTGTTCCGCGACAGGGAAAACCGCGTGCTCATCCTGCTGTCCGGCACCGATCCCGAAGCGCTGTGCGAGGAAGCCGGGGCGGCGGCGGAGGAAATCCACACTGCGGTCACCACCTATTTGCCCGTGAAGGCTTCTATTGGAATCGGCCATACCTGCAGGCTTGAGGATCATGTCGCCCTGGTTCACCGGTCGGCGTTGTCCGCTCTGGATTACCGCTATGTTATCGGCACCAATGAAATTATCCGCATCTCCGATATGGAAAGGCGCAAGCGCCCGGAACTGCTGTCCGCGGTCACTTGGGAGCATGAGCTGATCACGAAGCTGAAGACGGGTACGCCGCAGGAAATGGACGAATGGATCGCCAAGCTGTTTTCGACCTTCCGTAAGCAGCTTGTCCCCATTGATGTCTGCTATATCTACCTGCAGCGGTATGTTCTTACCCTGATGCATACGCTGTATGAAATGGAGAGCGATACCGGCAGGGTGTTCGGGGAAGAGGCCAATCCGGTGGCGGAAATCAGCAGGCTCGCGGCATTGGACGAAATCGAAATCTGGATGAAAGAGCTGTGCGGCAAAGCGGTGACGGTCATCCGGGGCATGCGGGAGGATCACAGCGTGCTGCAGATCGAGAAGGCGATGGCCTATGTCAGGCAGCATTATACAGACCCGGATCTGTCGCTGAAGACCGTATGCAAGCATGTGTCCATGAGCGCCAGCTACTTCAGCACCCTGTTCAGGATGAATACCGGCCGGACCTTCGTGGAATATGTGATTCACGAGCGGATGGAGAAGGCGAAGGAGCTGCTGAAGCTGACCTCCATGCGAAGCTACGAAATCGCTTACGCCGTCGGCTACAGCGATCCGCAGTATTTCAGCAGCGCATTCAAAAAGCATGCCGGGGACACGCCGACGGACTTTCGCTTCAAAATGACGGGGAATGAGGGATGAAGCTGGGCCTCTTCTCGCGATTCCGCAGCATCCAGACGAACATGGTGCTGGCCTTTGTCCTGCTCATCCTGATGACGATTCTGATTATGAGCGTCGTTTCTTATTATTTGTCCAAAGACGCCGTGCAGTCCAATGCGCAGACTTATACGACGGAGCTTGTGAAGCAAGTGAACAACAATATCAAGTCTTATGTGAACGGGATGAAATATATTTCCGATATGGTGGACGGCAACCCGTATGTGCAGCAATATTTGTCTCAATTCAAATACGAAAGCCTGACGGAAGAGCAGAAAAGCAAACAGGCCGTCGCGGACTTTCTGGAATCGATGGCTGTATCGCGCGCCGACATTTCTTCGGTGAGCCTGTTTGGCTACAACGGGCAGTTTGTGACGGGAAGCAAAGGGCTGGAATTGAACCCGTTCATCGATATTTCGAGCCTCAGCTGGTACCGTGGCGCCCGGGAGGCGGGAGGCTCGTACGTGATTTCTCCCTCGCATGTGCAGCCGGTGTTCAAGGACCGGTATCCTTGGGTCGTTTCCCTGAGCATGGAGCTGGTCAGCAAGGACGGCGGGACGAAGCTTGGCGTATTCCTGATCGACCTGAATTTCAGCGTGATGAACGACATGTTCCAGGATATCCGGCTTGGCCAGCGGGGTTATCTGTTCATCGTCGATTCCGAGGGCAAAATCGTGTACCACCCGCAGCAGCAGCTGATTTACAGCAGCCTGAAAACGGAGAAAATCGCCGAGGTGCTCCAGATCAAGAATGGCACATTCATCAGCGATGAAGGCGGCAACAGCAGGATGTACACCGTTCAGGAGTCGGACTTCGGGTGGAAAATCGTCGGCGTGTCCTATGTCAATGAGCTGGTCGGCAACCAGAATGAGGTGCGGCTTTCTTTTATTTTTCTCGGCTTGATCTGCATCGTGCTGGCGATTGTCATTTCCCTGTTCCTGTCGCAGCGGGTCAGCCAGCCGATCAAGCAGCTGCAGGGCTACATGAAAGAGGTGGAGAAGGGCAATTTTGACATTCAGGTTCCCGTTCCGACCACGATTGAGATCGGCAGGCTGGCCCGGGCCTTCAACATTATGGTGGGCAAGATCAAAGAGCTGATGTCGCAGGTCGTCAGGGACCAGGAGCTGAAAAGAAGAAGCGAGATGAATGCGCTGCAGGCGCAGATCAATCCCCACTTCCTGTACAACACCCTGGACTCCATCATCTGGATGGCGGAGAGCAAGAAGTTCCAGGAGGTCGTCCTCATGACCTCGGCGCTGGCGAAGCTGTTCCGTGCGTCGATCAGCAAGGGTGAGGAGCTTGTCACGATCGAAACCGAGCTTGAGCATATTACGAACTATTTGAAGATTCAAAAGATGCGCTACAAGAACAAGCTGGACTATCAGATCGAGATCGGCGATTCGGTCAGGCAGTACAGGACGATCAAGGTCATTTTGCAGCCGATCGTGGAGAATGCGATTTATCACGGCATCAAGATGAAGCGGGGGCCGGGCCTCATTACGATCTCCTCCGAAGAGACGGAGACGGATATACTGCTGATCGTCGGGGACAACGGGAACGGGATGGACGAGGAGAAGCTGTCCAGGCTTCTGACTCCATTGAATGAAGGAGAGGATGGCAGAGGTGTCGGCGTCCGCAATGTGCATGGACGGCTCAAGCTTTATTTTGGCGCGCAGTATGGACTGGTTTACAAAAGCGTATCAGGCGAAGGGACGACGGTGCTCATCCGCTTTCCCAAGTCTCCGCCGTTATTGGAGGCAGGCAGAAGATGATTTGGAAGCATAAGCGGACACTGGCGATTGTCGGGCTGCTTCTGATTATTGCGGCAGGCTTGGCTGGCTGGGGAGGCTGGCTGTCGCAGCGGAAACCGCTGGATATCAGGGTCATTATTAAATCGACGGATGCTTCGATCGAGTTCTGGCTGGTGCTGATCGACGGGGTACGCGAGGCAGCGCAGGAATTCGACACCAGAGTCCAGATTACAGGCTCCAAAACCGAAACGGATGTCGACGAGCAGATTGCGCTGGTGGAGCAGGCGATCCGGGACCGGCCCGATGCGATTGTGCTGGCTGCGAACGATTTTGACCGGCTTGTTCCCGTTGCCGAGAAAGTCAGGCAAAGCGGAATCAAGCTCATCATTGTGGACTCGGGCATCAACTCCGGTGTCGCGCACAGCAGCGTGGCGACAGACAATGTAATTGCCGGCAGGAAGGCGGGCGAAGCGATGCGGCAGCATATCTCGGGGAATGCGAAGGTCGCGATTATCAGCTATGTCAAAAATGCCGCTTCGCATATCGACCGGGAGAAAGGCGTCCGTTCCATTCTGGGCGGCAATGCCGGTCTCGACCTGCTCGACACCTATTATGTCGAAGGCTCGGAGGAGAACGCCTACTTGATGGCAAGGAATATTTTGCAGACGCAGAAGGATGTCGTGGGCATTATCGGACTGAACGAGCCTACAACCGTCGGCGCCGGCCGGGCGATTCAGGAGCTCAAGCTCAAGGACCGGGTCAGTCTGATCGGGTTCGACAGCTCCGTCAACGAGATCAAGCTGCTGGACGAAGGGGTGATGAAGGCAACCGTCATTCAGCGGCCTTTCCAGATGGGTTATTTGAGCGTTAAGACGGCTGTGGACGCGGTCAGGGGGAAGAAGGTGCCGAAGATGATCGATACCGGCTCTCTGGTCATTACGAAACAGAATATGTACGAGGAGGAAAACCAGAAGCTGCTGTTTCCCTTCGTCAACAAATAGCGTATTATGCGGGGCCTCGGGGGCCCCGTTTTTTTGCTCTTGTCCGGCGCGCAACCTCCAAAATTATTCGACTTTTACAGGAAGAAATCACATGTTAGCCTGCAGCCGGACCGTGTAAAGTTAGCTACAACAGCAGGAACAAGAGTTTGAGGGAGGTGGAAAGATGGAACAGACCATTGTGCGCATGGAAGGAATCGAGAAGCATTTTGCCGGCGTTCATGCGTTGAAGGGCTGCCGGTTTGAGCTGCGGGCCGGTGAAGTGCACGCGCTCGTCGGTGAGAACGGGGCAGGGAAGTCAACCATGATGAAGGTGCTGACCGGCGTCTACCGCAAGGATGAGGGAAGCATCTTCTATAAAGGCGAGGAAGTGCAAATCGCCGATACAAGGTCCGCCCAGAAGCTGGGGATCGGCATGATCCACCAGGAGCTGAATCTGGCTCCCCATCTGACGGTGGCGCAGAACATATTTATTGGCAAGGAGCCGCGCAAGGCGATCCGCTTGTTTCTGGATGACAAGGAAATGAACAGGCAAACGGCTCTGCTGCTGAAGCAGATGAAGCTGGACATCGATCCGACGACGCCTGTGGCGGAGCTTACGGTGGCCAAACAGCAAATGGTGGAGATCATCAAGGCGATTTCCTACGAATCCCAAGTGCTGATTATGGATGAGCCGACGGCGGCGCTCAGCGATTCCGAAATCGACGAGCTGTTCCGGATGATCGCGCAGCTCAAGGAGAAGGGCGTCGGTATCGTCTACATCTCGCACCGGATGGCGGAGCTCAAGCGAATTACCGACCGGATTACGGTTATGCGCGACGGCACTTATATCGATACGGTCCAGACGCCGGATATCAGCATCGACCAGATTATCGCCATGATGGTCGGCCGGGAAATCTACCAGCCGGTCAAGCCGGACCGCAAGGCGGAGAAGGCGCCGGAGACGGTGCTGGAGGTGCGCGGTCTTTCGCGGAGGAACGTCCTTCACGATTTAAGCTTCTCGCTGCGCAAAGGGGAAATCCTGGGCGTCGCGGGACTGGTCGGCGCAGGCAGAACGGAGATGGCGCGGGCGATTTTCGGCGCCGATCCGATTGATGCCGGAGACATCCTGATCCGCGGACGCGAGGTCCGCATTGCCGGGCCGCATCAGGCGGTGAAGCACGGCATTGGATACTTGTCCGAGGACCGGAAGCATTTCGGCTGTCTGCTGGATATGGACGTCAAGACGAATGTCGGGCTCGCGGCATTGGGCCGCTTTACAAGCGGGCTCGGCTTCATGAGCGACAGGCGGATGGCCGAAGTTTCGGTCAAGGTCGTCGAGGAGCTGCGCGTGAAGACGCCGGGGATCAATCAGAAGCTCAAATTCCTGTCCGGAGGAAACCAGCAGAAGGTTATTATCGGCAAATGGCTGACAAGAGACTGCGATATTCTGATTTTCGACGAGCCGACGCGGGGCATCGATGTCGGGGCCAAAAGCGAGATTTACAAGCTGCTCGAAAGTCTGGCGGCGGAAGGCAAATCGATTATCATGATCAGCTCGGAGCTGCCGGAAATTCTGCGGCTGAGCCACAGGATCATCGTCATGTGCGAAGGAAGAATTACGGGAGAGCTTATTAACGATCAGCATGCTTCGCAGGAACAGATTATGACGTATGCGACCAGGCGGATCGGCTAGGCTCGGACAGGAGGAGATTGTGGGCTATGAAGGATACGGTAGTGGTATCCCCGAAACCGAAATTTGCGTTTAAATCGGGGCTGCAGCAGTTTTTGGCTTTCGGCAGTTTGATTCTGATGATTGTTTTTTTCTCACTTGCATCCAGCAACTTCTTTCATTTTTCCAACATGGTTGGAATTCTGCTGTCAACCGCGGTAATCGGCGTGCTTGCGCTCGGTTCGACATTCGTCATCGTCACCGGCGGGATCGATCTGTCGGTGGGAACGGTGATGACGCTGTGCGCAGTTATGACCGGGGTGTTTATTACGATGTGGGGGCTGCCTGTGCCGGTAGGCATAATCGGCGGGCTGCTCACCGGAGCGCTGTGCGGATTGATATCCGGAGTCGTCATCGCGAGGCTCGGCATACCGCCTTTCATCGCGACGCTGGCCATGATGATGATCGCCAAAGGGCTGGCACTCGTTATCTCGGGCACGAAGCCGGTTTATTTTACGGATACCCCGGTGTTTATGGAAATTTCGCAGGGCTCACTGCTGGGCGAATTGATTCCCGGCTTCGATATTCCGAATGCAGTGCTCATCTTCTTCCTCGCGGCGGTGATCGGCAGCATCCTGCTTGCCCGCACGATTGTCGGACGGTATAACTTCGCAATCGGCAGCAATGAAGAAGCAACGCGCCTGTCCGGCGTCAATGTCCGCAACTGGAAAATCGTGATCTATACGATTACCGGTCTGTTCACGGGTCTTGCCGGGATCCTGATCGCCTCTCGTCTTAACTCGGCTCAGCCGTCGCTTGGTTCGGGCTATGAGCTGGAAGCGATTGCGGCCGTGGTTATTGGCGGCACTTCGCTCAGCGGAGGCAAGGGCACCATCGTGGGCACCGTCATCGGCGCACTGATTATGAGTGTGCTGACGAACGGTCTCCGCATCTTGTCGGTGCCGCAGGAATGGCAGACGGTTGTCGTCGGCTTCGTTATTCTGCTCGCTGTCTATGCGGATATTCTGCGCCGGCGCAAAGCTTGAACCAATGCTTGAACAGCAGGGCGTTCTTCCGCGAGAGAGGCGCGGGGGAATGGAAAACAGCAATCATACTATGGCATAAAAGGGGAAATGAAGATGAAAAAGAGTTTGTTTGTTTTGTTGGCAGCGTTTGTATTAGTCCTCACCGCCTGTGGTTCGAATGGTAACGGAGGCAACGGGAATGGAAACGGCGGCAATGAGCCGGCTCCGGCAGCAGACCCTGCGGCCACTAACACCGATAACGCGAATGCCGGCGCCAATGCGCCGGCGGAAAAAATGTATATACCGCTCGTTTCCAAAGGATTCCAGCATCAGTTCTGGCAAGCGGTTAAACAAGGCGCCGAGAAAGCCGCTTCTGAATTTAATGTAGAAATCACATTTGAGGGTCCTGAGACGGAATCGCAGGTGGATAAACAGCTGGAGATGCTGCAGGTCGCGCTGGACAAAAAACCGAGCGCAATCGGCTTCGCCGCTCTCGACAGCCAGGCATCGATTCCGCTGCTGCAAAAAGCCAAGGATGAAGGCATTCCGGTTATCGCCTTCGACTCAGGCGTGGACAGCGACATTCCATCCAGTCTTGTCACGACGGACAACGTTGCCGCAGCAGGCACGGCCGCAGACAAGATGGCTGAGCTGATCGGCGGAAAAGGCGAAATCGCCATAATCGCACACGACCAAACCAGCCGTACGGGGATTGACCGCCGCGACGGATTCGTGAACCAGATCAAAGCAAAATATCCCGACATCAACATCGTCGACATTCAATACGGCGGCGGCGACCATCTGAAATCAACCGACTTGGCCAAAGCGATCATGCAGGCTCACCCGGATCTGAAGGGCTTCTTCGGCACCAATGAGGGATCTGCAGTCGGCGTTATCAATGCGGTAACCGAAATGAAGGCCGAAGGCAAAATTACCGTAATCGGCTACGACTCCGGCAAGGCGCAAATCGACGCGATCAAAAGCGGCCTGATGGCTGGCGCGATTTCCCAAAATCCGGTCGGCATCGGCTACGAAACGGTCAAAGCGGCGGTAGCGGCAGCCAAAGGCGAAACAGTTGAAGCCTTAATCGACAGCGGCTTCGTCTGGTACGACAAAACGAATATCGACAGCGATGAAGTGAAAGCTGTTATTTACGAGTAACACCGAGGCATCAAGGTTCGTCCCGATACCGGTCATTTAATGAAAACAATCGCCTTCCACTTGGTTATTCAGACCAGGTGGGGGGCGATTATTCTTTTACGAAACGTATCGGCAGCAGGGCGCCGATGGTGGCAAGAGCGGTCATCAGGATGGCACTCCTTCTGTGGGAGCTATAGGAATGACTCTTTCACATGTTCGAGCGAGATTGCTTCCGTCCACGACGACCGCTTTTACCGCTTGGCCCAGCGTGAACATCCTCAGGGGAGCTTTTAATGAGGAGGGTTGGATCGGCATTTTAACCGTTGTTTCATTAAGTCCAAGCTTCTTCAATTTATCCGACTTGATATCGACTATTTTCTATGAACCGGGCATTGCTGCCAAGCTATAGCGTGGAAGCAAAAATAGCAGCCCGCGCTTAATCTCCAAGGATGAAGAACATGCGGGGGGCGCCGATCTTAACGATTATTGCTTTTGATGGCCTGTACGACACGATCCATTCTGTGGTCGAGCAGGTAGCCGATTTCAACCAGAGCCGGGTTGTTGAATACCGCCAGAAAGGAAGAAGGACGGTCATAAGCGATGATGGCGCCGCCGGGATTGCCATTATCATAAAGACAAACATGGAACGGCACATAGAGGCTGGCCCGGATATCGATGGAGAGGATTTCCTCGGCCACGATCCCGTTGCCCACAATATACAGACAGCAGCGTTTGATTCCATTATGAAGCGACGTCAAGCGGCCCTGATTCACCTTGAAGAAAATCATCAGTCCATGCGGGCCGGCCATGGTATGGAAGGCAGCCTTCACTTGGTCCCAGGGCGCCTCGGCTTCGATGAGCGCGTTCTCGATGACCGGGTCCCAACGTCCCAGCTCCCGCTCGAAGGCGGGCATAAGATCCTCATAACTGAGCCCCGTAGGGATATCCTCCCGCTTGATCAGGGTATCGGTAACTATTTTGCCGCTGAATGGCATGGAAATCCTCCTCTTCATTTATCTGAAGGCGGCTGTCGTCTCAGCACAATACAGGGTATGCCCGGACTTCCTGAATTGGTGCCTGCTCTCCATGAGGGGGCCCCACTGGCCATTCTGCTGACGATATTTATCATATATTAGGATATATGGTAAAATTAAACTATTCTCAATAAATCGGAGGTTATTCATGCTCAGAGAGGCAGAATGGCGGGATCGGGCGAGGTGCCAAGGGGTTTAAGAGGTATCTGGATTAGATAATTCGCCACAATTTATCCCTTACATATGCATAATAAATCCCGTTTTCTTCCCTTTCACGAATCCGGCCTGCTCGTAAAATCGATGTATTTCTTCTCTGTGGGAACCCGTCATCAGCATCAGCTTATAACAGTTCCTTTCCCCGGCAATCTCTATCGCTTTCTCCAGAGCCATTCGCCCGAATCCGTTCCTTCTATATGCTTCATGTGTAACGACATTTTCTATCAATCCATAGGGTCTTGCACTTCGGGTCAGGTTCCTGACAATGACAAGGACGCAGGAAGCGGCGATAACTTCATTGTGCTCGACCACAATGATTTTCATATTCTCGTCCTTCAGGATATCCTGCCAAAGATCAGCCAATTCCTGATCTCTTGCCAGCTCCGGATCAGCCGGCTGCAGAAACTTATAAAGCAGCAAGAGCTCTTCCAGTTCATCTTCCCGAATGAATCTGCTTAGGGTGGTACTCAATTTGCCTGCACCTGCTTTCCATGAGGGTTGAGATCATTGTATAACATTACAGGTGTTTTCTTCATTATCAATTTGCGGATGGCTTCTAAGAGAAAAGGATCAAATCAATCCCTATAAGAGCTACCGGCAGCGTTGAAGACACAAAACAAAAGAACCGCAGCACGAGATCAATAATCTCGCTTTGCGGTTCTTAATTTTCCTGCCTGTTACAGCCAGGCTTCATTCTTTTCTTCGTGACTGTTCTACACGATTACAAACCTCATGGCTTTGCCGGCAGCTTATTCGCTTCGCGGATAAGCGAGAAGTACTGGTCGGCCAGAACGGCTTTGTACTCGGGCCCCAGCGAATCGGAAATTGCCGCGACATCGGTTGGAGTCAGGCTCCAGGCGAGCAGTCCCAGGGACACAAACAGCGGCGATTTGCCGTCCCATTTGGCTTTGGCGTCCTCCAGAATACGTTTGCCGTCCTGCACGGTGCTGATACCCTGAATGATCGATACGGGAAGGCTGCCGTTCACAATTTCAACGCCATAACGATCCTCCCAGCTCAGGAACAGGCCGGCTGCATGATAGTTCTGCTGGTAGGCGTCGGCTACTGATTGGCTGAGCGGAATGTTCTGGCCGTCTACCCGGTTCAGCACATACGGTACCGTCATGCCACTTTTCTTCAGATAGGAGTAGGACTGCTTCAGGAATGCCGGCAGCGTGGACTTGGGCCATGCATCCGGATAGAAATATCCGGCTCCCGAAGGACCGGCAATCAGCTGATCGTTCCTGGTCGCTGTCCTGTTGTAGTAGTCCAGAATAGCCGGAGCTCCGTCAACCAGCAGCGGGCTTGAGGTCCAGTTGATCGGCACTTGGCCGCGGCCCGGATCATCCCATAAAATCCGCATGCGATGCTGGTTGTATTGGAAATTATCGCCTTCGCTGAAGGTGTAGGTGACGTAGATTTTGTTCTCCAGCTTTGGCTTTTGCGGTTTCTGGTCAGGGGTAGAGGACTTGGCCTGAGCTGCGGAAAACACGGTCAGGTTGCTGAACCAATCTGCCGCAAGCACATAAACACTATGGTTGGATGTGACTTCAACCGAGCTGAATTCGCCCTCGACATCGTTGCTGAACCATCCCAGATAAGGAGTCCCGGGCTGTACGTCCGACAATATCTTCTCGAACAGCGCTTTCTGCTCCGGAATATTGGAATCCAGCCAGAACACCATTGCCTTGTTCGCCACCGCGTAATCGCGGAGATAGCCGTAAGGCTCCTTCTGCTCCGAGGATGGCGGCTCTTCATTGCCTGCCAGTACTTTGTATTGATTCCACATGTCCACGGAAGCGGTCAATTTCCCGGTTCCGGCGGGCACGGCGAATTTGTAGACAAAATAGCGGCCGTTATCGGCAAAACGATGCCCTTCATTTCCTGCGGAAAGCTGCGAGCTCTGGGCGTCATAGAGGAACGGCTCCTCCTCCGGCGTGCCGGGAATGAACTGTGCGATGACCTGGTCATCGGCCTTCACTGTCACCTGATGCACGGCCGCACCCCAGCCATCCTGGGTAAAGGCGTCTTCAAAACGCAGATAAACCGCCTCTTTTCCAAGCAGGGATGACAAGTCCAAATCATAGGCTTGGCGGTTATTGCCGTCGCGTTCCTGGGTGGTATCCTCCGCCAGCACTTTGAACGAAGCCGGAAGGCCGGGAGGCAGCTTGACGGATGTATCCGGGCTCAAACCGATCAGCATACGGTGGGTCGCCTGATTCCACAGATTATCGTACTGCCAGGTGTAGGCGTCCAGCCGGTCCTTAAATTTGCCCTGAAGATCATCGAGCACCTTCAGATTGTAGGGAGCCCCCGTCAAATTGGCTGCGAGTTCGGGGCTTGCGACAACCGCATTTTTCAACCCGGCCAGCGTCGTTGCGACATTGATGCTGTCCGGCACTTTCGGATCATAGACAATGATGCCTTTGATTTCATTTTTGAATTTGAGCACAATGTCCCAGTAATCGTCACGTACCTTATAAGGGACATCCAGATCGTTCAGCCATGCGAATTTGCCCTCCTCCTTGTTCTCCAGCAGGTAGATGCGGGGCTCCGCACGGTTCACCACACCCTGCAGGGTGGCCATCATCAGCTTGATATCCCCGGGAGCGTCATAGACATCGGCTACCTCCAGCTGCTTCGCCTTCGCGAAGGATGGAAGCGCTTGCGAATTTGGCCAGTTGATAGAGCCTGAGGACGGGGGCTTGGCTGCCGGTTCCGCAGATACCGCGATGGACAGAGAGAAGAGACAAATTAGAGCAAGGCTTACGCTGGTTAATTTTCGAATCATGAACAAAACACCTCAACTTTATGCTGATTTGGCGAAGCGTTTGAAGAATAAGCAGAGCTTGAGCAGCGCAGCGGCTGCTTTTGCATGAACGGCTGAACGTGACCGTCGCGTACTGAGGCCTGATTATTTGTAATCGCTCACCCCCTCTCTGGTCGAGATATAATACATATTAAATATATTATATTTAATAATTTCAAGTCATTCGACAAAACCTCCCAAGAAATAGGGCTGAATAAGGCTTAATTAGTTCAAATGATGGAAGAGCCAAGCTATTTTTTTCCAAATAAAGCTTGTTTAAGTCCTGCCTGGACCATGCTCATGCAGTTGCGTTATACCAATCTAGGATATAATATATATTACAAATATCTGAAGTTTGGTGATAAAATGAGCACGGCTGATCGAATACCGCTTTACCAGAAGGTCCAGGAGTATATTCGCGAGCTTATTGATTCCGAGGGGCTGAAGACCGGGGATCGTATTCCGACGGAGAAGGTGCTGATGGAGCGCTTCAATGTCAGCAAGATCACGGTGGTCAACGCCTTATCCGGACTTGCGAATGAGAAGATTATTAACCGCGTGCCCGGAAGAGGCAGCTTCGTCAGTGACAGGGAATCGCATATTCAGCCGGAGGCCGCCGGCGCCCATGAGGATCAGATGGTTGAAACGGTTGGATCCGAGGCTGGTCTGCGTACCCGCATCATCGGATTGGTCATGCCCTCCATTGACGATTACTTTGCCACCCGTCTGATCAAAGGCGTTCAGAAGGCGCTTGGCGAGAAGAATTACCGGATGATGATCCTGCTTTCCAACGGCGAGCTTGAGGAAGAGAAGGAAGCCATCAAGGCGCTTAAGGACATCGGTGTCGAAGGAATGCTGGTTTTCCCGGTGGATGAGGAGCAGTACAACGAAGAAATTATCGGGATGAAATTCAGCGGCTTTCCCTTTGTGCTGGTGGATCGCTATCTGCCTGGCGTGGAAACCAACTATATCGCTGCCGACGGCAGGATGGGAACGGGCCTTGCGGTCGATTACCTGTGGGAGCTGGGGCACCGGGAAATTGCGATTTGTTCGGATTCTCCGCTGCAAACGGTTACGGTACAGGAGCGGATCGAAGGGTATATGAATGCGCTTAAGAACAAGGGGGCGCTTATCAACCCCGCCCACATTATTACCGGTTTTCAAGTAGAGAGCCTGAAAGATGCGGAAACGCACCCGTTATTCCGCTATATCCGCAACAAGATGGCAACGGCTTACATTACCCTTAACGGCAAGCTCGGGGTGCAGATTTACCAAATGGCCGGTCAGGCCGGCCTAAGTGTTCCACGGGACCTGTCGATTGTAAGCTTCGATGATCCGACGGCGATCGTCGAGGAATTCAGCACGTTTACGCATATCAAACAGTTTGAGTATGATATGGGCTACCGCGCGGCGGACAAGCTACTGGAAGTCATCCATGCCGGTGAAGGCCGCTTCGGCAAATACAGCAAAACCTTGATTGAGCCTGAGCTCGTTATCCGTCAAACGACCGGCCCGAATGCTTCCTCATAGCTTCGCGAAATCAACGGAAACTAAGACCTCTTCCCACCGTGGAAGCGGTTTTTTTTTATTTATTCGAATCGATAACCGATGCTTCTAAGGCTTTTTAAAAATTAAAATAATTTTAATATATTGAATATATATAATATTTATATTATATTGGGATGGAGAGTTCGTTTAGAAGCATTTGGAATCTGCGTTTTATGCTGCGGTACATCCAATTTCATCATGACATCGCCCAAGGAGGCCAACATGCCATACGAAACAGTGAAAACAAACCGACTAAAATCCATGCTGGAACGGCTGCAGGCCCATATCTATGAACCCGTTGCGGATTTGCGGGTGAACGCTTGGGTCACGCCGGAGCCGGTCTCCTATGAGCAGCGGATGTCAGGAGCCCAAGTAGACCTTGTTCAAGGCGACCGATGGGGCAGCCTGTGGGACTGCGCCTGGTTCCGCTTCACCGGTCAAGTGCCGAAGAGCGCCAGAGGAGCCAAGGTTGTCCTGCTTATCGATGTGAATGGCGAGCTGTGTCTGGTCGATGAGGAGGGCTCGCCGGTACAGGGGCTGACCAATATCAATTCGGAATTCGATTACGAGCTTGGCCTTCCGGGCAAGCGGGTGGTGCATATCAGCCCGGAGTCCGCGGGATCGGAGGCCATAGATATTTGGGCCGACGCAGGCTGCAATGATCTGTTCGGCCGGTACCGCAGCGGCACGCTGAAGGAAGCCGTCATCGCGATCTGCCGCGAGAATGCCCGTCAGCTGTACTATGACGTGGAAGTGCTGCTGGAGACGGCGGAGCTGCTGCCTGCCGGAACGGCGCGCAAGGAGCGTCTGCTGCGCGTGCTGTACGATGTCTCGCTGCTGCTGACCGAGCTTACGGATGAACGCATTGCCAAGGCGCGGGATCTCCTGGGCAAGCAGCTGGCGAAGCGCGGCGGCGATCCGGTATTGACCGTCAGCGCGGTCGGCCACGCTCATATCGATCTGGCCTGGCTGTGGCCTATCCGCGAGACGATCCGCAAGGGGGCAAGGACATTCTCGACGGCGCTGCGGATGATGGAGCAGTATCCGGATTATATTTTCGGAGCCAGCCAGCCCCAGCTTTACGACTGGATGAAGCGGCATTATCCGAAGCTGTATGCGCAGATCAAGGAGCGCGTTCAGGAAGGACGGTGGGAGCCGCAGGGGGCGATGTGGGTCGAATCGGACACGAATGTGCCAAGCGGGGAATCGCTGGTCCGGCAGATTCTGTACGGCAAGCGCTATTTCATGGAGGAGTTCGGCCAGGAGATGAAGACGCTCTGGATGCCTGACGTGTTCGGCTATACCGCTGCTCTGCCGCAAATTTTGAAAAAATCCGGCGTCGATTCGATGATGACGCAGAAGCTGTCCTGGAGCACCTACAACCGCCATCCCCATCACACCTACATGTGGGAAGGCATAGACGGCTCCAGGGTGCTGACGCATATGCCTCCGGAGGATACCTACAACAGTCCGGCGGCGCCGCGTTCCATTCTGAAGGCGGAAGCGCAGTACCTGGATAAGAACATTTCGGACAACTGCCTGATGCTGTTCGGTATTGGCGACGGCGGCGGCGGCCCGGGGGAGGAGCATCTGGAGCGGCTTGCCCGCGAAGGCAATCTGCTTGGCCTGAGTCCGGTCGTTCAGGAAACCTCGGCGCAATTCTTCGAGAAGCTGAGCGCAGATACGGAGCGTTACCAGACCTGGAGCGGGGAGCTCTACCTGGAGAAGCATCAGGGCACGCTGACCAGCCAGGGCCGCAACAAATGGTACAACCGCAAGCTGGAGAAAGCGCTCCGCGAGCTGGAGTTTGCTGTGGTGCTGGCGCAGCTTAACGGCCAGGCTTCCGCCCCGTCCAGCGAGCTGGAGGAAATCTGGAAAGAAGTGCTGCTCTACCAGTTCCATGATATTCTGCCAGGCTCGTCGATCAAGCGGGTCTACGATGAATCGCTTGAGCGGTATGCGCTGCTGCTTGCGCGTGTGGAGACGCTGATTGCAGAGGCTTACGCCACGGTTGTGGAGGGGAGCGCTCCGGCGGCAGCGGCAGCGGCGGCCCATAGCGCTGCGGGACCTGCAGCTATCTTCAATTCCCTTCCATGGGAGCGGGATGAGTGGCTGAAGCTTGGCGGGCAATGGGTATGCGTCACTGTGCCGGCGATGGGCTATGCGCTTGCCGAAGCAGGTGCTGACGCTTATGAAGCCGAGGCGGGCAGGCTGCGGGCATCGGCAGAGGAGCGTCTGGTGGAGAACGGGCTGCTTTCCGTGAAAATCGGGGAAGACGGCGCTATCGTATCCATCTGGGATAAAGAGCATCAGCGGGAGGTGGTCGCGCCGGGGCAGCGGGCGAACGATCTGCGCATCTACCACGACGACGGCGATGCCTGGGACTTCCGCCAGGATTACCGCCATACCGGAGGCGCTCCGCTTGCGCTTGAAGAAACGGCTGCATTCAGCGACGGACCTGCGGCAGGCCTGATCCTGCAATACCGGTACGGGCAATCCACTCTGACGCAGAAGCTTGTGCTTACCGAGGGGAGCCGCCGGATTGATTTTGTCACGAAGGTGGACTGGAAGGAATCCGGGCGGATGCTCCGCACATCATTCCCGGTCGATGTCCGCTCGGACAGTGTCAGCTGCGAGATCCAGTTCGGTTACCTGAAGCGCCAGACGCATCGCAATACGATGTGGGATTATGCCAAAGACGAGATTTGCGCCCACCAATGGGTCGATCTCTCCGAAGCGGATTATGGCGTTGCGCTTCTGAATGACAGCAAATACGGCTACAGCGCAGCGGGCAGCATTCTCGATCTGAATCTGCTTCGCAGCCCGTCCTATCCCGATCCGGAGGCAGACCGCGCCGTGCATGAATTCACCTATTCGCTTTATCCCCATGGGGGCAACCATGTTCAGGCCGAGGTCTACAAGCGAGGCTATGAACTGAATGTTCCCGTGCGTGCGGCAGCCGTACCGGCAGGTCAAAGAGGGCAGCGGCAATTGTTAGAACGAACTTCGCTGCTTGCGCTGGATCATCCGAACGTCATGATCGAGACGGTCAAGCAGGCGGAGGATGGTAATGGCATCATCGTACGCATGTACGAAACAGCCGGCACAAGGCTGAATACCAGGCTGGCAACCGGCTTCGCGTTCTCGGAAGCCTGGTCGACGGACTTGATGGAGACCAATGGGGGGCAGCTTCATCCCGAAGACGGGAAGCTTGCGCTTACCTTCTCTCCGTTTGAAATCAAGACGTTAAGGCTTACGGCTAACTGACGCTTAATGGAGTAGCAAACGATCAATGAACGGCGGGAAACATCCCTGTTAAGGATACGGGGTGCCGGATAACCGGTGTGCGGCGGTTGCTGCGTGCCGGCTATCCCAAGACGCACCCCTTAAATCCAGGAAGGAGGCTGACGACGATGAAGGATTCCCTGCTGGGGAAACGAATTTGGCGTCATAAATTATTTTATCTGTTCATGCTGCCCGGTATCGTCTGGTTTTTTCTGTTCTCTTATGTTCCGTTATATGGCATTCAGGTGGCGTTCCGCGATTTTAATTTCATGGGGGGATTCACCGGAAGCCCCTGGGCCGGGATGAAATACTTCCAGCAGTTCTTTGATTATTACCAATCCGGAACGATCATCCGCAATACGATCATCATCAGTCTGATGAAGCTGTTGATCGGGTTCCCCATGCCGATTATACTGGCCATTCTTCTGAATGAGGTCCATAACCGCAAATTCAAAAAAGTTGTGCAAACGCTTTCGTATTTGCCATATTTTGTATCCTGGATTGTCGTGATCACCCTCATGCAGCGGCTGCTGACTCCATACGGAGGACCGGTCAATGACATGATTACCACCGTTTTCGGTACGAGTCCGATTCAGTTCATGAATAATACGTCATGGTTCTACCAGGTGGTCCTCGGCTCGGATATCTGGAAGAATATCGGCTGGAACTCCATCATCTACATGGCGGCGATCTCCGGTATCGATCAGCAGCTGTATGAAGCGGCCAAGATCGACGGCGCCGGGCGATTCCGCCAAATGTGGCATGTCACGCTGCCGGGCATCCGCAATATTGCAGTGATTTTGTTAATTCTGGCCACCGGGAGCCTTATGAATGCGGGTTACGAACAGCTTCTGCTTCTGAATGGCCCTGCCACAACGGCCATCGGCAGCGTACTCGATGTGCATGTCATCACCGCAGGTATTTCGGAGGGCCGTCTCAGTTACGCCGCAGCGGTTGGTCTGTTCCAAAGCTTGATCGCACTGATTCTGGTTGTAACGGTGAACCAATTAGCTCGTAAATACAGCGATGTATCCCTGTTCTAAGGAGTGATGTGAGTTGAGTCAACGGAGGTTTTCACTATTCAGTCTGTTCAATTACGTCATTCTGGCGTTGATTGCGTTTACGATGGTTTATCCCTTTATTTATATTCTCGTGTACTCGTTAAACGACGGCAAGAATTCCATGCTTGGTGCGCTCTACTTCTGGCCGCGTCAATTTACGCTGGATAATTATGTGCAGGTGTTTGATAACCCTTTGATCTGGCAGGCCTATAAAATCACGATTGCACGCACGCTGCTGGGGACGTTCCTGCATGTGGCACTCTGCACCTTGATGGCCTATGCCTTATCCAAAAAGTCGCTGCCGGGCCGGACCTTCTTCACCTTTTATATCTTTCTTCCGACCATCTTCAGCGCAGGGTTCATTCCTTATTTCATTACCCTTCAGAAGCTGCACCTGATCAACAGCTTCTGGGTTTATGTCATTCCGATGCTGTTCAGCTTTCTGCATATTGTGATCATCCGGACCTTCTTTCAGGGAATCCCGGAGGAGCTGGAAGAGTCGGCGCGTATTGACGGATACGGGGATTTTCAAATTTTCCTGAAGATTATTCTTCCCTTATCCGGTCCTGTGCTGGCAACAATTGCGCTGTTCATCGGGGTTGCGCACTGGAATGATTGGTTCACGGGCGCCTATTACGTAACCGACAAGAAGCTGATTCCCGTTCAGACTTTGCTTCAGCAATTGCTGACCGAAGCGGAAGCGCTCTCATCCTCCATGCAGCGTTCGCAGCAGCAGGGCGGGCAGACCATCAGCACCAATGCCGGAGCCACTCCCGAATCCATGCGTATGGCCCTCTTGGTCATAACCGTCTTTCCCATCTTGTGCATCTATCCGTTTTTGCAGCGGTATTTCGTCAAAGGCGTCATGATCGGTTCGGTAAAAGGATAGAAAGCTATGGATAAGCGTTCCGATCCGGAACTTTATCATAAATCTCATTAATCAGGAGGGTTTGCATGAGAAACAAGAGGTATGGAAGTGCAAAAGCACTGCTGGCCGTAGGCTTGATTGCGGGAATGATCGCCGGCTGCAGCAATTCCGGCGGTAATGGATCGACAAATGGAAATACAAATGCCCCATCAGGCGGGAATAACAGCGGGGGTAGTGAAACGGAGCAAGTGACGGTCTCTATTCTTCATAACTGGAATGGTTCTACGGGTGCCGATACGGACATGACGCCCGTCAGCGAGTACATCAAAGAGAAAACCGGGATTACGGTGAAATGGGAGTATACGAAAGGCAGCGAAGTAGAGAAGGTGAATACGATATTCACCACGCAGGAGCTTCCGGATATTTACACCGGACCGGCCTGGGGCGGTGAGCTTGACGGCATTATCAAGGCGGCTAAGGAAGGCCAGCTGGCCGATTTGACCGATAAGCTGGACAAATATCCGAATCTGTCGAAGGCGGTCGCCAAAGAAAATGTCCCTCCTGCTTTGTATGACAAAGCCATCGGCGGAATCAACGGCAAGAAATATTTGCTTTATCAGAATCAACCCGCCACGGACGAGGATGCGACCGACTGGCTGTACGGCTTTTATGTCCGCAAGGATGTGGCCGACAAGCTTGGGGTGGATCCGCAATCCGTCGTGACGAAGGATGACCTGTACAATTTTCTGAAGAAAATCAAAGACGCCAATCTGCAGGAGAATGGCATGCCTGTCATGCCGCTTGGCGGATTCAGCAACGGCTGGGCCGTCGGGATCGGCAATACGATGTTTTATGGCACTGATTATCCGGCCAAAGCGGACGGGACCTTCGAGCATGTTTTCTTCACGAAAGCTTATGAGGACTATACGCTGTATTACCGCAGGCTGATTGCCGAAGGGCTGCTCGACCCGGAAACCTTTACCCAGACAGACCCTATCGCCAAAGAAAAAATTACGCAGGGCCGCGTCGCCGTGCTGGCCGCTCACTATCCGGCAATCCTTGACGCATCCAAGGAATATTTGAAAACGCATCCAGGCAGCGAGTATATTCCGCTTGGTCCATTGGAGCGGGCGGGAGCCGAGCCTGACCGGCCTGCTGATCTTGGGATTCAAGGCAACAATGTAACGGTGATCACGAAAAAGGCTAAAAATGTGGATGCCGCTCTGCGCCTGCTCGATTATCTGGCTTCTGACGAAGGTACGCTGCTCGTTCGTTATGGCGTTCAAGGCGTACACTGGGACATGGTAGACGGCAAGCCGGTGGCGAAGAAAGAATGGTTCGATAAGTTTATGGCAGATACGACAGGCAAATTGAAGAAAAACGAAGGCCTTACCGACGGCTTCGAATCGCTTGGCGGGCAGGACCGCACAATTTCCCTGGGGGCCGGAGATATTTGGGCAGACCAGGACCGGATCGCCACCATGGAGAAGGCGCGCAAGATTCTCCGTCCTAACGGAATCAGCGTCATTTCGGCCTATAATCCGGGGGATGCCGTGAGCAATTCACCGCAGTGGGAAACATTGAAGCCGTCTATGGATCAGATCGGCGATGTCTGGAAAACAGCTATTTTCACCAAATCCGATGATGCGGCGCTGAAGGTTATTAACGATCTTCGCGGGCAGATGAACAAAACGGGTTACCCGGAAGCGATTCAATATGCCAATGAACAATTGAAGGGCAAAGAAATTGTGAAGCTGCAGATGCCGAACTAATCGAATCGATCCAAGGAGGGAATGGCATGAGCCGAGGAACGAAAGCAAATCCCGAATGGACCGGATTTCAGGAATCACGTCCTTACGGGCCAAAGTATGATTTGCGCACTGATTTTGTCATGGTATACGGGATATCAAACGACCTGCCCGAAAGAATTGAAGGCTGGAAGAAGGCGGGCTACACGATCCACCTGATGACAGGCGTTTCGTGGGGGCAGTATCAGGATTATTTGTATGGCCGTTATGACGGGCGCGATCACTGGGACGAGGCGCAGGCCGAGCGTGGAGGAACGCATCTGCTGCATGGCAAGGATGTGCCTTACATGGTGCCGACAATTTCGTTTGCCGAATATCTGGCCAGCCATATCAAGAAGGCCATTGACTGCGGCGTTGAAGCCATCCATATGGAGGAGCCTGAATTCTGGGCGGCTGGCGGCTATTCGGAGGCGTTCAAGAGGGAATGGCTTAATGCTTACGGGGAGGAGTGGATTCCGCCCCATTCCTCGCCCGACGCCCAGTACCGGGCATCGAAGCTGAAGGCTGCGGTTTATTACCGGGCGCTGGATCGGATTTGCAGCCAGATGAAGGAATATTCGCTTGTCACCTATGGCCGGACCGTGCGATTCTATGTACCGACCCATAGTCTGATCAACTATACGCAGTGGCGGATTGTCAGTCCCGAGGCGCTGCTGGTATCCATGCCCTCCTGCGATGGCTTCATCGCCCAGATCTGGACGGGAACGGCGCGGACGCCGAATGTGTATCAGGGCGTCCGCCGCGAGCGGACCTTCGAGACGGCTTTTCTGGAGTACGGCATTATGCAGGAGTTGACCCGCGGTACGGGGCGGGAGATGTGGTTCCTGCACGATCCCATTGAAGATAATCCCCGCTACAGCTGGAGCGATTACCGGAAGAATTACCGCTCGACTGTGGTCGCTTCGCTGCTGCATCCCGGCGTCAGCCAATATGAAGTATGTCCATGGCCGCGCCGGGTATTCGAAGGCAGTTATCCAACCGAGGACGGCACAGGCAAAGAAACCATCCCCGGCAGCTACGCGACGGTCCTGCTGACCGTAATGAGCGTGCTTCGGGATATGCATAATCACGAAGAAGCGGAGGCGGGCGAAGCTTATACCTCCGGGGTCGGGCTGTGTCTGGCCAATTCGGCCATGTATCAGCGCGGGGAGGTGCTGGCTCCCGGCGAGGAAGAGGCAGCAGCGTTCAAATACGACGGCACGACAACCGCCGATCTGCTTTCGCCGCCCCAGCAGGAACTGCTGGACTGGTCGTCGTTCTATGGGCTCGCCCTGCCGCTTGTCAAGGATGGAATCCCGCTGCGCCCGGTGCAGCTGGACAATATCCTGACCTTCCCCGGCTACCTGGAGGATTACCGGGTGCTGCTGCTCAGCTATGAGTTCATGAAGCCTGAGCATCCCGGCATTCATCAGGCGATTGGGCAGTGGGTCAGAGAAGGCGGCGTGCTCATCTATGTCGGTGATGGCTCGGATCCTTTTCACGGGGTCCAGGAATGGTGGAACAATGCCGCCAGCCGCAAGCGGTATGAGCGGCCGGAGCAGCATTTGTTCGAGTCGATGGGGCTTGGCCTTGATCCGCTGGATGGCGAGCATTCGGTTGGCAGCGGCGCGGTGCTGGTTCACCGGATTGATCCGGCCAGTCTGTCCAGATCCGGAGAGGGTGCGAAGCAGGTGCAGGCAAGCGTCCGCCGGGCTTTGGCAATTCGCGGAGAAGAGGGACAGTACAAGGCGAGGGGACATTTGCAGATCAGACGCGGCCCTTATCTGATCGCCCATCGGCTGGACGAGACGAATACCGCTGAGGATATCCGTTTCGAAGGCCGGTATATCGATTTGTTCGAGGCGGAGCTGCCCGTTCTTCAAGGGGTAGCGCTGAAGCAGGGAGAGGACTGCCTCCTCTATGATTTGAGCTGGACGAGGGAAGGGAGCGGCGCTGCGGAAATTCTTATCAGCTCGTCGCAAATCCGGGATGAGCGGCTTGAAGCGAATCGTCTCACCTTCTTCTCCGAATCCCCGTCCGATATGACTGTCAGTACGCGGATTCGGATGGCAAATGAGCCGGTGCGCGCAGTGGCTGGCGGGCAGCCGGCCGAGTGGAGCCGGGATGCAGAATCCGGAACCGTGTTGGTCCGTTATCCGGGAAGTCCGGAAGGTGTTGAAGTCACTCTGGAATGGTAGCTCATCATCAGCAATAATGAAATAAAACAAGCCGTATGAGCGAAAACGCTCATACGGCTTGTTTTATGTTCAACGTTCCAGAAGTACGGGTTTGCGTCATGCCTTTTCCCTGCCTCTTGAAAGCTCAGAGGGAAGAGGGTTGTATTAATCATAGGACCGCGAGAAGTGGACAGCCATGCATGACATTCGTGGTTCATGCATCCGCAGGTGGAGAGGCAGCGAATTAATATCAATCCGGAGGTGGACTTCATCTATGGCGGGAAAGACTATACTTTGTTCATAGAACCGCCAGATTTTAAAAAACGAAAAGAGGAAATTTATGTCGAGCAGTGCTGTTTATCTGATTATTATTGTCATCATTATTTTGCGTCTGGGCAGGGAGAGGGAAGTCCAGCCGTCCCGCTTGTGGATCACTCCGGTGTTGTACGCATTCGTTATCGGTTCCGGCATGGTCCAGTCTTTTCAGCCAAAAGCTTCGACATTTCTTCTTTATCTGCTCTGCCTGATCATCGGGCTGGCGCTTGGGATATGGAGAGGCAGGGTTGAAATTGTCCGTGTAAACCCGGCGACAGGCAAAATAACCTCGCAAAGCACCGCTGCCGGCATCGCGCTTTTCGTCGGTGCCATGGTGCTGCGGCTGCTGGTAGAGTATTGGGGAAAAGGACATGCTTTGGTATTATTGAGTAACGCGCTGCTGTTGATTCCTCTTGGCAGCGTTTGTGCGCGGCGATATATTATTTATTCAAGATACAGGCAAATGGCCAGCCAGCACAGATAACAAGCACCCTGATCAGCGGCGGGGAATGCGGGAAGGAAACAAGATGGAAACAGTACAACGGCATTCGTGGTTTCGCAGACAGTCTCCTCAGCGCCTGCGGCTCGTGCTCCTTAGCCTGGTCATTGTCATAGTCGGATTCCAGACGACAGACAGAATATTCTCCATTATCCTGGTCAATATCCTGCTGTGCCTTGCACATATAGCCGTACTCTGGATACCTGACCGGCTGGTCGGAACTGACCGGAGACGCATAGTCATTGTCTTTGTGCTCTGGATCGCGATGGCAGTGCCATGGGGTGTTTTTCATAACGTAAGCATATCCATCTCGCTGCTTTTCTATCTCATCGCCTATATTGCGCTGCGGCTGCCTTCCTCCAAATCCTCTCTGCTGGCTGCCGGGGTTATTGCGGGGGATGCAGCCATCATGCTTTGGACAGGGGAGCCGTATGATTTCATCTGGATGTACTCCATTTTTCATGCGGCGATCTATATCTTTGTATGGGGCGACCGGATGAGAAGGGAGGCCGAGGACGTCAGCAAACGGCATTTTCGCGAGCTGGGCGAAACGCACGCGAAGCTGGAACGGACGCATCTGGAGCTGCAGAAAGCGCACGAGGAGCTGGAGCGGACTCATGAGGAGCTGGAGCAGGCGCATACGCAGCTGGAGGAGGCCGCCGGCCGGTCCCTACGGTATGCTGTGCTGGAGGAGAGGTCCCGGATCGCGAGGGATATTCACGACAGTATCGGACATGGACTGACCTCCGTCATTGTTCAGCTTCAGGCGATGCCGTATGTGCTCCGGACTAATCCGGCGGAAGCGGATCAAATGGTGGCTACCGTACTGGATGTAGCCAGGCGCTGTTTGACGGAGGTGCGCAGCGTTGTCCATCAGATGGCTGCGGATGAGGGGCTGCCGGGACTGGCCGGTTTGAAGAACCTGATCGCGCAGGTAAGCAGTCACAGCAGCTTGCATATCGCACTGGATGTCTCCGGCCCAACCAGCCGGTGGAAGCCGGATTTATCCGAGCTGCTATACCGTGTGCTGCAGGAAGCGCTGACCAATGTGATCCGTCACTCGGGAGCCTTGCATGTCGATATCGGGATAAGCGAGGGGCCGGGGGAGCTGATCATGACGGTGAAGGACGATGGAGCTTATACCGGGGAACCGCCGCTCGTGCCGGGCTTTGGTCTGTCAGGGATGAAGGCGAGATGCGAGCGGGAAGGAGGCATATTCGATATCCGGGCGAGTATGCCCCACGGTGTGATTGTTGCAGTAAGAGTGCCGCTTGAGGGCCATCCGGTTGGAGGTGGAGAGGAATGACAGACGAGCTTATCCGGGTCGCAATTGTCGACGATCAGCATCTGGTCAGACATGGCCTGGGCTTTATCATCAACGCGCAGGAAGATATGGAGGTAGCCGGCGAGGCTGTCAATGGACGGGAGGCGGTAATATTGGCGAACCGCACCCGACCCCATGTCCTCTTAATGGATGTGCAGATGCCGGAATATGACGGCATCGCCGCTACCCGCGATATTTTATCGTCGCTGCCGGAGAGCAAAGTGGTCATCCTGACCACCTTCGATCTGGAGGAATATGTTTATGACGGCATACGGGCCGGAGCTGTCGGCTATTTGCTGAAGGATGCCGCTCCCGATGAGCTGGTAGACGCCATTCGGGCCGCCTACCGCGGTGAAGCGATCTTCCGTACGGCGACTGCGGCGAAGGTTATTGCCCGGGCGGTCGGACCGGCCGCAGTGGGCACAGCCGAGTCCCAGGCGCAGCTTCTGGAGCCATTCACGGAGCGGGAGCTTGAGGTGCTGCAGCAAATGGCCTACGGCCTGCGCAATGAAGAGATTGCCGGCAGGCTTCATATCGGGGAAAGTACGGTCAAAACCCATGTCCACCGGATTTTGCACAAAATCGGAGTGGATGACCGGACGCAGGCCGTTGTCTTTGCGATACGCAACCGTATTGTACGTTAACCGCTGCAGCCGGACTCCTCTCAACAACGAGGCAAGCAGGTTCAGATGCCAAGCTCCATCGTATAGATCTCATTAGCCGGGCTTCCGGATAATCTGCCGGTTACGAAAGACGAAAGGTTATAAATGGCTTAAAGAATGGGTCTTCTACAGCTGGCAGAACAGCTGTGGAAGACCCTTTTGCGTACTTATAGAATGTTTCACGCCTATAACTTTCTAGGGAAGAAACTAACGGCACCGCCATAAGGACGGCAACAGCCGTCTCTTCTTGGAATAAATGGCTTTCCTCAACCCGGCAGCAGCCTGGCTTATTTCCTTCAAGCTATCCGGGACAAAAGAGTCGTTCACTCGCTTTCCACTTCATCAAGCGACGGCATGCCGTCCTGGGCGCCGAACTTCATGACAGACAAGGAGGCTGCCTTGACGGCGAAATTCAGACTTGGCTCAAGCTCCCGTCCGCTTGCGATGGCGAAGCTGAGCGCGGCATTGAAGGAATCTCCGGCGCCGGTGGTATCGACCGGCTTGACCCTCCGCGCAGGCACGGTAATGATGCCATCCCCATTGATGCAGGATATGCCGGCTTCGCCTCTGGTGACGATCAGCGTATTGCCGTAGCGGGACTGCCATTTGCTCATTTGCCTGAACAGCTCCTCCTCCGAATCGATGGAAGAGCCGCTGTAATGGGCAAATTCGGTCTCGTTGGGCGTGAAGATATCCGCGAGCTGAATCCATTCATCCGGCAGCGGGAGAGCGGGCGCCGGATTCAGCACGATTGTCACACCGGCTGCAGCGGCAATGCGCATCGCGCGCTCCACCGCGGGCAGCGGAATTTCCAGCTGGACGAGCAGGATATCCGCGCAGCGGATGGCTTCCGCATGCGACTCTACCATCTCGGGATCGCACAACCCGTTAGCGCCGGGGATGATGACAATGCAGTTGTCCTCCTGCGTATGCATAATTGTGGCTGTGCCTGTGGAAGTATCGTGCTTCACGGCGATTGCCGGGGTGCTGACGCCGAACTGTTCCATTCGGCTAATGATTTGCGCGCCGAACATATCATCGCCCACGGCTCCGATCATCGTAACGGCTGCGCCCAGCCGTGCGCACCCGACAGCCTGATTGGCCCCTTTGCCGCCTGATATATAATGGATTTCCTTGCCGGGTAGAGTCTCCCCGATGACCGGCAACCGGTCCAGAGAAATGACAAGATCCATATTCAAGCTGCCCACAACTGCAATGTTTGGTTTTTTCATTCGGTCTGCCCCTTCCATATTGGTCATGTAACTTTTGGTCCTTGCTCTGAATTTATGATAACGTTTACTTACTATATCATGACCGCTTGGCCGGCGTATATTAGGCCAGATAAGAACCGGATGCGTTCAGGGGCATTTTTTTGCAGGCTAAGACATTCTTGCTTCTTACGATTATAAACCTTGCACGGGGAAGCTGTTAAATAGCAGATCTCTCCAGCCGGAGGGTTTTTCGGGAACGGCCGGTATTGCCGTGTTAGCGGTGAATTCCTTGCAGCCCGCTTCAATGTGCAAACAGCAGGAAAAAGTCCTATGCTCCCTGGGAGCTCCGGCAAAAAAAGACCATTGTCGGTGCAAGACCGGCTGTACTAATGTTTTCCTTGTGCATGGACGGTTTGTGTACAGCGCTTACTATTCGATTCATTAAAGGGAGGAACAACATGTTCAGGACTGGAAAGATCAGAAAAGCAGCGATCATGCTGCCGGCAATCGCTTTGGCCTTGTCACTCGCGTTAACGGGCTGCGGCAGTTCAAACAGTAACAGTGAAGGAGAGACTCAGGGGACTGCCCAAAGTGAAAAGCCGCTTGAGGTTAGCATCATGACCATATTGCTCAGCTCCACCCCTACGGCCGACGACAACCCTCTTAAGCTGGCAATTGAGAAAGCTACCAACTCCAAGATGAATATTCAATGGGTATCCGGCAATAATTACGCGGACAAATTGAATGTTACGCTGGCTTCGGGAGATATCCCGAACATCATCCTGATCAATGATCCGTTTACCCCTGTCTTCCGCAATGCGGTCTCTCAGGGAGCCTTCTGGGACGTGACGCCTTATATTAAGGATTACCCCAATCTTAATTCGAAGATATCGGAGACAGCATGGCAGCTGACCAAGATGGAGGATGGAAAAAATTACGGCGTTCCCCGCCCTCGCCCCGAGGAAGCAGACAGCTTCTTTGTTGTCCGAAAGGATTGGCTTGACAGCGTGGGGATGAAAGAACCCACGACGATGGATGAGTTTTATCAGGTTTTGAAAGCCTTTTCAGAAAAGAATCCAAGTAAAACCGGACAAAAGGACATTGTGCCCTTCGCGGCATACTTGAATTCCCCTCTTGACATGGGAGCCTTGAATCAGGTGGAAAACAGCTTTACAGGAGTAAATGGCAAATGGAAATATATAAATGATCAGCTGGTAAATGTAAACTTCCTCCCTGAAATGCGCAAAGCAATTGAATTTGAAACCAAGCTGTATAAAGAAAAGCTGATTCCCGAGGACTTTGCGTCCTTAAAGCTATCGCAGGTCGGGGATATGTTTAAAGCCGGAAAAGCCGGGATGATTGTGGAGAAGGCGGGAACCATGACCGAATACTACAATACGCTGAAAAAGGTGGACCCGAGCTTCAAGGAAGCAGACTTTTACCCGCTGACGAGCATCGACGGCTATAATCCCAAAGGCACCGGCTTCTCCGGGATTCTGGCTATTCCGAAATCAGTTCCGGAAGCCAAGATGAAGCAGATTCTGGGGCTTATCGACACATGGATGAACGATGATGTGTTCGCTATCCAGCAGTATGGCTTTGAAGGTCAACATTATAAGGTGGAGAACGGCAAGAAAATCATCGACAAGGAGGCGCTGGACAAGGACGGGGCTTCGAACTTCAACCAGATCGTCTATGTGGCCGACCCGTATGCCAGCTCCACCAAAATCAATTTTCCGGATGAGGTCAATAAGCTCTATACATCGATCCAGGACGAGCGCGCAAAAACCAGCGTAGCGGATATCGCCACTGGCCTGTACTCTCCGACAGCGCAAACCTTCCTTCCTGAATTCGATAAGAAGGTAACGGATCTCAAGACCAAAATCATTCTTGGCAGAGAGCCAATGACCGCCTGGGACGACTTCGTAACGAAGATGAAGGATGACCCGGATATGGTCAAATTGAGCCAGGAACTGACGGACGCGTACAAACAGCGTATCTCCAGCAAATAACCAAACGGGACAGCCGGCCCGGCAAGCCGGCCGTCCCTCATACTATTCTGATCATAATGAAGCAAGGAGGAATCAATATGTTTGATTTGCAATCGTTCATGGATCCTGCGCCAGAGTACAGGGTGCATCCCTTCTGGTTTTGGAACGGAGAAATGGCCGATGATCAGATCCGTCTGCAAATTCGCGAGATGGCGGAGAAAGGACTCGGCGGCTTCTTTATATGCGCCAGGCAAGGCTTGAAAATCCCCTATTTATCGGACACCTGGTTCCGCAAGGTGAAGGTGGCCGTTGAAGCGGCCAAGGAGCACCGCCTGAACGTATGGCTGTATGACGAATACCCGTATCCCAGCGGCATAGCCGGGGGAGAGGTCGTGCTGGAACATCCTGAAGCCAAGCACTACACCCTTGTCCATCGGACGGAGCGCGCTTCGGGCGGGCAGCATCTGGCGCTGGAATTGCCATGGGCCCGTATCCTGTATGCGAAGGCTGTGCCGCTCACCCCTGCAGGGGAGCATATCTGGAATAAAGCCGTTGATGTGCGCGGATCTATCGGAAATTATCAATCGGAACCGATTTTCCAGAAGGCCGGCTTGACCGCTTATAACCAGAAGCGCTTCTTCACCTACCGGACGGTGCAAAAAATGGATTGGACGGCACCGGACGGAGAATGGGAAGTCATCATCGTCCAGGAGGAAGAGATCGAGGATTTCAAATACTACGGCACCTTCGTCGATCCTTGCAACAGCGAAGCGATGGCTGCTTTCATCCGTCTGACGCACGATAAGTACGCCGAACATTTGTCCGAGTATTTCGGCGGCACCATCAAGGGAATGTTTACCGATGAAATCGGACTGCTCGGAAGCATCCCCTGGTCGCCCCAATTGGCGGAGTTTTTCCTGGAGCTTAACGGCTACGATATTCGCGAGTACCTGGAAGCGCTGCTGTTTCACGATGCAGAGCAGGCGGCTCGGATTCGCTACGATTATTATCAGGCTGTTCACCTGCTGCTGCTCCAAAGCTATCACAAGCAGGTCCATGACTGGTGTGAAAGCCACGGGCTTAAGTATGTGACGGAGGTTCCTTCCGTCAGAGCCACAACCCAAACATACAGCCACGTGCCCGGAGGAGACACCGCCCATGAGAAGCTCGGACGTTCGCTCGACTGGATATTGGAGCGCAATGCCGTCAATTTCCGAAGCAATGCCAAGATGGTCAGTTCCATCGCGCGCCAGTTCAAGCGGGAACGCAATCTGATCGAATGCTTCCACAGTGTAGGGTGGTCCATGACGCTTCAGGATGCCAAGTGGATGATCGACCGGATGGCTGCGATGGGCACGAATTTTTTCAATTTCCATGCGTTCTTCTACACGCTCGACGGGTTGGCCAAGCATGATGCCCCGCCCTCGCAGTTTCTGCAAAATCCGTATTGGGAGCATTTCCGCCAGTTGGGGGACTATGTGGGAAGGATCAGCTACGTGATGAGCACAGGCGAAGCGGCTATTTCAATTGCCGTTCTGCAGCCGACGACTTCTCTCTGGACGCATATGGGCAATCCGCTGCATGGCTTCGGCTATGGGGGCCGGCAGCCGGAGGAGAAACGGCGTCTGGAGGATTTGAAGCGCTGGTGGGGAGGCCTATGCGACGGGCTGACCAAGAGCGGCAGAGACTTCGACCATCTGGATACCGGGCTTCTGGCTCTTGCGGAGCTGGACGGAGGAGAGCTTGTGCTGGGCAGCGCCCGTTATTCGGTGCTGGTTGTTCCACCGCTCACGAACCTGGAAACAGGCGCATGGAACAAGCTTGAAGCCTTTATTGAAGCGGGCGGAACGGTGCTCAGCTTAGGTCAGCTGCCTTATGAGAATATAAGCGGGGAGCCATGGGACGGGGAGAGCATCGGGCGCGCATTCGGCTTGCCTGAGGGGATCCGCGAGAATTTCTGGAGCGGACTGTCCGGCAATTACGGCCATCAGAGCCCGCAGTGGAGCAAAGGCCCTCTGGAGGCGTACCACCTTGCCTGCCCGGCGTCCATGGACGTGAAATCCGGCGTGGTGCAGCTTGCGGAGCTGTTGAACAAGCTTCAGCCTGCGCCGGTTAAGCTGCTGCCTGCTTGCGGCGATTGGGGGCTGCTGCTGCAGACCCGGCGCCTATCTCCCGATACGGCGCTCGTCTTCATCAGCAATCAGGAGGAGGCGCAGCGGGACGTTGTTTTGCAGGCAGACGTTAGCCTATGGGGCAGAGCAGCCGATGGGGATGCTTACGGCGTACAATTCCAGCTCCTGTCGCTCAATGACGGCTCTGTGAAGCCTGCAGCGGGTGAATGCCGCGATGGCCAATGGATCTTGCCGGTCAAGCTGACCGCTTACGATTCTTGTCTGGTTATGCTCCAGCGGGTTCCATCTGTGAATGACGGGCAGGAGAAGGCAAGCGCCGGAGACCAGCCATGGAAGCTGACGGTGGATGCTTCCGGGGAGTGGCAGATCAGGCCGTTGCAGGATAACGCGGTACGGCTCGACACCTTCCGCTTGAGTGTTCATAGCGGTGGGCCGGATGCGGCTGCTCCTCTGATTGAAGCGGACAATGTGCCGGTGAAAACCTTTATTGATCAATGTGCGGATCTGACTGCCTCCATGCCTTTGCCTGTGAATATGGGGCAATTATTCGGAACACCGCAGCGAATTGCGATGGCTTATCCGCTGGCTGGCCGCTACAGCGTGGAGGTCGAGATGCTGGAAGTGCCGGATGCCGTTCGAATCGTCATGGATCAAGGGGCGGTCTCGGGGGAATGGACGATCAGAGTAAACGATAATATTTTGAATGCATCGTGCTTTGAGAGCGTCTTCTTGTACGATCACATGAATATAGGCTGCGACATTACAGCCTATCTGCAGGCAGGCATGAATTCGATCAGCGTCGAGGTCGAGCTCGGACATGACTGGGACGGTCTGGTCGATGCCATCTATCTGACAGGGAGCTTCGATGCCGGCTTTAACGGCAGCCGGGTTGTGCTCGGTCCTCCGGTTGAACGGTTGTCGGCGCTTAAGGCAGGCCCATATCCGGGCCATCCGTTCTTTGCAGGCGTAATGTCGTTTCAGCGGACGGTCAACCTCCCGTCCGATGCCGGCTCCAGCCCGTTCGAGCTTTCGTTCAACGATTTGGATCCTCAATTCCACGAGACTGCCGAGGTGCTGGTCAACGGGCATTCGCTAGGCGTATGCACATGGATGCCGTACCGGTGGAGCGGAGAGGCCGGGCTGCTGCACGAAGGGGAGAACCGCATAGAGGTTCGTGTTACCACGACGCTGATCGGACTGCTGGAAGGGAAGTATTTCGATTATGCCGATCATAGCTTGAAACCGGTGCAGACCCTGTAATGGCTGGAGGCTGCCCGATTAATCATCCGAGAAAGGAGAAATGTCATGACAACTTTAAGCCAGCAGCAATCTCCGCCGCAGGGCGCATCAAGCTTCCCTTTATCGCGGCAATCCCGTTTAAGAAAACTGTGGAAAGACCTGCAGCGTGATAAGTATCTGTACCTGCTGGCCTTGCCGGGTCTTCTTTTCTTTCTGATATTCAAGTATTTCCCATTGGGCGGAATCGTGATTGCCTTTCAGAATTACTCCCCGTTTGCGGGAATAACAGGGAGCGAGTGGGCCGGGTTGGAGCATTTCAGACGATTTTTCTCCAATCCCGAATTTATGCTCCTTTTCCGGAATACGATGGCGATTAATCTGATGAGCCTGATCTTTTTCTTCCCTCTGCCGATCATCCTTTCACTCATGCTCAATGAAGTGAAGAACATGGTCTACAAGCGGGTGGTTCAATCCGTCGTCTATATGCCCCACTTTCTGTCATGGGTGATTATCTCCGGCCTTACCTTCCTGCTGTTTGCCACGGGCGAAGGTCTGGTCAACAAGGTGCTGGAGGCGATTGGAGGGGCCAAGATCGACTTTCTGACCAATGCCGACCTGTTCTGGATTATGCTGACGCTCCAATCGATCTGGAAGGAATGCGGCTGGGGTACAATCCTGTTTCTGGCGGCCATGGCAAGCATTGATCCCGGGGTGTATGAAGCGGCGCGCATGGACGGTGCCAGCAGAATCAGACAGATGTGGCATGTTACGCTGCCGGCGATCCGCAGTGTGATCGTTGTCCTGCTGATCCTAAGGCTTGGCCATATGATGGACGTCGGCTTCGAGCAGGTGTTTCTCATGTACAATGGCGCGGTATCGGAAGTGGCGGAGGTATTTGACACTTACGTGTACAGGGTCGGAATTCAGCAGGGACAGTTCAGTTACAGTACTGCGGCAGGCTTGTTCAAGTCGGTTGTCGGATTGACGCTGGTCCTGGCAGCCAACTGGCTGTCCAAGAAAATGGGTGAGGATGGCGTATATTGACAAGACTCCATGAAAGCACCCGAAGCCTTACAAGGAGGGGTACAATGAGAACCGGTCTGGGAGATCGCATGTTTAGCGTAATGAATATCGCATTGCTCGGCTTGATTGCCGTTGTGTCTGCCTTTCCTCTGTACTATGTGTTTGTCGTTTCTTTTACCGATCCCACGGAATACGTAACCAAAAACTTTGTCCTGTTCCCGACAAAATGGTCGCTTGAGTCCTACAAATTCCTGTTTTCCACAGGCGCCTTTACACATTCCATCGGCGTCAGCGTGTATGTGACGGTGGTGGGAACAGCCTGCAGCCTGGTGGTGACTGCAGCATTTGCCTATACGCTGTCACGCAAAAGATTGCGCGGGAGGCAGATTATTTTGCTGCTAATCCTGCTTACGGTCCTGTTCAGCCCGGGCATTATTCCTAACTATCTGATTGTTCGTGAATTGAATCTGATTGACAGTCTCTGGTCGCTGATTCTGCCGGCACTGGCCAGCGGATGGAACGTGATCCTGATGAAAAATTTTTTCGACAATATTCCAGCCGAGCTGGAGGAGTCGGCGGCGATGGACGGCTGCAACGATTTGTCGATCTTCATCCGTATTATCCTGCCGCTGTCGCTTCCTTCGCTGGCCGCCTTCGGATTGTTCTACGCGGTCGGGTACTGGAACCAGTTCTTCAATGCCTTGATTTACATTAACGATGCCTCCAAATGGCCGATGCAGGTTATGCTGCAGAATATTCTGCTTAATGCCAACAACAGCGAGCTTAGCACGGACGCAACGGCGATTGCCCCGCCAACGGAAACGCTCAAAATGGCGGCTGTCATCGTTGCCACAGTTCCGATTCTTCTTGTTTATCCGTTTCTGCAGAAGCACTTTGCCAAAGGTGCGATGGTAGGCTCGGTCAAAGGATAAGCCAGGGGCCGGGTCGGTCGGCTATAAAGGATTCCATCTTTGTACTGTCGAAATGGGTCATATAAAAACGAAATTTTGGAAGGTGAACTCTCCTTGACAGGATTCTGGAAGCCACGACTCGGTAAAGCTAGTAAATTTAAATCGAAAAGCCGCTTTTATCGCAGAAATCTGGTGCTGATTTTGCTTGTTGCCAGCTTCCCCGGTTTGATTATCGGCTTCTGCACCTACTGGATTGCAACTGATAAATTGGAGGGAGAGCTGCAGCGTCTGCATATCGATCAGATTAATCAAGGGGCCGCGGTCATTGACGATCAGCTGAATTATCTGGAGCTTACGATGTCGCACTGGGCGTTTGATCCCAAGTTTGAAGACGAGAAATTGAAAACGCTTAACATCGGCTATGATTTTGAGCAGGTGAAGGATTTGTATCGAACCCTGCTCCTGATGGAGGGAACCCATCCTTTTCTGCAGAAGGTGCAGCTGTTTCTCAATGAACCGCGGCCGGTTCTCTTCTCGACGGAAAGGTTCACTTATATCGACCAGCCTGGGGACGCCGAGATCTACAGCACGTTGTTAAACCAGAAAAAGTCGGCTTTCTGGACGAATCAATATGGTACCGAGGATAACATTGCTCTTGTCAACAAAATACCCGGAGGCAGCCTCAAGCCATTCGGCATGATCATTGCAACAATTAACACAAGCAAGCTGATTCAGTCTCTGAAGACGCTGACTCCAACCCATGAGGGAGTGACGCTGTTGTTGAATAAGAACGGGGGATTGGAGATGTCGACGAGCGGGAAGCCGTTCTCAAGGCTGGAAGAGGCGCTGAAGCAGGAATATGAAGCGCACAGCTCCAGTTCGGAATCTTTTCTGTTTCCGTATAAGGATAAGAGCTATTCCGTTTCCTACGGCCAGTTCAATCGTCTCGGCTCAACCTGGGTGTACATCTCGGCGACGCCGCTCAGCTCTATTGTCGCCCCTGTCGTGATGGTATCCAAATGGATCCTGTACATCAGCTTGACGGGTCTGACCATTGCTCTACTGATGTCGTCGTTTGTTTTGCGGCGCATTTATTCACCGGTGGAACGGCTTGTGGCCTTGTTGACCGGAGGCAAGGGCTCCGAGTACAGCGATGAATTCGATATGTTCGAGGTGGAATGGAAGCATCTGGCCAGTGAGCGGGAGCTGCTTCACTCGAAGCTGAAGGAACAGCTTCCGGTTCTGCGCGAAGGGTTCTTCCTGCAGCTGGCTCAGGGCTATTTGTTTGCTCTGGGCGAAAACGAGATAAAGGGGCGAATCCGGCATTATGGCTGGGAAAATGATAATGTGCAGTATGTAGCGCTCATGTTCCGTTTGACCGGGTTCTCCGGTCTTGAGGGGCGATTCTCGCTTGGCGATGAGGATCTGGTTACCTACGCGACGGCCAACATCGTCGACGAGCTGGCAAGAAAGCAGTATGAGCAGGCGGAAGTGATCAATTTCCACAACTTCTCTATCGGCTTGCTGCTGGCACTGCCGAGCGACCAGCCTGTCAAGTGGTTGAATGCCGATCTGGATCTGTTCTGCCGGGAGCTGATGCGGACCATTAATCATATTATCAGGATGCAGGTGACGGTCGCGATCAGCAAATCAGTATACAGCGTCAAGCAGATTCCGCATATTTTTGAGGAAGTCAGACAGGCAATGGCATACCGCGAGCTGATCGACGACGACAACCAGATACTATGGACCGAGGAGCTGGCGAAATCAAGCCTGCTCATGGAGTGCAGTTATCCGTTCTCCCTCGACAAAGAGATCATCAACGCCATCCGCAGCGGTCTGGAGGAGACTGCGGGCGAGTTGATCAGCCAGTTCATGGACGATTTGTCAGCCAACGGCTCAACTGAATTTTATATTCAACAGGGCATGCTGCAGCTGCTCGGCAGTATCCGTTATGCTGCGCTGCAATCCGGCATGAACCCCGTTCGACTATTCGGGAGTGTCAATCTCTTCGATGAACTGGCCGGGATCAAGGAGCGGGACGAAATGCAGAAATGGTTCCGGCATAAGGTGGTCAAGGTGCTGGTTCAGGAGATGATCAGCAGGCAGGATTACCACTTGAAGCATATTATTGAGAAGGTCATTCTTTTTTTGAACGAACAATATATGACCGGACTATCGCTTGAATCATGCGCTGACAGATTTGAAACAAGTCCTTATACGCTCAGCCGGGCGTTCAAGCAGATAGCAGGCATCAACTTCATCGATTACCTGACCGATATTCGAATCCGGAACGCCAAGCTGCTCCTTCTGGACCCCGACCTGAAAATTAATGAGGTCGCAGAGAAGGTTGGCTATCAGCACAGCTACTTCAACCGTATTTTCAAAAAATATGAGGGCATTACACCCAGCAGCTACCGCGAGCTGAACCGGCAAGGAAAATGACAGCGGGATCATCCCGCCCAAAGCGCCAAACGGCAGGAAGGCGCATATTACAACGCAGGGACAAGCATGCCGTTGAGTGTTCCTGCAATAATGCGACAGGAGGTTCTTTAAGCCATGAATGAAGCGTATATAAATGAGCATGACAGCATATTTACGGCATGTGGCGGAAGCGTGGGCGAGGCATTAACAACGGTAACGAATCGCTACATCGGCAATCATCCGCAGCATCCGATGACCTGCCGGGCCTTCAATGCCGACGGGATACTGAAAAAGCACGATTACAGCTATAATTTCATTCTGACGGAGCGCTTTCCCGATATGCGAAACGGGCAGTACATCTATGCCTGGTCCAAATTCTGGAGTGAGCAGGATGCGCCCATGACCTTTATTTTGCATTGCTATGGACCCCTTCAATTTTTTGCAAATGGGGCTTCCGTATATAAAGCGAATCTGGCCGACGAATTGAATGCCAAGCGGAGAATACCCGTAACCGTACCTTTGAACAAGGGCTGGAACCATTTTGTCATCCTGTTTACGAAGACTGAGGCTGGCTGCGGGGGTTCCTTCGGACCCGGCTCATACAAGAGCAATCCGACCTATGTGCTGGCCCCGTCACCAGAGAGAAACGGGCACGAGGGTTGGATATACAGCGGTCCGCTGGACAAGCGCCAGGAGCTGCCCGGTCCGCAAACCAAAGAGGGTGACAGCGGAATCGTCTGGTATCCATGCCTGCAGTGGGGTGAGCGGGATCACTTACATCCCATGGCACGCATATTTGGAGATTTGAACAACCGTTATGCCGTAGCCTGGACGAAATTAACCTGTACCCTGGACGGCGCCTCCTCTATTGTACTGAAAGGCCGGGCAGCGGGAATCACAGAGATATTCATCGACGGGAACAAAATAGCCGAACAGACGACAGGGGATTTTTCCATACCGCTCGATCTCTCATACGGCCGGCACGATCTGCATATCCGCTGCGCCGGCACCATGGAGAATTGGGGATTCCGGCTGGATGAGCTGCCTGCAGGAGTCCTCTTGGCGCCGCCTTATCCCGTGGAGGGCGGAGCGGACGAGTGGTTATATGCCGGCCCGCTCGAAGCGGATGAGCCGCTGCCGCCAACCGGGACGGCTTATGCGCTGATCGATACGAAAGCGGGCGGCACCTTCTGGCGGCTGGATCAGCCCAATACCTGGGTGCGCCTCTTCGCGGATAACGCATTGTTCGGCAGATGGAATTATCCGCTTGGCGTTACGCTCTACGGTTTGCTGCAAACCGGCAGACTGCTCGATCGCGGGGATGTGACGGCCTATGTGCGAAGCCATATCGAAACCTGCACGCAGCTGTACCGTTATGCCATGTGGGACAAGCAGCAGTTCGGGGCGTCGGGTGTGCTCAATACGCTCGCTACACTTGACAGTCTGGACGACTGCGGCTCCTTCGGGGCTACCATGCTGCTGGCGCTTCAGGAGCAGGGCATGAACGGAGCTGACGAGATCGCCGAGTTGATCGCAGATTACATCTCTGGCGAACAATACCGGCTTCCGACCGGGGCCTTGTACCGCAAGCCGCGAATCGCCGATTTTACCCATGAGACGGTCTGGTGCGACGATCTGTATATGAGCGTGCCTTTCCTTTGCCGTTATTATCAGCGCACCGGCGACATCCGCTATATTGAGGACGCGGTCAACCAGCTCCTTCAGTTCAGGAAGCTGATGTATATTCCGCATCTGCAGGTCATGTCCCATGTGTATGACCTCACTTTGAACAAACCGACCGTGGTGGCATGGGGGCGGGGTAATGGCTGGGTGCTGTTCTCGCTCTCCGAGCTGCTGGCGGCTCTGCCGGAAGATCATGAACAGCGCCGGGAGCTGCTGCGCTATTTTAATGAGCTGTGCGAAGGGTATTTGCGGCTGCAGGGGGTGAATGGCCTGTGGCATCAGGTGCTGACCGATGCGGAATCGTATCAGGAGACTTCCTGCACCTCCATGTTTATATATGCCTTTGCGCGCGGCATTCGCTTCGGCTGGTTAACCGGCAAGCAGCGGTATGTCGAAGCGGTCCTGAAGGGCTGGAAGGGTATGACGCAGATCTCCATCGACAAAACAGGCAATGTTTACGGCGTATGCAGGGGCTCCGGGTATTCATTCAATGGAGATTACTACAAGGATGATCTGCCTTGGCTGCTTAATGATACGCACGGTATTGGAATCGTGCTGCTTGCGGGGATCGAGGTTCTGCAAATGGAGCAGATGCTTGCCGGGATGCACGCGGCTCCCCTAGGAAGCTAGTGGCTGTGACTGACCAGGAGGTTAACCCGCAGGAACTCTTGTGAACCCCTTCATGCGGATGCTTTGGCTGGAGCTTGAAAAAAATGAACTGCTTTGCGGAGACGGGCGGGAAAGAAATGAGACGAAACGAAGTTTTCTTGGTGAATGATTATGGCGCGGTTGCGGACGGAGACACGCTGGCCACCGCTTCAATTCAGGAGGCTATCGACGCTGCATGGGGCGCAGGCGGGGGCCGGATTGAATTTGCTCCGGGCTCCTATTAGACGGGGGCTCTGTTTCTTAAGTCCAATGTGCAGCTGCATTTGGCTGAAGGTGTGGAGCTGCGCGGTGCCGCAGGCGAGGAGGACTACCCTGAGCTATGGTCGCGTGTTGCCGGCATCGAGATGAACTGGTACAGCGCATTGATCAACATTTGCGGTCAGGAGAATGCAAGCATAACCGGAAAGGGAACCATAGACGGTCAAGGCAGCTGCTGGTGGGATAAATATTGGAGCATGCGCAAGGTATATACGGAGCAGGGGCTGCGCTGGGCCGTCGACTACGACTGCAAAAGGCCGCGGAACATTCTGGTTATCGATTCGTCCCGGATCGAACTGAAGGATTTCACCTCCCTCCGCTCAGGCTTCTGGAACGTGCATATCTGCTACTCCGAGCACGTAGCGGTGTCGGGGCTAACAATCCGCGACAATGAGGGACCAAGCACCGACGGGATCGATATTGATTCGTCCTCCCATGTTCTGGTGGAGAACTGCTACATCGATTGCAACGATGATAATCTCTGTATTAAAGCCGGGCGCGACGCCGATGGACTGAGGGTCAACCGGCCCGCCGAGGATATCGTTATCCGCAATTGCATAACGGGAGCGGGAGCCGGCATCACCCTTGGCAGCGAGACCTCCGGGGGCATTCGCAATGTAGAGATATACAACATCAAATCTGTCGGGACGAGCAACGGCCTGCGGTTTAAATCGGCGCGGAACCGCGGAGGCCTGATTGAGAATATCCGGGTCCATGACCTGGAGATGAGCGATGTGCGTAATCCGTTCAGCTTCCTGCTGAACTGGAACCCCAGCTACAGCTATGCTCAAATTCCGGAAACCTGGGAGGGCGAGGTCCCTGTTCATTGGCAGGTTCTCGCAGAGCCCGTGCTGCCCGAGCAGCGGGGAATACCGGAGTTCCGCAATGTGGAGATCGCCAATGTCACGGTCAGGAATAATCTGCTCCCCGGTTCCGGCAGACCCGTATCCTATGCCTTCGAGGTGGAGGCGTATCCTGAAAAGCCGATCTGCGGCATCCGCTTGAGCAATATCTTGATAGAAAGCCATGCAGCCGGCACAATCTCGCATGCGAAGGACTGGACAATGAACGATGTGGTCATTCGCACATTGGATGGCGTCAATGTCCGCTTGAACCATTGTGATGACGTTGACCTGCCGGAAGCGGAGCACTTTGTTTTCAAAACCTTGGAAGATTCTTAGACTGGAAATCCTGGTCTGATCCGCGATTATTAATCTCTCAGCAGGGCAAATGCCGCACCAGGCGACTGAAGCCGGATTTCGCTTATGACGCAAGCAAGCATGATGGATTCCTGCAGGCGGCTTTGCCGGATATCGCCCAGGTCGACGACGTCCTTCCACCCTAGATCGTTCAGGAGGGACGCGGCCTGGTTTTTGGCATGCTGTTCATTGCCGGACATAAACATGACGGGTACGCCCTCCCGGTATGCCGGCCGCACCATTCTTTTGTCGCTGACCGTATTGAGTGTTTTAACGACACGGCTCTCCGGCAGCATCTGCTGCATGATTTCACCCGCTGATGTATTGTCGTACAGCAGCCGCAGGCCGCTGCTGAACTCAACCGCGTTGCTTACATCAATAACCGTTTTGTTCTTCATGTATGAATGATCAATGTTATCAAGCACATCCGCCGCGCAAGACCAGGGAAGCGCCACGACAATGATTTCACCGAACCGGGCCGCTTCATTAAAGGAAACGACGTCCCCTTGTCCGCCTGCTGCTTGCTTCCATGCCCCGTGCTTCGCATGCTGCGGATCGCGGCTGCTGATTGCCGCATGATGGCCGGCCCGTATCAGGCCATGGCCTATAACTGCCCCTGCGCTGCCTGCCCCGATGATTCCGATATTCACAAACATCCTCTCCTCTCTAGATGAGATTATAAGAGCTTATGATGGGGCGGACAATAAGGCACTTTTTGGTTTCCAATATCCGCGAAACTGATATCGGGTATAATGGTTTTAAAAAAACGAGGTGATTCGATGCCTGTTAAGCCTAACGAATGTCCGGTCGAAATTGTATTTTCTCTCTTGAGCGGGAAGTGGAAAATCCCCATATATAGACACTTATATAAGAATGGCCCTGTGCGATATGCCGAACTGCGCCGGCATCTGCCATCCATTTCAAAAAAGATGCTGACGGAGCAGCTTCGGGAGCTTGAGGCTGACGGCATAATTGACAGGGAAATTTATAGCGGAATGCTGCTGAAGGTAGAATATTCATTGACTCCGCGCGGACGGTCGATGATATCGTTTCTTGACATGATGAGCGAGTGGGGGGTTAAGCACTTTTCTTCGAAGCATTCACAATGACAGAGGTTAGCGGGAGAAAAAGAGAGTCCTTGATCCAGAGCTTCCGCTTTAACAGTCCGATATAAATGGTACGGAGTTAGACAAACCAGATTGAAGTATCGCTTCGCAAGAGGAAGCCTGTTTCAAGGCTTCCTCTCAAGGAAGCGGCGCATTCGTCTCTATAGTTAATGAGCGGCAGTAGACTGCTGACCGCTATTCCATTCCTTGATCTCCAGTTTGCTTTTGTGGCCCCATTTCTTGCTCAGCTTTTTCAGGAAACTGCTGTTCTTCCTCTCCTCCTGCATCATTCGCAGGCCTCTCATCAGCATTAGGTGTCTGCGATCGTCATCGTGACTCAGCTTCCGCATTTCTTCGAAATATTCGCCATTCATGCTGTTTCGCACTCCTTCTAGGTGGTTTCTTCAAAAGGTAAATCTTTAGTCCTGGTTACTATTACCTATTATATCGGACGCCACTGAACAAATTCTGAAAGAATTCGGGTTTTTATGACATTTTATGGAACAAATAAGAAGGAATTGTGACAATATGCCTCAGGCTATTTCGCATTTACATATATACATATAGGCACTGGAAGCCGATATAAGCAGCATGGTCGTTTTATCGCAGCAGGCAGCAGGAATAATATTGTACAATCCGAAGGGACTGGATGAAGATTATGAAGGGGTTTGTGTGGTTTAGAAAACGCTTAACATTACGGATTGCAGCGGTGGTCATGGCGGTCTTTCTCCTGTTATCGTCATGTTATATCTGGCTGCAAATCAGCAATATGAAAACAGCGGCCAAGGAGGCGATTACGAGCTATGGCACGCGTATGGCCGGCAGCTATTCCAGCCAGCTCGATACGCAAAGTCTGGAGCAATTTTTAACCGATCCGCAGGAAAACGAATTGTACTGGACGATCCGGCAGGGGCTTGACCGGTTCCGTACGCAAATCGGCGCTCTGTATGTGTATATTGTCCAAATAGACGCAAGCCAGCGTCCGCTGATTATGATCGACGGCCAGCCGAAGGATTCGGACTCCGCATCTCCGATCAATGAAGTGACGGATATCCCCGCGGATGCGGTAAAGTCGCTGCTGGCTGGCAGCCCGGCGAATTCGCCGGTAATCGATAATCCGCAGTACGGAAAATATATCTCCTCATACGCACCGATCAAACGTCCGGACGGAACGGTCATCGGCGTGCTTGGAATCGATACGGAAGCCGCGGTTATTGAAAGCATCGCAAGCGGCGCCATACGCGAAAGCCTTCCCTTTTATCTACTCATCATCTTGATGACCTTGCTGGGACTCGCGCTTATTGTATGGGTGCTCTTCCGCGCATTCCGTCCGCTTAAGTGGATTGTATCCGGAGCGGAGAATATAGCGGCTGGCGAATTTGCCAAAGCAAACCGGCAGATGCTTGAGCATCCTGTTCGGTCGGTGGATGAGGTGGGCGCCATGTACAGGGCGATCGTCAACATGTCAACCAGCTTGAACACGATCGTCGGCGGTATGGTATCGAACATTGCCCAGACATCCGCGCAGGTTGCCCAATCCTCGGACCGGTTTGCGGCGGAAGCCCAGCATTTGCTTGAAATGAATACCCATGTCAGCGAGGCTTCGAGCCTGTTGGCCGAGGGCGCAAGCGCCCAGCGCATCAGCTCGGAAGAAAGCGCGGGCTCGATGGGGGAGATTGCGGCTATTATCCAGCGGATCTCCGAAGCGGCATCTGCCGTATCGGACGCATCCATGCAGGCCCTCGAAAGCGCGGAATCCGGCAGGCATTCCGTCGGACGAATGAACAAGCAGATCCGCACGATTTCTGCGGCTGCGGAGGAAGCTGCCTTGCGGGTGGCGACTCTGCGCAATTATTCGGTCGAGATCGAAGGAGCGTTGGCGGCCATTTCCCAAATTGCCAACCAGACGAAGCTGCTTGCGCTCAATGCATCTATTGAGGCGGCGCGGGCCGGCGAGCACGGTGCCGGATTCGCGGTTGTTGCAGGGGAAGTAAGAAAGCTGGCGGATGAGGCTTTCGTCTCCACGGAGCTGATAGCTTCATTGCTGCAAAATGTTCAAAGCGAATCGCTTCGCATCAGCGAGGCGATGGAGAATGGCGCAAGAGAAGTGCATACGGGAGAAGCGCTATCCGTGGAGGCGGACGAGTCGTTTACGCATGTGGTGGAAATGTTCCGGTTAGTGACCGGACAAATTCAAGAAATTTCCGCCGGAACCGAGCAAATGACAGCTGGCTCCGAAGAGGTTCTGGCATCCAGCGTCACGATCGCCGAAATCGCCAAAGCCTCCTCCGACCAGACGTTTCAGATCCGGGAGCTGACGGATCAGCAGCTGCGCATCGTTCAGCAGTTTGCCGATTCCGCCGCAGAGCTGAGCGGGACGACGCATCATTTGCTTGCGGCCGTCAAGCAGGTAAAGGTGTAACTCGAACAAAAAAAACGAGCCTTGGAAACAACCTGGAGGCTCGTTTTTTTTGTCTGGTTTTCAGTGCAGGAACAGCGGGCTTCAGGTGCTGCTTCCCCCAATTAAGGAGTTTAGAAGAATACGCGCTGGGACAACCAGATTCCACCCAAAACAAAGGCCAATGCGGAACCTGCGATAACGGCATTTCTGGAAAACTTCCATTTGTGCATCATCATGAGCAGAGGGAGGGCAACGCCGACCAACGTGATCTGAACAACCTCGATTCCGAGATTGAAGCTGAGCAAATCCACAGCCAGCTGGCTTTTGGGAAGATTCATTCCTTTAAGAATGTCAGCAAAGCCCATTCCATGGATTAAGCCGAAGAAGAACGTCAGCACCCAACGGTGACTGACCTGTTTGCGAATAATATTATCAATGGCGACAAAACAGATGCTCAAAGCGATGGCAGGCTCGACAATCCGGGGAGATATATCAATAATTCCCAATACAGTCAATGATAACGTGATGCTGTGAGCGATCGTAAAAGCGGTGATCATGCCCGTATACTGTTTGAACGTCTGCCTCGCAACAACGAGAGAAAACAAAAATAATAGATGATCGTACCCGGATAAAATATGGTTCATGCCAAGTGTAAAGAAAGAATACCAACCTGAGTTCACTTATGTTCCTCCTCGAATGATACCAAGTTCATTTGCCGTTTCTGGATGAAAGAAGACTGCTTTATGCAGTATACCGTAAGAGAATTGGGAGAATATATCGATTTTTGTCATCAAATTATTAAAAAATTATGTAGAATATTCTCTTTTATGATCGGATTTTAATTGTAATAACCCAAATAAATTTGTAAATGATGTAGAATGTCAAGTAAAATGACACAAGGATGACGTAATCTCAATGAACAAAGGGGAAATCAGATGAGAGAAGCAATCATAATAGGCGGTGGCCCATGCGGACTTTCTGTCGGGATGGCCTTGCAGGAGCAGGGAATTGATTACTTAATACTCGAAAAAAAGGCTATTGTAAATACGATTCTTTCATTTCCTGCTAATATGCGTTTTTATAGTACAAGCGACAGGCTGGAAATCGGCAATGTTCCTTTTTTATCAGAAGAAGAACGTCCCACCCGACATGAGGTAATGCGCTATTATCGCGCTGTCGTTACAAGGCAGCAAATGAATATTCTAACGTTTCATCATGTCATTAGGATCGGGCGTTCTTCGGATGGCTTTCTCGTTCATACCCATAATCATCTGGGGAAAGAGGAAGTATTTGAAGCAAGAAGGATCGTAATCGCGACAGGGATATATGATCACCCGAGACTGTTAGGGGTTCCAGGCGAGAACTTATCCAAAGTGATGCATTACTATACGGAAGGACACTCTTATTCGGGAAGGTCTGTTCTTGTAGCGGGAGGCAAAAATTCCGCGGTTGAAGCAGCAATCGACTTATATCGCAGCGGAGCGCAAGTATCGTTGGTTCACCGTGGCGCTACGGTTTATCAAGGTATTAAGCCCACCCTGCTGCTCGATATACGGAATTTGATTGAAAAAGGAAGAATCGGGTTTTATCCCGAGTCGGCAATCACGCGTATTGAAGAAGAGCAGGTATTCGTCCAAAGCGGGAATGAGCAAATTAAAATCCGAAATGATTTTGTATTTTCCTTAATCGGGTATCAGCCTGACCTTTCGATGCTGAACGATCTGGGAATTATGTTAGATCATCAGACTCAAATTCCGCTCTTTGACCCTGAAACGTATGAAACCAATGTGGCGGACATATTTGTTGCCGGCGTCGTTACGGGAGGAATAACCAATAAAGTGTTTATTGATGATGGACGGCTTCATGGGCCGAAAATTGCCGAAAAAATTGCGGTCGATATGGGCAGGAAATAGGAAGGATGCCGTATTTTGGATAGAATGCCCGGTCTGATGCTGCCCCATCGGATGCATTTTTCATTTCATATCGCCTATGATACAATTTAGTGAAATGAAGGCAGGGCAGGGTGGTTTTATGGCAGACAAGGAAGAACTGATCCGGTTCGGAGTGGCGTTTCCGGCTCCATTAATCGAGCAGTTCGATCATTATATTGAGGAACAAGGCTATACGAACCGGTCCGAAGCGATTCGGGATATGGCCAGAAAAGCGATGCTGGATCCTGCGAAGCTTCCATCCGATGCGCATGTTGCCGGAACCATAGTCATGGTATACGACCATCATATCCGGGATCTCCCTCTTCTACTGACAGAGCTCCAGCACCGGTTCCACCACGACATTATATCCACGATGCATGTTCACCTGAACCATAACCAGTGCCTGGAGGTCATCGTCGTTCGGGGCCGCTTATCGGGGCTTCGCACGCTCCATCATCAGATACAAGTACAAAAAGGCGTACATTATGCCGAGCTTTCTGTTACTTATGCGGAGGAACAAGGCTTAGAGATTCATGATCATAAATAAAAACCAGAATATGCGATCGTCCCAAAAAGGGGCGGTCGTTTTTTTGTTGGAATATTCCAATATTTTTGAGCATTTCGGTGAAAAAGGGAGTGATTCCCTTTTTTTATTGTGCTACAATTTACTAAAAACGTGCCACATATAAAATCGATGGGATGGAGTGGGAGAAACGTGAGGAAGATCGGGGTTTATTCGATATTGGCGATGATGATTACCGGACTTCTGCTTGTGGGCTGCTCGTCATCCCCCAAGGAGAGCGGGAACACCGGCAAAGACGAATTAATATTGGCTGTTGGCGCGGAACCGGAAACCGGGTTTGATCCAACGACAGGTTGGGGGCGCTACGGTTCACCGCTGTTTCAGAGCACACTGCTGAAGCGGGACGATGATCTGCGCATTGAGAATGATCTGGCAACCGGCTATGAGGTGAGTGAAGATGGTACGGTATGGACGGTGAAGCTGCGGTCCAATGTTGTTTTTACCGACGGCAAGCCGCTTACGGCAGAAGATGTTGAATTCACCTTTGATACGGCGGCCGGGAACGGCTCCGCCATTGATCTGACCAATTTGAAGAGCGTGCAGTCCGAAGGGCAGGGTACCGTCATCTTCACACTCAAGGAGCCGCAATCTACTTTTGTTTCTCTTCTTGTTTCAACCGGTATCGTTCCCAAACACGCATACGGAAAAGACTACGCGGAGCTCCCCATTGGATCGGGGCCGTATAAATTTGTGCAGTGGGATAAAGGCCAGCAGGTCATCGCCGAAGCGAATCCCGATTATTATGGCGCGAAGCCGTATTTCAAACGAATGACGTTTTTGTTTCTGAGTGAAGATGCAGCGTTTGGGGCTGCCAAATCAGGCAAGGTCGATGTGGCCTATATCCCGTCCTCCTACAGCAAGGAAACGGCAGCGGGCATGCGTCTTGAGGATATCAAAACCGTCGATAACCGGGGCATCCTGTTCCCCTATGTTCCGTCTGGCAGCCATACCAAGGACGGCAATCCAATCGGCAACGATGTAACCGCGGATATTGCCATCCGCAAGGCGGTTAATGTGGCCATCGACCGGAGCGCGCTGGTTGAGGGGATTCTGGAAGGCTATGGCTCGCCCGCTTACTCGGCCAACGACGGACTTCCCTGGGGGAATGATCAAATCGTAATCAAAGACGCCGATGTGAATGAAGCGAAGACCATTTTGAGCGATGCGGGATGGACGGATACAGACGGTGACGGGATTGCCGAGAAGGGTTCGCTCAAGGCTGAGTTCAATCTTCTTTATCCATCCGGAGATATTGCCCACCAATCGCTTGCTCTCGCTGCTGCGGATATGGTCAAGCCTGCCGGCATTCATATGAATGTGGAAGGGAAGAGCTGGGACGATATTGATAAAAGAATGCATGCCGACGCTGTGATGTTCGGCTGGGGCAGCCACGATCCCCTGGAAATGTACAACCTGTACAGCAGCACGTATCGGGGAGTTGATTATTACAACGCCGGTTATTACAGCAATCCGGTGGTAGATGATTGGATGAACCAGGCTCTTCGCGCAACGAACGAAGATGAGGCTTTGAAATATTGGAAGAATGCGCAGTGGGATGGAAAGACGGGACTCAGCTCGCTCGGGGACGCGCCATGGGCGTGGCTTGTGAATATCGATCATCTGTATCTCGTAAACGACAAGCTGGACATCGGCAAGCAGCGTATCCAACCGCACGGGCATGGCTGGCCGATCACGGATAATATCGAAGAATGGAAATGGAACAATTAGTGGAAAAGAGGGTTGGTCATGACACGCAATTTGGGTGCGTATCTGGGGCTGAAGCTGGTTCGTCTGGCGACGCTTCTGGCTGCTGTCAGCATCGTTTCGTTCACGCTTGTCAGTCTCTCGCCAATCGACCCGGTTCAGGCTTACATTGGATCGGATGTCATGCGTGTCGGGCCTGAGCAGCGCCAAAGCATTTCCGCTTATTGGGGGCTGGATAAGCCGCCTGCGGAGCAGTTTGCCCGTTGGGGCTCGGCTCTGCTCCGCGGCGACCTCGGCACCTCGATGATATTCCGCGAACCGGTGGCGGAGGTTATCCGCGAGCGGTTCCTGAATTCCGCCGCGCTGATGGCGATAGCCTGGCTGCTCTCCGGAATTACAGGATTTACAGCCGGTGTAATAGCGGCGATGAAAAGAAATTCTTGGATGGACCGCCTCATTCAGTGGTACTGCTATACGCTGGCGTCCACACCGACATTCTGGCTGGGACTGCTGCTGCTCATGTTTTTCTCCGTTTGGCTCGGGTGGTTTCCGATCGGACTCGGCGTACCCGCAGGCGTTCTTGCGGAGCAGGTTACGCTCGCGGATCGCATCCGGCATATCATTCTGCCTGCGCTGACCCTTAGCATCATCGGAATTGCGCCAATCGCGCTGCATACCAGGCAGAAGCTGATCGATGTTCTGGAGAGCGATTATGTACGGTTTGCCAGAGCCAGAGGGGAGAGGGGATTCGGACTGGTGCGAAGGCATGGTCTGCGCAATATTGCCCTGCCGGCCGTCACCCTGCAGTTCACCTCCTTCAGCGAATTGTTCGGAGGCGCCGTGCTGGCAGAGCAGGTATTTTCGTACCCGGGCCTTGGACAAGCGACGGTTGAGGCGGGTTTAAGAGGGGATGTTCCGCTGCTTATGGGACTTGTCCTGTGCAGCTCGCTGTTCGTCTTTACAGGCAATACGATCGCGGATCTGCTGTATAAAGTAATTGATCCGCGGGTCCGGGAAGGCAGGGCGCTATGATGGAAAATCTGGTTCAGCCTGCCGGGAACCCGGCATTTCGTTTCCGGGTCAATCGGCGGAAACGGGCGTTAGCATGGGCTGTTTGTCTCTCGGCTCTTCTTGTCGCGATCGGGATTCTTGCCATGCTGCTGGGGGACGGGCAGCTTGCAACGAATCTGGAAATCCGGAATTTACCGCCTTCGCTGCTGCATCCCTTCGGGACGGATTGGCTGGGGAGGGATATGTTTGTCCGCACGATCAAGGGGCTGGCGCTCAGTATCGGCGTAGGCATGATCGCCGCTGTCTGCAGTGTCATTATCGCCACCGCTGTCGGGCTGGCTGCCGCTACCCTGGGGAAAACAGCGGACCGGATCCTGTCATGGCTGATTGATCTGTTTCTGAGCGTTCCGCATCTGGTGTCTCTCATTCTTATCGCCTTTGTATGCGGCGGCGGCATTAAAGGGGTCATTATCGGCGTTGCCTTGACCCACTGGCCGGGTCTCTCGCGGATTATCCGCGCCGAAGTGCTGCAGCTGCGATCCGCCGAATTCATTCAGGTGTCCAGGCATCTGGGGAAATCGAGCTGGTGGGTGGCTTCGCGGCATCTCATTCCGCATCTTGTTCCGCAGCTGCTCGTGGGTCTCATGCTGTTGTTTCCGCATGCGATATTGCACGAGGCCTCTATTACATTTCTTGGGTTGGGGCTGTCGCCTCATCAGCCGGCAATCGGCATTATATTATCGGAAGCGATGCGGTACTTGTCAACGGGCATGTGGTGGCTGGCGGTATTTCCGGGTTTTGGACTGCTCGTGATCGTCCGCTCGTTCGACCGTCTTGGTGACCATTTGCGAACGCTGCTTGATCCGCGTCGCGCACATGAATAATTCATTGGAATGCGGGGTGAAAGCCAATATGGCATTGCTCGAGGTCGATAATCTCTCTGTTTCTTTCACGCAATATGACGGCGGCGGGCTGGGTCAGCATTCGGTTCAGCCCATCACGGGCCTGCATTTGAAGGTGGAAGCAGGAGAAGTCATGGCCATCATCGGTTCGAGCGGTTCCGGCAAAAGCTTGCTCGCTCACGCCATTATGGGCATTCTGCCGGAGAATGCCCGGATGTCGGGAACGATCCGCTATGACGGGAGAACAATGTCCGCCGAGCGGCTGAATACATTGCGGGGCAAAGAAATTGCGCTTGTGCCGCAGTCGGTGAATCATCTGGATCCGCTCATAAAGGTCGGAGCGCAAGTAAGAACGACGGCTGCCGGCCCGGAGCCGCTGGCTGCGCAGCGGGCCATATTCAAACGTTACAGGCTTGCCGAACAGACTGAGCGGCTGTACCCTTTTCAATTATCCGGCGGAATGGCCCGCCGGGTATTGGTGGCGACAGCGACAATCAGCGGCGCCCGGCTTATCGTTGCGGACGAACCAACGCCGGGCATGCATCCGGACGATATGGCGGAAGCCTTGGCTACATTCAGGGAATTGGCCGATGAGGGCTGCGCGGTGCTGCTCATTACGCATGATATCGAAGCGGCGCTCCGGATTGCCGACCGGGTTGCGGTCTTTTATGCCGGAACAACCGTTGAAATCGCCTTGGCTGCGGATTTCGCCGGCAATGGAGCGCAGCTGCGGCATCCATATAGCAAGGCGCTCTGGCAGGCGCTGCCGCAGAACGGCTTCCTGCCGCTTCCCGGCGCCCAGCCCGGACCTGACAATCTGCCGCCAGGGTGTCTGTTCGCCCCTCGCTGTGAGGCGGCCACTTCAGCATGCATGGATGACGGACCTGATATGCGGGATCTGCGCGGCGGATCCGTGAGGTGCTTTCATGCTTCTTAAGGGAGAAGGTCTCGGTTTTCGCTACGGCAAGGGACCATGGCTTTTCCGAAGTCTTGAAGTAGCGGTTCAATCCGGTGAAATCGTCGGTCTTGTCGGTCCGAGCGGATTCGGCAAGACAACGATTGGCCGGATTCTGGCCGGTTATGAGAAGCCGGAAGAAGGAGCCATAACGCTTGACGGTCAAGAGCTGCCCCGCAGCGGCTATCATCCGGTTCAGCTGGTGTTCCAGCATCCGGAGCGGGCCGTCAATCCGAGGTGGCGCATCCATCGCATTCTTGCAGAGGCGGGCGAACCAGAGCCGGCCTATCTGCAGGAGCTGGGCATTGAGAAGGCCTGGCTGAAGCGATGGCCCAATGAGTTGTCCGGAGGAGAGCTGCAGCGTATTTGCATCGCCAGAGCATTGGGCAGCAAGACCCACTTTGTGATCGCCGACGAAATGACCACTATGCTGGATGCCGTTACGCAAGCGCAGATTTGGCATGCGGTGCTTGCGATTGCGCGCGAGCGGAAGCTCGGTCTGCTTCTGATCAGTCATGACCTGCATTTGATTGAGCGGCTCTGCCACCGATGGATCAGGCTGGGTGAGGCATGAGTAGGCTCCCGACCTCAAAGAGTCAGTTCTTTGTCAAAGTGGAATGAATAGAAAAAAAACCGCAGCAGCAGCTCTCATTTGTCCAGGAACCTCCGTCCCGCTTAAGAAGTGGATTCGGAGGCATTTTTATGTGGTTTTTTGAACTGAACCCTACCCTACAGATCCTGCGCCAACCGTATCATGTCCACTACCTGTATTCCGTTCTCGAATATCTCTTCCGTGTAATGTCTGATGAAGAAGTCCCTGTCCACTCCGGTTATCCGGAACCCGCATTTCTGGTAAAGCGCAAGCTGCCCGATCCCTGAATTTCCAGTTCCGATTTCAATCGTCTTGTAACCGTGGATCCTGGCCTGCTGAATGGCATGGTTTACCAGCCGCCTGCCTATCCCTTGACCCTGCTTGCTCTCATCAACGGCTATATTTACGATCTCGACGGTTTCCGGCCTCGTTGGCAGCAGCACATAGACGCCTGCGATCCCATCATTCAATTCTGCGACGAAGCATTGCCCTCTTCGGATATACTCGTCAACGAGTTTGCGGGACGGATCCGCCAACAGCAGCAAATCCATCGGAGCTTGTTCATCTCCATGCAGTTCCCGGATTTCCATTTCATGCCACATCCCTCTAACCATCATTACTTGTAGTTTAACATAGGAAATTCCAAAGGTATTCCCAAAATACATCTGCGGGATTGAAGCGGCGTGCAGCGCGTGGAACGGGCAGGGAAAGATCCGTCGAACAGGCGGCTTCGGGGAAGCCTGCATTTCTTAAATCACTCATTCATTAAATGAATGACCGAATCAAATTTTGTGAGGGACGTATCCGCTTTGCGATGTGATATAATTTGGAGGATTATACACAACGGCAAGGGAGTCCTCTAAAGTGAGCTTTCTGAAACCTTACTTCCGCCAATTCGGCAAGCCTTTTTTCGCTGCTCTTCTTTTCCTCATGCTGGAAGCTTTCTGCGATCTGCTGCAGCCTCTGCTGATGTCGCGCATCATCGATGAGGGCGTCGCGAACAAGCAGATGGATTACGTGCTGCAGTTCGGCGGCTATATGCTGCTTGTCACGGCAGCAGGCGCAGTGGGTGCGTCCATGCGCAACATCATCTCCAGTCATGTATCGCAAAATTTCGGCACGAAGCTCCGCTCGGATCTGTTCCGCAAAATCCAATCCTTATCCTTCAACAGCATCGACAAGTTCGACCGCGCTTCGCTGGTCACCCGGCTGACCAACGATGTCACGCAGATTCAGAATTTTACGAACGGGCTGATGCGTATTTTTGTCAAAGCCCCGCTTGTCTGCCTGGGAAGCCTGATCATGGCCGTGCGGCTTAATCCGCCGCTGTCGGTTGTGCTGATTGTCGTCGTCCCGATTGTGGCGGTGCTGATCGTCTCCAATATGCGGATCGGCTTCCCGCGATTTGCCAGGGTGCAGACGGCGCTCGACCGGGTCAATGGACTCTCCAGGGAGTATCTCTCCGGCGTCCGCGTCGTCAAGGCGTTTAACCGGTTCGATTACGAGGTCGACAAGTTCGACGAGGTCAACAGGGGCTATCAGACCGCCTCCACCCGCGCCATGCGGACAATGGCGCTGTTCAGTCCCGGCATCATGCTGTCGGTCAACCTCGGCATCGTTGCCGTCATCTGGATCGGGGGCATCCGCGTCGATCAAGGCCAGATGCAGGTCGGCCATATCATTGCTTTCATCAACTACATGACGCAGATTCTGTTTTCCCTGATGATGATCTCCAACGTATTCAATATGTTCATCAGGGCCAAGGCTTCCTCGGAACGGATCGGCGAGGTTTTCGCGGAGCAGGATGCGATGGCCTGGAAAGAGGAACAGCCGCGCGCGCCGAAGGCGACCGGAAGCGTCGAGTTCAAGGACGTATCCTTTGCCTATGTGGGCAAGGAAGCCGTGCTGCGGAACATTACGCTTGACTGCCTTCCCGGAGAGACCATCGGCATCATCGGCTCCACCGGCTCGGGCAAAAGCACGCTCGTCAGCCTCATTCCGCGATTCTATGATGCGGATTCCGGATCGGTGGAGGTCGGCGGGGAAGACGTGAGCGCGATCGAGCCGGCGCGGCTGAGGGAGAAAATTGCCATTGTTCCGCAGAAAACCGTGCTGTTCACGGGAACGATCCGCGAGAATCTGCTCTGGGGCAAGGAGGATGCCTCTCAGGAGGAGCTGGAGCGGGCGGCGAGGATGGCGCAGGCGGAAGAGTTCATTCTGAAATGCCCCGAGGGGTACGAGACGAAGCTTGGCCAGGGCGGCGTCAATCTGTCGGGCGGGCAAAAGCAGCGGCTGTCGATCGCCAGGGCGCTTGTGCGGCAGCCGTCGATCCTCATTCTCGACGATTGCACGAGCGCCGTCGACGCGGCGACGGAGGCGAAGATCAAGGAGGCGCTGAAGCGTTATGCCGAAGGGCTGACATGTCTGCTGATCGCCCAGCGCATTACGTCCGTCATGGACGCCGACCAGATCGTCGTTCTCGACAACGGGGAGATCGTCGGCACGGGCAAGCATGACGAGCTGATGAGAAGCTGCAGGGCGTATCAGGAAATTTACCGGTCGCAGGCCGGGCAGGAGGTGGATGCCAGTGTCTGAACGCAGTGAGGAGAATGAACGCCGCGAGCCGCAGGCTGGTACGCCTGCCCCTCCTCCCCCGCCGATAGGAATGGCGGGACGGGGCGGCTTCGGCGCCGGACGCAGAGGCGGCCCGGTCGTTAAGCCCAAAAACCTGGCCGCGACGTTGAAGCGGATGTGGACGTATGTCGGCAGCGAGCGAAAGCGGCTTACCGTTATCTTCGCCATTATCCTGGTTGATGCCCTCATTACGCTGACCGGTCCTTATCTTATCGGGATGGCTGTAGATGCGATGTCCGGCGCAGGGGGCGGGAAGGCGGTCGGGCAGGTCGATTTCAGCCTCCTTCAAGTTGCGCTGATTGCGCTTGTTGTTTCCTATCTTGCGGATGGCGGGCTGATTTTTCTGCAGGGCTGGCTGATGGCCGGCGTGGCGCAGCGTATCGTCGGGCGACTGCGGACATCGCTGTTCGGCAAACTGCAGAAGCTGCCCATCCGCTTCTTCGATACCCGAACGCACGGCGATCTGATGAGCCGCATGTCCAATGATATCGACAATGTCAGCAATACGGTGGCCCAGTCCGCCGTCCAGGTCATGACGGGCTCGGTCGCGCTTGTCGGTTCGCTTGTAATGATGATCGTCCTCAGCCCGTGGCTGACGCTGGCGAGTCTGATTACAGTGCCCGGCGTTTTCCTGCTGACGCGCGCGATCGCACGCTCGACAGGACCGCTGTTCAAGGAGCAGCAGAACCGCCTTGGAAGGCTGAACGGCCATGTGGAGGAGACGATCTCCGGCATCCACATCGTCAAGGCGTTCAACCGCGAGGAAAAAGCGATCTCCGAGTTCGACGAGGTGAATGCCGAGCTGTGCGAGGTCGGCATCAAGGCGCAGATCCGTGCGGGCTTTCTGATGCCGATCATGAACGTCATCAACAATATCGGCTTCGCCGCAGTGGCTCTTGTCGGCGGTATCCTGGCGGTGAACGGCCATATTACGGTCGGGGTGATCGCCAGTTTTCTCAGCTATTCGCGCCAGTTCGTTCGTCCGCTCACGGATATTGCCAATCTGTTCAATGTGCTGCAGTCGGGTGTTGCCGGCGTGGAGCGGGTATTCGAGGTGCTTGACGAGGAAGAGGAGCCGGAGGACCCGCCGGGTGCGGTGCCCCTTACGAACCCGCGGGGACATGTCGTCTTCGACAATGTATCGTTCGGCTACCGAGCCGACGTGCCGATTCTGAAGAACGTCAGCTTCGACTCGGCAGAAGGAACGAGCACTGCTTTCATTGGCCCTACGGGAGCGGGAAAGACGACAGTCGTGAATCTGATCACGCGATTTTACGATGTTACGGAAGGCTCCATCCGGATTGACGGGCGCGATATCCGCGACTATACGAAGGACAGCCTGCGCCGGGCGTTCGGCATCGTGCTTCAGGACACGTATCTGTTCTCCGGCACGATCAAGGACAATATCAAGTACGGCAAGCCGGATGCCTCCGACAGTGAGGTAGAGCGCGCCGCAGAGCTGGCCAATGCAGCAGCTTTCATCGCCAGGCTGCCGCTGCGCTACGATACCCCGCTAACCGAGAACGGCGGCAATTTGAGCCAGGGCCAGCGCCAATTGCTGGCGATTGCGCGGGTTATATTGGCCGATCCGTCTATACTTATTCTCGATGAGGCGACCAGCAGCATCGATACGCGGACAGAGCTGCATATTCAGGACGCGCTGCGGGGCGTGCTGCGGGGGCGGACCAGCTTCCTCATCGCCCACCGCCTCAATACGATCCGCGATGCGGATACCATTATGGTCGTCGACCGCGGCGCAATCGTGGAGAGCGGCTCCCATTCGGAGCTGATGGGGCGGCGGGGAATCTATTTTACAATGTTCACGAATCAGTTCGGAGCGGTGGCCGGCGGTTAGCCGGCTTTCGCCTGCTTTGTCCTGATCCGGCATTTCCAGTCCGCTGAACAATATTACAAAGGACAAGTGACGGACTGGAAGTGTAAAATGAGGGTAAGCAGAGTCAGTGAAGCTGTAAGCGCTTCAAAAAAACTCTGCGGAGATGACAGTTCATCTGACAACCGGGCAGCGGCGAGCCTGCATCCAGCGGTTGCAGTTACTGACAACCGGGCAGCGGCGAGCCTGCATCCAACGGTTGCAGTTACTGACAACCGGGCAGCGGCAAGCCTGCATCCAACGGTTGCAGTTACTGACAACCGGGCAGCGGCAAGCCTGCATCCAACGGTTGCAGTGGGGGGAGTGTAAATATGGAAATAAGAAGCGCGTATTTGAAGGCACCATGGCAGACCGAGATCAGACGGGTCAGCATGCCGGAGGAGCCGCCGGCCAAAGAAGTGCTCATCCGGGTCGAGGCATGCGGCATCTGCGGTTCGGATCTGTTCGCGGCTGAGAGCAAAGCGAAGGAGTGGCAGTCCTTCGGCCACGAGGTCGCCGGCGTTATCGAGAAGCTGGGACCCGGCTGCGACGGCCTGCAGGTTGGACAGAAGGTCGTGCTGGAATCGTCGAGCTTCTGCGGTCAATGTGAAGTATGCCGCAACGGCAGGGTCGATCTTTGCCGCAGCGCGCCGCATTTTTGGGGCCGCCCGGCCCTGGGGTTCAGCGAATATATGACGGTTCCCGCCTGCTGCGTCGTTCCATATGAGGGGCTCTCGCCGGAGGTGGCCTGCCTGGCGGAGCCGGCAGGCGTCTCGCTGGACATGGTGAAGACGGCCGGCATCGAGCTGGGCTCGCGTGTCTGCATCATCGGACCGGGACCGATCGGGCTGATGGCGATTCCGCTGGCACTGCGCAGCGGCGCGGTCCAGGTCGTCTGCATCGGCCGATCCGGCAACAGCAAGCGTCTGGAGGTGGCGAAGGAGCTCGGGGCGGAGGTCCTTGTTGTCGATGGGCCGCTGAGCGAGCGGACTGATCTGCATAAGAAATTCGACCGCGTGCTGACGACAGCGCCTGCGCACTTCCTGGGAGATGCGCTCCCGCTGCTGGCCTTCGGGGGCATCATCTCCTATATCGGGTTCGGCGCTTCGGGGGACGAGAAGATCGAGCTGGACGTCAACGATTTTCACGTCCGCAAGCTGCAGCTCCGCGCAAGTTATGCCAGCCCCGGCATATACCTGCCGATGGTTCTGGAGTATATGAAAGCAGGGGTCATACCCGGGGACAAGATCATTTCGCATGTTCTGGAGCTGGATCAAATGGAAGAAGCGATGAGGCTGTGCAGCAAGGAGAAGGAAACGACACTGAAGATCGTCATCCGGCCCTGATCGCCGGTGTTACTAACGACCTGGTATTGCGTGCTGCAAATTGGATTGAAGTAAAACAGCATATTGACAGCCTGGAATCCAAATATGCGCATATCGGACAAAGGCGGTGATCCATTCATGAAGCTGGAGAGGCTAATATCCATTACATATGCGCTGCTGAATAATGAGGTGGTCTCGGCATCGGAATTGGCGGACAAATACGGCGTTTCGCAAAGGACCATTTACCGGGACATAGAGGCTATCTGCGCGGCAGGCATTCCCGTCGTATCCTATCAGGGCGTGAACGGCGGGTATGGGATCATTAAAGAATACAAGATGGACAAAAGCCTGCTCGGTTCCGACGATATCGCCTCCTTGATCACCCTTCTAAACAGTACGGCAACCGTATTCCAGGATGACCGGGCACAGCAGACGATTCATCGGTTGAAGACCGTTCAGAGCAAGAATAGCCGTACTCCGAGCCTGACGATGGATCTGGGAAGCTGGAGGGCTTACAATGAAATTCTCCGAACTCTGCGATCAGCGATTAACGCCGGCCAGCTTGTCCGATTTTATTATATGAGTGCCAAGGATGAGCGAATGGAGCGGACCGTTGAGCCTGTCAGCCTGCTGCTGAAATACGATTCCTGGTATTTATACGGATTCTGCCGTTCGCGCAGCGACTATCGGGTTTTCAAGCTGCCGAGAATGTCGGAGCTTGCTGCCCTGCCGGAATTGTTCGAACGCCGTCACAACGTTCCCACCGAAGATATTTTCTCCGGCGGCGGAGATGTTCAGGAGCAGGTCGATTATGCGGTCATCCATTTCTCGGCAGGCCCGCTCGCCAGGGTGCTGGATGAATTTTATCTGGACGAGAAAAGGTTCAATGAAGACGGCACGCTTACGCTGACGATTGCCCAGGCTATCGATACCGATTGGCTGATGGAAAGGCTGCTGAGCTTCGGCGAGGATGTGGTCGTTCTCGAACCGCCCTCGCTGAGGCGCCGGATGAAAAAGAAAATTGAAAATATGTTAGCCCGATATGATGAAGTATGACACTCTGTTGTCATACTTTTTTATTTATAATGAGCTCAAATACGATAAACGGAAGGAAAGTGGAGCTGATGATCAATCATCCCTTTTTCTATGAAGAACAGATGAAACTGCGTAATCGTGAGCTCAAAAAAATCGATAGCAGTGCCTGGATGTGGATTGAAACGAAGCGGAAGCGGTCCATGAGACTTCTATCTTCAGTGATTGCCCTGATCGGTCTGAAAGGCGTATAACCTGCATGACCGCACATTTTGGGAATGTCGTTTGAATTTGTGCTTGACCGCGTATCGCCAATTCATTATACTGTGGGAAATTGAATATGAGGCGATAATCAAAGACATGGTTCAACGTAACGGACTGTCCAGAGAAGGAGTCAAGGCTGAGAGCTCCCCGGTGACCGGATGTGGAATTACCCCTTTGTAGCCGTGGCATCGAACCCGCTGCGAATGACAGCAGCCGTTAGTAGACGAGACCGAATCATCCCCGTTACCGGATGCATCAATGAGGATCCTGCCTTGTTTAAGCAGCGCATATGGCGCAGCTGGAGGCGGATCGAATGAGGGTGGAACCACGAGCTTGAACGCACTCGTCCCTTTCCAGGGATGGAGGCGTTTTTTTGCGTTCACATAAACGAAAATACCGGAGAAAAGGAGGAGAAGGAGAATGGCAATGAAGCGGGTTCAAGTAAGGATGCAGGATGGGAAAATACGAGAGGTGGAGCAGGGAACCACGGCTCTGCAGGTTGCCGAAGCGATCAGCCCGAGCTTGCGGAAAAGCGCCGCGTGCGCCCGGGTAGACGGCCGGCTTGTCGATCTGGACACAGCGCTTGTCGAAGACTGTGCTCTGGAAATTGTCACACTGGCGAGCGAGGACGGCCTGGCTGTCTACCGGCACAGCGCGGCCCATCTGATGGCCCAGGCCATCAGGCGCTTATATGGGCAGGAAGCGGTAAAGCTTGGCATCGGGCCAGTCATTCAAGACGGCTTCTATTACGACATGGATTTGGCGAAGCCGCTTTCCGTCGATGAACTGGGACCCATCGAGGAAGAGATGAAGCGGATCGCGCAGGAGGATCTGCCGATTACCCGGCGGGAAGTATCAAGGACCGAAGCGCTGCGGATTTTCGGAGAGCTTGATGATCCGTACAAGCTGGAGCTGATTCGCGATTTGCCGGAGGCTGCCGTCATTTCGATCTATGATCAGGGTGAATTTTTCGATCTGTGCCGGGGCCCGCATCTGCCATCAACGGGCCTGATCCGTGCCTTCAAGCTGCAGAGCGTGGCTGGCGCCTATTGGCGGGGCGACTCCAGCAAGAGCGTCCTCCAGCGGGTGTACGGAACGGCTTTTGTGAAGAAAACGGAGCTTGACGAGCATCTGCAGCGGCTTGAGGAAGCGAAGAAACGCGATCACCGCAAGCTTGGCAGGGAGCTGGAATTGTTCATGTTTTCCGAGGAGGCTCCGGGAATGCCGTTTTATTTGCCGAACGGGATGATTATCCGTAACGAGCTGGAGGAATTCTCGCGCAGGCAGCAGCGGCAGGAAGGCTACGAGGAGGTCCGTACGCCGCTCATGATGAATCAGCGGCTGTGGGAGGAATCCGGCCACTGGGACCATTATCATGAGAATATGTATTTTACCGAGGTGGACGAAACTAGATTCGCGCTCAAGCCGATGAACTGCCCGGGACATATGCTGATCTTCAAAAACGCCCTGCGCTCCTATCGGGAGCTTCCCATCCGGATCTCCGAATTCGGACAGGTGCATCGTCACGAGTTCTCGGGAGCTTTGAACGGAATGATGCGGGTGCGGACGTTCTGCCAGGATGACGCGCATCTGTTTGTGCGGCCCGACCAGATTGCGGAAGAAATAAATGCCGTTCTTGCTTTGATTGACCGCTTCTACAGGGTGTTCGGGTTCGATTACAGGCTGGAGCTGTCGACAAGACCGGAGGACTCCATGGGTTCTGCCGAGCTGTGGGAAGCAGCGGAATCAGCCCTGCGCAGTGTGCTCGAGGATCGTGGAATCCAGTACCGGCTGAATGAAGGCGACGGGGCTTTCTACGGGCCGAAAATCGATTTTCATATTCTGGATGCGCTTGGGCGCAGCTGGCAGTGCGCAACGGTTCAGCTGGATTTTCAGATGCCGGAGAAATTCGATCTGAATTACATCGGAGAGGATAACCAGAAGCATCGTCCGGTTGTCATTCACCGGGCTGTGTACGGCTCCATCGACCGCTTTATCGGCATTCTTACAGAGCATTACGCCGGGGCGTTTCCGCTCTGGCTGGCTCCCATACAGGTGAAGCTGCTGCCCGTGTCCGATGTGTTTTCGGATTATGCGGTAGAGGTAAAGCGACAGCTTGAACGGTCGGGTATTCGTGCCCAGGCGGACCTGCGGAGCGAGAAGCTCGGGTATAAAATCCGGGAAGCGCAGCTGCAGAAGGTTCCTTATATGCTGGTGCTGGGCGAGCAGGAGCAGCAGACAGCCTCTGTGGCAGTCCGCAAGCGGGGAGAGGGCGACCTCGGCTCCATGAGCGTAGCCGAAGTAACGGAGCTGCTGCTCGGGGAGATTGCGGGCAGGCGTTAGCGGGCGGCCAAATGGAAGAGACATCGAGGCTCCCTGAGTACAGCAGAAAGGCCGGATTACGCGAGTTCCATATCGCATAATCCGGCCTTTTTCAACTCTTTGGTATTAAGCTTCACTCTGAAAATGTCGATAAGGTCTGTGGGAAGAAGCATTTTTTGCCGTCAGAAGACGATGAGATCCGTTCTCTTCTTGCAATTATTTGTACTCACCGCCTATTCCGACAGATACACTCGTCCCGCAAACCTGCTTCGTGATATAATGGCGGCATTATCGCATACAAAAGAGGGAGGGGCATCCCCATGGGCTTGTTTGCGCTCTATCGTTCACGCAATTATTTCAAACGCATCTTCTTCACAACCATCCTGCTTATCGTGCCCCTGCTGCTGATCTTCTGCAGCGTCCTGTATGCCTTCTCGCGGAACACCGCTCTTGAGCTTCAGCAGGACGCCAACCACAAGGTTCTCAGCCAAATCAACTACAATATCGACAACCTGAATGAAATGGTTACGAATCTGACCGTATCCACCTTTAATGACCGCGATATCATCTCGTTATTGAACAGTCCCTCCCTCGATATGTTCCAATTCTACAATAAGCTGGAGAAGATGGACCGGATATTGATCTCCAATCCTTATCTCAGCTCCATTGCGATCTATAACAGCTCAAATAAATGCTATTATTCGACCACCTTTCTTTCGCCGATCAGCTGCGGCGCGAAGGAGCCTTATAATATTTTGAAAGCGTTTTTAGAAAAGAACCGGACGTTCCCCAAGCTTACGCTCCAGCCCATGTCGGAAGAGGACGGCGCAGGCAAAGGCTCGGTATTATCGCTGCTGATCTACAGCTCGGCTGGCGACTATTCGTCCAGCCAGAGTATTCTGATGCTGAATGTGAAGTCCTCCTGGATGTTCGATAATATCCGCATGATCAACGAGTTGGGCGATAATTCGTCAGGTTATGCCTTCATTATCGATTCGCAGGGCAATCAATTCAGTCCCCGCGAGCAGGCGGCCCCGGACGACAGCATTATGCAGGAGCTCAACGGCAGGCTGCTGGATGTCGAGGCGCCCTCGGGTTATTTTATCGCCAAGACGGCGCAGGGCAAGCAGATCGTCAACTATCTCACCTCCAAGGTGAATGGCTGGAAAATCGTCAGTGTTCAGCCCTATGATGCCGTTTTTGGCAAAATCAATGCCATCGGGACGTTCTCCCTTGTGGTTCTGCTTTTATTTGTGGCGATTTCGTTGTTTGTTGCCGCATTTGCTTCAATAAAGCTGTACAAGCCGGTCGGCAAGCTGATGAATCAGCTGAATCTTCCACCGACGCCTGACCGCGAGCGGGTGAGCGGCAGCAGGGATGAGCTGGGCTATCTGTCCTTCGTCTATGAGGATATGCAGACGACCATGAGTCTTCTCCGCAATGACCGCGAAGCGAGCCGTGACGTGCGGCATCATTATTTTCTGAAGCGCTGGCTGATGGACAGTCCCGGCATATCCAGGAGCGAATATGAGGAGTACTGCCAGGATCGGGGGCTGGATGCCGACTCCACCTTTGTGCTTTGCCTGCTAAAAATTGACGATTACGCCAAATTCCGCGATTCCCGCAATGAACGGGAACAGAAGCTGGTCAAATTCGCCGTGACCAACATCGTGGAAGAGATCATCGCTTCGCATGATGCCGATCCGGCGGTGGATATGGCAAGCGACCATCTGGTCCTGCTGATTCGCCATCCTCAGGTCGGAGCACAGCCGGACTCCGCGCTGCTTGAGCGGCTTCGGCTGATCCAGGATACGGTCAGCGGTTATTACAAGCTCACGCTGACCATCGTCGTGGGCCAGCCTTTCAATGATTACAAGCTGCTGACGCGGCAGTATGAGCAGCTTCAATTTTATTCCCTTCACCGGATGGTCCTGGGCAAGCAGGCGTTGATTACGCCAGAGCTGTATGCGGCGGAAGCCGGCGAGGCAAACGAGCAGATCCCCCTTGATCTGGAGAAGCGTCTCTCTGAGAGCATCCGCAGCAATGATCTTCCTATGATGAAAGCCAGGCTGGATGATTGGATGGTGTGGATCAAGGGCCTTCATATCGAGCAGATCGATTTTGCTGTGCTGCAGGTTATTATGGTCATCCACCAAACCATCCGGGAGCTGAACATTCAGCATGTGCAGACCGTTATGAGCAAGCTGAAGCGCTATACGAACCTGATTCTGGAGCAGGAAACGCTGGAGGATATCCGAGAGCAGATCGAGCATGTTCTCGAAGAGCTGGTCAATGAGCGCAATAACGTCAAGACGGGCAAGCAGAATTTCCTGGTCGAGGCGGTCAAGGAGATTGTGCAGCTGAATTATACCGATCCCAATTTAAGCCTGCAAAGCATAGCCGCTATTATGAAAATGTCCTCGGCCTACCTGGGCCGGTATTTCCGCAGCAGCGAATCTCTGTCCGTGGCTGATTATATGAACCAGGTGAGACTGGCGGTGGCGATGAAGCTGCTGGAGCAGGAGGAGGACAGCGTCATCGAGATCATGCATAAAGTGGGCTACAGCAGCGAGAGCAATTTCTTCAAGCTGTTCAAGAAAAACATCGGCATGACCCCGGGCGAATACCGCATCGCGCGGAGAGGGTAAGGGCAAGAGCGATTTGTAAGGAGGCGGGCCAGACTGCCCCTGGTTAACGGTTGGCTTAATGCAGTATGACAGGCACCACTGGAATCGAATGCTGTTGGAATACCTGTGCAGGATTCCACGATTCCGGGGGTGCCTTTTTATAGTACTCGGCAGCGCTCGCGAATATAAGAAAGGACAACTTTTTCTGGGGCAGCGGGCAGGCGGGGCCAGATAGGGGTGGGGCATGAACGGTGGAGCAGACGGGGGGAGCTGTAGTAAGGTTTTTCCTGCTTAGATGGTTTCAAACGGAGATTGGGACCGGTGCAAGCGGTTTTTTCCTTGCTAGAGTGGGTGAATGGGGCAAATGCGTGCTGTGGAGCACGTCCGGGGAGTTGTAGTAAGGTTTTTCCGGCTTAGAGGCTTCAAACCGAGGCTGGGAGCGGTGCAAGCGGGTTTTTCCTTGCTAGAGCGGGCGAATGGGACAAATGCGTGCTGTGGAGCACGACTGGGGAGTTGTAGTAGGGTTTTTCCGGCTTAGAGGCTTCAAACAGAGATTGGGAGCGGTGCAAGCGGGTTTTTCCTTGCTAGAGTGGGCGGATGGGGCAAATGCATATTGTGGAGCACGTCGGGTGAGCTGTAGTAAGGTTTTCCCCACTTTGAGGAATTCAACCCGAGGTCGGCAGCAATGCGGCAGGTTGAGCCACATGAGACATGAACCACATGAGACATAACGGTATAACGCCCAGAGGCCATCGAACGTAGCGGCCGGTATTCCCTGCGGAAAGCCTGCAAAAATCACATTTTAACAGTCATAGCCGGAATGAACAGTTCGAATTGAGCAGCCGGGAAGTGCGCAAATCGCAGTCGATGTATGAATTTAGCAGTGTTCAAGAGGCGGGCGGCAGCTTCATAATCGGAAGTAACACGTCAGAGAGGGGTGAGGCCATGAATTCTACCAGTCGGTTTCGCGCCGGATGGAGGCGCTGGAACAGGAACCGGCAGCTGTTCATTCTTACACTGCCGGCTCTTCTGTTCAAGCTCATCTTTAACTACCTTCCGCTAATCGGTTTGGTAATCGCTTTCAAAAACTACAATTACGCAAAAGGCCTGCTCGGGAGCGACTGGGTCGGATGGGACAACTTCAAGTTTTTCTTCACATCCGACAATGCCTTCCGCATTACCCGCAATACAATCCTGTATAATTCGGCCTTTATTGTGCTGACCATTCTGATTGCCGTCACGCTGGCCATTCTCATGAATGAAATCAACCGGCGTTGGCTGAAGCTGCATCAGACCGTGCTTATTCTGCCCTATTTTCTGTCCTGGGTGGTAATCAGCTACGTGACGCTTGGCTTCTTCGATCAGACGAGCGGTTACCTGAACGAGCTGCTCATCCGTTTCGGGGGCCACCCGGTCAAATGGTATCAGGAATCCCAATATTGGCCTTATATTCTGGTGCTGGTGAAGCTGTGGAAAATGGTCGGCTTCTCGACGCTGATCTACTATGCAGGCATAATCGGGATCGATACGAGTTATTATGAAGCGGCCCGCATCGACGGAGCGAACAAATGGCAGGTCATCACGCGGATTACCGTTCCGCTGCTCGTTCCCTTGATTGTGGTTCTGTTCATTGTGGATGTGGGCAATATCTTCCGCGCCGATTTCGGGCTGTTCTATTTTATTCCCAACGATACGAGCTTCCTGTACGGGACAACGGACGTTATCGATACGTATGTCTACCGCTCCCTGCGCGTTGTCGGCAACATCGGGATGTCCACGGCGATCGGTCTTTACCAGTCGGTTGTGGGGCTGGTGCTGGTGTTAGCGGCAAATGCACTGATCCGAAAAGTCAATTCAGACAACGCCTTATGGTAAGCGTTAGAGGAGGTAAGAATCCATGTCCAATACGGCTAGTGCAAAATCCGCGCAGCTGATCATTAATCTGTTCTTTCTCGTGCTGTCGGCGCTGATCGTCATTCCGCTGCTGCTCGTGATTTCCATATCGATTTCAGACGAAAAATCGCTGCTGACGACCGGGTACCGGCTCATTCCCAGCCATATTAATTTCAGCGCCTACTCCATGATTCTCCAAAATCCCGGCCAGCTGCTGCAGGCTTACGGCGTTACGATTCTGGTTACCGTGGTGGGATCTGTGGCGGGCTTGCTGCTGACCTCAATGGTTGCCTATTCCATCTCCCGGGCGGACTACAGCTACCGGCGGGCCACGACGCTGTATGTGTTCTTCACGCTGCTGTTCAGCGGCGGCCTGGTGCCGTTCTATATTCTCGTGACCCAATATCTGGGCATCAAGGATTCCATCTGGGCCCTGATCATCCCTTATCTGATCAATCCGTTCTATGTGCTGATTATGAAAGGATTCATGGAGAAGCTTCCCGGTGAAATTTATGAGTCGGCAAAAATGGACGGAGCCAGCGAATACCGCATTTTTTTCAAAATCGTGCTGCCTTTGTCCACGCCGGCGCTGGCTACGGTCGGTTTGTTTATCTCCTTCGCCTACTGGAACGACTGGTGGCTGGGGCTCCTGTTCATCGACAACCAGAAGCTGGTTCCGCTGCAGCTGCTGCTGTACCGGATTATGAACACGATTGATTATTTGTCCAATAATATCGACAGGGTGAATGTCCAAATCGACATGACACAGTTTCCGAAGCTGTCCGCCCGCATGGCGATGGCCGTTCTGGCAGCCGGACCGATGATGTTCGTGTTCCCTTTCTTCCAGCGGTATTTTGTAAGCGGACTCACGGTTGGTTCCGTCAAAGGTTAATCCGGTTCATCCGCTTCCGCACGGCCAAGGCCGGACGGACTGTGACACATACAGCTTCAAAGAAGAGATGAATAGAAAACGGGAGGTTACAAGAAGATGACAAAGGCGAAAAACAAAGTGCTCATGGTCATGCTCGGCTTGATGGTTCTGGTTCTTTCCGCTTGCGGTTCCAACACCGGCAATAATGGCGCGAATGACGCAGCCGGCAGTACAAACACCCCGAACTCCGGGGCAGCCGGCGAAACGGCTGACAAAGGCGCCGATACGTCCAAGGAAGTGGAGCTGACCTGGTATTTCCCGGTTTCGGCGGTTCCCGCCGCTATGGATAAGGTCGCTGCGGAAGCGAACAAAATCATCAAGGAAAAAATCAACGCGACTGTCAAATTCATGCCGGTGGCGTTCGGGGATTACACGCAGAAGATGAACACTGTGGTCGCATCCGGGGAGAAAACGGATTTGATCTGGACCTCCAACTGGAATTTTGACTATGTGCAAAATCAGGGCAAGGGCGCATTCCTTCCGCTCAATGAGCTGATTGACAACTATGCGCCGGACGTTAAGGCCAGCATGCCGGATTTTGTCTGGAAGGCAACTGAAATTGACGGGCAAATCTACGGCGTCCCCAATTACCAGACGGTAACGAACCGCGAAGGCTTCCTTATTCAGAAGCGCTATATCGACAAGCTGGGCATAGATATCAGCACGCTCAAGAAGCCTTCCGATCTGACGCCGATTCTGGAGGAAATCCATGCGGACGACAGCTCCGTCATCCCGATGGGCATGGACAACAAAGGGAAATTCGGCAATATGAACCGCACCTACAATATGGAAAATGTCATCACGAATATTGCGGTCATCGATCTGAATGACCCGGGCAAAATCATCAATATGTATGAGACGCCGCAGTACGAGGAATATTTGGCCATGGTGCAGGACTGGTTTGAGAAAGGCTATATTAATCAGGACGCGGCAACGCTCAAGAACGCAGCCAATATGAATCTGACCGGCAATGTCATCACTTCCTATCATAATGTGCTGAAGCCGGGCGGAGAAGCGGAATCGAAGGTTCAGATGGGCGGTCAGGATATGGTTTATGTTCCTGTGACCGATGTATACACCGGCACAAACACGATTATTACGACAATGTCGGCGGTCAGCCGGACGTCCGAGAATCCCGAGCGGGCCATGCAGCTGATTAATCTGGTCAATACGGATAAAGAGTTATATAATCTGCTCATCTACGGAATTGAAGGCACGAACTACACGAAAACGGCGGACGACAAGGTCAAGCTGATTCCGGACAGCGGCTATGCTCTCAGCGATTGGGTACTCGGCAATGTATTCAACGGCTATGTGCTGGACGGCAAGGATCCTGAGGTTGCGAAGCAGACAAAGGCAGAGAACGAATCCGCGAAGCCTTCGCCGATTATGGGCTTCAAGTTCAAATCCGATGCGGTCATGTCGCAAATTGCCAACGTCACCTCCGTGGTAGACGAGTATTCCCCCGGCCTGAATACAGGAGTCATCAGCGCGGCGGATAAGCTGGCCGAATTCCGCGACAAGCTGAAGCAGGCGGGCATTGACGAGATTATTGCAGAAGCGCAGAAGCAGCTCGACGCCTGGAAGGCTTCACAGTAAGGAAACGAAAAGGAGCGAACTTAACCTATGCCATTATCGGGAGAACGGGCGGAAATGCCCATCCTGCAGGCGGACACCCTATGGGCGCCTCCACAATGGGCGCTGACGGAGCGGCTGCTGATCGATACGCTGAACGAGGCGGCATCGGAATTCGTTGCCCGCTACACACGTCCGGACGGAACGCTGATCTGGCGGGACAATTGGCCCGGAATGGATGGATCGGACGATCCTTATGAAGCGTTCATGTATCTGTCTCTGCTCTACACAATTGGCGGGAGCGAGGAGGTCAAGCGGCTTTCCGGCTTCATGTGGGAAGCGCTTACCTGGCAGTGGACCGCGTATGGCCAGATTCATAATGAGTTTGACGGTTATTATGACTGGATGCATCATGGCGAAGGCTATTTATACTTTTATTTTCTGGGCATGAGCGACCCGGAGTCTCTGAAGAACAGGCAGCGGACCGTAAAATTCGCAGCCATGTATACCGGCGACGATCCTGCGGCTCCCAACTATGATAAGGAACTAAGGCTTATCCGCTCGCCGATTACGGGAAGCCGCGGTCCCCGGTTCGACATGACGGAAGAAGACTGGATCACTCACCGGGGGGTGCTGGATCATTATCCGGCTCCCTTCGAGGATCTGGATGGCGTCGATTACGCCAGCGGCACCTGCCGCTGGTCCGACGATCTGATTTACAGGCAAATCATCCAGCGGATGAATGATCGCAAGGCCAAAGGCGATGTGCCGTTGAACCTGAACGCAACGGGATTGATCACCCACGCCTTCCTGTTCACCGGGGATGAAGCCTACCGCATGTGGGTGCTGGGCTATCTGGATGCCTGGAGAGAGCGGACTGCCAGTAACGGGGGGCTGACGCCCGATAACGTTGGTCTAAGCGGGAAGATCGGCGAATACAACGATGGAAAATGGTGGGGAGGCTACTATGGGTGGCGGTGGCCGCACGGCTTCCTGACGATTATCGAGCCGATGATCAATGCGTCGATGAACGCGCTGCTGCTGACAGGCGACAAAAGCCAGCTGGATCTTGCAAGAAGCCAGCTGGATATGAACTGGAGTCTGGGCAAGGAGGATCAGGAGGGACGCTGGGTCACGCCGAACAAGCATACGGATGCCGGATGGACGGATTACCGTATACCCAATGCCGTGTATCCCATTCATCTGTGGAGCGTATCCATGAGCGAAGAGGATCAGCAGCGCGTCCGGCGCATTGCCATTCCGGAGTTTCTGAGACAAATCGATATTCCCGTCGTATCGGGGCGAAATCCGGATTCAGGCAAGGAAACGAAGCATTTCATCGGCAATCTGATTCCGTGGTTCCTGTTCATGCAGGGCGAATTTCCGGAATATCCCCAGCGCATTCTGGACGCCAATTACCGCCTGATCGCACAGCAGCTGGGCAAAATGCGCTCAGAGGCGGGCGATCCTGCCAATTGGGACTGGGAAGATATTAACGGCATCCACGCCTGGCAGGAAATGTGCCCGGTCTATATGGAATCGCTCATACAGCTGACCTTCGGCGCGCCTGCGCATATTTCGCACGGCGGCCTGCAGCACGCCCGCATCCGTTATTATGACGGCCTGGGCAAGCGGCCGGGACTGCCGGAATCGGTCGGCGCTCTGATCGACCGTATATCCGAGACATCCGTTACGCTGACGTTAGTCAATTTAAGCCTGTTCGAGGAGAAGGAAGTTATTTTGCAGGGAGGAAGCTTCGGGGAGCATGCGTTCCGCAAGGCTGAGCTGTATGACGAGGCAGGCAGCAGGACAGGCAGCGCCGACGCGTCCGGCAAGTGGCTGCTGGTCAGGCTGGGCAGGGGCGCAGGCGTCAAACTGGTGCTGCAGATGGACCGCTATGTGAATGCGCCTTCCTATGAAACGCCCTGGCAGCAGGCGGACAGCACGCTCATGCTGCGAGGCAGGACTTAGAAGTCCGGTGATTGTCTGGCGGTGCGGGCGGGAACGGCCGGAGAAACGCAAGCTTACGGCCGTTTCTTCTTGAAAATCAGAACGTATAAAATTTGGCCTCACTTTTTCTGATAATTGTGAGGATGAAACTAACTTTACCGCCAGGGACGGCGATAGCCGTTGCTTCTTGCCAGAATGCATAAGTATCGCATTTATCCATTACTAGAAGGTCCAAGGGAAGTAATTTACGCTGCCGCAAAGGACGGCATTAGCCGTTTCTGCTTGCGGGGGATGATAAAGCAAGGAGGGAATGAAATGCAATATACGACGCTGGGCCAAACCGGCATCCGGGTGTCGAAGCTCGGTCTTGGCGGCGCCCCCCTGGGCGGCGACTTCGGCGCAACTACGGATGAAGAGATAGAGCGCGTCGTTCACACGGCGCTTGATTCCGGCATTAATTTCATCGATACCGCTCCCCTGTACGGCAACGGGCAAAGCGAGCTGCGTATCGGGCGCGCGCTGAAGGGAAGACGCGCCGATACGGTGCTGGCAACCAAAGCCGTGAGGCGCGATCAGGCCTATACGTACGAGAATACCCTAAGCTGCTTCGAGGACAGCCTCCGCCGCCTGCAAACCGATTATATCGATCTCATTCAGCTGCATGAGCTGGAGCGGACGACCTTCGAGGAAGCGATGAACGGGACCGTCGCGGCTTTCCTGAAGCTGAAGGAGGAGGGCAAGGTACGGGCAATCGGCGTCAATGCCGGCAAGCCCGAGCTGCTGCTCCCCTTCATTGCTGCGGGGAAGATTGACATGGTGCAGAATTACGGCCGCTACATGCTGATCGATTTCTCGTCGAAGGACACGCTGCACCCCTTTGCAAGAGAACATGGAGTCGGCATTATCAACGGGAGCGTGCTGGGCATGGGACTGCTCGCGGATTCACCCGCTCCCTTCCTTCAGGGCCGGGAGCTGCTTGAAGAGGCGGAGCGGCGCAAGGCGCAGCTGGACTTTCTGCGCAGGCCCGGACCGAAGGGCCTGATCGAGCCGGCCATGCGCTTCAGCCTGACCTGTCCGGATATTGCCGTTACGCTGACGGGAACCAGCTCCGTGAAATCGCTGCTTAAGAACATCAGCTATTGTGACGGGCAAGGGCTGCCGGAAGCGGAGCTTGCCCGTTTGTATGAGTTGTTTGGTGGGCTCCCACCCGTCTTTGGCTGACAAGAGCCGGAACGAATTCAGGAACCGGCGCCTATACAAAGCCTCCGGCATACGCCGGCAGCGAAGCGCGCTCCAGCAAGTAAATCAGAATGGTTAAGGAAGGCGATGAGCTTAAGCCATGGGCATCGATCAACTGACACTTCGCGAGCTGAAGACGGCGCTTGAAGAAGCGGACAGGGACGGTTATACGTTGTTCCCCGAATCATTAGCGGCCGATAACTGGAAGAAAAGCGCGGCCAAGCCGCTGTTTGCCCCTTTATGGGCGCAGGTGCGGGAGAAGGGCGCGTACTACGCAGCCAATCAGCCCGAAGTTCTGCCGTTCTCCGAATTCATTCTCTTCGGGCAGACGGGAGACAGGCAGACCTTCGAGGCCAAAATATTTGACCGGAGGATGCGCCTTACCGTGCTTTCCCTGCTTAGGCTGACTGACGGTCCCGGCGAATGGGATACGCCGCTTGAAGACTGCCTGTGGGCGATTTGCGAGGAATCGACATGGGTGTTCCCGGCGCATGTGGGGGTATACCGCAATGCGTACCCGGACGATATTTGGGACCGCGAAATTCCGCCGCGCGAATCGGTGGATTTGTTCGCTGCGATCACCGGCTTCGCGCTTGCCGAAATCCTGGCTATGCTCGGAGATACGCTGCATCCCTGGATTCGAAACCGGATCCGCAAGGAGCTGGACAGCCGCATCTTTGGTCCGTTCTTCCGAGATCCGGCGCCGCATACCTGGGAGCTGAAGACCAACAACTGGCCTGCTGTATGCGCGGCTGGCATCGGCGCGTGCGCTATCTATGAAGAACGTGACAGCGAGCGGCTGTCGGGCATGCTGTGGCGGATTATTGACTCGATGAGGAACCATCTGAGCGGTTTCGACGAGGAAGGAGCAACGGCGGAAGGCGTAGCCTATTGGCAGTTCGGCTTCGGGTTCTATGTCTACTTCGCGGAGATGCTGCGCGAGCGGACGGGAGGACGGATTGATCTCCTGGAGGGCGATAAGATCGGACGGATCGTCACTTTTCCGAATGCCTGCCTGCTCTCCGGCAGCAAGGTCGTCAATTTCTCCGATTCGGTGGAGCGGATTGATTTTAATCTGGGCTTGTTTGCGCGGCTGCATTCACGTTTCAGTAATGTCGAGGTGCCGCAGCAGCAGCCTGAGGCCAATCAGCTGTTCACGTATTGGGCCAATACGAGCAGGCTGATGATGTGGACATTGGACGGCGCAGATGCAGCCGAAGCGGCTTCCACAGCTGAAGCTCCGTCCAGCTCGGCTGGGGGTGAGCCGACCCATGAGGATTATTATTTCAAGGGCCACCAATGGGCGATCTCCAAAAGCCGCAGCGGGGATAATTTCATTGCCTTTGCCGCCAAGGGAGGCAGCAACGGGGAGCCGCATAACCACAACGATCTGGGGCACTTTCTGCTGCATGTGAATGGCGTCAGCGTGCTGGCTGACCCGGGAGCCGGCCATTATACGCGGCAATATTTTCAGCCCGGAATCCGGTATGAGACACTGACAGCCGGATCTCATGGGCATTCAGTACCAATTATCGGGGGCAGAAGGCAGTCCGCGGGCAAAGAGTACCGGGCGGAGGTCACCCATTATGCACGCACGGAGGAAGAGGTTGGCTTTGATCTGGATTTAACCGGAGCCTATGACTGTCCAGGCTTGGCCGGGCTGACGCGCCGTTTCCGCTGGAAGCGATCAGCAGCGGGAGCGTTCGAGCTGATGGTAGCGGATTCCCTGCGGTTTGAAGGACAACCGCAATCGGTGGTCGAAGTCTTTATTTCATCGGTTGAGCCGCTGCGGCCGGGGACAGGTACGCTGCTGCTTGGCCCCGTGGAGATGAATTATCAACCGGGGGCTTTTGAGCTGGAAATCGACCCGCAGACCGCCAAAGGGCTGAATGGAGAGGAGCGTGTCTTCTACCGCATTCTTTTGACGGCAATCGGGCCAGATCTGCAGACTGAGAGTGAAGTACGGTTCAAATGGCGGGTGTAATTCAGAAAGGGGTAATCGCATGTATGTAGACAGCCATGTCCATATGTGGGAGCTGGCGCGCGGGGATTATGCATGGATTAAACCGGATACTCCGGTAATTGCGCGGGACTTCATTCCGGAAGATCTGCTGCCTGCGTTGGAGCGGAATCATGTCGATTCGGTAATTCTTGTTCAGGCTGCGGCGACCACTGCGGAGACAGATTACATGCTGGCGCTTGCGGAGAAGGTTCCGTGGATCGCGGGGGTGGTAGGCGGGATGAGCCTGCTGGCGGACGTTTTTGAGCAGGATTACGTCAGGCTGAGGGAGAACCGCCGTTTTGCCGGGATCCGCATCAACGGAGGCGATATTCCGGAGGCCGGAAGCAGCGCCGAGAGCCTGCTGCTGTCCAGGCTTTCCCGCCTGCAGTCGGACGGGCTGACGCTGGATATGCTGGTGACTGCCGCGCACTTGGGAGCTGCCGCCAAGTTACTGTCGAAGCTGCCGGATCTGAAGGCCGTCATCAATCATCTGGGCATTCCAGGCGTGAAGGATGAAGCCTGGGAGCCATGGAGCACGGGAGTCTCGCTGCTGGCGCAGCTTCCTGGCACCGCTTTCAAAATCTCCGGGATGCTGACCCAGGCGGGAGGGTTCTATCCGGAGATGCTCTACCGCTATGTTCATCATCTGTGCGGGGCGGTCGGTCCCAAGCGGGTAATGTTCGGAAGCGACTGGCCTGTTGCGCTGCTCGGGGGCACTTATGACGAAGCAGTAGAATTTTTCGAGAAGGTGCTGCCGTCTGAATGGAGCGAGCCGGAGCGTAAACTTGCACGAAGCCTCAATGCCAGGCGCATCTATGGCGTGTGAAGGCCGGTGGCGGGAGCGCAAGAGATGACGGAACACAAAAAGGATGGGGGAATACAGGGATGCAGGATGCGGAACAGCTTCAATGGGCAGAGGACAAATGGCAGCAGATTATCGGCAAGGTCAGCCTCACAAGCAGGCGAATCGGAGACTCATTTCCCTATATTTCGATAGACGGACAATACTACAATGAAGCGCCGGATTGGTGGACCAATGGCTTCTGGCCGGGGCTGCTTTGGCTGATTTACCGGGAGAACGGAGATGAACGGCTGCGGGATCTTGCCGACTCTGTTGAGAGACAGCTGGATACCCCGCTCCAGCAGTACGAGACGCTGCATCATGATGTCGGCTTCATGTGGAGCCTGACGTCAGTCGCGCAGTACAAGCTGCTGGGCAATCCCGATTCCAGACGCCGCGCCCTGACGGCGGCCAGCCATCTGATGAGCCGTTACAATGCCAAGGGACATTTCATCCGGGCCTGGAACCAGCCGGAACGCGTGGGCTGGGCGATCATCGACTGCCTGATGAATCTCGGCTTGTTATATTGGGCGAGCGAGGAGACGGGGGATCCCCGCTACCGCCATATTGCCATGGAGCATTCGGATATGGCATTGCGCGACATCATCCGCCCGGATGGGTCGAGCAATCATATCGTAAGCTTCGATCCCGAAACGGGGCAGCGGCTTGAGGCGATCTCCGGTCAAGGCTACGCCGCCGACTCGGCCTGGTCCCGCGGAACGGCCTGGGCGCTCTACGGAATGGCGCTTGGCGCGCGGTATACGGGCGAAAGCCGGTATCTGGAATCGGCAAGGAGGACGGCACAGATGTTCCTCGATCATCTGCCGGAGGACGGACTGCCGCCTTATGATTTCCGGGCCCCACATGAGGAGGGCATGGGGATGGACTCCAGCGCCGCCGTTTGCGCAGCCAGCGGAATGCTGGAAATCGCCCGGCTCGTGCCCGCGGCGAATTCCCGGTACTATCGGGATGCGGCATTTGGCATGCTGAAGAAACTGGATGATCGCTGCGGGACCTGGGATGACGACGGGGAAGAGGGCTTGCTGCGCATGGGAACCGCGAATTTTCCGAAGCGGGCATTCGTGAATGTTCCCATGATCTATGGTGATTATTTCTTCGCTGAGGCGATCTGCAAGCTGAGGGGACATGAGGAGCTATTCTGGTAAGGGGGAATATGCGGATGAGAAGACGACTGGCTTATTCCATGCTTAAGACCGGAGGTTCAGAGCCTTTTCTGCATGTCCTTCAGGAGAATGGGGACGTGCTTCAGGCAGCCCTGCAAAATCAGGGCATAAGCACGTTCTCCGTCTTTACGGGCGACAGGCATGTATGCCTGTATTACGAAACGGCAAACGATGATTTTGTTTTTGAATGGGAACCGGCGGCCGGCAGATGGCTGGAGAACTGGCCGGACGAAAGCGGCGGGCAAACGTCGGTATCGATGATCGATATTTTTCATGACGGCTTGCCCGAAGATGCTGATTCCTGGCGCGGCTCGCGCAAGGTGGTGCAGCGTGCCGGAGCGATAGCCCGGCTGAAGCCGGAGCAGTTCGCATCCTATGTCTTCTATCATTACCAGCTGCAGGAGGAGCGGCCCGAGGGCTTCAATAAAACCTATATCATCGGAGTACACGGCACGCTGCTGTTCTCCTATCAGGAGCTTCCGGCAGAGGTGAGCGCTGTCCCGAGGCGAGGGCTTCTGGACAGCAGCCGCACGCCGGAGGATTGGCACGGAACCATGGAGCCTCACTTCGAGCGCTGGGCCGGTGCTGCCCATGGTCAGGAGCTGTGGCGTCCGCTGAGGCTGATTTTCAGCTTTTAGCGGCTGGTCATCAGCCCTGATGGCCTGATCCTCCAGTGGCGCGTTAGGCTCGGCACCGCGCGCGGGCTCCCCGCGCACGGTGTGGGGATGCTTGCTTAGATGGCAGCCACACGCGGTTATCTTTTGCGCAGCTCAAAAAATTCGCAGTCCTTCCGGGCATGATAAGCGACATCGCTGACGCTGGACTGGATAACAACGGTCTGCTCGTCAAAACGGACAATTACCCCGCCCGTATCGGTAATATGATCATCTTTGAAAACACGGATGCGGAACTGGCGCTCCTGCGCTTCACTGAAATCCTGATCCGTCAATAAACGGCGATGCTGTGCCATTCTTCATGCTCCTTTTCATGAATCCCCATTCTTCCACAGGATGGGGATTTTGTTGTTTCAAGCCCGAATCTATGCCCGCTTGAATTCGATCCGGGCCCTGATGCTGCTTGTTCATTGGCCGGTTCGGGTTGATGGGGCCGAACCCGTGACCGGTCTCTATGAGAACAGGTTCATTATGTATCGGAATCATCATAAAGCCAATGCATGAAAATGTCGAGTGCCTGCCTCCCAAGCGGATAACTGCGCCTGCATGCCGATACTTGAATGGTGCCGCAAATACCTCCATAATAATAGAGAACCGACAGGGGGGAGAAGGCTTTTGAAACTGACGAGTGTTACCGTAAAAGGCGTAAGTCCGTGGAACGAGGATTCCCTCATAGTGAATGAAGAAGCCGGACTGTTCGGCGTTGTGGACGGGGCCACCTCGCTCGTTCCTTATACGGGAGCCGGTGGGGAGACCGGGGGTTATCTGGCCGCGAGGCTGATCGCCGATTATTGCGATGCTCAGGAAGCCGTGGCAGTTTCTCCGCTTGGACTGCTGGAGGAGGCGAACCGGCTGCTGCGCGCGGGCATGCTGGACGCGGGCATACGCCCGGAGCGGAAAGAAGAGCTGTGGAGCGCATGCGCCGTCCTGATTCATATCGGGGAGAAATGGATTGAATTCGCCCATGCCGGCGACTGTATGCTGGCAGCTTACTATAACGATGGCACGATACGGATCATCACACATGATCAACTGGCCCATGTCGACGACCGGACAAAAGCTGTTTGGGCCGAGGGGGTTCAGGCGGGACTGGCGACGCGGGCGGAGCTGTGGGAATATGCCAAGCCGCAGATCATAAAGGGGCGGGATCTGGCTAACGCGCCGGGGGGCTACGCCGTGCTGAACGGTGATCCGGGATTCGCGGATTTTGCGGAATTCGGGCGGATCAGCCGGACCAATATCGAGTCGCTCCTGCTATTGTCCGACGGTCTGTACATACCGAAGCAAGCAGGCGAATCCGATCGCGAGGGAGCGCTGGAGATCGCCTTCAAGGTGCGGGAGATGGGCCTTCAACCTTATATCGACTGGCTTCTTGCCCTGGAAGAATCCGATCCCGACTGCGTGATATATCCCCGGGTCAAGAAATCGGACGACAAGACGGCGATTGTGATCAGCTTCACTTGAGTCATAAGTCCGCTAATATGGAGGCTGTTTATGTTTGAGCATTATGTGGGCATCGATTATTCCGGCAAAGCTTCACCGAGGCAAAAGCATACCTCGATTCAGGTATTTGAGGCCCTTGCCGGCGGGGAGCCGCAGCGTGCGCGTCATAACCGGAGCTGGTCGCGCCAGGGCTGTTACGCCTATCTGGCGGATTCGCTCAGAGCGCAGCAGGAAGGCAAACGGGGGACGATGATTGTGGGAATGGATCACGGGCTGTCCTTTCCTTTGTCCTATTTTCGGGACGAGCGTCCGCATAAGCCGGCTTTGCCTGACTGGATGGCCTTTTTGCGGCATTTTGACGAGCATTGGGGGGAGGCGAGGGAGAAGCCGGTGTCGGCGATTGCCTCCCCGACGCTGCCTTATCCGAACCCGACGGAGCTGAGAGTGACGGAGAAGTACACGTCTTCCGCGAAAAGTGTGCTTCACCTGAATCCGACGCTGATCTCCGTGGCGTTCTCCACGCATGCCGGGCTGCCCTGGATCTACGATCTACGCAGGGAGTTCGCCGATATCTTGCACGTCTGGCCTTATGACGGTCTCGAGCCGCCCCCGCACAAGAGCGTGATTGCGGAGGTGTATCCTTCGCTGCTGCACAACCGGTATTCGTACCCCGGGGAGCTTGCCAAACGGGACGAGCGGGATGCTTATGCCATCGCGCTTTGGCTGCACGAGCAGGACCGGTCCGGCGGACTGGGGCATTATATGAGCTTGTCCACACTGACGCCGCAGCAGAAAGCGGAGATTGTTCCTTTGGAAGGCTGGATTCTCGGCGTACTGTGATTTATAGAATATGGAGGTAAATGTTTGATGTGGGTTTTGTTGCTGCTGCTAGCTTTAGCCGGATTCGGGGGGCTTTCCCTGCTTGTCCAAAGAGACAGCCTAAAGCAGTTTGATCTTTCAATTATTCATGCCGTTCAAGGCTGGGAAAATGATTGGCTCACCCGGATTGCAAATGGCTTGTCCTATTTTGGTTCCTCGAAAATCGCCGTTCCATTCTCGCTTGTTATCGCCGTTCTGCTTGCTGTGGTGTTCAAGCACCGCAGGGAGATTGTATTGTTTATCGCCGCTTTGCTCGGCTCGTGGATGCTCAATGAAACGTTGAAAGCCCTGTATCAGCGGGCCCGTCCGGATATACACCGTATTGCCACGGAAGTTGGCTTCAGCTTCCCCAGCGGCCATTCCATGTCGGCCTTCACCTTGTACGGCATATTAACCTTTCTGCTGTGGCGGCATCTGTCCACCAAGCGCTGGCGAATTGCCCTGATCGCCTTCAGCCTGTTCATGATACTGTGCATGGGCCTGTCCCGCATCTATCTCGGCGTTCATTATCCATCCGATGTGCTCGGCGGTTACTGGGTCAGCGCCTGCTGGATCACCTTGTGCATCCGCCTGTTCCTCATCTGGCAAAGACGGACTGCAGCCGGCAGAGCGTAGCAGGGCTGCCTGTTGCCTGCCCTGTCTCCAGCCCGCGGTTCTTCAGCCGCAAATTCCCCACCCCATTCTGCTGATCCAGTCCCACCGCTTCTGGCAGCTCATCTCTTCGCACCGCGCGCAGCTCCCGGCACGCGGTGTTTCGCTGCATGAAGGTTCCCTCATCCGGTATTCAGCCTTATTCGGAAGCAGCCTGTAGGGCGGGCTTCGTGACCCCATTCTTCGGCATCGTTTTACTTGTTGGCAGACTCCGAGTAAACAATAGGTGGATAAGCCGTGTTAAATTTATATCCTTGAGAAGGTACATTGGATTGTATGCCAGCCAGCAGACGCATGGAGGATGGCTATTAAACGGGATGAAGGAAGCTATAAAGATGCCCCAGCTGTATTGTACGATGCGATAAAACCGCCGTATGCTTTCCCTTTACAGACATATGCGGGTTTGCTACAATGGCTTTACTTAATTGTTAACCACATTTTTATTTATGGTTAACAATTGAAATGCCTAATGGATGGTGATGTCTTGTGCATACGGATTACGAACGGCTTGCTGCTATAAGCCAGGCGCATCTATGGAATCCTTTTACCCAAATGAAAGACTATCATGCCTCGGAACCTCTCATTATCGAACGAGGCGAAGGCATCAGGCTGTACGATATTCACGGCAGGGCTTATTTTGACGGCTTCTCCTCGGTTTGGCTTAATATTCACGGACATAACGTGCCGGAGCTGAATCAGGCCATAACGGACCAGCTGGGCCGCGTCGCGCACTCCACCCTTCTTGGCATGGGCAATGTGCCCGCCATTGAGCTTGCCGGGAAGCTGGCCGAAATTACTCCGCCAGGTCTGACGAAAGTCTTCTACTCCGATTCCGGAGCAACCGGTGTCGAAATTGCCATCAAGATGGCTTTTCAATATTGGCATAACCGGGGTGTGCGGGGCAAAACGCAGTTTATCACGATGAATCAGGCGTACCACGGGGATACGATCGGCGCGGTCAGTGTCGGTGCGATTCCGCTGTACCATGATGTGTTCCGTCCCATGCTTTTTTCTTCCCATGTCATTCCTTATCCTTATGCCTACCGCTGCGAGGGCGGAGAAGCAGAAGCATTGGAAACTACGCTTACCGCCCTGCGCAGGCTGCTCCATTCGCAGGCGGCCAGCATTGCCGCTCTGATCGTAGAGCCGATTGTGCAGGGGGCTTCGGGCATCATCGTGATGCCGCCTGGCTGCTTGCGGGAAATCGCGAAGCTGTGCCGCGAGCATGATGTCCTGCTAATCGCCGATGAGGTGGCGACTGGCTTCGGCAGGACGGGAGAGATGTTCGCGTGCGACCTTGAAGGGGTTTCCCCTGATCTGATGATCATCGGCAAAGGTCTTACGGGCGGTTATTTGCCTGTGGCGGCGACGCTTGCGACCGATGAAGTGTATGACGCGTTTTATGCCGATTACGAGGAGCAGAAAACTTTTTTTCACGGTCATTCCTTTACGGGAAACCCGCTTGGCTGTGCCGTGGCGCTGGCCAGCCTGAAGCTGTTTGAAGAGCGCAGTATGCTGTCAGGGGTTCGGGCCAAGGCATCTTTGGTGGAGCATAGGCTCGCAGAGCTTAAAGAACGCCCGCATGTTGGGGACATCCGCCAGCAGGGACTGATGATTGGAATCGAGCTTGTACGCGACAAGAATACACGCGAACCGTACGACTGGGTGGAGCGAATCGGCGTCCGGACAAGTCTTAAAGCCAGAGAACTCGGCATGCTGACGAGGCCGCTCGGCAATGTGATCGTGTTCATCCCTCCGCTTGCCAGCAGCGAAGCGGAATTGGAGCTCATGACGGCTATTTTGGTGGAAGCGATAATTTGCGTCACCGAGAGCGGGCCGGCGGCATGAACCAAACGAATGCACAGCCAATAAGAGGACTATTCGTGACGGGTACGGACACCGGCGTTGGCAAAACGGTCGTCACAGCGGCTATCGCCGCTGCACTTCGCGCCGAAGGAAGGAATGTCGGCGTCTGGAAGCCGGTTCAATCCGGCAGCACTTTTGGCAGTGGAAGGACTGATGCCCAGCAGCTGTTGAAGAGCACCGGGATCGATGAACTGCCGGAGGCGGTGGCTCCCTTCTCGTTTGCCGCTCCGCTTACACCGCTGCTCGCAGCCCGGGAAGCGGGAGTGACCCTTACGCTGGAGAAGCTGATTGCATCCGGCGGACCGCTTGCCAAGCGTTACGATGCGCTCCTTGTAGAGGGAGCGGGAGGCGTGGCTGTTCCGCTGACAGAGGATGCCCTCGTGGCGGACCTGATGGCAGAGCTTCGTCTGCCCGCACTTATTGTGGTCCGATCCGGCCTCGGCACGATTAACCACACGCTGTTGACGGTGTCATACCTGAAGCTTCGATTAATTTCCATTGTCGGTATCATCCTGAACGATGGCGAGTCGGCAGAAACGCATGACGATCCGAGCCTCTCCACAAATGCAGAGCTGATCGAACATTACAGCAGCATTCCGGTGCTTGGCCGTCTTCCCCGGATTCATGCCCCGGAGGATACGAACACGCTGGTACATACCGTACGGCAACATATTCAATTCGCACTGGTCAAAGAGGCGCTTTTGGCTAGAAATTAGGGAGATGACCGAGATGAACACAATTTCAATTCAAATAGAATGGCAATCGTTCGCCCAAAAGTCGTTAAATGGGGAATGCTTGACACTGGAAGAAGGGCTCGCCGTTCTGGAAGCCGGCAATGACGAGCTGCTGCCGCTCATGCATGCCGCGTTCAGTGTGAGGAAGTTCTTTTACGGCAGGAAGGTTAAGCTAAATATGATCATCAATGCCAAAAGCGGGTTGTGTCCCGAAGATTGCGGCTACTGCTCGCAGTCCATCGTATCGACGGCTTCCATACAAAAATACAGCCTGCTGGATAAAGATACCCTGCTCGCCGGAGCGCGCGAAGCCATGGCGCGCAAAGCCGGAACCTACTGCATCGTAGCCTCGGGAAAAGGACCGACGGACAAGGAACTGGAGCAGGTAGCGGACGCGGTACAGGAAATCCGCAGAACCATGCCGCTCAAAATATGCGCTTGTCTGGGCTTGTTAAAGGACGGCCAGGCCGAGCGGCTGGCGGAAGCGGGCGTGCATAGGTACAACCATAACCTGAATACAAGTAAAGCGAACTACCCGGCAATCACCACTACCCACACTTATGGACAGCGTGTAGAAACTGTGGAAAAGGTGAAAGCCTACGGCATGTCTCCCTGCTCCGGAGTCATTATCGGCATGGGCGAGACCCATCAGGAAATTGTGGAAATGGCTTTTGCGCTCCGCGAGCTTGATGTGGATTCCATCCCGGTCAATTTTCTTAATGCGATACCGGGGACACCCCTGGAAAAGGCGAACCGTGTACCGGCCTTAAAAGCGCTGAGGGTGCTGGCCTTGTTCAGATTTATATGCCCCTCCAAAGAAATCCGCGTGGCCGGCGGCCGCGAGGTCAACCTTCGTACGCTGCAGCCGCTGTCTCTATATGCAGCCAATTCCCTGTTTGTGGGCGATTATTTGACGACAGCCGGACAACATGTATCCGAAGATCATCAAATGATTGAAGATATGGGCTTTGAAATTGAAATTAGTGCTCTGTGAGGGTAGGGCGGAATGATCATGAACTGGATGGAAAAAGAGCTTGAAATGATGACTGACGCTTCGCTGGAACGCACCTTGCGAGCCAGCGCTCCGGTGCCCGGATGCCCGGGTTACATCATGCGCGGGGGAAGAAAGCTGCTCGATTTGTCTTCCAACGATTATCTGGGACTTGCGCAGCATTACGCGATTAATGAAGCGATGCGCGAAGCTCAGTCCGCCGAAGGGGCCGGCTCCGGCGCTTCGCGCCTGGTGACGGGCAACCGGCCGTCCTTCGGCCGCTTGGAAACTGTGCTGGCCCTGTGGCAGAGCTGCGAGGCAGCGCTTGTTTTTGCCAATGGCTACATGGCCAATACCGGGGTCATCGCCGCGCTGGCAGGCAGAGGCGATGTTGTATTCAGCGATCAGATGAACCATGCGAGCATCGTGGATGGCGTCATACTAAGCCGCGCGGAGCATGCCCGATACCGCCATAACGATATGGAGCATTTGCGGGCTTTATTGAATAAGCACCGGGATAAAAAGAAGAAGCTGATCGTGACAGATGCCGTCTTCTCGATGGATGGCGACCAGGCTCCGCTGCGCGAGCTCGCAGCGATCAAGCGTGAATACGGTGCCATGCTGATGGTGGACGAGGCGCATAGCGGAGGGATATACGGCAGGCGCGGCGAGGGATTATGCCATGAGCTTGGCGTGCAGGCGGATGTGGATGTACATATGGGAACATTCAGCAAAGCGTTTGGGGTTTACGGCGCTTATGTCTGCGGCAGCCGTACGCTGATCCGATGGCTGATAAACAAGGCTAGAACTTTGATCTATTCGACCGCCCTACCCGCATCCATAGTTGCTGGTATCGCCAAAGCGCTGGAGCTGGTTCAGACCGAGCATTGGCGCCGGGAACGGCTTAATGCTGCGGGCAGGAGACTGCGCTCTTCGCTTGGTGCCGCCGGTTTCAATATCGCTGCGGGAGATTCCCCGATCATCCCCGTCATTATTGGCGATAATGCAGCTGTCTTGCGTTTCGGCAGCGCTCTGGAGGCAGCGGGTATTGCATCGGCGGCAATCCGTCCGCCGACTGTTCCCAAGGGCACGGCGCGGATTCGCTTCTCGTTGTCCGCCGCCCACACGGAACGGGAGCTGGCCGATGCCGCGGCACTCATCTGTGCCGCTGCCCTTCAATCTGGGGTGGCAGTTGGATGAGGCATTCGGGTAACGGGCCACCAATGCAGATGGAGTCCAGGGGCACGATTTTGTGGCTGACTGGATGGAGCATGCCGGATACGATTTTTGACCAGCTTCGCTCGCAGCTGCCGGATTTTCAACATGTTTCCGCACAGTACAGCGCTGCCGATTCCGAGGAGGCGATACTGCTTTTGACGGAAGCGGCAGTCAGGAAGGCTCTGTCTCCAGACCGGGCTGCCAGTCTGACAAAAACTCGCTGCGGCCCCCTTCTGATTGGAGGCTGGTCGCTTGGCGCTTTGCTGGTGCTGAGACTGGCGGCTACAGGCTGGGCCGATGGTCTCGTCCTGTTTGCGGCCAACGCAAGATTTATCCGCTCCAGGGAAGAGTCAGACCGTGGCTGGGCAGATATCTACCTCAGGCAGATGATTACAGGTCTTACGAAAAATCGGGATGCCGTAGAGGCCCAATTTCGACAGCTTTTGCTAACGGAGGCGGAATGGAAGAGCGGACTTGGCGCCAGCCTTCCGCCGGCAGGCAGCTGGACTACTCCGGCGCTCCTTGCAGGTCTTCAGATTCTGAGGAAAGAGGAATGCCAGTCTCAGCTTCCGGCAATCCTTTGTCCGGCTCTGCTTATACATGGAATAGAGGATAAAATTTGCCCATACGGCGCTGCGTTAGAGCTTGCGGCACAATTGCCGCGGGCAGAGCTGCTGGCCCTGCCCGCATGCGGGCATGCGCCTTTCCTGGGAAGGGAAGCTGATCTGGCCGATGAAATAAGGAGATGGTGGTATGAGCAGCGGCAAGCAGGCAATCCGGCACCAATTTAACCGAAGCGCAGCGGGTATGTATGATATTCACTCCCGAGTGCAGCGCGATATGGCAGACCGGGTGGCGAGATCCCTGGTCCGATGGAAGAGTGAGACGGACATGGCCGGGTTGGATATTCTGGAGATCGGCTGCGGCACGGGCGCGCTGACTGAAAAATTGGCCGGCCAATGGCCTCGCGCATCGATGACGGCTCTTGATATTGCGCCCGCTATGATCGATGCGGCCAAGCATAGGCTTCAGTTGGACAAGGCCAACCAGGAGGGCGGAATTCGCAAACGGCGCGATCCTGTACGTTTTGTTCAGGCCGATGTCGAATTATGGGCGGCTGATGCACCGAAAGACGCATACGATCTCATCGTTTCCAACGCCTGTTTTCAATGGCTGGACAATCCAGGACAAACGCTTGGCCACATTCAGCGGCTGCTCCGCTCAGGAGGACTGTTGACATTCGCCACCTTTGGGCCGGATACCTTCAATGAGCTCCATGCGTCCTTTGATGAAGCTTATACAGCCAGCGGGCATGCGCCGCAGCGGCACGGGCTTTCCTTTCAATCGGCAGATGGCTGGGTTAATCTTCTTAATGAAGCGGGATTTGTGAATATTCGCTGTGAGGGTTTTATTCAAAGGGAAATCTACGCATCCCCCAGGGAATTTCTCCACTCGGTCAAGGCGATGGGGGCCAGCACATCCCGGGCAGACACAACACGCAGTATCGGGACGCGCCGCCTGTTTGCCGATATGTATAAGTCATATGAGGACAAATTCAGCATACAGGGGGGCATTGCTGCCACTTACGACGTTCTGATCATTCAAGCAGAAGCCTCCCGTTAGTGCCATGGTCACGAATTAGGCCCGGATTTTTCATGTAGCTTTCATGTTGGTTTCATATTTGCGTGCTACACTGGGAAAAAACAGTGAGGAGGCGAATGCATGAGGCCGTGGGCTGAGTTTGAAGATGTCATTACCCCGCATCTGAATCATTTACGGACCTATTGTTTTTATTTGACGGCATCTCATTGGGAAGCGGAGGATTTGCGTCAGGAGACGCTGCTCCGGGCTTTCAAGCATTACCGCAGCAAGGGTGATGTCCAATATCCGCGATCATTATTGTATAAAATAGCCCGAAACGTTTACATAGACGCATATCGTAGGCGCAGGGGCATTATGGTTCCTATAGATGAAGCAGGTGAACAGTCCTATTGCGATGAGAATTATGCCTCCGTGCGGGGTCTGCTGGAGTGGGTAACGGAGCATTTGTCGGAGCGTGAAGTGGAAATGCTGCTGCTCGCCGAGGTATTTCGTTATTCCTATCAGGATATTGCAGATGAACTGGATTGTACCGTGCCTGCGGTCAAAATGGTGCTCCACCGATCCAAGCAGGCTCTGCGCAAACGCGGCGCCCAGCATAAGGCTACGGGTGAACTGATCTCGCTCAAACCGCAGCTTAAGCCTCCCATGCGCATGCCCAGACGATCCTTCGTCGTCGACAGATGGACACGCGCCGTGATGAATTACGAAAGCAGATGAGCCGTATTAGCCGCATAAGCGCAAAGCGCGGACGGTCTTGTTCTGCTCTGCCGAGCATCGAGCGAAGCTACCGGTCCTAGTCTTATATTTCGAGCATCGAGCGAAGCACGATCGATCTTGATCTGTCGAGCATCATGTGAAGCTATTCGTCTTATTCTTATCATTCGAAGTCATTGCGAAGCGCTATCGGTCTTATTTTGAAAGGCTGGTGCAAAAGGACTGGCTGCGAATGAGGAAATGGCTGATATTCGCGGGGAGTTAAAGAGGCGATTTAGCCTTATCATTAGATGAAATAGCGGTAGTACCGCTGAATTGGCTAATAAAGCGCGTCAAGCGCTCTTCTTTTTGTTGTATGGGCGAGAAAGCGCCTTTGGCTTGGTATGGAATCCTGAGCGCGGAGCGGGCGGAATCGTTCTGGAGAAACGATAGTGGTCGCCTTTGTCTTTCGAAATTTACCGCTAAATGTTTTATCCAATCAAGAATTCCGAAGGACAACAGCGATCGTAAGAATGATCCGCACGCGCAGCGTGCCTTTATCGATGAAAATTGACCCGCCCGCGCAGCATTCCCGTAATAGTTTCGCCTCAAACCACCTTTTAGCGAACAATCGCGAAAAAGGTGGTTTTTTGTTCATTCCTATCCCATTTTATCGCCAGATGTAAAATATAATTTATTTTTATTATAAAAATGTAATAAAAGGGCGATTCGATTTATAATTATTGTTTATTTATCATAGATAGCCTCTGATGTAAAACTCCTTATGCAGGATCATACGGCAATATACAAGAGGAAAAAGGAGGATGGGGCGGATGAGGGTGGCTCTGCCTACGAGAGCCAAAAATAAGCAATTTTATCCTGAAATACTGGAAATGACCTCCTGCGGCAAAGATGTTAGCCTTATATAAGTGTTCTTAATAAATATAGACGAAGGGTTGTGTAAGCATTTTGAAGAAGGGTTGGGCAATCGTCGTTTTGCTGCCAATGCTCTTGTTGGCGGCTTGTGGTCAGAACAGCAATGAACCAGCTGCCGGGAACGATACGGCTGGGACATCACCGGCAAATAACAATGCCAATGCATCTGGGGGGAACAGCGAGGCGACAGGGACCTTGGCTGACGTACAGAAAAAAGGCTCGGTAACAATCGGTTTCGCCAACGAGAATCCTTATGCATATAAAGATGCCGACGGAAAGCTGACCGGTGAGGCGGTGGAGATCGCCCGCGTTATCCTGGATCGGCTGGGCATTAAGGAAATAAAGGGAGAATTGACCGAGTTCACTTCCTTGATCGCAGGTCTGCAGGCCAAACGCTTCGACATGATTACGGCGGGGATGTTCATTAATCCCAAACGCTGTGAAGCGGTGCTGTTCGCTAATCCCGAGTACAGCATCGGCGAAGCGATAGCGGTGAAGCAGGGAAATCCGCTCAAGCTGGGGAGCTATAAGGATATTGCCGATAACGACAAGGCCAAGGTTGCGGTTATGGCTGGTGCCGTTGAGCTGGATTATCTGAAGGCGTCCGGCATTCCGGAGGATCGGATGGTTATTGTACCGGATCAGGATGCGGCCATCAGCGCGCTGCAGTCCGGACGCGCCGATGCCATGACGATGACAGGGCCGGCCCTGCAATCCAGACTGGACAGTGCGAAGGACGCCAAGCTGGAGCGGGTTATGGACTTTGAACAGCCAACGGTGGATGGCAAAGATGTTACGGGCTACGGCGCTACGGCCTTCCGTCCGGAGGATACGTCTTTCCAGGAGGCCTATAACGCAGAGCTTGAGAAGATGAAGGAATCCGGCGAGCTGCTGGAGATTCTCAAGAAATTCGGTTTTACGGAGCAGGAGCTGCCTGGAGATATGACCTCCAGCCAGTTATGTGAGGGATAATCATGACTCCGACCTGGTCGGCGATGTTTCCGCTCCTGTACGAAGGGGTCAAGATTACGATTCAAGTTACGGTAATGGCCGGGATTGTCGCATTGATCGTTTCTGTGGCGGCTGGTCTTGGCCGGGTATCGAGCTATGCGATTGTACGCGGTATATCCCGCATCTATGTTGATCTGTTTAGAGCCTCCTCCCTTCTTGTACTTATGTTTTGGATCTACTTCGCTCTGCCGTTTGCGGGAATCGAACTGAGCAAGATGGTGACGGCAGTGCTGGCTATCGGCTTGAACTGCGGGGCATACGGCTCGGAAATCGTACGAAGCTCCATATTGGCTGTTCCTTCCGGTCAGTATGAAGCCTCATTGGCGCTGAACCTGACCCCTCGGCAGCGAATGTGGCGCGTGGTCATTCCGCAGGCCGTTGTCCGCATGCTGCCGCCTTTTGGAAATTTATTGATCGAGCTGCTGAAATCGACCTCGCTGGTCTATTTTATTACGCTGAGCGATCTTACCTATGAAGCCATGATTCTCCGCAATAATTATTTATCATGGACCCCGCAGATATTTGGTCTGCTGCTTGTGATCTATTTTGCCCTGTCTGCATGCATCACGGTCACGATCCGGCTGCTGGAACGCAAATTTGCGGCTTGGAGGTGAATGAGAGATGTGGAAATGGGATTATGTCTGGGATTTAATGCCCGAGCTGTTCGGCGCTCTGCGGGTAACGCTTTATGCGACCTTGTGCGGGTTTCTGGTTGCGGCTGCAGTCGGCTTGCTGCTGGCGGTTGGTTCCCGCTCCAGATTTGCCGTGTTGCGGTATACGATCCGCGGCTTCGTGGAGTTCGTGCGCAGCACACCGCTGCTGGTGCAGGTGTTCTCGCTGTTTTATATTTTGCCGATGCTGTTTCCTTCGGCTTCCTTGTCCGCGTTCACGACTGGGGTAATCGGGCTGGGGCTGCATTACAGCACGTATTTGTCCGAGGTTTACCGCTCCGGCATCGACGGAGTGCCCCGCGGTCAATGGGAAGCGGCCAGCGCGCTTAATTTTACGAAAACGCAAACGTGGATCAAAATCATACTGCCTCAGGCTTTCCGGCCGATTGTGCCGGTGATGGGCAACTATTTGATTGTTATTTTCAAGGAAACTCCGATATTGATGGCGATTACGCTCGTTGAGCTGCTGCTCACCGCGAAGAATGCCGCCTCTGATTCTTATCGGGTGTTTGAACCCTATACCGTTGTAGGAGTGCTGTTCCTGATTATCAGCCTGATCATGACCGTGCTGTTCCGGTTTCTGGAGAAGAAGCTTAACGGGAAATACGCAGGGTAAGGAGTGAGGTCCGAATGAGCATGCAGTTGGAGAAACAAACAGAGGAGCTGGACGCACGGGAAGACCGGAACGGGAGGTTCGCGGATGTCCAGCCGATTGTGAAATATAACAATATAACGAAATCCTTCGGGGAGCTGGAGGTAATCAAGGGTGTGGATCTGGAGCTTTATCCGGGAGAGAAGATCGCTATGATCGGACCGAGCGGATCGGGCAAAACCACGCTTGGCCGCCTGCTCATGACGCTCGAGGAGCCGACTGGCGGAACAATCGAGCTGGATGGCGAGCTGCTGTGGCATATGGAGGTCAAAGGCAAGTTGGTCCGTGCGGACGAGAAGCATCTGCATCGGATGCGGGGCAAGGTGGGGATGATCTTTCAGCATTTCAATCTGTTCCCGCATATGAACGTCCTGCGCAATGTGACGATGGCTCCGCGTACCGTGCTGGGCTTGTCCAGGGAAGAAGCGCATGACCGCGCCATCACGATGCTGCGCAAGGTGGGGCTGGAGGAGAAGCTGGAGGTGTATCCTTCACAGCTCTCCGGCGGACAGAAGCAGCGCGTCGCCATTGCCCGGGCGCTCGTCATGCAGCCCAAGGTGATGATATTCGACGAGGTGACCTCCGCGCTTGATCCCGAGCTGGTCGGCGAGGTGCTGGAGGTTATTAAGGAAATCGCCAGCGAAGGCGAGATGGCGATGCTGCTGATCACGCATGAGATGGAGTTTGCAAGAGACGTGGCCGACCGGATCATCTTTGGCGCGGAAGGCAGAATTGTGGAGCAGGGAACGCCTGAGCAAATATTTGAGAATTCACAGAGCGAGCGCCTGCAGTCCTTCCTCGGACGCTTCGCCGGCGCTGCTTCCCAATCATCATGACAAAGGGGCAAGGGCCGATGGGAAGCAATCCACCCCTCGATGAGGTTGTGCCAGGAAGAAATGACTGTCGCCGTCCTTTGGCGGTATGATAAATTTCTTCCCCGGAACTTATAGAACACGGTAGAGGTGAAGCGTTATACAGCTTATAAATTTGAATAAACCGTCGGCCTCCGACGGCAAGCAGGTATGGCAGCTGGTGAAGGATGCAGGTACATTGGATCTGAATTCCGTATACAGCTACATCATGCTGTGCGATGTTTTTCGCGATACCTGTGTCATCGCTGTCCAGGAGGAAAGAATCGTGGGGTTTATGTCCGCTTACAAGAGACCGGATCAGCCGGATACGCTGTTTATCTGGCAGGCCGTGGTCGGCAGCGCTTGGCAGGGTAACGGATTGGGTAAAAAAATGCTCCGCGAGCTGCTGAACCGGGAAGAAAATGGCCCGATCCGCTTTGTTGAGGCGACGATCGGACCGGATAATATGGCTTCACAAAGGATGCTCATGGGAATTGGCGAGGAAAATGGCGGGCAATGTCATATTACAGAATATTATCCGGCCGCTTATTTTCCCGAAGAATCCGATCATGAGCCGGAGCTGCTGTTTCGTGTCGGACCGTTTACAAATAATTCTTTAGGAGTGATTCGGTGAGCGAAGTCAAGAAGGACGCAGCGGATTTAAGGGTGTTCGACAAGATGGAGTCAGAGGTGCGCAGCTACTGCCGGAGCTTTGAGAAGGTGTTCCATAAGGCCAAGAACGCCAAGCTGTGGGATATCGAAGGCCGGGAATATATTGATTTTTTTGCTGGTGCGGGGGCGCTCAATTACGGTCATAACAACCCGGCTATCCGCACCCGGCTGGTCGACTACTTGCTGGAAGACGGAGTGACCCATAGCCTGGATATGGCGACAAAAGCGAAAGAAATGTTTCTGAAGCGGTTTACTTCATCCATTCTGAAACCGCGCGGACTTGATTATAAAATTATGTTTCCCGGCCCGACAGGAACGAACTCTGTGGAGAGCGCCATGAAGATTGCCCGCAAGGTTACGGGACGCAGGAATATTGTCTGCTTCACCAATGCCTTTCACGGGATGAGTCTGGGATCGCTTGCCGCTACAGGCAATGCGTTCAAGCGCAAAGGAGCCGGCGTCGATCTGCCCAACACGAATTTCATGCCTTATGACGGCTATTTCGGTGAAGGCATCAATACGGTGGATATGATGGAGAAATATCTGGATGATCCGGGAAGCGGGTTCGACCTGCCGGCGGCCATCATTCTGGAAACGGTGCAAGGCGAAGGCGGATTGAATGCGGCCAGCCCGGGGTGGCTGAAGAGAGTCCAGGAGCTGTGCCTGAAGCGGGACATTCTGCTGATTGTGGACGATGTGCAGATGGGCTGCGGCCGTACAGGGACTTTCTTCAGCTTCGAGGAAGCGGGCATTAACCCGGATATCGTATGCCTGTCCAAGTCGATTGGGGGTTACGGTCTGCCGATGGCGCTGACGCTCATTAAGCCGGAATACGATCTGTGGCATCCCGGCGAGCATAACGGGACCTTCCGCGGGAACAACCTCGCCTTTGTCGCCGCAGCCGAGGCGCTTTCCTACTGGGAGGACGGGGCGTTCGAGACGGAGCTTGCCGGGAAAGCCAGCCGTATTGAAGAGGCGCTGAGCCAGCTTCTGAAGGAGCATCCCGAGGTAAACGCCTACAGGAAAGGGAAGGGTCTGATTCAGGGCATTTCCTTCGACCCGCCGCAGCTGGCCGGACAACTGAGCGCAGCCGCCTTCAAACGCGGCGTCATCATGGAAACATCAGGTCCGCATGACGAAGTCGCCAAGCTGATGCCTCCGCTTACCATTGAATCCTCCGTTCTGGAGAAGGGGCTGGCCATTCTTAAGGAAAGCTTTGAAGAAATCGTACAGTCGGAGCGCATTGGGGCGCTGGTTTAAGTGCTTGCGAAATGCAGGCAAATTCGAGAGGAGAGCGATAAATATGATTGTCAAGCATTTAGAGGACATTGTGAACTCCAAGTATGATATCGATACCGAAACCTGGAACGCCCGCAGGCTGCTGCTCCGCAAGGACGGCATGGGTTTTTCCCTGAATGATACGATTATCAAAGCCGGAACGGAAACGACCATCTGGTACAAAAATCATGTGGAGGCTGTTTATTGCATCGAAGGAGAAGGAGAGATTGAAATCGTCGCCACCGGCGAGAAGTTCCTCATCCGTCCGGGCATGCTGTATGCGCTGGACGGTCATGAGAAGCATTATTTGCGGGCAAAAACGCAGGTGCGGACGATATGCGTGTTCAACCCTCCGCTAACCGGCAGCGAGGTGCATGACAAGGACGGCGTTTATCCGCTGATTGAAGAGGCTGAATTGGAGGCGAACCGCTAATGAGCATAAATCTGGCAAATTCCAAGGAGACTAGAGAAGATAATTATCCGTCCCGGATTTCCGACAAGCCTGCTATCGTGGAGCGCGCGGACCCTGTCGTCTACAGCACCTGGAAGTCAGGCAGCCCATTGACCCAAGAGCAGTTTCGGTTCTACGACAGGAACGGCTATCTGTTTCTGGATCAGTTCTTCTCCGGTGAGGAGGTCGCCGGTTGGCGCTCCGAGCTGAAGAAGCTCCAGCAGCATTACGGGCAGCGTGAAGCCGAGCATGTCATTCGCGAGCCGGGCGGGACGGAGGTACGCTCCATCTTCGCGGTCCATGAGCATAATGAACGCTTCAAGGAGCTCTCGGCCAATAAACGTCTGACCGCAATCATCAACGAGCTTCTCGGCTCGCAAACCTATATCCATCAGTCCCGGATCAACTTCAAGCCGGGTTTTACCGGCAAGGAATTTTACTGGCATTCTGATTTTGAAACCTGGCATGTGGAGGACGGGATGCCTTCCATGCGCGCGCTCAGCTGCTCCATTGCCCTGGAGGATAATTTTCATTTTAACGGCCCCTTGATGGTGGTGCCCGGCTCGCATAAGAAATTCGTTTCCTGTGTCGGGCAGACACCGGACGATCATTTCAAGCAGTCGCTCCGCCGCCAGGAATACGGCGTGCCCGATGACGGCAGTCTGGCCCGGCTTGTGGAAGAAGGCGGAATCGAAACGATTGTTGGCGGTATAGGCTCCATCGTGCTGTTCGATTGCAATATTATGCATGGCTCGAACAGCAATATCACGCCTCTGCCGCGAAGCAATGTGTTCATGGTCTATAACAGTGTGGAGAATGCCTTGGAGAAGCCGTATTCGGGACAAACACCAAGGCCGAAATATATTGCTGCGCGCGGGTAACCCGGCGTGAGCGGTCTTATGCTTGTTCTCTCTATCATAGCGATCAACGTCGTCTATGTTTCGATTTTTACGCTGCGCCTGATTCTCGTGATCAAAGGGAGAAGAGGCGCAGCTTCTCTGATGGCGATGGCGGAGGTTTTTATTTACTTGGCAGGGCTCAATCTCGTACTCCAGAATCTGTCCAATCCCATCAACATGGCGGCTTACTGCCTGGGCTTCGGCATCGGCGTATATGCGGGCAGCCGGATTGAGGAATATCTGGCACTGGGCTATTCGGTCGTACAAGTTATCGCCGATTCCGCCGCAACCGGCCTGCCGAACAAGCTCCGCGACTTTGGCTATGGCGTTACATCCTGGATGGCGGAGGGACGTGACGGCAAACGGCTGGTCATGCAGGTTCTGGTCAAACGCAGCAACGAGAAGCGGCTCATGCGGAGCATCGGCATGGTTGCGCCCAAAGCGTTCGTGATCTCCCATGAGCCAAGGCAGTTCAAAGGCGGCTTCTGGACGAAAATGATCGAGCGGTGAGCGGGATTTACTGTATGCATAACCCAAGCGGATGTCTTCTCAGGCAGCTGCTTGGGTTGTTTGAATTTGGATAGTTTGCCTAACCGAATGCATAACCGCGGGGATAGCCTATTTTTTATTCGGCTTCAAAGCCAGAAGCAAGGCCAGCAAAGAGCGCAGCCAGCCAACAGCCATATCGTTAAAGCGGGCTGAAAATAATCCATGCTCCGGCCGACCAGTAAAGGCAGCACAGCTCCGCCGATTCCACCGGAGGCGATCAAGCTGAAGGAGAAGGGTACAGGAGCAGAGGGAATGGCTGCTGGATTCGATCGTCTGCAAATTATGAACCTGAAGCCTGACAGATGTCTGATAGAATTGGTCAACTGAAAACTGCGGTTATATGTATCGGCGAATGAAGCGTGAGGGCCGTCGGCCTTACGTCCACTTGGCCGCCCAGAGCTTCATTTCCTTGAGGATCTGATGCAAATCAACGCCTTTGGGTGTAAGGGAATATTCAACGGTGACGGGGACGGTCGGAAATACATGGCGTTCAAGAACGCCCTGCTCTTCCAGATGGCGCAGGGTACTGGTCAGCGCGCGGGGACTTACCGCAGAGATGAGACGCTGCAGCTCTCCGAACCGTTTCTTGCCGCCGAACAGCTCGCGAAGGACGAGAAAAGCCCATTTTCCGCCGATAACGTTAAGCGTTTTTTCAATATTGCAATCGATGCAGGCTGGTACTTTCGGAATGTAGTTGTTTACGGACATGAGAATAAGCGCACTCCTTCTATGAAAGATTGATAGTAACTATTAGTATAGTATATATAGATAATATAATAAAATGATTAATATTTCACTACTTTTAAAATGATAGAAGCATGCGTACAATAGAAGAGGTACCTTGCGCAGGTAGAATCGAATAAATGGACAAAGCTTCGGCTTTGCCAAATAAGAGGAGGATTTTCCTTACATGAATTATCGTAAACTTGGTGGCAGCGGATTGAAGGTAAGCGAGATCAGCCTTGGCAGCTGGCTGACATATGGCGGTTATGTAGAGCGTGAGAATGCGGTGAAAGCCGTTCAGAAGGCTTATGAGCTGGGTATCAATTCATTTGATACGGCTAATGTATATGAACGGGGAGCAGCCGAGACATTGCTGGGCGAAACGATCAAGTCGTTCCCGCGTGAATCCTATGTGCTGGCAACCAAAGCATTCTGGCCGATGGGCGACGGACCGAATGACCGCGGCCTTTCCCGCAAGCATGTAATCGAGCAGTGCAACGCCAGTCTGAAGCGTCTGGGCGTGGAATATGTAGATATTTTCTACTGCCACCGCCATGATCCCGAAACCCCTCTCTACGAAACGCTTCGCGCAATAGACGACCTGATCCGTCAGGGCAAGGTTCAATACGTCGGTGTCAGCGAGTGGACGGCAACGCAGATGGCTGAAGGATTGGGAACGGCAGACCGTTACCTGCTGGACCGCATCGTCGTGAATCAGCCGATCTACAATATGTTCGAGCGCTACATCGAGAAAGAGGTCATTCCGTTCGGCGAACGCAATGGCATCGGACAAATCGTGTTCTCGCCGCTTGCGCAGGGACTGCTGACAGGCAAATATACCTCGCTTGAGGATGTGCCCGCAGACAGCCGCGCAGCCAAGCTGGACTGGGTCCGCAAAGGAATTACCGAAGAGAAGCTTGCCAAAGTGCGCGCCCTCTCGGAAATTGCCTCAGAGCTGGATATCAAAGTCGGCCAGCTGGCCTTGGCCTGGATTTTGCGTCAGCCTAACGTGGCAAGCGCACTTGTCGGCGCAAGCAATCCTGATCAAGTGGTGGAGAATGTGCAGGCAGTTGGAATTGTGCTGACTGAGGAAGTCATTGAGCGGATCGAATTGATCCTGAAATAAGAATGCTGTTATAGCAGCAGGGCAGTATGAACCGCTGAAAGCAGAAGCCGGGATTTACGATCCGGGCTTTGCATTCAGCGGTTTTTTAATCTTATAGATTTATAGAGATTTACAGGCTCGGGTCTTTTTAAGCGGCTCATCTTCGTTTGCGTTTGATCAACGACGGCAAAAACAGCATTCTCCCGCTGGTGCTGGTGATGAGAATCGTGGCAATAGCGCCTGCGGTTATCGTCATTGCCGATAGGATGAAGGAGGTCGCGGTAATGAGCATGCCTCCAAGTCCAATCACGACAATATCCACCGCGAAGATCAACAGGCCGACATTGATGGAGGTGTCCTTGGCTACCAGATGCGCCAACAGATCCGTGCCCCCTGTGCTGACCTTATGGCGCAGCATGATGCCAAGCCCCGATCCTACGAATCCGCCTCCAATAATAGCGCTGCTGATCGGCGGCAGGGGAATTTGATAGTGGTAGGGCTCGAACAGGTCTGTCAGAAAGGAAGACATCAGCATGCCAAGCAGGCTGCCGAGCGGAAATTCGCGCTCATTATACCAGGAGACCAGAAATACGGGGATGCTGCATAGTATGATGACATTCCCTATTTTGAACCCGAAAAGATAGTGGAAGATGAGTCCGACCCCGATAAAGCCGCCGTCCATAATGTGGTAGGGGACCAGGTAGAAATCAATTCCGGCTGCGATCAGCAGACTTCCAACAATAATGGCCAAGCATTGTGCGAAGGACGGCACTTTATCAACTCCCGGGGATAGGCATGTCTAATATATATGCTCTATCCCGGGATAGCTTGCTTAAATTTATTATATATTTTAAATATAGAGAAAGGTTGGTACCTAGTACTAACCTTTTCTCGAATTTTGTGGGAAGAAGCCTGCTGTCAGCCGTCAGAAGGACGGAGCCTTCGATTTCCTCTTACTGGGCTTCAATAGAGACTGCATGGGCAATGCTTGGAATGCTCTCACCCTGTTGAAAAGACAGCGGCGATAACAAGGCGCCTGTCGCAACGACAAGCAGCCGTTTCAGGTCCCCCTCGCGTATCCGTTTGAGCAAGTGTCCATACGTTACAGTAGCTGAGCAGCCGCATCCGCTCGCACCGGCCTGAACAGACTGGGTTTCATAATTGTAAATCATCATGCCGCAGTCGCCGAAGACGGTCTGATGGATGGGGAAGTTATGCTTCTCGAATAATTTGGTGGCGATATTATGGCCAACCTTGGCCAAATCACCGGTAACGATAAGGTCATAGTAATCCGGCTCGATTTGCAAGTCCCGGAAGTGAGCTTCAATCGTATCTACAGCGGCTGGCGCCATTGCCGCGCCCATATTGAAGGGATCTGTAATTCCCATATCAATGACCCGCCCGATCGTTGCCGACGTGACCACGGGTCCGGTGCCATATCTGGAGACAACGGCAGCGCCTGAGCCCGTAACCGTAAATTGCGCGGTAGGCGGTTTCTGCGAGCCGTATTCCGTGGGATAGCGGAACTGCTTCTCTACGCTGGCATTATGGCTTCCGGTCGCGGCCAGGACATGATGGGCCGAGCCTCCATTAACAAGCGTAGCGGCGAGCGCGAGGCTCTCCATAGACGTTGAACAGGCGCCGAACACGCCAAGATACGGAATTTCCATCGTACGTGCGGCAAAGCTGCTGCTGATGATTTGATTCATCAAGTCCCCGCCGATATAGAACTGAATATCTTCCTTCGAGAGTCCCGCATTCTCAATGGCAAGCTTGGAGGCTTCCTCAATCAGAACCTTCTCGGCCTTCTCCCAGCTCTTTTCCTTCAGCATCAGGTCGCCGTGGATGATATCAAAGTCATTGGCGAGCGGACCCTGCCCCTCGAAGGGACCGACTACCGTAGCGGTTCCCCGGATGACCGGCCGATTCTCAAATACCCAGCTTTGATGTCCTTTCAACATATCAGGATCCCCCTCCCGAGCCTTCGATTATCCATGTCAGCACGCCCACCACAAAAGCTGCCACGGTGCCGAAGACGATGACAGCTCCCGCGACTTTAAACATATTCCCGCCGACCCCCAGCACCAGTCCTTCGCTGCGGTGCTCGATTGCGGCTGACGCCATGGAATTGGCGAAGCCGGTGACCGGCACGGCTGAGCCCGCCCCGGCCCATTGGGCGATTTTATCGTACACACCGAAGCTGGTAAGAATCACTGAAATCAGAATCAGAATAGCAACCGTGGGATTGGCGGCCTCCTCCTTGTCGAAATCGGTCCAGCGGACGAACATGTCCTGTATGAACTGGCCAAGGATGCAGATGGCCCCTCCTACCAGAAAAGCGCGCAGGCTGTTAAGGACCACAGGTCTCTTGGGCTCCAGCTGCGAGGCAAGCTCCTGGTAATCCCGCTGAACGGGCGTGGCATCTTTCAATTTCTCTTTAACCATGGGGTGATGTCCTCCTTTATTGTTAAGCCTTGGCTTGCATCTTATACAGAGAGCTTCCAATGCCGGGTCAGGCGAAAAGGATGTCACCGGGTCAAGAAAGGCTTGAGCTCGGCAATCGTGTTCTGGAGAGCATAGGAGCAGTCCTCGAACATATTTTTCGCCTGCGGATCCTGTGTGGAGAGACTGAACATTTCGATATCCGCTTCGCATTTTTTGAGCAGCGCAAAGAGGGCGGCTTTCTTGCTCGGCTTCGGAACGACAAGCGCATCGTCGAACAGGTCGACGTAAAGCTGCTTATCGGCGTCAACCTGACCGAGGAACACATTTTCAGGCGTAACGCCAATCGCCTCAAGCTCCGTATTCAACCACTGCCGGTTGAGCCCGATCGTGGCGAGCGGCTCATCCATGATTTTACCGTCCATAATGACAGCCTGGGGCTCCTGCTCGGGATTGATCTTCAATCCGATGTGCTTGGCTGTAAGCGGCTGATTATCCCGGGTGAGCAGCACATTGATATCGCCGCTCGGCTCCATAATGGCGAATTCAACGTCAGAAGCCAGGAACACATTTTTTCTGCGCAGCTGCTCCATCAATTCGTCCGTTGTGAGCCTTTCTTTCTTCAGATTCTTCTCCAGGACTTTGCCATCCTTTATAAGGATGGTTCCCTTCGTATCGATAAAGTCCCTGACAGCCTTGCTCTTAAGCTGCAAAAGTTCAATGCCAAGCGATACGCCCACCCAGACGGACAGCGAGACGATTCCGAGAAACCATTTGGTATCGACATCCAGCGATATATAGGCGGCCAAGCTGCCGATGGTAATTCCCGTTATATATTCGAATAAGGAGAGCTGGGAAACCTGTCTCTTCCCGAGCAATTTCGTCATCACAAAAAGCACAACAACCGCTAATAAGGTCCTTAACGCGACCAGCAACCATTCCGGCATATTCCCGCTCCTTTATAAGATCTGTCGTCTTTCATGGCAAATGTTTCTTTGTTAAATAGTCCCCTATGCCCTCCTCCTTAATTCATTAATGCCATTAATTAAAAGCTGAATTCCGGTGGGAATAAACCTATTCATATGGGGTAGAATACTCAGGGTAAAAAATGACTAGCCATACGGAGGTGAAAAAGATGACCGTATCATCCGATGTAAAAACCTGTGTCGCTTCGCTAAAAAGCGCTCAAGCCAGTCTTGAGCAATTCGCGCTGAGCACAGAAAACCAGGACGCCAAAACCATCTACACCAATGCCGCAGAAACGACGCAGCAGGTCCTTCAGCAGCTGGAAAGCCGCGTGCAGCAGTTGGAAAATGAAGAGCCTCAATATAAAGGGTTCTAGGTAGAACGGGCACATTTTTCATTGACCTGATGAAGGGTTCACGTTATGCTAGCCGAGTAGTCTTGCTCTACTTCGGCTAGCCTAACGATTCCTACTAGAGGTGAATGATTTTGAATGCTGTATGGCATAAGCAATGGACAACCAATGTTAAAGTAAACGTGCTCGCGGGAATGACCGCCACGCTTGCGCTTGTCCCGGATTCACTGGCCTTTTCCCTGATGGCTGGAGTGCCGCCTACGGTCGGTATTTACGCCTCCATCTGTATACTGCTCGTTACGACCTTCCTGGGAGGAAGGCCGGGGATGATCTCGGCGGCCGCCGGCTCCATGGCCGTGCTGATGCTGACGCTCGTGAAGGAGCATGGTATTGCCTATTTATTCGCCGCTACGATTCTTACCGGCATCATTCAATATTTGATGGGGGCCTTCAAGCTTGGCAAGCTGATGAATTTTGTCCCCCACGGAGTGCTGACGGGCTTCGTCAACGCGCTGGCGATTCTGATTTTTATGTCGCAGCTGCGGTATTTCCAGGGCGCAGCGTGGACGATGTATGCGCTCGTGGCTGCAACGCTTGCTATCATTTATGTGCTTCCGCGTTTTTTCAAAGACATTCCATCGCCGCTCATAGCCGTAGCCGTGCTGACTTTGGCCGTATGGGCATTCGGGATGGGCGATGTTTCACGTATCGGCGATATTGCCGTCATCGATGCCTCTCTGCCTTCCTTCCTGATCCCGGATATACCGTTCAACTGGGAGACCTTGATGATTATCCTGCCCTATTCCCTGTCCCTTGCTGTCGTCGGGTTCACGGAAACGCTGCTGACGCATAATTTGCTGGACGAGATGACGGAGGAGCGGACAGACAAGAACAAGGAAATGCGAGGTCAGGGCATTGCCAATTTTGTCGCCGGCTTCTTCGGGGGAATGGCAGGCTGTGCGCTGGTAGCCGAATCTGTACTCAATGTGAAGATGGGCGGGCGCAACCGGCTGTCGACGTTGGTTGCCGCACTGTTTCTCTTTCTGTTGGTGGTCATCGCAGGCGACTTGCTCGCGCTTGTTCCCATGGCTGCGCTGGTTGGAATCATGCTGATGGTTTGTGCGGCGATCTTCGATTGGCGGTCGGTGTTCAAGCCGCGCGCCGTACCGGCCAGTGAAACGGTTGTCATGCTGGCAACGGTGGCCTCCGTTGTGGCGACTCATGACTTGGCGGTCGGGGTGCTGGTGGGGGTTCTGATCAGCTTTATCTGGTTTGCGGTCCGGGCCTCCCGCGTGCATGTGCACAGCGAATGGGAGGGCAGCAAGCGCACGTACCGGGTGGAAGGACAGCTGTTCTTTGCTTCCGCAGCCGAGCTTGACAATCGGATCGAGCATGGCTGTGCGGCCGAGGAAGTGCATATTGACCTGAGCGCGGCCAAGATCTGGGATCATACGGCGCGATTATCGCTGCAGAAGGTGGTTGACCGGCTTACGAATGCCGGCAAGCGGGTAACCGTGCGTACCGATGAGAAAAAAGCTTTATAATACAGGCGGTGCTTCCCTGGGTTTGGCGCCTTGGGCGGGCCGCCTTTTTGATCTTATAGAATGTATAAATTTCATATGTATCCATTTCTATAAGATTTGAGGGAAGAAACTAGCGATGCCGCCAAAGGACGGCCAAGCCGTTTCTTCTTAATCGTGAGGAGGGCATGAATGGAGAATATGTACAGCTTATTCAATCCCAAATGGGCGCTGGAGGAATACCGGCCGCAAATTCTTGCTTACTACTATAAGCAGTGGATTGACTTCCATATGGGCTTTCACGCGCATCAAACCATTGAGATTATGTATGTCATCAGCGGCACCTGTACGGTTGTGGCCAGAGATCAGACGATTGCGATGCGCAAAGGCGACCTGATTATGCTGGACAGCGGCGTGGAGCATCGGCTGAGTGTGGACGGAAATCCCTGCCGGATGCTTAATGTGGAGTTTGTTTTTGCCGAGTGCGGGGGCAGCTATCCGTCACTGGGCCAGCTTGCAGCCGGCAGCCCTGCGCTGCGGCAGCTGCTGGACCGCAGGGAGCCATATCTTGTTCTCCGCGATCCGAGCGATGTCTATCATACGCTCAAAAATCTCGTTACCGAGCTGGATACCGGCAGCGGGGAACATACAATGATGGCCAATTTGCTCATTTCGCAGCTGCTGATTCGGGTTGCGCGGCTTGCCGCAGAGGATCGGAAGGGGAATTCCGTCCGCCAGATCGACCGTTATGTCCGCAAGGCGGCGGATTATATCCATCAGCATTACGACGCCGATATTCAAACCAGGGACATCGCTGCCGCGGTTAATCTGCATCCGGTCTACCTGCAGCGGATTTTCAAGGCGAGCATGAGCATGACCATTACGGAATATTTGTCAGAGCTGAGGATTGAGAAAGCGAAGATGCTGCTCGCAAGGACGGATGTTCCGATTATCGAAATCGCCGATTATATAGGGCTAAACAGCAGGCAGTATTTCAGCGCCATGTTCAAGAAGCATACGGGACTATCCCCGGCAGCCTACCGGAAATCCCGGGAGACGGTGCATGGATTCCATAATCAGGTTGCAATAGTTGACATCCGCTAGCCGAACCCGTTGCAAAATTGAAAACGCCTTCCTTGGCGTCCTGCTACAATGGGGTCAAAAGGTTATGAAGCAAACCGCAAGAAGCGCAAGAGCTTATGGGCTTCTTGCGGTTTTGACCAACCGGCGGGTCCGGAAACGATGAGGGAGGTTTTTTTCCATGTCTTTTAAAGTTGCTTTTATCGGTGCGGGCAGTATCGGTTTCACACGCGGATTGCTTAGGGATTTGCTGGCAGTTCCGGAATTCAACCAAATGGAGGTTGCTTTTACGGACATCAATCCGCATAACCTGGATATGGTGACCAGGCTGTGCCAGCGGGACATTGATGAGAATGGCTTGACCATCAAGATTCATGCGACTCCCGATCGCAGAGAGGCGCTCAAGGATGCCCGCTATGTGTTTACGGTTGTCCGGATTGGCGGTCTTGAAGCGTTCCAGCATGATGTGGATATTCCGCTCCGGTACGGGGTGGATCAATGCGTCGGTGATACGCTGTGCGCCGGCGGAATCATGTACGGCCAGCGGGGAATCGCGGAGATGCTGAATATTTGCAAGGATATCCGCGAGGTTGCCGACCCCAATGTGCTGCTGCTGAACTATGCGAATCCGATGGCGATGCTGACCTGGGCCTGCAATCAATATGGCGGCGTGCGCACGATCGGCCTCTGCCATGGCGTTCAGGGCGGCCACCGGCAGATTGCCCAGGCGCTGGGCCTCGAGAAGAAGGATGTCGATATCATCTGCGCGGGCATCAATCATCAAACCTGGTATATCAGTGTCAAGCATAACGGCGAGGATATGACGGGCAAGCTGCTGGAAGCGTTCGAGAATCATCCCGAATTCTCCAAGACCGAGAAGGTGAGGATCGATATGCTGCGGCGGTTCGGCTATTATTCCACGGAATCCAACGGCCATCTCAGCGAGTATGTGCCCTGGTACCGCAAGCGTTCGGATGAAATTATGGACTGGATTGATCTGGGCTCGTGGATCAACGGGGAGACCGGCGGTTATCTGCGTGTTTGTACGGAAGGCCGGAACTGGTTCGAGACGGAATTCCCGAACTGGATGAAAGAGGACCCGTTCGTCTATGCAGCCGACAAGCGCAGCGAGGAGCACGGCTCGTACATTATTGAAGGGCTGGAGACCGGTCGCGTCTACCGCGGTCACTTTAACGTGGTGAATAACGGCGTCATCTCCAACCTTCCGGACGATGCAATTATTGAAGCGCCGGGTTATGTGGACCGCAATGGCATCAACATCCCGCATGTGGGCGCTTTACCGCTGGGCTGCGCGGCCGTGTGCAATGTGAGCATTTCCGTTCAGCGTCTCGCTGTGGAAGCGGCGGTTCATGGCGACGACAAGCTGCTCCGTCAGGCGATGATGATGGACCCGCTTGTAGGCGCGGTATGCAATCCGAAGGAAATTTGGCAGATGGCCGATGAAATGCTCGTAGCGCAAGCGCAGTGGCTGCCGCAATACGGGCAGGCTGTTGAAGAAGCGAAGGCGCGCCTTGCTTCGGGTAATCTTATCCCTACCCGCGAGGGCTACAAGGGAGCGGCCCGCCTGAAGACGAAGACCGTCGAAGAGATGATGGAGAACCGTGAAGCGGCCAACCGCAATGCCAGTGAGGCGGATAAAGCCCAGGAGCGTCCCGCAGCGGCGCATTAAAGAATACCGCGCGGATACCTGTAATGGTACATGACCATCGCCCCGCAGCGGCGGTTCCTGCTCCTGGAGCTGCGCCGGTGCGGAACGCGAGCAAACAACCCCTGAACGGTCAGTCCGTTCAGGGGTTGTTGTGATTGTGCAGCAATCTGGCCTGGAGGGGCCGCTGTCCATATTAATGGATGCCGGCGGCATCAAACTCGGAGCCGCAGGGTCCGCCGCCTTCATTGCTTTCGATCTCGAATTCGCTGCCGTCAAAGCGGAACAACGGCTTGTAGCCTGCGCTGATCTTCGTGTCTTCAACACTGGCATAATGGCAGATGAGCGCTCTGCGGAACCGGTCCTTCGATACATTCGGGTAGGAGCCGTGAATAATGCTGCCGTTGAAGAACAGGACATCGCCGGCTTTCATATTTGTCTGTACGGGGCTGTAGCCCTCGGGTACATCCACTTCATGGCGGGTAAACGAAAGAGCGGGATCCGCTTCATGCGGGCACTGGATTTCCAGTTGATTGGACTTGGGCACGACAAGCATGCCGCCGTTATCCTGATCCGCATCGTCAAGAGCAATCCAGGCCGCAATGCAGGTGCCCGGTTCAACAAGCAGGTAGAAGTTATCCTGGTGCAGAGCCTGGCCTTTGGCTCCTGGAGGCTTGAAATACAGCATCGATTGGGCGGCCAAGGGATCTGTTCCGAACAGATCGGCCAGTATATTCATTAATTTCGGATGCAGCATATACGATTTGGACAGCTCGTCAAAGCGGTGGGGATGCATGATCCGCGGATACTGCTTGAGAATGTCTCCGGCTGCTTCCTCCGCGCTTGCCGCCTTATAGAATTGGGGCGGCGCCTCTGTCCGCAGCTTCATATAATGCTCGCGCAGCATGGCCGCTTCCCCGGCAAACAATCCCGATAGCAGCAAAAATCCCTCTTGATCAAACTGCTTCTTCTGATCGGCATTCAATACGTTTCCAAGCTTTGCTGTCGTCATGGAAAACCCTCCTGATTTTACGGATTCATTGAATTCATGTATCCTTATTATAAGTTGACAATAATGATGGAGGAATATATAGAATGGCTGACAATCTGGTTGATCCTGCTGCGGGCTCCTATTCGCTTAACTCCCGAATCATACTTGCGGGCGACTTTGAGCAGCCTGTCGGCTATCGGATAAGACGCCCGCAAGGGACGCGGGATTGGCTGCTGACCTTTACTTACGGGGGAGCGGGAAGCTTCGGGTTCGATGATGAGCGCCACCCATGCGCCGCAGGCGATGTAGTGCTGATCAGACCGGGAGACCGGCATGATTATGAAACCCGCGAGGGTGAAGTGTGGAAATTTGTCTGGGCCCATTTTCTCCCGGAGCCGGGGTGGATAGATCTGCTGCAGTTTCCCAATAAGAAAGGGGAGCTGTTCGTGCTGCATATCGAGCAGTCCAACGTCCGGGAACGATTGCTGACCGCCTTCCGGCGCGTTGTGAGAGATAGCGTGAATGGGGATGTGCTGCAGCAGAGACTCGCGAATAATGCGCTCGAAGAAGTCATTTTGCTGCTTGGCCGTTATACCCGGCAGTTCGAGGGCGGGCTCATGGATTCGCGCATTGGACAGATACTGGATTACCTGAGCGAGCAATTCAGGGAGCAGCACACCATCGCGTCCCTTGCCGAGCGGGTGGCCCTGTCGCCTTCCCGGTTCGCCCATCTGTTCAAGCAGGAAACAGGGGATTCGGTGATCGAGACGCTGCTGAAAATGAGGCTGAACTACGCGGCCCGACTGCTTGAGCGGACGGCGTTGTCCATCGCCCGGGTAGCGGAGGATGTCGGTTTTGCAGACTCCTTCTACTTCACGAAGCAGTTCTCCGCCTTGTACGGGAAAAGCCCCACCGCGTACCGCAAGTCGATCGATTACGGATCTGCTGGGCAGGATGGTTCGGGGGACGAGCCGACGTGAAACGTCCTTAAACAGGCATATTTTATTTTACCATTGACATTAAATGAATGATCTTTTATTATAGGTGACATGGAACGAAGCCATGAGATTAAATGACGATGATCGGAATCAGAGGGATATGAACGTTTCGTCTAGATGGATCTGGATAGGATCATATATCTATTTAAGTGAACGTTCATTATTCAATTAGGAAAGGTGGTGCTGCTGAAGAGGAGTTTAATTTATAGGGAGCGTTCCGAATTCGTTGTCGATTTTTTTCTATTATAAGTGTACGTTCATTTAATATTACATTTATTTGCTGCAAGGTATAGGAAGAAGATAAAGAAGAGGAGAATGAACCCATGTCTGAACAAAAAGTATGGCTGGTAACTGGAAGCTCCCGTGGTTTGGGCCGCAGATTGGCTGAAGAGATATTGAAGAAAGGTGACAGACTGATTGCGACTGCCCGCAACCCCGAGCAGCTGGCCGAGCTGGTTGACCGTTACGGCGGGCAGATCCACCCGCTTGCGCTCGACGTCACGGATCCGGAGGCGGTACAAGCTGTGGTGAAGGAAGCTGCCGCCGTGTTTGGCCGGCTGGATGTTGTCGTTAATAATGCGGGCTACGGCGATGTGGCTTCCATCGAAGACGTCACCCTTAGCGATATTCGAGCTCAGATTGATACGAACTTCTACGGGGTCGTCTACGTTACCAAGGCGGCTGTGCCGATTTTGCGGGAGCAGGGTTTCGGCCATATCATCCAGATTTCTTCCATCGGCGGACGTATCGGGACTGTCGGCTTGGCGGCATACCAGAGTGCAAAATGGGCCGTGGAGGGCTTCTCCGAGGTTCTGGCTCAGGAAATCGCCCCGTTCGGAATCAAGGTAACCATTATCGAGCCAGGCGGGCTGCGCACCGACTGGGCAGGGTCTTCCATGACCATTCCGCCGATCAGCGAGCCGTACGATCAGACCGTCGGCGCATTGGTGCGGATGTTCACCGGACACGGCGGACAAGCACCGGGCGATCCCGTCAAGGCTGCGAAGGTTATCATCGGCATCACGGAGCTCGATGAGCCGCCGCTGCGTCTGCTGCTCGGAAGCGACGCCGTCGCCTTAGCGGAAACCGTCGGGCAGGCCCGGCTCGAGGCTGACGCCAAGTGGCGCCATCTTAGTGAATCCATCGGCTTCGACGAATAAAGAACGACTTGCGGCCGTTCAGGCTGCCGGACTTGTTGATAAACAGGGTAGATCGCCCCTTTGTCTGGGATCAGGCTGAGGAATTAACGCTAACAAAGAAGCTGTTTCTTGAGGTTGTTCCAACTCAAAGACAGCTTCTTTGTCATATAGGGCAAAGGAAGACGGTTTACGTGGCGGGCGGGGACTCTAACAGGCCGGTGGTTAACCGCCTGAACAGCCAGTATTTTTCACGTACCCTCAAAGAATAGTCCGCACGCTATCGCGCTTCACGAGCTCCGTATTAAGCACAATATAGCGGTTGACATTGCGTCCCTCCAGCAGATCAACCAGCAGCTGGGCGGCTTGATAGCCGGTCTCGTATTTATGCTGATTGACGGTTGTAATGGCGGGCGTATGGTATGCCGCTATGTCGATGTTGTCGAATCCGACGATAGAGATATGCTCCGGCACGCTCCGTCCCAAGCCTTTGACGGCTTGTATCGCTCCAAGGGCCATCAGATCGCTTGCGCAAAATACCGCCGTCAGCTTCGGATAGAGCGAATGCATGCGGTACATCGCTTCTTTGGCGGCAGCCTCGGAGAAGGAACCGTCCATCACGTAAGATTCGTTGTACGGGATGCCGTAGCTTGCAAGCGCATCGATATACCCTCTCAGCCGGTGTCGGCTGACGTCTGCCTGTGTATGCCCATTAATCATCCCGATATGGCGGTGGCCATTCTCCAGCAAATGGAGCATAGCCGTGCAGGCGCCCTTCACATTATCGGAAGTTACGTAGCCCACATTGGGGCCCTGCAGCGGAATGTCAATGAGAACGCATGGAATTTCCGAGGATACGATTTCCTCGAGATAAGGATCGTCGAGGCGGATGCCCATGATAATGACGCCATCGACGCCTCTTTCATTACAAAGCTTCTTATAGGATTTGGTTTTCTGCTTCTGCGGCGTTGTGCTGAACAGCACCAGATCGTAATCCAGTTCCCCGGCGCGGTCGTTCATGCCGCAGAGCACCTCGAAAGCGATGTTGTCCTTGGAGCTGTCTCTGGTCACATTGGAGAGCAGCAGCCCGATCGTTTTTGATTTCTTGGAAATAAGCGAACGCGCCGCTATGTTGGGGCTGTAGCCAAGCCGGTCGGCTACCGCCACAATTTTCTTGCGTGTTTCCTCGTTTACGTCACTGTAACCGTTTAACGCGCGCGAAACGGTGGTAATGGAAACTTGAGCGGCTCTAGCGATATCTTTAATGGTAACCAATATAGGATTCTCCTTCGGCAAAAATATATTAGGCGGGTAGATCGCAGATTGTGAAATGAACTTTAAAAAACTGTTGTAAATGCTTACAAGGCAATTTATAATACTAAGTATAGTCGATCCGAATCGTTTCGGAAAGGTCTCCGTCGAAAGGAGATATTTTTTTGGCTCAAATCCGAAACGTTTCGGAATTATAATGGCATCATGACAACAAGAGAAATGAGGTTTTAAATTGGATTACCGTGTTATCAAAGAGAACAATTTATTTCTGATTACCGACAAGCTCGGAAATATTTCGCCAGAGAGCGGAAACGGCCTGTACACATCGGATACGCGCTTTTTGAGCCATCTGGACATTTTTGTCAATGGGCAAAAACCAATCCTTCTTTCCTCATCGGCCGATGAAAACTTCGTCGCTGTTATCCGGCTGACGAATCCGCATATGGAGCAGGATGGAGAACTGATTTTATGGCGCGAATCGGTAGAAATCGTAAGAGAGCGCTTTATTTACGCCGGAATTCTCTACGAAACGTTTCGGATTACCAGTTATTATCCAAAACCAATCGATTTTGAATTTTCTGTTCGGATGGATGCGGATTTTGCAGATATGTTCGTTATACGGGGTTTTCAGTATGGGGAGCTTGGAACGGTTACCGGCCGTCATTCCGGTCCGGGAGAACGCACGATTTCGTACATGGGGGCGGACCGCGTAAACAGGGAAACCCGAATCCGCTGGAAAGGTCCCGAGAATGTGGTGGACGCCGACGGGACCGTTTATTTCCGGATCGGATTATCCCATGCGGAATCGACTGAAATCTCTTTTGTCGTCATGCCTGTAATCGATGGAGCGGAGCCCAGGCTGCACGAAGCGCCGGAAGCTCTTGCGAAGCTGAATGCGTCCTACGGGGATTGGAACGCCAGCTCCACCTCCATCCACAGCGACCTGCCGGCATTTAACAATCTCATTGACCGCAGTTTGCAGGATTTGCGGGTGCTGCTGACCGATCTCGGACACGGGCCGTTTCCCGTCGCCGGTCTTCCGCTGTTCGCGGTGCCGTTCGGACGCGACAGCCTGATTGCAGCGCTGCAGATGCTTCCGCTGAATCCGCAAATCGCCAAAGGAACGCTGCTGACGATGGCTTCTTATCAGGGAACGAAGGTGGATGAGTGGCGGGACGAACAGCCAGGGAAAATCATGCATGAAATCCGCTATGGCGAGCTGGCGGGGACGAATCAGGTACCTTTTACGCCTTACTATGGCACGATTGACGCTACGCCGTTATTCCTGCTGCTGGCTGCCGAGTACTTCCATTGGACGGGAGATGCCGCATTGATCCGGCAGCTGATGCCGAATGTGGATGCCGCACTGGAATGGATCGACCGCTATGGCGATGAGGACGGCGATCTCTTCGTCGAATATGTCCAGAAATCGTCCAAGGGCATCGCCAACCAAGGCTGGAAGGATTCTGCGGACTCTATCGTCCATGCCGACGGTGAATATGCGAAGGCCCCCATTGCTCTGGTTGAAGTCCAGGGCTACGTCTACCAGGCGAAAACAAGACTTGCCCCGCTGTTCCGCAGCTTCGGAAGCGCTGAGCGCGCTGACCGGCTTGAAGACGAAGCGGCCCGGCTCAAGGAGAGGTTCGAGCAGCAGTTCTGGATGGAGGATGAGCAGTTCTACGCCATTGCTCTTGACGGCGCCAAGCGTCAGGTGCATTCCGTTACCTCCAACGCAGGCCATATCCTGATGAGCGGCATTGCTTCGCCTGAACGGGCGCGGGCGGTTGCCGGGCGTCTGGTAGCCGGCGATATGTTCAGCGGATACGGCATCCGCACGATGAGCACAGACGCTTCGGGCTACAACCCGATGAGCTATCATGACGGCAGCATATGGCCGCATGACAACTCGCTCAGTATAATCGGCATGAGCTGCAATGGTTTTCAGAGCGAAGCGCTCACCGTAATGGAAGGGCTGCTCAAGGCATCACAATCATTCGAGTATGCCCGTCTGCCTGAGCTGTTCTGCGGGTATGGCGAATCGCTGGGGCAGCCCGTTCCCTATCCGGTCGCCTGTTCGCCCCAGGCGTGGGCAGCCGGCACATCGCTGGCATTTGTTCAGGCTCTGCTGGGAATTGTGCCGGATGCGCTGGAGAAGCGGATTACGCTGAAGCCCGCGCTCCTGGCAGGCATGAATGTGCTTGAGATCAAACGCCTTCATATCGGCGATGGTCATCTTCACCTGCTGATTATGCGTGAAGCGGGAAGCGGTGTTCCACAGGTTCGGGTCATGGCGAATGAAACCGGATATCAGTTGAACATCCTGTAAATGGGAACCTTCAGGTAATACCGGAAAGGGAGAGCCGCTTGAATCGTGGAGAGGCTTTAGCTTTCCGAGCTATATATACTATATTTTAAGGGGATGTTATTCATTATGAAGAAAAAAGGATTATTGAGTCTGGTTTCCGTCCTGATTTTAACCCTGCTGCTTTCTGCCTGCTCTTCGGGCGGAAACAGCTCCAATGCCGGAAACGGAGAGGGCTCCGGGAGCAGCGTCGAGAAAGTGAAGCTGACCTTCACCCTCTGGGGAGATGTAAACAGCGGCGCCAACGAGCAGACGCTGGCTGACGAATTCAATGCGGCGCATCCCAATATTGAAGTCAAATTCGAGCCGGTACCCGGTGACGGCTATGGCACGAAGCTGACTGCATCGCTTGCCGGCGGCACCGCGCCTGACGTATTTCTGGTCGGAGAAGGGGATTTCCGTTCTTTTGTGGACAAAGGGGTAATTGAGCCTCTGGACGATTATATCGCCAAGGATGATGCATTCGATATCAACATTTTCCAGAAGAGCCTGATCGACATGGAGAAATTGGACGGCAAGCTGTATTATCTGCCCAAGGATTTCAATCCGCTAGCCTTGTGGTACAACAAAAAGCTGTTTGACGATGCTAAAATCGAATATCCGAGTGCGGACTGGACCTGGGATGACATGACCCAGGCTGCCCAAAAGCTGACCAAGCAGGAGAACGGCAAATTCACGCAGTTCGGATTTAATGCAGGCACATGGGAATATCCGATCTACACGTATTTGTGGGCGAACGGCACGGATATTGCCAATGAAGACGGTTCAAAAGCCGAAGGCTTTATGAATGGCGAGAAAACGGTTACCGCGATGGAGAAATACGTTGCGCTCTCCAAAGGCGAGAACCGCGTATCGCCGACGCCTCAGGATACACAAACGCTGGGCGGAGACTCCTCGATGTTCATGACCGGCAAGCTGGCCATGATGATTACCGGCCGCTGGGTCAAATCCGATCTCGACAAGTCAGATGTGGAATATGGATCAGCGCTTATCCCTACCGGTGCAGACGGAACACGCGCCGGCATTATCGCTGCCGCAGGCTGGGCGGTCAATTCCAAAAGCAAACACAAGCAGGAAGCTTACGAGCTTGTGAAATGGCTGTCCGGCACGGATGCCCAGAAGCTGCGTTCCAAAGACGGTCTGGTGCTGCCGGCGACGGTTACGGAATTGGAAGCGGTCAAATCGGCGGAGCAAGCCGACAAGGCAGTCATTGAGATGATGGATTACGCCCAGAAACCGGTGACCATGCGCTCAGGCAACGGTCCGCTGTTCAAGGATGAATTCACGCAGGCGCTCGAAAAAGTGCTGCTGGGCCGCCAGGATATGAAGGCCGCTTTGGATGAAGCAGCCAAAAATGTGGATGCCAAAATTAAATAAATTCGTGTTCAAAATAAAATAGGCGAAGGGTGAAGCGTTGTTCGCGCTTCACCTTCTTTTATCAAGGAGGTCATTATGAATAACGCCAAATCTGAACGCACAGGATATCTGTTTATTCTCCCGTGGCTGCTCGGGCTTGTGATTTTCACGCTTGGTCCGATGATCTTCTCGCTGGTGCTTTCTTTCAGTAAGTGGGATGTCATTACCGGTGTGGAATCGATCCAGTTCGTCGGCTGGGATAACTTTAAAGCTATATTTCATGACGATTTGTTCTACCAATCTTTGAAGGTTACCTTTATTTTCGCCTTGGTTTCCGTGCCGCTTTTTCAGATCATGTCCATTCTGGTTGCGGTGCTGCTGAATATGCGTTCGCGGGGGATGAAGGTGTTCCGGCTTGTCTTCTTCATGCCGTCCGTCATTCCTGCAGTCGCAATCTCCATGATGTGGGTTATGATTTTCAATCCGGAGTATGGAATATTGAATCAGGCATTGGCCTGGTTTGGGATACAGGGTCCAGCCTGGCTGCAGGATCCAAGCTATGCGCTGGGCGCATTGATTGTAATGGGGCTGTGGGGCATTGGCAATACGGTCATTATTTATTTGTCCGGCCTGCAGGGCGTTCCCGAGGATTTGTATGAAGCTGCTGAGCTGGATGGCGCAGGTCCGTTCCGCCGGTTCTTCGGTATTACACTTCCGCTCATCTCGCCTACGGTGTTCTTTAATGTGATTATGGGGATTATCGGAGGATTTCAATATTTCACCCAGGCGTTCGTCATGACCGAAGGCGGTCCGCTCAACTCGACGCTGTTCTATAATCTGTATTTGTATAACAAAGCGTTCAAGGAATTCGATATGGGCTACGCGTCGGCGCTCTCCTGGATTTTGTTCCTGATTATACTGGTTTTCACGATGCTGGTCATTCGCAGTTCCTCCCTCTGGGTCCACTATCAGGGCGACGATCAACGAGACTAGAAAGGGGATTATATCATGCTGCTCAATAAACTCAACCCGCTGCGGCTTCTTGCGCTGGTTCTGCTCCTTGCCGGATCGGCCGTGGTGCTGGTGCCGATGCTGTGGACATTGTCTACGTCGCTGAAGACGCCGGCCGAAGTATTTGGCACCCAATTCTTTCCGAAAAAATGGCTGTGGTCCAATTATGCGGATGCGATAACGGCCATCCCGTTTTTTTTGTTTCTCCGCAATACGCTGATTATCCTCGTGCCGGTCATGATCGGAACCGTCCTGTCGGCGGCGGTCAGCGCGTATGGCTTTGCCCGCTTTAATTTCAGAGGGAAACGCACGCTGTTCCTCGTTCTGCTTGCGACCATGATGCTGCCAAGCCAGGTGACGATGATCCCTACTTTTCTCATGTTCAAGGAGGCGGGATTCTCGGATTCGTTCCTGCCGCTTATTCTGCCGGCTTTCTTCGGAGGCGGAGCGTTCAACATCTTCCTGATCCGGCAGTTTATGCGCGGAATTCCGCGGGAGCTGGACGAGTCCGCTTTCGTGGATGGAGCCAAAAGATGGCAGATTTTCACCAGAATCATGATTCCGCTCTCCAAGCCGCCGCTCATCGCGGTAGCGATCTTTACCTTTATGGGCGTGTGGAATGATTTTCAGGGTCCGCTCATTTATTTGAATTCCAATGATAAATATACGCTGGCGCTCGGACTGTCCATGTTCAAGGGCATGTACAACATCGAGTGGAATATGCTGATGGCCGCGACGATTCTCATTATGCTGCCGGCGCTCGTTGTATTCTTCGTGGCACAGAAATATTTCATAGAAGGCATCTCTATCTCTTCTGCCGTGAAGGGTTAGATAATGCTGCTTAAGGAGGCATCATTATGATCAATACAACGAGCAAGCATCCATTCAATCTCTATTATAATGCAGGCGAATATGTGAAAATCTGCGGGACGCAGGATGGCTATTTTCCTGATTTCGGGCATCATGTCGCCAATGAAATGGGCGGGGTATGGCTTCATCCCATCAAGCTGCTGGACGGCTTCTGGCTCAAAGTGACGGATATGGACAGGGGCATCTCCGTGTGGTCCAGAGCGGATGCCTTCACGAATGAATCCTGGGGCAGCACATTTGACTATGGCCACGGTCTGAGCCATATTCCGCTGAATATCAAACGTACCCAATTTGCGCCGGAGCTTGCGAAAGGCATGGTTGCCGGATACAAGCTTCATCATACAAGACAAGGAGAGCTCCGGCTGAAGCTGGAGCTGCTGGCGCGCACCGATCTGCGGCCGGTGTGGTTCTCCGATGAAATCGGTATCCATGACGGCGTTCAGGATGAAGCAGTGCAGCTCGGCAGCCGGGAGGTGCTGGTGAAGGACAGCAGCCACGATTGGTATGCGATGATCGGTACGGACCTGCCGGGTGACGGGATGGAATGCCGGCCGGATCTTTACGGTCCGGAGTTTACAGCCGGCAATGGCTGCGGCATCAAGTTCAGCGCGGAGATCATCATCCCTGCGGAGGGAGAGTTCGAGTTTCATTTGTTTGTCGCCGGCTCCTATGCCTCTGCCGAATCCTGCCAGGAGACCTACCGCAGCCTGGAGCATGATCATGAACGCATGCTCCGCGATAAGCAAAGCGCTTATGACAACGTGGCCAGGCGGGCTCAGCTTACGATAGAAGGAGAAGCTGTGTTCAACGATATCTTCACCTGGGTCAAATGGAATAATCAATGGCTCATTCAGCAGGTGGACGGCATCGGACGCGGACTTACGGCAGGAGGACCGACTTATCCATGGTGGTTTGGCTGCGACAATACTTATTCCCTTCAGGGTGTGCTGGCGATCGGCGATCACCAACTCGCCAAGGAAACGCTGGATTTGCTGCTGCGCAAGTCCGAAGAAGTGAACGGCAATGGGCGCTTCATCCATGAGGCCACGACCATGGGCGCCGTGTCCAATCCCGGAAATACGCAGGAGACCGCACACTATATCGCGTTCGTATGGGAATTATTTCTTTGGACCGGAGATGAGGCGCTGCTGCGCAGGCATTATGATTATTGCGTAAAAGGCATAGACTGGCTGCTCGGTGAAATGGACCCCGACGGCGATTTATTCCCATCCGGCTATGGAATCATTGAAATAGCCGGGCTCAACATGGAGCTGATCGACAGCGCAGTCTATACGGCCAAAGCGCTGCAGGCCATGACGGAGATGAGCCGCTGGCTGCAGGATGATGAAGGTCATCACCGCTATAGCCTCCTGGCGAAGAGAAGCGCGGCCGCCATAAACGAGCGGTTCTGGATGGAATCGGAAGAACTGTTTGCCGATGCGGTTGCGCCCAAAAAGGAGATTGAGCCGAAGCTCGATTACATGACAGCGCTTGCCCAAGAGCAAGGAATTACCGGCTATCGCGAATACTTGACAGGGCTGCTTGACGATGTGGAAGATGAGGCGGAGGACCGCGGCTGGCTGCTGAACAAGAACTGGGTTATTGTCACGCCGATGGAGACCGGGATCGCCGATCCGGCCAAAGCGCAGCTGGCGCTTGAACATATGCGCAATGACACGTTTATCGGTGAATACGGTACTTATTTGTCCGGCATCTATCAGCAGGGCACGATGACAATTTCGACAGGGGTTCATGCTGTTGCGGAGGCGGCAAACGGCAATCCGGATGCGGCGCTGGATTTGCTGGAGAGAATGTTCAGGAGCTTCTCTTATGTGCTGCCCGGTTCCCTCTCCGAGATGTCGCCGGACTATGGCTGCGTGGTTCAGGCGTGGACGATCTATGCGGTGGCGGTTCCGGTCGTGCGCCATTTCTTCGGGATCAACCCGGCTGCCGCCCGCAAGGAGCTTGTGGTGAAGCCGCAGCTTCCCTCGGCCTGGAAGGGCAAACGCTGTTCAATGGAGCGGCTGGTGATCGGCGAGGCGGAATTCGATATCCATCTGGAAGAAAGAGAAGCTACCCTCATCGTGTCGATCCGCAACGAAGCCTGCTGGAATGTGACAGTGGAATGGAACAACCGCAGGGTGCAAAGCTCGGAAGCGCTGATTGAGCTGGAGCTTTAGGTAAAGCTTATGCTGGGGTTGTTGGCGCTACCGGTCATCGTGCATTCTATTCGAGAAGGTTCGAGTCTGATTGCTGCGCATCATTTGTCGGGTGGGTCTTGTCATTTATCGGAAAAGGCAGAAACTAGCAATGGCTGTGCAGGGGGGACCCAGCACCGCCATTGCTTTATTTTTGCAAGATGATTTGATCAGGCAAGCTATCCGTCAAGTGCGCAAACTTACTTTTGAGACATCCCATCTCACCAAGCAAGAGGTTTATCCCATGTTTTTCGAGATGACGATTTTTCCCCGTTTCGGCGACTCTTCGCTTTTGCGATACGCCTGAAGCAGGCCTTGAGCAGTAAAGGGATAGGTCTCATCGATATGGATACTCAATTTATTCTCTTTCATATGGCGAACAATGGATTCAAAATCGGTACGGTTAGCTCTTGCCTGGAAGAAACGTGCGTCAATGCCGCGGATCTTCGGATATTGATTGATCGCGAATGCCACCACTGAAATATAGGTTCCGTCATCCCTGATGACCGAGTAGTTCTTCTTTCCGATCTCTCCCGGTAACCCGGTACCGAAAGTGGATGGGTCCATAGCGGAATCCAATACGATATCAACAGGATCTGTTATTTGGGTGGCAATGTCGACTTTCGTGTAGTCGAACACCTCGTCCGCACCGAGTCCTTTGACGAAATCATGATTATAGTCCCTCGCGGTTGCGATAACATATGCTCCATGCTGCTTGGCCAACTGGACCGCCGCATGTCCCACGCCTCCGGCGCCGGCTTGAACAAGGATGCGTTGTCCCGGTTGAAGACGACCATGCTCAAACAGCGCTTGCCAAGCTGTCAGGGCAACCGTAGGTGCGGCGCCTGCCTCTTCGAAGGAAAGACTCTCAGGGATAACGGCAAGAAGATCTTCCTCCACCGCAACATAGTCCATGTAGGAACCCCTCTGAACCATGCCCATGACACGATCCCCCGGCTTGAAATGACGCACTTTTTCGCCAACCTCTTTTACGATGCCGGCTGCTTCATTACCAAGAACAAGCGGCAATTGAAATTGAGCCGGAAATTTATCGGCCATCGGACTCTGAAGAATCGCGCCGCTGCGAAATAGAATATCTGCGGGATTGATGGAAGAGGCGCGCATTTCGACGAGAACCTGTGTGTCGGTGAGTGCGGGAATCGGCACTTCCAGTTCCTCCAGCACTTCGGGGATTCCAAAGCTTGTCAAAGCAATAGCTTTCATGATTATGCCTCCTCTTAAATTGAACATACGTTGATTTTTCAACTGCTGCTGTTTCTACTGTGTTAACCGCGCCAATCCTTGGCATTATCCGTTAATTGCTTTCCCACTGGGGAGGTACTATCAACCGTATTGCCGTCCTTTGTGGAGCAGATGGTGATGTCATCGTCGAACAGATAGCTTCTTATGAAACATCTCATCCAATAACAGTATTTCTGTTTTTTTGCTGACAGCATGGTTTCCAAGCTTAACATCAATCACAAAGTCATTGCTCAGCATCTGGCGGTACCGGGAAATAATATCTTTCTCAGGCAATTCTCCCATCGACTTCGTCTCGGGCGGGATTACCGGGATTCCGGCTTGCTCTACCAGGCGAAGATTTTGTTTAATATCTGCGGCGACCTTGCTTAGAATGCTTTCACTTCTTGCTGTCTCTATATCCACCATTCCGTCATTCGTATAGAAATGCTTGTTGACTGCAGCGAGCGCAGCATGCGAAACATGGAATGCTTGAATGTCCTTCTGGATTTCATAATGCAAATCCGCTGTTTCAAATATTTTGGCAAGCTCCTTCACTCTTTCGGTCGTTTGTCCATTTATTTCACCAAAAAAGGTTCCTTGGTGAGTTTTGGAACCGAATTGGGCGTATAGAATATCTTCTTTGATATCTCCGCCTGCACCCGGGAATCCTGGAAGTAACCGATCACCCACGATTTCAAGCCAGGGGTCATACCCAATAGTGTTGGTCAAGGTGATTATTGTTTGGCTCTGATTATTCTTGATCGCAGACAGGGCAGATTCTGCCTGATCATATCGTACAGGAACAAAGATGAAATCATAGATGTCGTCGTTTGCAAGCTTCTCTATCGTCTTGATCGATATTTGCTTTATCATTCCATTATCGTTGTATCGCAGTCCGTTCCTTTTAAGCGCATCCAGTCTCTTTCCTCGGGCCAGCATTGTGACGTCCAGTCCCGACTGTGCAAATCTGAGTGCGTATACACTGCCAATCACACCGGCACCAAATATCAAAAGTCTATGTTGTTTGCTGTTCAATGTTGTCCTTCCTTTCAACTAACTAGTCACAGTTGTTTAAACAACATCTGTCTGATACGATAATAGTACTGCATGATGAGGATTTCAACCGGCAGAGTAAGTAAAACGTTGCATAGACAACAAATTATGATATTTGATGTTTAAGAAGGGGGTTATAGATATGGTAAATCAGGAGGATCCAAGAGTTTTACGGACACGACAGTTAATCAGGGAAGCATTCAGAGAGTTGTTGCAGAGTAAAGGATTTGATGCAATAACCATAAAAGATATCGCGCAGAGAGCCACTATTAACCGCGCCACCTTATATGCCCACTATGAAGATAAATATGCATTGATGGAGGAAATTACAGAACAGGCTTTTCGCGAGATGATTCCAGAACAAGTGGTGAATGCGCGGGAGTTTACAGATGAAATATGCAGTCAGCTGGTCTTGCTGACACACCGCTACATCGTATATTTTTATCAGATATGCAGAATGGATTCCCAATCTATTGCTAAGCTTGTGGATGAAAAGGTAAAAAAGATGTTGCAGCAAATAATAGAAGGCATTTTTGTGAAAGGGGATAACCATCATATAGCAGACCGCCATCATACAAAGATCATTTCGGCCATGACAGGCGCAGCGATCTATGGCGCAGCGCATTATTGGTTAATTGTTGGGGAAAATAATCGAGCCGATTTACTTGTAGACATTGTTCGTCCCTATGTAATGAACGGTCTGGGGCTGTACCGCAATTCCGATGAATATTTAAACGACTCGCCGACAGCGCCTTAGATTAATGCTCACAAGGCCCGATATTTCAGTTTGGAAACGGAAGAGTGGTTACTCCCGGCCGTCGCCCCAGTATGACGAAACCGGGCTGCCGGAGTTGACTTCCGCCTTTCAGCAGCTGGCCGCACTGATTGCGGCAGGACAAGCTGATATGCAGCAGGTTCAACCAATGCTGCAAACTGCGAACGTTTGATCGTTTGGCTGGAAGAGGAGCTTATTCCATGGTTCGAACAAATGAGCGTCACGGATAACCGCTCAGAGATTCGAAAGGCCAAGCAGTCTATTCTGCAAGGGCAGCCTTCATGCCGCTGTTAAAAGAAAAAGGATCCTCCCCGCTCCTGCAGTATCGTATAAACTGCTTGCGAAAGGGGGCGATCCTCTCCTGCTGCCTGGGAGGCAAATTCATCATATGAAGCTGCAGGGCATGACCGCCCCGCTCGTTGCTCGAGCCGCGCCCGGATGCGATTCAATCCGTAGCCGCCTCTTGTGGTTGTTGATGGTTGTCCATGTCTGTCCATGGATCCTTGGCGGCAACCCTGCTGCTATCGCGGCTAGAGCATCCTGACAAATCCTTCGCAGCGGACGGTCCATGACCCGTCCTGCGGAAACCCGGGAGCATGCGTATCCGGCCCGTCTTCCCAGCCTGAAGCCATCATGGCGACAGCGGTCAACAGGCCGCCATTGCCGGGCAGATAGACGGACAGATCCGGTCTCTGATAATTATGCCCGTTGGGAAGATAGCCGTTTTTCCCCCGTTCCATTAATAGAGCTTCGACAGCCAATTGGCCTTCGCCAAGTCTGGCGGCAGTCATGGCAGTCATCGGATAATCCCATCCCCATGTATGATCCCAGTTCCAGTTCTTCCAGACCTCATGAAGCGTAAGTCTCATCGTTTCATGGTCAACCATCAGTCCCGGAAGCATACCGAGGGGTGCCAGCATGGTCGGATGGTCGACAACGCCCGTTTTGTCCCGGAAGGTGTCCGGTGCGGTTTCGGCCGCTGTATATACTGCATCTACTACCGGCAGTCTGGACAGATGCTGCAGAATATGATCCCAATTCTCGTCCCTGGGCAGGCCAAGCCGCTCTCTCCACGTATTTGCGACCGATAGCCCGAATGCCCAATAGCTCAACTCAAAGGACGGATTGAAGGTGACGGCATGGTCGTAAATCTCCTGGGCGGGAGCAACCGGCGGACCAAGCACGTAGCGTCTGTGCTCCTCATCCCACTCCGCAAAAGAGGCCATGAAAGCGGCGGATTCCAGTACGATTTCACGGTAGCGCGCAAGTGCCCCGTCTCCGCCCCCGCTCTTGTAGATAAGCTCGGCATAATAGATCGGATGGGGCTGCTGCCAAATTAGAAAAGGTTCAATGTAGCAGGGGCCGTTAACTCCATCGGGAGCGATGCATTTGGGCCATCTGGCACCGTTGTAGCCCTGCGAAGCGGCCAGCGCCTTCGCTTGCGGCAAGATATCACTGTACCAGACCATGTTATTTTCCAGGAGCTCCGTCCGGTTCCATAATGCAAAATGAACAGAATGCCACCAATGCATCTCCAAATGGAATTTCCCGTACCAGCTGTTATGCGTAAGGCCGGATTCCTGGGGAGGCAGCGACCCGGAGGACTGGATCGCGGTCAAATATTGGGACAATACGATGCGCCGCTCCAGCTCATGCGCCCGCGTGTCCGCGCTCCCCGCCAGCTCCACGGCAGCTCCGCTGCTCCAGAACGACTCCCAATGGCTGCGGCAGGCAGTCTCTGTCTCCCCGAAGGCAGGCAGCGGGTCTTCGTTGGCTTCAAGCCCGAAGCGGAAGCAAAACTCGAATTCGCCGCCATGATCCTCCGCGGACGGCGTAAGCAGGAACTGATGCGGATCCGCTGAATCGCGGACGAATGAGCCGCCGGACCAGGCCGCCGTCATATAATGGACATCCGCATCAAGTGTCCGGCGAAGACGGATGGAAGAAGGCGACTGCGCTTCAATCTCCGTTTGATGCGCGTCCGGTTCATCCCACACCGGGCTGCCGGAGAAGGTTCCGCTTGCGTAGGGGAAACGGAAAGCGATGCGCAGCGCGCCATCTGCAATCAGCTCCGAGCCTATGCGTACGGCGATCAGATCCATAACCGGATGGCAGCAGGTCTCCACGACCGTCCGGAGCCCGGCTGCGCTGAAGCGGCTGGTAATTTTCCCGGACCACAGATCCAGCTCCTGCCGCATATCGGTCAGATCTCCGCTTGCGGCTTCGGCGCCGGAAGGCAGTGAGATCCGGAAGCCGATCTCTCCAAGCTGCAGCCGGTGCGGGTTGGCTTGAAGCCAATTGTATTCGGCGCTCCGCTGGCCGCGGGGCGAATAAGGGAAGCCGACGCTTCGTCCATTGAACGTGTCGTAATACGTAAGCGGATAATGATCCATGCGGTAGCCTTCCGGATTGGGCAAGGTATGCCAGGCCCAGTTGGAGAGATGGCCGAGCGGAACGCCGCCGTCCGCATAAAGCGCCGGAAACGACTGAAGGCCGGTGGCATCAACGGTGAAGGCATAGTTTCCATTGCCGACCGAGAGCGAAGCGTTTTTGTCAAAGCCTTGTATAACGGGATGATGGCGTCCAACGAGAGCCTGCCGGTTGATCATCTGTGTCGCATCTCCTTATCGGATGAAATGATTTACGCCACTATTATACGCGTGAAATGCCCGGATAAAAGGCAAAGTCCCTATCTCCATAGCAATTGCACATTTCCCGGCAGAAGTTTATCTTCATGCGGCAGGGGTTATAAAATGCTGCACCACCCCGGTTTGCTGCACATTTGCTCCAATCTATTCCGGTGCACATTCCTTGGCACATTCATCTTGCGGATGCTCCACCCGTTTTTCTATACTTTGGTTGTCACGACCGACGACAGCAGCTAAGGCAGCAAACAGGAGGGTCATATCCGCTTAAGAGGAGGGAGGGGTTATTGCAGTGACCGGCATGAAGGCAACGGGAAAACAAACATTCAAACAGATGGCCAAGGTATGGCAGCTGTATCTGCTTATCTTACTGCCTGTCATTTACATTATTATTTTCAAATACGGCCCCATGTACGGGGCGCAAATTGCGTTCAAGGACTTCTCCGTGTCCAAAGGGATTATGGGAAGCGAGTGGGTTGGCTTCGCCCATTTCAGGGAATTCTTTCATTCCTATGAGTTTACGAGAATTCTGAAGAACACGGTCGGATTGAGTCTTTACACGCTGCTTGCAGGATTCCCGCTGCCCATTATTTTCGCATTGAGCCTGAATTATGTCGGCAACCGATCCTTTAAAAAATCGGTGCAGATGATTACATTCGCCCCCTATTTTATTTCGGTGGTGGTGCTGATCGGGATCATGCTGCAGTTCCTGGCGCCCAGGACCGGTATAATCAATATCATTATCGGCTGGTTCGGAGGCGACGCCATTAATTTCATGGGAACGCCGGGTTATTTCAAGACGATCTATGTCGCATCGGACATCTGGCAGACGATCGGCTTCAACTGCATCATCTATATTGCCGCACTGACGGGCATCGATCCGTCCCAGCATGAGGCGGGCATTGTAGACGGGGCGACCAAGCTGCAAAGAATTTGGTATATCGATCTGCCGGGCATTCTGCCGATCGCGATCACGCTGTTTATTTTGAATACGGGCCATGTTCTGGATGTCGGATTCGAGAAGGTGCTGCTGATGCAAAACCCGCTTAATATGAGAACCTCGGAAGTCATAGACACCTATGTGTACAAGCAGGGATTGACGTCCATGGTGCCCAATTACGATTATTCGACGGCAATCGGATTATTTAAATCCTTCATTGGTCTGGTTCTGCTGCTCACTGTAAACAAGATTGCCAAGAAAGTCGGACAAACCAGCTTATGGTAGGAATAGGAAGGCGATAACATGGAATACAAGTTTTCGCAGCAATCATGGGGTGACCGTTTATTCTCCATTGTGAATTATGTGTTTCTGGCATTCATGGCGCTGCTCGTGCTTTACCCGCTTATCTATATTGTGAGCGCATCCTTCAGCTCCTCCAATGCGGTCATCTCGGGACGCGTCTGGCTGTGGCCGGTGGAGCCCAATCTGGAAGGCTACAAGGCGATTTTCAAGAACAGCATGATTACGACAGGGTTCACAAATTCCATTATTTATACGGTCGCTGGCACCTCCATCAATGTCATACTTACGGTATTGGCTGCATATCCGCTGTCACGGCATGATTTTGTCGGGAGAAATTACTTTATGTTTCTGTTCGTCTTCACGATGATGTTCACCGGAGGACTCATCCCGACCTATCTGCTCGTTCAGGATTTGGGCTTGACGGATACAAGGTGGGCGATGCTTCTGCCGACCGCGCTATCCGTCTGGAATATGATTATTACCCGGACTTATTTCCAGACGACTCTACCGACTGAAATGCTGGAAGCGGCGCATCTGGACGGCTGCAGCGATCTGAAGTTTTTATGGAAGATCGTGATACCGCTTTCAGGTCCAATCCTCGCCGTTATTACGCTGTTTTATGCGGTGAGCCAATGGAATCAGTATTTCAACGCGTTAATCTATTTGAAGGACCGGGATTTATATCCGCTGCAAATTGTGCTGAGGGAAATTCTCGTGCAGAACCAGGTGGATCTTAACATGCTGACAGATGTGGAGCAGGCTGCGCAAAGAGAAGGACTGCGGGAGCTGTTGAAGTATTCGCTGATCGTGGTATCCTCCGCGCCGCTGCTGCTGATTTACCCGTTTGTCCAGAAGTTTTTTGTCAAAGGCATTATGATCGGATCGTTGAAAGGCTGATTCATTGAAAGCGGGCTCGTCACCAAGTAAACATTAACTGCCACAAGGCATCCATTTCTCTCATCATAGGAGCGTGTAACATGAAAAAGGTCGTCATGTCCGGAATTCTGGCTTTGCTGTGCCTGGCCGTTATTCTTGCCGGATGTTCAAGCAATACAAACAGCAGCAATAATGCGGAGAATCAGCCGGCGGGATCGGATAACGGAACAGGTGAAAGCGCTAACGTCGCGACAGCGGCTGGTGAATTTCCGATTGTAAAAGAAAAAACGACATTAAAAGTGATGGTTATGGGCGACGCTAATGTGGAATCGTTCGATGATAACGAATTCACCAAATGGTACGAAGAAAAAACGAATGTCCATGTGGAATGGGAAGTCGTTCCCCCTATGAACGCGCAGGACAAATTGAATTTGACGCTTGCCGGGGGCGATCTGCCCGACGTTATTATGAACTTCAACGTGCCTGCGGCCCAGCAGATGATTTACGGTCAGGACGGCGTTTTCCTTGAACTGTCTGACCTGATCGAGAAGTACGGCGCCGAGACGAAGAAGATGTTCGAAGCGAATCCCTTGATCAAGCAGGTTTCTACCGCTTCAGACGGTAAAATCTATTCGCTTCCGTATGTCAGCGATTGCTACCACTGTACGGTTGTCCAGAAAATGTGGATTTACCAGCCATGGCTGGATAAATTGGGCTTGAAGATGCCGACCACAACGGATGAGTTCTACAATTTGCTGAAGGCATTCAAGGAGCAGGATCCGAACGGCAACGGAAAACAGGATGAGATTCCGTTTGCGGGCTCCATTGCGACACCGGGCAACAATATAGACAGCTTTGTTATGAATGCGTTCATTTACGATAATCTAACGCATGATAACTTCGGCTTGCTGCTCCAAGACGGCAAAATCGATGCGGCTTTCAACAAGCCGGAATGGAAAGAAGGCTTGACCTACCTGCATAAGCTGTACCAGGAAGGACTTATTTCTCCTGAATCCTTCACCATGGATAATGACCAGCTGAAGCGTATTGGCGAAAACCCCGATGTGCCGATACTTGGAGTCGCCGCAGCCTTTCACATGGGCAACTTCACGCAGTTCAACGGGGAAAGCGGCCGCTGGCTGCAGTACAAGGCGGTTCCGCCGCTTAAGGGACCGGGCGGTCTGCAGGTTGCCAGCAATACGCCTTACACGGCTGTCAGCGGACGCTATATCATTACCAACGCCGCCAAGAATCCCGATGTCGCCATGCGCTGGGCAGATGCCTTCTATACGCAGGAAGTGCTGCTGAACGGGAAATATGGAAGAGAAGGCATCGAATGGAAGTACGCTGACGAAGGGCAGCTGGGCATTGACGGCAAGCCGGCGCTCTTCCAGGCGGTGACCCCGACAAGCGGAGCGCAGAGGATCAACTGGTACAACAGCTTCCCGATGAACGAAACCAATGAATTCCGCCTTGGCTGGGCTGTGACAGACCCGGAGGCTTCGGTTGAGCCGATTCTCTATAAGGAAACGCAGAAATACGAGCCGTTCAAGGTACCGGATCAGGATGTCATTCCGCCGCTGTACTTTACGACCGAGCAGTCCAATGAAATTGCCAATTTAAAAGCGACAATCGATGGACAGGTCCGCGAGATGAATGCCCGCTTTATTAGCGGCGACGCCGATTTGAACAAGGAGTGGGACGCCTACATCAAGCGTCTGGACAGCATGAATTTATCCCGGTATATCGAGATTTACCAGGAAGCGTACGATACGATGACCAAAAAATAAAGCTCCGCGAAACTGCGCAGGCATAAGCTCCGAGAGAAGAAACTTGGCTGGTGGCCGCTTAAAGAACGGCGCCAGCCCGTTCTTCTTTATCTTGTAGCAATGATTATTTCATTTCAACTAAAGGAAGAAACCGATTTTACCGCCGAAGGGTGGCGAAGCTATTTCTTCTTATTCAATATTCCATGGATATGAGGCGAATATGATGATCGAACCCAGATCAAGCTCCACTTTTGCGCCAGCCGTTCAGGCTGCCCTGCATCCGATCGTCTGCAACCGGATCGCGCCGGATTTTTTCTCCGGGGCTCTGCTCGGCAACGGCGGCATGGGAGTCGTCGTCACGACCCGTCCCGATGCGGTTATTCTTCATTTTTCCCACAATAACGTATGGGATCAGAGAATCGCCGAACAGGATGCGGGGAAGGTTGGCACATTCAGCGAAGTATTCGAAAGATTGAAGCGGCTGCCCGATAACATCGGATCCTTGGTAGAGGACGATTGGTACCGGGAATACTGCCTGATGCTCAAAGAAACCTATAACAACCCGTACCCCCGGCCGATGCCTTGCGGTTCGGTTCTGCTTGGCTATGACCGCAGAAAGGCGGAGGTGCTCGGACATACGGTTCATATTTCAAACGGCTTATGCGAGGTGCGCTTCCTGGTGGAGGGCATTCCCGCAACGCTCCGGATTTTTGTCGAGGCTTCGCGGGACCGGCTGTGGATGAGCTTTGTGAATGAAGCCGGAATGCCGATTGCCGCTCCTTTCGACCGGGTGCGGCTTATTCCCGATCCGTCCACACCGCAGGAATTCCCTCCGGCCGGATGTACGGCGGATATGGAGGCGGCATTCCTGTCCATGAGGCAGCTCCTCCCTTATCTGGAGAGCGGCACAGAGCGTCACAGCAAGGACAAGGCGTTCCGTCTGACGCTGGGCTTGTCCGGCGGATCGCTTGCGCCGTTGTCGGTGAAGAATGAGACCCGCAGCGGCATTGTGGCGACGCATCTGGACGATTATATGAGCGGAGATAGCGCGCATATGCTGGAGTATAAGGTAAAACCCGGCGGACCATTCCTGGCGGCAGTCGACCTGGAGGAAGGAATGGACGTGCAGGTTTCCCGTTCGTTCGGATTTCCCGGGGACATTCGGCACGGAGAGATGGCTGCCTGCTTCGAGAGCACCAGGGAGGCCTATTCCTCTTTCTGGAACCGTTCCGGCGTTCTGCTTGGCGACAAGGAACTGGAGAAAATTTGGTACTGGAACCTGTATTTCTTCCAATGCGGCGTAAAAGAGGGGGCAACTTGTCCCGGATTGTTCGCGAACTGGACCTATGACACTATCGGCTCCGCCTGGCATGGCGATTACCATCTGGATTACAATACCCAGCAGCCGTTCTGGCTGGCTTTTTCCAGCAATCATGTGGACCGTCATCTGCCGTATGTGGAGATGGTGCATCATATTACGCCTGTCAGCAGGAGATGGGCAGAGGACTATTACGGGCTGCGCGGCGCCTTCTATCCGGTCTCGGCCTTTCCCGTCGATATGGAAATAAATCCCAGTTCCGGACCTCCCTTCGGATGGGTCATGTGCACGACTCCGTGGGTGGTGCAGAGCTTGTGGTGGCATTATGTCTATACGATGGATAAGGCGTTTCTGCGGGATAAAGGCTTCGAGCCGATCAAGCTTGCCGTACTGTTCATGGCGGATTATATGAAACGCCCGGATGCCCGAGGCGCCCGGTGGGGCGATGACCGCTATCATATATTCCCGACGGTTCCTCCGGAGCTGTACGGATTGATGCCCGGATTCAAATATAATGCTGACAGCCTGACGGATATTACGCTGTTCAAATTCGTCTTTCGTGCCTATGTGGAGGCGTGCGCGGCGCTGGATATCGAGGTTGAGGAAGCCGCGCTCATCGGTGAAGTGCTGGATATTCTGGAGCATCTGCCCGATTATCCGACAGCTCTGTCGCAGGAGCGGGGGGAAGTTTTCGTATCCGTGCGGGGAGAGGATCCGGAAATGGTGTACAACACCCCGAACAGCGCGTTCACCGTATTTCCGGGGGAGGATCACGGCCTGCATTCGCCTGAAGACATCTATGAGATCGCCTGCAATTCATACCGCAACCACCGCAACGAAGGCGGCAACGAGCTTGTTTTCCAAAATCTGCAGGGGGCCCGGCTCGGCATTCTGGATTTGGAGAAGTTCAAGCGGCAAATCGAATACTGCATGATGCCGAACGGGACCTGCACGGATATGGTGCTTCAGGTCGGCGGCCGCTATAAAGACACGCTGAATTTCGATTTTATGTCGCGCATGGGCATATGGTTCGAGAATACCGCCCTGCCGGTCGTGATTAATGAATGTCTGCTGCAAAGCTACAATGGCATACTCCGTCTGTTCCCCAATTGGCCGGAAGAGCAATACGCGGAATTCCGGACCCTGCGCGCCGCAGGAGGATTTCTGGTCAGCGCTGCATGGGAAGACGGGGCTGTGCAATGGCTTGAAGTGCAAAGCGAGGCGGGCGGGAAGCTTCGCATATACGCGCCATGGGAGAATGGGGCTGCTTGCGTCAGAGACATGGAGGAAGAGACGCTGCTGGGAGATATTGCGCTGGATACAGTGGCAGGTGAAGTTATCCGCTTTACAAGGCATGGATAACCACGGATGTATTAAACAACTTCGGAGGGATCTTCAATGAATATTGCGCCTTATATGACCCCTTATAAATATGGCAAGCCGGTATTGACCGGGTCGGGTCTGCCGGATCATTTCGATCAGAATGCGGTCGACTGTCCGTTTGTCTTTCAGCATCAGGACCGCTTCTACATGATGTACGTGGGATTTAACGGAATTGGCTACCAGACCGCGCTGGCGGTTAGCGAGGATCTGCTGAATTGGGAGCATCACGGCGTTATTCTGGAGCGGAACGATCTGTCGAACTGGGATTCCAAAAATATTGCCGGCACCTGGATGCTCAGAGAGAACGAGCTTGAGGCGCCGCCTGTACTGAAGAAATGGGACAATAAGTATTGGCTTGCCTACCACAGCTACCCCGAGGACGGTTATGAGGAAGGCTCCGCCAAGATCGGTCTGGCCTATACGGAAGACGAGAATTTATTGGAGTGGCACCGCCTGCCTGACCCGATTCTGACTCCCGAGGAAGGAGAGGACTGGGAGAAGGGCGGCCTGTACAAGGAATGCCTGGTTGAACATGAGGGATTGTTTTATTTATTTTACAACGCCAAGAACAACAACACATCCGGTTGGGTGGAGCAGACGGGCCTTGCAACCTCCGCGGATTTGAAAACCTGGATCCGCTACGAGCATAATCCGGTGCTTCGCGTATCGGAAGAAGGCTGGAAAAGCGCTTTTGTCAGCGATCCGTGCGTTTTGCGGAGCAAGGAAGAATGGGTGATGTTCTTCTTCGGTTATGATTACAGGCGGGCCCAGGAAGGGGTGGCTGTCTCTTCCGATCTGTTCAACTGGGAGGCCTATCCGGAACCTGTCATCCGTCTTGGTGCAGAGGGGGAAATTGATTCGACCTATGCCCACAAACCAACGGTTATAACGCATAACGGCGTGTTATATCATTTTTACTGCTCGGCAAGGCCGTCGCAGGACGGAGATCGGACGCGCAACAATAACGGCAGGGAATTCCGCACGATAACGGTTGCAGCCTCCCGGGATGTATTTCAGCAAGCTTTACCGGGAGGGATGAGCGATGAAGCTTCATTATAATCATCCCGCGCGAAAATGGACGGATGCGCTGCCGGTCGGCAACGGCCGGCTGGGGGCGATGATTTTTGGCAGCGTGGAGGCGGAGTTGATCCAGTTGAACGAAGATTCGTTATGGTCGGGAGGACGCCAGGAATGGGAAGCTCCCCATGCCCGGGAGTCGCTTCAGTCAGTGCGGGAGCTGCTGAAGGCCGGCAAATATGTGGAGGCGGGTCTCGGCTGCAAAGAGCTGATGGGTCCGTATAACGAAGCCTATATGCCCTTGGGCGATCTGCGCATTCACTTCGAGCACGGCAATCTTGCCGCTTCTTATGAACGGTCGCTGGATCTGCGGGACGGGATTTCCCGCGTCAGCTACATGATCGGCGATGTCCGGCATACGCGGGAAATCTTCGCTTCTTACCCGGATCAGACGGTTGTCGTCCGTCTGGAAGCGGACAAGCCGGGGATGCTGAGCTTCCACGCCCGTATCGGAAGCCAGCTGCGCTGCCGGACTGCCGCTGCCGGGAATACCCTGATTATGCAGGGCAGCGCGCCGGAGTATTGCGGGCCTAACCATCAGAACCCGGACAATCCCATTCAGTATGGCGATTGGGATGAAACCGATGCGGTTCGCTTTGAAGGCAGATTGGGCGCCAGACATGAGGGCGGCTCGATGACCGCTGATCATGATGGCCTGCATATTTATGGGGCAACCTCTGCAACGCTGTATTTCTGTGCTGCGACCAGTTTTAACGGCTTCGACCGCCCGCCGCGCACGGAGGGGAAGAACCCTTCTGTTCTATGCGGGGATTATTTGATAAATGTGCTGCAGAAAAACTACGATCAAGTCCGCGGCGATCATATCGCCGATTATACCGCCTTGTTCAACCGGGTGGAGCTGCATCTGGGAGAGCCGCTTGCTCCTGCGGATATGACGACCGAGCAGCGGATCAAAACCTATGGCGGGCGCGACCCGGGTCTGGTGGAACTGTTGTTCCAGTATGGCCGCTACTTGATGATCGCCAGCTCCCGGCCCGGCTCCCAGGCTGCCAATTTGCAGGGGATCTGGAACAAGGACACGCGCCCCACCTGGAGCAGCAATTATACGATTAATATCAATACGCAGATGAATTATTGGCCGGCTCTGGCGGGGAACCTGGAAGCCTGCCATGAGCCGATGCTGGATTTCGTCGCGAATATGGCGAGAAGCGGAAGGAAAACGGCGGAGATTTATGGTGTACGGGGTTGGATGGCCCATCATTGCACCGATATCTGGTGCCTGACCTCGCCAAGCGGCGGCTACGGCAACGGCGAGGCCCATTGGGCAAGCTGGTCGATGGCGAGCCCATGGCTGTCCCAGCATCTATGGGAGCATTACGCTTTCTGGAAAGACGAGGCTTATTTGCGCGACACGGCTTATCCGATTATGAAGGAAGCCGCCTTGTTCTGTCTGGACTGGCTGTTCGAGGACGAGAGCGGTTATCTGATTACCGGTCCGTCGACATCGCCGGAGCACAGATTCCAGACCGCGGACGGTTTGGCTGGCGTCAGTCTTGCCTCGACCATGGACATGCAGCTGATCTGGGATTTGTTCTCCAACTGCATGGCCGCATGCGAGGTGCTGGAGGCCGACGATGAATTCAGGCAGGAGCTGGCTGCCGCCCGCGACCGATTATATCCCATGCAGATCGGCCAATACGGACAGCTGCAGGAATGGTTTCGGGATTTTGAAGAGCAGGATGTCCATCACCGCCACATTGCCCATATGTTCGGCGTTTATCCCGGGCATCAGCTGACTCAACGCGGCACGCCTGACTTGTTCGCCGCAGCCAAGCGTTCGCTTGAGAGGCGCGGAGACGACGGGACGGGCTGGAGCCTGGCCTGGAAAGTTGGCCTGTGGGCCCGTTTCGGCGATGGCAACCGGGCGGCATCCTTCGTTCACAAGCTGCTTCAATTTTGCGAAACCGAGGAGAAAAACTACCACTCGGGCGGTGTTTACGCCAATCTGTTCGACGCGCATCCGCCGTTCCAGATCGATGGGAACTTCGGCGTCACAGCGGGTATTATCGAGCTGCTGATGCAGTCCCATCAGGACTTTATCGAATTTCTTCCCGCTCTTCCCGACGAATGGCCTGATGGCTATATCAAAGGCTTAAGAGCGCGGGGAGGCTTCGAGGTCAGCCTGAATTGGAAGAACGGCAGGCTGACGGAAGCGGAAATCGTCTCCCATGCCGGGGGGATATGCAGCATCCGCTGCGAGAACCCGTTCATTATCACGGCGAGAGACAGATCGGTTGCGACGGTATCAGTGGAATCGGATATTGTCGCATTCGCGACAGAGCAGGGCGCAACTTATCGAATTTCCCGGGAAATGGCGGAGATGGGGCTCTGACGGAAATCGCAGAAATCGCATCACAGTTTCATACGGCTAATCCGGACTTCGGTCGGTGATATGCTGGATCCAGGATATGTTCGCGGTAAGGCGGAGGTAGTGGTGAATGGTTCACCAGCCGTGTGGAAGGTAAGTCATTACCGCTATTCGCCGGGCAATCTGTCTTCGCAGGCCACCATCCACGGATCAGGCTCAAGAAGGGACCCATTATGAGGCAGGATGCCCAAACAGTCTCATTGACGGCAAGCCGGCTGGCTGCCGGGGAAATTGGCCGCCTCGACATTGGGCAGGATATCTATCCCTCGGGTGGGCTCCAGGAACCTTTCCGAATTAGTCTCAAAAACGATTGAGGCATCTGCCTGCTGACAAGCAGGACAAGAAAAGCAAAGAGGCTGTCGCTCGTGCGGATTTCATCCGCGGGGAGCGGCAGCCTCTTGCTACTATCAGGTCAACCCGAGATTCCAGCCGGGCACTGCTTGACTATATTGGATCAATAAGGTTCATTCACTTCTATAATTTTTTAAAAGGGTTAAGGGCTTGTCACCTCCTTTTAAAAAGCAACAGCCGGCTCTCCTTCTTTTTACATAGTAGCAGCTAGTTATAAATATATTTTTGTAGCTTACACACTGGAGCCGTCATTAGAAATTTGCGGTCGCTGCAAGCAAAAAAACGGCATAGAGTGGGAAGCGACCGGTGAAAGGTGCTGCATGGCTCATGCAGTAAGGTTTTTCCTCGCTGCAGCGTCGGGATAGAGCGGGAGGCGCGCTGCCAGCAGGAAAAACCGGCATAGAGTGGGAAGCGACCGGTGAAAAGAGCTGCATGGCTCATGCAATAAGGCTTTTCCTCGCTGCAGCGTCGGGATAGAGCGGGAGGCACGCTGCAAACAGGAAAAACCGGCATAGAGGAGGAAGCGACCGGTGAGAGGAGCTGCATGGCCCATGCAGCAAGGTTTTTCCTCGCTGCAGCGTCGGGATAGAGCGGGAGGCGCGCTGCAAGCAGGAAAAACCGGCATAGAGGAGGACGCGACCGGCGAAAGGAGCTGCATGGCCCATGCTACAAGGTTTTTCCTCGCTGCAGCGTCCGAATAGAGGCGAAACGCGCTGCAAACAGGAAAAACCGGCATAGAGGAGGAAGCGACCGGTGAAAGGAGCTGCATGGCTCATGTAGCAAGGTTTTTCCTCGCTGCAGCGTCGGGATAGAGCGGGAGGCGTGCTGCAAGCAGGATTAACCGGCCAAGAGGATGGTGAGAGGCATCGGCCTTCGGTGCAAATAATCGCCCTGTCTTTTTGGAAAAAAGACAGGGCGATTATTTTATTGCAGCCGTACCGTTTCAACCGCGATTCACACCATAACGCGGTGCTCAAACCGCCGATTCAAAATAATAAGTGCCGGAGTTCACCCGCAGCACGGCGCAGCCGCCCTCGTAGGCGACAACCTTGATATCACGCGATTCCTCCAGCGCCGCATGGCTCTCGCTTACGCACGCGAGGGAAACCGCAGGCACATACAGAGTGCCCGTGCAGTTGACGGGAATCGAGATTTCGAGACCGATCCGGCGACCGCCGAGGAGGTTCCAGCTGATCCGCGCTTGCCCGCCAGGCAGCTTGCCTGTAACTTCGAGATGATCCAGCTCCAGATCAATGTAGGGCTTGATGGTAAAATCATAGGTCTGCGCAGCGGAAATGAATTCGTAATCCAGACCGCCCAATCCCCGGTACAGCCATTCCTCCAGATGACCCAGCATAAAATGGTTTTGCGATTTGCCTGCTGTCGGTCCATCCCATGCTTCCGTCAACGATGTGGCTCCATGTTCGATCTGGTACCCGTAGCTTGGATAGTCTGTTTGGGCGGCCATCTCGCAGATGATGTCGGACCGGCCATGACTCGCCAGCGCCAGCAGAACATAGCGGTGTCCTACATCGCCTGCAGTCGTATGGCTATGGCGGCTGTGAATATCCGCAACCAGATTGGCCAGCACCCGGGAGCGGTACTGCTCCTCGACCAGCCCGATAGCCAGCGACATCGCGTTGGAGGTCTGGCTGCCGGTTGCGAACTGGCAGGTCGCCGGATTGAAGAATGTACGGTTATACGCGTTTTTGATGGACTGGCTCAACACGCGGCAGCGTTCTGCATCCTGTTCCCGGCCCAATTCACCGGCAATTCGGGCGAATACCGAGACAATCTGGTAAAACATGGCCGTCTCCGGCAGCGCAATGGGGGTGTTCTGCGCATAACCTGGGCCATTCTCGCCAATATCGTACCAATCGCCAAGGCCATCCTGGATAATGAACCCTTCCGAATTAGCCTCCAGATAACGGATATAGCGCTCCATACCGGAATAGTGCCCGATTAATACCGTGGTGTTTCCGCAGGTCCGGAACAAATTCCAGCAGTTCATGATATAGGCGGCACCCCAGGAAACAGAGTGGCGGTACTTGCTCAGTTTTCCATCGAATACGACATATTCCGGCGCGGTAGTAGGGACCAGGCCGCTTGGGAGCTGGGCTTCGCGAATATCCTCCAGCACCTTCAGCATCAATGATTCAACCGGATAATTGTACAGGAGGGAAGGACCCATGAGATGGGTTTGCTCCAGCCAGCCGAGCTTCTCCCGGTGAGGGCAGTCCGTGAACACGCTTTTCATATTGCTCAGGATCGCCCAATTAATAATCTCGTGCGTTTTGTTCAGCATAGGATTTGAGCTCATGAAGCTGCCTGATGCCTCGATATCCGGATAGATCATTTGTCCTTCTGCGGCAATCAGAACGGGAAGCCCGCTGCCTGCCGCCTGCCCGCCTTCGACGGCAATATTCTCAATTTGCAGATACCGGAAGCCATAATACGTAAATCGGGGGCTCCACACCTCGGTTCCTTCCCCCTTGAGGACATAATTGAATTCATAGGGGGAACCGGAATCCCGCTGATCGGCCGAAGCGTCGGGGTACAGCAATTCAGAAGGGAGCATCCGGATCGAAGCACCACGAGGACCTTTTACGGCAATTTGTGCCCAGCCCGAGAAATTTTGGCCAAAATCGATCGTATAAACATGGGGACGCTGCCGCACGATTGAGACGGGATGAAAAGTCTTCATGACCTTTAGCGGCGGGATTTGCTGCGCCTTCAATACGCCTGCGGGAGCTTCCGCATTGGCTGCGCGTCTCCATCCGCTGCCGGGGATGAATCCGGGCAGATCCCAGCCGTCTTGCTCCAGCCGGGCGTCATAGTCTTCTCCCCCATACATGCAGGAGAAGGTCAGGGGAGCGCAGGCGGTCATCCACTCGCCGCTGCTGGTAACAAATGCTTTGCTGCCGTCGGTATAAGAAAGCTCCAGCTGAATGAGACATTTGGGCCGGCCGAATGAGTGCTTGAATTTCGTGTATCTTCCGCCGGTTACGTTATAGAACCCATTGCCGACTATCGCTCCAAGGGCATTTGGTCCCTGCCGCAATAGACCGGTGACGTCATGGACCGCATACAGACAGCTTTTATCATAGTGGGTCCAGCCCGGATCGAGCACGCGCTGCCCAACCTTCATACCGTTGAGCCGCAGCTCGTAATGACCTAATCCGCATATATATAGAACGGCTCCAGCCAGGGGCCTGTCCACGGTAAACTCATTGCGGAACAAAGGGATGCTCCCAGCATCCGCGTCCGGCCCAATTTCGGGCGTGCCGATCCATTGGGCAAGCCAGTCCGAAGAGCGGAGCAGGCCCATTTGCCACCAGGAGACAGCGCTCTCAGACAGGACATTGTCCTGATCCCGAACCTGAACCTTCCAATAATACCGTTTACGTGATTCCAGGGGTTTTCCTTCATAGCGAATGTGCATATTTCTCGCACTGCGGATTTCGCCGCTGTCCCATATTCCAGCTGTGCCGTCCTGCACTTCTTCTTGCGTCCCGGAAACGATGATCCGGTATGCGGTTTGCTTCACGGAGCGTCGCTGCGAAGAGCGGAAGCTCCATCCAAAGTCTGGATGTCCGACATCCAGTCCAAGCGGACATTGCTGGCCTTCAACAAACAAGTCCTTTATCATCTGCTTATTCCTCCTTCAAACCCAGTGGATTTTCGACTCTGCTTATAGGGTGGAAACTTATCCTTGCATATAGTTTAAGAAATAGGCGCAGCTCAAGGATATAAGGAAATGCTGAGAATGGTGCACATTCCCTGAATGCCGGATATGCAATAATTCGGGAATATACACGGCATACAAAAGGAATTTGCATTTGAAAATTAATGTGCATTACCCAATAATCGGGTTCGCCTCGCTATCCGGGATATGTTATTCTGGGTTCACAGAAAAAGAAGAGCCTGTAGAAGTATCAGAAAGCGCTTACTTATTTTCAAAGGGGGAGACAAAGAAGTGCTGAGAACAATTAGAGAGAACAATAAATCCATATGGCTGCGCTTTTTTGTTCCATATCTGATTATTTTGATCGTACCATTGCTCATAGGCCTGTTTGCCTATTCCAAGACATCCACGATTATGTCGAACGAAGCGGCCAAATCGAATCTGCTTCTGCTGGACCAAGCGAAAACGACCATAGACCGCAGACTATCCGATGTGGAAATGCTGGCCCAGCAGCTGATCACCAATACCGGCGTGCTCAGTTTTCAGGGGATCCGCGAACCGTTCAAGGATACGAATCTGATCCGGCTGCTGGAAACAAGGAAGAGCATCGCCGACTATGGCCTGTACAATAATTTCATACTGGACTATGCCTTGATGTTCAAGAACAGCGAGATTGCGCTAACCCCGCATAAAACCTATACGCTGCCCAAGTTTTATCAGGACTATATGACCTATACGGATATGGATTACCAGACCTGGTACGATCAATTTCTGAAGCCTTATCACAAAAGAGAATATTTCCCGGCTCAGCCGGTTCGTTTGGCGGGCAAGAATGTGGATTTGGTCACTTATATCCAATCGATGGGGCTCTCCAGCAATCCACAGGGTGCCATCATGGTGCTGATTGACAATAAGGAGCTTATGCAGCTGCTCAAGGGAGTGGACGTTTCCAGCGGGGGATGGGCTTATATCGCCGATCAGAACGGAAACATCATCACGGGGGCCTCGGGCGCCGGAGAAGAAGGGGTGAAGCCGGTCAGTCTTGACGCCAAGCGGCCGTCCGGATTTTTCAATCATCAAATCGGTTCCAAAACAATGAGCGTAACGTACACGACCTCAACCTACAACGGATGGAAATTCGTAGCCGTTCAGCCCACTTATGTGGTCATGGACAAGGTCAATTATATTAAGCGGATCACATTGATCGTACTTGCGGTTTCCTTGCTGCTGGGCTTGTTCTGTGCGCTGTATCTTTCGTACCGGAACAGCAGGCCGGTGCAGACGATCATCGCCAGAATTTCCGACAAGCTCTCCTTCGAGCATATTCGGGGCAAGGACGCATACGGCTTCATCGAGAATACGATCGCCCGGCTGATCTCCAACAATGAGGAGCTGGAGACCGAGATTGAAGCCCACAAGCCTTTCCTCAGGGCGGCTTTCTTCCAACGGCTGCTTGCAGGAAGTTTTATGACACTGGAGGAAATCAAGGCGCAGCAAAACCATATACGGATCAACCTGGACGGCAGGTTTTATATGGTGGCGCTGCTGCAGTTCGAGAAAAACGATCATTTCGATAACGCGGATCTGCTTCAGGAGCTGGATATCAAAAGAGTTGTGGCCAAGGAGGTCATTCGCTCTTTGTTTGAATCGGATGTCTATTTTCATGACGCCGGCGAGAATAAAACCGCTATGCTGTTTGTATGCAATTTTGATGATCTCGATGAGTGCCGCCGGAACATTACGGTGAACCTCATGAAAGCGGAAGAACTGCTCGGTCATCAATTCCAGGCGAAATCAGATTTTGCCGTGGGCGGAAGCTACAGCAATCTTCTGGAGGTATCCCGTTCCTACGAGGAAGCTATGCGGGCTTTGAATTATAAGGTCTCGGAGCTTTCCGAGGGAATCGTCTGGTACAGCGACCTGCCAAAAACAAATGAAAATTATGTTTATCCCGGCGATGTCGAAATCCGGCTGATCAACTATGCGAAGGTGGGCAACAAGAAGGAAGTCAGTGAAATTCTCGAGCAGCTGTATAAGTGGAATTTTCGGGACCGGAAGCTTTCCGCCTATATGTTCAGGCTGTTTCTATATGAATTGTCGGGCAGCTTCATCAAGCTGATTGATCAGGCTTCCATATCCGAGGCGGAAATCAGCGAATTTGTTGACAATATGATCAATCAGGATCAGGTACACAACCAGAGCCGGATGTTCGAGTCCGTGACGGATACGTTTCTGAAAATATGCGACACGGTGGAGCTTCGCAAAAAAAGCCATAACAACGAGATGATTCAGAATATCATTGCTTTTCTGCAGGAGGCTTATGTGGATGAATCGCTGAATCTAAGCGCGGTTGCCGACCGGTTTCACATCTCGGAGATGTATCTGTCCCAGTTCTTCAAGGAGCAATCGGGCGTCAACTTCTCCAGCTACATTGAGGATCTTCGCATGAATCAGGCGAAAAATCTGCTCGGCGCAACCAAGCTCTCCGTGAATGAAATCGCAGCTGCGGTCGGCTATAATTCCTCCAATACATTTTGCCGCGCATTTAAGCGCATACATGCGACAACGCCGTTGGTATACCGCAAAACGCTGGGGAAGAAGAAGGATATTCTGATTACCCAGGACCGGATACAAAAAGCTGTACAGGATAAATAGATATGATGTATATTGTTAAATGTTTAATTCATCACATGAATATCAGCAAGCGGTTTTCGTTTGGGGAATCATAAGGAGGAACGAAAGTATGAAATTTGGAGTGGATTATTATCCCGAACATTGTCCAAGCGATATTTGGGAATGGGACGCGGATCAGATGCGCGGCATGGGCATCGATCTTGTCCGCATGGCCGAATTTGCCTGGTCGAAGATGGAACCGGAGGAAGGGCGGTACGATTTCGGGTGGCTCGACAGATCTATCGAAATCCTAAACAGCCGGGGAATCAAAACAGTGCTGGGGACGCCTACCGCAGCTCCCCCCGTCTGGCTGATGGAAAAGCATCCCGATATTTTTCCCGTGAATGCGAGCGGAATGCGTATGAGCTTCGGTGGCCGCCATCACGATTGCCAGTCGAACGAGACATACCGCACGCATATACGCCGTTTTGTACGGGAGATGGCTCTGCATTACAAGGACCATCCCGCCGTTATCGGATGGCAGACGGATAATGAATTCGGCAACAGCCATCAGCAGCTGTGCTACTGCGATTCCTGCCGCAGCCGCTTCCAGCAATGGCTGGAGCTGCGGTATGGCACGATCGAAGCGCTGAATGAAGCCTGGGGCACCGTCTTCTGGAGCCAGACCTACTCACGCTTTGATCAGGTTCCGGCTCCCATGCCGACGCCGAATTCCCATAATCCGTCGCATCTGCTCGCCTGGAAGCGGTTTTGCTCAGATTTGATTGTCGATTTTCAGAAGGTACAGGTCGATATTTTGCGGGAAATCTGCCCTCATCATTTTATAACGCATAATTTTATGGGTTTCTTCGATAAAACCGATTATTTTGAGCTTGCCAGGGATCTGGATTTCATCTCACACGATCAGTACCCGATGCTGTTCCTGGAGGAGCGCATCAAGCGCAGCTCGCCGGCGCATCTGGGAATGGCGCTTGATCTGATGAGGGGAACCAAGGAGCAGTCGTTCTGGATTATGGAGCAGCTGGCAGGTCCGACAGGCACGGAAATTCTCGGCTCCACGCCCCGGCCCGGACAAATCCGGCTGTGGACCTACCAATCCATTGCGCATGGAGCGGATACAATCGTCTATTTCCGCTGGGATACGGCGCTTGTGGGCAGCGAGCAGTACTGGCACGGCATACTGCCCCACAGCCGGATTCCGGGGCGGCGCCACGCGGAGATCAAGCAGACGATTCAGGAGCTGGCCCCCCATATGGACGCGTTCAAGGGCGGTCTTCCGGGGTCCGAAGTGGGCATCGTGTTCAGCTACGATCAGGAATGGGCCATGCAGATTCAGCCCCATCATCCGGATCTGCACTACGTGAAGCATTTGTACAGCTATTATCAGGCATTCTTCGATAAGAATGTGCCGGTCAACCTGGTGTCCGACAAAGCGGATTTCTCCGCATACAAGGTGCTTATCGCCCCGCTGATGTTTCTGTCCAATCCGGGGCTCAGCTGCAAGCTTCGCGATTATGCTGCAGCCGGCGGCCATCTGGTGCTTGATATCCGGGCTGGCGTGAAGGATTGGGACAATGCGGTTCATGCCGCGACGCTGCCCGGCGATTATGCGGAGCTCGCCGGTGTGAAGATTGAGGATTATGATTGCCTGCGTCAATTCGGCCAGGGCATACGCTGGATCGGAAACGGGGAAGTCACGGAGAGCGCCAATCTATGGTGTGATATCATCACGCTTGACGGAGCTGAGACGCTTGCCGAGTATACGGAGGAATTTTATGCGAATACGCCGGCGATTACCAGAAATTCATATGGTGGCGGATTTGCCTATTATGTGGGTACACAGCTTGGTCCCCTGACGATGGAAACGCTCGTTGCAGAGCTGGTCCGGGCGTCGGGAATTCGCGGCATTGCCGAATCCGTGGATGGAGTGGAGATCACGCGGCGCAAAGGGGACGCAGGTGAATATCTGTTCGTCCTGAATCATAACGCCTCAGCAGCGGAAATAGAAATCCCGGCCGGCTGGCAGGCTCTCGTGTGCGGCGCAGGACAGCTGCAGGATGGCGCATTGAAGCTCCCGGCCTACGGAGCTGCTTTATTTCATTCCGATAGCACAGAAGAGACGGAATAATTCTATCATCAGGGCAGGGTTATCTCCCCGGGGGACAGTCATTCAGGCTGCCCTCCAGGGAATAATCCTGTCCTTTTGCCTTGCTTGCTGCGATTTGCTTTCACCTCGCACGAATGCGTATATTTACTATTTTGGATTGGAGCGGGTAAAATAAGATATGGAAGCAATCTTGGATTATAAGGAGTTGGCATGATGACAAACAAGGAAACAATGAAAGCGATAGGTCTTTATAAATATTTGAATATTGAGCATCCAGACAGCCTGATCGATATGGAGCTTGAGAAGCCGGTTCCAACCGGGAGGGATATATTGGTCCGGGTTAAGGCCATTTCTGTCAATCCGGTCGATACCAAGGTGCGCGCTCCGAAAGACAAGACGGAAGACTCGCCAAAAATTCTGGGTTGGGACGTGGCTGGAGTCGTAGAGCAGACAGGGCCGGAATGTACGTTGTTCCAACCTGGCGACGAGGTCTATTATGCCGGCAGCATTACCCGGCCAGGCGGCAACAGCGAGTTTCATCTCGTCGATGAACGGATTGCCGGTTCCAAGCCGGCATCGCTGGATTTTGCCCAAGCGGCTGCGCTGCCCTTAACGGCGATCACGGCATGGGAAGGGCTGTTTGACCGGATGGGGGTGTCCCGGAATAAGGACGCTAATGCAGGCAAGTCAATCCTTATTATCGGAGCTGCGGGGGGTGTGGGGTCCATCGCCGTGCAGCTGGCCAAATATGCGGGGCTGACGGTTATTGGAACAGCTTCACGTCCGGAATCGGCGGAATGGGTCAAGGGGCTTGGGGCTGATTATATCATCGATCATTTCCAGCCATTCACCACCCAATTGAAGGACATCGGCTTGCTGGAGGCCGATTATATTTTCTGCTTGAACAGCACGGAGCAGCACTGGGGGAAGATGGGCGAAGCGGTAGCGCCGCAGGGCAAAATTTGCTCTATTGTGGAGACGAAGGAGTCATTGGACCTGAATGTGCTTAAAAATAAAAGCGCAGCGTTCGTGTGGGAATTCATGTTCACCCGTGCGATGTTCCAGACGGCGGATATGATTGAACAGCATAGGCTGCTGAACGAGTTGGCCCAGCTCATTGATGCCGGCATCATCCGCACCACCTTGACTGAAAGAATGGAGCCGATTAATGCCGCCAACCTGAAAAAAGCCCATGCCACGATTGAAGCCGGCCGGACCGTTGGCAAGGTTGTTCTCGAGCATTTCCAATAGTCTATGTTTCTTTAAAGGCAAGAAAGGTTGAAATTCCATCAGACTTTGTTTATGCCCAGAAGGGAAGAAGCTTGACTGTGCGTCATAGGACGGCGACCGTCAAGCTTCTTTTTGAGCCTTTCCAGCCGTGCTTCTCAAGCCTGGGGCTGTCAGCTTGCTGCAATGATTTTGCTTGCCGTATGCCGGCCAGCGCCGTTCAGATCTGCGGGCCAGCGCCGTTCAGATCTGCGGGCCAGCTTTGGAAAACTTGCGTTTGGCCCAGTCGTCCAGCTGCTTGATTTTCTTGCGCCCCAGCGTGGAGCCATAGAGAATCAGGAGCACAATAACGAAGGTAAAGAGGTCCAGCTTCTTTTCCACAATGAAATTCACAATGCCGAGCGTAACCTGAGGCAGCACGCCTGTTAGAACGGTCAGTATGGCTCCGATACGGAACAGAGGCTTGGAGCCCAGCCGGTATCTGGCAAACACCATAAAGAAGGTGGATGCCCAGGCGAGCACCTCGAGCATAAGCAAGATAAACCACTTATTATCCAAAATAAAATTCATCATAAACCTCGCTTTCTCTCCCGCAATCGTGGTGGAAGTCTCCCTTTAGTATGGAAAGAAATCACCTGAACAAAACAAAAAAGCCTGGAAATATCGATCATAACGATATCTCCCGGGCTTTTATCCCTCCGTGTCGTCACGCGTACCGATGAACCGGCTTACGTGGGTTTCCCTCGGTCCAGTCCGGCTGAAACGATGCCGCGGAACCCTAGAAACCTTACATATAAAGTTATATTGTTTTTAATATAAACGATCAGGACTGAAAAATCAACCCGGAATCTTCAACCGGCATGCAGACTCTCCCTCAGGAGCGTCGGAACAGGTTTATGAATTTCATATTGCGGATCCCGAAGGAGAAGATAAGCAGGCTGATAAGAAACAGCTGTGTATGTTGGATTGACAAATAAATAACCGGAAGCAGCAAAACAACCAGTAAAGCCAGCCGCATGACATTCATATCATCCATCGTCCTCTCCAGCACTCATATGTTAGTTAATATAACATGATAAATGGCTTTAGTAAATCGGAGAGGAGATGGAAAGGATACATATCAGGCTATTGCCCTGATCTGATGGCAGTTAATATTACTTCTTTACTCAGCGTTTGGGGTGCAGCGGATAGTCAACGATCGTCGGAACCTCAATCAGAATGAGCCGCAGCGGCTCGCTGCCCTCACTTGCCGTTATGATGACGTTCAGCTTCTCGTCAGCACGCACTACGACATAATCCTTGTGCTGGAAGTCCGTGTTTTTTGCTGCATCCTCTGCATAGGACCAGCTGCCTCCGCCCCGAATCGCAAGCGCCGATAAAGTACGTTCGGCAGGGACCTGATGGCGGTAGGATTGTCCGGCCGGTACGGTAACATCCCACATCCGGGCATCGGCAACGATGGAGATGGGCGATCCTTCGCCGATGACGGTTTTTCTGATAACGCCGTCCGTCTCCACAATCGGAAAAGCCTCATGATCATACTGATTATAGGTTGGCGTGGCTTTGTAGGCCGTCTCCAGGCTTGGCTCGAACCAGATCTGGAAAGCTTCCATATCCGGGCCAACAAAACGCTCCTGGTGGCTGACGCCGGAGCCGGTCTGCATGATTTGGACGCCGCCGGGCCCTACAGTGCTTTTGGTGCCCAGAGTATCGCCATGCTCGGCTTGGCCGTTGACTACATAGGTCATAATTTCAAAGGCTTGATGGGGATGCAGCGGAATGTGCCCGCCTTCGGCCGAATGCGCCCAAGCCCAGTAGAACAAAGGGCCGAGCCTGCGCAGCACCGAGCCGTCCCCGGTAAAGCCGATTGGTTTCTGCTCTGTAATTTTGCCGCCGTCAAATGCGCCTCTGCCTTGTAAAGTTGGACCGTATATTAAGGTTTGCATAGAAATGACCTCCATTATTGGTTTTATATAATTAGGGTATAGCCTCAATATGACAATTGATCGTCTCAAAAAGCCGGTTATCATACCGCGTATCAGACGGAAACAGTCTGCAACGGATTTTTAGACAAGTGACAAGCGGTGAACACTCTCATCCCCCTCGAATATCTGAAGACGGTTCCGCGTGCGCAGCTTCACTGTAGCTCTGAATGCAAGCAGCTAACTAGATGAAGCTTGCCTGGGCTGCAAGGCCCAGCTTCTTAAGCAGTTGAATGGCCTGTGTCTGCTCTTCAGCCGTGAGACCGGCTACCGCCTTCTGAATCGCCACGGTATGCTCTGGAAAAATCCGCTCAAGCAGCTCGGTCCCCTGCTCCGTAAGCTCTGCGAAAATTACTCTCCTGTCCGTAGGACATGCCTTGCGCCGCGCTAATCCTTTAGCCGTCAGCTTGTCGATGACGTAGGTAATATTGCCGCTTGTCATCAATATTTTCTCGCCAATCTGCTGCAGAGGCTGCTCTCCCTTATGATACAGCAGCTCCAGTACACCAAATTCAGTGGGGTTCAACCCGTATTTGCGAATATCCTGCTGTATATGCGCGCTAACCCATTGATTCGCCCGTGATAAAGTAACGAATAGCTGTAAAGAAGTATCCGGAGGTTGACTCACGCTGCTCACCTCATTTTCTTTTATATTAAATATCTTAATTTAAAGATAAATCAATTTGACGACGTTGTCAAGCGGCTGCATTTTGTTACAGTCTGGGGAATTCCAATATATCCTCCAGAGGACGTCAGTAGCCGTTTCTTCTGGACCTCGTTTCTGCTATAATGACAGCATTGGAATAAGGGTCGCGTGCAACTGGCGCAGCGTGGATTAACCACGAGGAAGCAAGCGACTGAATGAGCGTATCCATGCTGACCTCCGCTATCAGTTAATTGGGGTGCAGCGGCCGCTCTGTCATAGCCGTACGCCTGGGCAAAGTATTTGAAGGAAGATGTGCTTAAGAGCACGGGTCCTTTCAGATGCTTTTTTTTGTTTACCTATTGCATGAGGGAGGCATTCGATCATGGCCAAGCTGTTGAAGGCAAAACCGCTCGCTGATGAGGCAGGCGGGCTCATCAAGACACAGGTTCAGGAATGGAAGGAAACAGGGATTGCACCGGCAATTGCGGTCCTGATGGTAAATGGAGACCCGGCCTCGGCAGCCTATGCCAACGCCAAGGGGCGGCTTGCCGGGAAGCTGGGGATCGGCTTCGAGCTTCTGACTTTCGAGCAGAACGTCAAGGAGGCTGAATTGCTCCGGGAGATTCAGCGGTTGAATGGGGATGACAGAATTCATGGCATCCTGATCGAGCTTCCGCTGCCAGCGGGATTGGATTCCAGCCGGCTTGCGGCTGCGCTGGATCCGCTGAAGGATATTGACGGTATTACCCCGGCCAATAAGCTGGCCTGCATGATGAATGAACCCGGTCTGCGGCCGGCTACCCCGCAGTCCTGCATCCGATTGATTGAGGCTGCGGGAATCCCGCTAAGCGGCAAGCATGTTGTCGTTGTCGGCAGGGGGGAGACGGTAGGCCGGCCTCTGACGCAAATGCTGCTGCACCTGAACGCAACTGTGACCGTGTGCCATTCCCGTACGGCTGATCTGGCTCGAATGATCAAGGCTGCGGACGTGCTGGTCACGGCTGCGGGCCGATTGAACCTGATTACCCCGGAGATGGTTCATACCGGGCTGACTCTCATTGACGCAGGCATCAATGTCAGTCAAGATGGCAGTGGAATTGCCGGTGATGCCGCTCCGGAAACGGCCGATTTTGTAGCGGCTTCTTCACCGGTCCCTGGGGGTGTGGGCACATTGACCACAACGATACTATTCGAGAATGTCCTGCATGCATTAAAGCTGCAGCAGGATGCGGGGAGGCTGCACATATGAGCGATTCATGGAAGCAATCGATCCATGCTTTTTTGGAGAAAGCGGGCTCCGCTTCTCCTACTCCAGGAGGAGGAAGCGTGGCTGCCCTCGCCGCGGCACTTGGCGCATCCATGGGCTCGATGGTAACCCGGCTGACGACAGGAAACAAGTATGAAGATGTGCAGGCGGATATGAATTTCATCACCGGACAAATGACGGGGGCTGTATCGGCATGCGAGGCGGTCATGCTGGAGGATATAGAGAGCTTCGGGGAATTTATGCGTGTTCTGGCTCTGCCAAGGACAACTGAAGAAGGGCGGGAGCTGCGCAAAAAGGCCCTCAGCGGAGCTGCTGTCCGCGCTGCCGAGGTGCCATTAGGCTTAATGGTGCTGTGCCATGAGCTGCTGCTGCTGCTGCATGATGCGGTTATGAAAGTGAACCGCAATGTCATCTCCGATTGGGGAATCGCCGCCCTGATGCTCGAAGCGGCGATCCAATCGGCTTGGCTCACGGTGGAAATTAATTTGAGCTCCATTCAAGACCTGGCAGCCGCAGAACGCATTCGTGAACAGGGTGAAGCGCTTGAGCTTGCGGGTGCCAAGCTGAAGGCAGAGATCCTGACGACAGTCAGATCTCGATTGTAAGCTGCTCCTTTTCATTTGAGACAAGATAAACTTAGGCCCATACTCCAAGTGGCGTACGGACTGGCCGATACCAACTGATTGGCCAACGCCAACTAACTGGCTAATGCCAACGGACTGGCCAATACCAACTGACTCTGACGGGCTGCGCGCATGGAGTGGGGCGTTTGTAAATAAAGACCTGATTTATCCTGATCAGGTCTTTAACACAATCAGGACTTAGTAGACCCGGTGAACGATTTCTTCAAAGTCGGGCTCCTCCATATGAACATCTTCGATCTCGCCCAGCTGCTCCAGCATCCGCAGCGCCTCCATGGCGCTGAGCTGATCGCGGTTGCACTCCACGGTAAGCGTATGACCGTCGCTTCCCGTAAGACGCAGGGGCCAACGGTGATCCTGCGGTTCCTCAGCGGCGCTTCCCGGCCAGTCGGCCGGATTAAACTGGCCGTCTATCAGCGGAGAAGCCATGCTGAGATAGGTTACCCGAATGATGGTCGGCAAGCCGATCCTCCGCCTCAGCCCGTCGGTTGTCCCGTCAAATCCGAGACGGCCGTCATTGATCACAATGACGCGGCTGCACAGCTGTTCAATATCGTCCATATCATGAGTCGTGAGCAGGATCGTCTTGCCGAGCTCGCGGTTGATGGAATGCAAAAATTCGCGGATGCTCCGTTTGGCGATTACATCAAGTCCAATGGTCGGCTCATCGAGAAACAGAATGTCCGGATCGTGGAGCAGCGCCGCCGCGATGTCGGCGCGCATTCTTTGTCCGAGTGACAGCTTGCGCACTGGCGTCTCCATGAACGGGGCAAGAGTCAGCAGTTCGCTCAGCTCGCCAAGGCGCCGCGATTTCACTTCATCGGGCACACCGTACATGGCGGCCAAAATGTCGAAGGAATCCCGCACCGGCAAGTCCCACCACAACTGTGTCCGTTGACCGAACAGCACGCCAAGTCTGCGCGCGACGGTGCGCCGCTCGCGGTGGGGGCTCATGCCGGCAATCCGCACTTCGCCCGCTGAGGGATGAAGAATGCCGGATAGCATCTTGATCGTTGTTGATTTTCCCGCTCCGTTAGGCCCGATATACCCGACGAATTCCCCCTGATTAATCGTAAAGCTGATATCACGGACGGCTTCCTTCACCTTATAATCCCTTGAGAACATGGTGCGCAGCCCGCTGAACCGCCCCTCCTTGGGGACGGCTGATTTGAATTCCTTGGATAAGTGCTCGACCGTTATCATATGAGCGCTGGTCCTCCTATTTGAGAATATACGAATAGAGATGCTTGTTTAGCTGCCTGTACTCTGATAACGGGATAAACCGACCCGCCACATAAACAGTCCTGCGGCAAATACCAGCACAGCCGCCGCGAATGCGGACAACAGCAGCCAGACTCCGCCTTCCTCGCGCAGAATATACAATGAGGGGACATAATTGGCGAATGCGACCGGAATAACGCTGAGCAGCATGACCTGCATCCACTTGGGATAAATCGAAACCGGATACTGGACGGCTGTCCGCGCTGCGTCCTCCGTAATATTCTGAAGCTCTTCAATCCTCGTAATCCAGAAGCCGGCTGTAGCCGTAAGCAGTCCGATTCCGAATAATAGCAAAGCGCCTGAGAGGATAACCAGCAGCGTCAGCGGGATAGAGGCCCAGGAGATTTGCCCGGCGGCAAATAAAGCCTGCATGCTGACAGCAAGCACGGCAGCGCCTTGAATGATCTCCCCGATCCGGAAGGATACATTGAACGACATCAGTCCGAGCAGCACGGGGACCGGCCGCAGCAGCAGACTGTCCAGGTCGCCGCTGAGCAAATATTTTTCCAGATGATGCACATCAGAGGCTACCGTCCGGTATATCGCTTTGGACAGAGTCAGGATGGCATACAGATAGCCGGCTTCTGCCAGAGACCAGCCTTTAATATGGCCGAATTTCAGCAGAATAATAGCCAGCATGGCGAATTCCACGACATTGATCAGGGCAGCCATCAGGGAAGAGAACCAGAAATTGAATTTGTACTGCATACGGCTGCGAAGGCTGGCGACTACCAGCAGATGGTACATGCGAAGCCATTTCATCCGCCCTGCACCTCCACTTTGCGCCGCATCGTCCGGGCAATCATCAGGCAGATGCCGGTGAGTCCGGCGCCCCAGCCAAGAGAGCCGAGCAGCGGGACGGGGCCGTCCATGCCCAGATAAATCCGGGTCGGCACGTAATGCAGGAACGGGTAGAACGAAGCCCGGCTGATCAGCTCGAGCCAGTTCGGCAGCCACTCAATGGGAATGAGGAAGCCGGACAGCAGCATACTGAAGGCGTAATTCACCCAGTACAGCCAGCGTGATTCGGTCGTCCAGAGCGCCAGGGCTCCAATCAGGAAATTGATGCAGATGGAAATATAGGCGGCGAGCATCAAAGCGACAGCGGTCCAGATGAATGTAAGCAGGGATGAAGGGACATGAAGCGGAAGGACGAAGAGGTACAGCGTGTAAATCGGGAGAAACTTGTAGACAAACTGGTAGGCGATCTGCCCCCATTCCTTGCACATCAGCTGATAGAACAGGTGAACCGGACGCATGAGCTCAATGGCGATTTGACCGGTTCGGACGGATTGCTCCAGGCCCAGGCCGTTGTTCAGAAAAGCGGCGACCCACAAGCTGACCTGATTGAAGGCGACATAGCTGATCATGCCGCTCATTCCGTAGACGCCAAGCGATTGGCTTACGCCAATGCCGGTCCAGATGGAAATGTAGATGAAGCCGAACAGGGCGCTGGCGATATTATGTACCATATGTGCGCCGCGGTACTGCAGATTCCGTAAGTATGTCTTACGGGCCAAAACGAGGAAAAGCAAAATAGCACCTCCATCATGATAAGCTGCGGCGAAGAGCCGGACTGCCTGGATGCAAAGGTGAAATGCTCGTAGAGAGAGCGAGAGACCATCATATCCTAAATGGTGGAGGAAATGCAATGTTTTTTTATTCAGCCTTGGTACGGAAGCTCCTTGGAGCATCTCCAAACTTCCGTTTGAACATTTTCTCAAAATGGGTCAGCGTGTTGAATCCGGAAATATAGCTGACTTCCGAGATCGGGAGTGAGGAGGACTGGATGAGCGATTTGGCAAAATTAAGCCTGAGGCTCTGCAAATATTGCTGAAAGGCAGTCCCGGTCGTTTTGCGGAAGCAATCGCTGAAATAATTGGGGGAAAGCCTTGCCTGTCTGGCAGCGGCTTCCAGAGAGAGCGGTTCGCGAAAATGATGATGGATATACACGAGGCTATCCTGGATGCCGGCTGAATGGGCATGAGGCATTGGCGGCTGCTTCCTCTCCACTTCCCCGGCTTCGGCCTCGCATGCGCGCAGCAATTCAATCAGTATACGGTTCAGAGCGCTTCCCACCATGAGACGCCTGCCGGAGAATTGACTGGCTGATTCCTTCATAATAAGCGAGAAGCATGCAATCAGATCCGGCGTCATGCTCTCTGTCATTACAGCAGAAAGTTCAACAGGATTATGAAACAGCAGCTCGCGCATCTGAGGCTCAATCCACTCATCGGAAAATATGAGATTGTAAATCTCCAGAGAGTTCCCTCGCGAAGGGCCGATTATATGAAAATCCGCCGGCGTCAGCAGGAAGAGATTACCTCTTGCGATCGTCATCGGAACTCCGTTGACAATATTATAGCCTTCACCTGACACGACGAAGGAAATCTCATAAAACTCATGCCAATGAAGATCCACCTGTTCCTCAATATGCTGATGAAAGATACGGAAGGTCGAGGAGGAGAAATACTCGTCATTGGTCAGTCTTGTCGGCAGCGGGGGATAGACCATTTGTTTCCTTCATCTCCTTTCATCTAAGTAGATTATAAAGGAATTCATCATCAATCTGAAGATATGCGTATTATATCTGAACATAAAAGGAGAATTCACAGGCCGAAACATTATAAAATGAGGACAACAGGCAAGGAAACACAAACGAAGGAGGCATTTTTAATGCAATTGTCTACGCTTTCAAAGGAACAGGTTGACTATTATCAGGAGAATGGCTATTTGCTCCACAATAAACAGCTTTTCAGCCCGGAAAAAATGCGTACTCTCACGGAAATCTTCGAGGAGCAGCTGGCCCAAAAAGGCAGCAAGCTGTCCGATGAGCTGGATACGCCACATTTTCGCGATGAACGGCTGTTGGATTATCTGCTGAGCGACGAGGTGCTCGATCTGGTTGAACCCATAATCGGGCCCAATATCGGACTCTGGTCAAGTCACTTTATATGTAAGGATCCTGTAGTTGGCCGCCCGACTCCCTGGCATGAGGATTCTACGTACTGGAAGGGACGTCTGAGCTCCTTCGATAAAATCATCACGGTCTGGCTTGCCATCGACCGCAGCTGGAAAGAGAATGGATGCATGCGCGTGATTCCCGGCACTCATCGGAACGGGTTCTCAGAGTACGAGGATATCGACGCGGCCAAGAATCTGTTTGCCACCCAAATCAAGAACGTTGACGAGTCTGAAGCCGTTTATTTCGAGCTGGAGCAAGGAGAATGCTCGCTGCATGATTCCCGTATCATTCATGGTGCAGAAGCGAACAAGAGCCCTTACCGACGCTGCGGCTACACAATGAGGTATTTCTCCACGGAAGCAAAGGTTGTGCCGGAGAAGAATCCCGGGTTCAAGGTGTGGCTGGCCAGGGGCAAGAATATTGCAGGCAGCAAATTCGTGAACGAATAAACTGCCCGGGCCGGGTATATCAGGCGGGGCAGCGTAATCTTATTGCATATATTATAGAAGAAATAAATCCTCAATCGGCATTTTATGCTTGCAGATCAAGACCGGGAAATGTGCGTCAGCGCATTCCTCAGTCTTGATCTTTATTTTGTTTGTGCGCGGCGGATCTGTACATCCAGCGGTTCGGGAACATCATCGCCGCCAACAAACTGATGCTTGACCAATTTATTGAAGGAGTCTGTCCAAAGGGTGAGAGGGTGTCCTGCCCATGCTTCCTGGGCATACTGGACAAGGTGGTTCACGAACTGCTGGTTGGCCGATATATGAACTTCCTGAACAGCAGGCGCCAGTCTGCGTATATGAACGGCAATGGTCTGCTTGAGCTCGCCTGAAATTTCATTATGATCATTGACAGACAACTGGGAATTATAAGGACCGACGATCCGCTGGTTGTTCCAGTACGGACTGCCGTTATCCGAATTATAAACGCCGGAGTTCGACCCGGTATTGTTCTGCTCCCGGGTGCCTCTGCCGCCGGTTTTACGGGTGTGGGTTGCCGTCCAGTCCAGCGTCATGCCTACATATGCGTTCTTGTCCGTCAGAAATACGAGCGCGGCAGCAACGCCGTTGATGTTGGACACTTCGGTCGAGAGCATGTTGCTGTACTCGAGCCACTGATTGTCATGTTGACCCGGCAAGCCGCTCATCGTCCCGTACATGCGGCTGCCGAGCATTTTCGGATCGTTCTTCTGCTGGGTGCCGTAATCGTAGGTGCTGTTCTCGGTTTGTCGTCTGTAATTGCAGCCGCTTGAGACGGTTAGAATGACGGCAATTGCGGTGAATGACATAAGAAGCTTGCGCAGCTTTTCCACGGTGGTTCGCCCCTTCCTTTAATCTGTTCTTAGCATGGGCGTCGAAACTTGAAATATGCATCACAATTTCATACATAAAGAACCATGGTTTAAGCAAACAATGAAGGATAGACATGGAGCTTCAAGAGGGTCATGGAGCAGGCTGTTGGCAAGCAAAAAAAGCGCTAAAATCGAGGTTTTTTCAGCTTTGAGAACAATTTGTGAACTCTCTTGGGAACATTGACAAATAGCACCTCCAACTTTATATTTAATAAAGTGATTAGATTGCGGAAGTTTGTCTATACACCTAGGAAAATCACGCAGCAGGCCGTATTTCCGCCATCCAAGGCTGCTGCGAAAAAGTCAAAAGTGGGGTTGATTGATGATGAATCGGTGGCACGTTCTAAAACGGCTTATGCCGCTTCTTGCGGGGATGGTATTGCTCCTGTCAGCATGCGGACGAGCTGACCTGTCGACTCTTAGACCGCAAGGACCGGTAGCCGAGGAACAATTCGGACTAATGAAGTTGACTATTATTATCATGGTAATTGTAGTCGTGGTCATCTTCGCAATTGCGTTCTATGTTATTATTCGCTTTCGCCGTCGTCCAGGCGACAAAATTCCGGTTCAGGTTGAAGGTAACCACAAGCTGGAAATTATTTGGACCGTTATTCCGATCATTCTTTTGATCATTCTCGGTGTTCCGACAATCAAGACGGTTTTTGGACTCGCACAGGATTATTCCAAAGATCCCAACGCGATTCAGATCAAGGTTACCTCTCATCAATATTGGTGGGAATTTGAATACCCGAAATACGGATTGAAGACGGCTCAGGAGCTTTTGATTCCTAATGATGCCGTTATCTCCATCGAAGCCAAGACGGCTGATGTGCTTCACTCCTTCTGGATTCCTTCACTTGCGGGTAAGATCGATACGAACCCGGGCGGCAACGTCAACAGAATGTATTTTGAGGCGCCGAAGACAGGCGTGTACTTAGGGAAATGCGCCGAACTTTGCGGACCTTCCCACTCACTGATGGATTTCAAGGTAAAAGTAGTCGACCGCGCTTCTTTTGATCGCTGGGTTGCACAGATGAAAGAGCCTGTTGCGCTGCCTGCCGATCAGGCAACTGCGGATCTCATAACGAACCAGTGCTTGTCATGTCATGCGATTGGCGCCAATGGCGGACAAACCTATCCGAACCTGACAGGTATCGGAAGCCGCGATGCGGTTGCGGGCATATTAGTCAATAGAGACGAGCCTAAATACAAGAATGAAGGATCGGTTGAGGATAACCTCAAGAAATGGATATCAGATCCTCAAGCCGTTAAACCTGGATCACTAATGCCGAAAGTAGAGCTCAACGATCAACAGATTGATGCCATTGCCAAGTACTTGGCTGACTTGAAGCTTAATTATTAATACTCGCGGATTGAAGGAGGTACCAACTTTGGCTCACGCACATGCGGTTAAACGGTATAGCGGCTTAATGGATTGGCTGACAACCGTTGACCATAAGAAAATTGGCATTCTGTATTTGATTTCAGGTGGCTTCTTCTTCCTTGTTGGCGGTTTGGAAGCTATTATGATTCGGATTCAGTTATGGCAGCCGCAAAATGATTTTGTCAGCGCTGATACATATAACCAGCTGTTGACCATGCACGGTACAACTATGATTTTCCTCGCCGCGATGCCGATGATTTTCGCGATGATGAATGCGGTTATACCGCTGCAGATTGGCGCGCGCGACGTTGCCTTTCCTTTTGTAAACGCACTTGGATTTTGGACATTCTTCGCAGGCGGAGTGCTGCTGAATGTCAGCTGGTTCACAGGTGGAGCGCCGGACGCGGGCTGGACATCATATGTACCGCTTGCAACCTCCACCTATAGTGCGGATCATGGCGTTGATTATTATGTCATCGGTTTGCAGATCGCCGGTATCGGAACGCTGATCGGCGGTATCAACTTCCTGGCGACGATTATTAATATGCGCGCTCCGGGCATGAGCTTCATGCGTATGCCGATGTTTACCTGGACCGCATTCATTACCTCGGCGCTCATTCTGTTCGCTTTCCCAGCCCTGACGGTTGGTCTGGTGGCGCTGATGTTTGACCGCTTGTTCAGCGGTAATTTCTTCGAGGTCAATAATGGCGGTAACGCCGTTCTATGGGAGCATATCTTCTGGATCTTCGGACATCCTGAGGTATATATCCTCATCCTGCCGGCTTTCGGAGTTATATCCGAAGTCATCAGTACGTTCTCACGCAAACGGCTGTTTGGATACAGCTCCATGGTTTTCGCAACGGTTCTGATCGGCTTCCTCGGCTTCATGGTTTGGGCGCATCACATGTTTACAACCGGTCTTGGACCAGTTGCCAACGCCTTGTTCTCAATCGCGACGATGCTGATCGCTGTACCTACCGGTATCAAAATCTTCAACTGGCTGTTCACGATGTGGGGCGGTTCCATCAAGTTTACAACAGCCAATTTGTTTGCCATCGGATTTGTGCCTACGTTCGTAATGGGTGGAGTAACCGGCGTTATGCTGGCTGCCGCTCCGGCCGATTACCAGTACCATGACACCTATTTCGTTGTCGCTCACTTTCACTACGTTATTGTCGGCGGTTTGATCTTCGGTATTTTCTCAGGTCTCCATTACTGGTGGCCCAAAATGTTCGGCCGCATGCTGAATGAAAATCTTGGCCGCTTAACGTTCTGGACCTTCTTCATCGGCTTCCACTTGACGTTCTTCCTGCAGCATTTCCTTGGACTGATGGGGATGCCTCGTCGGGTCTGGACATATCTGGATGGCATGGGCTTCAATAATTTGAATATGATTAGTACAGTTGGAGCCATGTTGATGGGTCTTGGCACAATATTCTTCCTGGTCAATATCGTCGTAACAGCAATGAAACCGCAGAATGCCCTTGGCGATGCGTGGGAAGACGGCCGTACGCTGGAATGGTCGATTCCATCGCCTCCGCCGGAGTATAACTTTTTGCAGACGCCTCTTGTGCGCAGCTACGATCCTTTCTGGAAAGAAAAAATGGACGGCAATACCGGCATGACGCCGGCTGAACCGGTTGGACCGATTCATATGCCTTCACCATCTATTCTGCCGTTAATTATGTCGATCGGCTTGTTTATCGCAGGTCTTGGATTTATGTATCACCAAACGATTGTGGGTATCGTGGGCTTGGTTATCACGTTCGGCTGTATGTTTCTCCGCTCGGTCTTCGATGATCATGGCTTCCATATTGAACCGGAAGAACTGCATGACAAGGGGGTAAAAGCATGAGCGCACACTCGCATGTAGATGGAAAGCTGCCGCACGAGCCGGAGAAGGCAACTCTTGAGGGCCGCAATAAAGTGACCGGCTTCTGGCTCTTCCTTGGCGGGGAGACGGTCTTGTTCGGAACCTTGTTCTCCATGTTTCTGGCGCTTCGTCACCAGGTGGGAGACGGAAATCCGACATCGCAAGAGCTGTTCCAGCTTCCGACGGTTGCCGCGGCAACCTTCATCCTGCTGGTGTCCAGTTTGACAAGCGTGTTCGCGATCCAAGCGATGCACACCAATAAAGTTAAAGCGATGATCAATTGGCTCATCATTACGATTGTTCTGGGTCTTGGCTTCCTTGGACTTGAGATTTATGAATTTACCGAATATGTCCATGAAGGACATAAATTCTCAACGAGCGCGTTCAGTACATCGTTCTATACACTGGTAGGCTTTCACGGTGCTCACGTAGCTTTCGGGGTATTGTGGATCGGATTGCTTATCGCGCAAATTTTCAAAAAAGGGTTAACTGTTGTAACTGCGCCGAAGATTTATGTTGCTGGTATGTACTGGCATTTTATCGACGTCGTGTGGGTTTTCATCTTCACTGTCGTTTATCTGATGGGAAAGGTGGGCTAACCAAATGTCAAGCCAAGACACAACTGTTGAAGAGCATGGCAAACGCCATAAGCATGAAGGACCACAGAAGCATATCGTCGCTTTTATTTTCTCTATCCTGCTTACGGTAATTGCCTTCTCCATGGTAGCCGCCGGTGAAATAAACGGAACGTTTATTTATATCATGCTGGTGTTTATGGCCATTCTGCAAGTTATTATCCAAATGTCATTTTGGATGCACATGAAGGATCGCGGACATATTTTCCCGATAGTTGGTATTCTCATGGGAGTGTTCGTTGTGTTCACCATTGTTATCATGGCTGAGTATTGGGCATGGTGGTAGTACACGGATAAATTGAAAAGAGGGTGGTCCTTGCTGGCCCCCTCTTTTGTTGTAAATATGGGTAATGCTGGGAAGGGGGATCAAGGCATGCTAGGTTTGCAGTACTTCACCTTTGAAGAGCTATGGAGCCCAATCTTTTTCTTTTTTATTGCTGCGATTGTTATTCTGTATTTCTATATGGTGGGACCGTGGAAGCTGAAGCACGCGCCGCAGGAGCCGCCAGCGACTTGGCTCCAGAAAAGTTTATTTGTTTTCGGTGCTGTTTTGTATTATTTGGCACAAGGCGGGCCATTTGAGATGCTTGGACATATGATGTTTACATTTCACATGATGAATATGTCCATCTCTTATTTGATCGTTCCACCGCTGATTTTGCTGGCTGTACCTGGGTTTGTATGGCGAAAGATGTTCAGCGGGGCATTCTGGAAGAAGTTGAATCCGCTGATGCACCCGATTCTGTCATTGGTTCTGTTTAATATGCTGTTCTCGCTGTATCATGTTCCTCACGTGCATGATTTTGTCATGACGCATTATACGGTTCATCGTATCTATTATTTGGTTATGCTGCTGGCAGCCTTTATGATGTGGTGGCAAATTGTTTGCCCTGTTCCGGAGTGGAACCGTTTGACGGATCTGCGCAAAATGGCCTATGTATTTGCCAACGGGATCTTGCTCACGCCGGCTTGTGCACTGATTATCTTTGCGACCACACCCTTATATGCAACTTATAATGATCCTGAGGTATGGGCACAGGCAATGGGATACTGTGTATCCGGCGATCCTACCCGTCTGCTTACGATGTTCGACGGCCCGTCCTTCTTTAATCTGATGAAGCCCGTTGAAGATCAGCAGCTTGGCGGAATCGTGATGAAGCTGGTTCAGGAGCTGATGTACGGCAGTATTCTCGCTTATGTCTTTTTTCATTGGTATAAGAGAGAGCAAGGCGATACAGAGGATGAGCTGCCAAGAACAGGTAGCGCAGGCCCTGCAGGCGCAGGGGTTTAACCTGCAGGAACCGCCGCTTATGGCAGTGTAAATCGGTAATGGGTTTGAATTGAAAGAATTGGTGGGATGTTCCTTGTCAATGTATGATTTATTGCCTGCAATCAGCACGTCGTTCATCTTTATAAGCGGAATATTGGTAGCTATCGGTTGGCGTCTGGCGATTAAGAGAAGACTTGAGACGCATAAGAAGGTCATGATCGCGGGCTCCATAGCGGCGCTTCTCTTCTTTATTATTTATGTGTCCCGCACCATCTTCGTAGGAAATACGGAATGGGGCGGACCGGATGATCTGAAGACCTATTATATGGTGTTCCTGTTCTTCCACATTACGCTTGCCACGGTAGCGGCTGTGTTTGGCATCACGACGCTTACGCTTGCTTTTCGAAACAGCTTCGTCAAGCATCGCAAAGTAGGCAGGATTACATCGGTGATCTGGCTTGTCACCGTTGTTACGGGTGTTATCGTTTATGTGCTGTTATATTTAATGTATCCGGGCGGTCATACCAAACCGGTGCTTGATGTTTTGTTTGGGTAACCCGTATTAACCGGGACAATGGAATTAGATTAGTTCAAAAAGAAAGAATCGGAGCCTGCTTCGGTTCTTTTTCTATTTTATGCGGATATACACTAGACCCGCCGCCTCATGTTTATGACTACCTGTTTAATAGTATAATGAAGATATATCTAAAGAACCAAGGAGGGATCCGGATGACTATACCTCCGTTAAACCAGGATCCGCATTTTGGGCATATTTATCACCATGCGATGAATGGTGTTGCCATATTAGCTGCAGAGGATTTAGCGGTGCTGTATGCCAACCCTGCTTATAGAGATTTGACAGGCTTCTCCGAGAGCGAGCTGCTTCACAGAACGTTCCCTGAGCTGATTGAACGGATAAATGGTGAATCACCTCTCCCCAAGAAAGAGCTTGACCGTCTGCTGGCCTCAAGCGACGCCTTTTATGATACCGATCAGATCGTTCGGCATAAGCTGGGCTATGGCATCCGTACCCATCAACGATGGACGCGCTGCGCGGCAGAAAAAGATGTGGAGCAGCCGGCAAAATTGGTAGTTGAACTGTCTGCGAAAGTACCGGATATGGCTCTTGAGGCGATGGTTCCATCGATGCCCGACTATCAGGACTTATACTCGCTGATCACTCGCAATGCACAGGATCTGATCTCGATCAGTACGCCGGATGGCGTCTTGATCTATCTTTCTCCATCCTCCTGGAGCCTGCTCGGCTACAAGCCGGAGGAGTTTGTCGGCAGAAAACGCATGGATTATTATCATCCGGAGGATGCCGCCCAGATGGAGCAGCCCGGCATGCTTTATTCCGATAGAGAGCGTTTTATCCGCAGGCTGCAGCATAGGGATGGGCGGTATTTGTGGTTTGAGATATGGTCGCATGTCGTAAGAGACAAGAATGGAATCCCGGAGAAAATCTTATCCGTCGGCAGAAATGTAACGGAACGGAAGAAGTATGAGGATAGGCTGACCAAAGCCAAGCGGATTGCCAATATGGGTAGCTGGGAATGGGATTTGATCAAAGGGGAGCTGTCATTCTCGGAGGAAACACGCCGTATTTTCGGCTATGCGTTCCAAGCGTTTTCCAGCAGTATTGAGGTTGTCTTGGAACGAATTCATCCTGATGACCGTCAGCAGGCGAGGAATGTCGTGGAGCAATCTCTTCTTGATGGGCTCCCGGCTGCTTATAAATGCCGGATTGTGCTTCCTGACGGGGGAATCAGGACGCTCCGCAACCAGTGGGAAACGGTAGTGATTAAAGACGGGAAGCCCCTGCAGATGATCGGCATGGTGCAGGATATAACCGGTCAAACCCGGATGGAGGATCGTCTGCGCGAAAGCGAGCGCAATTACCGCATTATATCCGAGCATTCACTGGACTTTATCTCGCGTCATGCCGTGGACGACGCCTTGACGATCCTGTACGCTTCTCCGATCTGCCACCATATGCTGGGCTATGAGCAGAAGGAAATGATTGGTGCAAGCTATATCGATTATATTCATCCTGATGACAGAGTCCAGGTAAAGGCGGCTTTGGAAAACAATAAAAACGGGCGCTATCTGGAAACCTATGTATTCCGGTTCCGCAAGAAGGACGGGACGTATGTCTGGTTTGAGACAAGCAGCCGATACACGTATGATGAACATGATCAAATAAGTGAGCTCATTTCCATTTCCCGTAATATTACGGACCGTAAAATGTTCGAATCGAAGCTGAGCGAAAGCGAAAGCCGCTACAAATCGCTGTTCGATTATAATCCGTCGGGGATCAGTTCCTTTGATCTGGATTTTAAGTTTACTTCGCTTAATCCCAGTATGGAGAAGCTCACTGGCTACTCCAGAGAGGAACTGCTGGCGAAGCCGTTCAACGAGCTGTCACATCCGGATGATGCTGCGGAAACCGTCCGTCGCATAAAGCTTGTGATGCAGGGTCAGCCGCAGTCCTATGAAGCCCGAATGATCGGGAAGGACGGCCATGTACGGGATCTCAGCATTCATAATGTGCCGATCATGGTAAACGGACAGATCGTCGGTGTATATGGGATTGCATCGGATATTACGGAACGCAAGCAGTATATCAATCAAATCGAAAAGCTCAGCTATGAGCATGCGCTTATTCTGAATGCGGTATCTGAAGGGATTTTTGGCCTGGATATTACGGGCAGGCCTACCTTCATTAATCCGGCCGGAGCGCAGCTGCTGGGCTTCAGCTCCAGTGAATTGCTGGAATCGCTGGATCTGACCATGATTGAACAGTATGGCCCGCAGGGCTTGTCATCGGCGGATACCCCCATCTACCAGGCGATTCATAGCGGCCGTTCCCATCAGGAGAAGGAGGCTGTGCTGTGGAAGAAGGATGGTACCAGCTTTCTGGCGGAATATCAGGTGACTCCGCTCTTCGATAAGGGTGAACGCAAGGGGGCGGTCGTAGTATTCCGGGATATTACCGGCGAGAAGGAAATCCTCAAGGCCAAGGAGTCGGCGGAACGCGCGGACCGGGCCAAATCAGAATTTCTGTCGGTGATGAGCCATGAGCTGCGGACGCCGATGAACGGCATTATCGGCATGACGGATTTGCTGCTGCAAACCTCATTGGATGAAGAACAGCGCGGATATGCGGGAATTATCAGCCAGAGCAGCGAAGCGCTGCTTCTGATTCTCAATGATATACTCGATATCAGTAAAATCGAAGCCGGCAAAATGGTGCTGAACCGGGAGCCTTTTCCGATTCATGAGACCATGTCCAATCTGCTGGATCTCTTTCTTCACCGCGCGGTGGAGAAAGAGATCCAGCTGACCTGCGAAATAGCGGATGACGTTCCGGCGATCATAGTCGGGGATCCCGTCAGGCTGCGCCAGGTGCTCGTTAATCTGGTGGGCAATGCGATCAAGTTTACCGATTCGGGAAGCATATCTCTGACGGTTGATGTGAAGAGCAGAGCTTTATCCCAAGGGATACTGCTGGAATTCAAGGTGACCGATACAGGGATCGGGATTCCGCTGAATAAACAGAATCAGCTTTTCCAGTCCTTCTCCCAGCTGCACACTGCTATTAACCGCAAATATGGGGGTACGGGACTGGGTCTGGCTATTTCTAAAAATTTGGTGGAACTGATGGGCGGCATAATCGGTGTCGAGAGTGCGGAGTCGGAGGGAGCTACGTTTTATTTTACAATCGCGGTTGGGCTTGCGGAGGATGAAGGAGAGCCTGTCTAAAGGTGAACATACGCTGCAGAAACGAATATTGATACAAGTGTTAGACTTATGCCGGTCCGGTGAGGGCCGGTTTTTTTTTGAGCTTATAGAATTTATAACTTTCACGCCTGTACAATTCTTTAACATCTACGGGGAAAAACGTACGGAGCAGCCAAAAGGATGGCGACAGCCGGTTCTTCTTGACCTTGAGGTATTATTTATGAGTTTTGCTATTAGATGTGTGAAGGCTTGCGGGGAAACTAACTCTGAAATCGCCGAAGGAATGTATGAGCTTTTAAATTTTATACAAACCAGGGATTGACAGAACTGGCCCTCTGTCATTATACTGTGTATAAAGATATATACAGTATAATGAGTGAAGGAGGAAGAGCATGACCAGCTGGCGGGGAGCACTTGTATTATTCCAGCATGAAATGCGCCGATCCTGGGTTGGATTAATTGTTTCGATTTTATTCTTTTTATATGTCAGCTTATTTACATTCCCCTTGCTGCCTGTTTATGAGGAACCGAATCCTGCCTTCTCGTTCGATGCGTGGATGGGTGATTTCTTCTACCTGAGTCTGGTCCCCTGCTTAGGCTTTCTGATGGGTCAACATTCCTTTAAATTTTGGAAGAGGGATTACCTGAAAGAAAAGATCGCCTATTGGCGGACGATGCCGATTCAGATGAGCTCGATTGTTATCTTTAGAATCATTCAGATGCTCGTGGTCTTTCTGATAGTAGGACTGGTATTCTTTGCTTCACAGTATCTTGTCTCCAGTGGGCTTCGTCAGGCGCTCAGCCTTAGTGAGTACTTGGGATTCTTGCTGATCTGGCTGGGATATGGACTTGTGGTCGCCTCAACCTATATTTATTTCGAAATGGCGATCGGCGGGAGGATTTATCTGATTGTATGCTTCCTCTATATATTTATCTATGCCTTCATCGTCCTGCTGCTGTGGTTAAATCACTTCTCGGTTCTGGAATATACGCTGAATGCGGCCAGGCAGCATGAGCTGCTGCTGACCATCTGCATGCCGGTTGCCGGCATCCTGTCCATCCTTGTCATCGGATCGCTGGTCAAGAAGCGGCTGGATGTCAGTAATCTGGCGCAATAAGCAGTTCAAGCTGAAGTAAGAATAAAGAAGGTGTGCAAGGTGTGGATTCCCATTCAAATTAATGAACAAAGCGCAGAGCCCTTGTACCACCAAATCGAAGTGCAGCTGCGGGCTTTGATTGTAAGCGGACAGTTGGCTGAAAATACGCTTCTGCCTTCCATTCGGGAGCTCGCTCAGCATCTCAAATGCAGTGTGATTACGATCCGCCGCGTGTATCAGGATCTGGAGAACGAGGGTATTCTGCGGACACGGCAGGGTACAGGAACATTTGTGGCCAAGGTGGAGGAAGAGCAGCGCGATCTGCAGCGCCGCAGTGCGGTGATGGAGGCCCTTGAAGCCGCTGTCGATGCGGGTCTGCGGGTGCAATGCTCGGATGAGGAGATGCTGGATATGCTGCGGGACATATTGAAGCGCAAGCGGCAGCCCGGCGGCACTGACGAATGAAAGGAGGTGAATCGTGTTGGAGCAATCGGTAATACGGTTTAAAAAGCTCGTTCAGAAGAGAAAGCATTTTGAACTGGGACCTGTCAATCTGGATATTCCCAGAGGGTATGTAACCGCTATAGTGGGTCCCAATGGTTCGGGAAAAAGCTCGCTGCTGCGCCTGCTGCTGGATATTTCCAAACCGGATTCGGGGCAGATTGAGGTGCTTGGCGAGAGAGTCGGCTCCGGCAACGATCAGCTGCTGAAGGAGAAGATCGGCTATGTGCCGGAGCAAAGCAATGAGATCGACGATCATATGACAGCGGACCGGAAAGCGGAATTCATCCGGAAATGGTACCCGCAGTGGGATATTACCCTGTATCGCGAGCTGCTTCGCCGCTTCGATGTGGAGACGGACCTGAAGCTGGGCAAAATGTCCAAAGGGATGCGGCGGAAGTTCGATCTCTCCATCGCCATGGCGCATCAACCGCAGCTGCTGCTGCTGGATGAACCTTCATCCGGACTTGATCCCATTGCCTGGAAGACGATGATCGACGTCCTGCATCGTTACATGGAGAGGGGAGAGCGGACGATTCTTATGGCTTCGCATATCGTTGATGAGGTCAGGCGGCTTGCAGACTATATCGTGTTCATGGTTCATGGGCGTATGCTTGGCCTATACGAGAAGGATACGCTGCTGGAATCCTGGTATGTGCTGTATCTGGATGGCGGCAGTCAGGAGCGTCGTGGAGTCAACTGGAAGTCGGTCCCGGGCCTTTGCAGCATGGAGCATACCGGAGGAACCACCGTTAAGATAACGACAAGCGAAGCCAGGGAAGCGGAAGAGTGGTGTGCAGCACAGCAGGTGCATATTGTCGGAAGGCAGAAGTTGGAGCTGGATGATATTCTGGTTCTGCTGACGGAGAGAGAACGGCTGCGCATGCAGACTTGAGGCAGATCAACCCGAAATAGGAGAGGGGCTGGAAGGATCAATGAAAGCATTGAAAGTAAATCAGTTGATGAAGCAGTATGGGGACAAAACGGCGGTTAACGGAATCAATTTTGAAGTGGAGCAGGGGGAGATTTACGGTCTGCTGGGTGCCAATGGCGCCGGCAAGACGACAACGATGCGCATGGTGCTGGGACTCATCTACCCGGATGGAGGCAGCATTCACTACAGCGATAAGCCTTACGAGCTGGAGCAGCTGCGCAATCTGGGTTATTTGCCGGAGGAGCGCGGGCTGTATCCCAAGGTTAAGGTCAATGATCAGATCATCTATCTGGCCCAGCTCCGCGGCATGTCCCGCAAGGATGCCGACCGCAATCTAAGAAGATGGCTGGACCGGTTCAGCGTACCGGAGTATTACGGCAAGAAGGTGGAGGAGCTCTCCAAGGGGAATCAGCAGAAAATCCAGTTTATTGCGGCGGTTATCCATGAGCCGAAAATTGTCATTATGGATGAAGCGTTCAGCGGCCTTGACCCTGTCAATGTGGAGCTGCTTAAGTCGACGGTCAAGGAGCTGCGCGATGCGGGCACCAGCATCCTGTTCTCTACACACCGGATGGAGCATGTCGAGGAGCTGTGCCGCAATATTACGATTTTGCATAAAGGCAATCAGGTGCTGCAGGGCAATTTGAAGAGCATCAAGAATCAATTCCCGCGTGAGCGCATTATTCTTTCGACAACCGGCGAGGTGTCGGGACTGGAAACGCTTGAAGGCGTACAGAAGGTGAATCGTCATGAATATGGTTATGAATTGCTGATATCGGGCGAAGCGGCAGGCAGGCCGGTTCTGGAGCTGGCGATGGGGCAGACGGATGTCACGCGTTTTGAAGTCATGGAACCAACGCTTAACGAAATCTTTATAAAGACGGTAGGTGATAATCATGAGTAACGGATTCTGGACAGTTGTCGGATTTACGGTCAAGAACAAATTCAGAGGAAAAGCTTTTCTGATTACAACCGTTATTATTGCCATCATTCTTAGCGTGGTCATTAATCTTCCTTATCTCTTCGCCAAATTCAGCGGTGAGGACCAGCCGACAGCGGTTGGTTATCTGGGCAGCTCGCAGGATCAATTGAGTTCACAGATGTTTACCCCCGGTCATATCGCGGCGCAGCTGGGCGATTATTACAAAGCCCAGGAGAAGCCGGATATCGAAATGGTATCCATTCCCGATGCGGGGTCAGAAGAAGCCAATGAAAAAGCTCTCAAACAAGCGGTCGCCGATGGGAAGATTGACGGCTATCTCGAATTTGAACCAGGTGCAGAAGGCGCGTTCCCGAATGTTGTGTACAAGTCGGAAGCGCTGCTCGATACAAGCTCGACGCAATCGCTTCAGGTTGCGCTGCTGTCGATCAAGAATGATGCCATATTAAGCGGTGTGGGTCTAAGCGATGAGCTGAAGCAGGTGCTGCAGGCTCCGGTGGTCATCGATTCCGTCCAAATCTCCACATCCGAAGGCGCGGGCTCGGTGGGGCAGGGGAAAACGGCCTCGGAGCAAGCGATGGATATCGGTCTTGTCTATGTCATTATCTTCATGCTGTTCATGGCTATTATGATTACGGGGCAGATGATTGCAAGTGAAATAACCGCCGAAAAAAGCTCGCGTGTCATGGAGATTCTCATTACGAGCGTATCGCCGCTTAAGGGGATGTTCGGTAAAATATTCGGCATGTTCCTGGTCGGGATGACTCAAATTTCGGTATATGTTATCGTCATTGTTGTTAATATGACGCTGCCGCATAATCTGGAGACTCTGAAGGACATGAATATCTCGCTTAGTGAAATGGATCCGGTCCTGCTGGTCTATTCGATCATTTTCTATCTGCTCGGTTATTTCCTGTTTGCCACCATGTTCGCGGCGGTTGGTTCCATCGTCAGCCGTACCGAGGATCTCGGGCAGGCGGTACTGCCGATTACGATGCTTTCACTGGCAGGCTTCTATATCTGCATATTCGGGGGATTGAACAACCCCAACACGATGCTGGTCAAAGTGACGTCGTACATTCCCTTCTTCTCGCCTTATGTCATGGTCACCCGTCTGGGGCTGTCCGATCCGCCAGTATGGCAGCTCTGGATCTCGATCGCGGTGCTGATCGTATCGATACTTATCGTCGGCTGGCTGGCTGCGAGGATTTACCGCGCCGGGGTTCTGATGTACGGCAAGCGTCCGAGCATTCGTGAACTGCGGAAGGCTATGAGGGCGTACAAAGGGTAAGGGATTGCGTAATGTGATGAAGAACGAACTTCATGGTAAAATAACGCTAATTGTATAGAATGATGCCGGTAATTTTATATTAACAATGGCGGTCCAATGACGACGAATGCTTGTCGTTATTGGACTTTTTTTAATTAATATTGAAGATTATTTGCCGGGCAGTTGGATGCCGCGCCAGCCGCTTACATCGCATTGGCCATATTCATTATCACCTACAGCAACCACCGTGCCGTCCGATTTAAGACCGACGGTATGAGCGCAGCCCGCAGCAACCGCCACAATACCGCGCCAGCCGCTTACATTGCATTGGCCATGCTCATTCCAACCCACAGCCGCCACCGTGCCGTCCGATTTAAGGCCGATGGTATGATTACTACCCGCCGCTATCGCCACCATATCGCGCCAGCCGCTTACATCGCATTGGTCACGCTTATTCCAACCCACAGCCGCCACCGTGCCGTCCGATTTAAGACCGACGGTATGAAGGTAACCCGCCGCTGCCGCCACTATGCCGCGCCAGCCGCTTGCATTGCATTGGCCATATCGATTATTACCCACAGCCGCCACCGTGCCGTCCGATTTAAGCCCGATGGTATGCCAGTCACCAGTCGCTACCGCCACCATATCACGCCAGCCGCTTACATTGCATTGGCCTTCATTATTTCGACCCACAGCCACCACTGTGCCATCCGATTTCAGCCCGACGCTAAGACGCCAACCCGCGGCAACCGCTACAATATCGCGCCAGTCGTTTACATCGCATTGGTCATGCTTATTCCAACCCACAGCCGCCACCGTGCCGTCCGATTTAAGCCCGATTGTATGAGCATTACCCGTGTTCGTCGCCATATGAACATTACCCACCGCGACCGCCGTCATATCGCGCCAGCCGCTTACATCACATTGACCATATTTATTATCACCCACAGCCGTCACCGTGCCGTCCGATTTAAGACTAACGGTATGACGACGACCCGCCGCTATGGTATCTTTAGGCCACCTTTTCACCATGTCATTCCTCCTCGTATTCTTTTCTTTCCATCCGCTCATATTTGATCATACAACATTCATGCAAGATTTCGTTTCATATTCCTTGAACCCTTGCGCAGAAACCCAATAGTTCGTTTAGGCTCTATGGGTAGTCAATTTACAGCAATACAACATTCAAACAGGAAGGGCATATCAGAAATGATGAGATACATAGACCATTTTGCAAAGCAAAGCTTGTAAATCTAGCAAACATCGCATCGGCTTATTGTCCACCGTCATATTTGCTACTCTAACTGGCAGCTTAGCGCAACTTCATTTAAATTAATTTGTTTAACTCTGAGAATGCTAGGATAAATTTTACAATGGCAATTTTGATTGAACGAAAACCAGCCAATAGTTTGTCAACATTTCTCTCTTAAATTAAAATGACGATGGTAGTATACTAAAACGGGTACATTAACGAACCTTCCCTATGAACGTTGGAAGGTTTTTTGTTTGGATGATAATCATGGTAACCAGTTAAAGTCGATAAAGCATGCTCTCAAATACACCACACAAACAAATGGTCAACCAGTAAAAATTGGCTGACCTTATAATACGACGGCGAACGATAGTTGATTATTGACAACCTCATTTTCAATTCCGCCGGATACCCACTTGTTATGCGAGATCTCATCGTCGCATATATCTCTCATTAAATTCTAATGTGTTTGCAAAGTCTTTCTCATCCACTATGTTTTATGATTAGACCGATCAAAGAATATAGGAGGAATGAGAATGAAAGTTTCACCAAAAGTCATGTTGATGAGTGTTTCCCTAGGTGCGATGCTAATTAACGCGGGATGTGGAAAGAATGATGGAGATATGAAGCAATCCGTGCAACCCTTGTCCATGAAATCGTCGTCCGTGCAACTGTCGTCCATGAAATCGTCTTCCAAGCAAACAGTTACCTCGCTTCAACAGGTTCAAGCTAAGATACCTGGATTATCTTTCGATAAAGGTATTACCCGCGTCAAACTAGGAAATAGCACCCAAACGGTTTCGGTTTCGAACCAGTACGGTGCGATCAATATCAGGCAAGGGCAAGTCAAGGCTATCGAAATTCAAACAACGGTGGTCGTGGATCATGCTGAAAAAAAGGAAGCAATAGCTGTCGCTAATAAAACTGTATTGCAAGTTACGGAGGGCGCGCATCTGGACATCAAGACAGATAGCGAGCCTTATGGAGAGGGTAAGCAACTCCAGCCGAAAGTCTACTTGACGATTACGTTGCCTCAAGGAATCAAGCCTGACTTGAAGATCAATCAGCAAAATGGAGAACTATCTATGTCAAGCGTTACTGGCACTGGCAAAATCAATATGTCCGTATCGAATGGCAACATTACGGCAACTGACATCGGCGGAGAATTATCGTTACAAACGACAAATGGTACTATCCGTGTGTCCAATGTGAAGAAAAGCGTTCGAGCCTCCGTTACCAATGGAAATGTGCAAGCTGATCAAATTTCGGGACCAATGGATATCGAAACAAAGAACGGTAATTTGTCCTCAAAGGGCGCTGTTTCATCTATCAGAGCGGTCACCGTAACGGGAAACATTAACATCGAAACTGAGAAGGTTGGAGGTAATTGGAATTTATCCTCGACTGTAGGAGATGTTTACTTGACTTGGCCTGAGAGAGCGGATGTAGAGGTAGACGGGCGTACGTTATTTGGAAAAATCCGAACTGACTTTCCGTTAGTGATAAAAGGTAAGAGTGTAAGCGGGAAAGTCGGTGATGGCACGTATCATATTCGCGCGGATTCCAATGCCGGATTATCATTTATGAAAACGAGCTAAACTTGCTAAGAGGTGAATAAGAGTTTGAAGGAACGCGTCTTACTTATCGAGGATGAAATCGCAATGATACGCCTGCTGGAATTGGAGTTGGCTTATGAGGGGTATGAAATTGTGGTCGCGAGCGACGGCCTCGTTGGTACAAATATGGCTCTTAATGAAAACTTTGATTTGATTCTATTGGATTTGAATTTGCCTGGAATCAATGGAATAGAAGTGTGCAAGAGAATACGTACAGCGAAGCAAACGCCGATTATCATGCTAACGGCCAGGGATACGGTAAGGGACCGGGTGCGCGGACTGGATACCGGCGCGGATGACTATGTGCCTAAGCCGTTCGCGATCGAAGAGCTTCTTGCCCGCATGCGATCCTTACAGCGACGACTTCAGCCTAAGGAAACCGAGGATGTGTTGTATGCAAAGGATTTGACGTTGAACGTAACGGCGCATCGCGTCAGCCGCGACGGGGTGGAAATTGAATTGTCGCAACGCGAATTCGAACTTCTTCGGTGTTTGCTTACCAATAAAAATCGTCTGATGAACCGCGAAGCGTTGCTCAATAGCGTATGGGGCTATTCCTACGAGGGCGAAACGAACGTGGTGGATGTCTATATTCGGTATGTGCGTATGAAAGTAGATGACGGGTTCGAGGAAAAACTGATTCATACCGTCCGCGGCAGCGGTTATATCTTGAGGGACTGAAGGTGATGAGAATGAACACATGGACGTTCTCTCGCAAAGTCAGTGCATCCATTGCTGCAGCGACTCTTATAGTCGCGATCGTTGCTAGCGGATTTGTATATGTGACATTCAAGCATTGGACAGAACGTCAAGAGGTCGCTTTGCTTGCTTCAAAGCTTAAGCAATTCGAACTTCAGCTTGGCGATGTGACGTTTCTGCCTTCCTTGCTTCAACCGGTAACGGGAAAAGGCAGTGGTACAGGAAACGTATTTAAGCCGGATTTATCAGCATTTCTCGCGGATCTTGATGTTGGGCAGCGACTTGAAATGTTAGATCAGAATGGACAAGTGTTGGCTGGGGTTGGTAGTGAAAAATCTGGAAAGAAAATCGAATATATGGCTGAAAGAGATCTCACTTTGCCTGCATACGGCTCCGTAAAACTACTCCTTACAGAAGAAAGTGAGCATTCTCGCAGCGCAGCCGCCGAACGGGTGATAGGCAGACTTCTTCTGCTTGGTTTATTGATTGCAGCCGGAATGGCTATCGTTGTGGGGGGGATCGTGGCCCGTTCGACGTTGAAACCGATTCGTCGCATGATTAGTGAGGTACGGAGCATTAAGGCGAACGATTTGTCCCAGCGGCTGCATTTACCCGCCGCCAAGGATGAGCTTTATCAATTGGGGGAAACCTTCAACGTTTTTCTTCATAAGCTGGATGCTTCTTTTGACCAGCAACGACGTTTCGTCGCTGATGCCTCGCATGAGCTGAAAACGCCTATCGCCATCATTGAAGGGCATACGCATATGATACAGCGGTGGGGGAAAAAATCGCCGGAAGTGCTGGATGAGTCGTTGGCGCTCATGATGAATGAAACCAGAAGGATGAAGGAACTGATCGCACAGCTTCTCCTGCTTGCCGAAGCGGAAGAACCTCTTCCAGTCGAAGCTGTGGAGGTATGCGATCTCAAGATGACATTGAGTGAATTGCTTCCCCAAACCGTACACGTCAATCCCGAAGTCAAACTCGATTATGATGATAATCCGAGCGGGGTTGCCACTCTAATCAGGATGCCCGTTAGCGCCAGCTATCAGGTGCTGCGTAATATTATAGAGAATGCGCTGAAGTACACTCCCAAGGGCGGCACGGTAAGCATTAGACTTCAAGAAAAGGAGGGGCAGATAACGGTGTCAGTAGCCGACACCGGAATTGGGATATCCTCTGAACAACTGCCGCACATCTTCGATCGATTCTACCGTACGGAGAGTTCGCGGAACCGGACTCAAGGAGGATCGGGTCTTGGACTTGCTATCGCCAAAACAATCATGGAGCGTTATGGAGGTTCGATCACGATCGACAGTACCCTGGGACAAGGCACCAAAGTGACGTTGCGGTATATCAAGGGTTAAAGGGATTTCACTACTTGACCATGCACACAGCCCTTCACTAACGGACAGATTAGTTAAGTGGATAATAAAGGAAATTGATAAGCGCATGTTGAATATACAAATGCGGATCAATTTATAATCCGAAGGGGGATAGGAGAATGAGCTTGAAGGCGGAACCATTGAATTTGCAAAAAGCAGATATATCAGGGTCTAAGTGGCAGGAAGTCAGAGCTGAGGAGCTTGATATTGATAATGTCAGCCTGGCAAAGACGAAAGTGAATAACGTAAACATGAGTGAAATGTCTTTGAATGATGTTAATATGGGTGGAATTAAAATCTCGAACGCAAACATGTCGGGTTTAGGTATTCAGCATGCTAACTTCAGCCACGCTGTTATTGACCATGTCCACCTATTTGGAACGGAATTTCATAATGTGGTTCTTCCTATGGAGGGAGACGGAAACTTCAATCCTGAAGGAACATATAAACCGCTTCGTTTTCATAACTGTAACCTGTCTAATGGGCAATTAAGAAATTGTGATTTATCAAATGTTGAGATAACGGATTGTGACATTACTGGATTGAAAATAAACGGTATCTTGATTGCAGATTTAATCAAGAACAAATAAAGGCAAGTGACAAAGTATATAATAGTATAGGTAGAAATTGTTCGACTAACTGGTAGCGCAGTCTAGGAATGAGCATTCAATTAACCGTCTCGTGATGAGGCGGTTTTTCTTGTTGCATTCGGGGGCAAACCACAAAAATATTAAGAAGTTCTTCATAATTATCGTAAATGGATGTTAAGATTTTCCGATTACTATTAAGATAATGAAAGATGGCTGCTGGAAAGTAGGGTGAAAAATGGATAATTATTTTGTGCTCGTTGTTGATGATGAAAAGGAAATACGGGACGTAATCGAAATTTATTTGAAGAATGAAGGCGTTACCGTGTTAAAAGCAAAGGATGGAATTGAAGCGTTAGAGATCATAAATGATCACCAAATTCATCTCATTATTATGGATATTATGATGCCCAGGCTTGACGGAATTGCCGCTACATCCCAAATTCGCGAGAAGAAAAACATTCCAATCCTTATTTTGAGCGCAAAAAGCGAGGATAGCGATAAAATATTAGGCCTCCATGTGGGTGCGGATGACTATGTCACAAAACCGTTCAATCCAATGGAGCTCGTTGCCCGCGTAAAATCCCAGTTGCGAAGGTATGTTGCTCTGGGTACTTATGAAGGCATTAAAAAAGTGATTGATCTTAAGGGGCTTATATTAGACAAATCTGCCAAAGAAGTATCGGTCCTCGGAGAACCGGTGAAGCTTACGCCTATAGAATATAAAATCGTTGAATTATTGATGACGAACGCCGGCCGGGTGTTCTCGATCAATGAAATCTATGAGCGGGTATGGAAGGAACCTGGCTATAACGCGGAAAATACGGTAGCCGTTCACATCAGAAAAATTCGCGAGAAAATAGAAATCAATCCGAAGAATCCAACTTATTTAAAGGTGGTATGGGGAATTGGTTATAAAATTGAAAAATAGATTAAACCTTGGCTTCTGGGCTATTATGTTTACGTTTGGCCTAAGCGGACTCTTAGTGGTATTTACTTTCGGCAGCAATTATGTTCATCGCGACTATTTTCACACGCCTGAATTTCGAAGCGAGCTCGATCTATTTGCTCAGTATTTAAACATGTTCGAGCTAAACAGCATTACTTTTGAGGAAGCGAAGCAATCCATAACGGTTTCTGAGGATGAAATCAATGATTATCGGAATGGGTTGGGAAATATAACGAATCTAATTAACTCCCTCAAAGGCGATTATCAATTGCGGATTGATGAAGCATCATTAGGAGATAATCAAGAGGCTGTGGACATCTACATAGCAGAAAGAGATAAACAGATCGAAGATATAACAAAAATATTCAAAAGCAATGAGTATGCCCGCGCAAAGGTTATAAATCAAAAAGAAGAGGAACTGAAAGAGTATTACAAGGAGAGAGAGCAATACCGCACGGATTTTTTAAGATACATAAATCAATTTCAATATTACTTTAAGAGCAGCCTTACCGATAAAGTCTATACAAATTCGAGTGTTGTCGATGATGAATCGGTTAAAGACAAGATGAACTCCAAAAACATGCTATTTATGACAAGCTATTCTATTCCAACAAAACAACCGATTTTTTATTCGATCCCGGCACATGATCAACGGGCAGAAACATTTATCCCGTTCAAAGGGGAGTTTGCGGTAACCAGAGACTTATCCTCAACGAGCTCCGTTATGATCGAATACAAGAGATACAAACAGGAACAAATAACGTTATGGGTATATACTTTGGCAAGTTTAGCCGCGCTTATTCTATGTATCGTCTTCGGAAAGAAAGCGATAGCTATTCCTTCAGTAGTTGAAAGATGGACTACCTATTACAATAGGTTGCCAATTGATGTTCGGGCATTATTTATTACCTTAACGAGCGTTGGAACCATATGTTTACTTTTTTTTATAAGAGATCAATTTATTTATGCATACGAGAATCCATTTGATTACGGCTGGAATATGTTTATCGGTATAGCTTTTGCCTCGTTATTTTTGGTTATTACCATTATTCAGAGCAAAATTTTTGCGGTATATTTTAAGGATTGGCCCTATATAAAGAAAGAATGGGAAAAGGGTCTTTTGAATAAAGCGGGGCAGAGCGTAAAGTCGCTATATAATCAGGCAAAACGCAGCCTAACAGACGCTTTTCTGAATAAGAGCACGGGCGCGCAGATGTTTATTTTATTGATGATCGTATTTGGTCTGGGTTTAGCGGGAATGATGATGGGCTTGCATCCTGGTTTTATTCTCTTATATGTCATACTGTTTGCAGTAATAGGTCTTCCAGTCGTGTTGCTCTTGATTATCAGAATCGGGTATTTTAACCGGATCGTAATAAAGACGAATGAGCTGGCTGTAGGAAATCTGGGTCAGGATCTGCCGATATCAGGAAAATCTGTTCTGGCAACGCTCGCTGAAAATATCAATGGGTTAAAACAAGGAGTAAAAACGCTGCAGAACGAACAGGCAAAGAGCAAACGCCTTAAAACTGAACTGATTACAAATGTAAGCCATGACCTTCGGACACCGCTAACCTCCATCATTACGTATACCGAGCTATTAAAAAAGGAAGATCTATCAAGTGGGGATAGGATAGCCTACGTTGAGATTATTGACAGAAAATCAAAACGGTTAAAGGTGCTGATTGATGATCTGTTTGAAGTTTCGAAAATGGCCAGCGGAAATGTTGAATTAACCAAGGAAAAGGTCGATCTCGCCCAGCTTTTACAACAGGCGCTAGCGGAATATGATAACATGATTAACGATTCCAGTCTTCGATTCCGGATTACGAACTCTGAAGAGCCGGTATATGCCTTTGTTGATGGACAAAAGCTATGGCGTGTCTTTGATAATTTAATTGGAAATGTCCTAAAATATTCACTGGAAAACTCACGCGTTTATATTACTGTACGAACGTTGAATAATCATGCGATTATTGCGTTTAAGAATGTATCAAAATATGAGATCAGCGAAAATATGGATGAGCTGTTTGAACGGTTCAAACGCGGAGATTCGTCACGTCATACAGAAGGCTCTGGCCTTGGGCTGGCCATAGCGAAGTCAATCGTGGATCTTCATGAAGGCAATCTTGATATTGAAATTGATGGTGATTTATTTAAAGTACGTATTTCCCTACCTTTAGATCGTCCTGCGCAGTCTATTAGGTAGAGGAAGAGGGAGGGGGACGTTTTGCCGGAAGATAGCGATACGCTGAAATATGTGTCTTCGCTCTGCTCCGCCGATTTCCGGCGGGTGATGGAGGAATACGGAGACGATGTGTGGAGCTACGCCTACTTTTTGACCGGAACAAGGATACCGCCGACGAGCTTGCTCAAGAGATGTTCGTTAAAGCGTTCAGGCGGCTTGCCTCCTATCGCGGCGAAAGCTCGGTGAAAACGTGGCTGCTGGTTATCGCCCGAAACAGCTGGTATACGTGGCGAAGATCGGCCTTTATGCGCAAAATCGCGCTTGTCGGTCTGCAGCCTGCCGGCGGCAGGCCTCTCCCGGTACCTATGTGGCGGCGATTACAGCCGAGTACCGGATGAAGGACGGGGTGCTCGTTCCTTCATGTCATCAAGCCATTCTTTTTCCGGGTGCTGATGAAGCGGGAAGAAGCGGTGCTGCGCATCGTCGACGGCCGGGTTTACGCCCCAATCCGATTTTTCTCGGAAGCGATCGGCGCCGACGTTAAATGGGAGGCGCCGATCCGAACGGCAAACATTGCGCGCTCGGATGATTTTATCCGATTTTACGCGTCGGGTATTCTGTGGCTGAACCGGGAATCCGGCGACCTGTACTCGGCGAAGGACGACTCGTCCAGACACAACTTCCTCAAGCTTTTGAGAAAGTTGTGCTTCTTCTCTGTATAATAAACGCAACGAATCAAGCCGTTTCGAATTGGCTGTCTTTGTTCAACTAGCGGGCAGGTTAACGACAATAAAAGGTCGAATTCTATGAAGAGTAAGAGGCGCAATTTCATAATAATCCACATGGGAGGAGAAAAGAAATGGCTGAGGTTCTTCTATTTCACCACGCATTGGGACTTACAAACGGTATTCACACCTTCGCGGACGAGCTTAGAGGGGGAGGGCACACTGTACATGTGCCTGACCTTTTCGAGGGTCACTCGTTTACCACTATCGAGGACGGCATGGCCTATGTCAAGGAGATTGGGTTCGAAGAGATTATGGAGCGCGGTGCGCGTGTGGCCAGTGAGTTACCGCGTGAGATTGTCTATGCGGGGTTTTCGCTCGGTGTATTGGCAGCCCAGAAGCTCGCTCAGACCCGTGAAGATGCCCGTGGCGCGTTATTCTTTTACTCCTGCGTTCCGACCTCTATGTTCGGCTCCCCCTGGCCAGCGGATCTGCCAGTACAAATTCACGGCATGGACGCTGATCCCTATTTCGTAGACGAGGGCGACATTGAGGCGGCACATGAGCTCGTGGCGTCAGCCAATCATGCCGAGCTCTTTTTGTACCCGGGCGATCAACACTACTTCGCCGACAGTAGTTTGTCGTCGTATGACGCTGAAGCGACGGCGCTGCTGTTGCAGCGCGTACTCGAATTCCTCCGGCAGCTGGATAACTGAGCTGCTTGCGCACAGAAGGGGGTAGACCTTGGCCATTCCGGCACGAGGACGCGAGTTTCCTGTTAGGGAAGGGGACAGACTCCTGCATACGGTTAGTCAGTTAAGCTAAACGTGGAACAATAGTTCAATCAGACATGAAGGCAGCCATCCAGAACAGTCGGCCGCCTTCATGTCAGCTAACGGGCAGGCTGGTTTAAACCTGATATATGTCTGGGAGAAAGGATCATTATTATGAATATACTATGGGATTTTGATGGAACATTGTTTGATACCTATCCAGCCTATTCCGACATATTTTACGAAGCATTGCGTGGTTCGGTTACCAGGCAAGAAATTTTATCACAATTAAAGGTTTCATTTAGCCATGCCGTAAGTCATTTCAATCTCTCAGACCAACAGGTGAAAAAAATGTTTATTATGGAATCAAGCCTTCATCCAGAGAAAACCCCGCCATTTCCACATGTAGAGAATATCCTGAAATCCGCCAATGCAAATGTAATCATGACCCATAAACCACGATTAGAAGTATTGAATATGTTGAACTATTACAATATGGCGGGATATTTTAAAGAACTAGTAGCAGGTGACGATGGGTTTTCAAGGAAGCCGGATCCCGAGTCCTATATATACTTGCATAATAAATACAATATAGACCTGGTTATTGGAGACCGTGAAATAGATATTCTACCAGCTAAAACCCTTGGCATAAAGACCTGTTTATTTCAAAATAAAACGGGTGGTGCTGATTTTTATTTAGAAAATTATGAAGATTATTTTTTAATAAACCTTTGATCTCATCAAGTAGAAATTGAAGATCGGCAGCTGCGCTTAACGGGCAGCATCCAAATAAAAACGCGGTATGGGGTGATATGGTTATAAATAAAATTGATACAGTCATTTTTGACTTAGACCAAACATTGCTTGATAAAGACCAATCATTATTAAACTTTGCAGATTACCAATATGAACAGTTCTCTCTATTCAGATTTATTCCGGATAAACCCAAATTTATGGGGAAATTCTCGGAACTAAACAATATTATAATGCCTAAAGAGGAAGTTTATAAAAAGTTAATAGACATTTTTAATATCGAAAAGAGTCTGCGCGCTAAATTGCTTGATGATTTGAATCATAATTTTCATGTGTACAGTGCTGGATTCCCTGGACTGCATGAGATGCTTGAAACATTAAAGGAGCGAGGGTATAAATTAGGAATAATCACAAATGGAAGGGACTTTTACCAACGGAACAAAATTACCGCTTTAGGATTGTCGGATTATTTCACTGACATCATTACATCAGGTGCGGTCAATATTAAAAAACCTGACCATGCAATATTTCAAATGGCTTTAAAAAACTTAAAGTCGTCGAGTATGTGCACAGTATTTATTGGGGATAGTCTCGAGGCTGATATCATTCCTGCTAAGGAGCTTGGGATGTTCACAATTCTAAAAGGCAAGGATTGTTCTTTTACACATCCTGATGCAATTTGTGATAACTTAACGGAGATACCGGATATTATAAATCGTTTATCTGTATTGTGAATTGAACTAACGCAGCAGGAGCTTGCCGCGCGGCGGCTCCTTTTTCGTTTTGTTGAAGTAACGGGCAGGATAACGGCGAAGGCACCACGAAATATTGAAATTGTAAGTCCTGAATAAGGCTAAGATCAGGTGAGGGAGAAGGGCAGAATAGCTTCTAGATAACGGAGTAGAACTAACGAGAACCTGGGAGGTACAGTGATGGCCGATAAGATATTTGAAGAACCGAGGCTTGCAGATGTTTATGATTTGTTTGATTCGCCAGAACGTCCGGATCTTGACCTTTATATTGCACTAACAGAAGAGTTCGATGCTCAATCAGTGATTGACTTTGGCTGTGGAACCGGGAACCTTGCCTGTCGCCTTGCAGCCCTTGGTAAGGAGGTTGTTGGAGTCGATCCAGCCCTTGCTTCGCTCAATATTGCAAGCTGTAAGGCGTATGCGGATCGCGTAAAATGGTTTCATGGAACAACGGAAATGCTTTCTGGATTGCAAGTGGATCTAATAACGATGACCGGCAACGTCGCCCAAGTCTTTGTAACTGACAAAGAGTGGATATCAACTCTCCGTGCTTGCCGAGGGGCTATACGACCAGGTGGACGGCTTGTCTTCGAGGTCCGGGACCCTGCAATGGAAGCATGGAAGAACTGGAATCGTGAGCAGTCCCATCAGGTGATTGAAGCACCTGAAATCGGAAGGGTCGAGACGTGGACTGATCTCGTTAGTGTGCAATTACCGCTAGTTACGTTCCGGCACACGTTCATTTTTCATAGTGACGGGACGGAACTGACCTCGGACTCGACACTGAGGTTCCGGAGTCAGTCCGAGATTATTGACTCTTTGGCTGCTGCCGACTTACCAGTCGAAGATATTCGAGATGCACCGGATCGTCCTGGGTTGGAATTCGTTTTCATCGCTCGCTGCCCCGACTAAAAGTTTGAACGCTTTGAACTAGTATAATAGGTTTAGCGACAAAAAAACTATTATTTGTATGACCAGTCGCGCGTAAACCAATTGAAACATGTTAAGTGTGGCAAATCAGCCTTTTATGACATGGAAACCTAGATGATCTGAATTTTTAAACAACCTGATAAGCGGATACCTCGTCATTATCCGTTCTTATATTTCAATTTCCCGTTCGGTACCGTTCAATCTCCCTTAGCAACCGATTTATGTTAGAGCGGATATGCGCATTGTCTTCATAAAGTCTACTCAGCATGACACCGCCCTCAATAACTGAGGTAATATAGACGGCCAATTCTTGCACATCAATCTCTTCTATGAATTCGCCTTGTTCGATACCCAACCGAAGAAGAGAACGAACTAATTCTAAAAAATTCCCCATTTCGATTTGCGCCTTTTCCTTTAATGCCGGGTGGGCGTCATCACTCTCGATGGCTGTGTTTAGAACGGGACAGCCACCTGCAAGCGGAGGGCTATCATAAGCATTTTGATAAATCGAAATCACGGCAGACAGCTTTTCAAAAGCCGTTTTACTGTTAACCATGGCATTCACGTAACATACCCTCAATACTGCTGCAGCATGTTCAAACGCTTCTAGGGCAAGCTGATCCTTATTCTCGAAATGATTATATATTCCGCCTTTTTGCATGCCGGTGACACGAGACAGATCCGATATGGAGGAACCAAAATACCCTTTCTGATTGAATAATACGGCAGCTTGTTGGATGATAAAATCCCTTGTCTTTTCCCCTTTTCTCAATGCCATCCCCCTTAAAAAACCAATCGTTCGTTATATTGATTATAAAACATATGAGGTTCCCGTCATAGGCGTAAATGTATGTAGACGGGCAATGAGAAATATGGTAATTTATATAACGAACGTTCGGTTTTTTTGTGAGGATATGTCCACACATTTTAAATGAGGAGTGAATAAAGCTTATGAAAAAACAATGGTCTGTAGGAATGCTCGTATTTGATCAGGTTGACGCTTTTGACTACGTAGGTCCGTCTGAGATCCTGTCAGTTACTCGGTACAGTGCTCAAGATGTTCAGAAAATGATCTTTGGCTCGGTGGAGGAGCAACATAAGCCATTCCTAGTCCATACGGTATCAGAAACGGGAGGAATGGTAACGGCCAGCAACGGCCTTCGCATTATGGCCGACTACAGCATTGAGAATGCCCCCCAATTTGATATTGTTTTGATTCCAGGCGGATTCCAACCAGTAATCCGCAAACTGATAGCAAATACAAGGTTGATCCTGTGGATTACCGAGCAAATGAAGACTGTAGAATTGATGACATCTGTCTGTACGGGTGCATTCGCTCTAGCTCAAGCGGGGCTGTTAAATGGAAAAAAAGCAACAACCAACCGAAAAGCGCTGGACTCCCTCGCGAAGTATTTTCCAGAGGTCACGGTAATTCGGGATCAAAAGTTTGTAGATGAGGGAAACATTATTACTGCACAAGGACCAGATGCGGGGCTACATTTAACTTTTCATCTTGTCAAACGATTATTGGGTGAAGAAGCGGCTCTCATGACAGCAGATACTGTAGAGTATGATGGCTACGAAAAAACATTTGGTTAACGTTTGAGCAGAAAACCTCCACATGCTATTCAAATTGAATCTGGTGCTCGCTCAACTAACTGGGCACAATAGCTAAATAAACTCGAAGAAACGGCAGTCAGCTAAAGGCTGTCGTTTTCTCACCGATTGGGCAGTTTAGCATTGCAAAAGGGATTGTGATTGAGAACCCGAATAACAAGTAACTACAACAAGAAAAGGTGTACGTTTATGAATGATTATTCGGATTACAAGAAGCGCATGATCGTGGTGACAAGATCGAGGTGCTTGTAAATGTGGTCAATATAGCAGAAGTTAGTGACGGCTTACATGGAGAACTGTTTACAGAAGATGGCTGGTATCACCGTTTCAGTAAATATGGGGCTGCATGAAGGATGAAGTACACTTACGGGGGAACGATAGCACAATATTGAGGAACTGCTGTGCGGCGCTAACGGGGAAGTTGAGCGTGGTGGGGTTTAATGACCTTCGTTGTGAGGCTGGAGCAGAATTGTACATTTTCAATTCCATAAAAAGAAATTAGGCTTCCATTATCAAATGGCAGCCTATTGATGTTTGTTTCAAGATGAGTTATCGCCCTTTTGTTATCAGGTAATAAAAGGCGACGTTTATTGTTATGTTAGTCCTGCAAATAATGTATTCAAAACACGGTTTGCAAATTCAATTCGTTCTTCTTGAGACTCCTCTTTACCTAAAAAGTTCAACTGGAACGCATGTTGAAAGCAACTACCCAGCAATAAATCCGCTGCGGCTCTCGAATCTATTTCCCCTCGGATTCTGCCAAGATATTTCTCTTTCAACAAATAGGCTTCCACGGCTTCGTTAGCCCTGTGCGGACCTTCGTTTCGCAATGTAAAACCTTCTCGGTGACGATGCAAAATTTCAGGTTCCGAGAAAATAGAACAGATCAAGGACATGGAATTGTTGAAATCCTCCAGCGCCGCAAGAGCTACCTGCTCTAAGTTTTTTCGTACCGTTTCGTTACCAGCAAGGTTCTGTAGTGATGTTAAGGTGCTCATAAAATTTTTCAATTGTCCCCGTAAAACATGGAGAAATATATCTTCCTTGCTTCTAAAATGATTATATAACGATCCTTCAGAGCAACCGGCTGCCCGAGCAATTTCCTTAGTCGTAGTTTTGGCAAGTCCGTTTGTTAATAACACTCGCTCGGCAGCTTCAGCTATTTTGGTTTTTAAATCCAATTTTATCCCTCGCTCTATTGACATGGTCTGAAAAGCTGTTTATGCTTACATTATGGGTGAGCACCCACTCAATGTCAAGTAATGTTAATGTCTATTAAAGAAAAGTATGTACCGCAAAATGAGTGTGCACCCACTCATATTTTAGTGAAAGGAGGTTGCTCAACATGAAGTCTCAAAACTATAGCAATTACTTGAGGTTGATTCCGGCTTTTCATTTTTTCCTTGTGCCGCTCGGTTTGATCACGCTGACCGCTGCAACCGTATATCTGTTTATTTCGGGGCGGAGCGAGGGACCGCTGATTGCCTCCCTGATATTCGTATCTCTTTCCCTAATGATCGTCATGACCATGGTATTTTCCCGGATATTTGCATGTAAAGCTCAGGATCGTGCGATTCGCTCAGAAGAAAACCTACGTCACTTCGTACTAACTGGCAAACTGCTCGATCCTCGTTTGACGATGAACCAAATTATCGCGCTGCGTTTTGCTCCGGATGAAGAATTTTTGTCTTTATGTGAAAAGGCTGCGAACGATAGTACAATTCCTGACAGTATCAAGCGGACTATCAAAACATGGAAAGCCGATTATGATCGGGTTTGACGAATTAATAATGAAATAAATGGAGGTATTAAAATGAACAAACTAACCGAATCCTTCAAGCGGACGACCATGAATATGCTGAAAACTTACACACAGCAATATATCGATAACAAATGGCAGCAAGTCTGGGAACAGCATCTAACGGAAATCGAACGGATTTTTGCAAGAGGGGGAGATTCAGCCTATGGCTTCTTCTGCCTCAAACTTTTTCAACCTTTGCAGGCGGAAATAGTTGAAGCAGGATTTATTCCCCGACCGATTTTGCCTGGAACTTTTCCCCAATCGGAAGAGCATTGGGGCCCTTGGGAAGACAGGGAAAGACGATTGTGGAGTGTGATACACCAAGAAAATGGAAGGGAACTGGGAACGCTGGTCACGCGGGTTTTTCATGATCATACCTGTCTGCGTATACCTAGACCGCCGCAAGTCTATGTGATTAGCGAGACCGACCCCATCCTTATTTCACATGTTATCATACACACAGATCCGGAAAACGGCGATTTGATGGACGGAGAGAATAAGTGTTATGCATGACCGACCTTTTCCTCGAATTGCACGTTTCTGTTTTATCGGCTTAGCTTGGCTGTTCGCTGTCTTCGTCGCACTTCAAGTTTTTTTCGCAGGACTTTCTCTATTTGTCGATCCGACCTACTGGAATACCCACATAAGTTTTGCTAGATATTTTGCGTTCCTTCCTCTTATTATGACTGTGTTGGCATGGGGTGCTCGTTTGCCCCAAAAAACAATCTGGAGAAGTGTCGGATTATTTGGGATGATTATCGGTATGTTTCTTACGGCTATATTATCATCAAGGATCGGTGTATTATCAGCGCTTCACCCTGTAATCGCCCTTATGCTGTTCTGGGGTTGCGTGGAGATCATCCGCTCCTGCCACAAAACAATTCAATGATCTGTTTGATGAAGATATACCTCTGGACTACAAATCAGATAACTGTATAGAGATAGAACAATACTGGAACCGGATAAAAAGACGACTCCTTAAGGAGAAAGTAATTGAGAGAGTAGGTCATTTTAAATTATCGGAACCTCCAAGTCATATAATTGATGAATCAGTGGATCAATTAATAAAGTCTGAGACCAGTTTAGGACTTGTATATAAAGGAAGAACCAGTCTGTTCCTTGATCCAAAAGATTACCATAAACAAAAAAATGAGGGACATGAATTGAATTATCTAAATGATGAAAGAAAGAACTTGCTTTGCCAATCGAGACTGTAGATGCATTGTCATGGTCCATTCTACCCTTGACTATGAGGGAGAATATCTATAAATTTACTTTAAATGCCATGTGCAATATTACTGAACTCAAAAGAAGAACATGCAGCCTGTCCAAGTCATAAGACCAGCCGCTTGTTCTTTTTTTGCTTCAAAATAATATCCAGGGAGCTGCTGAACATGGAAATCGCTTTACAACGATTTACACGCAAGTCATGTCTAATTGCCGCAATCATTCTAATCGCCTCGCTGATTTTGCCGATATTTCATCATGACGCTCATGCCTTGAGCAATGACGGTGCAGATTATCATTTCGAGAGTCCCTATTACGGCGTAATGGAGACGGACGAGGCGGTCACACTGAAGGTCTTGCGAACGACCGGTACCGAAAGCGCTGGCACTGTTCAATACGTTTTGGGATTTTCGGGAACTTTAGGTAACGCTCTACCGGGAGTCGATTTTGACGGACAGGCCGCTCAAGGCACCTTGATCTTTGATCCCGGAGAAACCTCCAAGACCATCACGATACCGATTTACGACGATGTCTTGCCGGAAAATACCCAATCCAAACCGGGTACTCCTACAAGACAGGCAGAATTATTAACCGTAGATCTATATGTTCAGTCGATACCTTATGCGATATCGTCAACGACCATCTGTATATGGGATGACGATTGGGGGCAATCCGAATCTCCCGGTTCGCTTGTATTCCTGTACGAATTCGATTCCGTTAGCGAAGCGGCTGGAGCATACAGCCTCTTTGTGAGCCGTATGAACGGTGCACACGGCCAAGTGACAGTCAACTATACGACCAGCAGCACTGCCACGAATTCCGACTCTCCTTATCAAGCAGCGGAAAACGAGGATTACATGCCAGTTAGCGGGACACTCACCTTCGCAGAAGGGGAGTGGTGGAAAAAAATAGAGATCCCGATCACAGACAACGATGCGAAGGAAGATGTTCGATTATTCCGTGTCCAACTCAGTAATCCCAGCGGGGGAGCAACGCTGGATAACTGGTCGAATATATCAATCGAGATTACAGAAAAAGGAGGCCGTCCTACTACAGCGCTGGCAAATTGGTTTGAGTTTGATGTTTTTTCCGACCATGCAAATGAAGGAAAAGACAACATGATACATGTAATACGGAAGAATCCAACCGATGATGAGATTCTCGTCGACTATGAGACTTTTGACGGTACGGCTCAGAGCGGGAGTGATTATGAGCACACCTCCGGCACGCTGATTTTCGCACCCGGAGAAACGGAAAAGTGGATTACAATTCCAGTCACAAATGATAGAACGGTCGAAGACATGGATGAAAATTTTGGAATAAGACTAAGCAACCCTACAGGGGGAGAAGCTATTATCCCAGGTGCAGAAAAATATATTGAGATTATTGATATATTCAATCGAATTTCATTCGCCAATCACACCAACAATGTAATTGAGGAGGAGGGCATGGCCAACCTCAGACTTATTCGCTCCGGGAATACGAACGGCAGGCAGACCATCCATTATTACACGGTACCAGGCTCGGCAACAAGCGATGATTTCACTCCGGTCTCAGGCAACATTACCTTTGAGAGTCAAGAGTGGAGCAAGACGATTCAGATTCCCATCCTGGATGATAATCTGATTGAGTATAAGGAACAGTTCCAGGTCTTGACATCGAACGGATCGGGAACGGATGTTGTCATTTTCGATGAAGATCATCTTAAGTGAGCAGAGCGGGTATCAAGTAAATTGAGTCCTCTTCCCGGCTGCGGCTGAGACACGAAAGAGCGCCGGGTTAACTGCCCTTCATCGGAAGCTCAAGAGGAATAATCAAGATTCAGGTGGGCCTTAAAGGGGATCCCTGTCCAGACCCGGGACATCCTTTTTTCGAGATTGAGTTTACCTCGTGAAGCTGAGATAAACTACGGGATTAAGCTAACTGGGCACGTTAATGAGGAGCTAGCCACGCGGCAGCTCCTTTTTCGTCTGTTGAAGTAAGGGCAGTTAACGTTAACGAAAAAATAAAACCGGCACAATTATGTGCCGGTTTAACCAATAATGCCAAATAAGGATGATCCCTAAAAAAGCCATAGATACATAATAGTGTATAAAAAAATTCAACATAAGTCTATTACTTTTTTCGCATTAATTGTATGTTAATTAAGCGACCGCGGCGCAAAAACGATAAGGGAGATTAAACATAGAGCCACATGTCATTTTACCAAAGAAGGAGAAGCCCTGCATGATTACACTCAGAAAAATCACGCTGGAAAATCGACGTTCCATATTCAACCTGGAAGTCTCAGAAGATCAACGCCGCTTCGTTGCGTCCAATCTGTCAAGCGTGGCTTCGTGTTATGTCCTTGCAACCAATGGGGGACATCCATTTCCGTTTGCCATTTACGCGGATGAACAACCGGTCGGTTTTGTTATGATAACTTATAGAATCACCGGGTATGAACGCCCGACAATCGCAGATGACAGCTATTGCATCCTGCGACTGATGATTGGCAAGCAATACCAAAACAGGGGCTACGGTCGGGAAGCCATGAAAAAAATTTTGGAATTTATCCGCACCTTTCCGGCAGGGCCTGCGCATTACTGCTGGATTTCTTATAAGGCTGATAACGTGGCCGCCAAAAAGCTTTATGAAAGCTTCGGCTTCCGTGACAACGGCGAAATCTTCGAAGATGAGCTAATAACCGCATTGCGACTCTCCAATGCACCATTTGGGGTATGCACCTCATGAAAGCTAAATTGTATCCATTTCTGAGTTCTTAGGGTTCAACCAACGGGCACAAGAACTCAATAAACCACCAGAATGAGGCTGCTGGCTAAATCGGCAGACTCATTCTGTTAAGTGGGCAGGATAATGAAATATAACCTTTTGGAAGTGTCACAATAAATCAGTTTCAGAATTATTTGACAACATCGGAATCAGAGTTTGATGCAACGCGACTGATTATAAATAGTAACGGGATATAGGCAAAGATGAAATAAAATCCTGACTCATTTATGATTTTTTCTAATGCACCGATCTTCGTTTGTTCTTTGAGCGCAAGCGCGGCGATGAGAAGGGTTGCCAGTATAACGGGTAGAGACAGCCGGGGTTTAAGCGCGGTAACTCTTTTCATAATTCTTGTACAGCACCATATAGGGATACAAACCGTCGGGATGATAACCAAAAGCCAGATAAAAATAAAAAGGTATTCAAACCTTGCAATGAAGGATAACTCAACGATTTTCGTCATCGCCAAGGTTGGCCATATCGTATGTTTCAGCAGTCCCTGACTAAAAAACATCAGAGTTACAATGATTATTGCCGTATGTTTGAATGTCGTGAAAAGCAAGGCGAAATGCGCCCATTTTACGTTTTTTTCGGGTAATTTTAAGAAAGGGAAGTAAATAAGCAAAGTTTCAAGTCCGAAGAAAATGAAACTGGAAGATTTAGATCCTTTTAGCAAATCAAGAAAAGAATGATTAAGCAAAGGCAATAAATTATGGAGATTGCCTTGTCGTATCGGGAAGTAAAGCAAAAAGAGCAAAGGGATCAGAGCCCCGAAAAAGCTAAACCCGGCAACAACCCTGAAACCGCCGGATACGACATAATAAATCATGCAAATTAAGAGCCCTGCCAAAGCCCATGTTCTAAGGGTTGGAAATACCCATACTTGAATGATTTCAATGTAAGTTCGGAAGTAAAATAGAGCCATTATAAAATAGTATCCGACTAATAGCAGAGAAACGGCATTGCCCAGGAAGCTGCCGAAGATCTTTCGGTGTAAGTCAATTACGTCTTTAGCCGGATTACCGAGCATCTTATAAACCATCCAGATGATTAGATGCAGGCTCAAACCCATGAGGATAATCGATATCCAGGCATCTTGACCGGCATCCTCAAGGACAAGACTTTGAAAATTCAGAATGTTAGCGGCAGTTTGGGAAACGCCGATTAAGAAAAATACAAAGTATCCGGAAATTGTGTAATTTTCCTTCACCCGATTCTGCACTAATGACCAACCCCTGAGTGTGAAATAATAATCTTCGTCTTAACTTCAAAATCCAGATTGGGGTAGATTTTTCCATTAAATCCGTTCTCGCTATAGCTTCTATGCTGCCTCCTGTATTGCTCTCCGAAGCCGATAGGATCGACATTGTTCTTTTGTAAACGGATTAGCATCGTTTTGATTTCCGAAGCTAATTTTTCTTCGATTTGCTTCCTTACCTTATGCAAATCGTCTTTTTTCTGAGCGTTTATATTTTCCGGAATTTCTCTAAGCACGATGGTTAATTCAAGGGATATCGCTGCTTTTCCGTTTTGCGCGATGGCTATTTTTCTCTTTCCGTGCAGAATGATAAAGGAATACATATCTTTTGGAACGGTCGTGAAATCATATTCGCCTGTCAGGGCTTTGTCTTTAAGGAGCTTTAAATATAATCCTTCTTCGTTGGTTAACCAGAGCTTTAATTCGGCCCCTTTAAAGACGCCGACACCATCCATATGTAATAAGCCCTGATCTGTATTGATAACGGGTAAATAAACATCCTGGCCTTCTCCATAATACTGATTTATGAATGAATGATAATTTGTTATCGGCGTATTCCCATGATGCATGTTTTGTTCGATTAGCTCCGATAAGAAAAAGGGAGGTTTTTTTAACGTTTCGGATATTATCGAACTGGCATTTTGTTTTGTTATAACTATGGTAGCATTGCTGCTTTTAATGGATTCTCGATTGATGATATCGGCAAGCTCAGAGATGGCTTCTCTTGCGATTTTTTCGCTAATTACCAATGTGCGCATTTGACCGATTTCGATAGGTTGAGGAGACTTGGCAGCTAGGGCTGTGAACATCCCGTACATGATTTTCGACTCCGCTGTTATCGGGGATACGGATTGTTCCCGGAAAGCTTTTATATACGTAGGATAAGAAGCGCTTATCTTATACGTCTCTCCTTCGATGTCTACGCCCATGCTTTGGAGAATACTAATCCGGTCGATTATCGTCTCTTGCGCGCAACCGGATAATAGGCAACAGCAGAGGAGAGCCAAGATATGCCCTTTCATGATTTCATCCTCCTATCTGCGCAACACTATTCATTATTATAGTCGTCACCGATATCTTTATTTTTTTGTACGGAATATCTTTTTGTCGAGAGAGGACGACTAAATAAAAATCGTTTAGAAAGAAGGGTAAAGGAAGAACGGATAAAACTGTCGTTGAAACTTTTGTGGCGAAAAGGGAACACGGGCACGATATACGGCGAACCCATCGATTTCAAACGCAATAAATGGCCTAAAATAAACATTAACCCAAACATTATGCCTAAACCGCCCCACAAGGATGCTAAGATAATCAATGGAAAACGTAAAAACCGTATCGTGTTGGACATCTTAAAGGCAGGCGTGGTAAAGGAAGCCAATGCCGAAAGAGCTACGATGATGAGCAAAATATTACTGGTTAAACCAGCTTGCACCGCTGCTTGCCCAAGTACAATACCCCCTACAATGCCCAACGTTTGACTGACTTTTGTAGGCAATCTGGACCCGGCTTCGCGCAGCAGCTCGATGGTTATTTCCAAGAACAGGACTTCCAGCAAAGGAGGGAACGGAACGTTTATTCTGGATTCGATGATTGGGCCTAAAAGATCCCTGGGAATGATTGTGTAGTGAAAAGTAAGAATCGCAACATAAAAGGAAGTAGCCAGCATTGAAAACACAATCCCAAAATAACGAATAAGACGAAAGAATGAACCCAAAATCCACGGCAAATAGTAATCTTCCCCAGAAGCTATAAAGCTAAATAAGTTGACGGGTCCCGAAAGTACAGTCGGAGAACCGTCACATATAAGGGATACTTGCCCGTTTATCAAAGAATACATGATTCTGTCCAGGCGTTCACTGGACAAAAATAACGGGAAGGGAGAATTCGAGTTGTCTGTGATAAGTTGTTCCAGAAGAGAACTGTCAAAAACCACGTCAAAATCAAGGTCCAAGAGCCTCTGCCTTGCCGTATTTACATGTTGAGGATTGGTAATACCCTCCAAATAAGCGATAACGATTCTCGTTTTTGAAATAGAACCAACGATGAGTTCCTCAAATATAAGTTTTTCAGTTACAAGCGCTCTTCGAAGTAAAGTCATATTGGTATCTATATTTTCGACAAAACCGACCTTCGGACCAATTACGCTGTATTCATTTTCGGTATCATTATAACCACGATGGCCCAGTTTTAAATCCGCGATGTCCACTAAAAGGCCTTCATTTAGATGGGGATCCATTTGAAGGAAAATTGAACCGTGAGCCAAACTTTGTAAAATTTCTTCCAGGTCTGAAGAAAGTTTGATTCCTTCAATGGGAATCAAGGCCTTTAAATTATGCAAATTTTTGATTTCACCATTCGAGATTTGAATAAAAGAGAGTAAATCATGGTGAAATTGTTCATGGTTTATAAGCGTTTTATAGTACGAAAAATGAAGAAGCTTATCTTTTATGCTTAGGGTTATCTGTAGAAAATCATCTGATTTTGAGAGCTCTCTTAAAGCCTTATGTATATTGGGGAGCATAAGACGTACCACCTGTCTAGGAAAAATAATTCGTCTTATTATGAGGTTCTGAAGTTGAAGTTATACCCGTTATTTTACAAAAGAGCAATCGATAAGAAATTTCCGCGCTTATCTCCTGATAGAATGGATGATGTTATCTGATACCATATTCAGGAAGATACGTTTCAGAAACTGATCGCTAATTAAAAACGCTGGTGTAAAAAGGAGATATCATGAAAACAACAAAATCAAAAGACGACACAATCTTAGCGTACGATGTCTACGGTAGTGGACCAGCGCTCGTATACATTACAGGAGCGAGCTGCTTTCGCTCATTTAAGCCAATTGTGCAGGATGCCAAAGTATTTGCCGCTGAATTCACAGTTTACAGCTACGACCGTCGTGGACGGGGCGATAGTGGCAATACGCTGCCATATTCTATGGAACGTGAAATCGAAGATATCGAAGCCATGATTGATGCAGCTGGCGGGACGGCGTATTTGTATGGACATTCCTCAGGTGCCGTGCTGGCACTTGAGGCTGCACTGCGACTGGGCAGCAAAGTACAAAAGGTAGTTATGTATGATGCGCCATATGTGCACGACGAGAAAGAAAAGGCCGAATACAAACAATTAAGTCAAACCATACACAAACTACTCGATAACGGCAAGAGAGCGCAAGCAATGAGCACCTTTTTGAAAGGTATTGGGATGCCAAAAGTATTTGTTTTGTTATTGCCGTTATTTCCTGGCTGGCGAACTATGAAAGCACTTGCTCCAACCCTCGCTTATGATATTGCTCTAACTCAGGATATGCCACCCGTTGAACGAGTCACTCGAGTTTCTGTACCAGCACAAATCATCGTTGGCGAAAAAAGCCCCGCCAGCATACAAGATGTCGGCCGCCAACTAACGAAGGCAATTCCAGAAGCAAAGTTCGTACAACTTGCAGGCCAAGACCACATGGTTAATGCAAAAACCTTGCTGCCATTGCTTTCGGGCTTTCTTAAGTAATATTGTGGTATCTATTCGAGGATAATTAAACGATGGAAGTTTAGGGGAAGCAAGATAGCTTAATAAAGACATTTGACGAAGGAACTGCCGCGTCAGCTCCTTTTGCTTCTTCTCCAAATCTTTTACTTTTTGTCATTGCATCGTTGAAAAAATGTCCACGCAAGAATGACCTATAGAACCAAGAAAATGCTAACTTTTCCCGCCGCTGTCCCGGATATTATCCGGTTCTCCCCTTTTTTTACGAATGACAGCCATAATCCACAACAAAGCCGGATACCCGATCGTAATAATCAGTCCTATTTTTCCGACAAATTCAAGAATCTGGTACATTTGAAGAATGTTTTGCGGCAGCATGGCGATCAGAAAGATAAAAGGGAGTATGAAATAAACGAACATTTTATGATCACGTAGATGAAACATATAGGTCAAGGATCTGATGATAAAATAATAACAGGAGAACAGCGCGGTGAACACATTGGTCACGAATACCGCCAGAAGCGCCGCATCCAGCCGTTCCAATATATTGGCCGGAACCGAGGTTGTTTTTGCCAATTCCAAGGTGGGCCACATCAATAATTTGACTTCCTCAGGTCCGAATACGGCTACAGAAGCAATGACGATGAGTACATATGTGCCGCTCGGAACTGCCCAGCCCCAAAGCATGGACACATAGGCTCTCTTGGGGGAGCGCATGAATGGGATGACCAGCGTCATGATGAATGAGCCTTGAAACAAGGCGGCAATCATTAATATCCCCGAAAACAATTGATGATGCTCGTTTCCCCATATCGGGAGCAAGTTCAGAATATGGGAATTTTTAAAAGACAAGCCTATAACGGTAATACCTGGCACCAAAATAAAAGGCATATAAAAAAGATGGGTGTTGACGAAGGTCACAATGTCAGTTCTTGCGAAGATTGCGGCAAGCAGCAGCATGACAAGGACAGTCACTTCCAAGGGAGTCTGTCTCAATAGGGATGTGACGACAACTTCTCCGAATTCCCGGGAAATGAGCGCAGTCCATACGGTGAAGAACGAAACGATGCTCATGCTTGCCACAAACGCGGTACCCCTTCCCAGAATGTCCTCGCTGTACTGCACGATCGATTTTTCAGGAAAACGTACGCCAAGTACTGTAATGAGAAGCAGCCCGAACAATCCGACCAATGCCCCGATTAATGTGATAAGCGGAGCTCCCGTATCAGCAGCAAAAACGGCAAGGCGGGGAAGCGCGAATACGCCGGCTCCAACCGTTGTGCTAATCAGAACTGCTGCCACCTGGATCGTTGTGATTTGACGCATCTCCAAGTTGATTTTCTCCTTCCTAGAAACAAGTCATGATACAGGTAGGATTCCATTTTTTTCATCCAAATATGTATCGCAGCCTTTGTTAATGGCGATTGAATACAAAAATTTGGGCACAATATATAAAACATTTCTGTCGAAGAGGGATCAAGTTGAAAAGAATTATGAACCGTGAGAATTACAAAAAGTCTGTTGATGCTCTATATAAGCTTTCCTCCTGGCTGCACTTTGGGATCTACGTCCTTATTCTCATTGCGTTGTGTCTTGGTATAGTCGGATTCATTAGCAAATGGTTTACATTATTAAACCAACCGTCTGATGTTCTGAATGATTTTCACCAAGTAGCAGAGGATATTTTTTCGTTGATCCTGGTCTTCGAAATAATGGAATTGCTGCGGCTGCGGAACCCCATGCGTCTCACAGATATTTTCTTGACGGTATTGGCACGTAAAATGCTTTTATCACCAGAGGAAAATAACCTCATTCTTTTGCAATCCATTTCGTTTTGCCTTGTTCTTGTGTGCAGGATAGTATGCACCCGGTTTATGAAGGAATAAATACGCATCGACAAATTTGCCCATTAAAAAGGACGATTTAAGCCAAGCAGCTTTCGTAGCATCAAGGTCAGCCGGAGATTTCTGGTTGGCCTTTCTTAATGTTCGGATGGGGAAGAGTACAAGTCTGATAGAGTAATTTTGACTCGAACCTTATCGGAGCAACATTAATATTTTTACAGACACTTCAAATAATGGACTCTTTTAGGACGCTCTTACGTATTAAATATAGATTCTGCCCCAAGCGTATGCTTTCGAAGGAGGATGGTCGATACGGTAAGCATCGCAAAAAAACTATTTTACTATTTTAGGAGGTTCTAATGCGAAAAAGAGGATTGTGGATGACGGCTGCGGCACTTGTGGTGTCGCTGCTGATACCGACGGGAGCTATGGCTGCCGGTCAAAGCGATACGCCCGACTATGAGGCCACGCGGAAGGCTGCTGCCGAGAAAGCCGAGCTGCTTACTGGAACTTACAATACGACAAGCGTTCAGTATGCTCTTATCGATCAAGGCAGGATTGTCATCTCCGGCGAGTCCGGCCGCAACGACGAGAAGGGAAAAAAGCCGCTGACGGAGGACACGATGTACGGCATCGGGTCGACAAGCAAAATGTTCATAACGGCGGCCGTGATGAAGCTGGCAGACGAAGGGAAAATCGATCTGGACACGCCTGTCGTTCAGTATATCCCGGACTTTACGATGCAAGATGAGCGTTACAAGCAAATTACGCCGCGCATGCTGCTGAATCATTCATCCGGACTTTACGGTTCGACGCTAACCAACGCTTTTTTATTTGAAGACGACGATACCTACGCGCACGATATACTGCTGAAGAAATTAGCGGATCAGAAGCTGAAGGCCGATCCCGGCGCGTATTCGGTTTACAGCAACGACGGGTTTACATTAGCTGAGCTTTTGGTAGAGCAGGTCAGCGGCATGGACTTCACCTCGTATATTCATCAATATTTTACGCAGCCGCTGGGAATGTCCAATACCAAGACCCCGCTGGATCAGCCTGACACATCCCGCATGGCGGGACTTTACTTCCCTACATATCAGGGACAGCTGCCGAACGAGACAGTCAACGTTATCGGAACCGGCGGCATCTACTCTACGGCGGAGGATTTGGTCCGTTTCTCGCAAATCTTCACCGGGCAAACCGAAGGCATACTCTCAGAAGATTCGGTAACCGCTATGGAGCAGGAAGAGTATAAGAGAGGAATGTGGCCCGAGGATGCGGATACGTCTGTCAATTACGGGCTTGGTTGGGACAGCGTCAATCTGTTCCCGTTCGGCAATTATGGCATTAAGGCGCTGACGAAGGGCGGAGACACAATTCTCTATCACGCCTCGCTCGTCGTGCTTCCCGAGCATAACATGGCCGCTGCAGTTCTCTCTTCCGGCGGCGCCAGCACGACGGACCAGCTGCTGGCGAATGAAATTCTGCTGGGAGCGCTGCAGGAAAAAGGGGTCATTGCCGAAATCAAGCCTGAGAAGTCGTTCGGCGCTCCAGTCAAGGCAGCGATGCCGGCGGAAATGATGAATGAAGCGGGAATATACGGAGCGACGAATCAAGTGATCAAGGCAGACATCAGCAAGGAAGGCGAACTGTCCGTATCGTCGGTGCAAATGCCGGAGGCTCCGGCAGAGAAATATGTGTACACAGCGGATGGATCGTTCATGAGTGCGGACGGAAACACGAAGCTCAGCTTCATGCAGGAGGAGAACGGGCATACGTATCTGTGGATCCGGGCATATGTCTCGCTGCCGGGTCTGGGCCAGACGGCCTTGTCGCACTACTCCGCCGAGAAGCTTGAAGCCAACAGCATACCGGAAGAGACTGCTGCGGCATGGAAGGAGCGCAGCGGCAAGAAATATTACCTGGTCGATGAGAAATATACGTCGCTTGCGTATTTGCTGCTGCCGGCCCTCAAGTTGGACTTGTTCCAAGAAACGCCCGGTTATGTGCTGGACCAAAAAATAACCGGTCCGAACACATCGGCCGGCGACTTGCAGATCCCGACGATGGCGGGCAGAGATACCCAGGCCTTTACCTTCTATAAAGAGGATGGAATCGAATATCTCGAATCAGGAGGAAGCCTCTATGCGAGTGAAGCCGCCGTGAAGCCGATCTATCCGGGCAAAAAATCGACAGCGACGATCCCGGAGAGTGGTCTGGCCAAGTGGTATACGGTATCCGGCAAAGCCGCCGGCAAGACCATACAGGTGAAGATGCCTGCGCACGGCTCGTTTGCCATATATGACGAACAGGGTACATGCGTGAACTACAGCGTAATCAGCGGCAATCATAAATTCGTACTGCCTGAGAACGGCTCCATTGTTTTTGCCGGCGAAGCCGGTTCGAAAATAGATATTTCCATTAAATAATACCTAAAACCAAAAGAGGGGGATTGTCTGCTGTCCAGACATCTCCCTCTTTCGTTATGCCGGCATGTTGTTGATGGGATTTATTGGTAAATATTAGATATAACAAGTCATAAAACCGTTAATCCAATCCTTTAACTGCGTAGTGAATGTTGGGAGTACGTTTTATAGTATAAGTACGAGGTCAGCATTCATGATAGGATGTGGGATAATGAAAACTAAAGTGTTAACAAAATCGCAAATCGAGCAATTCATCGAACTCGGATATGTTCATCTGGAAGAGGCGTTTCCGCGCAAGTCGGCGCTTGCCGCGCAAGATTTTCTCTGGACAGAGATAGAAAAGCAGGGTGTGAAGAAGAATGACCGCTCTACCTGGAATCAGCCGATGGTGCACATCAAGGAACAGTTTGACGCAGAGGAATTTCAAGTATGCAACACCTTGAGGCTGGCCGACGCCATTGAGGATGTGGTCGGAGAAGGCCGTTGGAAGGAACGCTCCGTATATGGGCAGGACGGTGACAAGACGCAGTGGGGCTGGTGGCCGATCAACTTCGCATCAGGAGCGGATCTCCCTTGGGATGTGCCGGCTAAGGGGTGGCACTGGGACGGAATGATGCGTCCGCATTATGTTGACAGCCCGGAGCAGGGCTTATTGCTGCTGTGCGTATTCTCGGAGATCGGCACACACAGCGGAAGCACACTGGTTGCCGAAGGTTCCCATAAAGTCGTCGCCAATGTACTGGCAGAGCATAACTACGGTCCTATGGCTGGTGAAGCGATCCAGATAGCCAACCGCTCTCACCCCTGGTTGAGGGAGCTGACGGATACAAAAGACCGTGATGCAGCGGTAGCTGATATCTATGCGAACGACACGGCTGCAGCGGCTGTGCCCGGAGGTAGTGATCGTATTCAAAGGTTCATGGAGCAGACGCATGTGGACAGCAACGGGTTTCATCTGCGGGTGGTTGAGACGCCCGCATCTCCTGGCGATGTGCTGCTCTGCCATCCGTTCCTTTATCATAGCGCGTCGCAGAATCATTCCGGGGTGCCCAGATTCATGTGCAACCGCGCCACTCCTCTGGACAGACGGATGAATTTGAACAGAGCGAATGCTGAGGATTATTCTCCGCTTGAGATCAGCGTGCGGCGTTCAATAGAGCGGACTTGAACCGCCTCATACACTCCAGGCATTAATCAATAAGCCGCCGTTTCCTTCGGGAGATGAGCGGCTGTTTTCTTGTTTATTGCCAATGGATTTCACAGAAGTCCTCATACAAAAATGCCCCGCGCACAGCATTCGTCGCCAAGGGCTGAAGTTCACTCATTCCTTGAGGACACCGCTGAGGGCGGGGCATTGTTTTAACTGTCAGAAAGTATAAAATTTGGCCTCTACTTTTCAGATAATTTTGAGGAAGATACTAACTTTTACGGCCAAAAGACGGCTTCTGCCGTTTCTTCTTGGTGTTATGAGTATACGCTCCTCTAATTTGTCAGCTGCATGAACAGTTCAAAACAGGCTTGCGTGCAGCCGTCGTCTCGTCCAGTCTGCGGACAACCGTGTTATAGGGCGCGTTGATGACGAGCTCCGGATTGGTTCTGGCTTCTTCAGCAATCCGGATCATGGTATCAATGAAGCCATCAAGCGTCTCTTTACTCTCGGTTTCGGTAGGCTCAATCATAATACACTCCTCCACGTTAAGCGGGAAGTATATGGTCGGCGGGTGGTATCCAAAGTCAAGCAGCCGCTTGGCAACGTCCAGCGTCCGAACGCCGAAGGCTTTCAGGCCGCTCCCCGACATAACGAACTCGTGCTTGCACAGGCCAGGATAGGGAATCTCGTAATGCGAAGCAAGGCGGTGCATCATATAGTTGGCATTAAGAACCGCGCATTCGGATACGCGCCGCAGCCCTTCCGGACCGTATGTCCGGATATAGGTATACGCGCGGACTAGAATGCCGAAGTTGCCGTAAAAGGCTTTGACGCGGCCAATCGATTCGGGACGTTCGTAATCAAAGAAGTATGATCCGTCTTCTCTGCGGCTGACGAGCGGCTTCGGCAAGAAGGGGATAAGAATGCTCTTCACGCCGACCGGACCCGAACCGGGGCCGCCGCCGCCATGGGGCGTGCTCATCGTCTTATGCAGGTTAAGATGCACGACGTCAAACCCCATATCGCCTGGACGGGTAATTCCCATAATGGCGTTAGAGTTTGCACCATCGTAATAGAGCAGGCCGCCCGCTTCGTGAACGATCTCCGCGATCTCCACAATCTGCTCCTCAAACAGGCCGAGCGTGTTTGGATTGGTAAGCATCAGGGCTGCAGTATCACTGCCCACCTCCGCGCGAAGAGCATCCAAATCGACCATGCCGCGTTCATTTGACTTGATCGTAACCGTCTCGAAACCTGCGACGGTCGCACTTGCCGGATTTGTTCCGTGCGACGAGTCGGGAACGATCACCTTTGTCCGTTTATCGCCTCTGCTCTCGTGGTAGGCGCGGATCATCATCAGGCCGGTCCATTCGCCGTGGGCGCCCGCCGCAGGCTGCAGCGTCACCTGGTCCATGCCGGTCAGTACAGCGAGATCATTTTGCAGCGTGTACATAATCTCGAGCGCCCCCTGGATGCTTTCCTCCGGCTGATACGGATGTATCTTGGCGAAGCCGGCAAAGCGCGCTGTATCCTCGTTGATTTTGGGATTGTACTTCATCGTACAGGAGCCAAGCGGATAAAAGCCGTTGTCTACGCCGAAGTTGCGGCGGGACAGCTCGGTGTAATGACGGATGACGTCCACCTCATACACTTCGGGAAGCTGCGCGGGGACCGCCCTTAGCATCGGGGACGGAATATATTCAATATGATCCGCTTCCGGCACGTCGCAAGGCGGGAGAGAATAGGCCGCGCGGCCCGGCTTGCTCAGCTCGAAAATAAGTGATTTTTCATGTTTCGCAGACATCCGGCTCGCCTCGTTCCTGTTCGTATCGCCGGTGCCCGACGTTGTCGTTGTCATATCGATTCCCCCAGTCGGCTTACAAAGCTGTCGATTTCGGTGCGGGTGCGTTTTTCAGTGACGGCGACCAGCATATGCCCTTCAAGCTCCGGATAGGCGAGACCCAGATCGTAGCCGCCGAGAAAGCCGGATTCGAGGAGCTTCAGATTTATATCTTTCACTGACGCCCCGTCCGGAAGCTTTACAACGAACTCGTTGAAGAATGGAGTGGAGAACGGAAGCTTGTATCCAGGTTGCTGCTTAAATTGTTGGGCGGCATAGTGTGCCTTCTGCAGGTTCAGGTTGGCCGCTTCCCGTAAGCCCTCCTTGCCCATTGTCGATAAGTAAATGGAAGCGCACAGGGCGAGCAGCGCCTGGTTCGAGCAGATGTTGGAGGTCGCCTTCTCGCGGCGGATATGCTGCTCCCGTGCCTGAAGCGTCAGCACAAAGCCGCGTTTGCCGTCGATGTCGGCTGTCTGACCGACGATCCTGCCTGGCATACGGCGCATGAGCGGCTCCGCGACAGCGAAAAAGCCGCAGGTAGGACCGCCGAGCGATTGCGGGATACCTAGCGGCTGCGCATCGCCGACGACGATGTCTGCGCCGATCTTGCCAGGCGCCTCGAGCAGACCAAGTGACATCGGATTGGCGCTGACGATGAATAGCCCTTTAACTCCATGGATAATCGGCTTAATGGCGGCGAGGTCTTCGACAGAACCGAAAAAATTTGGCGACTGGATGAGCACCGCCGCCGTCTTTGAGCTGACGGCTGCCTGAAGGGCATCGAGGTCAGTAACGCCGTTTGCATAGCCGATCTCCAGGATCTCCAAATTCAGGCCCTTGGCCATGGTTTGCACCATTTGCCGCGCTTCAGGGTGTACGGTGCGTGAGATGACGAGCTGTTTTCTTTTCGTCGCCCCGGCCGCCAGCGCACCGGCTTCGGACAGGGCAGTAACCCCGTCGTACATGCTCGCGTTGGCGACAGCCATACCGGTCAGTTCACAAATATACGATTGAAATTCGAAGATAGCCTGAAGCTCGCCCTGGCTTATCTCTGGCTGGTAAGGCGTGTACGCGGTATAAAATTCGGAGCGGGAGATCATATGGTTGATGACAACCGGAATATGGTGATCATATATGCCGGCTCCGAGGAAGCTTTTATAGCGGTCCGTGTCGGCGCTCCGTCCGGCCAGCTCCTTCATATGCTCAAGCAGCGAAAATTCGTCGAGTGCGGAAGACATAGGCAGCACTCCACGGTATCGGATCGATTCGGGAATATCGCGGAACAATTCCTCCGTCGTTGAGGCGCCGACCGTCTTCAGCATGTCGGCTTGGTCCTGATCAGTCATCGGAATATAGCGGTGAATACTGGTCATTATCGATCACTCCTTCGGAAGCCTTTTATAAAATGGCGTCTTGACGACCTCAGCCCTCAGCCGCTTGAAGCGAATTTCTACCCACAGCACAGTTCCGGGATATGCATAGTCACTATGGATCAAGGCAAGACCCAGATTGCGTTTCAACGTCGGGGACTGGGTTCCCGATGTGACTTCGCCAATCAGAGAGTCATTCATGTAGACGGGGTAATGAGAGCGGGGAATTCCCCGGTCGATCATTTCAATGCCGACCAGTTTGCGGCGGAGACCTTCATTTTTTTGCCTGAGCAACGCATCGCGTCCGATGAACATTTCCTTGTCAAGCTTGACGAAATATCCGGCGCCCGCCTCCAGCGGCGTAATCGTCTTCGAAAGCTCCTGTCCGTACAGCGGCAAGCGGGCTTCAAAGCGAAGGGTATCGCGCGCTCCTAACCCGGCAGGAACAAGTCCGTGCATCTCACCTGCAGCCATCAAAGCACGCCAGACATCGCCAGCCCGCTCCGCTGCCACATAGATTTCGAAGCCGTCTTCGCCGGTGTAGCCTGTTCGGGATACAAGCGTGCTTGCGCCGGCAATAGTTACCTCATTCCTGAAGTGGAAGGGGGCCAGCTCGAGCACCGCCGCTCCGATTCCTGCGGATGCAAGGACAGCGGCCGCATTAGGCCCTTGCAGGGAAAGCAAAGCCATCTTGTCAGAAATATTATCCAGAATGACGTCTCCGATCAAATGTTCCCTCAGCCACTCGAAATCCTTGTCGATATTGGATGCATTCACGACAAGCATATATTGATCCGCTGTTAGCCTGTAGATAAGCAAATCATCGACCACTCCTCCATCCGGATAGCACATCAGCGTGTATTGCGCCTGTCCGTCTGCCAGCCTCGACACGTTATTCGTCGTCATTTTCTGCAGAAAGTCCTCCGCGAATTGACCGATTATCATAAATTCACCCATGTGCGAGACGTCAAATAACCCGGCTTGCCGCCGCACGGCGTCATGTTCTGCCTGAATGCCGGAGAACTGTACCGGAAGCTCCCATCCGCTGAAGTCGATGCAGCGGATACCCGGATAGCCGGCATAAACCGGGTATAGCGGGGTTTTTCTTATTAATTCGGTCATCCTCATTCACTCCTCTTTGGTTCGTGATTGCAGGCCAATGCAAATAAGGACAGAAGCAAAAAGAATGGCGCACAAAGTAGAAGTTACTTTCCTGCGTTTCTTTTTGCTCTGTCCTTTGTACCTGAGAGTTACCCCGAATAATAGATCCGGCTTTCCCCTTGGGTGACGCCGGCCTTTACAGGATGCCGTGCGTTCTCTCCAGAGTCGCGTCCGATAAATGTCCTTTTGCCTGAGAGATTCACCCCATGTGAGGTTTACTCCTTCGGCGCCGCCTCCATCCTGCCGATGGGCGATCTCTCCCTTTATCATCATCCGCTTATTTGGTTGTCATAGTATATTCTTACAGATTTTAAGAGTGTGAGTCAACAAAATATTTTTTTATAAAAAATATTCGTCAGATTTATTGACATGGTGGTGTAGCTGCATTAATCTATAAACGATTAGCGGATGACGATGGCAGGGAGAGACCAAGCGGGTGTAACGACCCGCCGGCACCGAAGGGGCAAGTCGACAAGGCCAGCCAGCCGATCGATTAATCTCTCAGGTAAAAGTACCTTCATCCGACGCAACTCTGGAGAGTGCAAACTTGAGGGAGCGCAAGCGGTAATGACGCTTAAACTCTCAGGGTACCCGGGACAGAGAACACGGCATAGAGCCTGTTCTCTGTCCTTTTTTAAAATTTAGAAAGCATAAACTACCTCGACACTTTGCTGAGGGAAGAAACTTGCTGCCGCTGTCAACAGGACGGCGAAGCCGTTTCTTCTTGTGTATGAGAACGACTTACGTCAGATGCCTGGTTCCGGCAGGATCAGTCTCACGGCTTTGGACAAATAATCAAAAAGAGGGTGCAAATATGAGCGATGTAAAAGCAGGGCTGCGGTATTCGGAGGAGCATGAGTGGGCTGAGGCTCATGGAGCCACGGTACGAATTGGAATAACGGACTTCGCGCAAAATCAGCTCGGAGATATCGTGTTCGTGGAGCTGCCCGAGGTCGATGCCCTGCTGGAGGCCAATCAGCCAATGGGAACGATTGAATCGGTCAAAACCGTTTCCGATCTGTTCAGCCCCGTAAGCGGTAAGGTAACGAAAGTGAACGAGAGTCTGCTGGACTCACCGGAAAAAGTGAATGAAGATCCTTATGGCGAAGGCTGGATTATTGAGGTTGAGGTGGATGGTGATGCCACGGAAATGGTAGCCGGACTTCTGAGCGCGGAGAGCTACGAAAAGTTCATTGCTTCCAACTAAGGAGGAATGGAGATATTTTAAGGGTCTGAGGATTGCCTATTCGCCTGGAGGCGGATGGCTTCCTCGAAGAACATAAGGAATGATCCGGCTCCGCTATTTTGCAAACGATTTCAATCCCCGGCTCTCGTCCTCTGATTCCTCAGGACAGCTGTCCCAAATAATTGCTTCCTGACTTGAAGGGATTGGTCTATCAATCTCGAATGAGTTTCGAAGGATGAATTTGAGTACTAGAATGCAGGAGGGATTTTTATGTGGAACCCGGATTTGTATCTGAAGCAATTATATGACAATATCCAACCCGTTGAAAGCTTTCGCGCGGATTCGCAGCAGGAATGGGAGGAGTGGAGGAGTCGTCTGCGGAAACGATTGGTTCAATTGCTGGGCGGATTCCCCGAAGAGGTGCCAAGTCTTTCGCCGGTGCTGCTGGAATCCGAGGATTGCGGAACCTATATTCGTCAACGCGTTCAAATTCAGACCTATCCACAGCTGTATATGCCAATCTATGTCCTTATCCCAAAAGAAAGTAATGGCCGACCAGGGGCGGTTATCGCCTGTCACGGGCATGGATATGGCAGCAAGGATATAGTGGGTCTCAATCCCGACGGCACGAAAAAAACGGGCCATCCAGGATACCAGAAGGATTTTGCCATCGAGCTCGTCAATCAGGGTTTTCTCACCCTAGCGCCTGAGCTGCTGGGATTTGGAGACCGCAAACTAGAGGAGGATGCCCAGGCTTCGAACTCCTGCCATAAGCTATCAACCTTTCTTCTGGCAGTAGGCCAAACGATGGCGGGTTACCGGGTATTTGAGACGCTGCGGTGCGTGGATTATCTGTTCACCCGTCAAGATGTTGATCTGGAGCGTATTGGATGCATGGGCATTTCCGGCGGAGGTCTCGTATGCTCGTATGCGGCCGCCATCGATGACAGAATCTCTGCTGCGGTAGTAAGCGGGTTTACCAACACCTTCAAAGACAGCATTTTATCGATCCATCATTGTGTCGACAACTATGTTCCCGGGTTGTCTCTTGCTGCAGAAATGCCTGATCTGCTCAGTCTGATCGCCCCCAGACCGCTGCTGATTGAAGCTGGGACGCAGGACCCGATTTTTCCTGTTCAAGCCACCAGGGAAGCGTATGGGAAGCTTCAACGCGTCTATGAATTATTGGGAGCTGCTGACCGCCTGGAACTGGATCTCTTTGAGGGTGAACATGAAATATCGGGCAGATTGGCCTACAACTGGTTTCACCGTCAGGAGCATAATTTATGAAGGTTTTAATTGAGAATTATTTCTATTGAACCTTCTCGGCAAAAAGGAAACTAATTTAGTTATTTGAAACTCAGCTTGCTTGGGCATATCGGTAGGGGGCCAAACGAACGACGAACCCTAATTAAACCAATAAATGGGAAACAGGCCGATTTGAAATAGATATCGGTCTGTTTTTTTGCTACTAATTTAAAAACAACATACCACTGAAGGTTGAAAATCATTGGGATACCAGCAATGGAACGTACCACTCCATTAGTTTTCTGCACGTGTTCCACGGAGGGAAAATCGGCGCTCACAAACGAATTTGGCCCAAATTCCGAGCTTGATTTTCTGGTCACTGTTCAGTGAAAATAAACTGTTAGACTGCCGACAAGCGTTAAGCCAAACTGGCAAATTAATTGAGAAATTTCCTTTCCAGAAAGGCTGTTTTTTGGAACCTTTAACTGTAGAGCTGCGTCTAAAATGCATGGTGAACGACTGTTGCAATAATCACAACTTAAAAGGAGAATCACAATGATGAAGATGGTTCGAAAGAGAATTACTGTTGCGATCGCCACGGTCTTACTTGCGGGCGTACCGTTCATGACGTGGCTGGGAATGACGACGCAGGCCGAAGCCGCCTCAGCCGGCGTTCAAATTACGGTAATGGGAAAGGCGGTACAATCGGATTCGCCGTTGATTATCGACCGGGGACGGGTGCTTATACCGCTGCGCGTGGTTGCTGAAGCATTCGGAGCTGCGGTGCAGTGGGATGCCAAAACAAGTACGGCGACGGTTCGCAGGTGGTCCGATGCGGCCCGGTTCAAATCGAACAGTCAGGTCGCCGTTATCGACCGTGGGATGTCCGGCGGCACAAGTCACAGCACCGTGCAGCTTGATGCTCCAATGAAGATGTACAATAACCGGGCGTATGTGCCGCTGCGGTTTCTTGGTACCCAGTTCGGCTATAAAGTAACCTGGCACGACCATATCGCCGCTCTTGACTCGAAATTGAGTGCGAAGGATCAACGTACATTGTTCGAGGGTGACCTTAAGGATGCGCGAAAGATTGCGAATGGCCTTGGTGGCGATCTGTATTATACGCATGATCCGGTCACGCCGCGCAGCTATGTTGGAGATAGGGACGGTGTTACGACGCTGTTTCCGGAAGGCGAAACACTCCGTTTCTATAGGTTCGAGGACGATATTGTGTCGCAGGTCGAAATAAAGGACGATTTCGCCTTGGTAACCTGGCAGGGGCGCCTAAACTGCACGACATGCACCAAAGAAAATGCGTTTCAAAGCTTCATGAATCAGCAATGGACCGACGGCCAAGGTATCGCTCCGAAGCCGAGTGGCGATTACGTATATTCCCATTTCCGCATTTTCGGACCAGAAGGCTGGTCGGAATACGGCTATGTAGATGCGGAAGGGAAATTGACGCAGACGGGCTACAATCACGGGGAAACAAAAACCGGAACGCTGGAAATCATGAAGACCGGCGAGCAACGTACCGATTCCGTCATTAAGTAAAGAATAACGCTTGACATGGAGCATACTCCATCAGATAACATTCGTAAATGAAAGCAAGCAAGCTAAACCGGATCGTCAAGGAGCCGGGAGGAGAACGAGGGATGGAGCCTGCATTCTCTTGGGAATAATGTGCGGCAAGTCGTAAAAATAAGGAGGAGAAACCTATGAAGCATAGAATTCTCGGCGGAACCGGCATATCGGTTAGTGAGTTCACGCTTGGAACGATGATGTTCGGAGCAATGGGCAATCCTGACCATGACGAGTCGGTGCGCGTTATCCATACGGCTTTGGACGCAGGAGTCAACTTCATCGACACGGCTGACGTCTACTCCAGAGGTGAGTCGGAGGAGATCGTCGGCAAGGCGCTCAAGGGACGCCGGCATGATGTGGTTCTCGCAACGAAGTTCGGTCTGCCCATGGGCGAGGACCTCAACCAGCGCGGGGGCTCGGCCCGGTGGATCAAACGCGAAGTAGAAGACAGTCTCAGGCGGCTCGGCACGGATTATATCGATCTCTACCAAATCCACCGTCCGGACCCGAATACCGACATCAGCGAGACGCTGTCAGCGCTCACGGATTTGGTCCGGGCCGGAAAAGTGAGAGCGATTGGCTCATCCACCTTCCCTGCCGAGCTGATCGTTGAGGCGCAATGGGCGGCACAGCGCGGCGGCTGCCAACGCTTTCTCACGGAGCAGCCGATGTACTCCATTTTTACGCGGAAACTCGAAGCCGCGGTGCTGCCAACCACGCAGCGCTACGGAATGGGTGTGCTCACGTACAGTCCGCTGAACGGCGGTTGGCTATCCGGGCGTACTGATCAAATGGCGAGTCACCGGGCGTCAGGAAGACCGACGCTTTACGATCCGGCGATACCGGCCAACCAGGCCAAAGCGCAAGCTCTGCGGAAACTTACCGCTCTTGCCAATGAGGCGGGGCTGCCGCTGCCGCATCTTGCGCTGGCGTTCGTCCTCTCGCATCCGGCAATCACCTCGGTGATCATCGGCCCCCGCACGCAGGAGCAGCTTGAGAGTCTTCTGGCTGGCGCGGACCTGGAATTAAACGGGGGGATGCTCGACCACATCGATGAGATTGTCCCTCCGGGCACGGACCTCAATCCGTCGGACAACTACGCCGCTGAACCGCCTGCTCTTACAGATAAGCGCCTGCGGCGCAGGTAAGTACTTCATGTAGCTTGCAATAAGCGTCAGCCCTCACCTTGATGACAAGGTTGGGGGCTATTTTTGATTGTTGAAGCGAAGTAGGGACAAAGAATATGATCATACCATCAGGAACAACAGGAAGGGATCGGTTTAATGCAGCAGGAGCTTAAGCAGGAAGCTCCCAATCGCCCTCTGGTTCATGTGTATACAACATTCGGGGTACAAAGTTCGTAAGAAGTGGATGCTTCCGAAGCAGCTTTCTTACGAAAGTTTTCAGCATACGCTTCTCCAGACTATTTCCGCCTGCTCCGTCTGTTATTCACCAGACTTCTAGACGGCGAAGAGGTGTTCCTCCTTACATCTTTACCTGCAAATCGTGAATGGTTCTCCGGTAATTTTCGGGAGTGATCCCTTTATTCTTCTTGAACATCTGGCAGAAGTAGGGTGAACTCAGGCCGCCGACCTCAAACGCAATTTCCCGGATCGTTTTGGAGGTGTTTGCCAGAAGCGAGCAAGCCTCCCTGATCCTGCGGAACGTAATATGATCCGAGAGGGTAATGCCTGTGGACGCTTTGAACAAATGCGACAGATGATACGGAGAGAGGAACAGATCATCGGCCATTTCTTCCAGGCGGAAGGGGCGGTGATAATGTTTTTCCACCCATTCCGTTATGTTCTCAACATGTCTTAAAGCGCGCGGACTTACATGGGCACCGGCACCGGAAAGACTCTCCGCAAATACGTTTTGCTGCAGAAACCGAAGCAATCTCAGCATGACAAGACCAAAGCTTTCCTCATGCTCTGCAGACGGGGCATGACGAATCTGCTGCACTTCTTCCAAAATGCCGGTCAGAGGATATCCTTCCTGAAGAGAAAACACCTGTTTAGGCAAATTGCCCTTCCACAGTCTTTCATAAAACCGCAGCAGACCGGGAAAGGGAGCCAGATAAGCGGACAGCGAATGAGGATCAAAGGTCAGATTGGTACGCACATATAGAGAATTGGAGCTGGAAGGCACATCGACAAGATGCAGCTGATAGGGCTGAATCCAGATCACGGTTCCCCTGCCAAGCGGATAATATTTGCCCTCCAGCATAACCTCGCCTTCGCCTTCGTAAATATACAGCATTTCAATTCCCCGATGGGCATGGTACCAGCGGGATTTTTCCGTTTTTTGCTTGTAGCTGTAGGAGAATGACCCTAATTCGTATTCGATCCGCTGCAGGAAGGACATCGGGCAGGTTTCCTTTCAAATTCGCAATTTACCTATATAATAGCACAACAAATCAACGGTAGACTGCTCCTATAATAGGTGCTGAAAGCAAAAAAGCACATAGGAGGCATTCATGAGCTGGAAAACCGCAATCGAACAAACCATCCTTACAACAACCGCCAATATGAACCGTTTCAAGGACAAATTTCCGCATGTAAGCAATGGGGACGGCAAGTATGAGCTAGTGAACAATACAGGCTGGACGGAAGGCTTCTGGTCGGGAATCTTATGGCTGAGCTATGAATATAACCAGGATCAGGCAATCCGTGAGGCCGCTGTTCAAAGTGTTGCTTCCTTCAAAAGAAGAATAGAGCAGGGGAGTCATCTGGGTCATCACGATATCGGATTTCTGTATTCCCTGTCCGCCAAGGCGCAGTGGATTGTGGAGCAGGATGAATCCGCCAGGGAATTGGCCCTGCAGGCAGCGGATGTTCTTATGAAACGGTGGAGGCCGGCATCGCAGCTTTTCCAGGCATGGGGACCGGAAGGAGATCCGGAGAACGGCGGGCGGATCATAATCGATTGCTTAATGAACCTCCCGCTGCTGTGCTGGGCCACCGAACAGACGGGAGACCGGAAATATGCGGAAGCAGCCTATATCCATGCCGAGAAGAGCAGGCGCTTTCTTGTACGGGGGGATGACTCCTCCTACCATACGTTTTATTTTGATCCGGAGACAGGTGATTCCATCCGCGGTGGAACACATCAAGGCTTCAAAGACGGTTCGACCTGGACCCGCGGTCAAGCCTGGGGGATTTATGGCTTCGCGCTGGCTTACCGCTATTTCAAGGAGCCGCAGTTTCTGGAAGCGTCCAAACGGCTCGCGCGGTATTTCATCGCCCATCTGCCCGAGGACCATGTGGCCTACTGGGATTTCGACGCTCCTCAGACCGCTGGCACACCAAGGGACAGCTCGGCTTCTGCGATTACCGCATGCGGCCTGCTCGAGCTTATCGGGTATCTGCCGGACGATGATCCGGAGCGGGAATTCTTTGTGACGGCAGTGGAGCAGTCCATGACTTCCCTTATTAAGCATTATTTTACAGCCGGAGACAGGGACGAGCAAGGCTTCCTGAGACATGGCTCATATTCCGTGAGAAGCGGCGCATCGCCCGATGATTTCGTGATTTGGGGCGATTATTTCTTCCTTGAAGCGCTGCTGCGGCTCGACAAAGGGATTCCCGGTTACTGGTACGGACGCTAATCCAGGTGAATTGTGGCCCGCAAGAAGGACGCTTTGCAAAAAGCGGCTCTCTTGCGGGCCATTTTTGCATGACCAGGCCCATGCCGATTTTGTCGACGGATGCGGAAGGGCGGAGCATGGGGAAATAGTCTGGAGAAGCGCAAGGAGTAAAAATACATCAAGTTTTGTAAAGAAAAATCATTCCTTTAAAATATGAAAGCGTTACAATAAATACAGGCAATGAAGTGAAGGGAAAGAAACGAAAGCGATTCCATTGCTGTGTGGACAGATTCATGCGGCATGAAGGATAAGCATTTTCTTAAGATGTTAACAAACAAGAGAGGCAGGAGATGAGCGTGAGTGCATTAAATGGGAAAATTGGATTAAATATCCATAATCCTAAAAAGAGAACAGGCATACTTCCAACTTTAATGAAGCAGAGATTTCTATTCTTGCTGCTGCTGCCCGGTCTCATTTATTTCTTACTGTTTAGATACGGTCCGATGTATGGCATTCTTCTTGCTTTTAAGGAGTATGACCCGCAGGTGGGCATATTCGGAAGTCCGTGGGTAGGCTTCAAGTATTTCCACCAGATGTTTGAAATGAAATATTTTTGGACCGTCACGGGAAATACAGTGAAAATTAGTCTGCTGAAGATTCTCGTAGGTTTTCCTACACCGATCATTTTTGCCCTGCTGTTGAATGAACTGGTTTCCAACAAATTCAAGCGCATTGTGCAAACGATTTCATATCTTCCGCATTTTCTTTCCTGGATTATTGTAGCGGGCCTGATATTTCAACTGGTATCGCCAAGCTACGGTTTATATGGATTATTGGCGGATACCTTTAGCTGGAAGCCACAAGTGCTGCTCGGCGACAGCAAATCTTTTCTGCAAATCTTGCTGGTTTCCAATGTGTGGAAGGAAATCGGGTACAGCAGCATCATCTATTTAGCCGCCATCGCCGGGATAAACACGGATATGTATGAATCTGCAACCATCGATGGCGCAGGACGGTTTAAGCAATGTCTATATATTACGATCCCCAGTATATTGCCTACCATAGCCATGCTTTTTGTCCTTGGACTCGGCGGGATTCTGGATGGAGGCTTCGATCAGATCTTTAACCTTTACAATTCCATGGTCATGCCAACGGCTGATATCATCGATACATTTGTATACCGGGTCGGCCTCGTGGAAATGCAATACAGCTTCTCCACTGCAGTCGGCATAGCGAAAAGCGTTATTGCGCTCATACTTGTATTGGCTGCCAACTGGATCGTAGGCAAGCTTTCTAATTATACGGTCTTCTAGCTTTTAACGGAATAAAGGAGTGTACACATGAAAAAAAGCATAGGGGCAAGAGCATTTGATATCTTTAATATCTCCCTAATGGTGTTCATATGTCTGACTGTTGTATTTCCATTCGTCCAGCAAATCGTGATTTCGCTTAGTCCGTCCAATGAATCGGGCGAAATCGGGCTTCACCTGTTTACCAGCAACCCTACCTTTGACTCCTATACGCAGATTTTTGCAACGGGCTCCATATTGGAAGCCTATTACTGGACTATCCTGCGCACCGTGCTGGGAACCGTTCTTACGGTAGTCGTTTCGGCCATGCTTGCCTATCCGCTGTCGAAAAGATATCTGCTCGGAAGAAAAATGTGGATGGGCTTGATTATTTTCACGATGTTTTTTGGAGGCGGACTGATTCCGACCTATTTGCTTGTGAAAGAGCTGCATATGCTCAATTCCATATGGTCACTGGTACTTCCCGGGCTTTGCAGTGCGTATACCATCGTAATTATCCGAAATTTCTTCACTTCTTTGCCTGTTGAGGTTGAAGAGAGCGCTTATATGGATGGAGCCAATGACTTTACCATTTTCTTCAAAATTGTTTTGCCGCTGTCAACGCCTATTATCGCAACCATAACCTTGTGGTCTCTGGTAGGCCAATGGAATGCCTGGTTCGACGCGATGATTTATATATCGAATGGCGAAATCAAGGTATTGCAAATCCTCTTGAGAGATGTGCTTAATAATGCCCAGGATGCTGCGATGGCGAGTGTAAGAGGAGGAGAGATCGTAGACAGCTCCGGGCAAAATTACACCGCGGAATCGGTAAAAGCGGCCATACTGCTCGTTACTACCCTCCCGATCATTATGGTTTATCCTTTCCTGCAAAAATATTTTGTCAAAGGGATTATGATCGGCGCCGTAAAAGGTTAATTGGGCTTCAATGTCTTCACATATAAATCATATCCAAGAAGAGGGGAAAATCATCGATGAAAAATGTCAAATGGCTTTCAGCATCACTTTCCATGGTCATTGCCGGCACGATTGTTATTTCGGGTTGCACGTCATCCAACAATAACAAGAATCAGGCTGCAGAACCGGCAGGGCAGGCGGCGGACACACAATCAAGCCAGACCAAGAACGATTACACCGTCAATGTATTTACCACAAGAATTCAGCCTGATCCAAATTCTGAAGTCATGAAGCAGGTGAATGAAAAGCTTGGTCTCAATCTGAAAATAACCGCCGTTCCCGATGCCGATTACGATACCAAGCTCAACCTCTTCGTGGCATCGGGCGATATGCCTGATGTGTACAGCGGCTATACATCCAGCAGCGACGCTCTCTTTAACACAGCCGCAAATTTGACGGAAGACGAAGTCAAGCAGTATGCCCCCAATATCTATGCGTCATTTGTCAGCAGAGCGGGCGCTCAAAAAGACCATGTCCTGGATTTATGGTCCAAGGACGGGCAGCTTAAAGGGTTCAGCAATGGCGCCCTGGGCAACTCCTTGCCCTATGGCGTTGCGGTCCGTTCGGATATATTGGCGGAGCTTGGGGTCGGTATGCCCAAAACGATTGCGGATTGGGATAATGTGTTGAAAAAGTATAAGGAGAAATATCCCGACAATTACCCGATCACCGTTCAAAACGGCGGAGAAGGCCAGGCAATGTATTACTTCCTGTCCGCATATGGTGTAAGGCGCGACGCATGGGTCTACAAGGATAACACGATTCAGTATGCGCCATTTATGCCTGGAATGAGAGATGCGCTTATTCAGCTTAACAAATGGTATGAAGCCGGTTACATTAACCCTGAATATTATACGATGTATCAAAACACATCGGCGCCGGTGAATGAGTTTGTAAAGGGAAATGCGCTCTTTTACCAATACTACAACACCACTTTCCAGATAAGCCCGCCTTTCGATGAAGGAAGCATCGGCGCCCAGTTAACGGCCAATTTCCCGAATGCCAAGCTCGATTGGGCGCCATTCCCAACCCTGGGAGACGGAAGCAAGGCGCTTGTTGCCAATGCACCGATGTTCACGAATATAACCTTCTTCAGCAAAAAATTAGAGCAGGACAGAGACAAGCTGCATGCCATCCTGACAGCATGGGATAAAATATTCAGCGATCCGCAGATGTATACGCTTGTCAAATATGGCTTGAAGGATACTCATTATACGACGGTTAACGGCGCTATGGTTACGAAGCAGGAGTTTTCAACCAATGACGCCAAAGCCAAAGAAGGCTTCGGATGGCCCTTCAACAGCGGGTTCGATGCGACAGATGAAGTGAACAAAGTCGTTCTTCCTCCATTTGTTCAAGAAAACAGACAGAAGCTGCTCTTTGACGATAACGGATTATACAGCAAGAAGAATGTCGACTATCTGGTTACAACGGATAAGCCGACAGTAGAAGGCCCGATTACGTCTGAAGCCGGCGAAAATCTCGATGTCCGCAACCAAACGTACCTGACGCAATGGAACACCATGTTCACCTCCGTCATCGTGGGCGAGAAGAAAATCGAAGATTTTGACAGCTTTATTGCGGATTGGAAAAAACAAATCGGCGATGAACTGGTCTCAAGCGCCAACAGATTGTATAACAAGTAAGTCCGGTGATTAACCGGCGGAGCAGCATGGTTTTAAAGGTTTTATGTCGTTTTTAATCAAAAAAAGGTAGTATGAGATCAGCTTTCTACCGATCTCATACTACCTTTATATTTCTCGCAAACCGGTGAATAACAGGCGGAGCAGGCGGAAACAGTCTGGAGAAGCGCAAGCGTTCGCCTTTGTACCCCGAATTTAACAGCTAAAGGTATCCAAAATAAAAAAATTCAGGGGTACAACAGCGATCGGAAGACGGTTCCGCATGCGCAGCCCGTCCTTTTCACTATCAGTAAACGAAATGAGGAGATAGATATGCTGAACGAAAAACAGACCGAACGAATGCTGGGCAAGCTGAAGCGTTTTGAGCAAACGATAGAACCTTACATCTTCACCAAGGTGGATACCTTCGAGGTTGAAATGTACCGGACGCCGGAAAGACTCCATCAAATACCGCAAAGCCATCTGTTCAGCAGGGCCGATTCAGGCGAGAGCTGGGGCGGCGAGGGGAATTATTGCTGGTTTAAGGGCGAGTACCGGGTTAAGGACGGATTGGAGCATCAAGCCCTCTTTCTTAAACCGCATGTCGGAGGACATGAATCGCTTCTGTGGGTCAATGGAGCGCCTTTCGGGATATTTACGGCAAGCCATGGCAATCACTACTGCGATCTGCTCAAATCAGATGCAGAGCGCGGAGAAATCATCGACATTGCATTGGAATCCTATGCGGGTCATTTCTCCATTGCGAGCCAGCCCCTGGCCGCAACACCGCGCTCCGACTATATGCACAAATACATATCGATGGAAATCTGCGTGAAAAACGATAAAATGGCGGATTTTTACTTCGATCTGAAAACCTTCAATCAAATGGCCGGCGCATTGGACAAGAACAGCTTTGTCAGGGCCAACCTCATCAAAACATTAACGCAGATCCATGAGATTCTTTATTATTCTCCCGACAATATCGAGCAGGAAATATTCAATGATGCCGTTGGACAGGCCAGCGAATTAATCAAAACCTTATATCAACACAAGAATACCTCACTCGCCCCCATAGCGGCCGTTATCGGCCATTCCCATATGGATACGGCATGGCGCTGGACCATCGAGGAAACGATCAAGAAATGCACCCGCACCTACTCCAATCAAATCAGCTTGATGGAGCAGTATCCGGAGTACAAATTTGTACAGAGCTCCGCTTATCACGGAAAGATGATCAAGGACCATTATCCCGAGTTGTTCGAAAAAATAAAAGACGCGGTAAAAGCGGGCAGATATGAACCGAATGGAGCGGTCTGGATTGAGTGCGACGGCAATCTGGTAGGCGGGGAAATGATGCTGCGGCAGTTTCTGTGGGGGCAGCGGTTTACCCGGGAGCATTTCGGCTACACATCCAACTGCTTTTGGCTGCCGGATACGTTCGGATACAGCCCTTCCATTCCGCAAATTATGAAGGGCTGCGGGGTCGATTATTTCCTTACGACCAAAATGGCGTGGAACGATACGAATAAATTCCCTTACGACACCTTTTACTGGCAGGGGCTGGACGGTACGAGAGTGCTGACGCATTTGAACAAAACCCATTTGTGGCCGGATCCGGAAACCTGCATCGACTCCGTATTTGACGGCCATAAATCCAGAGACGCGATAACCGACAAGACGGTATCGAATATGCGGCTGCTGGCTTACGGCTACGGCGACGGCGGCGGGGGGCCGCAATTTGAAATGATTGAGATGGCCCGGAGATCGGCCGATTTGGAAGGCTGTCCGAAGGTGGAGACGATGTTCGTGGGCGAATTTATGCAAAGGCTGGAGCAGTCGCTGACAAACCCTTCCGTATATGCGGGCGAGCTCTATCTGGAGCTTCACCGGGGAACGCTCACGAACCAGCATACGATCAAACGCAATAACAGATTGTCGGAAGTACGGCTGCATGATCTGGAATATCTCACAGTCCGGAACGCCGTCCATCATGATGCCATATGCATCGATACGCATATCAAGCCTCTTGTCGAGACGCTTCTTGTCAATCAATTTCATGATATATTGCCAGGCACGTCCATTCCGGCGGTCCATGACCGGAGCATCGCGGAAACAACGCATATCATTCAAGCCGCCGATGAATTAATCAGACAGGCCGTTCCGGCCAAAGCTGCGGAGAACAGCATTTCGGTCCTCAACAGCTTATCCTTCGACCGCAGCGATGTCATCTATCTGGATGATGTGGAGGGGTATGTTGTAAAAGGAGGCTACAATCAGCAAATTGTAACGGATATTTCGGGCCATCGCAAGCTGGCTGTTTCGGGCGTAAAGCTGGAAGCTCTGTCCTCTGTGGTGCTTGAACGGGTGGAAGGCTATCCCGCTGAAGGCTCCTGCTTTACTTATGACGGCACTGTCCTGGAAACGCCATTATACAAAGTGGTTCTCGATGAGCGAAAATACATGGCGTCCTTTATCGACAAGAGCCTGAACAGGGAGCTGAGAGGCCAGGGCTATGCCCTGAATACGCTGCTTATCGCCGAGGATGTGCCTACAGCCTGGGACAGCTGGGACATCGACGCCGATATTGAGCTTAAGTTCAAGGATAGCGCTGTTCTTCTGGGTAGCGAAGTCATATCAGATGGACACGTCGAGTTCAGAATCCGCAACCGCTATAAGCTGACTGCCAAATCAAGCCTGATTCAGGACATGATTTTTTACAGCGGCAGCAGGCAGGTGAAATTCGAAACCTTGATGGATTGGCAGGACGATCACAGACTGCTGAAGACCGTATTCGATACGAATGTGTTTGCGGATTTTGCGAGACAGGAGCTGCAATTCGGGTACATCAAGCGTCCGACAACACGGAATACGGATATGGAGAAAGCAAAGTTCGAGGTTTGCAACCACAAATATACTGATCTTTCGGAAAACAGATACGGCGTCAGTATCTTGAATGACTGCAAATACGGCATATCTGTCCATCATTCACAGCTTACCCTGACCTTGCATAAAGGCGGCTGCCGTCCGGATTACCGCGGAGACAAGGGGGAGCATATGTGCTCCTATGCTTTTCTGCCGCATAACAGCGGATTTGATGCGGATTCCGTAATCAAGCCCGCCTACGAATTCAATTACAAGCCGCTTATTATTTCGGGCGAATGCAGCTTTGAAAAGTTTATCAGCGTCAGCGCGCCCAATATCATCATTGAGGCGATCAAGCCATGCGAAGATAATGATAAAGCCTATGTAATCAGACTGTATGAAGCGGAAGGCACGTATACGAATTCATATTTGGTCTTCGGTCAAGCTGTCAGGCGGGCCGCAGTGACCAACATGCTGGAGGAAGAAATTCAGGAGCTGGAGGATAAGAATGATATGCAGCTGAGCTTTAAGCCGTTTGAGATCAAAACGATCAGGATCAGCTATTAAAGCCTGGAAACGGCTTTGGACGAAAGAGGGAGGATGAATATGTTATTTGATCATCATTCGATCGCGCGGATTCGGGACGCTATCCGTAAGGATCCCTATGCGGCCAATAGTTTTGAGCTGCTGAAAAAAGACATCCTGTCCATTGATTATACATTTGTCCAGGAGAAGCATAAGCTTCTTCTGGAATTAAACCATCGGGCGGCTGACGAGGAGAAAGCGTATTATGAACGTACTGTCTTGACAAGAGAGCTGTCGGAATTAAGCGTTAACGCCTCTTTTCTTTATCTTCTCGAACCTGACAGCAGCCTTCTGCCGATTGTGAAAGGATTGATTTCCGCAGTATGCAGCGCTGACAGCTGGTCCAATCTGGGGCCAAACTTCAAGGTGTGGAAGTCGGATCTGACTACGGCTGATATAGGCGTGCATATTGCGATTGCATTAGAGAATATAAAAGCTCAAATGCCGGAGGAGTATATTCAGGAAGTAACCTCTAGATTGCTCCATAACAGCTTTTATCCCTTGTACGAGGAATGGCTGTCACCGGAAAACCATGTGAACGCTCTGGATACGATGGGTCATAATTGGTGGAATGTCTGTATAAGCGGAATGGGCGTAGTTTTACTTACAGCCGGTAAAAGCAGAATCCCCCAATTTGACTCCTGCCTGGATCAAATTATGGATTCGTTAAGAGAATGGATGGATTACCCTGGGAATGTCCTGCAAAACAAGAAGGCCAACTTCGGAAGTGACGGGGACTACATAGAGTATGTCGGGTATTTTATGTATGCCTTCTCCAATTACTGTATATTCAATGAAATATTGAAAAAAGATGATCAACTGGAAGCTTTGGATTTCAGCGAGCTGGAGGAAAAGACGGCGGATTTCTATTCATCCTTTTTTCATAGGCTGTGGGATGGACCGAGGCTTGCCGATTTTGGAGACATCTCTCTTAAAATTGAGAGGCACAGCCAGTATATTTTTTATTTATGCGGCAAATTCAACAAATCCTGGACGCAGGAGAACTTCAAACAACTGAACGCCCGGCTTGCTTTGCCCTATGAATTCTATTTTTATAATCCCGATATAGCCTCGAGCGGTTGGCGGCCGCCCAGAGAAAGGATCTTTCATGATTCGGGATATGCCATCATACGCAGCGGTTTTACGGCGGACGACACTTCTTTTATGATGAAAACGGGTGAAAGCTGGAATCACAATCATGATGATGCCGGAACGTTCGAGCTTGCCTGCAGAGGACAGCTGTTTATAACGGATTCGGGCAACTGCAGCTATGGCGATCCGAATTATGTGCAGTACTATATTAAGCCCCAGGCGCATAATGTGATCCATTTCAACGGCGGTCAGGTGCCGGACGATATCAGGTATCATGGCACCAAGTATATGGGCAATTTCCCGGCTTTTCTGTCGACGGAACCGTATAAATATCTTCTTGCGGATTGCGCCGGCCCTTTCATTAACCAGTTCCAGCGATATTACCGCCATGTCATCTTTATCAAAGATATGATTGTCATGATCGACGATCTGTTTACCTATGAAGAGGGAAATCTGCATTATAATCTTCATGTGAACGGGAAAGTGGAACGGGATGCGAGTCTCGCTGTTCTGACCAGCCATGGCGTGCAGCTTGAAATACACAGCTTGTTCCCGCGAAATAAAGAGTGGCAGCTGCAGTCCGGATACGCTCATGAAATCAAGAATGGAGGCTCCGCTGCGCCGGTCCAGCCGGAGGTTGAATATTTGCAAATTTCAACGCCTACGGAGGAACGGCGGGAGAAGTTCATTCATTGCTTCAAGCTGCCTTCGGGCAGCGCCAGCGAGGTTCGAATTACAGCTGACGAGGGCGAATGGGCCAAGGAAGTCATTATTGAAAGAGAAGACGGCACGGAACGCATCATTTGCAATATACGCGCAGACGGAAGAGTCATGCATCAGAATTCCTCCCTTACGTACAAAAATTTAGAGACTGATGCGTTTATCATTTACATCAAGAGCAGCCATGACGGTAAAATCCTTCAAGTCGCGCAGCATAATGGCAGCCTGTTGAAAATTGACGGCATTTGTTACATCTCTTCCATGCTGAAAAATGACAGCCTGTTGAATCTGGAGGACGGCAGCATTACGGTACACAACACCTCCGATGCCAGCTGTTATTTTAAGACCTCGCCGGATAACCAGGCGCAGCCCGGAAAATTCAAACTCAAGGCTGGCACAAGCACTTTAAAAATCTAGCACGCCGGAGATTACAAGCTGCTCGCCTAAACCGCAATACAAAAAATCTGCCGAATTTGACTTCGGCAGATTTTTTTTGTTATTCCCGCCCATCCATGAACTGCTTCGGGCTTTTTCCCGTAATTTTTTTGAAGGTTCTGCTGAAATGCTCTGGCGAAGTATAGCCTACTTTTTCACAGATTTCATATATCTTCAGATTCGATGTTTTGATGAATTCAATCGCTTTGGTAATTCGGATATGCGCTAAATAATCGATGAAATTGGTATTCTCTGTTTCCGAGAAAAGGCGGCTGAGATAACTGCTGTTGATATTAAACTTAAGGGCGACGGATTGCAGGCTGATATCGCAGGTATAATTCTCTTCAACAAAGTGCTTTACCTGGTTGATGACCGAATTCTCGCCTTTGCGGCCCTGAACCCGTGACATGACGGAAGCAAGCCACTTGTTCAACGAGTTCAGGTCGCCGTAAAATTTCAAATGCTTTTCATACTCATGGCTTAAAGCACGAATTTCGCCATGCAGTCCATTTTGCAGCGCAAAATCGATCAGGATAAAATGATATTTCATATAAAGGTCCATAATGGCATGAATATGGCTGGCGCTTACAGATCCGGGAACGACCATAATTTTGCTTATATCCGCTTTGCCGTTATCAAAAAGGATGGAATTGAGCAGCTTCTTCAGCATGGAAATTTGCTTCATAACATCGATTTCCAAAGGAGGCGTTTCATCAAATTGTGCCGTATACCGGATGATCGACCCATTGCCTGCAACAAAACAGTAGTCGGTGGAAATCCGCGCCTCATGAATGAGCTCGGGAAGTCGGGCAAAATCAGAAGCGATACGGCTCAAGCCCAGATTAATATTGAAGCCCGGGGGACGAAAGCTGTCATATACATGCTTTAAATGTTTCATGATCGAAGAGTCTGATTCATGCCTGGAATAGAGCAGAAGGATTAAATACTCATAGGGTGAAGTCTGAACAATTTCATAACGCACTTCACTCCCGGGGGCCAGCAGCTCTTCGGTATGGGATAGATATTCTGAAATGTCATGCTTGAAGGATGCTTCGGGAAGGGCGGCATGAATATCCATTTTATTCAGTTTCAATATCGTCAGCGCTAGTCGCTTCGGTTCATTCTTGCACAGTAATTCCTGGAGAGTACCGATATCGCTAGCCTTTATATTTCCCGCAGCCAGCCTGCTGAGCAGGTTTTCCTTCATCAGTTCTCCGCTGGAATAGGGCTCCGCCTCCCGGCTGGAAGTGTCAGGCTTGAATTCAAGTCCGGCTGCAGAGGTTTTGCTGTCGTGTAATCGCAGATTGGACAAGGTATTATAAATATGATCCTCAGTCATCTCGGACTTCAATAAATAATCTTTGGCGCCAAGCATGAACGCTTCCTTGACTAGATGAAAATCGTCATAGGCGCTGATAACCATAAAGTTTAATTCGCTCCGGATGGCTAAAGCTTCTTTGATCAGAACCAGTCCATCCATGACCGGCATCCTCAGATCAGTAATAACCAGCTCTATGCTGCTGTCCTCAATGATCCGCTTATAGGCGTCCTCGCCATTGAAGAACTCGCCCACCAATTCCAGCGATAACTCCTTCCAATGAATCATGCTTTTGATCATCTGTCTGACATAGGGCTCATCATCCACAATAATAACGTTAACCGTAATCCTTCACCCGTTTCTATTAGGAATAGTTTTCGATGTGTTCAAACGAAATGGGAAGCTCATCCTCGATATTCTTTAGTACAGGCAAAATGATTTTCACGTTGGAATATTCGCCTGCTGCGCTTTCCAGCTCGATTCCATAGGGCTCTCCGTATTGGAGTCTGATTCGTTTATGAATATTGACTAAACCGATTTGCAGAGAATCCGAAACAGTCGTTGAATTATGCTCCAATATATTCTCCATGATAGAGTCCGCAATACCGACCCCGTTATCGTAAACAGAAATGATATGGATATGATTATCTTTTAAATAGGAAGAGATGACGACGCTTGCAAAAGCCCCCGAGTTTAATTTCTGATTTAATCCATGCATGATGGAATTCTCGACGATAGGCTGCAAAATCATATGGGGCACAAACAAATGTTGTGTGTTTTCTCCTATATTATACGCTACATTTAATTGGTTATCATACCGAAGCTGCTGCAGCATAATATAGTCCTTGATGTTTTGGATTTCTTCCCCCCATTGAATAACATGGCTTGTATGGCTCAGGGTATTCCGAAGCAGACGGCTCAAGGTTACCAGCATCGTGGCCGTTATTTCATCCTTGTGATTCATGGCAGAGAAGCGGATGGAATTGATGGTGTTATATAAGAAATGAGGATTGATCTGATATTTGAGCATGTCAATCTCGGACTTTCGCTTCTTGCCTTCGATTTCAATCGTAAGTGTAAACAGATTGTCGATTCTTTTTACCATCTGATTAAATCCGCTGATGATTTCTCCGATTTCATTTTTTGAATGCTGAACGATTTCAATTTTAATATTCTTCTCGCCAACCTTTTTCATGGCATGGGCCAGACGCTTGATGGGAAGTATAATCTCTTTGGAAATAAAGAAAGAAAACAGGAACATGATGATCAGCAGGCCCGCTATCAGAAAAATGGTAAAGAAAATAATGGATGAGGATGCTTTTGTTACATGCTTGGAAGGAGACAGCTGAACGATATGCCAATTGGAAGTGGTTGAAAAGCTCTGTAAAACGAGATAGTTATCGATATACTTCGTATGGGTTGAATTTTGATCGGAAGGCATCTGTTGGATAATTTTATTAAAATGCTCTTCGCTTGTCTGGGGAACGCTGTCATTGCCGGCAATCATGTTACCGTTTTCATCTATAACCCGAATGATGCTGTCCGCAAATCGAAGATGATCGTTTAATAGATCGGTAATCTTTTGCTGATTAATCAGGATGACAAATTGACAGATGCTCTCCGTCGGGTTGTTTCCAATGATGTCATAGATGTTTTTGGTAATGATCGTATAATTCCCGTCGAACAAACCGAATGGGCTGGACTGATTGCTGAACCAGTGCATGTTGGGCGTATTTTTTGTATTTACAATAATTGGGTTATCTTCGAAATTATTCATAATGGATACAAAATCCTTATAGCTGTATACGACCCGCCCGTCAATAACGACCATTGCGGCAGAGATCACATCGTCCGTTGCGAACAAGCTTTTGATTTGCGGATCAAGATTAATCGCACCGCTGTATTTGGCCTGCTGGATCTTCCCATTCTTCATATCATTGGATGTGGAGATCACCGCATTGTAAAACGTGGTGGAGTTGGACAGGATATCGGTATATTTTTGGAACCTTGTATACAAATTATCGAGGGAAGACTGGCTTTGCCGCATATCGAATGAAATCGTATTGACCAAATCCTGCTGCGTGTTTGTCTTGATATTATAGTAGGAATAATAGGAAAGCGCCAAAAGCGGAATTACGGAAAGAAAAAGATAATATAAAAAAAATTGGGTTTGAATTTTGGTTTTAATCGCAATCAGCTCCATCCTTTGTATGAATATGAAACAGATTTCATATGAATATTGTGATATTATTATGTTGCAATAAAAAATCCCTTTAAGAAAAGAGAACCAAACGTGATGATCAAAATAATCAAGCCTCAGGTGGAGGCCGAGCTTCGAACCTTCGTCGGGGCTGACGCCTATATTCACAGCGAGGCGACTTCATTTGTTTTCGTCCGCAATTTCAAGGTCAAGGTTACCCATGCCTATGTGGCCGGGGATGGTCCTTTTCGCGCCGCAATTCGCTTCGATGGACACGGGTGGCTCCGTATGGAAGCCCTCACGCATTATGAGGTAGACGGGAACGGCCGTCTTCTGCTGGCCGGCTATGACGACAGAGGGCGGATGAATGTCGCCCTGCACCTGGGAAAGGAGCCATTTCCGGAATGAACAGCATCGAAAAAACACCATTGCGCAAGCTCCTGGCGGTTTTTGCGCATCCTGACGACGAGTCGTTTATTTGCGGCGGCACCCTAGCGAAATATGCCAGCGAAGGAGTCGACATTACGCTGGTGAGCGCCACCCGTGGCGAAATGGGGCGCCGAATGGGCAATCCGCCGTATCTCAACAGGGAAACGATGGCAGCCGCCCGCGAAATAGAGCTGCAGCAAGCGTGTACAAGCCTGGGTATCGGGCGTCTCATCTTCCTCGATATCCGCGACAAGACGGTTGAATTTGCCGATGAGGCCGAGCTGACGGCGCGAATTGCCGGCTTGATCCAAGAAGTCGATCCGGACGTCATTCTTACTTTTCATGAAAAGCTGGGCGGACACCCGGATCATTGCGCGATCGGAAAAGCGACGACAGCCGCTTTTCAACAAACCGGGCATAGGGGAAATCTGTACTTCATTACGTTCGGCGATGCGATGGAGCGTCCGGAGCGGTACGGTTATACCCGCAAAGACGTCGTCAAAATCGACGTGCATGCTCATCTGGAGGCGAAGCTTGCGGCATTCCGCGCCCACCGCTGCCAGACTGAAATCGACGAATGGGTATGGCAGCCGGATCAAGAGGCGCTTGCCAGATTTGGCGGACATGAATATTTTCTCAAGGGAAACACTGGGGAACGGGCGCAAGCTCTCCATGATTTGTTCAACGCATAACACTTGAATTTCTATAAGTTCAGAGAGAAGAAACTTGCATCGTCCAAAGGATGAAGCAAGTTTCTTTTTGCAGCGTTTCCTCCCCGTTTCACAGGGACCTCTCGCCTAAAGCGGCAGCGGCCAAGCTGTTAAGGACCATATTATCCATCGGCGGATTATGCAGGCCTGCGCGAACGTCCCGGTAGTACCGTTCCAGGGGCTGCTTGCGGGACAAGCTTGAAGCACCGACAATCCGCATCGCGAGGTCCACGACTTTGATGGCGTTATTGGTGACTGCATACTTGGCCAAGCCGAGCTCCGGTTTCAGGGAGGGCCGGTTCTCCTTCTCCCGGTCCCAGCGGTCCGCCGCTGCATACAGGGGCGAACGGGCGGTTCGCAGTTCGACTTCCATCTCCCCGATCAAGTGCTGGACCGAGGGGATAGAGGCGATTGGTTCGGCCAGGCTATTGGGACGGTAGGAGCGGGCAAATTCAAGGGCGTAATCCCGTGCAGCCAGGGCAATGCCCATATAGCATGCCGGAATATGCAGCAGCCAGCCGCCCCCGTCGTCCATGCCTTTTCCGGAAAGCCGCATATCCGTGCCTGCAAAAACCTCGTCCAACACCACATCATGGCTCCCGGTTGCGCGCATCCCGAGCGTGTCCCAGGTTTCCACAACGGTCACCCGGTCTGTCCGATGAACAAGAAAGTCGCCCGTACAATCTTCATCCGGGATATAAGCCGATACGACAAAACGGTCGAGAATCGGCGAAAGCGTGCTGAATGTTTTGCGCCCCGTAATCCGCCATCCCCCCTCTATGGCAACTGCCGTTGTCTCGGGCCGTCCGCCCCGGCTGGGACTGCCGGTTGCCGCTTCACTGGCAAAGGTATTGATCATGGTCCCATCCTTCACGATAGAGCGGCATAAATCGGCAAAAATGTTCTGCGGCCATTTTCGGGTTGTCCGGAGATGAAGAACCTGCCCGATATGCCAGCCGACGGCCAATGCGGTCGAACCATCCCCATACGCGAGCCGTTCCTGCAGCATCACGAGGTCGTAAAGCGAGAGCCCGTCCCCGCCGAATTCCTGAGGGACTGTCAGCTTTAAATATCCGGCCTCCCGCAGGTCGGCAAAATTCTCAAACGGGAAAGATCCTTCATGGTCATGCCGTGCGGCCCTTTCCGCGAAACGGGCAGCCAGCTCCTCTACTTTGCCGGCCCGCATCCGCTCTTCCTCACTGCGAATATATTGATCAATATATCGAATCATCAGTCACACGCTCCTTCCCTCTTATTATACCAATTGGCACAGGGTCATGTACAAATTGAAAGAGCGCTCCAAGCGCGGTTCAAAAGAAAAAGGCAGCATCCCCGGAGTTCCTCCCGGGATGCTGCCTTTGCGGTAATACCCGCCTTAAAACTTCGATTTCCACAGTGAGGCTCTGCTCATTTCTTTTGAGCAAGGCTCTTTTTGCAAGCAAACGGGGAATTGTTCAGTTTTTGTACAGTTTATAGGATTAATATATTTCAAAGGGGGAATTTGTAGAAATTTAGCAAAGTATGTCAATGAATGTGTGACTATTTTGCTATATTGGGAGGGAAAAACCATCAACAGGAGATGGCAACATGAGTAATTAATCGGGGCGAACGTACTATCTGCTGCTGTCTAGGTATCACTCGTTGGGGCAGCCCAACGTTAACTCTTTATTGAAGGGAATGGGTATTTAATGAATTGGCGAATCTACCGTAATAAATTGGCCATGCTTATGTCTTTTTTGATCGCTGTACAGGCGTTTTATTTTGTTCCTTCATCCCACGCGGAACCCGGTCCGGCTCCGGATACAGGAGGAAATCTGATCCAGAATGGCGGCTTTGAGGATCGGGTGATTCAGCTGGAAACCAGGCAGCTGCCCAGAGGATCCGAGCCCACTTTAATATGGCTGACTACAGCGACAGATAACCTGATAGAAATTTGGAGAAGCGGCGCTGCTGGTGGTGGAACTATACCTGTTCTATCCGCAAAAGGGAATCAATTCGCAGAGCTGAATGCAACTCAATTCTCTACCTTGTATCAGGATGTCACAACGCAACCCGGTGATGTGCTGACCTGGCATCTTGCCCATCGTGCAAGGGAGGGAGCTCCCACAGGACAAGATGAGATGAAGCTTCAGATCGGCAGTATCGATCAATTCACGGTGACCGGCACCACTTATTCCGTTGAGGAAGTCCCGGGCGCTGCCTCCTACACGAAACGAATCGGACAGAACGGGGCACCGACCGTAATTACCAGTCCGTATAACAATTCGTTTACCATGGTCGATGGTATACCGGACTGGGGATACTATTCAGGGACCTATATCGTGCCTGCAAATCAAACTACAACCCGCTTCGCTTTCACAGCGGTATCTGTCGGCAACAGTTCATCCGGTAATTTTCTGGATGATATTTTCTTCGGTGTTGACGGTAAACTGCCAGTTGCATCGAATGTCCATATCACCGGGACACCAACGCTGGGAGAAACACTAACAGGCAGCTATCAGTACTCGGATGAGGACGGCGATCTTGAGAGTGTAACCGGTTCCGTATACAAATGGTACAGAGGCAGCTCGGAAGACGGCAGCGGCAAGGTGCTGATTGAAGGAGCGACAGACCTTGATTACACGATCACAGATGAAGACTATGGACAATATCTGTTCTTCGAAGTAACCCCCATCGCAGAGACGGGTGCACTGGTCGGAGTGCCGGTTCCAAGTGGTCCAACTGACAAGGTGAATGATCATGCGCCTGAAGCGGCTGACGTAGAGATCGCCGGAACGGCAAAGATCGGAACCAAGCTAACAGGCAGCTATACGTATTCGGATGAGGACGGAGATCCGGAGAGTGTAACCGGATCGGTATATCAATGGTACAGAGGCAGCTCAGAAGACGGCAGCGGCAAGGTGCTGATTGAAGGAGCGTCTGACCCTGACTACACGGTCACAAATGCAGATTACGGCAAGTATCTGTTCTTTGAGGTCACTCCGAAAGCAGAGACAGGTACTCCGACAGGAGAAACTGCTATAAGTCCGGGGGTCCTGGTAAACGATGAAGCGCCGGAAGCAGCAGATGTGAGCATCACGGGCAGTGTCAAGACCGGAGAAACGGTAACCGGAGCCTACACCTATGGCGATGATGAAGGCGATCTGGAAAGCGGATCTGTCTATCAGTGGTACAGAGGCAGCAATGCCGACGGCAGCGATAAAATCGCGATTGACGGGGCGACAGCTGCTGATTACACAATCACAAATGCAGATTACGGCAAGTACCTGTTCTTCGAGGTTACTCCCAAGGCGTCAACAGGTAATCCGACAGGTGAGGCGGTTGTCAGCAGCCCCGGCGCCCTGGTAGGGAATGACGCGCCTGAAGCGGCGGATGCAGCTATCACGGGCACGGCAACTGCTGGACAGACAGTAACCGGTAATTACACGTACTCGGATAATGAGGGCGATCTGGAGAACGAGCCTGTCTATCAGTGGTACAGAGGCAGCAAGGCCGACGGCAGCGGCAAGGAGCCCATAACCGGAGCGACAGGCAAAACCTACCCGATCGCAAGCGGGGACGTGGGCAAATATCTGTTCTTCGAAGTCACGCCAAAGTCCTTGACGGGCAACCCGACAGGAGCGCCAGTCGTAAGCGGACCAAGCGCTTTGGTTAATCCGCAGCCGTATCAAGGAAATGGCGCCACTACGCCGCCGGTTCAGGACGTTACACTCGTATTGGAATCGGATCCGGGCACCGTAGGCAGTGGAGCCAAAACAGTAATCACAAAAATCGTCGGGACCGGACTTTCCATGTCTGCCCAAATCTTAACGGCGGACGGAGAGCCGCTGAATATTCCGGAATTCTCCATTAATGCAGCAGGCAGCTTCAGTCTGCCGAACGTACCGGCAGGGGAATACAAGGTTGTATTAAGCGTCATCGCGCCAACAGGAGAGAAATTGGCAGGCCGCGTTGCGACGCTGACGATCAAGAGCGATGGAAGTGCGACGCTCAAGTCGGATCTGATCGACCCTTATGGCACTATAACGAACGCTGTTACCGGCAGCAAGGTAGCGGGAGCGAAGGTCACGCTGCATTGGGCGGATACGGAACTAAATCGTTCGAAGGGAAGAAAAGCGGGCGATGTGGTCGTGCTTCCGGAGCTTCCGGACTTTGCACCGAACAAGAACCATGATCCGCAATCAAGCAACGATGAAGGGCAATATGGCTGGATGGTATTCCCTGACGGGGATTACTACATCATCGCGGAGAAAGACGGTTATGTTACCTATGACAGCCGCAAGGATGCACGCGACGAAGCGCATGGAGATAACAGTTATGTCCGCGGAGGAAATATTCATGTCGGTGAGTCGATTGTACAGTACAACTTCAAAATGCAGCCGAATGTCATTGATTCTGGAGAACACAAGCCGTACATGGCGGGCTATCCGGATGGTTCCTTCCAACCGGAGCGCGGCATTACGCGTGCGGAAATAGCTGCGATATTGAGCCGGGTTATTCCAGTCACGACAACTGATGTGACAGCGGCAGCGGCCACGTTCAAAGATGTGAATGCCAGGCATTGGGCGGCCAACGCGATTGCCCTTGCCGAACAGCAGAAGTGGATGGTCGGCTACAGCGGCGGGCAATTCGAGCCTGAGAAACAAGTGACGCGTGCGGAGCTGGCTCAGGTGCTAATGAACGCAGAGCAGTGGGCCGTAAGTTTGGAAGGCTCGTTCCCTGACGTCGCCGGACATTGGGCGGAAGACGCCATTGCATCGGGCAAGCAGCAAGGACTGCTGACCGGCTATCCGGACGGAACCTTCCACCCCGATTCACCGATTACGAGAAGCGAAGCGGTGGTCGTTTTCAATAAACTGCTGGACCGTCACCCATGGAAGATCACTGTAAGTCCAAAATGGACGGATGTTTCGGCAGCATACTGGAACTATGATGCGATTATGGAAGCCTCCATCCCTCATAAGTTCGAGAAGTTCGAGGACGGTACGGAGAACTGGACGGAGTAGAGTTCAAGTTTTAAAGGAATATAATAGTCTGACCAGAGTGCGTGGAGCATTGATCCCGCTGGCGGTGAGCTTCTGCTCTGGTTTAATCCCCGGTACCGTTTCAGGTACTGGGGATTAATTTTTAGTTTTGAATGGATGTTATCTAAATTTGCCCAAGTCCGAATCCCCTGCTGAATCCCTTTTGCCGGATCAATCGGTTTTTTCGATAAAAAATCAGAGTTCTCCTCAAAGACTTCCCTTCAAAAAACAATTATATTGTAAGGAGACCAAAAATAAGGGAGCGCTTACAATGGAAAATAAAAAAGTTGTTTTCGTCAAACCGTGGCAGGTTGAAGTGGTGGAGGAGGCATTTGATCCGTCTCCCATTCCGGCTGAAGAGGCAGTCGTGAGGAAGCTGTTTACGCTGATCAGTCCAGGAACGGAACTGGCCTGCTTGTCCGGGGACGAGAGCTGGTTTCAGATGCCGGGAACGCCGGGCTACGCCTCGGTCAGCGAAATTGTCGAGATGGGAGAAGGGGAGTCTGCCCTGCGGAAAGGGGACATCGTTTTTCATTACGGGGATCACTCGAAGTATCAGGCCGTTTCGACCCGAGGAACGTTCCTGAAGGTCCCGGAAAGTCTGGACTTGCGGTGGGTGCCTTTTACGCGCATGGCTACGGTGGCCGCTACCGCCATTCGGGTGTCCAATATTGAGCTTGGCGATTATGTGAGTGTTACGGGACTCGGACTGGTTGGAAATATGGCGGCACAGCTGGCCGGACTGCAGGGGGCTAATGTCATTGGAATTGACCTGTCCCGCAAAAGGCTTGAAATTGCCGAACGCTGCGGATTATTCGATACGTACAATAGCGCCGAAGGGGGAGCCAAGCGGAGGGTGGAGGAAAGGACGGACGGAATCGGCGTCTCCACGCATATTGAAGCCACGGGCATTGCCCAGGTTGCCGCTCAGAGTCTGGACTGGATCGCCAGATTAGGGGAGATCGTGTTCCTGGGCAGTCCAAGGGGGGAATTTAACACCGATTTGACCGATGTGCTGAACTATTGCCATCTTTATAACCGTGGATGCATTACATTCAAAGGGGCTCACGAGTGGCGTTATCCCGTTGAGCCGAATGAATTTCTCAAGCATTCCCTGGTGCGCAACTCGCAAATTGTATTCGAGCTTATGAAACGCGGCAAGCTGCAGATTGAGCCGCTGATCAGCCATGTGCTGAAACCGGAGGAAGCGGCATCCGCATATGAAGGATTGCGGAATGACAAGGATCAATATCACGGGGTTTTATTTGATTGGACCTGATTCCGCCGGCTTGGCAGAATAGGCTCCTTTTCTTTTATAATAGTGATATGAGACAATCGATGGAGAAGCCTGCCGCGCGGGGGCGGATCAGTATCGCAGGTGAAGCCGGTTCGGAGGGATGGACGATGGAAGCATGGATGAATACGATTTCTCCCTTTGTGAGAAAGGTCAAAATTCTGAAATCCTCCTCCCTGTCGGGAGAATGGGTGGATTATGATCATGTGTTTACGTACATCGAGCAGGGCGAAGCGGATTTTATATTGAACGGGGTGAAGTATCTCGTTCAAGAGGGCGATGTTCTCCTGATGAGTCCATTCATGTCACACATCATCCGCACGACATCGGCTGCTCCTGTTATTCAATACATCTTTCATTTCGATCTCTACTATGACGGCGAGCGAAGCGCCTGGACGGAAACCGGAATCACGATGGACAAGCAGAGACAAATACCGGAACGTGAGATGCGGCTGGCTAGCCTTCTGCCCATCTCCCACCTGCGTCCGGCAGACCGTATAGACCTGAAAAGAAGCTTCCTCATGATGCACAAAGCATCCCTTGATGAGCGCGTGAATAACGCGCTGCTCATGAAGGCGGTTTGCATCGAGCTGCTGTTCCTGTTCTTAAAAGGCCAGATTAACAGCGGCTCTCATGAGGGCAAGATGACCAAAGGGTGGGTATTCATTGAGAGAACCATCAGCTTCATTAACGGGCATTACTGGGATCCGCAGCTGGACAATGCATCCATTAGCAAGCATGCCGGCATCTCGACCAATCATTTATCTTTTTTGTTTAAGGAGCAGCTGAATATTACGATTCACAAATATTTGACGCATGTCAGAATCGAACAGGCCAAGCAGCGAATTCTTGAGGGCGGAAAAACGCTGACCGTTATTGCCAGGGAAGTAGGATTCTCGGGCATTCACCTGTTCAGCCGCGCCTTCAAGGCAATGGTCGGTGTTACACCCAGTCATTTTCAAGCTTCGAACTCTAAATTATGGAAATGAATAAAGATTAACTGGTGGAGCAGGCGGAATATGGCTGTTGTCTTCACGAATGGTGCGTAATTTTTGACCGTTCAGAACTTTATTTTCAGCCCCGGACTGTCAATTATCGACAAAAAGTTATAGCCGTGGTACACTGGTTGAGCGACAAGAAATTATGGTCAATTGGATCGTATATTCAACTGCATACTATGACGTTCTCGAAATAAAGTACTGCTGCTTTATTTCTTTTTTTATTTTGAGAGTGATGATAATCAAGCGTAAGGAAGTGTCAACGGGAAGGAAAATGATCATGCCTAATGGAAACAACGATAAATAATGAGAGTGACTCTGCAAATGATCGGATAAAAGAATTTAGCGTAGTCGGCATCGCCGCTTCACCAGGGAAGCTGGAGGGTTTGGTCCAATTTTTGCAGCATGTGGATCTCATTCACGGTCTTTCTTTTATCATTGCGCATCACGATGGGGCACAATCGAAAGACTTTCCGCTGGCGCAGCTCTCCATGCATACAAAGAAGCAAATTTTATATGCGGAAGACAATATGGAAATCAGGCCGGATTGTATTTATTTACTGCCCCCGCAGCAGGATTTCAAATTTCAGTCATGGAAAATATTTCTGAACGATTATCCGTCGGTTGAAGTTAAAGATGAGCGATTGCCTGCCGACCGATTTATGCTGTCGCTTGCCGAAAGTTTTGGAAGCAATACGATCTGTATCCTCTTGTCCCGGGAAGGTATCGACGGAGCAGTGGGAATTGATGCGATCACACGAGCCAACGGGCTGGTGATGGTGGAGGAAAAAAACACAGTCAGCTCCATCCGTTCCGCGGGTAAAGAGCTGGAAGTCGACTGGAATGATTATTTTCTGACTCCCGGGGATATGCCTCAGCACATTCTGGAGTATATCGGATTTTATACGAATCAGACCAAAGACTCCATTGCCGAAGAGCTCAGAACCTTGTTTGCGATTCTGAAGCAAGCTTCGGGCGTTGATTTCTCCATATACAAGCAGGCCAGCATTATGCGGCGTCTGCAACGGCGGATGGGGATTCAGGAGCTTGATAATCTCAAGGCATACAACTATTTTTTATATCATCATTCGGATGAGGTCCTCGCGCTGCAAAAGGATTTATTGATTGGGGTGACGCAATTTTTTCGGGACCCGGGCGCCTATACGGCTCTATATGAAAAGGTGCTTCCTGCGATCTTCGAGCAGCAGGGGGTTGAGAAACAAATCCGGGTCTGGGTAGCGGGCTGCTCTACCGGTGAAGAGGTATATTCGCTCGCGATCCTCTTCTCCAAATATATGGAGGAAATTGAAGAAACCTTTGAAGTCAAAATATTCGCGACGGATGTGGATCAGGAATCCATCCGCTTCGCAGGCAAAGGCATTTACCCCGAATTCATCTCCAAAAATGTACCGCCGGAGTATTTGCAGGCTTATTTCACCAGCCAGGGAAATGAATATAAAATAAATAAAGAAATCCGGCAGATGGTGATTTTTGCCCAGCATAATTTACTTCATGACCCACCTTTTACTCAGCTGGATTTGGTCTCTTGCCGCAATCTGTTAATTTATTTGCAGCCCGAAATCCAGCAAAAAGTGATAGCCCAATTTAATTTTTCCTTGAAGCCGGAGGCCTACTTATTTCTTGGGCCTAGCGAGACATTGGGGAAATTAACGAAATTATTTAAATCCCTGGATAACAAATGGAATCTTTATCAACATAAATCTTCTATATCCACACCTGGCGAATACAGGCAGGAGAATACAGAGAAGGGGAAGAGGCTTAATCACAAAAATAAAGTAATCTCCAGATTAAGGGAAAATGAACGAATTCATAAATTGGATACAATTTCTGCGAGGTTGATCGAAGAATATGTGGGCGCTTGCATTATTATCGATCAGAACAACGACATTATCCATATCAATGGCAATGCCAATCAACTCCTTATCATCCCGAAGGGGAAGCCAACCCATAATCTATTGAAAATGGTGCCGGAATATTTGGCGGTGATCATTGAAACCGTACTGCATAAAGTAAGAAAAGAACTGAAGGAAGTCGTGTACCGGGATATTGCGATCAAAGACAGCTTCAGGGGGCACTCCATACATATAAGGGCGAAGTCGTTTGACGTCGATACGATCAACGATAAATTGATGATCCTTTTTTTCGAAGAAGCGGGAATGCAGCAGGAAGAACCTCCTGTTCACGTCAAGATGGAGATTCAAGCTCCAATTAATCTTCAATCGGAAACGGAGATCGAGCAGTACATCCATGAATTGGACAAGGAACTGGTCAATGCCAAGCGATCTCTACAGGCTGCCAATGCCAAATTACAAATTTCCAATGAAGAGCTGGAAACCTCCAATGAAGAGCTCGGTATGACAAACGAGGAATTGATCGTTTCCAACGAGGAACTGCAAAGCACTAATGAAGAGCTGCAATCGGGAAACGAAGAATTGCTGGCGGTGAATCACGAGTACCAATTCAAGATTCAGGAATTGACCGATTTGAACCTGGACATGTCCAACTTTTTCAACAGCACCAATGTAGCGACTGTTTTTGTGGATGCCAAATTGATTGTCCGCAAAATTACACCTGCCATGACCAAAGAGATTCGTTTGGGAGAATTGGTTATTGGACAGTCCATCGCCGAGATCTCGCCGCATCTCAAATATGACCAATTGGTGGCTGATGCGAATAAAGTTCTTCTCGCGGGCGTGACGATAGAGAAAGAGATCCAGAGCAGCCTGGACGGCAAGTGGTTTCGTTTGAAAATACTGCCTTTTCTTACGTTTGATTCTGTCAATCAAGGAGTTGTTATCACATTTATTGACATTACGGAGCTCAAGAATGCGAGAATGCCCGATTTGCACACCTCTGAGGTGCTTACGACCGTGAGCCTTCTGGCAGCGAGAATTGCACAGGAGATACGCAATCCGTTAACGACGCTTAAGGGGTTTACGAAAATGCTTGTGCCGGGTTCAGCCAAAATACAGCATATTGAAATCATGTCCACCGAACTGGAACAAATTGAAGCGATTACTGATGAATTGCTCATTCTTGCCCGCCCTCAAAATCTGCATTTTGAGAAAACGGATCTCATCCTCATTTTACAGGATGTGATCTTGCGCTATGAACTGGAGGCCGCTGCAAAAGGCGTGGACATCATTACGAAATTTGCGAACCAGATACCCCTGGTCCGGTGTGTACCCAATCAAATCAAACTCGTGTTCAGCAATATTCTTAAGAACGGCATCGAAGCTATGACGGAAAGCGGAAATTTGTTCATCAAGGTGAAAGTCGATGCGAATGAATCGGTCATTGTCAGCTTCAGCGATACGGGCATCGGTATTCGCGAGGAGGAGATGGCCAAGCTAGGGGATATCTTCTACACGACGAAAGAAGAGGGCTTAGGGTTAGGCTTGTTGATATGTTATAAAATTGTTGAGAATCATCACGGCAGTATATCGATTAAAAGCACATCGAACAAAGGGACTCTTGTAGAGGTTAGCCTGCGCTGAATTTCTTCGAAACCACAACTGGCGGAAGGCAGAATTCGTGCTTCGTGACAAATGCATAGCAGGCAATTAAAGAGGGACGCCGGATCATTCGGCGTCCCTTTCTTTTCATGAGGCTATGGGGAAGAGCAAATTGTTTAGTAGCGGTCCAGAATCATTTGGGTTTTCAATTCATCGCCGGCCAGGAACCAGCCCTGCTGCGTCAGCTCGTTTTGGAGCTGCGTTTTCAGCGAAGCGGCATCTGTGCGGCTGTCGGTCTTGAAGGAAGCTTCGGCGATATAATCATAGCCGCTTCCGTCTGCTTGAAGGATTTCATACACTTCGATGTCGATGTCGTCACCGCTCCATGTGCCGGTCCAGCGTTTGCCGTCAACCGGCCCGTACAGATGGGCATCCTCGAGCAGATCGGTGCCCCAATTGCTCGAGCTCCAGTCTTCGAATTTGCCGGGAGCTTCATCAATCGTAATGTCGATCGCATCGTCCTTGGAGAGGTTGTCCATGCCGTCATACCCGTCTTGATCGACCGACTTCTTGTTGCTGAAGCTAAGTGTCTGCTTTTGATAGCCCCAATCAACCTGTGCATCGTAGTCATCCTCGTCGGCATCGAAGCCGTCAAGTGCTGCGGCTGCCAGTGCGGCATCGATATTGCCATTCGTAATCGGATAACGCTTCTTGTAGGTCAATTCGAATTCCTTGTCGTCGAAATCTTCCATTTTACGCACCCGGACGTTCCAGCCTTCAGCGTTCAGATCCTGATCGTCCGAATCCAGAAATTCCGTGCTCATCTTGGTCTTTGTGCTTGGTATACCGAAATGACTTCTCACACTGCTGCTCAGATCGTGGTTCGAGTCGAGCACAGCGCCTGGATTAAGCAGCAATTTGACTTCATAATCGGGAACGGCCGGTGAAGGAGCGGCTGACGCCTGATGGCTGTTGAAGGACAGAGTAAGCGTGCTGAGCAGAGCGGCAGCGAGGATTGCAGATTTGGCAGTTTTGAGCAGGCGGAATTGACCTTGTGCGAACATTATAAATGCCTCCTTGGATTGTGGGCGGGCTTCCCGTCCCATTGTTGTTACTGCTGTAAGGCTTGGCCGGATCGGTCGGCAGGAATGCTTACTGTCCGGTCGGCTCTCCATGAATCAGGCGAAGACGCTGTTGACGCCGGTACCAATGCCGGATCGGCCGGTGCCATGCCATAAATTCAAGCGGTTTCATTCAAAAATGGACATCTGCCGGTTTGGCGGCGGGCATTCCCTCCTTCAGGACAGGCTGTAATCGGTACTGTCTTAGCATAAGGGAGCAGTGTTAGCCAAAGGTTAACGCTATGAGAAGGTTTTATTAAGTAAAATCTAACAATATATATATTAGTATAGATATTGTCTATATTAATTTCCTTTTAAATGGTAATCAATAGATATCTAAGGATCCCCGATCTGTTTCTTGTAGTATAATCTGACGTATACAACTGACATCTATAATAGAAGGAGATGATAGCAATGGTTCCAGAAACGAACGGATCGTATTATGCCGTCATATTCTCAAGTGAGCGTACAGAGGGGGATAACGGATACAGCATCATGGCTGATAAAATGGAGCAGATGGCTGGCCAACAGCCTGGTTTCATCGGGGTGGAAAGTGTCCGGGATTCCTCGGGAGCCGGGATCACGATCTCCTATTGGGAGAGTCTGGAGGCGATAAGGAACTGGAAGCAAAATCCGGCTCATCTTGCCGCCCAGGAGAAGGGCAAGCAAGAATGGTATCAAAATTACAAGGTTAAGATTTGTAAAGTTGAAAGGGAGTATTCTTTTTAACGGGGCAGCAGTCCTGGAGGACTTGGATGAAAGGGCCTCGCGATTATTTCTGCATGAATAATAAGTTCTCTGACCATACTTGAAATTAATGAGACAGCCGCGTTAATGGAGATGAGGTGCAGAATTTTGCTGTTTATGACAATCGCAACAATCCTGGCCATTCTTGTTGTCTGGTTTATGCCCAAACGGCTTACCCGGCAAGAAATGTACTGCACATGGTTGTTCATGGTGGTTGCAACACGTACCGCTGACCAATTGCTGGACCTCTACTTCAAACTTTATAATCAGCTTGGCCCTGGCGTAGAATGGCAGGCCGTTGTGCTCCAGTCTATTTTTCCAGGGGCGGTAGGAATACTGATCCTGAATTTTATGCCAGAGAGCGGCCGGCATTTTTTCTACTATCTGATCGGATGGACGCTTGTATCCGTTGCGTTTGAATGGTTAACTTTGCGGGTCGGTTATTTGACCTATATCCACTGGCTGCTTTGGTATTCAGCCGGTGTGTATATCATCGGGATTATTCTGCTGCGGCTGCATCTTTCTTTTTTACGAAGAAACAGAAAAGCCGTCATTTATAATGATTGACTTCTGCGGGAAGAAACGCTGATGCCCGCCTGGCCGGATGGATTCCGGTCGGGCTTTTTTGGTATGGATTGAAGCGGATTTACGGGGCATGAAGGGAACAAACCAATCGCAGAATTCCGGGCATGGGAGAAAAGTCCAATGCGATAAAAAGTGCAAGACATGGCTTGCAGGCCGGGAGAAATGTATGATTGCCGGCAAGAACCGCTCTCTCCTATGATTGCGCTATAACGTGATGAGGAGGAGCACCATGACCAGCAGCTGGCTGTATTCGTTGAAGCGTGATAAGTATTTATATATTTTGGCGCTGCCCGGGGTTTTATTTTTTCTGATGTTCAAATACGTGCCCTTATGGGGACTCAGCATTGCCTTTAAGGATTATTCTCCCTATCAAGGCATCCTGCAAAGCCCGTGGGTGGGCCTTGAGCATTTTCAGCGTTTCTTCTCCAATCCCGATTTTCTGAATCTGTTCAGAAATACATTGGCCATCAGCTTTATGAATCTGTTTCTGTTTTTTCCCCTACCGATCGTGCTGGCGATTCTGCTGAACGAGCTGCGGAATCAACGGTTCAAGAAAACGATCCAGACCATCGTGTATATGCCCCACTTTTTGTCGTGGGTCATTATTGTCGGCATCACCTTTCTGCTGCTCTCCCAATCGGAGGGTGTGATCAACGAATTGCTGGCCGCGGCGGGCTTTGCGAAAATCGGCTTTTTGACCAATCCGCGTTTGTTCTGGATCATCCTTACGATTCAAAACATCTGGAAGGACGCCGGATGGGGGACCATCCTGTTCCTGGCGGCAATTGCGGGAACCGACCCGCAGTTATATGAGGCGGCGAAGATGGACGGGGCCGGCCGGTTCCGCCAAATGTGGCATATTACGCTTCCATCCATCCGCAACGTCATCGTCATTCTGCTGATCCTCCGGATTGGGCATACGATGGATGTCGGCTTCGAGCAGGTCTTTCTGATGATGAATGGCGCTGTTTCCGATGTGTCGGATGTCTTCGATACGTACGTCTACCGTGCCGGTATCCAGCAGGGTGAATTCAGCTACAGTACGGCGATCGGGTTCTTCAAGTCCGTCACGGGCCTCATTCTGGTCATCGCCGCTAACCGGTTTGCGAAGAAGATGGGCGAGGAAGGGGTGTATTAGATGAAGCCAACCATGGGAGACCGCTTGTTCATTACGGCCAATGCCGGCATTTTGTCGATTATCGGACTGGTTACCCTGTTCCCGCTCTACTATGTATTTGTCGTGTCGTTCACGGACCCGCAGGAGTATATCGACAGAGGTTTTGTGCTGTTTCCACAAGCCTGGAGCACGCTTTCGTATCAATACATTTTCTCCACAAAAGCATTCGTCAATGCGATCGGCGTCAGTGGTATTCTGGCGACTGCCGGTACGGCGGTTTCGCTGCTGCTGACATCCAGCTTTGCCTATACGCTGTCGCGCAAAAGACTGAAGGGCCGCAGAATCCTGATGCTGCTGGTGCTGCTGACCACGCTTTTCCAAGCGGGCATTATCCCTGATTATCTGCTTGTCAAGGAGCTCGGCATGATCAACAGCATCTGGTCCCTGATCATTCCGGTCATGACCAGCGGCTGGTTCGTACTGCTGATGAAGGGCTTTTACGACAGTATCCCGGATGCGCTGCAGGAGGCTGCGACGATTGATGGCTGCAATGAAATCGGCGTATGGATGAGAATTATTCTGCCGCTGTCCATACCGTCCATGGTGGCCTTTGGCCTGTTCTTCGCGGTGGGGTATTGGAACACGTTTTTTAACGCGATGCTGTATATCAACGACTATACGAAGTGGCCCTTGCAAATGCTGCTGCGCAACATGATCGTCGATTCATCGACCTCGATGGGCGGTTCAATGGCGCTGGGCAACGATTTGCAGCTGCCGAGCGAGACGATCAAGATGGCGGCGGTCGTCGTGGCCACTGTCCCCATTCTTATGGTATATCCATTCCTGCAGAAGCATTTTGCAAAAGGAGCCATGATCGGCTCCGTGAAGGAATGAGATCCTATACAATAGAAACAATAGAGGAGGAGTCATCCATGGCAGGAAAGAGCAGGATCACAATGCTCTCATGTGTAATCATCATGGCATTATTACTGGCTGCTTGCGGTCAGAACGGAAATCAGGAGAACCAGGCAGCAAACGGGGAAGGCAGCAGCAAGCCGGTCGAAATCAGCATTATGTCGGACTATTTCAGTCCGGAGCCGCCAAGCGACCAGGATCCGATCCGTCAGGAAATCGAGAAGAAAACGAATACGAAGCTGAACATTACATGGGTATCGTCCAACAACTTTACCGACAAGACGAATGTGACGTTGGCATCGGGCGACATGCCGGAATTGATGCTGCTCCGCAGTCCCTATCAGGCACAGGTCAGGAAAATGGCCGAGCAGGGCGCTTTCTGGGATCTTACGCCTTATTTGAAGGATTACAAGAATTTGAGCGCCTTCCCGGAGGACAGCTGGAAGAACACGAGCCTGAACGGCAACTATTACGGAATCCCGTTCGTCCGTCCGCTCTTCGGCACGGAGGGAATGCCGATTGTCCGCAAAGACTGGCTCGATAAGCTGGGCCTCCAGCCGCCCAAAACCTTGGATGACATGTACAATGTCATGAAAGCGATCACGGAGAAGGATCCTGACGGCAACGGGAAGAACGATACGGTAGGACTGACCGCCAACGTGTCGCAGACGGATATGGGCAGCCTGTCATGGGTAGAGAATGTCATGAACGGGAACTATGGCAAGTGGAAGGATCAAGGCGGCAAGCTGATCGATACGACGTTCGAGCAGGGAACGCGAGATGCTCTCCTGTGGCTGAACAAAGTGTACAAGGAGGGCCTGCTGGCTGCTGACTTCCCGACGCTGAAGAATACACAGGTAAGGGAAAGCATCACGACCAATAAAGCGGGAATATTCGCCGATGCGATCAAGCCGACCTGGCTGCTTACCGGTCAAATGCGCGCGGCCAATCCGCAAGCGGATCTATTGTACCTGCCTTATCTGGAAGGCCCCAAGGGGAAATTCGCTCCGAAGGGCAGCGGCGCATATGGCTTCTGGGTCATTCCGAAGACCGTGCCGGAAGCGAAGATGAAGCAGATTCTGGCTTTCATGGATTACGGAGCTACAGAGGAAGGCAGCGTCATGGCGAACTTCGGGATTGAAGGCGAGCATTATAATGTCAAGGACGGCATGTACCTGTTTACGGAGAAAGCAAAAGAATACACCGGCGTCATTTTCCCGATTTTCCAAAGCATCGACAAGTACGCCTTCGCATACCAGACCGGTATTCCGGAGGATTTCCTGAAGCGCAATATGTCCATCATCGACGAGCAGGCCAAGGATGGCATGGCCAATCCGTCCGTCGGTCTGAACTCCGATACGTACAACAAGGTCGGAGCCGATTACGACAAGCGCACGCAGGATATGAAAGTAAAAGTCATCCTGGGCCGCGAATCCATTGAAGCTTGGGACAAATATGCAGCCGATCTGAAGGCAGATCCCCAGTATCAGCAAATCATCAGCGAATTTAATGAAGATTATCAGAAGAGACAAAGCAGCTAGGCACTGCCTTTGCGAAACAGCTTCACGGGACGGGGCAGGACAATTTTCAGCCTTGGAGACACCAAAGGACGTCGCAGTTTCTTCTTGGCGGTCATGGTTGGTTCAGAGATTTGGTGATAGAATGGCGTTAGCTTGAGCCGAAAAAATGGAGAGATCGCACTTGAAAAATTGGAAGGCCGCCTTTCATTCGTTCCGTATATCATCGCTGTTTCGCAAACGGTTTTACCGGAGAAGCCTCGTCCTTGTTCTATTGGCAATCTGCCTTCCCACCATCGCTGTGGGCAGCGGCGTGAAGTGGATCGGCACCCGGCAGATGGAGAAAATTGTGCTCTCCTCCCGTCAGCACCAGGTAGCCCAGACTGCGGAGCGCTTGGACGATTCACTGTCGTTTCTGGAGAAAGCCGCCACGCAGTGGGCATTCAATCCGGAGTTCGGACTGAAGCTTAAGAACCTGGAGACGCAATACGATTACGAGTTCATCCGCAGTATCTATACGAATCTGTTGCTCCTGAAGGAGTCCAATCCGTTAATCGAGCAGGCGGATATTTATTTGGATCGTCCAGGCGTCGTATATTCGGACAGCAGTGGAACCTTGGCCCTGGGGGATGACGACAAGCTGCGGTTCCATGAATTATTGAATAATCCGCAAACAGCCTTCTGGCTTCCGGGGTTTCTCCCGGCAGCGAATACCGGCGCGGGAAAAGAGACGCTTACGCTTGTCTATCAATTGCCGGCGAGCAGCGACGTCGAACCGTTCGGCGCTCTGCTTGTACAGGTGAACCGGGACCAGGTTTCCCGGATGCTAAGCGGCTCGACATTGGACGAGAACAGCGCCGCGTTCCTGTTCGACGATTCGGGGCAGCCGATTGGCAGCTCCACGGAGAAGGCCCAATCGCTGCAGCTGCAAAGCGGGTTGATAGAGCGTATCGGCGGCAGCGGGAAGGCCGGCGGCTCTCTGATTTATGAAGCGGACCGGAGCATGTATTCCGTCACTTACACGGTATTCAAGCGGCTGGGCAAATATTGGACCTATGCGAGCGTCGATTCGCTTGAGAAAATCAATTCTCCCGTTGTGGCAGCCTCCAATTTCGTTTATTTATTCGGCGGGGCGGGGCTGCTGCTGGCTATTGCGGTTGCTTTCCTGGTGTCCCGCAAGCTGTATCAGCCCATTCATACCTTAAACAAAATGTTCGGGATTCATCTCTCTCCTGGAAGCGAAACGGCGGATGAGGTTGAGTTTATTACGGAGCAGTGGAAGCATTTGAACTTCCAGAGCCGCGCGCTGGAGGATCGTCTTCAGAAGCAGCTTCCGGTGATGAAGGAAGGCTTCCTGCTTCAGCTGCTGCAGGGCCATTTTCAATTATCCAGGCCTGATGAGCTGAAGGAGAGGATGCAGCTTTTCGGCTGGAACACAGAGCGGCCAGGGTATGCGGTTCTTGGTATTCAGATGACAGGATCGCCGCAGTCCAAGGAGCGGTTTCATAAAGGGGATCAGGAGCTCATCTCGTTCGCAGCCGTGAACATGGTGGAGGAAGTGCTCAAGGACCGCGAACTTCGGAGCGAGGTTATCAATCTTCACGATCTCTCTATTGGCGTCATTCTGGAATATCCGCCGGATGAATCTCCCGATAACAGAAGAAACGATTTGCAGCTTCTTGCCGAGAGGCTGGTGGATATCATTTACCAATTTCTGCAGATGCCCACTACGTTATGCATCAGCCGTCCGATAGAGACCGTGACCGAAATCCCGCAGGCATGGGAGGAAGTGAACCGGCTTGTCCGCTATCGGAATTTATACGATTCCAAGCAGGTCATTCAAGCGGAGGACTTTATGCCGCAGCTAAACGATGGGATACGCTACCCTTTTGCAGCAGAATCAGAGCTGATGCAGGCCATCCGCAATTTGGACGAGAAGCTGGCCGCCCAGGTTCTGGAGACGTTCTGCAGCGAGCTGGAGGCCAATACGACGAAGGAATATCTGTTTCAGCAAGGGCTTCTGCAGCTGCTGGGCAACCTTAGATTCGGAATGCTGAAGGCAGGCTACAACCCTTTTGAAACAGAGCCCTTCAGTCTCCAGGAGGAGCTGGACAGAGGCATTGAAACCTCAGAGATCGCAGCTCTGCTCAGAGAGCGGGTCATCAGCCCGTACATCCGGAGAATCAGACAGGAATCCGAGGATCAGGACAGCCGCTTGAAGTTGACGATTGAGCGGATTGTGGAGACGATCCACAGCCGGTATGGCAATGCGGATCTCTCGCTGGACATGCTGGCGGATGAGCATGAGCTGACTCCGCTTACGCTGAGCAAAGCCTTCAAGAAGATAACCGGCATCAACTTTGTGACCTATGTAACCGACGTCCGTCTTAACAAGTCGAAGCAGCTGCTCCTCGAAACAGACTGCAAAATCAACGATATCGCGGAGCTGGTCGGCTATCAGCCGACCTACTTCAACCGCATTTTCAAGAAGAGCGAGGGCATTACCCCTAGCCGGTACAGGGAAATGATGCTGGATGAGGGGCATAGGCCCAAGCTGTAACCTCTTGATCAAAAGGAGGCATTCCTGATATGAAAGCCGTCATGTTGATGTTTGACTCATTGAACCGGCATATGCTGGCCCCGTATGGATGCGATTGGGTTCATACGCCGAATTTCCAAAGACTGGCCGAGCACTCCGTTACGTTCGACCGGTGCTACTCGGGAAGTCTTCCGTGTATGCCGGCAAGAAGGGATTTGCAGACAGGCCGCTGCAGCTTCCTGCACAGAAGCTGGGGACCGCTTGAGCCTTTCGATGATTCGATGATCGAGTGCTTGAGGAAGAGCGGGGTATATACCCATCTCACAACCGACCATACGCATTATTTCGAGGATGGAGGCGCCACCTACCATACCCGTTATAACACCTGGGAGTATGCGCGGGGGCAGGAGGGAGACCCCTGGAAAGGGCATGTGAAGAATCCGGAAATTCCGGAGAGCCTGAGCGGGCGGACCGGCGATTTATGGCGGCAGGACTGGGTCAACCGCCAGTATCTGGATGCCGAAGAGAAGCAGCCGCTCGCGGTTACGGTCGACCGGGGCATCGAGTTTATGGAGCGGAATCACGATCAGGACCGCTGGTTCCTGCAAATCGAAGCGTTCGATCCGCATGAGCCTTATTTTACGCAGCAGAAGTACAAGGATTTGTATCCCCACTCCCCGATCGGCAAGCATTTTGACTGGCCGGATTACGGGAGGGTCAAGGAGCAGCCGGAGGAGGTGCAGCACGCTATCTTCGAGTATGCCGCGCTGGTCAGCATGTGCGATGCGCATCTGGGCAGGGTGCTGGACATGTTCGATCGTCTCCATCTATGGGAAGATACGCTGCTGATCGTCAATACGGACCATGGCTTCCTGCTCGGGGAGCACCAGTGGTGGGGGAAAAATATTCAACCGTTCTATAACGAAATCGTGAATATTCCGCTGTTCTTGTGGGACCCCAGAAGCGGACAACATAACCGGCGTTCCGATGCGCTGGTGCAGACGATCGATCTGCCTGCGACGCTGCTTGACTTCTTCGGCGCCGACCTGCCGGCGGACATGCAGGGGAAGCCGATCAATGCGGCAGTCGTTCAGGGCAGTGCAATCCGGGAAGCGGCACTGTTCGGGATCCATGGCGGCCATGTCAATTGCACGGACGGGCGGTATGTATATATGAGAGGGCCGAAGGATGCCGGCAACCGGCCGCTGTACGAGTATACGCTGATGCCGACCCATATGAACCGGATGTTTGCCCCCGGAGAATTCGAAGGGCTGGAGCTTCGCGCGCCATTCTCCTTTACCAAGGAGTGTAAAGTGATGAAAATTCCGGGCCATACATTCGTCAATCCTTACCAATATGGAGATCTGTTGTTTGATCTGACTCAAGACCCGAAGCAGGAGTCGGTTATGGACGATCCGGAGGTCGAAGTGCGAATGATTGGATTGCTGGCCGGACTGATGAGGGACAATGACGCACCGCCTGAGCAGTTCGAACGGTTAGGGATACCATTGGACGGAATCGTTACAGCGGAGGACGTAAGCCGGGAGAAAGAGCGGAGAAGACGGCAGGACGCAGAATCTGGAGGAACAGCGTAAAGGAGCTGGGCTTGCGGTCGGGGAAAGTGCTCGAAAGAAAGCCATCATGGATACGAGGTGCCGGACTAACCGGACAGCCTATTATAAAAAATCCTGAAAGGCCCGGGGAACTATTCTTAGGGCCTTTCGTTTTGCTCACTGATCCTTACAGCTCCATACTGTTCCTTACGATCAGGGCGGCCCCGGTAACAACCGCATCCTCCTTCAGCTGGCCTTTCGAGAACCGGGGCTCATAGGCTGGATAATTATACGTGTTTTGCACGGCAATCTCCGTCGCGGTCTGATAATACATGGGGTTGGAATTAATCAGAGCGCCGCCCAGGATGACCTGCTCCGGAAGAAAAATATTAATCAGATTGGCAAGTCCCACGCCAAAATAAACGGCGGATTGGTGGAACATTTCCCGGACGGAAGGGTTGTCGGATGACAAGGCCTGCACCAGGATGTCGAAGTTTAGCTGTTCAGGTGTGATCCGGTATTGCTGCAGGAGCGCATCATCGCCCATTTTCGCCCTGGCTCTGGCTTGCTTCTCCAGAGCCTGCACGGAGGCCAATGCTTCAAGAGCCCCATAATTTCCGGAGGGGTGAAGTCTGGGCCCGTCCGTTTGAATAATCATTTGCCCGATCGATCCTTCCATATCGACTGTTCCATGGACGATCCGGCCATAAGACATCATAGCCGAACGCAGGCTCACGCCGGCGTGGATATAAAGAGCATGCTGGACATTCTCATGGCGCATCGACCACTGCTCGCCAACCAGGGCCATATTCGCCCCGTTCTCAAGCGTGCTCCTGATCCCGGCTGCCTGCTCGAACATCCGGCAGATCGGAACCTGGGTCCAGCCTCTGGCCGGAAAATAAAGCGGGCTTAGAATCATGCCGTTAGTCCGGTCCAGGGGCCCGACAGCACCGATGCCCATGCCTAGGATTTGATTGGGCCCGATCTGGTGATCCCTCATGATATCCTGCATGAGACGGGCCACGTATTCGACCGTTCTCTCCGGTGTCATGGCCTCATCCATCCGCCAGCGGACGAGCGACTTCGGGTTCATCTGCATGTCGAATAAGCCGAGTGTCGAGGATATCCTGGAAATATCCAGCCCGAAAATATAGCCGTAATCCGGTCTGATTTGATAAAGAATGGGCCGCCTTCCGCCATTGGAAGGACCCCGTCCGGTTTCCTGAATCAGCCCTTCCGCCACCATATCATCCAATAAACGTGTTAACGTGCTGCTTGTAAGCTTGCTCGACGTTAATAAATCCGCCTTGGAAACGGTCCCCCGCTCGGCCACCTCTGTGTAAATAAGCTTTTTATGCGAAGGAACAGCTCTCTCGGGTTTGTTCTTCATCGTTAATCCCTACTTACACAAGTATTGTAATCGTAAATGTATAATTCTGATTATACCCGAATAGATTGCCTTCCGCTATCGCAGCCCAATTCGCCCGCCTAACTTTAACCCATAATGGATTAAATGAAGCTGAATAATCGGAATTTTGCAAATTGAAGCTAAGAGATACCTATTAAATAAACCTTTAATTAGCTATAAAATGAATTTATAACCCATTTACCGATTAGATAAATCCAAAATGAAATAAATGTGATAAAATAGAGAAAAGCGATTGAAAGAGGGTAAAACAATGGCGCAGGCTTGGAAAGAACGACTGGGAATCCTCCTACAGCTGTTTTGGGTATTTTTTCGGATTGGACCATCGACTTTCGGTGGCGGTTATGCCATGATGCCGGTCATTGAGCGTGAGATCGTCGGAAGGAAGAAATGGATCGACAAGGCGGACATGACCGATATGATATCCCTTGCCGGTTCTGCTCCGGGCGGGGTCGGCGTCAACGCGGCGGCTTTCGTGGGCTTTCGGAAGGCCGGCTTCCCGGGAGCGGTCGCGGCCGTTATGGGCGTGACGTTCCCTACTTTTCTGATCGTTATTATACTCAGCCTGTTCTATTTATATTTTAACGATAATCCGAAGGTCGAGGCGGCTTTGAAGGGAATACATGGCGCCGTCGTCGCGCTCATCCTCATGGCCGCCTACAGAATGCTCAAAACATCCGTTTTTGACGCTGCGACGGCATTCGTATCGATTGCTGCACTTATGTTTCTGTTCGCGAATATCAATCCCTTGTATATCATTGTTTGCGGACTGCTGGGAGGGATTGTGCTTATACAGATGAAGAGATTGATGGGACTTAAGACGAATACGGAGAAAACGTCCTCGGAAGCTCAGAAGCCGGAGCCGGTTTACCTTGAATATTACATCTAAGAGCGACATGGTTTAGAAGGGAGGGATGAAGGAATGATTTGGGGGCTGTTTATCACATTTTTGAAAATAGGTCTGGTTTCCTTCGGCGGCGGTTACGCGGTGATCCCCATGATTCAATTCGAGGTATCGGCTCATCAGTGGATGACGGGCGGCGATTTTCAGCAAGCCGTGTCGCTGGCGGGCATGGCGCCCGGTCCGATTGCTACCAACACGGCCACCTTGATCGGCTACAAATCAGCCGGCATCCTGGGAGCCGTCGCCTCTACTTTGGGGATGGTGCTTCCGTCTCTCACCGTGGTTGTGCTGATGGCGGCTTTTTTCTTCCGGCTGCAGCATAATCAGTGGGTAAAATCCTCATTTTATGGATTACGGCCCGTTATTACGGGATTGATAGTATTCGCTGCCATCCATTTCGGGTTTCCGGACGGCGAGACGGGCTTCACCTGGGTGACGGTCTGCACGCTCCTGATCTGCGCCGGATGCTTATATCTCCTACTGAAATATAAACTCCATCCCATTATGGTCATCTTGGCTGCCGGGGCCGCCGGAATTATATTGTTCTAATTCATTTAAAGTATCGCTGCTGCTTGTTAGGGCGGACGATGCTTTTTTTTGATTTTATCCGCACGGGAGTTATTTATACGATTTATTATGCTGCTGTACGCCATAATTATGTGTTTTTGTACACGTTATTCTGGATGGCTTGATCGACAAGCGGCCCGGTCCATACTCCTTAGGAATCCTCTGACCTTAGGGCATAGAAAATAAGCCCGAAGAGCACAGAAACTCTCCGGGCTTCCCTACAATATAAAAAGAGGTTTGAATGCTAGAACAAACTAATATAAGAAGATGCACGGTCAAACAATACGGTTTTTATCGCTGACTGATTATGACCGGGATTGCCTTTCAACTGCTCCAGAGCTGAGGAGACCAGTACACTTTGAATGGTATCTTCATGATAATGCTGCAATAACCAACCGAGATTATGAGGCTCCCTGGAATCCAGAATGTCCCGGAAACGGTTGGACCATGTAATCCAGTCCGCGGGCTTTTGCCAATTTTCCAGCACCATATCGCTCCATGCCTGTCCGGCGTTTGTGGTCAGAAACAGGATGACCTGATAACGGGTCATTTTGTTTTCATTGAGGGCCACAATAAACAGTTCCATCCTTTTGACTTGAACGATCTGCAGGCGGAGTTCCGGTTCAGGCAGCGGGTCAGCTTTGGGCAGTGGGTCAACGGTTTGAACAGACATCTTTAAATTCTCTCCCTTTTTTCGCTTACGAGGTTAGCTGTCGGATTCGGACGAGAGAGCCGCCCTTCCAGAGCCGTCAGGCATCCGGATTCACCCCTTGAACGCCAGAAGTCCCAGACGCTCACATGGTTCCCCCGCTGCTTCCTTTGGAAGCACTCAGCGAATAAATGATAGCCGTAATCAGGCTTGCCATTTATCATATTCCGTTCCTTTTCTTCTGTAAAACGATCCGCAGCCTGATAAACACTTCATAACGCCATATTTTTCATTTAAAGTGAAAATAAGCGGCTAAAACCAGTCATTTTGCGCAATTGCTCGTTCCCTCTTCATGTTGCTAATACGCTGCTCCATTCTTCATATAAGCTACCGAAGGGCCGGGTTTCATTTTAAGCGGAGATAAAGAAAAACGGCGAAATACCGCGATATACAGAGCATAAAGAAGCATTGATCCTCTGAAAGCGCTTGAAAATATGTCCAGCGGCGTTATTTGTGCCCATAGCTGTTCTGGACATGCTTTACACGCCGTACGGCTGGGAGTATGATTCATATCGTGCTTAACAGCATATATCCATTTTTTTGATCGCTGAGTTTCCGCCTTCGGGTGGAAAGCGGGGGAACCATAGAGGCGTTGTTGGTATCCGATGTGAGAGTCGGATCGTACAGCGCAGGGGTGAATCGTTGCAGGAGTGTCATGAAACTCATGCAGCGTAGGGCGACTCTCACCGCCCGAATCCGACAGCTAACCTCGTAAGCGCAGGTGGAGAGAGGAATGGTGAACGAAGTGATCGATTAAATTCGACCGCAGAGCGTCACGTGCCTCTGCGGTTTTTTGTTGTATAGATTTTTGTATAAATCTTGTTTTGTTTCATTCGCTGAATATTGCGCAGCAGCTGCAGTAACGGGGGAACCAACGACCGTCCTCGTCCATCGGGACGAAGGCGACGGTCACGGGGTGAATCATCCGGCATTCCAAAATGCCGGGCGTAGGGCTACTCTCATGCCCGAATCCGACAGCTAACCTCGTAAGCGTACCGGGAGAGGCAACACTTATCGCGAGCGATCAGGACGTTTGTCATGGTCAAAGAAGCCGCAGGTAAAGGTTACTCTTTTCCTAAGGCTTCTTTTTTGTTGCCTTCTTCCCTGAATTTGGAGGAGAAAAGTATGGAACAACGGCCCATATTGGTGGCTGCATCGACTGAGGCAGGGAGAAAATTCGTACGGCTGCTGCTCTACAAACAGCAGCCTGTGGTTGCCCTCACGAATAATAGGAGGGAAGAAAAGCTGCTGCGGGAACTGGGCGTTAATGAAATTATCCGAGTGAACACGACCCGCAGCAAAGCGGGAGCGGCTCCCCAATTTTCGATCGGACGCGTTTATATTTTTGAGTCGAGCCTGCCGCTCAGCTGTCAGTATCTGCAGCTCATGGCCAACTGGTCCTGCCAGGAGATTACCGTTATTACGACGGTATGGCATCCCGAGGTTATTTATAAAAAGCTCGGGGCTGCCTATATTGTGCGCACGCAATCCGGAGATGTCGGGTTCTTGCTCAGCCGCCTGAATGATCAACCATAAAGGGAGTGCTGTTATGTTGGATGTATGGATGATTTTGACTTTGATCGCCTCTTTCCTTGTTATCGCTGGATTCTTGGTCTGGTGCGACAAATCGATCGACGAGACGGAGGGAGAACGCTTATGACGCTGGTATTGATTTTTACAGGCGCGTTGCTGATCTACCTGGTGTATGCCCTGCTTCATCCGGAGAAATTTTAAATGAGCTTGAGAGTCGATTAAGCCCCAAGGAGGAACGGCTATGGACATATTGCAAATTATTATTGTGATCGGCGTTCTGATGCTGATCGCCAAACCGCTCGGGAATTATTTGTATCATGTATTCTCGAATGAACCTAACCGCACAGACAAGGTGTTCGGTCCGGTGGAGAAAGTGATTTTTATGATCATGGGGCTGAAGAACAGGGCAGGGATGAGCTGGAAGAAGTACGCCATCAGCTTTGTTACCATCAACTTCATATTCGTAGCCATCAGCTATGTGCTGCTTCGGGTGCAGAGCGGGCTGCCGCTAAATCCGAACGGAATCGGCGATATGGAGCCCACGCTCATCATGAATACGATAATCAGCTTCATGACCAATACGAACCTGCAGCATTACAGCGGTGAAAGCGGGCTGTCGTATTTCACGCAAATGGCGGTCATCATGATGATGATGTTCACGTCGGCGGCGACCGGCTTCTCGGTTGCAGTCGCATTCGTGAGGGGAATCACAAGCAAAGGCAAAACGGTAGGTAACTTCTTCGAGGACTTCGTCAAAGCGCACACGCGGGTCTTTTTCCCGCTGGCGATTATCGTCACCCTGGTGCTGGTCGGCCTGCAGGTGCCGCAGACGCTTGATCCCACCTTGTCCGTAACCACTCTGGAAGGCGCGACCCAGCAGATCGCAATCGGACCTGTAGCTTCATTGGAATCGATCAAGCATCTGGGCACCAACGGAGGCGGGTTCTTCGGCGTCAACTCGGCGCATCCGTTCGAGAACCCGAGACCACTTACGAATGTCATCGAGATTTTGTCGATGTGGATGCTGGCTGCGGCTCTGCCTTTCATGTACGGCAGGTTCGCAAAAAGCCGCAAGCAGGGCTGGGTTATTTTCTCGGCCATGATGATCCTGTTCCTTGTATTCCTCTCTGTCGTCTATTCGGCTGAGAAAAGCGGGAATCCTGTCATGAACGGGCTTGGCATTGATGCTTCACAGGGCAGCATGGAAGGTAAAGAAGTACGCTTCGGGATTGCCCAATCGTCCTTGTTCACAGCGGTTACGACGGCGGCGACAACGGGATCGGTCAATAACATGCACGATACGCTCACACCGATAGGCGGTCTTGTACCGCTTGCAGAGATGATGCTTAACGTCGTATTCGGCGGTAAAGGCGTAGGGCTGGTCAATATGCTGATGTATGCCATTCTTGCCGTTTTCATCTGCGGTCTGATGGTCGGGCGAACGCCGGAGTTTCTCGGCAGGAAGATTGAACCGCGGGAGATGAAGCTGATCGCGATCGCTATTCTGGCGCATCCGTTTATCATTCTTGCACCGACGGCCATTGCCTTCCTGACCGATCTTGGAAAAGGGGCCATTACGAATCCTGGCTTCCACGGCATCTCGCAGGTGCTGTATGAATACACCTCATCCGCGGCTAACAACGGCTCCGGATTTGAGGGACTCGCAGATAATACGCCGTTCTGGAATATTACCACGGGCCTTGTCATGTTCTTCGGAAGGTATATTTCGATGATTGCGCTGCTGGCCGTTGCCGGGTCGCTGACCCGCAAGCAATGGGTGCCGGAGACGATCGGAACGTTCCGCACGGACAATGCGCTGTTCACATTCTTATTGATCGGGACTGTCATTCTGATTGGCGCGCTGACCTTCCTGCCAGTTATCGTTATGGGCCCGATCGCCGAGTATTTGACAATTCGTTAAAGGAAATGGGGTGAGCCGAGAATGAATGGAAATCGTAAAAAAAGCATGTTTTCTGGCGATCTTGTCGCCCAGGCGCTAAAAGCCAGCGTAATCAAGCTGAATCCCGCAGCCATGATCAAGAATCCTGTCATGTTTGTCGTTGAAGTCGGCACCGTCATCGTGCTGCTGATGACGATATTCCCGGGATATTTCGACTCAAGGGACCGCATCGGCTTCAATTTGACCGTGTTTGTAATCCTGCTGTTCACGGTGCTGTTCGCCAACTTCGCAGAGGCTTTGGCTGAGGGCCGGGGCAAGGCGCAGGCTGATTCGCTCAAGAAAACGAAGCAGGAAATTATGGCCAACAAGGTCGTAGGCGGCGGCATCAAAGTCGTTCCTTCCACCGAGCTTCGCAAAGGGGATATCGTCATTGTCTCGCAGGGGGAGATGATTCCCGGTGACGGCGAAGTCATCGAGGGTCTCGCATCTGTCGATGAATCGGCGATTACAGGCGAATCCGCACCCGTCATCAAGGAGGCCGGCGGCGACTTCAACTCCGTCACCGGCGGAACAAGGGTTGTCAGCGACCGCATCAAGGCACGGATCACAAGCGATCCCGGCGAAACGTTCATCGACCGGATGATCGCGCTCGTCGAAGGGGCGAAGCGGCAGAAAACGCCGAATGAAATTGCCTTGAATACGCTGCTGATCAGCTTGACGCTTATTTTTCTGATTGTAGTCGTAACGCTTGGACCGATTGCTTCCTACGTGGATGTCGATCTGGAAATTCCGGTTCTCATCGCTTTGCTCGTCTGTCTCATACCGACGACAATCGGGGGACTGCTGTCGGCGATCGGCATCGCCGGCATGGACCGGGTCACGCAGTTTAATGTACTGGCGATGTCCGGTAAAGCGGTGGAAGCCGCAGGGGACATCAATACGATGATTTTGGATAAAACAGGGACGATCACCTTCGGAAACCGGATGGCCAGCGAAATCGTCCCGGTGGGCAGGGCGAATGTGAACGAGACGGCTGCCTGGGCGGCGATCACCTCTGTACAGGATGAAACGCCGGAAGGGCGCTCCGTACTGGAATGGATGAAGAAGAACGGCAAAACGTACGATGCCGCGCTTGGCGAAGGCGGAAGCTTTGTGGAATTCAAAGCGGAAACCCGGATGAGCGGCATTGATCTGAAGGATGGCCGCATCGTGCGCAAAGGCGCAGTCGACGCGATCCGTAAATGGGTGCTGGCCCAGGGAGGCGCTATTCCGGCGGATCTGGGTACGCAGTCGGACCGGATCTCTTCCGAGGGCGGTACGCCGCTGGCCGTAGCGGTAGACAAAGAGATCTTCGGATTGATTTATTTGAAGGATACCGTGAAGCCCGGTATGCGGGAACGCTTCGACCAGCTTCGGGCAATGGGCATCAGGACGATCATGTGTACGGGGGATAACCCCTTGACGGCGGCTACGATTGCCAGAGAAGCGGGCGTCGACGATTTCATCGCCGAGAGCACGCCTGAAGACAAGATTGCCGTTATCCGCCGCGAGCAGGCCGAAGGCAAGCTGGTTGCCATGACAGGCGACGGCACGAATGACGCTCCGGCGCTTGCGCAGGCGGATGTCGGACTTGCGATGAACAGCGGCACGACAGCCGCCAAGGAAGCGGCAAATATGGTCGATCTCGACTCCGACCCTTCGAAGATTATTGAAGTGGTGGCAATCGGGAAGCAGCTGCTGATGACCCGCGGAGCATTGACTACGTTCAGTATTGCCAATGACGTTGCCAAATATTTCGCTATTATTCCAGCAATGTTCATGCTGGCCATACCGGAGATGGATGCTTTGAACGTGATGCGGCTGGGTTCGCCGCTGTCGGCGGTATTGTCGGCCTTGATCTTCAATGCGATCATCATCCCGCTGCTCATCCCGCTGGCCATGAAAGGGGTCGCTTACCGTCCGATGAGCGCTTCGCGTCTGCTCAGCCGCAACCTGTTCATCTATGGATTGGGCGGAATAATTGCTCCGTTCATCGGTATTAAATTGATTGATTTGATCGTCCATGTATGGATCTGACGAACGGCGCAAGGCTATAAACTCAAATGGAAAGAAGGAATCGTACCATGAGTACACCACTTACGGATAGCGGGAATGAGAAGCAGTCTGGAGGATCGGTTTTCGGGATTGCCCTGCGGGCCGGCGTGCTGTTCATCGTACTGTGCGGAATCGCTTATCCGCTTGTCAGCACGGGACTTGCGCAGCTGCTGTTTCCCTCCCAGGCGAACGGGAGTCTGCTGAAGGATAAAGGCGGTAATGTAATCGGCTCCGAATTGATCGGGCAGAACTTTACGGATCCGAGCTATTTTCAGGGACGCGTATCCAGCATCGAATATAAAGCGGAGGCTTCCGGCACCAACAACTATGCGCCATCCAATCCGGATCTGCTGGCGCGGACGAAGGCTTCGATCGAGCAGTGGCAAAAAGATAATCCTGACGTGCCGCTTGCGCAGCTGCCGCTTGCCCTGGTGACCAATTCGGGATCGGGTCTCGACCCGGATATTACCCCGCAATCGGCCCTGGTGCAGATTCCCAGAATCAGCAAGCTGACCGGCATTTCCGCTCAGGAACTGGAGGCATTGGTAGATGAGCATACGCAAAACCGGGACTTGGGCGTATTCGGCGACAAGCGGATCAACGTGCTGAAGCTCAATCTGGCTTTGTCGGAGCTGAAGAAATAAGAGTAACCGTACCCTGTCCGCACGGCATTCCGCGGACGGGGCGGTTTCTTTTTCGGCAGAATCAACGGCATAATAGGCATATAAGCAAATCGATGATTGGCTGCGGGAGGGGGAGAGAACGTGACTCAGTTCAGACGCAAGACACCGGAAGAAATCCTGCATTCTATCTCCAGGCTGCACCGGGGACGCTTGAAGATCATTATCGGCGCGGTCAGCGGATCCGGCAAAACCTATCATATGCTTCGGGAAGGCAAGCTTCTGAAGCAGCAGGGGATCGATGTGGTCATTTGTGCGGTATCGACGATGCAGCGGTCGGAAACCGTCCAGCAGGCGCTGGAGCTGGAACGCGTGCCAAGCATTCATTGGCAGCGGGCTGGCAAGGAGCAGAAGGACCTGCCGCTGGATGTCTTGCTTGCCCGGAATCCGGAGGTTCTGCTCGTCGACGGTCTTGCCCACCGCAACCGTGAAGACGCCCGCTTCAAGACCCGGCTCGAGGATATTCAATTTCTGATGGACCACGGGATCAGCATTATTACCACGATTAATGTCTATGAGCTTGCCGGAGAAGACGAATTTGTCTTCAAGATGACAGGCATCAAGGCCGAAGATACTGTGCCCTCGAATACCCTTGAATTGGCGGACGAAGTCCGGCTGATCGATGTTTCGCCGGAGACGATACTGAAGCGGATTGACGAGGGGGTATTGGGAGACAGTACGCATCCCGCCTTGTCCCGCCGCGGCAATCTCGGCGTGCTCCGCGAGATTTCGCTCCGGCTGATGGCCGAAGGCGTCAACGATTCGCTGGAGAAGCACCGGGAGGAGCAGGGGCTCATCGGCCCCTCCGGCGCGGCGGAACGGATTCTTGTCTCCGCTCAATATCACTGGAACGGGTCGCTATACGTACGCAGGGGACAGCAGGTAGCCAAGCGGTTGAACGGTGACCTGGTTGTGGTCACGTTTGTTCTGCCCCGGCAGAAGCTAAGCCGCAACCAGCAGGCGTTCAAGCTTTCGATCCAGAAGCTGGTGGAGAAGGTCGGGGCCAAATTCGAGGAGCTGCCCCTGCCGCATCTGCGCAAGCTTCCGACCGTGCTTGTGCGTTACGCCACACAGCACAATGTGACCCGGATCGTCATGGGCCATTCCAAGAAGAACCGCTGGCAGGAACGGTGGCAGGGCTCGATTGTAAACAGAGTGCTGAGACGGACGAGGAACATCGATGTATTTCTCATGGCGGACCGGGCAGAGCATGAGGGTGAGCGCATTCTGCCCGTCAAGCCCAATCCGGCTGGAGGAGAGGACTCGTTCCGCCGGCTCAGCTCGAGGGAAATCGAGGAGAAAATCGAGACGATTCGGCGCGGAACCTTTAAAGTGTACATCGGGGCTGCCCCGGGTGTCGGCAAGACCTATAAAATGCTGCAGGAGGGCAATATTCTCCGCAGCAAGGGCATCGATGCCGTCATCGGCCTGCTTGAGACCCACGGACGCAAGGATACGGCTGACCAGGTGGGCAGGCTGCCGGTTATTCCCCGCGCGAAGACCAGCTATCAGGCAGCGCAGCTGGAGGAGATGGACACGGAGACGATCATCTCGCTTTGTCCAGAAGTGGTGCTGGTCGACGAGCTGGCGCATACGAATGTGCCCGGCAGTCCCTTCAAGAAAAGATACGAGGATGTCATCCGGCTGCTGGAAAGCGGGATTTCCGTTATTTCCACTGTGAATGTTCAGCATCTGGAAAGCTTGAACGATGCCGTTCTGCAGCTGACCGGCGTGCGTGTCAGGGAGACTGTGCCGGACGCCATTCTGAAGATGGCGGACGAGGTCGAGCTCATCGACGTCACGCCGCAGATGCTGCAGAGCCGCATGCGGGACGGGAAAATCTATGCGCTGGAGAAGGTGGATCAGGCGCTAGGATCGTTTTTTAAAATCGGCAATCTGATCGCCCTGCGCGAGCTCGCTCTGCGTGAAATCGCCGATGATGTGGACGAGCGGCTGGAGGCGTGGGACCGCAATACCTCGCTGCGGGGGCATTGGCGCAGACGCGAGGTGATCTTCGTCTGCGTGGACACGGGCAGCCGCTCCGAGCGTCTGATCCGGCGCGGATTCCGGATTGCCCACCGGCTGAAGGCGGAATGGCATGTGCATTATGTGCATCATGGCGCGGTGAAGACAGAAGAGGAGCAGAAGCGGCTCGATACGCTGCGCCAACTATGCGAGCGGCTGGGAGGGAACATGCAGGTAGCCGAGGCGGACAGCCGCAAGAGCATACGCAGGGCCTTGCTGCAAAGAATGAATGAAGTGCACGCCACGCAGCTGATCATCGGGCAATCCCGCAGGCCGCTCTGGTACACGCTGTTTAAGGAAACGGTAGTTCATTATCTGCTCCGTACCGCCCGCCATATGGATATGCTGATCGTAGCGGATTTTGATCCGTCGATTAAGGAGTGAACGTATTGAACAGCAGAAATCCCTCCTTAATCCGGATGGGATTTTTGTTTTTTGCTGGCTAAGGGGGAGATGCACTGTGATCAGGATAATGGCTGTTAACGACGAACATGAGCTTCTCCATCAACCATCATTAGATGATCTGAATCATGCCGATATACGATGGTACTGGGTGGATTTCAATGCGCCATCAGAGGAAGAAGCGCAGCTCCTGCAGCAGCACTTTCATTTTCATCCGCTGGCTATTGAGGATTGCCATCACTGGCTGCAGCGGCCTAAGCTGGATCATTACGATGACATTCATTTTTTTGTGCTGCATGCCATGAATCCGGACACGCTGGCCGCGGAAGAGATCGATATGTTCTGGGGCAGCAATTTCATCGTGACCTTTCATTCCAGGCCGTTGAAGGAAATGGACGAGGTGTGGCAGCGGATGGCTGAACATCAGAGGCTTCGTGAGAAAGGCAATGTGTACCTGGCCTATTTCATCATAGACAAACTGGTTGACGAATATTTCCCGAGTCTTTACCGGATCGAAGATCAACTGAACGAGATTGAAATAAGAGGGAAGAATGTTCCCCTTCATATGCTAATGAACGAAATTTTCGAAATCAGATCCAAGCTTCTGAAAATTCGAAAAACGATCGTTCCGATGACAGAGCTGCTCTACCGGGTCATCAATTCGGAAAGAATCGAAGGCCTGAAGGAGCGGATCGTCTATTTCACTGACATCTACGATCATCTTCTCAAGCTCTCTGAAACGATTGAAGCCAATCGGGAACTGACGGCTGATATACGGGACAGCTATGTTTCGATAAATTCTTACCGTATGAATACCATTATGAAAACTTTAACGGTCATTACGACGATATTCATGCCTTTGACCTTTATTGCGGGGGTTTATGGGATGAATTTTCAGAGAATGCCCGAGCTTGCCTGGCATTGGGGCTATTATATGGTTCTTCTTATTATGCTCGGCATTGGCGTTGGTATGTATCTGTGGTTCCGGTTTAAGAAATGGTTTGATTAGCGCTTTTATTTGACAGAAATCCGACAAGGGCTGCCAGCGATTGGCAGCCCTTGCTGCATGACGGAACGGCCGCAAGAGCTGCTGCAGCTCCTTCGGAGCTCTTGCAGCGAGGCCGTGATACAGGATAGCCGACAGAAGACAAGGAATGTCAAAAAGGGCTGATGGAGGCTTCTGCAATGGCTTGATCCAATGCCCGCAGGGGCGTTTAAAAGCGTTTTCATTTTTATCCCTGAATAATCCTCTCCTGTGTTACAATTGGTTTAGTTTTGCTGCTTCGTTCTTCCGCATTCAAAAGGAGGAGCTTACCCATGAACCCAATCCGCACCGGAATACCGCTCCCGCATTCTCTCAAATCCCGATTGATTATTGTTTTGCTGCTCGCTTCTTTTATCCCCGTTTCGCTCATCGGCGGCATTTCCTATTATACAATATACAACCTTCTGGCCAACAAGCTGGAGAAGGGCGTGCAGAGCAATCTGGAGCAGGAGAAGCAAAACCTCGACATTACCCTGAACAATCTCGACTATGCCTCGCAGCAGCTGGCGCTGTTCGGGGATATCCGGAACCATTACAACGCATTTATCAGCCAGTCGGATCCTCTTGAACGGGGAGCGATCGAGAAGGATGTATATAAATTCACCACGATCGTCAATTATACCAATCCCGATCTCGGACTGATGACGTATTTCCTCCCGGACGACGATATCTTTCTTTTTTCCAATATGAATGTAAACCCTGACCTGCATATCCGGCAGTTTCCCCATATCGCAACGCCCTATGCAGGACTTGAATTTCTGGGGCCGCACCGCACGCTGTATCCGTACAGCGACAACCGGGTGCTCTCCGTGCTGCGGACGGTCGGAGGCGGCAGTGCCGGGGAGAAGCGGATTGCCGTCTATATCGAGACCAATTTCAAGGTATTTCAGGACCGGTTGAGCAGCCTGCCATACGGACTGCCGATCAAGCATATCCTGCTCAACCGGGACGGGAAGACTGTTTACAGCGAGGAGGAGAAGGCGTTTCCGCTGCTGGCATCGGTCCAGCCCCGCAAGGTCGACGGCCGTTCGTATTACAAGCAGGGTGATTATGTGCTGTTCACCTCGCAGGGCGCGCATGGCTGGACGCTCATTACAGCGGTCGCGAAGAACGAGTTCTTCCGTGAGACGAACGAATGGATCATCCGGTTTGTGGCGGTCGGCATACTATCCATCGGCGCCAGTCTATTTCTCGCATGGCTCATCTGGCGGACCATCTACCGTCCGCTTATCCGGCTCAACCGGTATTTGCAGCATACGGCGGCAACCCGTTTCAATGAGCCGGTCCGCTATACGGGAGTTTTGGAATTCGACGAGCTGCTTGGCACTTTCGGCTATATGAAAAGCGAAATTGTCAATCTGTTGACAGAGATCGGGGAGAGAGAGCGCAACAAGCGGAAGCTGGAGGTTGAGAAGCTGATGTACCAGATCAATCCGCATTTTATACATAACACGCTTAACACCGTACAGTGGATGGCCAAAATGAACAATCAGCGCGACATTTTCGAGCTGGTCTCCTATTTCATTGAAGTGCTGGATTACAATCTGGGCAAGGAAGGGAAGATCGTCACCATCCGGCAGGAGCTCAAGGCGCTGGGCGATTATGTCCGTCTGCAGCAAATCCGCTATCAGCATTCATTTTGCGTGGAATACGAGGTTGACGACGATGTGCTGGAGCTTCCGTTCCCCCGCTTTCTGCTCCAGCCCCTGGTTGAGAACTCGCTTTATCACGGATTCCGCAACAAGGACGGCTTCGTTGTGGTGCGGATCAGACGCGAAGGCAGCGGCATCTTCTGCGTGCAGATCCGGGACAACGGCGAAGGGATGTCTCCCGAACAGCTGAATCAGCTGTTCGGCAAGCCGGACGATGTGACCCGAAAAGTGGGCCTGGGCATCGGCCTGCAATTCGTCCAGAATACGATTCACACCTATTATGGCGAGCCATATCGACTGGAGGTCGTCAGCGAAGCGGGCTCCGGGACAACGATGACCATTCGGCTGCCGCTGGAAATCGGAGGGGATAACGAATGATCAGGACGCTTTTTGTCGAAGATGAGTATTTTGTCCGCCAGGGCTTTGTATACTCGCTGCCATGGGAGAAATTCGGCATACAGATTATCGGGGAGGCGGACAATGGGGAATCGGCGCTTGAGTTCCTGCGCGATCATGAGGTGGATCTGCTCATTACCGATCTGACGATGCCCGTCAAATCAGGTCTGGAGCTGCTGCATGAAGCCAAGCTGCTCTATCCGTCGCTATCCTCCGTCGTATTGACCTGCCACCGCGATTTTGAATTCGTCCAGGAAGCGCTCCGGCTGGGGGCGCTGGATTATATTGTGAAGACGCGCCTGGATACGGCGGAGCTTGAACAGTCGCTCTACCGCATCAATGAACGAATGTCCGAGCGCAAGCAGGAGCCGCGTCATCCTGCCCCCGGCCTGCTCCTGATCCGGATAGCGGAGACGGCTCTGAACTTGCCTGAGCGTCTGCGGCTGGAGAGCGGACCCGGCTTGACCAGGCTCGAAGCGGACACCTGGTTCATGCCTGAGACGGGCGATTTATTGCTCGGGAAAATAACCGCGGAAGCGGCGGCGGCAGGCTGGGCTGCCGTGCATGTAACCGACCATTGGAATGAAGACAGCCGGATTGTCGATGAATTGCTGAGCGGCTACAGGCGGCATTCGTTCCCGTACCGGTGGACGCCGGACGCCGGAACCATTACCGTATCGCTTGTGGAATTAAAGCGCCTGCATTCCGGCAGGCAGCCGGCAGTCGCCGTTATGGCCGAGATCCGAAAAAGCTGGCACAGCTGCGGGTGGATTTTCGGGGAGGAGCTCTTTGGAGAATGGCTGGAGCTTGTTGCGCAGTGCGAGCCGCCTGTCGGGGAGCTGACTGCCATGACGGATGCCTCCTTGCTCGGCTGGCGGCTGAGCGACAGCCTGAAGGCTGCGGGCATGCCCGCGCACAGAGCCTTGCAGACGAATGGATTGCCGGCATACGAGCCCGCAGCCTTTTCCTGGGACCGGTGGACCCGGGAGCTGCGGCTCGCCCGGGAGTGTCTGCAGAGGCGGTATCATGCGCTGCGTTATTCCAAAGAGGTATATACGAGCGCGCTGAAGTCGCTGGAGATGATCCGTCTGCATTTGAAGGAGGGGCTGTCCCAAGGCGAGGTCGCCCGGCTTGTGGGCTTAAGCCGAAGCTATTTCAGCCAGGTATTCAAGGATATCTTCGGCATGTCGTTTAACGAGTATGTGAAGGCGCTCAGTATATGCACGGCGCAGAGAATGCTTGCCACCACGGAGCATCCGATCTATTGGATCGCGGAGCAATCGGGTTTCCAGGATGAGAGGTACTTCAGCCGGGTTTTCAGGGAGCATGCCGGTCTTCTGCCATCGGAATACCGGTTCCGCTGCCTCGCTCTTCGAAATGCGGCCGTAGAATCCTGTTCGGAGCCGGTGTGAAAATCGTCTGGTGCAGTCATCAGCTCGCAACGGTTTTCGCTATACCTGAAAACGGTCTTCCCTGATTGTTGAGAGCGTTTCCATTGTACACTTTCTATGGACGATAAAACTGTGGCCGAAAGAGTCGGGTCTTACTTTCTGAAGCGATCGTCAATATTTGGTGAAAGAAGGGGTAGGCATGAAAAAGCTTCGCATGGGTCTTGCGGTCATGATGTCCGCCGTATTCATCCTGTCCGCATGCTCCAATTCAAACAGCGCAAGCGGCGGAAACAACAGCAGCAGCACGCCGGAGCCGGACAACAGCAGCCCGGCGGCGGCAACCGCCGATCCGGCGTCCGCGCCGGAGGAGAAGGCCGATCCGTTCGGCAAATACCCGGAAACGCTTGAAATCAGCGTCATCTACGACCGCAACCCGGAGACCGAGAAGTCCTTTATCCCCGGCAGCTCTTATGAGACGAACTGGAACAGCGATTTTTGGCTGGAGAAGCTGAACATCAAGCCGGTCGTCAAGTGGAGCGCGCCCGCAGGCGATCAGTATAACCAGAAATATAATCTGATGTTCGCGAGCAATGATCTCCCCGATATCTTCCTTCTGCGGTCCACCGACAACAAGCAGTCCGCCCGCAGCATGCTCAAGAAGCTGGTGGATGCGGACATGGTCGAGGATTTGACAGCGGTGTACAGCCAATACGCGTCTGACGAAGTGAAGGACTACTATCAGACCTTTGACAACAGAGCGCTGGATTACGCCACCTTCGATGGCAAAATGTACGGCCTGCCCTCGCAGGGCGATACCTATGCCAACGTCCAGATCCTGTGGGTCCGCCAGGACTGGCTGGATAAGCTGAGCCTGCAGGCGCCCCGGACCATTGATGACCTGGTCACGGTCGCCAGGGCGTTCAAGGAGAAGGATCCCGACGGCAACGGCAAAGCCGATACGATCGGGCTTTCCATGCAGAATCAGTTCATGGACCCGGGCTTCACAGTGGCCATCCCTATATTCAACGCGTACAGCGCCTATCCCAAGAGCTGGGTGAAGGACAGCAGCGGACAGCTCATATGGGGCGGCATTCAAGAGCAGAACAAGCAGGCGCTGCAGGTATTGGCCGATATGTACAAGGAAGGGATGATCGATCCTGAATTCGCGCTGAGCGACGGCAACAAAGCCGCCGAATTCATTACATCGGGCAGGTCGGGCATGCAGCTGGGGTCCTGGTGGAACGGCAGCTTCCCGCTCACCTTCAACATCGACAACGACCCCAAAGCCGACTGGAAAGCCTATACGCTTACGACCGACAATAAAATCCACGCCGTCATGAATTTCCCGACCGACCAGTTTCTGGTCGTCAAGAAAGGCTTCAAGAATCCGGAGGCGGCTGTCAAAATCCTGAATTTCTCGACAGCCCTCAGCCACTCGAAATATCCGGAGACGACCGACCGGCGCAATGAGCTTAACACGCAGTTCGGTACCGATAAGGTCGATGCGCCGACGATCATTCCGAACTTCGGAATCTCCTATCTTGATACGACGCTGCGAAGCGTAAAGCTGTTCGAGGATATTTTCGCCGGGAAAGCGACCGTGGATGACTTATCGGTGGGAGAGCGGCAAATTTTTGAAAATTCGCTCAAGCCCAATCACGATAACCCGCGGAAGGACCCCGGCAAATACAAGGACTATATCAACTGGATGTCAGCGCTGTCGGCTATCGCGCACTCGGACCTGGATATCCAATGGAACGGCTTCAGCGGCACGACGCCGACCTACGATGCCAAGATGGGCTCGCTGATCGACAAGCAGCTCACCGCGTATACGAAGATCATCATGAATAAAGAGCCCATCGCCTACTTCGATACCTTCGTCAAGGAGTGGAAATCGCAGGGCGGCGACCAGATTACCCAAGAGGTGAATGAATCGGCTGCCCAGGAAAGCGGCAGCTAACGAATATAGGGCGATCCGGATTTTGGGGGTGCCAGGCTGGGAGGCTGGCTTGGCGCCGTCGGAGCCCGATTCGCCGCAGGCGGAGCGTGAAAAGAATGACCAAACTCTTCAAGAATGATCAGTTCCATTATCACATCATGCTGCTTCCGGTATTTGCGGTATTCATCCTGTTCAACGTGCTGCCTATCTATGGCATCGTGCTGGCATTCAAGCACTTCATCCCGACCAAGGGCGTGCTGGGCTCGCCATGGGCGGGACTGGAGCATTACAAGTTTCTGGTGCAAAATCCGGAAATCTGGCGTGTGCTCCGAAACACGCTGCTGATCTCGGTCGGCAAGCTGGTCACGCTGCTGGTGCTGCCCATTATGCTGGCGCTTATGCTGAACGAGCTGCGGGTGAAATGGTTCAAGCGTTCCGTGCAGACGATCACCTATCTGCCTCATTTCCTGTCCTGGGTCATTCTTGCGGGCATCTTCCGCGATATTTTCTCCACGCACGGCATCATCAACTATATGCTGGAGACGGTGTTTCATATCGAGCCCATCATGTACCTGGGCAGCAACTTCTGGTTCCGTCCGATCATTATCCTGTCCAATATGTGGAAGGAGCTGGGCTTCTCCACAATCATTTATTTGGCCGCTTTAACGAGCATCAACCCGGCCTTGTACGAGGCTGCGGAAATGGACGGCGCCGGCCGTTTTCAGAAGATTTGGCATATCTCCATCCCGGGAATCGCCATCATCATCGCCTTGCTGGCGACATTAAGCTTGAACGGCATCCTGTATGCCGGTTTCGATCAAATTTACAACCTGTACAATGTCATCGTATACGATACCGCCGACGTGATTGAAACCTGGGTATTCCGCAACGGCCTGGTTGGTGCGCAGTACGAGATCGGCACGGCGGTTGGCCTGGTCAACAGCCTGATGGGGCTTTCCCTGATCGCCCTGACGTATACGCTCGCCTACCGGTTCGCCAATTACCGGATCTTTTAGCCCAAGGAGGACAGCGCATGATTCATTCCAAAACGCTCGGTTCACGGCTGTTTGACGGGTTCAACATCACGATCCTTGTCCTGATCTCGCTTATCACGCTGTTCCCGATTCTGCATACCGTCGCCGTGTCCTTCAGCAATCCGGCGGTAGCCGGGAGCGGTACGATTACCGTGCTGCCCAAAGGGCTGTCGTTCAATGCGTATGCCAGAGTGCTGGATGACAAGCAGTTCTTCATCTCGCTGTGGGTGTCGCTGGAGCGGATTGCATTGACGCTTATCCTGGGAACGGTGGTGACGTATCTGGCCGCCTTTCCGTTCTCCCGGGAGACGAGAGATTTTCGCATGCGGAATATATATCTGTGGATTTTGCTCATTGTCAGCAGCTTTAACGGAGGCATTATTCCGGGGTATATGAACGCCAAGAACCTTGGTCTGCTCGATAATTTCTGGATTTTGATCCTGCCATACCTGTTTAACTTCGGCAACATTCTCCTGGTGTTCAACTTCTGGAGGAATCTGCCCAGGGAGCTCGACGACTGCTCGAATATCGACGGTGCGGGCCCTTGGGTGAAGCTGACGCATATTTATTTTCCCTTGTCGCTGCCGGTGCTGGCAACGATATCGCTGTTCACGATCGTCAACACCTGGAACGAGTATTTTCAGGCGATCGTCTTCATCAACGATCCCCATCTGATGCCGCTGCAGACCTATCTGCAGCAGATCGTCATCACGATTGATCCGACAAGACCGCAGGATATTGGAGAGGGCGGAGTGCTCTCGGAGGTCTCGAACCAGACGCTGAATGCAGCGAAGATCTCGCTGACGATGCTGCCGATTCTGTTTATATATCCCTTTCTGCAGCGGTTCTTTATTCATGGGATCACATTGGGCTCGGTGAAGGAATAGCGCGGATTGTATAGTTTTTGACAAGCAATCTTTGAATCCGAACTGCTCGTTTGTTATACAAAGCTCAAATTTAGAAATTCGAATATATTTCGGGTTTTGTCATTATTTCTTCCATGACGAGTCGGCAGTATGGCCTGCTTTGCAAAAAAAGATGACAAGGCAACAGCTTTCCCACACAAAAATCTCCAATTCTTCATAAAGATGAAACTGGGCCGTTAGTTTTGCGCCATCAATCAGCGAAGGAGGCTGCAGCAGTGGGAAAGGTACTGGTGTTCGACCGGGAACGCTCCGTACGGATCGAGGAGTATGAGGAGAGGCCGCTTGGGCCGGGAGAGCTCAGACTGCAGACGCTTTATTCGGGGATCAGCGCAGGCACGCAGCTGACCGCCTATCGGGGGACGAATCCGATGGTCGGCGGCATATGGAACAGGGAGCTGCAGCTGTTCGAGAAAAGGCAGCCGGGCAGCACGTTCTATCCTGTTGTCGGCGGATGGGCTTACGAGGAAATCGGCGAGGTGGTCGAAGCGTCGCCCGATGTACAGGAGGTACGGGCCGGCGATCTCGTTTACGGGACATGGGGACACCGCAGCTCGCATGTCGTCACGGAGGCGTTTGCCCGCGGGCATCGCCTTGCTCCGGGTCTTAAGCCGATCATTGGCATATTTTCGCAGATGGGCTGCATTGCATTGAATGCCGTACTGGACGCCCATCTGCATGTCGGCGAGACGGTGGCGGTGTTCGGCCAGGGCGTTCCCGGACAATTGGCCGCCCAGTTGGCCAAAAGAAACGGTGCAGCAGTTATCGCGGTCGACCTGGACGATTACCGTCTGGCCAAATCAAAAGATCTGGGCGCCGACTATACCATCAACAGCGGTACCTGCGATGCTGCAAAGGAAATCAGAGCGCTCACAGGGGGCCGCGGCGCGGATGTTGTGATTGAAATCTCCGGCTCCCCGCATGCGCTGCACCAAGCTGTCCGTTCTGCTGTGTATAACGGACGCGTTGTGGCGGCGGGCTTCTATCAGGGGCAGGCGGAAGGGTTGTACCTCGGTGAGGAGTTCCATCACAACCGCATCCAGATCGTGTGCTCGCAAATTAATGCGGTAGCTCCCGAGCTTGGCAACCGCTGGAACCGCACTCGGATGGAGCAGACTATTTTCCGGCTGGCCGGTCAAGGCGATCTGGAGCTGGAGGCGCTCATTACCCGGATCATGCCATTCAGCGAAGCTTCGGACGCTTATGCCATGCTGGACAGGCAGACGGAGAAAAATCTTCAAGTCGTGCTGAGTTTCGAGGAATAGGCGGCAATTTGAGGCTCACGCAGACTTCAATATAGGTTATATTTCCCGTTGTTTCGAAATAATAACAACCGCAAAAACGTGAAGTGTCGAAAAAAATAAACAAAATATTGCCATTTATGGGATTGTGAAAATTGTAATGGTAAAAAGGGATCATAAAAATCTGGTTCCTTTTTTTGTGTTGGTGGTAAGTTTTAATTGCTGATAGCGCTTTCCCAATGCCTTAATTTCCATATAAATAGATATAGGAGACTAATATATAACATCCAAATAACTCAATTATGTAATATGTATGTTATAAATAGACGGTATTAAAAACGAGAACATTTACTGTGCAAATGCTACAAATTCTTTTATAATATCCTTATCGTAAAACGCTTACAATTTTTGGTGAATGGGATAGCTGCGCCTAATAATCAAAAATAATGATAGATATCGTCAAAATGATAGGTTATAATACTGACGTTGGGATGAGGTTCTCCAAAATAAATGGAAATTACCGCGGTTAATCCTTAACAAATCATCAATGGGGAGGTTTTATTTATGAAGGTGAAAGGTTTTTTGTCAGGAATGATTACATTAGTTCTACTCGGTACCATTTTGGCAGCATGCGGCAACAATAGTAACAACGGGGGCAATGGAGGCAACGCGGCATCCGATCCCGGCACTACTACGAACACCAATGCCAATAGTCCTAGTGACAGCAGTACAGGTAAAAAAGATCTGGTCATGAACTACCGGGCCGATCCTCCCGCACTGGACGTTTCGATAGCGGAAGCTGCCGCTACGTTCACGATCCTTGGAGCCATCAGCGAAGGTTTGTACCGTCTGGATAAAGACATGCAGCCGCAGCCGGCACTGGCAGAATCGATGCCGGAAATCTCGGCTGACGGATTGACATATACCATTAAGCTGCGTTCCGGCCTTGTCTGGGCAGACGGAAGCCCGCTGACCGCGAATGACTTCGTATATTCTTACCGCAGAACGCTTGACCCGAACACCAAAGCGACTTATGCCTTCATGCTCGCATGGATCAAAGGCGGCAACGATGTGCTGAATTCGAAAACTCCGGAAGATATTGAAGCCAATAAACAAAAGCTCGGGGTCCAAGCGAAGGATGACACCACTCTCGTTATAACGCTGGATCACCCGATTCCGTTCTTCACGGCCCAGCTTGCATTTCTGAACTTCTACCCGCAGAATGAGAAGTTTGTAGAAGCTCAAGGAGACAAGAGCGGCGCAGATGCCGATAAAGTCCTTGGCGCAGGTCCGTTCAAGCTGACTTCATGGAATCACGAGCAATCGCTGGTTCTCGAAAAGAACGACAAGTATTGGGATGCCGCTAATGTCAAACTCGACAAAGTTACCCTGAACATCGTGAAGGATACGAATACCGGTCTGAATTTGTACGAAACCGGCGAGACTGACTACGCGGATGTTAAAGGCGACCAAATGAAAGCCTATGACGGTAAACCGGATCTGCAAATGAAGAAAGAGCTTGTTACCGGCTACCTCAATTTTCAACAAACCAAAGTTCCTGCTTTTGCCAATCTTAAAGTCCGTCAAGCGTTCAGTATGGCTGTCGATCTTAAAGGCGTAACGGATCTTGTACTGATCAATGGTTCCGTACCGGCAACCGGCTTTGTGCCTGCAGGAAACCAGGATGGCAACGGTAAAGAATTCCGTACTGTTGTCGGCGACACGCGCGATGCGTTCGATGCGGCCAAGGCAAAAACCCTGCTTCAAGAAGGTTTGGCTGAATCCGGCACGACGCTTCCGAAGCTGTCCATTATCGGTGACGATACAGAAACCGGCAAGAAGCTTCTTGAGTACATTGTTCAACAATGGAAAACGAATCTTGGCGTCGATGTAGTGGCTGAACCGCTGCCGCATGCGAATCGTCTGGATCGCGAATTGAGCAAGAACTATACTATCGTCTCCACATTATGGGGTGCTGACTATAACGACCCGATGACATGGCTTGATATGTTCCTGACCGGCGGTTCGCTCAATACACAGGACTGGTCGAATGCCGATTACGACAAGCTGATCAAAGACGCTCAGATCCAAACCGATCTGGCCAAGCGTGCTGATGAAATGGTGCAGGCAGAGAAAATTCTGATGAGCGAAGCAGCCGTCATGCCGCTTTACTTCCGTTCATCGCCGTTTGTCATCAATCCAAAATTGAAAGATCTGATTCTGCCTCCTTACGGTCCGGATTTCGAATTGAAATGGGCCCATTTTGAAGGTTAAACAAGCAGAAGTTATTTAATGCATCCAGGAAACAAACATCATACTTCATAACATGGGGAGCCGTTCACGGTTAACGACTTGAACGGCTTCCTTCATGTTGCTTGCAAACTTTCAAATGCGGGAGGGAGGCCATCATGCTTAAGTATGTGCTGCGCAGATTCTTTTATATGATTGTGACGCTGTGGGTTATTGTCACCATCACTTTTTTCCTGATGAAGCTGCTGCCGGGTAATCCCTTTGGCGAGGCTACGGCGAAGCTTACTCCGGAAAACTTGCAAATTTTGATTGAACAATACGGTTTGGATAAACCGATATGGCAGCAATATTTGAAATATATAGGACAAGTGGTACAAGGTGATCTGGGGATTTCCTATCAATTCCCTACACGCTCGGTTGTGAGCGTAATCAAATCAGCTTATCCGGCCTCTTTTGAGCTTGGTCTGGAATCTCTGATATTTGCTGTTATTGTCGGTCTGCTGCTCGGGATTATTGCCGCGCTCAGACATAACAAGCTCGGCGATTACACCGCAATGTTCATCGCCATCATCGGGGTGTCCATTCCATCATTTGTTATTGGACCGCTGCTCTCCTACTTCGTAGGAGTTAAATTGCAATGGCTTCCGCCTGGTTTGTGGACGACTCCGGAGCACCGGATTTTACCGGCTCTGGCCCTGTCGCTCGGAACGATTGCCATACTGGCGCGGATGATGAGGGCTTCCATGCTCGAAGTCGCCAGCCAGGATTATATCAAGACAGCGAAGGCAAAAGGAATACCGACGGTTTCCGTAGTGGGGACGCATATGATCCGTAATGCGATATTACCGGTTATCACCATTCTGGGACCGATAACCGTCAATGTATTAACCGGGACACTGGTCGTGGAGAAGATATTTTCCGTTCCGGGGATAGGCTATCAATTTGTGAGCGCCATCCTGACGAACGATTACACGATGATTACAGGATTGACCATATTCTATGCGGCTATTCTTGTTGTGGCTATGTTTATTACTGATATTGCATATGGCTTCGTCGATCCGCGTATTCGGTTAGGGAAAGGGTGATAAGGGATGGAAGTCATCGTTAAAGATCAATTTCAACCGGCTCCGCAGACTAGCAGCAAAGAAGCGATTCTGCGTCCTTCCCTGAATTATTGGCAGGATGCGTGGAGGCGGCTGAAGAAAAATAAATTGGCTATGGCCGGACTGGTAGTCCTTGTGATCATCGCCGCTTTTGCTATTATTGTTCCGCTTGTCAGCGGTTATGATTACGAGACGCAGAATCCGTCAGCCGTCAATCTGCGTCCATCAGCCGACCATTATTTTGGCACCGACGATTTTGGGCGGGATCTCTGGACCCGCGTATGGTGGGGAGCGCGCATTTCCTTGACGATCGGGATAACAGCAGCGCTGCTCGATCTGGTGATCGGAGTTCTTTACGGCGGAATTTCCGCTTATTTTGGCGGCAAAGTCGATACGATTATGCAGCGTTTTATCGAAGTGGTATACTCTATTCCTTACCTGCTGATGGCCATTCTTCTCTTGATGGTTTTGGGTCCGGGGATGAAATCGATTATTTTTGCCTATGTCATTACCGGTTGGGTATCGATGGCGCGGCTGGTCCGCGGGCAGCTGCTCGTGCTCAAAGAGCAGGAGTTCGTCCTGGCGGCACGCACCTTGGGTGCAAAACCGTTTCGTATTATTCTGAAGCATTTGATTCCGAACGCCCTTGGCGTGATTGTCGTTCAAATTACGTTTGTTGTCCCGACGGCTATTTTTGCCGAAGCATTCCTCAGCTTTATCGGACTTGGCATACGGCCGCCTCTGGCTTCACTGGGGAATCTGCTTAGCGATGGCGCCGGAGTAATGAGATATCATCCGCACCGTCTGCTGTTCCCGACTGTTATCTTCAGTTTGATATTGCTCAGCTTCAACCTGTTGGGAGACGGTCTGCGCGACGCTCTCGACCCGAAAATGAGAAAATAAGGAGGAGAGTCGAATGAGCGCACCTTTACTGGAAGTCAACAACCTGCAAGTTTCGTTCAAAATGTTCTCCGGCGAAGTCCAGGCGGTTCGCGGCGTCTCCTTTAAGTTAAATAAAGGCGAAGTGCTCGCAATCGTCGGTGAATCCGGCTGCGGCAAGTCAGTGACGGCCCAGACCCTTATGCGCCTTACGCCGTCTCCGCCGAGCTATATCAAAGCAGGCTCGATTATGTTCAATGGCAAAACGGATATTACCAAGCTGTCCGAGAAACAAATGAAAAAAGTGCGCGGAGAGGAAATGGGGATGATCTTCCAGGACCCGATGACTTCCCTCAATCCGACGATGACGGTCGGCGCGCAAATTGCCGAAGGGATCCGCAAGCATGAAGGCGCCAGCAAATCCGTGGCGCTGCTTCGCGCGGTTGAACTGCTGAAATTGGTCGGCATGTCCAATCCGGAGGAGCGGATTAACCAGTATCCGCATGAGCTGTCAGGCGGGATGCGCCAGCGGGTGATGATTGCAATTTCGCTGGCCTGCAATCCGAAGCTGCTGATTGCGGATGAACCGACAACAGCTCTTGACGTGACGATCCAGGCGCAGATTATGGATCTGCTGCGGGATATTCAGAAAAAGACGGACACGGCGATTATTCTGATTACCCATGATCTTGGCGTGGTTGCCGAAATGGCGCAGCGGGTCATCGTTATGTATGCGGGCAAGGTGGTGGAACAGGGCGAATTGAACGATATCTTCTATCGTTCGCGGCACCCTTACACATGGGGCTTGCTCAGCTCCGTACCCCGTCTGGACAGCGACGGCAATACCGAGCTGTCATCCATACCCGGTACACCGCCCGATCTGTACGCTCCGCCGAAGGGCTGTGCTTTCGCGGCCCGCTGCCCGCATGCCATGCGGATATGCAGGGAGACGGATCCCGATCATTTCAAAATATCCGATACGCACAGCGCTGCCTGCTGGCTGAATCATCCCGACGCGCCGAAGGTGGAGCAGTCGAAGGAGACAGGAGGTAAAGTATATGCCTGAAGCGCCTATTCTGGAAGTGAAAAACTTGCGGAAGCATTTTCAGCTGAAAGACAACCGGACGCTGAAAGCGGTCGACGGTTTGAATTTTTCGATCAATCGCGGGGAAACATTCGGTCTGGTAGGGGAATCCGGCTGCGGCAAGTCAACGGCTGGCCGCACGATTATCCGGCTTTACGAGGCTTCGGAGGGGCAGGTTATTTTCAACGGCAAGGATGTCGGGAAACTGAAGGGCGACGATCGCCTGAAATTCAACCGCGAGATGCAGATGGTGTTCCAGGACCCGTACGCTTCGCTTAATCCGCGGATGACTGTAGGCAAAATTATCGCCGAGGGAATCGACATTCATAAACTCTACACGGGTAAAAAGCGGACAGAGCGCGTGCATCAGCTGCTCCACGCCGTCGGTCTGAACGAAGAGCATGCGGGGCGTTTTCCCCATGAATTCTCAGGCGGCCAGCGCCAGCGGATAGGCATCGCGCGGGCACTTGCGATCGAACCGCAGTTCATTATCGCCGATGAACCGATCTCGGCGCTTGATGTGTCCGTTCAGGCGCAGGTCGTGAATTTGTTCAAGAATCTGCAGCGCGAGCATGGGTTGACCTATCTGTTCATTGCCCATGACCTGGCGATGATCAAGCATATTTCCGACCGGATTGGAGTCATGTATCTGGGTAAGCTTGTTGAAGTGGCGGCGGCCAGTACGCTGAACGCGAAGCCTCTGCATCCTTACACGCAATCGCTGCTCTCGGCGATTCCGATTCCCGATCCGGAAATCCAGAAATCGCGGGAGCGGGTTATTTTGCAGGGAGAAATTCCAAGCCCGGTCAATCCGCCTAGCGGCTGCCCATTCCGCACCCGCTGTCCAAAAGCGATGCCGGAATGCGCGGCTTCGATGCCGGCCTTCAAAGAGATCGAGCCGGGTCATTTTGCGGCTTGTCATCTGTATTAATATGGCGGTGCAGCTATTCATTTATCCGTGCCAGCCGCAGCTGTTCCGTTGATTTATTGGATCGGCATGATAATAAATTAAATAAGTGAACCACATGCGAGCCGATGCTCCATGTGGTTTTTTGCTTTTGGCCGGCTCGGCTTGCAGCCGTTAAGGAGCACCGGGAAGCCTGATTCTTGAATAAGCAGCAAGAATATGAATTTAAAACTGTATATATTTTACTTTTATGACATGTGAAACAGATTTTGCAGGATCATTAGCCGTCAGGTTGATGGTCTATTTTATATGAAATTTTCGAAATCTTCAGATCATATATAAATTCTTAATAATTTATTATTATTTTGAGAACACAACGGTAACAGTCCAGACTTATTATTAGCGCTGTGCAAAAATTTACCGGCAAAGTAGAGGGGATTGTTGGAAATCACTAGAAAGTATTTGCGTCAAACCTGTCACCATTATAAAAACCGAAAGGAAGCTAAACAATTTCATGTGGAAAAAATGGATTAATATTACTATTATGGGGACGATTGCGTTCAGCATGCTGCCAATCGGGAAGTCTTACGCATCCCTGGATGCGCAAGCGGGTCAATCGACCGAGGATCCGGGCTTCACTTATGATGGAACTGCGAATACCGGCAAAGACGTAGCGGAAGGCGATACATACTATTATCTGCAGAATGACGAGGCTATCGCGATCATTTCGAACAAAGTCGGAGCAAATAACAAGCAGGGCAGCTTCAAAAAGGGCTGGCCTGTTGATTTCGTCTCCAAAGACCCGAAAGCGAATATGAAGGAAACGCTGGATTGGTCGGAGCTTGTTCTGAGCCCTACCATGAACGGCGACTACAACCAGAAGGGTGTTCAACTGTCCCTTGATAATATTCAAGTCGTGGACAACGATAAGATCGTTGCCTCTGGCCAGTGGGATCAGAATGCCAAGATCAAAGGCTCCGTTACCTACCAAATGCTGCCGGACCAGCCGGTCATGAAGATGACCCTGACGTTGAATAATCAGGATACAAGCGACTTCGCCGGTTATTTCCTGTATTCCATGGATCCCGATGTTCCGGGCGCTCAATCGTCTTATGCGCCTGGTATTGGCTGGCTGCCCGGTCTCAGAACGTCAGGCTGGTCGGAGAACTATCTCTATGACGGCACCTCGGGTTCGTCAGGTGAACCGGCTCACTCCATCGCCTGGCTCGATGATCAGCCGACCGGGATATACGGCAGCGATCTCTATTTCGGCGCCTGGTTTGACGCCAGCGTAAAAGCCGGAGAGAGCAAACAAATTTCCTGGTATCATGTCACGGAAATTCCGTCGGAGCGCGGCAATCCATATGATAATTTCTCGACTTATGCGAAGCAGCTGTCCGTAATGGACCCTGAGGTCCCCGATTACAGCAAAGTAACCGGGCAGATGACGGACCCGACTACGGACACCGGCATTCCGGGTGTCACTCTCGTTGCCAAGAACATCAATTCCGAGGTCGCGGGCACGGCTGTAACGGATGCCGAAGGCAAGTACGAGCTGTATCTGCCGGCAAATACCTACACGCTGACAGCCTCCAGACCCGGCTACGAGATGGATTCAAACTCTGTAGAGATTACAACGGATTCAACGATCGTCTACCCGATCGACTTTGATATGAATCCGATTTCGGTCTCGGCGGGAACTGGCGTCCGGCTCCCCGGTACGCTTGCCGAGGGAACGGTGGATGATGTCGTCATCCAAAACTCCAAACTCGCCATGACAATCGCCAAGACCTACGTCGATTCCCAACTGACGAATTCGGTAGGACGGCCGATCGACTTCGCCGTTCAAGGGCTGGATGATGATCTGGACTGGATCAACCTTCCATACCTGAGACGTGCACCTCTTCCTGCTAAAGAACCATGGAAAGTATTAACGGTTAGCAACTCCAGTGTGGATGTCACGGAGAACACAGCCAAGCAGGCAACCGTCAAAGTAACCGGGACCTACTCAGAGGTGCCCGGCGTAAATGTGGAGACGACTTATTCCCTGCAAGCCAATCAGACGTGGATCGACACGGAAACGGTGTTCAAGAACACGACGGCAAGCGATGTCGTTGCCTATGCCGGTGACGTGATGGACCATGACGGGGAGGGACAAACCTCCTTCGTGCCGGGTGTTGGAACGATTCCCGATGTGGCAACGTATACGCCGAACGCGCCGTGGTTCTCTCAATACGGCAGCTCGCAGCAGGCATACGGCATTATCTACGAAGGTGATTTTGCCAGCGGCTTCACGCTTAACGGCAATAATACAAATGTGCTTAGCGAGAAGCAGATTACGATCCCTGCCGGCGGCGAATACCGGCTTACACGCCATCTTGTGGCGGCCAGCACAGAAGGCTTGACTGACAAAAGCCAAGCGATCAACAACGTTTATGACGAGATCATCAGCCACCAAACCGGTATCAGCATGGAACTGGCCGTAGACAAGGAGACTTTGTCCGTCAATGAGCCGTTCCAGGTATCGCTTACGGTCAAGAATGATTCGGACGATATCGTGTCCGGGCTGCAGGCCAATCTCAACCTGCCGGCCAATGTAACCTCAAGCGATATGGCAGCGAAAGACATTCCGGAACTTGCTGCTCACAGTTCTACAACCGTCACATGGAATGCTGCGGCGGCAGGCGGGGGTCACGGAGATATCCAGCTTGAAATCAAGAAATCCGGCAATCCTTATATCACCAAGAACAAGCAAATTTTCGTGAACGGACCGGGCTGGTATGCCGGCGACAACCATACGCACAGCCGTTACAGCGACGGCAGCGGTTCGATTAACGACAACGCTACGGTTGCACGCAACAAGGGACTGGATTTCCTTACGGCAACCGACCACAACTCAATCAAGCAAAAAGATGACGTGGCCAAAGAGAACCGCGCCGATTTCGTGGAGCTGCTGGGCGAGGAAGTCACAACCGGCACCGGCCACTCGCTGGCCTACGATATTTCAAGTCTGATCAATTGGGCGCAGCCGACCCAGGATTACATCAACGAGACCCGGGCGAACAATGATGGGCAGGGGATGCATTTTATCGCCCATCCGTATTATCCCGGCCTGGAGTGGGAGGACTGGAGCGTCAAGAATTATAACGGGATCGAAGTGTGGAACGGCTTCTACCCGCCCAAGCATACGGTTAACGCCCAGGCGTTCGCCAAATGGGATGAGTTGAACAAAGCGGGCCGGCATATTATCGGTCTTGCCAACTCCGATGCCCATAACCCGGGCAAAGTAGGCGATCCGCACATTAAAGCCTATATGGACAACCTGTCCAAGGAAGAGATTTACCAAGCCATCCGTGGCGGTATGCTATACGGTACGAACGGCGATATCGACCTGGAGCTCAACATTAACGGAAAAATGATTGGCTCCGATGTTGCAGTGGACCGACAAGGCGGACAGGCAAACATCGTATTGAACGGTTCTGCGCCTGGAGGACTGACGACCGCCCGCGTAATCAAGAACGGAGTCCTTCTGAAAGAGTGGACCGGTCTAACGGGAACAACCTTTAATCAGAACCTGCAGGATAATGCATTGCCTGGTGATTTCTACAGGATGGAGCTGGAGGGAGCCAACGGAAAATTCGCTTTCTCCAACCCGATCTGGATCACAGACGGAATCAGCGTTCCGCAAAGCATGAGCTTTGATGATGAGAATATGACGCTGCGGGTAAACAAATCGGATGTGCTGTCCGTTACCGGCACTTACCTCGACGCCAGCAAGCTGGAGCTTTCGGAGACCGGGAAGCTTGCCTTCATCAGCAGCGACTCCTCGGTTGTCTCAATCGACAGCTACGGCCATATGACGGGATTGAAGACGGGCAAAGCGGATATTACCGTTTCAATCGGGAATCTTGAAATCATCACAACCGTCACCGTTGTGCCGAACAAAGCGCCTGCCGCCTCGACATCCGAATACAATACGGCTGCCGGCACGCCGATCAACGGCGTAATGGTCGCTTCGGATGAGGACCGCGATCCGCTTGCTTTCCGAATCGTGAAGCAAGGGACGCTTGGTCAGGCAGCCGTAACGGATGCGGTATACGGCGGATTTACTTACACACCGAACCCGGGTGTCACGGGAACGGATACGTTCACCTTTATAGCAAGTGATGGCGAAGCGGACTCCCAGGAGACAGCTGTTACCGTCAACATCAAGGAAGTTCCGGCATCCAACCAGGCACCGGTTGCCGAAGGTGGAACCTGGAGCGTTGCGCAGGGCGGATCTTTGCTGGAGAAGCTGAAGGCAACGGATCCGGATAACGATAAACTGACCTATTCAATCGTGGCTAATGGTACTATGGGCACGGCAACCGTCATAGACGCGGTATACGGCGGCTTCAGCTATACGCCGAACATTGGCGCGGCGACGGGAACCGATACGTTCAGCTTTAAAGTAAATGATGGCTCTGTCGATTCGAATACGGCTACTATCACTGTCCATATTACACCAGGCAATCATCTGCCGAAGGCCGAGAATCTCTCCTTCAACACGACAATCGGCATCGCGATCGATGTCAGTCTGAAAGGAACGGATTCAGACGGCGATCCGCTTACGTATACCATTGTGCAGAACGGTACGAGGGGGAAAGCCGTGTTCAAGGATAGTCATACCGGCAGCGTAACGTATACGCCGAATGATGAGCAGCCCGGCGAGGATACATTTATGTATATGGTGAACGACGGCAAAGGAAATTCAAATCCGGGTATCGTATCGATATCCATTAAGCTGCCGGGACCGGGTCATCCAGATGACGATGACAACACACCTCCGGCGGACGGATCTGATAATCCTTCGTACCCTCCGGCTGCGCCGCCTGCGCCGCCTGCAGAGAAGCCGCCAGTTGAGGAGCCGGAAGCTCCTGAAGCTCCGGCGTCAGGCGGAGGAGAGAATCAGCAGCCAACGAAGCCTGTCGATCAGCTGTTTACTGACGTGTCGAATAACTGGGCAAAAAGCTATATCCAGGAAGCCGTTGACAGCGGTCTGATTAGCGGATACCCGGATGGCACGTTCAAACCTAATGAGACGATCAATCGGGCCGAGTTCCTGGTTATTCTCACCAAAGCGATGGGATACAACGATTCCGACGCAGCATTAAGCTTTGCAGATCAAGGCAGCATTCCTGCCTGGTCCGCCGATGCGATCAAGAAGGCAATCAAAGCCGGCATTATCAAAGGCTATGACGACAACACCTTCCGTCCGGGTCAGATCGTGAGCCGTTCGGAAATGGCCGTTCTGCTGGCCAGAGCGCTGGGCCTTCCTGACAATGCCGGATTGAAATCGACATTCGGCGATGCGCCTGATATCCCGGTATGGGCACAAGGCATGGCGGAGCAGTTGAAGCAGCTCGGTATTATCCAGGGCCGCGGCAATGGGGAATTCGCTCCGAAAGCCGGCACTACACGCGCTGAAGCGATTAAAGTTATTTTGACAGCCATGCATCTGATGAAATAAACAATGCTGCATCAGTTCGGGAATATGGGCGCTTGCCTGTATTCCCGGCTATTTGTTTGGTGAGTGAAATCCATACCTGAGAGGAGAGTATTGCTGTGACTGCCAAGAAGATAAATGCATATGTGAAAATCGCGATTCTCCTGCTTGGCATGCTGCCGATCCTGCCCCAGATTTCGTCCGCCCATTTTGAGCCTATCGGCTACTCGGAGATCGTCGTCGGAACAGACACCATCGAATATTCGCTCTATATGGACCCCTACCAGCTTCAGGAGTTCGTCGAACTGGATCTGAATACGGACGGTTATGTCGACGCGGAGGAAGTGAAGGAACAGGAAGCGGTACTGGATGCGTTCATGGGTTCCAATCTTCAGGTATTGAGCGGAGGCGTGGCCGGCGAGCCGTTGATCAGGCAAACAGTAATGACGGAGAAAGGCACGCTGCCGATGATCATGGCCCAAATCGAATATAAATTTGCGAAGCCGGTTGAAGATTTTGAGATTAATTACCGTTTCTTTCAGGTAGAAGGGTTCGTCCATCATATAAATATGGCCCATATTCAGTTTGCGGACCGGGAGCAGGAAGTTGTCTTTAATCAGACCAGCACCCAGTTCAGCTGGAGCAGGGATGGGGAGAATAACTCCTCCGGTCATGTTTCGGCAATCGCCAAACCAACGCTGATCAGGTGGGGGATCATTCTTGGCTGCTTGCTTTTGTTCTCCCTCGGCGTACTGATATGGAGACGGCGGAATTCCGTCAAATCCGTGAGTTTGCAAACCGGCAATAAGGCTGTACGCAAACCGGCCAACTGAATAATCCGCAGGCTTTGGAATGAATACAGACCTAAATTGTATAATGATTGCCGCCGCTTATCCTCCGTCATACCCATGCGGCTTACTCGTTAGTGAATGGTCTTGACCAATCCGCCATCGATAATATAATCCACCCCTGTAATCATGGACGCGTGACCGGAAACAAGGAATACGACAAGACTGGCAACTTCATCGGATTCGGCAAAACGCCCCAAGGAGATGCCCAGATCAAGAGCCATTTTCCTGGAATCTTCATCGCTATCCGGTATTCTTCCCGCCCACATCTCCGTACGGGTCGGTCCCGGTGCGACGGTATTGACGCGAATGCCTCTTGATGCGAACTCGCCGGCTAAATTTTTGGACAAATTCGTGACAGCGGCTTTGGCTGAGCTGTAAGCGATGATCCGCGGATTAGGCATGACGGCGTTCATTGAGGAAATATTCACGATTGCCCCTCCTGGCGACGTAAGATGGGGAAGCGCAGCACGAGCTGTCCTCACAACGCTCATCAGATTAACGTCCATCATCTCCGCCCAGTCGGCATCGGACAGCTGAAGGAAGCCTTCCCCGGAACGGGTATCCGTTGCGCCGATATTGTTAACGAGGATGTCCAGCCGTCCATAGCGATTTAGCGCCTCCTTCACGACCTGCTCCGCTCCTTCCGCCTTTGCTGCATTCGCTATAACCGTAAGCACCTTGCCGGTATCCTCAAGCTCCTTTAACTCTGCCGTTATCTGACGCGAAGCTGCTATGACGTCCGCTCCGGATTCAGCCAGCGCTCTGACGGTTGCAAGTCCGATTCCGCGCCCTGCGCCGGTGACAATGGCGACTTTGCCGTTCAAAGAAATGTTCATTGTGTTCATCCTCCCGCAGCTTTGTTTGCCGTATGTTCTTACAGCCTCATTATTGGCGATAATCGCGGATTTGCAAAGTACGCCGTTTATTCATACCAGGTATGGTTAACAGGACTAATGCGGCCATGCCGGTACCTTTGAACGGCATACGGACAGGGAGTTTGCATGGGTCTGTAACGCAGATGGTTACACATTCCTCTTGCGTTTTTCGTAAAGTCTGCTGTAGAATACGCCTAACAGAAAGCGAAAGAAAGGAGCGTGAGAGATGGATTACCAGATAGACGTGAAGTTTGGGCCCATATATGAACTTCTCAATAGTCTGCATACGTACATATGTCGAAAATCATATAAGAAGATTGATTTGGCCCCGCAGTGGGCCAAAGAAACCCGTCAGCGGTTGACGCCTGAATTTGCTTCCTTCCTCGATCAAACAGAGATCGACGGGGATTGGAAATTAACCTCTCTGCTCGTTCATCTGTGCCCCGGCTGTGGAAGCACCGAGGATTTCCTGGCTTGGCTGGAAGGATTGTCATCCGGCGACCTTTACGAGCTTATATCGGAGTACAGCAACCAGTTTCCCGACAACAAAGGAAAATTCCGCTCCCGCACCTTGTCGATGCTGTCGCAGTGGGAAGAGCAATATTTCCGGCATATCGATCCGGCTATCATTGAATCGTTAAGGGAGGAGACTCTTGACCGCAAGAAAGCGTTATTGGGGCTTCAGCAGGATGAGTTTATCGACCAAACAACCAACGGGCTGCATTTTAAACCGGCGAACGGGCTGGAACAATTGATCCTCATCCCGCAGCATCATTTTCAGCCGTTGAATGTGATCTGCAATTTCGGCAAATTAACGCTCTGCCATTATTCCGCAAGAATCTATTTTGCCGATGACGATTATTTTCCCGCGCCGGAATACCGGATGATCCGAAGTCTCGGAGAGAAGAACCGGCTGAAAATATTACGCTATCTTCACCAGGGTCCCCGCAGCTTTATAGAAATCGTGAGGCATTTGAATTTATCCAAGGGGATTACGCATGATCATATTGCGAAGCTGCGGAGCGCAGGGATGATCCGGGCCTATTTTGAGGGCGAGACACTGGTTGAATACACCCTGAGGCCTGGCGCATTGGAGCATATGCAGCGCAGACTGATCGCATATATTGAGCAGAGCTAGTCCGTAAAAATAGCCTCTCCGCCCTTCATCACCGGGCTTATGGAGTCAAATAAGAATGCCAGCAAACCATTTCCGGAGGGAGTGGTTTTTTTGTTTTTAAAATATTTTCTCTTTTTTAGGAAATGTTTTTCAGTTCTCTATTTACAGAACCGCAATTGGTTTCTATAATATAAATAATTGAAGTTAATTCATACTTATATTATCGGAATTATCGAGAAGAACGGTTGACGCCTTCTTTACGGGGTGCAGCCAAGACTTTTCACCTTGGAAATATAAGAAACCGTTAGACCAAATTTAACTTTCTTATATTTTGAGAAAAAGAAAATTTAATTGAAATGGGAGAGGTTGTTATGAAGAAGGGCGTTGCTTTATTATCCACCGTATTGATTATCGGCAGTTTATTGTTATCCGCATGCTCGGATAAGAGCAGCAGCACACCGGCTGGCAATGTACCTGCTGACAATGCACCGGCAGCTCCGGCGGCAGCGAACGGCAGCAATGCAAGCACAGAAGAACCTGCCGATGCGGCGCAAGGTACAGCCTCGACGATTCAGGCTAGCGACATGTCCAAACTTCCCGCTGCGGCCCAGCAGCGTACAGATACGATCATTGTAGGCCTGACGGATCCAAGCGGCGCGTTCACGCCTTATTTTCAACAGAGCGGTTATGACGGCAATGTGTCTTCCCTGCTTTATACGCCGCTGGTTACGGTTGACGATCAAGGAGTCCCGCAGCCTGCTCTTGCAGAAGGCTGGGATGTCTCTGACGATAATCTCACTTACACCTTCCATCTTCGCAAAGACTTGAAGTTCAGCGACGGGACGCCGATTACCTCTGATGATGTAGCGTTCACCTGGACGATTCTGCATGACAAAGCCTATGACGGCGATTCCCAATTGCCAACGCTGCTTGTCAAAGGCGGCCAGGCATACAAAGAAGGCAAAGCGGAAAGCATTGAGGGCATCAAGGTGATTGACCCCCTGACGATTTCCGTCACGCTGGAAAAACCGAATGCGGCAGCGCTGCTGACGCTTGGCTCCGATGTGCTGTCCAAAGCCTACTACGGCAAGGAATATAAATTCGGCCAGCTGGATTACATCAAGAAGATGCATGAACAACCGGTCGGCAGCGGCCCGTACAAGCTGGAGAAGTTCATTCCCGGTCAGGAAGTCCGGCTTGTAGCCAATGAGAATTACTACAAAGGGAAACCGGCAACGGAGCATTTTATCTATAAAACGTCGGAAGGCGATGTATGGCAGTTTATTGAAACCGGTGAAGTCGATTATGCCTCGTTCACAGCAACGCAGGAAAATATTGATAAGCTGAAAAGCCTCGGGTTCGTTAATATTCTCTCTTACACGCCGAGCACCTACGGATATCTGCAGGTCAATCTGGAGCATGAAGCGTTGAAGGATAAAAAAGTGCGGCAGGCGATCACCTATGGACTGGACCGCCAAAGTATTTATGTTGACGCCAACCAGGGGGCCGCTTCCATCGCCAATATTCCATCGTCACCGATTGCTTGGTCCTATACCGAGGACGGAATCAATCCGTACAAATACGATCCGGATCAGGCGAACAAGCTGCTGGACGAAGCGGGCTGGGTTCCGGGCGCGGACGGCATCCGCGAGAAGGACGGCAAGAAGCTGTCCATTCATTACCTGGGCTCCAAAAGCAAAAACACCGATATCTTTATCGCTGTCGCCAAAGAAAACTTTCAGGCGATTGGCGTCGACTTCCAGCCGGAAGTGTTCGCGGACTTTAATGCCTTGTCATCCAAGGTGGAAGGCGGAGACTACGATCTCGTATCCTTCTCGACGCCGCTGTTGACCGATCCGTCCGATGGCTTGCTGATGTTCGTGGACGGAGAGATCAAGGGCTACGACAATCCGAAATTCAAGGAATTGTACGACAAAGGGCTGGCGACGCTCGATATCGAGCAGCGCAAAGCCATTTACAAAGAAATTTATCAGCTTCTGAACGATGAGCTTCCGGTAATTTTCACCAACTACAAGAAATCGGTGTATGCCTACAACGGCCGGATTCAGAACCTGTCTGTAAGTCCTTTCAACGGACTTGCCGCCAGCCTGCCGAATTGGACCCTGAAATAAATAAACCGTCCCCTGCCTTATATGCTTAAGGGCGGGGGATGCCATTTAAGGAGCCGGTCATGAGCGCTTATCTAACGAAAAGATTGACATACATGGTCGTCATACTGCTCGCAGCTACATTTCTGATCTTCAGCCTGTATGCGTTGACTCCAGGTGATTTCATCACCGGCAACATCAAGCTGACGCCGGAGCGCAAGGCGGAGCTGCGGGAGATTTACGGCCTCAACAAGCCGCTTCTGGAGCGTTACGGCACATGGATGAAGCATGCTTTTCACGGGGATTTCGGTTATTCGCTGGCGCAGCAGAAGCCCGTTCTTACGCTGTTTAACCAATATGTCTGGAATTCCTTCCTGCTGGCGGTTGTATCAACGTTCCTGACCTGGCTGATCGCCGTGATTGTCGGGGTGGTCGCGGCTTACCGGCAGTACTCCTGGTTCGATACGCTGGTGATGGTCGGGATATTCGCCGCCATGTCGATCCCGTCCTTCTTCATTGGCTTGTTCCTGATCAAAATCATGGCGGTCGACTGGAAATGGCTGCCTCCCGGCGGAATGCTGACGACGGGAAGCAACGCAACCGGAATGGCTTATGTGAAGGAAGTCATCCATCATATGGCGCTTCCGGTCATCGTCATGACGCTATTGGGACTCGGCTCGCTGACCCGATATTTCCGCAGCAGCATGATCGACGTCCTCAAGCAGGACTATATCCGTACGGCGCGGGCCAAGGGGCTGAAGGAAAGAAAAGTGCTGTTTACGCATGCGCTGCGAAACGCGCTTCTGCCGGCTATTACCTTGGTCGGCTTCGAGCTTCCGGCGCTGTTCGGCGGATCGCTCATCATTGAGAAAATATTCAACTGGCCGGGAATCGGACAGCTGTATATGCAGTCCTTCTCGCTGCGGGATTATCCGCTGCTTATGGGCTTTACTGTATTTATTGCGATTCTGACGGTCATCGGCACGCTGTTATCGGACATCTTATATCGTGTTGCCGATCCGCGCGTCCGGTTGTAGAAGGGGGCTGTCATGGATGTCAACCATTAGCAGCGGTTTGAGCAAGGTCAATCAAGCTAAGCCGGTTCCGGTAAAATCATCGCTTTGGAAGCAGTCGCTGCGCCGTCTGCTCAAGAATAAGCTGGCGGTCTCCGGCTTTGTCGTCGTCGTCCTCATGTTTGCGGCGTGCTTCATCGGACCGCTGTTCTCGCCTTATACCGACAACAAAATCAATATGGCCATGATGAACAAGGCTCCTGGCCTCAAGCACTGGCTTGGCACGGATGCGCTTGGCCGGGATGTATTGACCCGGGTGCTTCAGGCCGGCCGGATTTCACTGACTGTCGGACTCGCGTCCATGGTGCTTTCGGTCTTTATCGGAGCGCTTCTGGGCACGATTGCCGGCTATTATCGGGGAATTGCGGATCAAATTATTATGCGGATCGCGGATCTGATGCTTACGATTCCGAGTCTTCCGTTATTGTTCATATTCGGCGCGATGCTCTCGGAGTGGAAGGTGCCGACCGATTACCGGATGTATATTGTCATGGTGATGCTCAGCTTTGTCGGCTGGCCGGGACTTGCGCGGATGGTGCGGGGGCAGATGCTCAGCCTCCGCGAACGCGAATTTATGCAGGCCGCGGTCGTGCTCGGCTTGCGCGACCGGCGCAAATTGTTCAACCATCTGCTGCCGAATCTGGTGCCGCTGCTCATTGTTATCGCGACGCTCAATATCGGCGGCGCCATCCTGAGCGAATCGGTTCTGAGCTTCTTCGGTCTTGGCGTCATGCCGCCAACGCCGACCTGGGGCAATATGATCGATTCGGCCAACAACATGATTGATTTTCAGGAGCGGCCATGGCTCTGGATACCGCCGGGTTTCTCGATATTCGCGACGGTCATCGCAATTAACATATTTGGCGATGGGCTCCGGGACGTACTGGACCCCAAACAGAAGAGGTAGGTGACAGACTTCCATGAAAGAGCTGCTTGAGATCAATCACCTCAGCACATATTTTGATACCGAAGCGGGTACGGTCAAAGCGGTTGACGATGTGAGCCTGCGGGTCAAACGTGGAGAGACCGTATGCATTGTCGGGGAGTCCGGCTGCGGAAAAAGCATTACGGCGATGTCGGTGATGGGATTGGTAGAGGGACCGGCCGGCAAAGTCGTGGGCGGAGAGATCGGGTTCGACGGCCGTGACCTGCTCAAATTGGACAAGAATGAGCTGCGTACCATACGCGGTCATGATATTGCGATGATTTTCCAGGAACCGATGTCGTCGCTCAATCCGGTTCTGACGATCGGCGAGCAGCTGATTGAACCGCTGGTCGAGCATTTGAAGATGAGCAAGAAAGCAGCCCGGAAGCGCGCGATTGAGCTCATTACGGAGGTCGGCATCTCCAGGGCCGAGCAGATTGCGGGCAGCTATCCGCATGAGCTCAGCGGCGGTATGCTGCAGCGGATCATGATTGCCATTGCGGTATCCTGCAGTCCCAAGCTGCTGATTGCCGACGAGCCGACGACCGCGCTCGATGTGACCATTCAAGCGCAGATTCTGGATCTGCTCCGCAAGTTCAAAGAAGAGTCGAACATGTCCATTCTGCTCATTACGCATGATCTTGGCGTGGTGGCGGAAATGGCTGATTATGTAATCGTTATGTATTCCGGCAAAATCGTTGAAGAGGGCGAGGTTGTCGAGCTGTTCGAGAATCCCAAGCATCCGTATACGCGGGGGCTGCTGAAATCCAAGCCGGTGCTGGGCCGTCGGCAGGATGACTTATATTCGATCCCGGGACAGGTTCCCAATCCGCTCGACCTGACGCCGTCCTGTTATTTTCATGACCGGTGCGAAAGCTGTATGGCGGTCTGCCAGTCGAAGGAGCCGCAGCTCAAAGCTGTAGCGGCTAAGCAAAAAGTCGCCTGCTGGCTCTATGAGGAGGCGGTCGTTCATGTCTGAGGCGCTGCTTGAAATCAACCATCTGAAAAAATACTTTCCGATCAAATCCGGTCTGCTCAATCGCACGGTGGGGCAGGTCAAAGCGGTAGACGATATCAGCATCACGCTTCAGCCTGGCGAGACCTTCGGTCTTGTCGGTGAATCCGGCAGCGGGAAAAGCACGGTCGGGCGGACGGTTCTGCGGCTGACGGAAAAAACGGCCGGAGAAGTGAAGTATAAAGGAATCGATCTGTACAGCCTCTCCGCGCAGGAGCTTCGCAAGCTGCGACCGAAAATGCAGCTGATCTTCCAGGATCCGTACAGCTCGCTGAATCCGCGTGTTCGCGTAGGCGACGCCATCGGCGAAGCGCTGCTGGACCACGGTCTGGTTTCGGGCGGGGAAGTGCGGGAGCGCGTGGAGGAGGTGCTGGCTTCCTGCGGATTGTCATCCTATCATATCGACCGCTTCCCCCATGAATTCTCAGGCGGGCAGCGTCAACGGATCGGCATCGCCCGGGCGCTCGTGCTGAATCCCGATCTGATTATCGCCGACGAGCCCGTATCCGCTCTGGATGTGTCGATACAGGCCCAGATCATCAACCTTTTCCGCAAGCTGCAGGAGACGCGGGGATTGACCTATCTGTTCATCTCCCATGACTTGAGCGTGGTCGAGCATCTGTGCTCCCGGATCGGCGTCATGTATTTGGGTTCCATGATGGAAACAGCATCCCGGGATGAATTATTCCGCAATCCGTTGCATCCTTATACCAAAGCGCTGCTGTCGGCGGTTCCGGTCCCGATTCCGAAGCTGAAGCGGGAGAGAATCGTGCTGAAAGGCGACATTCCAAGTCCGGCCAATCCGCCGTCGGGCTGCAAGTTTCATACAAGATGCCCTTACGCCACGGATATCTGCAAAGAACAGGTGCCGGAATTCCGCGACGCAGGCGGCAATCACTATGTTGCCTGCCATCTGGTTTAGCGGGGCTTCTTGCGGCGGGAGATCACTCCTGTGCAGCCGAATAACGGTCGAAGCCGCTTCGCGAATGGCGCAGGCGCCAGAGATCGCATTAATAATGCCAGTCAGGTCAAATCCATGACCTGACTGGTTTTTTTGCACTTCTGGAAGAACGGCGGAGAAACACCAGAACAGGTGAGGCGATACGCTTACGTTGCAGCTTGGCAAGCATGAAGGCCATGACAAAATGGGCAAATATAGATAATGACTTTGGAAGACTTAATCTTTATTATGTAAGTATATATAACATATGTGGTAAATGGGATTCCATGAAACGGCAGGAAGAAGAGGGAGCGGATGAAGCATGCAGCGTTTTGATTTGATTGTCAGGGGCGGAATGGCGGTTCTTGCGGATGAGGTAAAACGGCTCGACATCGGGATTATCGGTGGTCGGATTGCAGAGCTGTCGGAACGGATCGATGGCGAAGGCGACCGCCAGATAGATGCCTCGCAGCTGCATATTATGCCGGGGATGATCGATGTGCATGTACACTTCAACGAGCCGGGGCTGGGGGAATGGGAGGGATTCTATCATGGCTCCTCCTCCATGGCCGCAGGAGGATGCACCACCTATTTTGACATGCCGCTCAATGGCGATCCTCCAACTATCCGAATCTCCGCGCTTCAGCAAAAGCTGGAAGCGGCCAAAGGCCAATCCTTCGTCGATTATGCCTTATGGGGAGGACTGGTTCCCCGAAACAGGGATGATCTCGCGGCGCTCGCGCAAAGCGGCATCATCGGCTTTAAGGCATTTATGTCATCCCCGTCGCCATCGGAGGAGGATGAATTCAGAGAAGCGGATGATCTTACGCTTTATGAAGGCATGCAGGAGATTGCGAGGCATCACAAAATTTTGGCCCTGCATGCGGAAAGCGAAGCGATAACGGGCAGGCTGGCTGAGCGCTGTAAGAGGTTGGGCCTGCATTCGGAGGCGGATTATATCGCTTCGCGCCCGGTCATTGCCGAGATGGAAGCTGTGCAGCGCGCATTATTCTTTGCGGAGCAAACCGGCTGCGCGCTGCATTTTGTCCATATCAGCAGCGCCCGTTCCGTTGAATTGATCGATGCCGCCAAGCAGCGCGGAATCGATGTAACGCTGGAGACTTGTCCGCATTATCTGGCTCTGACGGCGGATGACCTGGATACGCTTGGCGGTCTTGCCAAATGCTCGCCTCCTTTAAGAACCCGGCAGGAGCAGGAGCAGCTGTGGGAAGCGCTCTGCGAAGGCAAAATCGACATGATTTCTTCGGACCACTCCCCTTGTCCGCGCTCGATGAAGGAAAATGCCGACGGCAATTTCTTCGCCTTGTGGGGCGGGATTTCCGGCGGACAGAGCAGCATGGAAATTATCATCGACGAAGCGCATATCAAAAGAGGAATTCCGCTGCAGCGGGTGGCGCAGTGGCTGTCTGCAAACCCCGCCAAACGATTCGGGCTTCACCCGCAGAAAGGCGGGATCGCCCTTCATGCGGATGCCGATCTTGCGCTGATCGCGCTGGATCGGACATATGTTTTGCGCGAATCCGATCTGTACTACAGACATCCGCACAGTCCCTATGTCGGGAGGAGGATGGGCTGCCGGATCGAAGCGACGATCAGCCGGGGGCGCCTTGTATATGAGAACGGCCGGGGGCTGCAGGGAGATCCGGACGGACATTGGGTGAGTGTGCAGTGAGTTGAAGCAGGAAGAAGGGGGAGGCGGACGATGGGAGAAGGAGCGGATACCCCGGTTTCAATCGGCGAGAAGCAGCTGGCGCAGTTTGCGGCGGAGGCGGAAACGATCATTAATGAGCTGGCTTCGTTCGGAGCTGAAGCGGACGGGGGAGTTACCCGTCTGCTCTACTCTGAAGCCTGGCGCGGCGGGCAAGAGGCGCTTGCAAGGCGGATGAGGCGCATGGGCCTTGAAGTGCGGCAGGATCAGGCGGGCAATGTCTTCGGCCGGTTAACCGGAATGGATGCGGCAGCGCCTTCGATTCTTACCGGATCCCATGTGGATACCGTGCGCTGCGGCGGTAGCTATGACGGTATTTACGGGATTGCCGCCGGGCTGATTGCGCTGCGTTATTTGAAACTAACCTGCGGGCAGCCGCAGCGCAGTCTCGAGGCGGTTTCGTTCTGCGAGGAGGAAGGGAGCCGGTTTCCCATCGCATTCTGGGGGTCCGGAAGCATTACCGGCTTTCGCGGGGAGGAGCATATCCGGGGGATATACGACGATAACGGCATTGCTTTTCGCGAAGCCATGGAGGCGGCAGGATTCGGAAATCCGCAGCAGCCTGCCAGCCGGCGGGACGATATTGCGGCTTTTATCGAGCTGCATGTCGAGCAGGGCGTGATCCTGGAGCGCATGGAGCAGACGATCGGAATCGTTGATGCGATTGTCGGGCAGAAGCGTTATGTCATTGAACTGAGTGGCGAGGCCAATCACGCCGGAACGACGCCGATGCGGATGCGCAAGGATGCGCTCAGCGGCGCTGCGGAGATGATTGTTTATTTGGAGCAGGAGGCGCTCCGCCTCGGAGAGCCGCTTGTCGCTACCGTCGGAAAAATCGAAGCGGTGCCCAATACATCGAATGTCGTCGCCGGGAAAGTAATCTTTACGCTGGATATCCGGCATCCAGGTGAAGCGGAGCTGGAAAGCTTTTGCGGGGCTGTATTGACCCGTCTTGAGGAGATAGCACATATCCGGGGATTATCACTGGACTGCCGGAAAAGCCTGGATGTTGCGCCTGCCAGGATGGATCACGGTTTATCGCATAGACTGGAGCAGATTTGCCAGGCCAAGTCGCTCTCCTATCGCAGAATGGTCAGCGGCGCCGGACATGACGCACAGGTTTTTCAGCGGTATTGTCCGACAGCTCTGCTATTCGTTCCAAGCTGCCGGGGCATCAGCCACTCGCCTGAGGAATATACGCTGCCTCAGGATATGGCGGCGGGGATTGCTGTCCTGATCGAGCTGCTCTATCAGCTTGGGTACGCGCAAGGAGGATAACAACCTGTTGGGATCGGCCATGTGCTTTGCCAGGCAGCCTTTGCCAAAGGCGGTTCAGTGAGCGGCTCACTCCCAAGCAATGTACAAGACGCCTCAAAACCACTCTGACAGTGGCGATGGAGGCGTCTTTTCATTGAATTTCAGTAGATGTCCAGTGTTTACCAGTAGGAATAGATGCAGTGAGGTTATTCCTTGCTAGAGGTCCAAAAGATGCCGAATAAAGCATGAATTTCCTCATTGGAGGATATCCTTGGATCAGGGGGATCAATGAGATATCCGTCTGACATTGGCTGCTGTATAGCAATCAGAGATATTGCGAATTCATGGCCTGGAGCTTTTGTTTCGTATACGCTATGGCCTGAGCGGGATACAGAATCCTGGCGTCTCTCCCCAGCTTCCAGATCAGATCCACATAAAACTTCAGATTTTCAACAGGGACCAAAATAGTTGCCGTGCCGCTGCCGTCTTCGCGGCGTTCAAGGGCAGAACCGAACCAGATATCCGTTTCGAGCGCCCACACACCATTGGGAGTGAGCTCGATGGTCAGAGAAGTTTGCTCCGACTGGCTTTTTTCAGGCGTATTCTGCAGATTCCATTGCTCCACATCATCCGACCACGGTATGGCATCGTTCAAGGTGGCAGAGAGAATCCGGTCTGCACGGAACAATCGCTGCTCGCTGCGCAGTATACAGTAAGCGGGACAATACCAGTAGCCATCGCTCGAATAGAGGCCGATCGGCTGAATATTCCGCTCTGTCGTGCCGCTGCGCGAGCTGTATTCGATCGTCACCACTTTACGGATCATGATGGCCTGCAGCAGTGTTCGCAGACAGTCCGGAGACATTCTGCGGTGAGGGCTCCAGATGGCCACTTTGTTTTGCAAACGGTCTATTTGTTCCTTGACGTCAGCAGGCAGGTAATGATAAAACTTGTGAAGCGCGGAGCTTGCTCCCTCGTCAAAAGGCAAGGAGCCGAAATACTGCAGGGACTGGCAGGCGAAAAACAGGGCCACCGCTTCGCTTTCCGTGAATGCGATCGGCGGCAGTATCCGGTCCTGCAGCAGCTTATAGCCGCCTCCCCTCCCCTGGACGGAATAGATGGGGACGCCAAGCTCACTGAGCTCTAGCAAATCGCGGGTTATCGTCCGGTAGGACAGTCCGAATTCATCAGCCAGCTCCTGAACGGTAAAGGATTTTTTGGCGTTAATTATCATAATAAGCCGGATAAGACGCTGCGCCTTTAACACAAATACCATCCCCTCTCCGTTTTTTTTATTTTACCATAATAATAGGACAGAAATTGACCGGTTTATACGGTAAGATCTCTACAAAGGATATCAACTGGAGGGGGAATCAGGATGAACGTTAAACAACAATCCGAAGACAGGATCGGTTTGGTCTTTATTTATGGTGCGGGCCTGAATCGCGGAATTTGGGAGCAGGTCGTTGAAGGATTGGAAAATCCCTGTTTATTGGTTGACTTCCCGCTGCGCGGCGGCAATAACGAAACAGCGCAAGGACTTTCACTGGATCATTATACGGCCTATATCCGGGAACAAATAGAGGAATGGGAAGTAAAAAAATTCATTATTGTGGCCCATTCGCTCGGGGGAATTCCCGCTCTGAAGGCTGCCGCGGGGTTGTCCGGGCGTCTGGCCGGATTCGCGGCCGTCGGAGCGGCAATCCCCGGGAATGGCGGGTCCTTTCTTTCCATTTTGCCATTCCCCAAACGTCTTCTCATGTCCATCCTGCTGCGAAAGCTGGGCACACGGCCCCCCGAATCTGCCATCCGTTCGGGTTTATGCAATGATTTGTCGCCGGAACAGGCGGCAGAGGTTGTGCGGGAGTTTGTCCCGGAATCGGTCCGCGTCTACACGGACCGATCAAATGCGGATATTCCTCCGGTGCCGAAGCTGTATATTAAACTGCTGAACGATAGAGAGCTCAGTAAGGCTCAGCAGGACAAAATGATTGCAAACTTTACCCCTGAGCACATTGCCAGCTTGAACACAGGCCACCTGCCAATGCTCAGCGATCCGGACGGATTGCGCCTTGCGCTGCAGACCTTTTTGGCGAAGCTGCCCCTCCAATAAAAGGGGAGCACACCGCAACCGGATGCCGCCTGGACAAAAAAGAACCCTCACTTATGTTCATAAAGGAGGGTTTGTTGAGATGCTTTATTGAGTTGTCCCGTTGGTAGTATATGATTCTATTAAAATAGTCGTGCCGGGATAGATAAACACTTTTATGTACTTTACGGATGAATGTACCTTGTACAAACGCCTATTTTCAATAGAAATAGATAGGAGTCTATGAGCTGTAAGACAAATGTCCATGCCTTCGATAGATCGATGGAGTACTATACATCAAATCTAACTGGAGGTGTGTGTGAATTGGGTTGTCCTGTGATAAAACCAAAAAAAGACTGTAAAAAGAAAACAGTCAAGCGAAAAATCCGTCGCCCGAAGAAAAATTGCTGCTGCAAGAAAATCGTCGTCAAAAAGCAAGTGGTGGTTGTCAATCTTCCTCAAGGAGCTGATATAGGTGCTGCCGGAGCGGTAGGGGCCGCAGGCAGTGTAGGAGCTGCAGGCAATGTAGGAGCTGCAGGCAATGTAGGCACAGCAGGCAGTGTAGGATCTGCCGGTTCAGTAGGCAACGTAGGAGCTGCCGGATCTGTTGGTACGGCAGGCAGTGTAGGCAGCGCAGGTGCGGTAGGCCCCGCAGGCACAGTAGGCTCCGCGGGAAGCGTAGGCGCCGCGGGCACTGTAGGCGCTGCAGGCAGTGTAGGAGCTGCGGGAAGCGTGGGTGCTGTTGGAGCAACAGGAGCTACAGGCCCTGCCGGAGGGATTTCCCAGTTCGGGTATGTTTATAACCTGGCATCCCGAGTGGTTCCTATAGAGGCGGATGTTATCTTCGATACGAATGGTCTTCTGACGCCTGGAATTACGCATGCCCCCGGAACAACTCAGATCGCAGTTACCGATGCGGGTACCTATGAGGTTACTTTTTCCGTGTCGGGTGTGGAGCCTAACCAGTTCGCACTATTCCTGAATGGGGCTCTGGTTGCCGGAACTATATACGGCTCCGGTGCCGGCACGCAGCAAAACAACGGGCAGGCTATAATCGCTTTGGCTTCCGGCGATGTGCTCACGCTGCGCAATCATAGCTCATCTGCCGCAGTTACCCTTCAGTCGCTGGCAGGAGGCACGCAAGCCAACGTGAACGCCTCTGTTGTTATCAAGAGATTGGCTTAGACCCGCGAATAGATCAGGTACAGCCGGAAGCAGCTCTTTTTCCCGGAGCTGCTTCTTTGCTGATTTGTCTTGGAGATGCGGTTTCAGGGTGAAGGTTTGTCCATTCTTTACAAAAGTCCTGTCGGTCTTCTCTTAAGACGGAAGAGGTGCCAAGAAACAAGGAAACGAAAGTCCGTTTCGGGCATATTGACACCCGCATACCTTTAAAGCATGGGGATCAGCGATTCTGCAGAAAATGGGCATATTCCAATGGCCTCTTATAGACGGTGCTTTTATTGCGGAAAGCTTGATACAGACTCTTTTGCGGTTTGCCGTTTACTTCAATAATCCAGGGATGACAATCGTTGTCCAGCGCCAAATCGACGCTAAGCTCCCCTAAATGCAGGCCGCTGCTTGTCTCGATGGTTTTTGCAGCCTGCAAGCTGATCTCATGAATCCGGTTTAAAATAGCGCCGGCTTGTTCTTGCGGATATAAATAATTGAACGCCTCTATAGACGAGCACATCTTCTCAAATATGCTGGTGTTAAAGCATCCTTTATAGGCCACTCTGCTGATTACACTGGTTACAGACCATATGCCCGTCTTATTTTTTTGCACAAGCACGCGAATGTCGAAGATTCTCCCGGCTAATCGCTGTGTAGGGACTCCCCTTTGTATGATGTACGGTTCGGAGCCGAGAAGAGTCTGCACGCTCTCCAGAAACTGCGGAATATTGCTGGCTATGATACTGGGTTGAATATAATGCTCGCCGATGTGGATTTCGCCGGAATCTTTCAGTTCTACACGATATACCCCTTTGCCCTTATTGCCGTAACAAGGCTTGAGATAGAGAAGTTTATGAGCAGCAAGCATTTCGACCGCGTTCTTCCGGTCAAAAGGAAGGGTCTCGGGCAGATAAGGAACAAGCGACTTGGTTAGATGATTGTGAGTTTCATATTTATTGAGATGATTGATATGGTTGAAGCATTTGTTTCGTCCGATTACGGCTTCCAGTTGTTCAATCATCTCTTGTTTCAGCTCATAACAGCGGTTGTAGATCACCTTCGGAAAAGGAAATATGCTAATCGCCCATTTGCCTCTGGAGCGGTGAAGTCCGGTAATCCTGTTCCGCTGCCAGTCGATATCGGCCGGTGTGAAACAGAAAAGTTTGAAATGGGTTGTGTTGTGCCGAAGATAGTTGATAAGCGAAGATTTTCTTATTTTGCGGGTAGCGACCATAATGCCGAGTAAAGTTCCGGTTCTGTACATTCTTTATCTCTCCTATTCCCGAAAAGCCTGTCAAGAACAGGGTATGTCTCAAATAAGGAAACGCTTGGACAACAATACACTTGAACAAAAATATGTGTTTGCACCCTTTTCCGCTATTGGGAATAAATTGATTCGAGCAAAGCCTTTCTACTACTTTAAGAAAAGGCTGTTTTGTGCGGATGGTTTATGCATTTGATATTATGCAGGTAGTTGTATTCATTTATGAGGAGCTTGCATCTTAATGGGTAAATGATCAGGCCCTCCCGGGCTCCGGGACCACATAGAAAAAAGGGCTGAGCAGCGGTAAAAGTCTCCTGCTCAACCCTTTGGTTATAGATATTGCGGCTGGATGGCCTGCAGCCCAAGGATTGCTGCTGCAGGCATCGGCCAGCCCCTGCTGTGTGCCGTCATCTTAAGCGATTAATAAATCCGATGCTTCCAGCCGCTTAATTTGGCGACTGCTTCCACATAGTAATAGTCTCCATATATGAGAGAGACATCAATGAAAGAGGTGCCGCTCCCAGTACCGTGGAGCAGAATAGCTTCATGCTCCGGCAGTTCCCATGTGGCGTAATTCTCGGTTAGAGAACGAAGGATCCGCCCGGCTGCTCCGAGGTACAGCTGTTTCTCCCCTGCAGTCACGACTTCCGCGATTTCCAACAGGCCGGAAGCTGCAATAGCTGCGGCCGAGCTGTCTCTTGACTGACCTTCCAGCGACTCCAGCCGGAAATCCCAGTACGGGACATGATCCTCCGGCAAAGCTGCGATAAAATAATGCGCGATCCGTTTGGCCGTGTTGAGGAAACGTACATCGCCTGTGTTCCGGTAGGTATTGATAAAGCCGTACAGCCCCCAGGAAGCGCCGCGGCTCCAGCAGGATTCCACTGAATGGCCCTGCCCCCCGAAGGATTCGATGAATCCGCCGTTCTCCGGATCGAAGGACAAAATATGTTTTGTGGACCCGTCTTCGCGGATGCCATATTCCATGGTCGTCTCGGCATGCGCAATGGCAATATGCTTGTACCGGGGGTCTCCGCTTACTTTGCTTGCCCAGAAGAGAAGCGAGATATTAATCATGCAATCGATAATGGCCCAGCCATGCCTGTCGGCATTCCACGCGCGGATGAAGCGTCCGACGGGGTTATACCGGCCGGCAAGAAAATTGGCGGCTTCGATGCCCCTCCGGAAGCCGTCCGCATCCCCCGTCATTTTATGCTTGATAACGGCGGTCGACAGGAACTGAAAGCCGACATCATGGTGCAGCTCCTCGGTCGGTTTGACGAACCATTCCTCCAATACTTGATCATAATTCCAGGCCGCATCCCTGTAGCACTCCTTGCCTGTCATGTCGTACATAATCCAGAGCATTCCCGGATAGAAGCCGGTTGTCCACCAGTCCGAGCCAATGTTATCGAATTTTCCATCTTCTCCGGCAAAATGAGGATAGGTTCCCGCAAGCTTGCCGATCGAATTGCCGATCTTGGCATCAAGACGGCTTATTACTTCCTGCCAGTAGGACTGGGTCATTCTCTCTACCTCCAAAGGTTGGTTTATATGATAAGTGTAGCGCTTTCAGAATCAAAAAAGTGGCGGTAGATTGTGAGAAAACGTTCCTATATTGTCATGTTGATTGCTCAGCAAGGGAATCCGGATGAATACCACTACCCCGCCGCCGGGCTCCTTGTTTCTGATTTCAATCCCATAGACCGCCCCGAAGAAGGCCTCGAATCTTTCTTTCACATTGCGGATTCCATACCCGCCGGTCTTGCCGTTCTTGTCGGAATTCCAGTTCGCTTTGAGCCCGACTCCGTCATCCGCTATCGTAATCATAATGGCTTCCGCATAGGGCTCTCTGGCCGCGTGGATCCTGATGCTCCCGGCTGTTCTTCCGTCGAAGCCATGCATAATGGCATTCTCGATAAAGGGCTGCAAAGTCATTTTCGGAATATAAAAGCCTTCCAGATGCTCCGGTACCTCGACCTGCACGGTTAAACCTTCCTCCCAGCGCAGCTGCTGAATCTGCATATAGCAGCTGGCATGCATAAGCTCTTCGCGGATCGTTATCAGGCTTTCCCCGTTGGATAAGCCGATCCGGAACATTTTGCCCATCAGCTCCAGTATTTCGCTCATCTTATCCTGACCGGACCCAAGGGCCATCCAATTCAGCTGGTCCAGGGTGTTGTAGAGAAAATGCGGATTGATCATCGCCTGCAGCGCCTTGATCTCCGCTTTCTTTTGCCTTTTGTACTGATTTTCCAGAGATTGATACAGCTCCTGAATGCGGTCCATCAGCTTTCTGTAGCCCGAGAACAATACGCCGTATTCATTCGTATAATCCTCCGGGAGCTTCACTTTATTGGCATTCGTCGTGTATCGGCCCATCTCATGCAGCAGCAGCCGGATCGGCTTGATAAACTGGTTGGAGAACAATAAAGTGAAGAATAACGCCAGAAAGATGGTCAGTATCCCGACAAGGGACAAAATAAACGCATTATGAACGCTGCTCGAAGTAATCTGCTTCCAGGGCGTGAATTCCACGATCGTCCAATCCGAATTAAAGTGCTTGGACCACACCATCAGATGGCTGTTGGCGTTGGCCAGCGTATAGCCTTCCGTCTTCACTCTTAAATATCCGGATTCGTCGTTCATGGAAGGAAGAAAATCGCCTAAATTATCCCGGAGCTCCGGGTCTCCTATAGAGGTAATTGCCCTCCCCCCGGAATCCAGCAGAATGCGGTTGGCATCGGCCGTCTCCCCTTGGACCAGAGCCTGAATGGCTGCGGCTTTAATGTTCAACAGCAGTAATCCGCTGTATTCGCCGGAGGGGGAATAGACCTTCCGGGCAAAGCTGATAACGGCAAATTCGCCGTTGAACAGCGTGATCATCCGCTCGCCGATCCAGGTGAAATCCGCCTTCTGGACCCAGTCGTACCAGATCTCCTTCCTGGCTTTCTCTTCTTCGATAAATACGACCGGAGTCTGCGATTGGCTGGGAATGGCATTCTTCGTGTAGAACTGGATGGAGGATATCATCGGCGTAGCATACGTGATATTGGCGAGAAATTCTTCAATCTCCGCGCTCCTGGTATGATCGGAATAATTGTCATTGGACTGGGAGTAGTCTGATAACAGGGGGTTTCTTGAGGCCGCGAGGGAGGTCTGCTCGAACGAACGCATTTGAATGCCGATTTTGCTGTTCAGCTCGTTCAGCACATTTTGCTGATAATAAGACGTGTTCTTCACTATTTCCTGCGCGGACAGCGAATAAGCAAGTCCGATCACCACAACCAGAAGGATGACCATAAAGCCGGAAAATCCGCCGTACAGCAAATAATAAATCGGATATTTTTTGAATATATGCTTCATTTATTCTCACACCCTCAAAAGTGACTTTATCTGCTCAGTTCCGCCGGGGTGACACCAAAATGCTTTTTGAACGTCGTACTGAAATAAGGAATATTCTTGTACCCGACACTCTCCGCAATCTCGTAAATTTTCAGCGTCCCCATCAACAGCAGGCTTTTGGCCTTCTCCATCCGCACCCGGATAATGTAGTTGTTGATCGTTTCCCCGGTAGCATTTTTAAAAATCAAGCTTAAGTAATTCCGCGATATAAACACCTTATCGGCGAGCTCGGCCAATGTGATTTCCCGCGTGTAGTTCTCGTGAATATACTGCTTCATAAAATCGACAGCCTGTTTGTGGGAGCGCTTGCCCGAATCGTGATATTCGTACAAGCTGGAGGCGGGAATGACGGAAGCCTCCTGGGTCAGAAAATGGAATGCTTCCTCCAATGAATCGGACAGCTTGGACCAATGCTTCTTGAGGCCGCCGATACCGATACGGAGCGAAACGTACAGATACTTTTGCACGCATTCGATAATTCTCCCGGCGATTGTCGTAATGCCGTCCTTAAGCTCCTCGTATGTGGCGTCCTGATCAACATGTATAATCAATGCCGCATGATAGCCATGCAGTTCGACGAAGTCAAACGAAAGATTTTCTTCGCCCAGAATTTCCTGAATGATGTTCTGAATGGCAAACCGGAACAGAAAACGGTCGGAAGTGCCAACCTCGGCAATGCGCGTTGTCCTCATGATTTCAATTCCGAGAACCAGATGGCTTCGGTCAATGCCGCTGCTGAACAGCGGATGCTCTTTGTTCCAGTGATCCATGCTGCCCGTAACCGCGGTTTTCAGCCACTCCTTATGGGCTAACGGCTCATACAGGCCGACCTTTTCCTTGAGCTCGTTTTGCTCCTTCCGGAGCCGGTTCTCCTGCTCGACCGCCTGGATAACGCGCTGAAGCGCTTCGCGGAGCGTGTGTCTGGACACGGGCTTGGATAAATAGTCTTCCACGTTCAGCCTCAATGCCTTGCGGGCAAATTCGAAATCGGAATAGCCGCTGTGAATGAGAAACTTGCCCCCATAGCGTTCTTCCCGCAGCTGCTCGATCATTTTCAGCCCGTCCATGACAGGCATATAAACATCCGTAATGACGATATCCGGTTTCGTTTGGCGGATCAGTTCAAGCCCCTTGGCGCCGTTCGTGCTTTCTCCCGCCCATTCGGCGCCGATCTCCTTCCAGGGAATCACCTGCTTCATTCCTTTAAGTACCTGCCGGTCATCATCGATGATTGCGATTTTCCACATGGATATCCCTCCCGCTGAGAATGTAGGACTAATTTGAAAGAAATAGTGATATACCCTCATAGGTTTGCAGCCTGATGAAAACTATAATTAGAGAAAATCACAGTAAATGAGGTGGACTTCATGAAAGACGGTTCGACATCGACAATACCCCTGCCATCGGCCAAGCGCCACAAACCCAGGATCAAGCGCTGGGAGTCGCCGATTGCCGGCTATTTATTCATTTCGCCGTGGCTGGTCGGCTTGCTCGGCCTGACCTTGTATCCCATTATACAGTCACTCTACTATTCCTTTACCGATTTCTCCCTCCTTGAAAAGCCTAATTGGGTAGGGCTTAGCAATTACAACAAAATATTAACATCAGATGATAGCTTTATACAAGCGGTCAAGGTGACATTCCTTTATGTTGCGGCTTCAACCCCGTTAAGACTGATTGCTGCCTTGTTCGTGGCCATATTGCTTGCAAAAAATGTAAAAGGCATGTCAGCTTACAGAACGGCGATTTATTTTCCTTCCTTGATTGGAGGAAGCATCGCCGTATCGATTCTATGGAAGAACATTTTCGGAAAAGAAGGCTTCATTAACAATATACTGGCCGAATTCGGCATACAAGGGGCCGGATGGGTGACCAATCCCGATACGGCGTTATGGACGCTGGTGCTGCTCGTGGGCTGGCAGTTCGGTTCCGCCATGGTTGTTTTCCTTGCCGGGCTGAAGCAGATACCTGGTGATCTGTACGAAGCATCGTCTGTTGACGGGGCGGGCAAGGTGAGACAGTTTTTTAGGATTACACTGCCTATGCTTTCGCCTACGATCTATTTCAATACCGTGATGGGAATTATTGGAGCCTTCCAAATGTTCACCCCGGCGATGATCATCACGAACGGCGGACCCGCCAACTCGACTTACGTCTACTCGCTTTATCTATATGAACGCGCTTTCAGCAGGCTTCAAATGGGATATGCCTCGGGCCTTGCCTGGATCATGCTCCTGATTATAGTAGCTTCAACGGCACTTATATTCCTGACCTCGAAGTATTGGGTGTTTTATGAAGATGAAGGGAGGAAAAGACGATGAACGTGAGACGGAATATCCTGTTCAGGCATTTGGGACTCATTTTGCTCAGCTTGATTATGATTTATCCCGTCATCTGGTGGGTCGGCGCTTCCCTGAAATCGAATCAGGAGATGAGCCTGCCCGGATTGTTTCCGGCAAGTCCGCTGTGGAGCAATTTCAAGGATGGCTGGTACGCCATACCCGGCCACTCCTTTACCGATTTCTATCTCAATAACCTGCAGCTGGAGCTGGGCATTCTGATAACGACCGTTCTATCCTGCAGTCTTGTCGCTTTTGGTTTTGCCCGGCTGGATTTTCCGCTTCGCAATTTCTGGTTTTCCATTTTGATGCTAACGCTCATGCTTCCCGGACAGGTGACGATTATCCCGCAATATACGCTGTTTCACAGCCTTGGTTGGGTAAATACTTACTTGCCCTTCATTGTTCCCCATTCTCTTGCAGGCGGGTCGGGGGGCGCATTCTTCGTATTCCTGCTTGTGCAATTTATTAGAGGGATTCCCAGAGAACTGGACGAATCCGCCAAAATCGACGGCTGCAGCTGGTTTGGGATTTATTGGAGAATTGTGATTCCTTTAACAAAACCGGCGCTTGTTACCGTGTTCATCTACTGCTTTCTGTGGAATTGGGACGACTTCTTCGGCCATTTGCTTTATATTAATTCAGTTGATAAATATACGGTTGGCCTGGCGCTGCGCATGTTCAATGATTCGCAGTCGGTCCAGGAATGGGGACAGCTGTTGGCCATGGGTCTGGTGTCCGTAATCCCTTCGGCGATTATCTTCTTCCTCGCCCAAAAGCATTTTGTTGAAGGGATTGCCACTTCAGGCATCAAAGGTTAGAACTATATTCTGACAATATTGAAACAAATTGTGTTTTAGTATTATATTAATGGGCTTGTCATGTTGCTATGATGGGGCTGTAAGCGTTTAACTTTCCGGAAAAGTCAAACAGGAAGTTGTGCCAGGCAAGTAGAATACTAATCAAAGGGGACATGCCGTTTATGTTGAAAATGCGGAAAAAAATCATTCTCACGGTACTGACAGCTGTAATGGGAATATCGCTGACCGCCTGCGGGGGCGCATCGCCGGGAGCGGAATCGACGGGAAACAATCAACCGGCGGAGACTGGCAGCAAGCCGGTGAAGCTTCGCATTAATTGGTGGGGATCCCAGCCCCGACATGACGCCACCCTCAAGATTCTCGATTTGTACACGAAGGAAAATCCGAATGTCACGTTTGAACCGGAATATTCGGGATTCGACGGGTATATTGATAAACTGACCACGCAAGCCGCAGCCAAAAACACGCCGGATATTATCCAGATGGACGCGGCTTGGCTGGCGGACTGGAATGCAAGAAACCAATTGGCCGACCTTAGCAGTATCAATATCGCGGATATCGATCCGAAGCTCGCGGAAACGGGTCAGTACAATGGCAAGCAAACCGCCATACCGCTCGGCAATAATGCGTGGGGCATCATTTATGATAAGGCATCGCTGGAGAAGCTCGGCTTTGAGCTCAAGGACGGCATCACCTGGGATGAATATTTCCAGCTGGCCCGTGACATCAAGGCGAAGCTTGGCAAAGATCAATACGTCATGCAGGATGGAACATCCAGTAAAGAGGCTTATTATTCCTATCAATTGAGCAAAGGAAAAGGCCTCCCGATTACGATGGATGGCAAATTCAATTTCGACAGGGATACTTGGCTGGAATGGGTTAATCTTTTCAGTGACTTTAGAAAAGAAGGCATTGTCCCCCCGCCGGATGTGCAAGTTGGCGATAAAGAGCTGGATCCCAAGCTTGATCTTATGATCAACGGAAGAATTATTTTCAGAAATGCTCATGCAGCCCAAGCCTCCTCGTGGGAGAGCTTGAAGCCCGGCAGTATAGGCGTTTCCGCCATGCCCAAAAGCGAGCAAGCAGGCAGCTGGCTCAAGGCGACCTTCTTCTTCAGTGTAAGCCAGGACTCCAAGAACAAAGAGGAGGCGATGAAGTTTATCGACTGGTTTATCAATGACCCCGAAGTCGGGGAGATTTCCGGAACCACACGCGGCGTACCGGCATCCAGTAAAATCGTAGCTGAATTGGAGCCCAAGTTTACTCCTGCAGATAAACTGACGGTGGAAATGATCGAGAAAGCCACTCCGGGAGCGCAGCCGTTCAACCCTGGGGCCAAGGGATGGATCAATTTTGAATCCAAGGAGTACACTTCAATCACCGAGTCCTTGATGTTCGGCAAAACAACGCCGGAGCAGGCCTTTGATGATTTGAAGAGTAAAGCGTCCGAATACGAAAATTAAGGATAGAGGAGATGTCCGCCTTGCTGACGATTACCGGTTTTGCCGATGAAATTTCACCGGACCTGGAAGAACAGATGAATGTAATGGAAGCCGAAGGAATATCCCATATTGAATTCCGGGGCGTGGACGGGAAGAATGTGCTCAAGCTGTCGGATACGGAATTAGGCAAGGTTAAGGAACGGCTGAATGCACGCGGCTTCAAAATTTCCTCCATCGGCTCGCCCGTGGGCAAATACGGGATCCGCGATGATTTTTCCGTCGAGCTGGCGAGCATCAGGCGGGCTTGCGAGATTGCCAATTACCTGGAAGCTCCATATATCCGGATTTTCTCCTACTTCATTCCCGAAGGGGAGGAGCCGTCTTCCTTTAAGGAGGAAGTGATTTCCCGGATGAAACAGCTCATTGAAGTTGCCGCACAGAGTCAGGTGACACTGCTTCTGGAAAATGAAAGCCATGTGTATGGAGATATCGACGAGCGGTGTCTGGATTTGCTGGATGCATGCAGCAGCCCAAGACTGCGGATGGCTTTTGATCCCGGCAATTTTGTCATGAATGGTGTTAAGCCGGTTTCGGATGCCTTGCCTAAATTGCAGTCTTACCTCGAATATGTTCATATTAAAGATGCCATGGCGGAAAAGCGGATTTTCGTGCCGGCAGGCGATGGAGACGGAGAATTCATTGCTTTCATCCGTAATCTGAAAGAGACGGGGTTCTCCGGTTTTCTCTCGATCGAGCCGCATTTGCACAAATATTTGCCGGAGCAGGACGGACCAGGGCGATTTGTCCATGCCGTCAAAGCGTTGAAGAAGCTGCTTGAAGCCGAATCCATGGCTTGGAATTAATCCGTATATCAGGACTGGAGGAGATGGGAAGCATGAGTACGAACAAGAAGGTTAAGGTTGGGTTAATAGGACTCGGCAATATTGGTCGCACCCATATCGGCTATTTGCAAACGATGGATAATGTTGAGCTTGTGGGCGTATGCGACGTTAAGAAGGAAGTGGCGGACAGGTTTGCCGCTGAAGCGAATACGGCCGCCTATTACAGCCATAAGGAGCTGTTTGAACAATCCGGGCTTGAAGCCGTCATTATCGCGGTTCCTCATTATGATCATACCCCGATCGCGATTGAAGCTTTCGAGCGCGGGCTCCATGTGCTGTGCGAGAAGCCGATCGCCGTCCATGTCAATGATGCCAACAAGATGATCGCGGCCTATCAGAAGGCTAAGACAAGTAACCCGGACCAGTTATTCGGAATCATGTTTCAAGAGCGCACTCTGCCATTCTACAAGAAGTTGAAGGATATCGTGGACGGCGGAGAACTCGGGCAGCTGACCCGGGTGACCTGGATTAACACGGCATGGTTCAGATCGCAAATCTACTACGACAGCGGGGATTGGCGGGCAACCTGGGCCGGAGAGGGCGGAGGCATCCTGACGAATCAGTGTCCGCATAATCTGGATATGTACCAGTGGCTGTTCGGCCTTCCGGCCCGGATAAGCGCCCACGCCCATATCGGCAAATATCATAATATTGAAGTCGAGGATGAAGTGACCGCCTACTTCGAGCATGACAACGGCATGATCGGCCACTTTATCGTGACCACGGCGGAATCCCCGGGAACCAACCGCTTCGAAATCGTGGGGGAGAACGGCAAGCTGATTTATGAGAACGAGAAGCTCGTATTATATAAAAATCGTATTTCCATGCTCCAGCATCTGCGGGAGTCCCAGAGCGGCTTCGGCAATGTGGAAAGCTGGTATACGGAAATTCCGGTCAAAACCAATGTGCCAACCGGACACCGCGTTGTCGCCGACAAGTTCTTCAATGCCATTCTAAGCGGAGGGGGAGACCTGATTGCCCACGGCGAGGAAGGGGTCAAGGGGCTGACCCTCGGCAACGGCATCATGCTTTCTTCCTTTAAGAAAGCGATGATTGAGCTTCCGTTCGACGCGGATGAATATGAAAGCAAGCTGCAGGAGCTGATCAAGTCCTCCAAGTTCACCAAGCAGGTGAAGGAAAATGTAGAAGCGGATATATCGAAGTCTTTCTCCGTCTAGACGGGCTGCGCATGCGGAAACGTCTTCCGATACTCGCAAGTGTGACAAGCGAGTTAGCCGCTTGCCACTTGTCGAGGAGCTGTTGTACCCCTGAATTTTTTATTTTGGATACCTCTGGTGCAAAGCAATCCACAATAAACACCGTGGATCGCTTTGCCACCCTGGTTCAAAACCAATCGCGGTATAAATGTGATTGGTTTTGAACCCTATTGTTAAATTCGGGGTACAAAGGTCGTAAGTGGATGCTTGCGAAGCAGCTTTCTAGCGAAAGCTTTCAGCTCACGCTCCTCCAGACTATTTCCGCCTGCTCCGCCAGTTAATCACCGGACTTGTAGTGACGCACCCGTTCAAAAACTATGATAAACCGCCAGCGGGATTGAAAAAGCTGGCGGTTTTTTGGATTGCTAGAAGGCGCTTACAATTCTATAATGAGAGTGTTGTGAATAATCCGGCAATTTTGGTTGAGTTGGCCTGATAACATGATTATGCATTGCATTTCATTATGGGAGGTACTTAGTTATGAGCAAAGTTCGGGTGGGAATCATCGGCACGGGAGGCATAGCCGGATGGCATGCCAGACAGCTGTTGCAGCTGTCGGAAGTCCAAATAACGGCTCTTGCGGATACGAGCGAAGTGAACCGGAATGCTTTTGTGGAGAAATACGGCTTGCAGGATGCGGGCCTGTTCTCCGATTATGAGGAAATGCTGGAGCAGGCGGAGCTGGATGCGGTCGTGATCTGCTCTCCGCATACGCTGCATTTTCAACAGGCCAATGACGTTCTGAACAAAGGTCTGCATGTGCTGATCGAGAAACCGATGACCTGCTCATCCGCGGAGGCAGAGCTGCTCATCCGCACGGCCGAGCAGTCGGGCAAAATCATGCAGGTCTCCTACCAGCGCCATTTTCAGCCTGAATTTCTATACATCCGGGATGCCATCGCAAGCGGGGAGATCGGCAAGCTGACCTCCGTCACCGCTTCGCTCTATCAGGAATGGCGCCAGGGGACACCGGGCTCCTGGAGGCAGGACCCGGCGTTATCCGGCGGCGGCTTCCTGATGGATTCCGGCAGCCATATTATTGATGTGCTGCTCTGGACCACCGGTCTTACCCCTGTGGATGTAAAGCCGCAGCTGCATATGCATGGCGCGCCGGTGGAGATCGATACATTCACTTCCATCCGGTTTGCGGAGGGTGCTGTGGCGGGTCTGAATCTGGTCGGCTTTGCCCCCTGCTGGCATGAGACCTTCGTCTTCTGCGGGGAGGACGGCGGGATTTTCTACGACAACGGCAAGATCACCCTGCGCCGCTTGAAGCAGGAAGCGATTGTTCCGGATCTGCCGCAGCCAACCACCAATCAGGACAAAAGCTTCATCGACGCGATTCTGGGTCGTCATGAAGTGCTCGTTCCAGGCGAGTTCGCCCTCAAGGTTGTCAAGTTGTCGGAAATGATCTATCAGGCAGCCGGTTATGTGCCGGATGCAGCGCTTATACAAGAGGAGGAAACCGCCTGATGAGTTATCAAATCGGCATGCGTATCCCGCCCAAGATCGGTGCGGAAGGAATCAGTCAGACCGCCAGGTGGGCGGCAGAGGCTGGACTGGATATTCTGGATGTTCCGCAGCTGACTCCGGAGATTAAGCAGGCATGCGAGCAGGCTGGTATTGGCATTGGCTCAGTCGATGCCCAGCAGACGTCGAAGCTGTTAAGCCGGGATGAAGCCGTGCGGGGAGATGCGGTGGAATCGGTCAAGCAGCAGATGAGCGCAATTTCGGAGCTGGGTGGAAGCGTAATGTTCATGTGTCTGGTGCCCGAGGATCTTGCGCTTCCGCGCAAGGAAGGGTTTGCGATATGGAAGGATACCTTCCCGGAGCTGGTCCGCCACGCGGAGCAGACCGGCATCTATATGGCAATCGAAGGGTGGCCGGGACCCGCGCCGCATTATCCGACGCTTGGCTGTACGCCGGAAATGTGGAGGGCGATGTTCGAAGCCATTCCTTCCAGGCATTTCGGACTGAATTATGACCCTTCGCATCTGGTGCGGCTGGGGATTGATTATCTCCGCGCGCTTACGGAATTCGGGGACCGCATTGTTCACTGCCACGGCAAGGATACGGAAATTCTGCATAACGAGCTGTATGAATGCGGAGTTCTTCCTGCAACCTTTGGTCCGAAATACGCATTCTCGGAAGGCTCATGGCGGTACACTATACCGGGGCATGGCGAGGTGGAATGGAGTAAAGTCGCCGTCCGTCTCGATCGTATCGGGTATAAGGGAGCGGTCAGCATCGAGCTGGAGGACCACCGCTACTGGGGCTCGCTTGAAGCGGAGCGGCTCGGTATCGTGAAAGCCGCCGAGCATCTGTCGAAGTATTTCCGATAAAATCAAAACGACCGCTTCCCGGATCAGTACACCGGAAAGCGGTCGTTTTTTATTTTTCTCTGTACTCAAGTGAGAATGGCGGTTCCATGTCCCCGTTTTCCGCAAGCGACTCAAGATAGGCTTGAATCTCTTCCAGAGACATTTTTACTCCGGTGAAGAGTGTCCCTTCGCGGGCATCATTCAGCATCTCGCCCAGCCATTTTTTCTCGATTTCACTAAATTGGATAAAGCCTTGAATCATAAGCTCGGAGCCTCTGGGAAGGAAAGTCTGCTTCAGCTTCAGCACCACCTGCATCCTCTGGATCCTGGCCTCACAGTGGGCTATTTGCTTCTCAATCAAGGCTTCGACCTTCTGCGGATTCCCGTAACGGACGAATGGCAGTGTCAGAAACAGCGGATGCTGCGGATATGAAATTTGATTGAACTGCGCGTACAGAAGCTCTTCGAACGACGATTTGCCGGATTCTGTAATCCGGTATATCGTCTTGTCCGGTCTGTTGTCGCCAGGTACGGAGACAATCTCGGCGGCTTCGATCAGACCATCCCCGCGCAGCTGATCCACTGCGTAATACAGTGAACCATCCCGAAGCTTGAAGCTTTCGTTCCAATTCCGTTGCTTGATCGTCTGGCGGATTTCGTAAGGATGCCGGTCGCGCTCCATCAGCAGTCCCAGGATAAGCAGCTTCATCGACATCGCAATTATCCTCTTTTTAAGGAAGGATTCGGTTTTACAGCCGTTTCACCCTGCTGCCCGGAGGGGCTTGGCTGGGCGCTCTTGTTGGTTTCCAGCCGCGCACGGCCCATCAGGAAAACGAATACCAGGGCAAGTATCGGCAGAATAACGGACCACTGGAAGATAAAGATGATGGAATCCGCAAGCTTGCCCAGAAGCGTGTTGACAAGCTCCGGAGACAACCCCATTTGGGCCTGGACGGTTGGATCCAGAAGCGCCTGTCCTCCCTTGATCTGAGCGGCCATTCCGGGATCAAGATCCGGAATTTCCGTAACTCCGGTTTGAAAGGCATGCTTTTGCAGCGCTCCTAATACCGTTACACCAAGTGCGGAGCCGATCGTCCGGAAGAATGTGATCAAAGATGAAGCGGAGCCCTTGTATTGGGGCGGCACCGCATTAAGCGTCGAGATATTGAGCAGCGAGAAGGATACGCCCATGCCAAGTCCGACAACGATCATGAACAACGTAATGACGAGGCGGCTGGTGGAGGTATCCATCGCGAATCCGAGCAAGGATGTGCCGATCAGCAGGAACAGGGCCGAGACGATCATGACATCGCGGTACCGGAATCGGTTGACGATCCGTCCGCCGATCTGGCTGCTGGCGACAACGCCCAGCATCATCGGGGTAAGCACGGAGCTCGTTTCCGTAGCCGTCTTGTGGAATACCCCTTGAATAAAGATCGGGATATACGTCGCAGCGGCGATCATGACGCCGCCATACAGCAGGCTGATCATCATGCTGCTCGTAAACAACCGTTTCTTGAACAGGCTGAGCTGGATAATAGGATCCTTGGCGATTCTCTCTACCAGCAGGAAGATAACGAGGAGCACGCCTGAGGCCACGAATAACGAGACCGTATTCCACGATCCCCATGCCCAGCCTTCAGATCCGCCAAGCTCTAGTCCGAACATGAGGCACAGAATAGTTCCTGTCAGAAGAACAGCGCCGACCCAGTCCACGCTTTGCTTGCGGTGATTCTTGGACTCGTGATAAGCCTGGAAAATAAACAGAAAAGCAAGAATGCCGATTGGCACATTGATGTAGAATATCCAGCGCCAGCTGATATTATCCGTGATCAGTCCGCCCATGATAGGGCCGAATACGCTGGAGACGCCAAACACCGCGCCGAAAAGTCCCATCATTTTGCCGCGCTTCTCCTGCGGGAATAAATCATAAATGATAGTGAAGACAATCGGCATCAAAGCGCCGCCGCCAATCCCCTGAATGGCACGATAAATAATGAGCTGATCCATGTTGGTAGCCGTACCGCATAGAATCGAGCCCACCATGAATAACAACAAACCGGATAAGAAAAACCGTTTCCGGCCGTACATGTCGGACAGCTTGCCGAAAATCGGTGTTGAAACAACCATCGCGATCATATAGGCGGAGTAGACCCAGACGAATTTATCCAGCCCTCCAAGCTTCTGAATGATTTTTGTCATGGCTGTGGAAACGATCGTCTGATCGAGTGCGGCCATAAACAGACCAAGCAGCAAACCGGCAATAACCAGTTTCGTATTGCTTTTTTTGGCGTCCATTAATAACTTCCTTCCCCTGCTGAGTCCCCTATGTACTCAAATTTGAATTGCCTTCACCTATTTTACTCAAATTTGAGTAAAAATCAATGGGTGGGATCGATTTACAATAAATATATTTTGATTCTCTGGCGGGCGAGCTACGGAGTATTGCGCGATTCATGTTTACTTTTCTATAATGAAGAAACGGCCAAGGCCATCCTCTCCGGCACTGAAGCAATTTTTTTTACTTATACCCCGTAGGCATAGGGGCGTAAGGCTATAAGGCGGGCACAATGACATTAGAGTTTATAAGGACACAGAATGGGGAGTTAGCCACATGAGTGATATCAAACACATCATATTTGACTTTGACGGTACGTTGGCGAATACATGGCCTGTCATGTTTCATGCCTGTGTATCTGTTTTTGAAAAATACGACAACCGGACATTGTTAATTGAGGATCTACATGAAATGACGGGTCCGACTGAATTGCGTATTATCCATCAGCATTTGGGCAACCGGGACATGGCGGACGCCGCAGTGGAGGAATTTGTCTCCCACTATGAGCAGCGGCATGAAGAGCTGGTAGAACGCGATGAAGCCATCACGGAGCTGCTTGGGGATTTGCGGCGGGCGGGAGTAGGACTGGCCCTGTTTACAGGCAAATCCCGACGGACGCTGGATATTTCCATTAACAAACTGGGCTGGAATGTCCCTTTTAATCATGTAGTTACAGGGGATGATGTGGAGAATTCCAAGCCTTCGCCGGAAGGCATCCACCGTATTATGGATAAGCTGGGCTGGAGCCCCGAGCATACGGTTTTTGTCGGCGACAGCAATGATGATATGCAGGCGGGCCGGGATGCCGGTGTGCGCACCTTCGCTGCCCAATGGATGTCCATGGTTCAGGATAAGGATTACCGAATTCCGCCTGAACGGGCATTTGAGAACCTGGAGGATTTCCGCTCTTATCTGGCGCAGCATGGGGTTCAATTCAATTAGTGGACCGTCAGTAGAACAGGCTGACTATACGTCATCTGACGGCGCGCCAATAAACCTTGCTGGAGCGCAGATTCGGCGCTCATCGGGCGCAAACGGTGTCTCCACCAAGGAAAAACCTGCTTACAGGCACCGCGTCATTGGGTCTTGGCGCTGTAAGCCGGGGAAACCTTGCTGCAGCGCCGATTCGGCGCTCATCGGGCGCAAACGGTGTCTCCACCAAGGAAAAACCTGCTTACAGGCGCCGTGGCAATGGGTCTTGGCGTTGCAAGCCGGGGAAACCTTGTTGGAGCGCCGATTCGGCGCTCATCGGGCGCAAACGGTGTCTCCACCAAGGAAAAACCGGCTTACAGGCGCCGCGTCATTGGGTCTTGGCACTGTAAGCCGGGGAAACCTTGCTGGAGCGCAGATTCGCCGCTCCAGACCGTGATGCATGTTCCGGAAGAATTCCTCCACCTTCAACTCACCCCGGTCTGCTTAATCTTCAGCAGCAGGCCATGCGAGCAGACGGCGCACATCGCCGGGTGAAAGGCCGCTCATGCCGCGAATATGCTTGATCAGATGCGACTGATCGAAGTAGCCTGCATCGTGGGCGAGATTCGTCAGCGTTTCCGCTGTGCCCATTGATTGCAGCACATGCTGGAATTTCACAATCTGCGCGAATGATTTGGGCGGGACGCCAACCCGTTCCACGAAGCGCCGTTCAAACTGCCGTCTGCTGACCGTGGATTCCTCGGCTATTTCCTCGATTCGGATCAATCCATGGGCTGCGCGGATCCGCTCAACCGCCCAATTGGCCCATGTATCGATCTCCAGCACCCTGCACCACTCCCAGACCATGGCTTCCACAGAGCCGAGCAGCTCACGCGGCTCCATCGGCACCTGCATCAACCGCTCCCAGTCCGACATGCTTCCCCCAAGATCGGTCAATCCAACGCTCTGGTTCGCGATCTCCCGAGAGCTGTAGTTCCGCATGCGGAAGAGCGCCTCGGGCTTGAAATATACGAGCATGGAGGATAGATGCGGCGTAGTCTGGAATATTCGCGTCTCCTTATGGAGACCAGTAAGTCCGGCGGGCGCAAGCGGCCGGGTATGCCCGCCGCTCACAAGCATGACACGGCCGACAGTCTAGAAACCCATCACATGATAAATATCGGGGTATACCGTAAAAGGCTCGCCCGTTCCTCCGTCCTGATATACGATTTTGTCGACATACGGCTTAAGCCGCTCAGGACGTATCGTAATCACAGCCGCACCGCCTCTCGATGTTTGGCAGCAATAAATGATAAAATAAAGATAGCCTACAAACATTAAATCATACAGCCATCAAGAAGGAAATTGTGAACGAAGGAAGTTGAAGCCTGCATGAAGAAGCTGGAGCAGATTACGCCGTCCATCCGCATCGCGCATCACTATCGGTTCAGCGAGAATCGATTCTCGGAGATGAACAGGGTGGGATACTGCTATGCCCTGCACCTGTTTGATTCCGGCCGGGGCAAGGTGCAGATTGACGGAACGATGCATAACGCTGCGAAGGGCACGCTTATTTTCCTGCGGCCGGATCAGCCGCATTCCTTCTTCCCGGATCCGGTGAATCCGTTCAGCTCCTTCAATATCTATTATGAGCCGTGGCGCAGACCTGCCTTGAACACCAGCATGCATTTGGTGCGGGACAAGTCGGAGTTCGACAAGGCGATGCTCACTCCGGTGATGGATTGTCCGGAACTGGAACATATGCCAAATGTGCTGCAGCTGGAGAACCAGCCCGCCGTTTTCGAGATGATGGCGCTTATTGTGGAATCTCATCAATATACCGGGGAGCCTTATGCGGAGGCAATGGAGAACAGTCTGCTCTATGCTCTGCTCCTGCAGCTGTTTATGTGGCGTGCCCATCAAGCTGCCTACGATTCCCGCATCCAACGCATCAAGGAGCGTCTGGATATGGACTCCTCCTTGAACTACCTGGACCTGATGGAGCAGGAGGGGCTGAAGAAGTCTCAGTTTCACCGTTTGTTCCTGGAGGTGACGGGGCTTTCCCCAAGAGCCTACTGCCTGCGCAATCAGATGAAGCAGGCCGTGACCGAGCTGCTGGAGAGCCGGAAATCCATATCCGAGATTGCCGATTCGCTTGGTTTTCCCTCTATCCATTATTTTTCCAAACGGTTCAAATCCTATTACGGCGTTTCGCCCAAGGCTTACCGTGAGGGCAAGCAGATCCGCTGGGAAGGACCGTCAGAATCGCAATAATAACCGGAAAATATGACAAATTTGCAAGCTTTGTTTAAATACGTTTTCCCTCTCCTTCTTTATAATAGACCTATCAGCTATTACAAAGTATAGAGAGGCAGGCGGATGTAATGAAAACGAATCAGGGAAGTCTGACCAAGGAGCAAGTGGACTTTTATGATACCGAAGGGTATCTCGTTATTCCGGAGCTGTTGAATGCGGAAGATATGGCAGCGCCGAAGCAGGCGATGGAAACGAAGGTTTCACAAATCGCCGACGAGCTTTTTGATGCCGGCCTTATCAGCGACAAGCTGGAGCATCTGCCTTTTCCCAACCGGCTCGCGGAGCTGTTCAAGGGCTTGACGGATGAACATTTCAATAAACACGGCCGCAGCTGGCGCGACCGTATTCCGGGTTATTTCACGTTGATGAGCAACCCCAAAATCCTGGATGTGGTGGAGTCGCTGATCGGCGGGGAGTTGTTCTCCAACCCCGTATATAATGTCAGGCCGAAGGTGCCGCTTGTCGCTTCCGGAGCCGTTCCCTGGCATCAGGACAAATCGTATTGGCCGGATGCGAATGCCAATCCCGTTATTACCGTCTGGATTCCTCTGGTAGACGCCACTCTGGAGAACGGCTGCCTGCATATCAAGCCGCGTACCCATAAGAAGCGCGTGCTCAAATGGCATCAGGAATCCTACACCGGCACCGGTTATACGGCGCTGAAGGAAAATCAGCTCGGCAAAACGGAAACGGTCGTGCTGCCGGTGAAGGCGGGCTCAGCGATCCTCTTCAATGACCGCTGCCTGCATATGTCGACGCCGAATCTGTCGGACAGCGTGCGTTGGAGCGTTGACCTGCGTTACCAGCCGACGGATCAGGATCCCATGCCGCAGCATGGAGCGGGCTTCCTGGCGCGCAGCTACAAGCATCCGGAGCGTGTTGCCACGCTGGAGGATTGGCTGAACAACCAGCCGGAGCATCAATAAATGCAAATTAACCGCCCAAGGCACAGAGTCCCATATCCGACCCGGATATGGGGCTTTTGCCCGTATATAAGTCTGGAAAAGTTCGAATAGATCAGCTATTCTCTTAGTAGCAGGATTTGGCGGCTGCGGTTCACCGGACAATCGGACCGCGGCGGCCGGCATCGGGCATTTCCTATTCAAACATAGTGATAAGGAGCGAAGCAATGAAGCCGCTATTCGAGCAGAATTCAAGGGTACCCCTCAGCAAAAGGATTGTTTTTCTTGGAGACAGCATAACCGACGAAGGCACATATATTGCCTACATGGAAGCTTATTTCCGCCAGCATATGCCAGAGCATGATATGACCCTGATCAATTTGGGCGTTAATAGTGAAACCGCTTCCGGCTTAAGCGAGCCGGATCATCCGTTTCCGCGCCCCTGCATTCATGATCGTCTGGACCGGGCGCTGCAGGAGAGCAGGCCGGACTGGGTCGTTTTATGCTATGGAATGAATGATGGCATTTATTATCCCTTTTCCGAAGAAAGATTTCAGGCATACCGGCAGGGCGTGCAGGAAATCATTCGACGTGTCCGCCAAGCCGGAGCTCTGGCGATTGTGATGACACCGCCGCCATTCGATCCAAAGTCGCTGCAGGGGGCAAATCTGCTTCCTGCAGGGCATGAGAAATACAGCTATATGACACCGTATGCCGAGTATAACGGCGTATTGAGACGGTATGCGGACTGGATGCTCACACTGACAGCTGAAGCAGATGGAATTATTAACATCCATGATCCTCTGACTACCTATATTGAGAGCAGGCGCAGCGCCGATCCCGCTTATATTTCCGGCGATGGCATTCATCCCAACAAGCAGGGGCATTGGATCATCGCGAAGACACTGCTGGCCGGATTATTCAATATTACCCTGGAGCGGGAGCCTTCCTATGTGGAGCATCCAGAGCAATCGGAGCTGTACCAGCTGGCATGGGAGCGTCATCTGCTGCTGAGCGCGGCGTGGAAGGAGCATGTCGGACATACCCATGTCAACAAGGTCGAGGCATTGCCGCTGAAGACGGCTCTGGAGCAAAGTGAGCGCCTGGCCGGCCGGATCCTAGAGTCAGCCGAAGCCCGGCCGGAGAACAGGCATTCGACAGCACGGTCATTGTGGAAGGGTTATGAGCGGATCGATTTCTATGTGGGCGGCAGGGAAGGCTTCATCATTGTTCCCAATACGCCAGCAGCAGGAAAACCGTGGATATGGCGGACCGAATTCTTTGATGCTTTTCCATCCGTGGATATGGCGATGCTGGAGCAGGGCTGGTGTATTGCCTATTACCGGCTGAGCAATATGTACGGGTGCCCGTATGCGGTCCAGCTGATGCACAGGTTCCAGAGCTACCTCGTCAGCGTCTGCCAATTGGCGGAGAAGACGGTGCTGTTTGGCTTTAGCCGGGGAGGGTTGTACGCATTAAACTACAGTGCGGCTTATCCTCAGAGCGTGGCTGCCCTGTATCTGGATGCTCCTGTGACGGACATCCGCAGCTGGCCGGGGGGATTGGGATCCGGCATACACTCTCCCCGGGAATGGGAGGAGTGCCTGACGATTTACGGAATGACGGAGGAGAGCTCCGCGGCCTATCTGCAGAATTCTCTGGAGGGAGCTGCCACGCTTGCGGCTGCTGGCATCCCGATTATCATTGTGGCGGGAGACGCCGATACGGCAGTCCCTCTGGATGAAAATGCCGCCATACTGGAGAGGCATTACCGGCAGCTGAACGGAACCGTGAAGATGATCGTGAAACCGGGAGTCGGCCATCACCCGCACAGCCTGGAAGATCCGGGTCCAGTTGTCGACTTTATTGTTGGGCGGTTGGTTAGGTCGCCATAGCCCATTGTCAGATTTTATCCAGGCAGGATTTACATGTATAATTTGACGATGTGTTATATATAGGCGCTGGTACAGAGCATGACCATTCTCTCACCGGCGCATTTTCTCTTTAGATTGAGAATAGGCAGCTCAATTGGTATTAAGCACCAAAGCTGTGAATCCACGACTATTAATTGAACCTTGAGATATTCCAAACGGAGCTAAAGCAATAATTGTAAATGAATAATTATAAGTTCCTGGTCCAGGGGTATCCACCCAAGTGAGACTGGTCGTAACCGTTACTTGTTCAAAATTCGGCTGACCTGCACTTTGAAATACCGCGTCATCATCAACCGTGACAATTTCTCCGGGATTTCTCGAAATAAAGCTATTCACCGAATAACTTTGAACATTGATAAAATCAATATTGGAAAAAGCGTCTAATTTCACGACTTGATTCGATTCCAGAATAATAGGTGGTAGTATAAGTTCAATCATTGCAAATGGTATTTCATCCGGGTTACTCACAAAAGGAACAGGGTCATTGCTTCCTGTAAATCTAACGTCAACAATTCCTGCAGGACCAGCTGGTCCTATAGGGCCGACAGCTCCAACTACCCCTGCGGTGCCAACAGCCCCGGCTGCTCCAACTACCCCTGCGGTGCCAACTGTACCGGCTGATCCAACGCTGCCTCCTGACCCTACGGCCCCTGCGGTTCCTACTGAGCCTGCTTGACCTATGGCACCGACGCTGCCCGCCGAGCCAACAGAACCTACCGAACCTACCGAATCTATGGAGCTCAAGGCCCGTTCCGGAATAATTACCTTTAAAAATTGTTTTTTTACGACAATTTGTCTTCGACTCCTCGGACGTTTTTTTCTTTTTGAAGGGCAGGCTTTAGCTTTTTTTTCTTTACAGATTTTTTGTTGATTAACATGAGGACGACCCAATGCAACCGCCTCCTATAAATTTTCTGTATACTATTCCTTTTGTCTAGTAGGGGGCACGGACGTTTGTCTTGCGATTAATAGACAAATATCTATTTCTTATGAAAACTTGATTGTCGACAGGGGCCGATTCGTTTTATGTAATTTCCGGCTAGTTGTGTGTGAAATTAAAACAAGCACGAGGCGGCCGGGTATTTTTTAAAAATTGGGATTACTGATTGTTGACTGCCAGGAGCAAGTAAATGAGTTTTCGTATGTCTTCGTCGGTTCGAAACTTGTCTCATCAAACGGGTCAAAAAAAACAAAATGCAGCCCCTTTTCCAGGGCTGCATTTTCATTGCTTGATGTTTTTTTACGGTTAGGCTTCGTCTTTCTTTTCCTCTATAAAGCCTTCGATACTGTTTTTACGACGTTCGTTTTTAGCTTCAATTTGCTGCTTCTCTTCAGAAGTAATTTCTTCTGCGTGCTCGTCAAGGTAATCCTCGGCTTCTTTCAAAGTAGCCTCAGTGTGATCGATATGTTTCTGCAGGTGAACCTCATTATCCTCACGATTATCCGGTTTGGCCAAAGTAATTCCTCCAATGCTTCATAAATTCCATTTTATGATGTCCTGGATTGCGGATGTTATGCATACATAAATGCTGCTTATGCGCTTTAGGAAGTACTGTAATTAAAATCCCGCTTCTTTTTATACACACATTTGTGTTATCCTTATATGTCACAACGTAAAGAATGAATGAAGAATATATCGTTGTTGAACTAAGGAGATAAAATGACATTTAATGAATTGAACCTTATACCTGCGATTCTGAAAGCCTTAACCAAAGAGAACTATACGACGCCTACGCCGATACAGGAGCAATCGATTCCGGCGGTGCTCGCCGGCAGAGATTTACTGGGCTGCGCCCAAACCGGAACGGGGAAGACGGCCGCATTTTCTCTGCCGATTATCCAGCTATTAAGCCAACAGCAAAGTAAAACCCATACACAGCGCCGCATCCGCTCCTTGATCCTGACACCGACAAGAGAGCTTGCTCTTCAGATTGCGGAGAATATCGGGGCTTACAGCCAATACACCACTTTGCGCTGCTCGGCTATCGTGGGCGGCGTTTCGCAAAAAGCCCAGGAGCGTGCGCTGCATCAAGGTGCGGATATTATTATTGCCACTCCCGGCCGGCTCATCGACCTGATGAATCAGAAGCGTATTGATCTGCAGCATGTCCAGATATTGGTTCTGGATGAAGCGGACAGAATGCTGGACATGGGCTTTATTCATGATGTGAAGAAAATCATCGCCAAAATTCCCGCCAAACGGCAAACGCTGTTCTTCTCGGCTACAATGCCGCCGGAAATCACCAAAATGGTCAAAGCGCTGCTGGTGAATCCAGTGAAGGTGGAGATCATTCCGGAGTCCAATACGGTCGATAGGATCCAGCAATCGATCTATATGGTGGACAAGGCTAACAAGCAGAATCAGCTGATTCACATTTTGCAGGATAAATCCATCGCTTCGGCACTGGTATTTACCCGCACCAAGCACGGCGCTGACCGTGTCGTGCGCGACCTGATGAGAGTGAACATTTCGGCTCAGGCTATCCACGGGAACAAATCCCAGAACTCGCGCCAGCTGGCCTTGAGCAATTTCAAGAGCGGCGCAACCCGGGTGCTGGTCGCGACCGATATCGCCGCAAGGGGAATCGACATCGATGAGCTGTCTCATGTAATCAACTTCAATCTCCCGAATATCCCGGAAACCTATGTCCACCGGATCGGCAGAACCGGCAGAGCGGGACACAGCGGAGTCGCGATCTCCTTTTGCGAAATGGATGAAATTCCGTTTCTCAAGGATATTGAGAAATTGATCGGGAAGACCATTCCCGAAGTAAAGGATCATCCTTATCCGATGCAGATGACGGCTCAGCCTGCCAAAGTGCAAGGATCAACGGCATCAGCTGTTGCGACGAAACCGGCAAGACCGGCAAGACCCGCCAAACCGAAGGCAAATCCGGCACTCAAGCCCCGCTCGGAATGGTTTAGAAAAGGAAGCAAGACAAGCAGATAAGATTAGATTTCATAGTTACACCTAAGCCACACTTCGCTGAAGTGTGGTTTTTTCTGCATATAGTCAGCCATGACCCAATTAGATTACTCCTTTCTCATGATTTTCCCCGCTTGCGTCCGTTTCCCGTGTGCCGGAATTCATTTAAGATGGAAGTTAACAGACAAGGAAGCAACTTGGAAGCTAAGGCTGAAGGAGGGAATAACGAATGAATGAAGCGGCCATGAATGTGCTTGTTGTGGACGATGAACCCAAGCAGCGCCGGGGGCTGGCGGCTATGATCCGTTCGCTGAGGCCGGACTACCGGATATGGGAAGCCAGGAACGGCCGGGAAGCCTTGGAGTTCTGTGAGGTGCGGACCTTCCAAATCGTCTTCACAGATATCCAGATGCCGCTCTTGGACGGATTCCGGTTCGCGGAGCTAGTGAAGAAGGAGGGCTGCCTGCAGCCTAAGCTTGTGTTTGTTAGTGTTTTTCACGAGTTCGGCTATGCGCAGCAGGCCATTCGTCTGGAAGCAGCGGACTATCTGGTTAAGCCGCTTGATCCCACACAGCTGATCCAGCTGCTCGGGAAGCTGGAGAGCGTGATTGCCGATGAATTCTCCGCGAGGCTGGAGAAGCAGCAGTTGACCACACAGCTGGCGCAAACCCTGCCTGTTTATCTGGAGCGTCTCTTGTATCTATGGATTACGAACCGGCTGCAGCCCGCAGATTGGCAAGAGCTCCAGCGGCATTTTGACTTGAGGGGACGAGCAACCACGCTCATTGCCGAGATATCTGTAAACGCAAGCAGCGATCATACCGAGGAATTGAAATATGTTTTCGGACGAATGCTCGCGAAGAACGTGGAACACAGTTGTGACCCTATCATGTTCACTCCTCCTGAAGAGAAGCGCCAGCTGATTATCATTCTGAAATGGAAGCAGGATGCCGACCCGGCTGAAGCTCTGCAGCGCATTCGTACCATGCTGCCGCAGCTGCAGGCTTTATACGGGGAAACGATCCGGATAGGAGAAGGAACCGCATGCGATCAAGTGGAGGCCGAAGGCAGCCTCTCCTATGAGATAGCCAAGTCCATGCTGGAAAACCGCTTTTACCTCCATGAGGAGATTTGGTTCAATGAAGAGCTCCTGCAGACGAAACTTATGAAAGCGGTTGCTAAAAACAATAATACCTCTGCGCGAAAAGAAGCCCAGGTGCTGGCTGAAGCGGTCATGGAAGCTGATCCGTTGAAGGCGGCTGATGCGCTGGATATGCTTCTGGACAAACTGTCTGCGGCATTCCCGGCGCCCTTTCATTTGAAATGCGATGTGATTCAGAGGCTTCTCTCCTGTCTGCAATCGGCTGAGACCGTTATGGAGGAGGCTGCCTACCGAAGCTTGATCTCGCAGTTGGAGGAGGGAATCATGCGTGCGGAATTGTATGCGGATGTAAGAAGAATCGCCCATGAGCTGCTGAATGTCGCGCTCCGGGGAATGAAGACGGACAGAGAATCGCGCAAGGACATCATTATGCAGAAATGCAAGGTCTTCCTGGAGGAAAATCTTCACGAAGATCTGGGTTTGGATATCGTCGCGCAGCGGTTTTTCTATAACCCCTCCTATTTCAGCTTTCTGTTCAAGCATCATTTCGGGATGTCCTTCACCGATTATCTGGTCAAATCGCGTATGCAAAAGGCGAGAAGCCTGCTGCTGCAATCCGAAGATAAAATTAACGAGATCGCGCGCAAGGTAGGCTATAAGGATATCAAATATTTCAACAAGGTGTTTAAAAAATCGTTCCTGTGCGCGCCAGAGGAATTCCGCAGAATGTTTAATCAACCCTAAGAGAAAGAGGCTGACAGCTATGTCCTTGCCGCGCAAGTTGGCCGAATGGATCGTCAATTCCAGGTTTCGCATCAAATTAATGCTGTCCTATTTCTTCCTGGTAAGCTTCATCATTCTGATTCTCGGGTTCGCCTATTATCAGACCAGTGCCCGCAACATGCTGGATAATGTCAAGGAGAGCGTCAGCAATGTCGTGATGAACAATAATCTGCTGCTGGAGGGCAAGCTGCAGGCCATTCGGGATAATACCGACGTGCTGCCGATCGATAATGAACTCTACGAAGTCCTTGCCGGGGTCGATCCGAAGAACACGGAATCATTGCTGAAAACAGACCGCCGCATCACGCAAATCCTATACAAGTATTTCGGCCGGAGCCCGGAAGTGTACTCCTCGTTTGTCATGACCCGTTTCTACAACTTCGGCAATAATGCCCAAATGTACGTGCCTGCGGACGCATTTTATGGAACGGATATGGTCCGGCAAGCCCGGAGCGGGCAGGGCAACCTGATCTGGATCCCCACCTACTCCTTCGCCGACATCTATAAGCAAAGCGATATGAGAACGCTCAGCTTCGATTACAATGAGCTGTTTTCCGCAGTCAAAGAGCTTTACCAGACTTATATCGACAATGATGGAGCTTTTCTCACGCTGCCGGCTGGTGTAGAGAAGCCTATTCTGCTGTTGAATTTCAAGCCGGAATTTATCCGGGAGGTATTCGAGGATTATGCCCGCAAGAATGAATATGCCAATGTTTCCTTCGGCGTGATCAGCAGGGAAGGCTCCGTTGTAACCGATTCCAATGAAGAAGGCATTCCGCGAGCGGGCAATTCCGCCCCTTCCTGGTTGAACGAGGCCCGTTCCATGCGGGAGGGCAGCTTTATCAAATCCGTCGATGGCAGGAAGACGCTGATCTGCTTCGATTTGATGGAAAGCACGGACTGGCTTTCCTATATCCAAATCCCCGTCGATGACGCGCTGCATGATCTGAACGCCCTGAAGCTGTATTCGATCGTTTTTCTGGTGCTGATGCTGCTCGTATCCGCCCTATTCGCGTATCTGCTCTCGATCTTCATCACGAGGCCGATTATCCGCATCAAGAAAGGAATCAAGCTGATGGAAAGGGGCAATTTCCAGGTATTTATTCCAGGCGAAGGCCGGGATGAGTTCGGCCATCTGATCCAGAAATTCAATCAAATGAATGAGCGGATCCACGAGCTTATCGAACAAAATTATGCCTCCCGGATCAGGGAAAAGGATGCCGAGCTGATGGCGCTTAATTTGCAGCTGAACCCGCATTTTTTGTATAACACCTTAACGACCATTTACTGGATTGCGGTTGAGAACAAGCAGGATGAGATCAGCCGGATCATGCTCAGTCTGGCGGAGATGCTGAAGAGCACGACCCGGAACAAGAACGAAACCTGGCCCCTGTGTACGGATTTGGACTGGTTGAACAGATACATCTACATTATGGGAAGCCGTTTTGAGGACAAGTTTACGGTAACGATTAAGATGGAGGAAGACATGCTTGAGGCTGAGGTTCCCAAGCTGTTTCTCCAGCCTTTTGTGGAGAATGCTATCATCCATGGCTTCGAGGAGATGGAGAGCGGCGGATCTATTCATATCAGTGGATGGCTGGAGGGGAATTCGCTCCTGTTCTCGGTCGAAGACAATGGAAAAGGGTTCGACCAGCCCAGCCTGGAAGGCTTTCGAAATGGGCAAAGCCGCTTAACGGGCATGCAAAATGTGGATAAGAGGATCAGACTGCTTTATGGACCGGAGTTTGGCGTCGAAGTCATTTCACCCCCGGGAAGGGGAGCCACCATTCTTGTCCGTATCAGCGGCTATTCCCGTAAATCCAATGAAAAGCTCCAAATCCAATGATTTTCGAATTGAGCATGATGAAAACGCTTGCTAACATGAAGAGGCCAAAGGCTGCAGCGATGGCAATGTACGTTGACGATGGAGGGGGAGCGAAAGCGGATGCGAATGCAACGAATATGGAAAATGAACAGGTGGGTTCTCGTGTTAAGCATAGTGCTGTTATTGGCGGCATGTGGAACATCCAATTCAACCGATCCAAGCAGTGAAAGCGCTGCATCCACGAATGGAGAGGATGCCGATGCGCCGGCAAACGCCGGGAAGCAGGAAGAGATTACGTTGACCTATGCAACCTGGGGATCTCCGAACGAGAAGAAGGTTCAGGAGGAGATGGCCAAGAAATTCACGGAGCTCCACCCCCATATCAAAATTAAATACATGCATATCCCCGGCGATTATGTCACCAAGCTGACGACGATGTTTGCGGGCAATAATGCGCCGGATGTATTCCCGCTGTACAAAACCCAAACCCTGCAGTGGGCGGAGCAGGGAAAGCTGTATAACCTGAATGATTTTCTGGCGAGCGATCCAGACTTGAACAAGGATTCTCTCATTCCCAATGCCATCATGTATTGGGACCAGGATAAGGTAGCAGGCATCAAAGTGGCGGAGGAAGCCTTTGCTCTATTCTACAATGCGGATATGTTCACGGAAGCGGGAGTGGAGCTTCCGCCAACCTCGGCCGAGCAGGCCTGGACATGGGATGAGTTTCTGGATACAGCCAAGAAGCTGACGATTGACAATAAAGGAAATAATGCGCTTAGCGCGGAATTCGATCCGGCGAATATCAAACAGTATGGCGTCCGTTTCAACACATGGATGTGGCATTTGATGGTTCCCTCCAATAATACCAGCGTTATTGCCCCTGGCGGTGACAAGCTGAATCTGGAGGATCCTGCCGTTATCGAGGCCGTGCAGAAGCTTGCCGATCTGGTGCATGTGCATCATGTAGCGCCTTCGACGACCCAGGAGAAGAATATGCCTTCACCGGCCATTGCGCTGCAAAGCAAGAAAGTGGCCATGGATCTGGACGGCCAGTGGGTACAGCTTGATCTGGGCGCGGCCAAGGTCAATTACGGGGTAGGCGTGCTGCCAAAGCTGAAGGAAAGCAAAACGATTCTGTTCGGCGAGCCCGAGGTCATGTCGGCGACAACCAAACACCCGGAAGAAGCATGGATGTTCTACAAATTCCTGCTTAATGCCGAGAGCGGTCTCGAGATGCATTCGAGCGGCTTATGGATGCCGGTCATGCGGGACTGGTACACGCAGTCGGACCTGATTGCCAAGTGGGCTGAGGTCAAGCCGGGCCATCAGGATGGCTTCAAGGATGCCGTCATGCGGCAGACGCTGGAGAACGGCGAGAATTCATTCGACTATTATCTGAAAAACTCGGATAAAATCAATGCCATTCTTACGCCGGCACTCGATCAGGTATGGCTCGGCAAGAAAAGCGTCGAGCAGGCCTTCAAGGAAGTTTCGGCCAAGGCCAATGCAGAATTTAAAGGAACTTACCCCAAGGGATAAGGACGTCAGGCATTCGCCCGCAGCGGGCGAATGCCTGGCTGTTACATGAATTCATTCAATAGAAAGCGGGGGATGAGGGTGCAATCTCTATCGGCGCTAAGGAGAAAAGAAAACCGTCTTGGCTGGCTGTACGCTTCGCCTGCCATTCTGGGCTTTGCCATTTTTGTGCTCGGCCCCATGGCTGCCAGTCTCTGGTTAAGTCTGACCGACTACCAGGTGGCCAGCAGCCCTCATTTTGTCGGCTTCGATAATTACGCCAGCCTTTTCAATGGCACAGACACCTTCTTCTACAAGTCGATCGGCGTTACCTTCTATTATGTCATGCTGAGCGTGCCGCTCCAGATTATCACGGCTTTCTTCCTGGCTGTTCTGCTCAATCAGAAGGTAAAGGGGCTTGCCGCGTTCCGGGTAATCTTCTATCTGCCGACCATTGTTCCGCTTGTGGCCTCATCGATGGTATGGCTGTGGCTGCTGGACCCGGACCTGGGATTCCTCAATACGATACTGCGCTCCTTTCATTTGCCGGAGAGCCAGTGGATTTACAGTGAGACCACGGTCATTCCTACACTGGTAATGATGAGCTTATGGACCGTCGGCGGCACGATGATCATATTCCTGGCTGCCCTTCAGGATATCCCGAAGCATTATTATGAAGCGATCGAAATTGACGGAGGCAGCTCTTTTCACAGACTCGTGTATATCACCATTCCGCTTGCGACTCCCAGCATTTTCTTCAATGCCATTATGGGCCTTGTAGGCGGCTTCCAGGTGTTTGTGCAGCCGTATACGATGACCGGAGGCGGCCCGAACGATTCGAGTCTCTTTTATATTTTCTACTTGTTCCGGGAAGCTTTCACCTTCTCGAATATGGGCTATGCCTGCGCCATCGCCTGGGTGTTGTTTATCATCATCATGCTCTTTACCGTCCTGCTCTTCAAGTCGTCGAAGAAATGGGTTTATTACGAGAATGGGGGGGCTTAGCCGGATATGGCACTCAGACGCGGTTTATACCGAACATTGCTGTATGGGGTTCTGGTTATCGGTTCCCTGATCTGTTTGTTTCCCTTCTACTGGCTTCTGCGCAGCTCGCTGATGGATTTGAGCCAGATTTTCGTGGTTCCGCCCAAATGGATTCCGTCGCCGTTCAACTTTGATAATTTCAGACAGCCTTTCGAGGTGCTGTCGTTTGAGCGTTATTTTCTGAACACCTTTATCGTGGTGGGCGGCGTTCTGGTCGGGGTACTGCTCTCAAGCACCATCTCCGCCTACAGCTTTGCACGGATGAAATGGACGGGGAGGGACAAGATGTTCGCTCTTCTGCTGAGCAGCATGATGCTGCCCTTTGCGGTGACGCTGATTCCGTCCTTCATTGGCTGGCAGGCGCTGGGTCTTGTAAATTCGTATGCACCGCTCATTGTCCCGGCTTTTTTTGGCGGCGGGGCGTTCAATATCTTCCTGCTGCGCCAGTTTTATATGTCGATCCCCAAGGAACTGGATGAAGCCGTATTCGTCGACGGGGGTTCGCATTTCACAATCTTCAGCAGGATCATTCTGCCGCTTTCCCGTTCTGCCGTGCTTGTTATCGGTCTGTTTTCCTTCCTGGGGACATGGAACGATTTTCTGGGGCCGCTCGTTTACCTGAATGATGAAGTGAAGTTTACGCTTGCGCTTGGACTTCAGCAGTTCCGGGGCATGTACAATGCGGAATGGGGGGTTCTGATGGCGGCCTCGCTGCTGGTGCTGCTCCCTGCGCTGATTGTATTTGCGATTGGGCAGCGTTATTTTATGGAAGGAATCGCGTTGACCGGGATTAAAGGATAATGGATGCAATACAGCTTGCGATGACCGCTGTTTGGGGGAAATTCGGACTGGGTATAATCTCTTATAAATAGATGATCAATTTATGAGGGAGCCGAAGCCGCGATGGATAGAAATCATACGATGATGCAATTTTTCGAGTGGCATGTCGAGTCCGACGGCAAGCATTGGAACCGGCTCAAGGAGCTTGCCCCCAAGCTGAAGGAGCGGGGGATCGATTCGGTCTGGATCCCTCCTGTAACCAAAGGAACCTCCGTCAACGATACGGGGTACGCGGTATATGATTTGTACGATCTGGGAGAGTTTGACCAGAAGGGGACGGTCCGCACGAAATATGGCACGAAGCAGGAGCTGCTGGAAGCTATTTCGGTCTGCAGGGACCATGGCATCGCCATCTATCTGGATTTGGTGATGAACCATAAAGCGGGCGCCGATGAGAAGGAAGTGTTCCAGGTAATTGAGGTCGATCCCAACGACCGGTTGAAGGAAATCTCGAAGCCCTTCGACATCGAAGGCTGGACGAAATTCACCTTTCCGGGACGGGGGGACAAATACTCCTCCTTCAAGTGGAGCTTCGAGCACTTCAACGGGACGGACTATGATGCCAAGGCCAACCGGTCGGGCATATTCCGGATCACCGGCGAGAATAAGGTATGGAATCATAACGTCGACGATGCCTTTGGCAATTATGATTATTTGATGTTTGCCAACATTGATTACAACCATCAGGCAGTCAGGAACGAAATGATTTCCTGGGGCAGGTGGCTGGCGAATGAACTGAAGTGCAGCGGGTACCGGCTGGATGCGATCAAGCATATCGACCGCAATTTTGTGAAGGAATTTGTGGAGCAAATGAAACAGGAGCATGGGGAGTCTTTTTACGTGGTGGGCGAGTTCTGGAACTCCGATCCCGGCGCCTGCCAGGAATTTCTTGAAGAGGTGAACCATGGGCTTGACTTGTTTGATGTCTGCCTGCACTACAAGCTGTTTGAAGCCTCGCGGGCCAAGGGCGAATTTGATTTGACCAAAATTTTCGAGAATTCGCTGGTGGCCACTCATCCGCTTAACGCGGTGACGTTCGTCGATAATCATGATTCCCAGCCCAATGAAGCGCTTGAATCCTGGGTCGAGGACTGGTTCAAGCAGATCGCCTATTCCCTGGTGCTGCTGCGGAAGGATGGCTATCCGTGCGTGTTCTATGGCGATTATTTCAAAATCGGCGGGGATGAGACGATCGAAGGGAAGAAGGAGGCGATCGATCCTCTTCTGTATGCCCGTTACCATAAAGCGTACGGGGAACAAAAGGATTATTTTGACGATCCCCATGTTGTGGGCTGGGTGCGGATGGGCGTGAGTGAATTTGCCGGCTCCGGCTGCGCCGTCGTCATCTCCAATAAAGCGGAAGCATTCAAACGGATGTTTGTCGGTGAGCGCCGCGCCGGCGAGATATGGGTAGATCTGACCAATACGCGGAAGGATCATATTGCCATTGAGCAGGACGGAAATGCGAATTTTCCGGTGAATGGGGAAAGCGTGTCGGTGTGGGGACTTCCGGAAGTGCCGGTTAAATAAAGCTGAAGATTACACAGGCAGCGGCCTTCTCCATGTGGAGAGGGCCGCTGTTTGCGTGCGGTTGGACTATATTGGGGACAAGCCTGGTATTAATCGCTAATCAATGCGGCGGCGTTTCGCTGCATGTGCAGTCCGCTTCTGAAGCGGCAGCGCAGGAGTCTTTCAAGTCCTGCTTATCATCCGGGAGTTCGACCCATCGGGAAGCCCAGGTGGATATTACGTTGAAGAGCGGCGCAAGGGCATAACCTTTATCCGTTAATTTATATTCAATCCGAACAGGTGTTTCAGGATAAACATCACGACGTATAATGCCTTCAGCTTCAAGCTCCTTCAACCGGTCCGAGAGGACCTTCCCGCTCAAATTCGTGACCGAGTTCTCAAGATTGACAAAGCGGTGCGGGCCGGAAAGCAGCTGGTAGACGATCATGGCATTCCAACGTTTGCTTAACAGCTCAATGGCCTTTGCGAACCGGGGACAATCCTGCTGATCTATCATCTTCATCACCTCATCTGACTTTCATTATACCTCTTTGAACCCTGAAATAAATAAACCTGCGTATTTTAAATCAAAAATTTGACGAACTATACTTATTTAAATATACTTAATTACATAAAGTAAGTAAATAGCAGGCTAGTAAGAAAAAATCTTCTGATAAAAATGGAGGGCTTCCAAATTGATACCGTCCCTGTTTATTAACCATGGTTCGCCCCTTATGGCGCTGCAGGAATCTGATTATACCCGTTTTCTTGAAGAAACGGGAAGAAGATTCACGCCCAAGGCAATTGTTGTATTCAGTGCCCATTGGGAGGAGCGGGTTACGACCATCTCCTTTGCGGAAGGACCGCTTGCGACCATTTATGATTTTGGCGGATTTCCCGATGAGCTGTACCGGCTGACCTATCCGGCCCCCGGGGACCCTGAGCTGGCTGCGAGGATTGAGCAGATGTACAGCGGGCATGGCATTCAGACCAGAAGAGATGATAAGCGCGGGCTGGATCATGGCTCATGGATTATGCTCCGCTATATGTATCCGGAAGCCAATATTCCGGTTGTGACGATCTCGGTGAATCCTTTCCAGACGGCTGCCGAGCAGTTCCGGATCGGCGAAGCGCTGAAGGGTCTTGGAGAAGAGGATATTCTGATTATTGGCAGCGGCACGACGGTGCATAATTTTAATTATATTAAATTCGGGCAAACGGATGCCGAGCCCTGGGCGGAGCAGTTCGATGACTGGCTGATTGATAAAGTTGAGCGGCGTGACCTTGAATCGCTGTTCCACTATGCGGAGCTTGCGCCTTATGCTTCGCGCGCGGTTCCAAGGGCCGAGCATTTTATTCCCCTTCTTCAGGCGATGGGCAGCGCGGACAGCTCGAACGCGGTCCAGCCTGTTCTGCTGTACCGGGGCTATCAGTTCGGCACATTCAGTTATACCTGTTTCGAGTTTTAATGAAGGAGCAGACGGTTTAATAATGGGACCAGTCACCCAGAAGGCGTTAGCTGCCGCCTTGGGACGACTGGTCTTTTGCGCGCCAGTGATTAATGGCAGACCATAAACTTTAGGATTGCCCCAGTGTAATCCTAAACAAGGTAGGCTAGTATGAATGAAAGGGCATTTCCCAATTAATTCCCTGTGATAAAATAGCCTTGTACAAGTTGGAGGACACTCATAAAGGGAAGGTGAATTATGCTGCGTGTACTGATTGTCGATGACGAGTTTGAAATCCGTGAAGGTTTGCGTAAGCGCTTTCCTTGGAACAGCTTTGGTATTGATGAGGTGTATGCCGCCGATGATGGAGATACGGCTCTGGCCCTTGCTCTGGAGAAGCGGCCGGAGCTGATTGTGACCGATATTAAGATGAACCGGTTATCCGGTCTCGATTTTCTCCGCTCTCTCTCCGAAAAAGGCGAATATGCCTGGAAGGCGATTGTCGTCAGCGGATACGATGATTTTGAACTGGTCAAGCAGGCTATGCAGATCGGGGCCATGGACTATATTCTGAAGCCGATTAATATCGAAGAGCTGGGTCAGCTTACGGTCAAGGCTATCGATCTGATCCACAAGGAACAGCTCGACCGGCATAATCAGCTGCTGCTGCGGAATCAGGTGCAGTACGCCGTACCCAAGATGCGCGAGGAGCTGTTCCGGGAATTGATCGTCCATGATTATGATCCTTACCGCGAAACGCGTATGCAGCATCGTCTGCAGACTTTGCAGCTGGAATGGACGGCGCAGCATCCGCTGCAGCTGATGCTGCTGGAGGCGGATGATCTGAAGGCTATCGGCAACCGCAAAGGATACCGGAGCGAGAAGGAGCTTGTCGTCTTCGGGATCGGCAATGTTGTAAACCAGACGCTGGAGGAGGACTTTCCGTATCCATTCGCGCTGTTCACCGATACGCAAAGCCGCTGGGTTGTGCTGCTCAGCTGCGCCGATGCAGAGCAGACGCAAAGAGGCAGGGAACTGGCCCTGACCTGCATCAAGCGGATTAACGAATTCGTCAAGGTGAAGGCCAGCGTCAGCATATGCGCGTCCCCAAAAACATTGAAGCATGTTCATGAGATGTTTGTGGAAGCCTCTGACATGCTGGAGCAGAAGGCAGTTTACGGCGGCAACCGCCTGTTCACGGAGCAGGGCTTCTGTATGGAATCCGAAAGGGAGGACCTTTCACTCAGGGAGCTCGATGAAGTGCTTGATTTGGTCAAATACGGCACGGATGCGGAGATTTCGGCGGCCATGGACCGCTTTGTGGAGATGGTGCAGGCTTGGGGGCTGATACAGGTTAGGGATATCCAGCAGCGGATCTTCGAATGGCTGTTCGAGGTATTCAAGCGTGCGGCCGCTGCCGGCTGGCAGAATAAAAGCTGGGGCAAAAACCCGATCACCCTGTGGGAGGAGCTGGAACAGTACGATACCCTGCATTCGCTGCGTGTGCAGACGGAGACCTTCCTGCTTGAGATTGCCCGGGATTTCCGCAAGCTCTCGTCCAATCCCTGCCAAATTGTAAGCGAGGCCGAGAAGATTCTCCACAAGCAGTTTGCCGATGGACCCACGCTGCAGAGCGTGGCTTCAGAGGTGCATGTCACGCCGGTCTGGCTGAGCAAGCTGTTCCGGAAAGAAAAGCAGAAGACGTTCCTCGAATATTTGACGGATATCCGGATGGAGCAGGCCAAAGAGATGCTGAGCGACGTGAGGTTTAAGGTGTATCAGATCTCCTACCAGGTCGGCTACAAGGACCCGGTGCATTTCTCCAAGCTGTTCAAGAAGCAGGTGGGCTGCACGCCCAAGGAATACCGCAGGCAGAAGGGAATAGCCGATGAGTAAGACTTATATGCGTTTGGCCTACTCCTTCCGGAACCGGATGATTATTATTTTTTTTGCGATTATTATCGTTCCGTTCCTGCTGTTTGCCTACTACGCGCATATCAAGTCAATCGAAGGTATCTCCAATGCGAATTCGACCTTTTCCATGAGCTATTTGCAGCAGGCCAAGACGAATTTCGAAGCCTATCTCCATGAACTGAATGATCAGATCAATGCTCTGATCGGCAACAAGGACCTTCAGCAGGCGCTGGAGCAAATGCCGGGTACCACGGTTCATGAAGAGGATTTTACCGTTAGTATGGTCTCCACGTTATATAAGAACACGCCGCTGATCGACGCGCTTCGTGTGCGCGTATATCCGCTGGATCCTTCCCGGTACCCCACTTATATGAGTACGATTGGGGAATCCGATCAATTGGGCAGGGAGGACTGGTTCATCCAGTCCAAAATGGAAACGCTGCCAAGATGGCATCTGTTTATGCCTCAGAAGGGACGATATGCAAGGCCGCTGCTCTCCTATATCAAGCGGTTCTCCGGCTTGTACGATCGGAAGGCGCGGGGTATCATTGTGGCTGATTTGTCAGAGAACCAGCTGCAGCGCTTCTTCACCCCTTCAGAGAAGATGAAGGGGCAGAAATTTCTCGTTCTGGATGACAAGGGGGAGGTGCTGTATGATTCCTCCAACAATGCCTGGACAGGTAGTCCCATTCCATCCGACAGTTTTCCGGCATGGACGGGGCAGGCAGCGGAAGGCTCGAAGACAATCGACATCGGCGGGGATGCCCATCTGGTCACCTATGTCAGGATGGACAGCGAGCCTTGGCTCATCGTCAGCCTGACGCCGCTGCACACCCTCATCGGTCCGATTAATGAGCTGAACCGGCTGCTTGTCCTGTTTCTGGTTATTTATCTTTTATGCTGCCTGGGGGTTGTCATGTACATTACGCTGTATTTCACACAGCCTATCGCCAAGCTGGTGCGTCATATGCGCAGGCTGGAGACAGGCGATTTCCGTTTTCTCTTCCCCTGGTCTGTCAGACGGGACGAAATCGGCTGGCTGTACCGCGGCTTCGGCAGCATGAGCCGCAAGATCGAAGGGCTCATCGAACAGGCATCCCGGTCGGAGCGGAATAAGAAGGAGCTTGAATTTCAGGTGCTCAGCCACCAGATTAATCCCCATTTTCTGTACAACACGCTGGAGTCGATCAGATGGAAGGCCGAGAATCATGGACGAAGCGATATCAGCGAGATGGTCTCGGCCCTTGGCAACCTGCTGCGCCTGAGCTTGAATGGGGGCAAGGACATTACAACGGTCGCCCGCGAGCTTGAGCAGGTGAAGGCTTATGTGCAGATTGAACAGGCCCGGATGGGGAAGCCGGTGCGTATGCTGGTTGCTTTTGACGAGGATATACTTGATCTGCCATTCCTGCGTCTCCTGCTGCAGCCGCTCGTGGAGAATGCGATCCAGCACAGCATCCGCGAGAATTTCGAGAAAGGCAAAATATTCATCTCCGGCTATCGGGAAGAGGAGAATCTGGTGATTGAGATTTCCGATAACGGCAGGGGAATTCCGCAGGAGGTGCTGGACCGTCTGGACAAGGATTCCGGTTCCGGAGACAGGCGCGAAGGAGGGCATCGGGGTGTGGGACTGCGAAACGTCAATGACCGGCTCAAGCTGTACTTTGGCGACGCCTGCAAGCTGATCATTGAGACAGGGCCAGGCACGGGCACGAAGATTGTGATCCGGCATCCCATCCTGAGCAGCGAGTCCGGGCAGGGAGGTGCAGCATGATGAAGCCGCTGCTTGTCTGCCTGCTGCTGGCAATGATGTTAATCTCATGCCAGATGAGCGATAAGTCGGCGCTGCAAACCCGTTCAAACGGGCAGCTTCCTCCTGCCGAGGAGGAGGTGACCCTCAAGCTTTATTTCAGCGGAGACAAGAAGTCCGCGACCGACGAGGTTTGGTCAGCCATTAGCGACTATGTCAGGGGCAAGGGGCTGAATGTGAAGTTCAACGTTTATTTTATTCCCGTCGGCGATTACCGTGACAAGATGCTCGTGATGTCCGCTGCTGGCGACCGGTGGGATATGAATTTTGATGCGGATTGGTTGTCCTACAAGCAGATGGCGGCGAAGGGGGCCTACATGCCGCTGAACGATCTGCTTCCTAAGTATGCTCCTCATCTGTACAAGAAATATCAGGAGCTGGGTACGCTCTCGGCTGCCACCGTGGATGGCAGTATTGTAGGTCTCCCATGGACAATGAAGATGAACCAGCGGCCTTATGCGCAGTGGCGTTCAGACAAGACGAAGGAAGCCGGGCTTAATCCGGAGCCCCTTTCCATTCAAACGATCGAAGAGGTGGATGCGTTCCTGCATGCGCTCAAAGAAGCCTATCCCAATGAAAAGCTGACCCGCACCCTGCCAATGCCGCTTTTTCAGCTGCGCGACGAATGGGTGGATCTGGGCTTTCATGGCATGGGCTTTTATCTGAATGATCCGCTGGTTCAGATCAAGCCGCTTGAGCAGCAGCCTTTCTTCATGGAAGCGGCCATCATGGCCAGAGAATGGTATACCGCCGGAATTATCAATAAGGATATCATGTTCGACAAGGAAGACGGAGCGGCGGTTTGGCGCAGCGGCCATATGTATTTCACCCTGCAGTCGCATGAATGGGTCCTCGCGAACCAGGGTTTTGCCGACAACTCGTTCACCCAGGAGAGCTCCCTGCTGTACCCGGACAGGAAATTCGTTAACCGGACGCCGCTTGCCAACGTCATTGCCATCAACAGGAATTCCGCTCATGCCGATCGTGTGCTGAGATTTCTGGATATGCTGGAGACGGATCAGACGCTGTACGATCTGGTGCAATACGGCATAGAAGGAAAAACCTATGTACGGGATGGCCATTCGGCACTTTACCCGGAGGGGCTTGATACGACGACAAGCAATTATATGGAGTGGGGAGGCCAATGGGCGCTGTGGAAGCCCGGGTTCATGCGCGAGAATCCCACGTACGGCAAGGATTTCTGGACGAATGAAGCTGAATTTGCCAATGCGCCCAACAATGTCGATTCACCGGTTGACGGGCTGTTTATTTCGGAGGACAGAATCAAGAGCGAGCTGGAGCGGCGAGACCGGACTATAGAGGAGCTGGATGGGAATATTGAGTCCGGGATGAACCCAAATCCTGAAGAAGCGGTGAAGGAATATATCCGGATTCAAAAAAATAACGGTTTGGATGCTATTCTCAAGGAAGCGCAAAGGCAGATCGATGCCTATTTAGAAAATAAGAAAGCTTAAAAGCTGACCTGACCTTTTCTGATATCTTTGGGGAGCGATTCGATTCGGCGGGATAGGAGCTGTGGTGCTGCATGGCCGCTATAACAAGGTATTTCCTTGCTGGAGCGTTGGAATAGCGGTAAAGGCGAGATGGAAGCAGGAAAAACCGGCCTGGAGAGTGATTCGATCGGCGGGATAGGAGTTGCTTAGCTGCGCCTAGTTTACTTTAACCGACGTGGGCAGGAGGTTTCGGTAAAGATAATCGCCCTGTCTCTTTGGAAAAGGACAGGGCGTTGTATTAAACAGCAAAAATCTTCCCGGTCCGGCTGATGAGGACGGCATCGGGAAGATTTTTTTGCTGTTCATTTGCGGATCAGGATGGTTTCGGCACGGCAGAGTGTGGCTTTGGCTCCACTGGTTCCGTATCAGTCGCCGCTGGCTTGGGAGCCGAGCTGCGGAGCGGCAATTCCTTCATGAATATGACCAGTACCAGCGCGATCCCGACCAGAACGGTGCCGGATATAAAGACCGTCGTCAGCGAGCTTCGCAGCGCATGGCGGAGCATATCAATCAGCTGGGTAACCAGCGGCTGCAGGTCCTGAGGAAGACTTGCCTGAAGCTGCTCCAGCTGGGGCTTATCCAGCAGGATTTGCGGATTTTGCAGAGGCGCCAATCTACTGAGCACCGCCGGATCCACATTTGACAAGTCCGGTCCCTGCGGGGCGGCGGCTTTAATATTGCTCGCAAGTCGGGACGTCATAATCGAACCCATAACGGCAATACCGATGGTGCCGCCCATGTTGCGGAAGAGCTGTGAAGCAGCTGTAACAACTCCGATTTCCGTCGGCTTCACGGCATTTTGGGCGGCCAATGTGAAGACTGGCATACCGAACCCGAGACCCATACCGAAGAACACCATAATGGCAACCGCCACAGGCACGCTGTTCATGAAGGCCATCATTAGCATGCCCGCAGACATGATAGCCATCCCGATAAGGGCGAACCTTTTGTATTTTCCGGATTTCGTAATCCATCTGCCCGTCAGGGTACTGAGAATAATCATGCTGATGGACATAGGCATGGTCACATAACCCGAATACGTTGGGGATATGCCTTCAACGCCCTGCACGAAGAAAGGAAGATAAATCAAGGCCCCAAGCATGCCGGCATTCATCATGAAACCGGCGACGCTGGCTATCGTTACAACGCTGTTGCGGAACAGGGACAGCGGCAGAACCGGATTTTTCACTTTCCGTTCAATGAGAATGAAGATGATCAGGCTCACCAGGGTAGCGGCGAACAATCCAATCGTCTGTTCCGAGCCCCAGGCATATTTGGTGCCGGCCCAAGAGAAGCCCAGCAGCAGCGGCACGATGGTCAGGGTCAGAAATAGGGAACCCCAATAGTCAATGGTCTGATTGAATTTGCGAACAGGTTTCGGGAATAAAATCATGATCAGGACCAAGGCAATAATGCCGATAGGAAGGAAAATCCAGAAGATCCATTCCCAATCCATATGGTCGACCATCCAACCGCCAAGCGACGGTCCGATAACACTGGAGAAGCCGAAAATCGACATCAGCAGTCCCGTCCATTTGGCCCGTTCCCGCGGAGCGAACAAGTCGCCCACAGCGGAGATGGCGCTTGCCATAATAATACCGCTGCCCACCCCTTGAAGCCCGCGATACGTGATCATCTGCGAAATGTTGGCAGAGGTTCCGCACAGAAACGCCCCGATCATAAACAAAATGATACCGACGATTAGGAACGGCTTGCGCCCGTAAATATCGGACAACTTCCCGACCAGAGCCGTCGATATGGTGGAGGTCAGCATATAGATGGTGACGACCCATGTGTAGCTGTTCAAGCCGTTCAATAGAGCGGCGATGCGCGGCATTGCCGTGCTGACAATCGTCTGGTTAATCGCTGCGAAGAACATTGCGGCCATAATGGCGATCATAATCGTAACTTTTTGTTTACCGGTCAAGTGTTCCATTACTTTGCTCACAACCCCTTTTCTGCCGTATTTAAAGTCTCAATTATTTGCCTAAAGATCCGCTTCAAATGGGCGACATCCTCGGAATCAAGCTGGTCAACCAGTCTGCCGTACAGCAGCACCTGTTTTTCTGTTAGTGTTTCCATTAACACTTTGCCGCTATCCGTAATATTCAGATAGACGACCCGGCGGTCATCCAGATCCCGGTTACGGTCTATATATCCCCGTTCAATCAACTTGTCGGCGATCCCCGTAATGGCTCCGGATGTCACATGCAGACATTCTGCGAGGTCGGCCATTTTCTGGGGGCCCCTTAAATTCAGCATATATAACATCCGAAAATGGGATAAGGAAACAAGGCTCTCCGTCTGTTTATTCCATTCCTCGGTTACTTTCTTCGCTAATGTTTTGAACAGACCATGGATTTCCATCGCGTGTTCATTCAGCGGCATTCTCGACACCTCCTGAAATCTCCCACTATCGGTATACTAGTAAAAGATATAATAGAATATAATTTAGATATATATTGTTTATCAGTAAACTAATAGTACTCCCCTTGAAAAGCTCTGTCAATCCTTAGTTTCGCAATATTTGATCAGCGCGGTTATAGAAATTGACGCACTAATTATAGAAGGAACCATACATCAAGAAGTGCGGCATGGTGACAATAAACATATAGATAGGTTGCCAACCTATTTAATTTATGTTTTAATTCATTCATGGTCAAACTAACAAGGGAATAGGGTTTTGTGCCTTTTTAATGAAAGGAGAGCACGCAAGGATGGAATTATTTTATACGGTTCTGATTCTTCTCGCACTTATCGCAGTTTCCCATGTGCTGAACCGCCGTATCCCGGCCGTTCCCGTCCCGCTGATCCAGATTGCCTTGGGAGCTGCCGTAACCCTGATTCCATCCGGGATACATATGCCCCTTGAGCCCGAGCTTTTTTTCCTGCTGTTCATTGCGCCGCTCCTCTATAATGATGGCAAACATACGCCGCGCAGCGAGCTGTGGCGTCTGCGGGCGCCTATTCTGCTGCTGGCAGTCGGTCTTGTTTTCGCAACGGTTTTCGTTATCGGATATGCCATTCATTGGATGATTCCGACGATCCCGCTTCCGGTCGCATTTGGACTTGCGGCTATTCTGTCGCCCACGGATGCCGTAGCTGTCAGCGCGCTTGCGGGGAGAATCCATTTGCCCAAACAACTGATGCATCTGCTCGAAGGGGAAGCTCTGATGAACGATGCTTCAGGATTAGTGGCCTTTAAATTCGCTATTGCAGCCGCCGTGACCGGCGTCTTTTCACTTCCCAAGGCAAGCGTAAGCTTCCTGATCATCGCCATCGGCGGATTGGTGGCAGGGGCTGTTTTGGCATCCATGATTACCGGGTTCCGGTACCTGCTGCGCCGGTCCGGGCTTGAAGATGAGACGATGCACATGCTCATCCATATTCTGACCCCGTTCGCCCTGTATCTTGCTGCGGAGGAACTGGGCGTGTCGGGCATTCTGGCGGCAGTTGCGGGAGGGGTTATGCATGCGGTTGAACGTGACCGCTCGAACAAAGTAAGGCCGCAGACCAACGAAGTATCCGACAATACATGGTCGGTCATACTGTTTCTGTTGAACGGGCTCGTATTTGTCATTTTGGGCTTGCAGATTCCCGATGTTTTCAGGACTATATTTGAGAGCCCGGTCTATAACAACTATGAGGCAATCGGGTATGCTTTGGTTATTTTCGTTCTGCTGATTGTCCTTCGATTTTTGTGGACCTTCGCGTTCTCTCAAGGCCGAATATTCGGTCCCGACAAAGGGAAGGTAAAGCTTTCATTTAAAATATTGGCCATGACCTCGTTATCCGGCGTGCGCGGCGCTGTCACGCTCGCAGGCGCTTTCTCGATTCCGCTGTTTATTGATAATGGCGCTCCTTTTCCGGAGCGAAGCCTGGTTATCTTTCTGGCGACAGTCGTCATCCTGCTGTCTTTGCTGGCGGCAAGCATTCTGCTTCCCCTATTGGCCAAAAACGACGGAGTCCGCGATGAAGAGGAACTGGCAAACAAGAAATACCGGGGCGAGATGAAGATGATGGGCGCCGCCATCCAGGCGCTCCATCATGCGACGAACGAAGTGAATGAAGCGGAGACCGCAGCTGTCCTGGCTGACTACGGGCGGTGGATGCGGCAAATCCGTCAGCCGGACGTACGAAGATCAGGGAATCCGCGTCTCTCCGGGAGAGAAACAGAGCTGCGTATCGAAGCTCTTGGAATTGAGCGTGAAGAAATACAGCGCTTGCTTGCGGAAGGGGGAATAAGCCGTGAACACGCCGCTCTGTTCCTCAAAAGCCTTGAACAGCTGGAACTCGTATTATCACAGCGGAGTCTGTTCTTGCTCGTTATTCTGAGAAAATTGGCAAGAGGGCTGAAGGGAATCCTGTTGAACAAGATGCGCCTGCCCAAGCTCTCCATGTCAGATCGCCAAGTGCTCAGGCAGATTAAACAGCGGACCAGCGCTGCGGTCATCGAAGCTTTTGAAAGCCGGCGTTTTGATCCGGGCCGTCAGGAAGGGAGAGACATCATTAATCATTACCATTTCCTGAAAGAACGGTTATCCAAGCCTTATCCGGGAATGGAGCAGACAGATCATGAGGGCAATGAGGATGTCCGGCTGGAGCTGCACTGGATTGCGGTCCAGGCGGAGCGGGACGAGGTACAGGCCCTATACGAGCGCGGAGAAATTACCCGGGACATTGCCAATGGCCTCAGGCGGATCATCCGCGACCGCGAGGCATCCATATTGGAGCAGGAATAAGAAGCTGGTTTCCTGCTTCTGCGAAATCGAGGTGATGGTTATGGAGCAAGAGCATGTATCCCCTCTGGTGAAGGAAATGAGAGAAACCTTCGAGAGATTCGCCAGAGCGGAATGGCGCAAACAAACGTCCTTTGGCATCAAATCGAGCGAAATTCGGGTTCTGCTCAGCATCAAGGTTGTGGCTGCCGAAAATGGCCATGGCGTCAATATTTCCGATATCAGCAGGAAGCTGGACGTAACCTCTCCCACTGTCACTCAAATGGTCAAACATTTGATTCACGAAGGTTATGTGGAGCGGGCTGCGGATCCCAGGGATAAGCGGATCTCGCTGCTTGAGCTGACAGATAAAGGGGATGCGGCCGCACAGAAGGCATACGAGCGGTTTACAACCATATTCTCCGGTCTCATCGAGACATTGGGAGAGGAACAGAGCAAGATGCTGGTCAGTTTGCTCAATCAAGTTTATCAGTATCTGCATCACCTTGATATAGACTAAGCTTGGACAAGAAGGGCCCATTCCGATTCAAATATAAATAAGAAGCTTCCAGAGCCACGGATAAAGTGGAACTGGAAGCTTCTTTATTTCATTTATCCTGCTGCGGCACCAGCTTTCTCGCCCTGCTGCAGCTGATACATCTGATAATATTTGCCGTGGAGCCGCATCAATTCCTCATGGCTGCCGCGTTCCTCGATGACGCCGCGGTCAAGCACGAGAATGAGATCGGCATTCCGGATCGTGGAGAGGCGGTGGGCAATGACGAATGTGGTCCGTCCCTGCTTGACGACCTCAAGCGCTTCCTGGATTACCGCTTCCGTCTCTGTGTCGATATTCGAGGTCGCTTCATCCAATATGAGGATCGCCGGATCAAAGGCCAGCGCTCTTGCAAAAGAGATCAGCTGGCGCTGCCCGGCGGAGAGGGTGCCGCCTTTCTCGATGACCGGCTCGTCGATGCCTTTGCGGAGATGCTTCAGCTGCCGGTCTGCGCCGACTGCCGTCAAGGCCTGCTCGACACGCTCGCGGGAGATGGACGGATCGTCCATGGACACATTGGAGGCAATCGTTCCCGTGAACAGGAACGGATCCTGCAGCACGATCCCCATATGCTCGCGCATCGTCTGCCGCGGCATGGTATTGATGTTCGTACCGTCGATCGTAATCCGGCCGCTGTCCACGTCGTAGAAACGGAACAGCAGGTTGATGATCGAGCTTTTGCCTGAGCCGGTATGGCCAATCAGTGCGACGGTCTGACCCTGCTTCGCCTCGAATGTAATGCCCTTGAGCACCTTCTCTTCCGGCTTATAGCCAAACCATACATTCTCGAACGCCACATTGCCCTTGTAGCGAGGTATGCGCTCATCGGATACGGGCTCTCCGGCTTCATCGAGCAGAACGAATACGCGCTCCGCCGATACAAGCGCCGACTCCAGATTCGGCAGCTGGTTCACAATATTGACGATCGGTTGGAACAGACGGTTCAGGTAGTCGACGAAGGCGTATAATACGCCCAGCGTAACCGCTCCCTGCGCGCCGCCGATGGCTCCGGCGCCAAAGTACCAGATCAGCGCGACATAGGCGATATTCCGTATGACATTGACCAGATTATGACCGGTCCAGGCGTTGAGCGAGAGCAGCTTGCTCTTGTAGTTATAATTCTCTTCATTATAATTCTCGAACTCGGCTTCCATCTTCCGCTCCTTGCGGAATGCCCGGATGATGGCCATGCCCTGGATTGTTTCATTGATCCGCCCGTTGATTTCGCTCAGCGTGGAGCGGATGATCCGGTTATAGCGCTTGGCAACCCTGCCGTACAGATAAATCCAGACGGCCAGCACAGGGAGAATGAACAGGCAAATGGCGGCGAGCCGTGCGTTCAACAGGAACAGCGCCGCGTAAATGCCGATCATATTGATTCCGCCTGTGAAGAAATTGGCCAGCACCGTCACATAAAGCTCACGGATGGCCTCCGTGTCGTTGGTAATCCGCGAGACGATTTTACCTGCCGGCAAATTGTCAAAATAACGCACAGGCAGACGGTTGATGTGCTCGAACACATCGTTTCGCATTTTGCGGATGACCCGGTTGGCCGAAGCCTGCAGATAATAACGCTGCCCGTATGCGAACAGGGCGGAGATCAGCACCAGTCCAAAATAATACCAGCAGAGCCGCAGCAGTCCGCCAAGCTCCGGCTGGAAGAACCGGTACAGCTCGGCGTTGCTCAGCCTCTCCGCCTCGTAATTGGCCGACTGGGCTCCCCGGGTAATGGCGATGCCGCCGCCTGCAAGAGCTTCCCTGCGTCCATCGAAGGCTATAGGCCCCGGGACAAAATAATAGCTCCGGCCGATCTGCAGCACACGGACTTCGCCGCTCCGTTCCTCTTCAGGGGCAAAATGGTCGGCCCGCTTGTAGGAGCCTTCCTTATAGTCAGCCGCGAAGCGGTCGCCCGCCGAAGCTGAATACCACGGCTTCTCGATGCCGGTGATATGTACATCGATCAGCCGCTTCGCCACCAGCGGTCCTGCCAGATCGGTCGCCACCGCGACAGTCAGCATCAGCAACGCAAACAGAAGCGGGCGCTTCACCTGCAGCGCATACCTCAGCAGCCGCTTGACCGTGGCTTTCTTGTCTCCGGCCGCTGCGTCAATATCCAAATCGTAATGCTCGTTGTCCACTTCGTTTCACCGCCTTATTCAATCGCCTGCTCGATTTGCTGGCGTTCATATTGTTCTTTGTACCAGCCCTGCCGGCGCATCAAGCCTTCATGCGTGCCCTGCTCGATGATTGCGCCCTCGTCGAGCACCAGAATCCAGTCCGCATGCTGGATGGCGGACAGCCGGTGTGTGGCGATCAGGGTGGTTTTGCCGGCGCGCTCGCCGCGGATATTTGAGATGATCTCTGCTTCAGTTCTGGCGTCGACCGCCGACATGGCGTCGTCGAGCATCAGGATGTCCGGATCTGCGATTAGCGCGCGGGCGATGGATACCCGCTGCTTTTGTCCGCCGGACAAGGCCACGCCGCGCTCTCCCACGAGCGTCGAGAGCCCTTCGGGGAGGAAAGAAAGATCCTTCTTGAAGGCGGAAGCGGCGATGGCGCCGTCCAGATCCTCTTCCGAGGCGTTATCCCGCCCGAACAGGATATTGTTGCGGACGGTCCGCGAGAACAGGAACTGCTCCTGCGGCACATAACCGTACCATGATTTCAGCCGGTCCATATCAATCCGCTCAATCGGAGTTCCTTCGATGCTGATGGAGCCTTGACCCGGCGGATATTCCCGCAGAAGCTGCTTGATCAGCGTCGTTTTGCCGCTGCCGGTTCTGCCGACGATGCCAAGCGTCTGACCCTGCTCCAGTGTAAAAGCGACCTCCTTGAGGTTGTCGACGGAAGAAGAGGGATAGCGGAAGGTAACGTCCCGGAATTCGATCCGTCCTGACCGGGCCGAGGCGACCGGATCGGCCGGATCGGGTACATCCGCCTTGGCGCCAAGGGTTTCGATTACCCGGTCGAGGGAGGCATTGCCCCGCTGCATGATGTTGATCATCTCGCCGATCGCGAACATCGGCCAGATCAGCATCCCGAGATAGACATTGAACGAGACCAGTCCGCCGACAGTCAGCTCATTGTTATAGACGAGATAAGCGCCGTAGCCCAGACCGATGAGGTAGCTTGCGCCTACGAAGATTTTGACAGTAGGCTCGAAGAGCGCATCGATGCGGACGACCGCAATATTTTTGGCCAGCACATCGCCCGTCACTCCCGCAAAACGTTTCTCCGCTGCCCGCTCCTGCACATAGGCGCGGGTGACCCGGATGCCGGAGATGGTCTCCAGAACTCCGTCATTCATATCGCCGAACGCATTTTGCGCATCGGAGAAGCGGCTGTGAATCCATTTGCCGTAGAGGCTGACCAGTATGGCCATCAGCGGCAGCGGGAGAATCGACACCAAGGTCAGTTTCCAGGAAACTAGCAGGGACATCGTCACCAGCAGCGTCGCCATCCACAAGGTGGAATCGATAAAGGTCAGGAGGCCGAAGCCCACTGTTACCGATAATGCCTGCAGATCATTGGTTGCGCGTGCCATCAGGTCGCCGGTCCGGTTCCGCTCATAGAAGCTTGGGGTCATGCGCAGGAACTGCCGCATCAGGCGGGAGCGTTTCATTTTCTCCACGACGAATGCAGCGCCGAACAGCTTATACTGCCAGATGTAGGACACCAGATAAGTGACTACGGTAAGTACGGCGAGCTGCAGCAGGACAAGAACCATACTGCCATGCGTCATGCTGCCGAGCTGGATATTGTCGATGGACCGGCCCACCATCATGGGGGGCAGCACCTCCAATATGCCGCAGATAATGAGCAGCGAGATGGCGAGAATGTACCGTTTGCGCTCCAGTTTGAAGAACCAGCCTAATTTCTGTAAAACAGCTAGCATAAGAACGACCTTCTCTCTAACAATTGGGATGAAGAAGAAATGGCTTCGCCGCCCTCTGGCGGGGCATGCTTCTTCTCTCTGAAATATAAGCAAAAAATGGAGAAAACCTATATTTTGCTTATATTATAAAAAACAAAAGCACACCGCGCGGATACGGTGTGCTTTGCTTCGGCAATAAAAAAGCGCACGCCACGAGGATTCGTGACTTGCGCCCGGAATGACGTTACGCCTTGCGAACGTCGAACGGATTTCAGATCCGTTCCTTGAGGGAGCCACGATAATTATGCAATTGGGCAGTGCGCCGATCATACATGGTGATAGTGTGCTGATGCATTGCGATCATGATTAGTGGCTCCCTTCTGATCCGAGATTTGATTTCGATACTACGTAAGTTATCACGCGAGCTTAAGCATTGTCAATCCATTAATGGAAAATTTAAAAAGCAATTTTCCATACGGAGCGCTCCAGCCGGCAGTAATCCGCTTAGCAGGGACAACGATGTTATGATGCACAACGGAATATAAATGGAAATTTTGCTCATAATAACCAGACCTGTCAGAAGAGAAAAGGGGGAGTAGCCGATGAATGAACAGATTCAGTTGATAGCCAGCTCCCTGGATACCTTCGTTGAGAATAATGCCGATGCGCGCAAAGAGCAAATCACCGGAGAACCGGAATTTATCTTGTATTATATCTCGACCATAACCGACTCGGCGTTTATTGACGATCAGCTTAAAGCTCCCTTTTTTCGTTATTCCGGAATTCAGTTCGAGCAGCATATCAATTCTATCAGCCAAACCATCGGCAAAACCGATGATCTGCCTGCCGTATTGTGCAAAGGCAGCGCCGTTATTTTGTACAACAATCAGGTCTATACCATCGAGAAAGCGTTAAAATATAAAACGCGCAATGTGGACACTCCCCAGGTTGAAGCTTCAATTGTAGGTCCCTTGGAGGCTTTTGTGGAAAGCATGGCCGTCAATATGAATTTGATCCGCAAGCATTACCAGAGTCCTACGCTCAGAATTGTTAAGTTTGAAATAGGAACCATAAGCCGAATTACCGGTTATATGCTGTATGACAGCGAATTGGCCGATCAAGCTTTCGTAGATCGTGAGCTTGCCCAAATCAAAAATCAGAATGCCAGGAATGCCCAGGCTGTATCCAAAGTGCAGCAATATTTGCCCAAGAAAAGACCCCTGTTATTTCCGAGATCAGTCGTAACGGAGCGTCCGGACCGGGTAAGTGAGGCGCTTTCCAAGGGGAAATCCGCCTATCTGATCGAAACGACCCCATTTGCCAGTTTGGCTCCTATTAATTTTCATGATTTCATGGCTTCCATGGATGATTCCTATATGCTTCCTGTATACAGCTATTTCCTGATTGCGCTTCGATATTTCGCCTTATTCGCCACAGTCATTTTGCCTGGAGCCTATGTTGCCTTTACAGCGTTCAACCCGGAAGTGTTCCGCGTGCAGCTGGCTTTATCGATAGCAGGCAGCAGGGCGGGACTCCCGTATCCGGCTTTTCTTGAGGTCGGTTTTATGATGATTATGACCGAGTTATTGGTGGAGGCTTCTCTGCGTGTGCCCAAAACAATTGGTCCTGCAGCTACGACTGTTGGCGGGCTCATTCTGGGGGAAGCCGCCTCGCAGGCCAATCTGGTCAGCGATATTATGATCATCGTCGTGGCGGCGGTGGCCATTGCCAATTTTGTGATCCCCATCAATACGATGTCGCTGACCGTCCGAGTCTTGAAGTATGTCCTGCTCTTCCTTGGAACCATCGCCGGCTTCTTCGGGCTTACGATCGGCATCGTACTGCTGATCAGCTACTTGTTTACCATGCATGATGCCAAATATTCGATGGTCCAGTCCTATACAGCACCGGTAAAGTTCAACACCCAAAGATCGCCAAAACGTTCAGCCGGCGGGAGGCAGACATAAGTGAATATTCTCTTCTACATTGCTCTGTTGACCTATTATATGATTAATCATGCCATATTCAATGCCCCGAATGTCACGGCCAGAAACTATCTGCAAACCGGTTTGACGGCAGTTCCAATAGGGTTATTGCTCGCGGGAATCAATGCATGGCTGCTCCTGTCTGTTTACAACCGGTATCCTAAATTGACGATGGTTGAAATTAACCGCCACTTATGCGGGAAAATTGTCGGGGGGATCATTTCCGCCTCGTATGTGCTCTTGACTGTCGTTATCGGCTTCTTCATGTTCAGGGGATCGATGGAGGTTATTATCGAGTTTCTGATGCCCGAATCCCCTGTCTGGTTTCTGGCGGTATTACTAATCACCGTTCCGTCATGCGCTTTGCTGCATACCGACAGCTCCATCTTGTATCTGGTCGCCTTTTTTACCGCATTCGCTTTCATTCTGATGCTCATCATCTTCTGGCTGGGCTTCAAAGAAATCGATGTCGTTATGCTGAAGGGAGTCATGGTCCATGGCTGGAAGTCTCCCACGCTTCAGGGGATAGCAGCGTCCGCTTTTGTTTATGGAGGATACACCTGCCTTGCCATATGGAATCCTTATTTTGCACGTACCAGCCTCAAGGTAACCTATATCATCTTTGTTGCCGTCGGGCTTGTCGTTACCTTGTGCGGCACGGTTATCCCTTTATCCGTATGGGGGCCGTGGGCGATTCAGAATCTGAATCTGATTTGGGTCATGACCGCTGAGACCTTTTCCCTCGATTTGTTCGTTATGGAACGCGGATTGTTTCTCATTGTTCCCCTTCTCTTAGTAACGGGGTATATGGGAGTGCTTCTCTATACGTATAAGGGATACCGTCTGCTTAATCTGATGCTGAACAAACAGAAGCCAGCCAAAATCATAATGGGCTGCGTCCTGCTCAGTTATGTGGTTCTCTCTTTGTTCGTCAATGAGCTTAAGGTCATTATCAGCTACCGGGAACAATACATGGTTGTTTGGATCATTCTCCAAAATGTAATCGGCATTCTGTGGTATGTGCTTGCCAAAAGAAAGGAGCGTGGCCTGCGTGCGTCTTAGCAGAGCAGTCGCAATCAGCCTGAGCTGTCTGGTTATGCTGCAAGGCTGCCGCTCTGATTACAAGGATATTGACCGCAGGCAGTTCGTTGTGACCATGGGGCTGGATAAAGACGAGGAAGAAGGGGAATTCCATATGACGCTCAGAGGTGCTATTCCGCAATCGCAGAATCCGGGATCCGTCACATCGGCGGATACATTTGAAAGCTACGAAACCTCCGCAGCTTCTATTGGTCAAGCCATTCAGCAGATCACACAGCAGTTTTTCCTGGAGCCCGATTATTCCCATTTGAAAGGCGTGATATTCAGCGAGGAATTAGCCAGATCGGACAATATATTGCAATATATCGATTTTTTCATCCGCCGCCGGGACTTTCAAGACTTGGCCATGGTTGCCATAGCCGAGAACGCAGAGGAGATTATAAACCTCCATCAAAAAGGGGAACGTACGGCAGGAGACAATCTGTTCATGAAATTTGGCGAAGGGGTGAACACCGAATATACGCCTGCCATCGAATTGCAGGAAATCTACAAATATTCATTGACGCCTGGACTCACCTATTATTGTCCGATCCTGCATGTCGAAAAAAACAAGATCACTTCCGGCGCAACCGCGCTGTTTGACCGCAATAACCGGATGATAATCAAGCTGGACGGGGAGGAAACGAAATATTTCAACCTCTTGAGAAGGGGGTTGGAAAGAGGGTTTATCGTACTGGGACCCGAGCAGCAAAACGGTCTTGGCATCAGGCGCGGGAAAGCGGATTTTCATATAAAAAAACAGAAAAACGCTCTGGTATGCGATGTGCATGTGCAGATCGAAGCCAGTATAGAAGATTCGGATCAGTCGGACTATACCCCTGCGGATCTGAAACAGATGGCGGAGAAGAAATTGAATGCGGATATTTCCGGACTACTTTTAAAAATGCAGGCCAATCAGGTTGATCCGCTTTTTATAGGGTTAAAATACTGGTCGATGAGCTCCAGGTTCAAGCTGGATCGGGACTGGCTGGCCGAAATATATCCGGATATGAAAATTCAGGTTCACTCCGATGTGACGATTACCAGAACAGGAACTCTCCGGTGGAGAAACAACGGGCAGCATACGAAGTGATTGGAGCTGATTGATTCTTTCTTGATTCTTATTGCCAAATGCCGGATGATATAATTACTTTCTATTGCACATGGCACAATAACGTCCGGCAGTTTCCAAAAGCGGAATAGGCTCTCAAGATTTTACGAAATAAGCGGGGAGGATCCTTGTGCTCCAGCAGGTTATGGTTGTGTTCCTGTTTACATTCATTATTCATTTGTCCGAAACGCTCACCTACTCGCTGCGTCTGGCAGGCGTCCGCCTGGGCAAGCTGGCGGTTGCTTTGTCCCTCTCGGGAATCATTCTTCTGGTTTCGCGGACAGCGAACATGCTGCAGGGGCCCTTGACGGGCAAAATCATCGACTATTCTAGGAATCATCCGGAGTTCAACCTGGTTGAGCATTTTCGGCTGGTCATCGGCGCTTCAACCCTGGGTACGCTTGCAGCGATTCTGCTGTTTCCGTCCGCGGTCTTTCTCTCCTCCAGAGTTATTGCCCATCTGGAAGTGGCCGGCTCCATCCCGCTCATGGTCCGCTCATCGGTATCCATCCAGAAATTGAAGCATGCGCGGGCCCATCTGCGGTATCCCAGACTGGAAATGCTGTCGCGTCTTCGAATTGGAGGAATTCCGAAGAGACTGGTTGCAATGAACGTTCTCGTAACGGCCATTTATACGATCGGAGTATTGGCGGCGCTGCTGGCGTCGACCCTGACGGCGGAGAATTCCACAGCTGCGTCACAAGCGTCCGGATTAATCAACGGGTTTGCGACAATCCTGCTTACCATTCTGATTGATCCGCAAATTGGACTTGTGACCGACAAGGTGCTCAGGGGAGAGAAGGAAATCAAGGCCTTGAACAAAATGTTCGGACTGCTGATGCTCTCGCGGTTGACCGGTACACTGTTAGCGCAGCTGCTGCTTGTTCCTGCGGCCTATTGGATCAAATGGATGGTCGGAATCTTGTGAAGATTGCGTTAAAACGGTTGATATTTACAGCCCCCTGCCTTATTATTGTTCTGAAAAGGAATATTCTGGAAGGTGGCTGCCCGGTGTGAGAAGAATTGCTGCTATTTTACTGGCTTCAGCACTCGTCATTGGTTTATCTATAGGTTCAACGGGAACGGCAGAAGCAAAAACAACAGCCAAAACGTTCAAAAATTGTACGGAAATGAACAAGACGTACAAAGGCGGCATTGCCCGTACGTCCTCGGTTAAGAATAAAGGCGGCAAAACGAAAAACAAGCCGTTTGTTTCGAAGGAGCTGTACGACGCCAACAAGAAAAGCGACCGGGATAAAGACCTTATCGCTTGCGAGAAATAGCCGGGAAGCCGCGGCCCGACCGTGAATGAATAACAAAAGCCCTGTTCCGGGAGGAACGGGCTTTTGTTATTCAATATGCAGTATATCTTAGGTGCGCTGTACGGCGCGATCATGAACGGTGGTTCTGTTTCTTCCAGGTAGCTTGAGCTTAATGATTGCCTGTTGACATTAATCGCCGAATAAACGCCAACAACAGCACAGCAAAAAGAGCAGCCGCTTTCGTGGCTGCTCCCGCTCCGGCATATCATTACAGCAAATCGTTGTTACCCGCCGCTTTGCTGCTTGCGCAGATATTCTGCGTATTCGACCGTAAACTCCTGCGCATGCCTGAAATCCTCGGACAGGAGAGAGAGGGCTGATGTGACGTCCGCCTTCGCTGTCTCTATCAGAGCGATCATCCCAGGCTTGCGGGGAATGTGAAACCGCGTATGGTCGTGATGCACAATGGTGACGAGGGTGCCAAGCGCTTCCCCGTCCTGAGTATGAATGGAACTCCACATCCAGCGCTGCTGGTCGCTTTCCTCCGCATTGCCCCATTCTCTGGAGATGTCGAATTCACCCGGGAGTCTGGGCTCAGGCCGGATTCCGGCTTCCTTGAACTGTTTGTGGACAGGGAGATAAAGCAGGTTCAAATACGTTCCGTACGCCATATCGCCCGCCTCGTTATAGGCTTTGAGCAATTGCTCCGCATTGTTCCTGAGCACGGCCTGCCAGTTTCCGTCGATATATTCCACAATATGCTGCGCGATCGCATCGATGCGGTTCCCCCTGGATTCCTGAAGAATTTCTTTAAGCGGCTTCGCCTGTGTCATGGTTTATCCCCTTTCAAATCTCTTCAATCTGTGATGGAGCGGCATTCTGCTCAAGACGATCAGCTACCTGAAGCAGCAGCCTGGCTGCCTCCTGCAGATTTTCGAGTGTGTAACTCCCTCCTGCTTCGTTGGCCCAGTCCGCATGCCGCTGCTCCACATAAGCAAGTGCTTCACGTCCTCTCTGCGTGATCTCCATCAGCTTGGAGCGGCGGTGATGCGGATTCTCGTGATACATAATGTGACCGTCGCGTTCCAGCGTATCGGCGGTTTGCTGCACGCTCTGGCGTGATAATCCCATGATGCGGGCAACGTGAGCGACTGGAGTCGGGCCATGCTCGACAACGCCGAGCACCTGCCAGCGGGCACTGGTGAGACCAACGGGCTGCGTAATGCGGTCCCCTGCCTCGAGCAGAAGACCGTTCACCCGGAATACGGCTAGAACAAGTTCAGTGAATGTTTCTCCATGTGGGCTTAGATTGTTCATATGACAGTAGTATGACGAATTGACAGGGCATTGTCAAATGGATTGTAGTGATTTAAATATTGGAGACAGGAGGGCTTATTCCCCTTCAGGTCTCTTCCTTCATATCCAAGAACAAGTAAGCTCCAACTGATTGAACAATGAATGGTTTGGGGTACAAATAGAGGTTAGTGGGTTATGCTGTAAAAAGTTACCAAATTCATGAGGAGGAGTCACATGAAAAAGCATATTGAAGCGGATATTGTCATTATCGGCGGAGGAACGGGAGGATGCGCAGCCGCGCTGGGAGCAGCGAGATCGGGTCGCTCGGTTGTCATGACCGAGGTCTGGGACTGGATTGGCGGGCAGCTGACCAGTCAGGTGGTGCCTCCGGATGAGCCCCGCTGGATAGAGCAGTTTGGCTGCACGGCCAGCTACCGGTCCTATCGGAATGCAGTACGGGACTATTACCGTAGAAACTTCCCGCTGACGGAGCAGTCCAGGTCCCGGGCGGCCTTCAACCCGGGGAATGCATGGGTCAGCAGGCTGTCCCATGAGCCGCGCACAGCTCTTGCTGTGCTGAGAGATATGCTGGCGCCTTATGTGCACAGCGGACGGCTGCAGATTTGGACCGGTTACGAGCCTGTGAAAGCCGAATCGGATGGGGACGATATCATCTCGGTGACCGTACGCGGCCGGGAAGGGGATCATCTGGTTTTGACAGGCCGTTATTTTCTCGATGCAACGGAGGAAGGGGACCTGCTGCCGCTCGCCGGTGTGGAATACGTGACAGGAGCAGAATCGGCAGACGAAACAGGAGAGGCCCATGCGCTCTCAGGTCCGGCAAACCCGCAGGATATTCAGGCGTTTACGCATTGTTTGGCACTCGACTATGCAGAGGGGGAAGATTACACGATCGCAAGGCCCAGAGAATATGACTTCTGGAGGAATTATCAGGCAGATTTCTGGCCAGCTCCGCAGCTGGGCTGGACGGTCCCTTCGCCATCCACGCTTGAGCCTGTAACCTATGTGCTTATGCCAGGCGAGGGTGCGAACCCCTTGTTCACCTACCGCAGACTGGCAGACCGTAGCAATTTTCTGCCGGGGACCTATCCGACGGACATCAGTGTAGTCAACTGGCCGCAAAACGACTACTGGCTGGGCGCCATTACCGACGTTTCCCCTGAAGAAAGACACCGCCATCTGGAAAATGCCAAGCAGCTCAGCCTTTCTTTTCTGTATTGGATGCAGAAGGAAGCGCCCCGCCCTGACGGAGGGATTGGTTATCCCGGCCTGCGGCCGCGTCCTGATGTCACCGGTGCATCGCATGGTCTGGCCCAGGCGCCGTATATCCGGGAAGGACGCCGTATTCGCGCCGAATTTACCATTCTGGAGCAGCATGTCAGTCCGGAAAACCGCCCCGACGGAAAAGCGGAGAATTTTAGTGATACCGTCGGCATCGGAAGCTACCGGATCGATCTGCATCCCAGCACCGCGCTGCGGACATTTATCGATATCCCCTCGCTGCCGTTCCAGATTCCGCTGGGCGCGCTCATTCCGGTCCGGGTCAATAATTTGATCCCGGCTGCCAAAAATATCGGTACAACCCACATCACCAACGGCTGCTACCGTCTGCATCCGGTGGAGTGGAATATTGGAGAAGCGGCGGGCATGCTGGCAGCCTACTGCGCAGAGAAAAATATAAAGCCCCGCGAAGTGAGAAACACGCCGGACCTGCTGGCAAATTTCCAGACCCGCCTGCGCAATAACGGGTTTGAGCTGGAATGGCCGGTTATTGGAGCGGTCTGATCGGATCAGATGGAAGCTAATGGATGGAATACAAAAAAGCAGGCCGCAACGTTGCCGTTGCTGGGCCTGCCTTATTTTCGAAATATCAACAGTTATAAGGTTCTCTGCATGGATCTAGAAAAGTAGCTCGTCCGGATTTGGACCGAAACGGCTGTTCTTGTTCAAGCCTTCCAAGGCCTGAACGTCCTCTGCCGAGAGGGTAAAGTCAAACACATTGGCATTCTCCCGGATACGTTCCTCGCGGACGGATTTGGGAATGGTGACAACGCCCTGCTGGAGATCCCAGCGCAAAATAATTTGTGCAGGCGTTTTATTATATTTACTGGCCAGATCCGTGATCAGCGGAAGATCCAGATTGCCCTGCATCAGCGGACTCCATGCTTCCAGCTGGATCTGATTCTGTCTGCAGTAGGTCAGCAGCTCCCGTTGGCTCAGCAGGGGATGGAACTCCACCTGATTGACCGCCGGAACGGTATCGCTGTCCTGCCTGAGGCTCTCCAGATGATGAACTTGGAAATTGCTCACCCCGATAGCGCGGATATACCCATCCTTATGCAGCTTCTCAAAAGCCTTCCACGTTTCCTTATACTTGTCCTTCCCGGGCCAGTGAATGAGATACAGGTCCAGATATTCCAGATCAAGCTTCCGGCGGCTTTCTTCAAATGCGCGCAGCGTGGCCTCGTAGCCCTGATCCGAATTGGCCAGCTTGGTGGTCACGAACAGTTCTTCCCGCGGTACGCCGCTTTGCTTGATTGCAGCGCCGACACCCGCTTCGTTCCTGTAGCCCGCCGCGGTATCAATGGAGCGGTAGCCTGCTTCGATGGCGTATTGTACGGCATGAATGACCTGCTCACCTTCTTCAACCTGCCATACACCAATTCCTAGCCATGGCATATGTACACCATTGTTCAGCACTGTTGTGTCCGTGATTTGTTGAATACTCATGAATCATTCCTCCCATACAATTAAAATACACCTTCCATTATAAACCTTATTCATCATATTTGTCTTCGTCGATTCTGCTGATGTGATCCACGATGAGCTCAGCCTCGGTTTCAAAATTCAGATGCAGCGGGGCCGGCAGCAGTTCTAGAATATGCCGAACCGCCGGTAATTCCAGAAACTCCTCCAAGGTTTGCGGCTGTTGATCCAGCCCGTGAAACCACTCGCGGACAGCATCAATGAACAGGTAAAAGGAGGCTTCAAACTGATCGGCAGCTTCCTCCGCACCCTCATTCCCGGATCTGGACATGGCTTTCCAGTTTCGTAAAGCGTTTTCCAGAGTCTGCTCTATTTTTGCCGTCATCCTGTAGTCTCCGTGATCGCAGCAACCGAAGGTTCACGGTTGACCTGGACCATCCAGCCGAAGGGATCGGGTAATTGGCCATTTTGAATGCCGGTTAAAGCATCGTACAGCCTGGCTGACAGCTCACCGGTCCGGCCGCCGTGGATCACGAGCTTATTGTCATTCCAGTTAAGCTCCCCGATTGGCGAAATAACGGCTGCCGTGCCCGTTCCGAACGCTTCCTCCAGATGCTCGCCGGCCTCGTACAATTCCTCGATCGATATTTTCCTCTCTTCGACCGGGATCCCCCAATGCTTCAGGAGCTGGATAATGGAGCTGCGCGTAATGCCGTCCAAAATACTTCCGTTTAACGCCGGTGTAAGAATAGTCCCGTTGATTTTGAAAAACACGTTCATACTGCCAACCTCTTCGATATAGGTCCGGTGAACGCCGTCGAGCCATAGCACCTGGGAGTAGCCGTTTTCCTTGGCAGATACCTGGGCTTTCAAACCTGATGCATAATTGCCGGCGGTCTTGGCTTCGCCGAGTCCGCCCTTCACGGCGCGGACATACTCCGATTCCACATGAATCCTGACTGGATTAATGCCCTCCGGGTAGTAGGAGCCGACTGGCGACATGATAATGATAAACTGATAATGCGCGGAAGGGTCTACGCCCAGAGCAGCCTGAGTGGCGATGACAAAAGGCCGGATATAAAGCGAGGTTCCGGGCTCTGAAGGAACCCAGTCCTGATCCTCCGCGACCAGCTGCTGCAGGGCGTCAAGCGCAGTCTCCTCGTCAAGCGGCGGAATCCCCAGACGCCCGGCGGAAGTGTTCAGGCGGTGCAAATTCTTCTGCGGTCTGAACAGCAGGATCCGCCCGTCTTCGGTCTTGTAGGCTTTTAATCCTTCGAAAATCGTTTGCCCGTAGTGGAAGACCTTTGCCGCAGGGTCTATGGACAGCGGCTGATAAGGCACAATTCGCGGCTGATGCCAGCCTTTCTCCAACGTATAGTCCATGATAAACATATGATCGGTAAAATGGACGCCGAATCCCAGCTGCCGCTGATCCGGTTTTTCCTTCTTCATAGTCGTCCGCTGGATCTCCATCGGTTGAATCATATTCATCTCTCCTTAGATGTAAAGCGCATTAATCCTCTAATTGAATGCTATCATCTCATGATATATATTAAAAATATCTATTTTATTGATTTATCATACCTTATCGGTATATATGGGGTGAAATCATGGATATTCGCCAGCTGAGGTATTTTCTAAGCATCGCCAGAGAAGGGCAGGTTACACGCGCGGCCAGGCAGCTGAACATGGAACAGCCTCCGCTGAGCCGGCAGCTCAAGCTGATCGAGGAAGAACTGGGTGTACGATTGTTCGACCGGAGCGGCAAGCGTTTAAAGCTGACTGAGGCCGGCAAGCTGCTTCAGGAGAAGGGCGAGCTGCTGCTGAACCAGTTCGAGGAAGCGGTCAGGGAAGTGAAGGAAACCGGGGAAGGCATAAGGGGACTTCTCTCCATCGGCTCGGTAGTGTCCTGTATTTCACTCCTGCCGCCGCGCATCCAGTCGTTCCGGGACAAGTATCCGCAGATAACCTTCAAGATTCTGGAAGGGGATCATGTTTATTTGGGGGAACAGCTGGAGAAGCGGGCTATTGAGCTGGTTGTGGCCCGGCTGCCTTTCGAGGCGCTGCACGACCCCAGGCGGTACGACGTGCTTCCGCTGCCCTCCGACCCGTTCGTTGTTGTAATTCCAGGCTCATGGACGGCCTATTCGGAAGAGGAATCCATTCATATGGCGGATTTGGCGGACTTTCCATATCTGACCTTGAAGACGGATCAAACGACATGGATGCATGAGCAGGTAATGAATGAATGTCTCCGTCACGGCTTCGCGCCGGACATTATTTGTGAATGCTCCAGTGTGGCCATTATAATGTCGCTCATTGCCGAAGGGATCGGCGCCACCATTTTTCCTAAATCGGTCATGTCTTCCTTCCCGTCGGATGTTGTACGGATGCTGGAGATCAAGGACGCGGACTTTCAGTCCGAGGTGGGCGTGGTCTGGATGAAGGACCGCTATTTATCGGCGGGCGCCCTCCATTTTATCGACAGCTTTCGGAATGGGAGCTGACTGGTGATTCCAAAAGTACGTCGTCTGAGGGAGATGGGCTGGGTATCGGGAGTTCGGAAGCTGTCGGCGGAGCCTCTTGTCATTCAGTGAATGCAGCGCAAGCTATGGGGAATTAATCGCATTCTTCCTGCCGGTTTAAGGAAAAGTTAAGAACTGCATAACCATAACCTTAAGATCGCTCCGGTAAAATGTCCTTAAAAGCAGGAGATGGGGGCGATGAAGGTATGGAGTTTATTTTCAGAAGAATTCGTTTCAAATTCTTGTATGTCGGAGCAGCCAGCGCTCTGATGAGCGGGATACTGCTCTATTTGGGATACCGCTTAGCCGCTTTTTTTTATCATGCGGGTCTGCAATACGATGCGCCCTATGTGAAACTGTTCAATTGGATCATTAATCATATCGGGGCGTACCCGACTGCTTTGCTTGCCGGAAGCCTGTTGTTTCTGTTGTTCTTTTATTGGCGCTCAGGCAAAATTCGTTCCGATTTGGCGGAGCTTTGCCAGCTCTATGCAGCCGGCGGGGATAAACCTGCAGCCGCAGATGAAGACGGTAAAATGGATGAGTTAACCGAAATCCGCATACTGCCCATGCATCACGCGAAGGAGCTGCATTAAGCCGGTGGATATGCATTTGCGGCGGCTGCATCAATGGCGGGCAATGGTAAACCAGATTTCCCGCAGCTTTGCCAAGCGGCGGCGGGGGTATTTTGTTTTTGATTTATGCATCCTTGGCATCGTCGTCATGCTCCTCGGTTATCTGGGCATGACGATGACAGGCGGATATATTTTGCGGAGCCAATCGGAGCGTTTGCTGGCGGTGACTACGAGCGTGATCACGGACCGCAGCGGCGCTCCTGTCAAGAAACTCATCTCCCCGGGGCACGGCAACCGCCTGGCAGCAGCGGACGGTGAAATTCCTCTCCTCCTGCAGCAGGCCTTTCTTGCAACCGAAGACCGCCGCTTCTATAAGCATGGCAGTTTGGACTGGATCGGTATTGCCAGAGCGGTGCGCGTCAATCTGGCATCGCGAGAAATCGAACAGGGCGGAAGCAGCTTGACGCAGCAGCTGGCCAGAACCGTATTTCTCACTACAGATCAGACGCTCTCGCGCAAAATTCTGGAGACGGCGATTGCCGGAGCGCTGGAGAAGGCATACTCCAAGCAGCAATTGCTGACGCTCTATCTCAATCATGTTTATCTGGGCAGGCAGCAGTACGGGGTGAAGGCTGCGGCAGAGCGGTATTTTGGCACTGCCGATCTGCGCAAGCTGAAGCTGTGGCAGATTGCTTCGCTAGCCGCCATTCCGAAGGGGCCTTCGGTTTACAACCCCGTTGACGACGCCATGCGGAACAAGGAAAGGCGGGCTGTAGTGCTCACTCTGATGCATGAGCAGGGATATATCAGCAAGGCCCAGATGCTGGAGGCAAAGAGCGTGGAATATGTGCCTCCTGAATCGGCCGCACCGGATCGTACTTATGCCGCCTATACGGACTATGCGCTTCAGGAAGCGGAAGCTGTAACGGGCTTGACCAGGGAGAAGCTGATGACAGGAGGCTACACCATTGTAACGGGACTGGATCCGGGCTATGAGCAGGCTGCAGAAGGGGCTTTCCGGCAGGATCGTTATTTTCCGAAGGATGGAGTGACGCAGCAGGTGCAAGGGGCGGCTGTTATCCTGGATAACAGCACGGGGGAAATAAGGGCGCTTGCCGGAGGGCGGGACTATAGGCAGGGCGATCTCAACCGCGCGGTGAATATTTCCCGTCAGCCCGGCTCGGCCATCAAGCCGATTCTGGTTTATGGGCCGGCACTGCAATCCGGTGAATTCCGTCCGCAGACCAGACTGCAGGATAAGCCCGTTGCTTACGGCAGCTATAAGCCAGCGAACCTTAACGGCCGTTATCTGGGCTCGGTGACGATGGAGCAGGCAATGGAGCAATCGATTAATGCCCCGGCGGTTTGGCTGCTCAATCAGGTAGGGCTACCGGCGGCGGCTGCGTTTGCGGAGAATCTGGGCATCCGGCTGGGGAATCAGGACCGCAATCTGGCTGCCGCACTGGGCGGCTTTCATGACGGGGTGTCGCCGCTTGCCATGGCCCAGGCCTACAGCGCATTTGCCAATAACGGCAATTTCAACGAAGCGCATGCTGTCAAACTGATCAAGAATGCTAATGGTCATACGGTCTATGCCAGTCCACTGCTGAACAAGCAGGTCATGACGCGTCAGACGGCGTCCGATATGACCCGGCTGCTGACAGAAGTGGTCGATCATGGCACGGGGCGGAAGGCGAAGCTCGGAAGCTGGACAGCCGGCAAGACCGGAACCACCCAGTTGGATATTGACGGCTTAACGGGACAAGCCAACCGTGATTTGTGGTTTGTCGGCTACACCTCCAAACTGACGGCTTCCATATGGATGGGCTTCGATACCAGCAGCAGGGATAATTATATGACGGCTGGCAGCGGGACCGCTGCGGCCATGTTCGCAGCTATAATGAAGCAATGCCAATAAAGCACCGCGCGCAGCTCCCAGCGCGCGGTGCGGCGCTGCATGACGGCGGTCGGCCGCATGAGCGTTTGAATCCGTCCTGCCCTCCTCCAGGGACAGGACTTTTTTTATTTCTGTTCGCCGCGGCCCTCGGCATGAAGCACGCAGTTTTCGTGCCCTGCTCTTTTATGCTAGAGTAAGGAAAGAACGTCTGGCCATGATCCTTATCCTTTCCCGATGCGGAGGTTTATTCGAAAAATGAGCATTCGTGTTCTAATGAACGGCAGGGAACTGCGGGTTGAACATGTTACGACAGACAAGCAGCAGCATCGCACAGGCAGTATTACCACACGGCATCGGCATCCCGTATTTCATTTCATGTATATTACGGAGGGAGAAGGCAGCTTTGCGGTGGATGACCGGCGCAGCAAAGCGGAACCGGGGCTGCTTTATATTATAAATCCCAATGAATGGCATGAATTTCAAGGCGACGAGGCAAGGCCGCTCTCCAATCTGGAATGCACCTTTCTCGTCCTCGATGGTGAGGGACAGCCATTTGAGGCCAATTTTTTGGACTGGATTTCGGAGAAAAGAGGCTCGGCGCTGCCGGACTTGATGAGAGACGGGCCGGTTCCGGTGCCGCCGCTTTTGCAGCCATTCCTGCTGGAGGGCTTTCACCGGCTGCTTGAGCCTTCGCTGAACTATGTTACACCCGAGCATTTGTCGCTGATGGTGATAGATCTGATGCTGCGGACGGAGGAAACGCTCTGGCGCATTGCCAGGCTCGATACGGAAAGCGCGCGATCCGGTGCGGAGACCGTTGCGGTATTGAAGCATTATATGAAAGCCCACATGAAGGAGCATATCACGCTGGAAGAGCTGTCTCATTTGGCGCATTGGACGCCTAATTATCTCTGCCGGATATTTAAGGAGCATACCGGAGAGTCTCCCATGACTTATTTGCAGCGGGTACGCATGACCGAAGCCGAGAAGCTGCTGCTATATACCGATTTGCCTGTGTATGCCATTGCCGAGATGCTGGGTTATGAGGATGCTTCCTATTTTGCCCGTGTTTTCCGGCAGCAGCATGGCAGGGCTCCGACGAACTATAGGATAATATAGTCCGCATATGCGGGTAGATTTTACCTTCAACGTCCCTCGCATACTTGTTATGATGCCATTATAACCGCATCTTTCATGAGAAGGGGAGAAGGAAATGAAGGGACTTACCATTGATCAAATCATTCATTATCAGACAGAAGGCTATCTGATTGCCGAGGATGTGCTGACGGACGAAGACCTGCAGCCGGTTATTGACGAGCTGGAGCAGGAGATCGATAAACGGGCAAGGGCCCTGCATACCGAGGGGAAAATCACTGAGCTCCATGAGCATGAATCGTTCGAGCGGCGTTTTGCCCTGCTGCATGCGCAGTGCCCCGCTATCGGCAAAGCCTTTGACATCAGCGATTACCTTGGCGATGCCATCTTCCGCTTTCTCGGGAACGATCATTTGCTGGACGTTGTGGAATGCCTGCTCGGCAGCGAGCTGAGCTGCAATCCGATTCAGCATCTGCGGGCCAAGCTGCCCTGGAAGCCGGGAGCGAATGCGGAGCCGGATTACTTCCAGAATGTGCCGTGGCACCAGGATTGCGCCGTTACGAGCGTGGACTCCGATGCTTCGGAAATCATCACGTTCTGGCTGCCGCTTGTGAATGCAACCGCCGAGACGGGCTGTATGGAAGTGATGCCGGAGGTCTCCAAGCTGGGATATCTGAAGCATCGCAAAGAAGGGGGGACGACGATTGTTCCCGAGCAGCTGCCCCATGTTCAGCCGGTGCTGGCCGAATGCCGCAAGGGCAGCATTGTCATTATGAACAAATATACCCCTCACCGCGGGACGACGAATACCTCGGACATCGTACGCTGGTCGCTTGATTTGCGCTACCACAAGCTCGGGGCGCAGTCCGGGCGCTCCATCCATCCATCCTTTGCGGTAAGAAGCGAGAAGCAGCCGGAGCTGGTGCTGACACAAGCTGATGAGTGGCGTACGCTGTGGCAGGAAGCCAAGCTGCGCCGGGCAGAGGGCAAGCTGCACCGGGTTTAGAGATCTGCCTATATTCAACTAGTGTTGCAGTAACGACAAAATCAGGCTGCCGTTGTTGACGGCAGCCTGATTTGTGCGCGAAATCCGGGTAATGATACGCGCTGGATTTCCTGCAAATGCTCGGTAAGGGAATCCCGTGTTTCGCCCTTGCCTTCCTCGCCCGAGAAGACATCGAGGAAGAAGATGTGCTCCGGCGGGGTGATTTTTTGGACAACAGTTTGATTTGGAACTAATCCTTCTCTTTGCTGTTCTTTTCCTTTTCTTGCAGTTCGCGCAGATACTCATCCAAACGGTCGAACCTCTCCTCCCAAATATGGCGGAAGGACTCCAGCCACTCGTCCAGCTCCATGAGCGATTTGGGACGCAGCTTGTAAATCCGCTTATTGGCGACCGGCTGCACCTCGACGAGTCCGGCATCGCTTAATACGCGAAGATGTTTGGATACTTGCGGCTGGTTGAGCCCAAGCCGATCGGCAATTTCCCCCACGGGGAGAGGAGCGTCGCGCAGAAGCTCGACAATGTCTAAACGGTTGGGCTCAGCAAGAGCACTGAAAGTCAATGCATTCATAGCCTCAACCCACTCTCAAACGATTTAATTTGCCCAAGTATTCATTATAGCGAGGCCTGGTGTTCCAGCACAAGCTTACCGGGACTGATCGATGGAATTTATATACTAAATATACCCCTTTTGGAATATTCCTGTCAAGGAATATTAAATGGTCAAGCTTTAACCCATGGCGGTTGGAGGATTGTTTATTCCCGCACTGGCTTTAGCTTAGGGTTAAAAGAAATAGTGAACCAATCTCCGCAGATAGCCATATATTAGATAAGAAAGAAGCCGCCGTTATGCCTTCTGCCATCGGAGGGAAAGTGGGACTGTGAACGTGTTCATCTTAAATCCGGAAGGCCGTTCCCTTATGGCCGAAATGACAGAGGAAACGGTTATACAAGAAGCGCCCTCCTGGTCCATTCATAAGATCGAAGGCCATCCCGGCGAATTCCTGAATGAAGCCATTACATGGGATGCCGAGCCCTTTTTTCTTACTTTATTGGCAGGTGAGCGAATGGAATCCGGTTTCCGGTCGGAGCTTCAATCCTGTCTGGATGAGCTTGCCTTCCATCATGCAGGACTCTGTCTCAGCGGAGACACTGCCATAAGGCCAGGAGATGACAGGCATTCAGCTTCCAGGGGACCGGTGGTTTGGCGCAAGGCTGCGGTGCTGGTCGCCGGAGGCTTTGCCGCCAGGGACTGGCTTCCATTTGGCGGCTATGTACTGTATGAAATGATGCATCGCTTGTCGGCAGACTGGAGCTGGAGGGAATTCCCCGCGGCGCGATTGAGGAGCCAGCCCATCTCATATTCTCCATCCTGGAGAAAAGAGAAGGACCAGTGGCCGCGCATTGCTCCGCTTCTGACAAGGGACAATTCGCCTGTCAGCCCGGTTGAACAGGACCCCATTTTCTCTATTGTTATTTGCACGTATAACAGCGCTGATTTCCTTCCCTGGTCCATCCGCAGTGTCTTTGAACAATCCTTTTCATCCTGGGAGCTGATCATCGTGGATGACGGATCCGGCGATGCGACGGCCGAGAAGCTGGAGCAGTTTCTGGAGAATCCCCGTGTGCGGCTTTTGCGCAGCGAACATAACCAGGGCAAATCCTGCTGCCTGAACCAGGCGGCTGCAGCTGCGAGGGGGAGCTGGCTTCTGGAGCTGGATGCCGACGACTGGCTTGCTTTTGATTGTTTGCAGACCCTGGCTGTATCCATTGCGGATGCAGACGGTATAAGCGTTCTTTACGCCAACCACGATGAATGGCTGATGCGCTCCAACCAAGAGCTCCTTTTCAGGCGAACCGTGTCATCCATGTCCGAGTTGGACGAGAAGCGGCTCCTGGATGAAGCAGCGCCCATTGCTCCCCGTCTCTATCGCCTGACCGCTCTAAGAGAGATCGGCGGCTGGTGGGAAGAAGGCATATTTGATGGGCGGCTTTACGAGGATTTCCAGATGCTCAGCCGCATGTCCCGTTCTTTTTCCGCCCGGCATGTCCCTAATGTTCTCTACCACCGCAGACTCCGCCATACAAGCATCACCCGCTCCAACCAGGATAATTATGCGCAATGGAGGCACTGGTTTCGGTCAGCTATGGAAGAATGCGGACAAAATCGATATTTGGAATCAGCACATGAGCCTGCCCCGACACCGGGGAGTAGATGTTCTGAACCACCTGAATGATCAAGTTTCCTTCGGAAACGCCGACCAGCTTACCTGTCAGAAATTGTCCCTCCTGAAAGCTCTCAACGTTCCGGCCGATGAAAGTTGTCATAATACCGGAAAAATTCATGATTAAGACCCTCTCTCCTTAATTGGAATCAGCTGAAGGAATTGATTTTTGCAATTCTGACAATCGCAGTCGTTCCGGAAGTTTCCAGAATCTCCAGATAATCGTCGCCAACGGCGATGAGCAGACCAGTCACGGATCCGGCAGGTGTTTCGATATTAATCGTCGTGCCTATTCTGGCTATGAACTGTTCTCTTATATCCTGATTCGTTGCCGACAAAGCGGTGAACTCATTTTGCAATACATTCACGTCATTGCGGGTCTGGTTCACGAATGTCGTCATGGACGAAACGCTTGCAGTCAGCTGCTCCAGGCTGGCCGACGAAGCAAGCACCTGCGCCTGAAGTCTTCTCAGGCTTGAATTGCAGGTTTGTTTACTTCTTTTCCTGCGCAATTTTGATTTATGGCAGCTGGAGACAATCCTTATTTTTCGATAGCCCTTTGGTTTACGGCAAGTGGAATGGAGACGTGACTTACGCAAACCCATGTTTTTCACCACTCCTTTTTGGTGGATAGTCCAGATAATGACAGAATATGCTATGGGTCATGCTCAGGGAACTCGTCTATATGAATTGGTTCATCCACCTATAAGGCATTCAGCAGCGGAATTCCATAATATAAGCATCCAGCTGGTAGCCCGCCTTGGCAAAAGCTTTTTGCGAAATGCTGTTCCCGGCTTTAATACAAGCCCGGATTGTCACGCTGCCGAAATATTTTTCGCATACTGCCGATGCAGCCTGAATGATTGAAGATCCATAACCCTTCCCCCGGGATGAAGGCGATAATATGATGCTGATGAGGACAAGCGACGGGGCCAGACGCTCCAGTCTGAAAGTGCCGATCGGCTCTTGTTCCTCCATAACCATCAGAATTTTCAGATCTTCGTTCAGGAGTGCCTTATTAAGCCAGCGTAGATGGGTCTCCCAATCCAACGGACCGCTTTCCAAGGACATTTCTCTAACCGCAGGTTCATTGCGCCAATCGAATAGCTGCTGTGCATCCTCCGCCGTCGCCTCCCGGATATCCATATACCGCTTCAGCCTCCTATTATCAGATCCCAGCTCAAAGGGGTCCCTTCATCAATATCCGCCACAGCCCTGGAATCCAGAATGAGCTCATAATATTTGGGCGGAAGGCCGTATCCCGGCCGGATAATTCTTGTATTTTGCCTGGTGAAAGCTTCCCCTTTCTTAATGTCCGCAGCCGCGTACAGGGATCTTCTGAATTGGAGCGATGCCTGCTGGGCTTCATCAGGGCCATATGCAATTTTTCCCATCGCCCGCCAGGCTTTATCGGACTCTTCCACCAGCAGCTTCATCTCAGCCGGTTCCATGGAAAAAGCCGAATCCACTCCGCCCTCCTGCCGCGACAGCGTGAAATGCTTCTCGATAACAGAGGCTCCCATCGTAATACTGGCAATGGCTACGCCCATGCCAAGCGTATGATCGGACAAGCCGACAGGGCAGTCAAACAGCTGCTGCATATGGGGAATTGTCGCAATATTGCAATGATCGACCGGCGCCGGATAAGCGCTGGTGCATTTTAATAAAATGATTTGCCCCGAGCCCGCCTCCCTGCATGCCGTTACAGCTTCATGCAATTCAGAGACAGTGGCCATTCCGGTTGAAATAATAACGGGCTTCCCGGTCGATGCTGCTTTGCGTATGAGCGGGAGATCCGTATTCTCGAAAGAAGCAATTTTGTAACAGGGGGCGCCAAGCGTCTCCAGAAAATCAACCGCCGTTTCATCAAACGGGGAGCTGAACACGATCAAGCCCAGCTTGCGCCCGTATTCAAAGATGGCCTGATGCCATTCCCAGGGGGTATAGGCCTGATTGTACAAATCGTATAAGGACTGACCATTCCATAAGCTCGCCTTGTCATTAATATGAAATTGACCGGATTGGATATTCAAGGTCATCGTGTCTGCCGTGTAGGTTTGGAGCTTCAGCGCGTGCGCGCCGGACATTGCGGCCTGTTCTACTATTTGGAGGGCGCGGTCCAGTGACTGATTATGATTGCCGGACATTTCCGCGATGATGAAGGGCTCCGCAGCAGAGCCGATTTTTCTGCCTGCGATCATGATTTCATTCATCCGTGTTCACCGCCTTATCGTTGGATAACCATGCAGGAATGAGCATGGCTGCATGCCGGTCGTAGTCCTTCATGATGCGTCTGGCTTTGACAGACATGTCAGCAGCAATCGAAGGCTGCTCCATGACATGTCTCACCGATCGGGCGATATCGTCCTCTGTGACGTTCTCAAACCATCCAAGATGAATAACGGCACCTGCCTGGTGCAGGAATGCCGCTGCATCCGATTGATTATGGGCCACCGTCAAACAAAGTGCCGGAAGTCCCAGATAGCACCGCTCCCATGAGGTCGTCCCCACAGCGCCTATACAAAGATCGGCCTTCTGCATCAGGGTGGCCATGTCATCGCTGTGAAGGTGTACCTGCACCTGGGGCAGACCGGCGCATAAAGACTGAATTTCCGCCTGGAACGGATTGGCCCGGCCGATGACGACATCAATTTGGATAGAAGAAAATCCCGGCTGCTTGAAGGCTCTTAATATTTTACTTGTCTGATTCGTATGGTCGCTGCCTCCGAAGCTTACAAGAATCCGGTGGATGCTGCCGTCCCTGACGCGGGGTATCTTGGCCCTTTCCCTGAATTCGTTCCGCAGCAGGGCATGGGAGGGGCCGAGTAAGGTCAGGCAGCCGGGAGGCACATTCGCTCTCTGTGTATGAGCTGCAGCCTCATCGTAAATATTGGCATTAATAAGCAGGTCGCATGCATGCCGCCTGTGCGCCCAATCATCAATGACAACCAGTTTGTTTACGAAGGGCTTGATCTTCAGCTCCCATGCAAGATCCAGATTATAATGGTCCACCAGAATCCAGTCGACGGGAGCATAAGGAGCCAGTATGGCAAGGGTTTGATCCGCGTCCTCCTCCCATCCTGCCGAAGCATCGAGACCGGCAAGGGAAATGACCGTGAACCCCTGCTGTGTAATGAAATGATTCAAATCACCCGGCAATGCCCGGGTAATAAACTGGCACTGAATTCCTGAATCCCTCCACATTTCAGCCACTGTCAAGCATCTCATGATATGACCCGTTCCCATTTCAATGGAAGCATCAGCACGGATAAACATGTATCCTCACCTCCATAATGGCCTGTTTACCATTTTTTTTGCTCAATATGCGAGTTTAATCGGCTCCAATCCTTGTTCTGGTCCAGAAGCTGCAGAATATCCTCCATGCCAAAAAGGGGATTTGACGGGTAGAGCGCCTCCAGAATCAGCCGAATGAGTCGAAAGTCCTCTGGCGTATCGACGGTCAGGCGGTAGCGGCTCCAATCCTGCCTGTTGGTGAGCTGCAGGATTTCAAAGGAATCGGGATGCCTGTAAATGTACGGGGTAACATGCTCGCGATCCGATTCCTCGAAGGCTTCCGCGTGGGCCTTGGTCAAGGCATCGATTGAGAACACCTCTGTGTCAAGACCGCGCGGGAAGGTCCGTTGGAGAGTATTGGATACATAATCATAGGAAGCGGGCGAGTCCAGGTAAGCTTGAATGACCTGATCGATGATGCCGGGATCGTGCAGCGGGCAGTCTCCCGTAAGACGGACGACGATATCAGCGCCGCTTTGCAAAGCCGCTTCGTAATAGCGCTCCAATACATCAGATTCAGAGCCGCGGTAAAAGTTGACTCCAAGCGATTGGCATAACGCGGCAATCGGGTCATCCGCAGCTGAGACAGACGTGGCGACGATCAAATCGCTGATGAATGCCGATTCTTTCACACGCTCCAGCTGATAGCGGAGCAGGGGTTTGCCCAGTACCTCCTGAAGGACTTTTCCGGGCAGCCGGGTGGAATTCATTCTTGCCTGGACAATAGCCGCTATTTTCATAGGACCTGCTCCCCTGCTCACAATTTAGAATAATAATGCAGCACTTTTTTTAGTGCCGTGATCACATCATTAACATCCTTTCGCGACATTCTGGGAAATAAGGGTAGAGTGAGCAGCTCCTCGTACAGCTGCTCCGCTTTAGGGCAAAGGCCCGTCTCATATCCGAGCTGTTTATAGTAGGGATGTAGGTAAACTGGTAAGTAATGCACATTAACGCCAATGTTTTCCTTCCATAAAGCGTCATAGATATCCCTTCGGTCCGCATTCAAGCAACGGGTATTCAAGCGTATCGTATAGAGATGCCAGGACGATAGAGAAGCTGGAGACTGGGAAGGGAGGCTCAGCTCCCTCATATCCTTGAAAGCCTCCGTATATAGAGACGCATATTCGCGGCGCAGGCTGAGAAAGCGGTCGACCTTGCGGAATTGGCTGATTCCGAGAGCGGCCTGGAAATCTGTAAGCCTGTAATTATAGCCGAGAAACTGCATTTCGTGATACCATGCTCCGGACTGCAGCGTAAGGCTGCCGGGGTCCCTGATAATGCCGTGGCTCCGGAACTGAACCAGCTTCTCGTACAAAGCTGCATCATGGGTGGTGACGGCTCCCCCTTCGCCTGTTGTTATATGCTTGACCGGATGAAAGCTGAAGCAGGCCATATTTCCCCCGCTGCCAATTTTTTGGCTGCCGTATTCGGCCCCAAGCGCATGAGCCGCATCCTCAATCACGATCAGGCCATGCCTTGCGGCAATGTCCATAATGGCTGACAAATCAACGGGCTGGCCTGCAAAATGCACGGGCAGGATCGCTTTGGTCTTAGTCGTTATTTTGGTCTCAATAGAGGCAGGGTCAATATTATAGGTGTTTTCGTCGATGTCGGCGAATACCGGACTTGCCCCGCAGTACAAGATGCAATTGGCGCTTGCGGCGAAGGTCAGGGAAGTGGTGATGACTTCATCGCCGGGGCCGATTCCCGCCACGCAGCAGGCGGCGTGGAGAGCGGCTGTTCCGCTTGAGAAGGCTACGGCATAGGGGGCGCCGACATACTCCGCCAGCATCTGTTCAAACTCCGCCACGGAGGGGCCGGTGGTGAGAAAGTCGCTTTTCAGGATGTTCATAACCGCGCGGATATCATCCTCTTCAATCCACTGGCCGCCATATTTCAACAGCTTTTTTCTTACGGGCTTCCCGCCCGTTATGGCTAATTTATCGATCGCAAACACATTCTTTCCTCTTTTTATTTCCGGAGGAGTAAGCCCGTTGGTATCCGCTGCAGAATCCGGTCGTCGATGTGATAGACGACCTCCCCCGGAGCGTCCAAGCGAAGCAAATCCGCATCCACAAGCAGGCGCTTCAAACCTGATTCGATCTGATAGACTTCAGGCCCCGAACCTTTGATCAAGCACCCTTCTGCAGGGAACAGCTCACAGTGCGTATCGGATGGTTCTGTCCCGGTGCTGTCCGCATAAATCATTTCACCGGCGGGTATTTGCGACAGGAGCCGATCGTCGATCTGATACACATCATCCCATCTGTATCCGGATTGCTGAAATACATCGGTCGATGAGAAGGGCCGCAAACAGCCGTTTTCAATTTTGCTTGCCTGCTGACTGCCGTTCTTGACCAGCATTCCTTCCTTGACTATAGGATTGGAAGGTGAAGGTGAAGGTGAAGGGGGATGTCCTGATAATTCATGAAGCAGCTTCAGAAGCTCAGGTCCCGCTAATTTCAGGGGATAGGCATAATCGGCAAACTGCTTTATTTTCAATTGGAGCTGCTTCCGCAATGCTGCACTGCCGACCGCTTCCTTGATCTGACCGGCAAGACCCTCCGGCGTCAGTTGGATGAAGGGATGCATATCGTCGTAATAGCTGTACTGTTTTTCAGCATCCGGGTCCCTGAACACGATAACGGCTTTGCCGAATAACATGGCTTCCAGTCCCACCGTAGAATTTTCCATAACCACGATGTCAGTGTGGGGAATCAGGTCGTATAGATCCACTTCTGAAGGGACGATCCGGACTGTGGGGAATTCCGTTTCCAACTGCTGATATTCCGTAATCAGGCCTTTCTTCTTCTCCCAGGGATGCGGCTTGATCAAGACTTCCACATTCAGGGACTGCACGATCAGTTTTACCGACCGGGTGAATAAGGCTTTGTTCGTCTGCGGCTGCGTAATCATGAGTATTTTGGCTGTATCCGGCTGCAACGACAACGAATGGATAATATTCGAAGCCGGCATGCGGGCCCGCGTATAAATGACATCGTAACGGGGATGCCCCACCATTTTGATTTGCTGGGGACGGGTCCCCTTGCCGGCATACCAATCCATTTCATACTGCCCGTAAACCGCCTGGACAGTCGCAAATACAGGAAGGAAGGCTTCTTCTCCCATAATGACTCCGTGCTGGAGACATACCGAGGGAACTCCCATGGATGCCCCGACCAGGCAGAGAACACGGCTTGTAAGATCCTCTGTCGTCCCGACGACTGCGCAGGACACCGGAACGTTCTGGAGCATCTTTTCCACAGACGACATCGCTTTAATCATCCGCGGAATATCGTCCAGCGTTCTGGTTTGAAACTGCTGGTCGCGAAAGATCGGATGATCGGCATATTGTGCAAACAGGCCGGCGCAAGCCTCCGTTAATTCCCGCACTGTATCGGACACATCCGTTTCATAATGACTCAAGGTAACAACCGGAATTCCCAGATAGGGTTTGCCGCGGGATAACAGCATGGTGGTTTGCGGGTCAAAGCGCTCCAGAAAAACGCTGGGCTGAAAACGGTGATACGTGCCGTTCACAAGAATTTTCCCGCCTTCACAGGGAGCCTCCTGTTTCACGAACGGCGTCATATACCGGTCAAATAAAGGCTGAATTTCCTGGTCACCGGTAACGGGATTTTTCAAAACGGCCTGAAACTGTGCTTCACTCATTGACCTTTTGATGTCATCGCTCAAATATTGATAGAAATTGGATAACAGTCCCAAAGGAATATGCTTATATTTGATGCTCTCAAAGGCTTCGATGAATTCGTTGAACAATGCCCAATAATTACGCAGATAGATGCTCATCCGATTTTTCCTGACTGCTGCTGCCTGAGCGACTCACGCAGCTCCCTGCAGTCAAGCTGCTGGGGGAGAAGCTGAATAAATTGCGATTTTTCCCTGGAGAACAACTGGCTGTGAAAGGATCCCTCCGTCATATAGTTATCGTCCAGTACTTCATCCAAAGGATGGAAAGGCCAATAATGATTCAGTCTCCAAAAAAATCTGGCATCGCCAATCCGGTAATATTCAGGATTCTCATCCCAATAGGAGCCCCAGCGTTCATAAATCCTGGGCAGGATGGAGCTGCGATGCATAATGGAGCAATGATCCACCGCACAGGGAGCGAGCCAGGTCAGACGCCCGGCAGGCCGGAACACCGATTTGGTGATTGTGCCGTCATCTTTAATATGATTGGTAATGGATGAGGAGTAGACGATGTTCGCCTCGGGATTCTCGCTCAGGAAAGCTGTCATTTTCTCAAGTCTCTGCGGACGATACACATTATCATCCGTAATATACGTGATATAATCTCCTGTTGACAGGTCAATTGCCTGATTGATAAGAGAAGCATACCGGATGGTAGCCGCCCTTTCGGCAATATCTTTTGTTTGACTTTTAACATAGCGGATCCGGCTGTCCTGCAGATAAGCTGCGATGACCTGATCGGTTTCCTCATTTGAATTGTCATCCATTAAAAGGAGTTCGAAATCCGCGTGGGACTGACCAAGAATGCCTTCAATGGCTTTTCCGACAAAGGCCGGTTTGTTATAGCTTGTCATGATGACTGAAACTTTGCTCAAATGAAGTCTCCTTTCTATGATTAGTTCTTATCCATATGAAACTTCCAATCTGGTGAAGCTGCTGTAAGATGCTTGCGCGATCCTTCAGTTTATTCAGTTTTCCCTTATTTGGTTACAGGGACAAGGGGAGATATGATAGTGGCAGGCCGTCACTTCCAAATTTAAAAACGTGAACCTATCGATTTATAGTAGAAACACAAAATCTGCCACCAACGCCTTCGCGCGACAGATATCCGGACAGGGCCGAAATGACGGATCTGGTTGTCAGCCCATTAATGATGTATACTGAATGATGGCACGGGGCATAAGTCTGGAGCTAAAGGACGGATATTCTTGGAAGAAAAAGAGATATCAAGCCAATTATCAAGTTTTATCAGCAAGCTGCTGCGCGATCGCTTTGGCAAAGGACCGGAATCCATCCATATCTCTTATGATTCACGGTGCATTACCATGCATCTTCGCAATTTTATCGGACCGGTCGAGAAGCTGATGCTCCATCAGCAGAAGGAAGAGGCCTTTCGGGACACGCGCAAGCTGGTAATGGATTCGATAATCCCCGATTTGAATGAATATATTAAGGACACGCTTCATCAGGAAATTGAGGAATTTTTTTATGACTGGGATTTGGAGCATCACTCGGGAATTATGGTGGGATTGTTTTCCGGTGAAAAAAATAATGAAGATGACAGCTACGAAGGCAAAGATGCAATTCATGAAAGAGTGGGGCATATAACCCAAATTTGCGAGAAAATTCCGGACCGCATCCATTCTTACTGGACGAATTCCCGGACGCTGATCATTATCCGCTATGGATTGCTGATCAAGATCGAGAAGCAGCTGCTGGATTTGGGCTATGAAGGAACGCTTCGGATATCCAAACGCGTGCTGGAGAAGCATCACTTTGCCCATGACGTGGATATGAAGCAGATTCTTGGGAAAACCGTTGAAGGATTGTTCCTCGATTGGAAATTTGAGAGGGACAAAAGCATTCTTGTGTATACATTTAAAAATTAAATACGTGGTCAAATTGACAAGATATATTTTTCATATACGCTAGTCAGGAGCCGAAGAAAAGCGTGATCGCTTTCTTTGGCTTTTTTTTGTGTGCTTTTCGGCTAACAATTAAAGAAAGCAGGTGACGAATTGGATTATCGTGGACTGGATGAGACAATAGAACAAGTATGGAAGACCATGAATCAATTACTCCAGGCAAGCACGTTTTACTTGGCGGCAAGCGACAAGGAATCGACGATCATGCTGAAAGTCCACAACCGCAAGGAAGCTCTGCTGGATGAAGGAGTAATTCTACCTTATGAGCACTCCTATTGTCCGCTTCTTATAGAAGGGAGCATGGAGGCACTGATGATCGGGAATGTATCTGAGCATCCCTTGACGTCCGCCAAGCCGTTGACTACTGCGCTGAAGAACTGCTCCTTCATCGGTGTGCGTGTTACACTCGGCGACGGCCGTATATTCGGCACATTGTGCGCATTGGACGACAGCTCCTCCCGTGTTTTTGATGACAAGGATGCAGTGCTGTTAAGCTCCATGTCCGCGTTGATTGGCTATGCTGTGGAATGGGATCTCTTGCAGGGAGAATTGCAGCTAATGAAGGAACTGGCAGCGAGGGCACGGGAAAGCGTTGAACAGGCAAATGCGGAAAAAAGTCTTTACCTGAAAATGATCAGCCATGGCATCCGCACGCCCCTGAATGGAGTGATCGGAATGACCAGCCTCCTGCAGGATACGGATCTGTCGGAGGAGCAGCAGGATTATGCCAGAATCGTGCAACTCAGCGGCGAAGAGCTGATGGTCTTTCTGAACGATGTGGTGGATCTGGCGGAGATCGAAGCAGGTACCATGCTGCTGGACCATCTTCCTTTCGACCTGTATGGCTGTGTCGATGACATTATGGACAGATTTGCCGGTCAATTGACGGGGAACGGGATAAGGTTGGAGAGCAGAATTAGCCCGCACATGCCTGCTGCCCTTTTCGGGGATCAGGCGCGAATCTGCCAGATCCTGGTCATGGCGGTGGGAAATGCACTTAAATATACGACCAAGGGCATAATATCACTATCGATCGAACCCGGTGAGTCAAACGTTAGCGAGCATGAGATGGAACTGCTTATTAAGATAGGAGGAACACATACCCGGATTCCAACTGAGAAAATAGAGCTGCTGCTGCATAATTTCGCCGCATTGAGCTTTTCGCATCGAGGCACCGATCAGGCGGCACTGGGACTAGAATGGGTTATTTCCAGACGATTGGTGGAAATGATGAATGGCCGCATATGGGTCGATATTTCAGAAGAGCAGGGGACGACACTCTATTTTTCCATAAAAGTAGATACCAGCTAATGCTTCTTCATAAGCGGAAAAGCTGCAAGGTAAAATTCCATCTATATCCGGCAGCATCTGGCATGTCTATAATAGAAGAGGATTCGTGACAGTGGTGAACGCATTCTCCTATCTCTTGCCCTGAATCTGACATATAAGCTCATACGATTCGCTCCTGCACAAAAACATGGCGGACCTTTTCGTCTACAGCATCTTGTCATTAGCCATTCCCATGGAATTTGTTATTCCGCAGGCAGCTGTGGAAAGAAGGAATTTTAATGAAAATTTCAATTTATTGAAAAAAGGGGTTGCATATATTTCTGGGCCATGGTATATTCTTATTCCGGCCGCTAAAACGGCAGGCAGCAAGATAGAATTTGTTCTTTGAAAACTGAACAACGAGCGATCTGCCCTTTCACTTTTTTAAGTGAAAGAATAGCAATACTAGTACGTAATGAGTCATTTTATGGAGAGTTTGATCCTGGCTCAGGACGAACGCTGGCGGCGTGCCTAATACATGCAAGTCGAGCGGATTTCGTTGAAAGCTTGCTTTCAACGGGGTTAGCGGCGGACGGGTGAGTAACACGTAGGCAACCTGCCTTCAAGGCTGGGATAACATCCGGAAACGGATGCTAATACCGGATACAC